>JACJZP010000009.1 GCA_020635535.1 Flavobacteriales bacterium | reverse complement strand
CACTTCGCAGCGACCACCAGCTACGTTAAAGGAGAAATGCTTGGGCTTGTAACCACGCAGTTGTGCCGCTTTCTGGTCGGAGAACAGCGAACGGATCTCGTCATACGCCTTTATATAGGTAACAGGATTGGAGCGAGACGAACGCCCGATCGGATCTTGATCCACGAACTCCACATCCGCGATCTTATCGATGTTGCCATCCAATCGTTCGAACTGACCCGTTTTACCCGCAAACCCACCGAACCGCTTTTTCAGAGAAGGGTAGAGGATGCTTTTCATCAGCGTACTCTTTCCAGAACCGCTGACACCTGTAATAACGGTAAGGCATCCTAACGGGAACGAAACACTCACATTCTTCAGGTTGTGTTGTCGCGCACCAATGATGTTCAGTTTGCCCTTGGATTTTCTGCGTTTCTCAGGAACAGGGATTTCCAGTTTGCCGCTGAGATAACCCGTGGTAAGCGTGTCGGCACCTTTCATCATGTCATCCAATGTGCCTTGAAAAACCACTTCGCCACCGTGCGTTCCCGCTTCGGGACCAATGTCCACGATCATATCAGCAGCGCGCATAATGTCCTCATCGTGTTCCACCACAATTACCGTGTTGCCAATGTCGCGCAGGCGTTGTAGAATGGAAATGAGCCGTTCTGTGTCTTTCGGATGAAGGCCGATACTCGGTTCATCCAGAATGTACATGGAACCGACCAATGAACTTCCCAACGAACTTGCCAGACTGATACGTTGGCTTTCACCACCCGAAAGTGTGTTCGATTGGCGATTGAGCGTGAGATAACCCAATCCGACATCCTTCATAAAACCCAACCGCGTGGTGACTTCCTTCAGAATGCGCTTGGATATTTCGCGTTCCGTTTCGGTGAGTTCAACCGTCTCGAAGAAATCTGCTAGTTCGGTAATTGGCATCAACACTAGATCAGACAAACTCTTGCCACCGATTTTCACATAGTTTGCATCCTTACGCAGTTTGGTGCCTCTGCATTCAGGACAATCGGTCTTTCCGCGATAGCGCGAAAGCATCACGCGGTATTGAATCTTGTAGCTGTTCTCTTCCAGCATGCGGAAGAACGCATGCAGCCCGTCAAAGTATCGGTTACCGTCCCAAAGCAGTTGAATCTGCGCTTCGGTCAGCTCATAAATCGGTCGATGTATGGGGAAATCGAACTTGCTGGCTGAACGGATGAGCTGGTCTTTGAACTTGCTCATGCTTTCACCACGCCAGCAGACCACGCCATCTTCGTAAATGCTTTTACTACGGTCGGGCATCACCAGGTCTTCATCAATGCCGATTATGTTACCAAAACCTTCGCATCGCTTGCATGCTCCGTACGGGTTATTGAAACTGAAAAAGTGAACAGATGGCTCTTCAAACCTCATTCCATCCGCTTCAAATTCGGTACTGAAATGCGTTTCATCCGACTTTCCATCCAATTCAGAAATGACGAAACAGCGGTTGTTTCCTTCAGCCAAAGCTGTTCTAACGGCTTCCGCAACACGGGTGTTCTCTTTTGAACCATCGGCCACAAAGCGGTCGATGAGCACGGAAAGTTCGTTGTATTCCTTTTTGATGATTCCATCTGGGATTTTGTCCAAACGAACGACTTCACCATTCAGCTGAACCCGTGTGTAGCCTTGATGCTGAAGTATGTCGATGCGCTTTTCCAGCGCCTTTTCGGGCATTGTTCCGAACGGAGCGAAAATCATCACTTTGGTTCCGTCCTTCAGTTTCAGAATCGCTTCAGTAATAGAATCAATAGTATGCCGTTTCACTTCTTTTCCTGAGACAGGGGAGAAGGTGCGGCCAATTCGAGCGTAAAGGAGTTTCAGGTAATCGTAAATCTCTGTGTTCGTCCCAACCGTTGAGCGCGGGTTACTCGATTTCACCTGCTGATTGATGGCAATTGCTGGTGAAACGCCCAGAATGCTATCTACTTCGGGTTTATCGATTTTACCTAAGAACTGACGCGCATAGGCAGAAAGACTTTCGATGTAGCGTCTTTGTCCTTCCGCATAAAGTGTATCGAACGCCAAGGTTGATTTCCCGGAACCTGAAAGTCCTGTGATGACGATCAACTTCTTATGCGGCAGAACAAGATCGATGTTCTTCAAATTGTGCAGCCGCGCCCCTTTTATGATAATGTTGTGCTTGGGATTCGGAGCTTCAGTTCGGGACATCGTTGCAAAAAGTGTTAAAAGGGTTGCAAATTTATCATACCTCAATCCGCGTTCGGATGAAAGTTTTAATATTTGTTTAGCGCAACAGCACAGAAAAATTTTTGTTGTTGCACAATAAGTAGAAAATGGCGCGTTAACGTATTAGACGCCCAGCAGGCATTAACTGATAAAACTCAGCGCATAGGAAGCACTTTACTCTAATAAGATTTAACCTAAGTCTAACCTAAAGAGTGAAGCTATGCGATTATCTGCCCTAAGTGATCAGGAGTTGATCCGCCTGTATGTTCAAGGAGAAGAGATCTGTTTTGAGGAGTTGGTGAACCGTCACAAAGACAGGTTGTTCACATACCTCGTACTACTACTTAAAGACCGCAATCTTGCTGAGGACTTCTTTCAAGAGACACTGCTCAAGATCATAAATACATTGAAATCCGGTAAATACATGGAGGAAGGAAAGTTCCGTCCGTGGATGCTTCGAATTGCGCATAATCTGGTCATAGACCATTTCAGAAGACAGAAGCAAATGCGCATGCAGCATGCAACCGATGAGTTCGACATGTTCGATGTGATCGGGAGTGATGATCTGAACCGTGAGGAGAAGTACATTCAGGAAACGATTCATTCCGACCTGAGAAAACTGGTTACAATGTTGCCAGAAGATCAGAAGGAAGTATTACTGATGCGTGTCTATGCAAGGATGCCTTTCAAGGAAATTGCATGGGTAACTGAAGTGAGCATCAACACAGCGTTAGGAAGAATGCGCTACGCGCTGATTAATCTTCGCCAGTTGATGGAAGATCATAACGTGAAATTGGTAGCGTAACGGATTGAAAACAGAACTGCGATGAAGCGTCTCGAGAGATCGGGGCGCTTTTTTTCATTCAGTTGATTTAATTTGACACCCAAATGAATAGTCAGGAAACGGTTTTCAAGCGTCCCGATAGGGAAATCATTTTCACATTCTGGAAATGGGTAGCCATTGTGCTCTCCATTTTTCTGGTGATGTATCTGACTGCAAATCAACTCGCATCTCAGAATGTGCACCGGTACGAAATGTTCATGGATTGGGAATTGAGAATTCCGCTGGTTCCTTGGATGATCGTGGTATATCTCTCATATGTTGGTGTTTTTCTTTTGCTGCCACTTATTATGAAAAGTGGACAGTCAATCATCTGCTTGGCCTATGGTTTTCTAACTGCTATTCTCATTTCAACTTTTGTGTTCGTAGCATTTCCTGGTCAGTTGGGTTATTATCGACCTGAATTTGTTTCTGGCTTTAACTTCTTGTTTCAAACACTTTATGAAGTAGATAAACCCCATAATCTTTATCCGTCTTTACACGTCACATTTTCTTGTCTGACCGCCCTTGGAATGGCGCATCAGGTAGAGATTAAGTGGTTTCGTGTTGCTATTGCTTGTTGGGCTCTATTGATAGCAGCCTCAGTGGTATTGGTTCATCAGCATCACATATTCGACATTGTAACTGGATTGATGTTGGCCACTTTCTGTTACAAGTATGTCTATTTGAGAAGCATGGAAAAGGCGTTTGGAACGGAAACTGAAAAAAGTTTTTCTGCTGATACAATAAATTGATTTCGGTAGCGTATTAATCGTGTAACCAAACATGATAATATGCCCAAAACATTTACTCTCCCTGAAAATCTTGAATCTCAATTGGCTGCTCTGATCGAGCATGAGCCATGTGACCTGTTGTATCAATCGCAGATGATGAATTATTTGGCAGAAGAATTCGAGAATGTATCGTTCTCACCAAGCCAAAGTTCAATTGACAAAGTGCTTGCTTACAGCAAGGCGGTTGAGGTGAAAAGTTCTGATTCCGTGCTTGAAAATCACGTGATTATCATGAACTAAAAGAATTCGACTATCAGTTCCGTGGCGGGCTTCCGAAAGGGAGCCCGTTTTTTGTTTGCCAAAGCAACTTTTTCGGTTCGTTGCGTCATGCATTACGACAATCATAAACTACCGAACCATGCGATACCTGCCTCTCACAATTCTGGTTTTTCTTTTCACGGTTTCCAATGTTCAGGCACAGGATTGCTGTGCTGGATTTGAAGCTGCATTCACGTATTACCCGACTCAAACCGAGAACAGAATCGAGTTTGAATACACTTCATCGGCCAGTTATGATTTCATTGTTTGGAACTTTGGAGACGGTTCCACTTCCAATCAGGAAAATCCCGATCATGTCTACGCTGCCGCTGGCATTTATCAAGTGTGTGTAGTAATTGAGAGTAACGATGGCTGCCGCAGCGAATTATGCTACGAAGTGGCAGTTGAGCATTCTGATGATTGCAATGATTTCCTTGCCGATTTTCTTTGGAGCGTGAATCCAAGTAACAGCCTTGGAGTTCAGTTTGATAACATTGGCCCGCTTCCAGCAGATGATTACATCTGGCATTTTGGAGATGGGTCGACATCAAACGACATGGAACCGTATCACGCATATGCCGAAGGTGGAATGTATCAAGTTTGTCTTGTGATGGAGACCGATGGCGGTTGCCGAAGTGAATACTGTAGAGAAGTTTGTGTTGAAGATCCAGCCCCAGAACCACCAACGGCCAATGATTGTTGTGACGGATTTGAGGCATGGTTCAGCTACAATCCGATGAGTGTTGATAACGGAATTGAGTTTGAGAACTTAAGTGTTGGAGATTATGATGATGTTATTTGGCATTTCGGTGATGGTCATTCATCCAATGATGAAAACCCAAGCCATGTTTATGACCATGCGGGTATTTATCAGGTTTGCGTGGTAATTGAAAGCGATGGAGGTTGCCGAAGCGAATCTTGCTACGAAGTGGCAGTGGAAACCGCGGATGTCTGTAACGATTTCTTGGCCGATTTCATTTGGAATGAGAACATTGACAGTCTCGGTATTCAGTTCGACAATATCAGTCAGGGAAACCCGACCTACCACATCTGGCATTTTGGAGATGGAAGCACATCCACAGATGCTGAACCTTATCACGAATACGCGCATCCAGGCGTCTATCAGGTTTGTTTGGTTACTGAGAACAATGATGATTGCCGAAGCGAGTACTGCAGAAGCGTGTGTGTCGAGGACTTCAATCCTTGTGCAGAATTCGGGGTTGAGTTCGCTTATTCTGAAGGTTGGAATAACCCATTGCTCATTGAATTTGATGGCATGTATTCAGGTTTTGTAACCGGTATTGAATGGGATTTTGGCGATGGTTCAACTTCAGATGCCGAAAACCCGAACCATGAATACACTCAGGCCGGTCTTTATGAAGTTTGTGTTACTGTGGAAAATGGTCACGGCTGCACCGCGCAATACTGCCACATGGTTGCGGTAGAAACTACTCCAGATCCATGTGAGAACTTCGAAGCTGATTTCATGTGGATAGTGGATTTTGAGAATGGTGGAGTTCATTTCGAGAATCTGTCCACAGGAAATCCAACAAGTTATACTTGGCATTTTGGTGATGGACACGTTTCGCATGATGAGGAATTGACGCACCATTATTCTGAGGTGGGTGCTTACGAGGTCTGTCTTCACATTGAAAATGGCGATGGCTGTTCAGCAGAAGTGTGTCAAATGGTTTTCCTACCATCTTATTACTTCTATCTGGCTCCACCACTAGGAGTGGAAGAGGAGGTTTCTCAAACAAGCATGGGGGCATATCCGAACCCGTTTGAAGATGTTATCCGTTTCAGTACTCCGATAAATGGCATGCTTGAAGTTATGGATGTTCAGGGCCGAACAGTTCTCAGCCAAACGGTTGTGAATTCAAGCTCCATCAATCTGGCAGGTTTGAAATCGGGACTTTATCTGATGAGAATTTCAGGAGAAGGTACTTCAAGCACCATCCGAATTGTGAAACGCTGATCAGTTGTCTGTGTAAACACGGCCTTGCCGCCACATATCAACCGCGCTGTACCAACTGCTCTTGTAAATAGGCGAACGGTCGAGACGGAAGTCATTGTCCGAGAAGGGGTTCTCGACTTTGTAGAATGTCAGTCCGAGTGACGAGGCATTGTCTTCCTCACCATAGATCCAGTGTTCTGAAGCGGAGTTCTTGTAAATGATGTTCGGTGGACCGAAGATGAGGTAGATCAGGCCGCGGTCTGTGCGCCATCCTTCCGTGTAAGATGTGAAGAACTCGTTTGAATCTTCAACCCTTGAATAGAACTTCTGAATGAGAAGTTTCGCGCGGTCCTGATTGCCAGCAAGCTTCAACCAGAAACGGTCAACCTCAGCTTTAGGAAAATCGGCATCGGTCAGCGTTTTGTACTCCGAATTGCTGTTTATGAATCGCAGTGGTTCAATCAGATCCTGCACCGTTTTGACCTCTGGGAATGATTCTTTGTAGCGGTAAAGTGTGAACCCGTGCTTAGTGCTGTCCGAAAGTTGGATATGGTAAAATCCTTCCCGTCTGAAGTTGAATGGTCTGTCCAATTGCATCGTAAAAATGCTGTCGGCCTCATAATCGAAAACCTTAGGGTTTTCAACCGAGAATGGAGGTTTTGGCAATGGGAATTCCCGATGGTAAAACCGCACCTTGGCGCTTTTTGCTCCACTGGAATGACTCAGAATGACCACTTCATCATTCTTCACGTAACTGCGCGAAAGTGGGTAACCGCTATCCGCCAAACGTAGGGTGAAGAATTGTCTGCAACTGGGATTCTCACGGTCAATCTGGTAATAGCGCCTAACATGGGAATTTCTCCTTAGGTCAACCAGATCGATTTTGAGTAACGCCTGTTTTACTTGACTTGGCTTCATCGTAAGAATCCCGCTGATGGTCTTTCCATCCATTACCAAGTTGCTATCGGCAAACAGCACCACCGAACTATCTATCAGAAGTTTGCTTTCCAGCTGCGTATAAACCTCATACCTAATACGGAAGAACGCTGAATAGAACTTGCTTTCTGGATGTTGCAGATAGAGCAATTCGTTAGAGTTGATACGGAAATGAAGTTCCGTTACACTATCATCCTTGTGTAGAATATTGAACTCCGGATGAAGGAAAGACGCATCACGGTCATACAGATACGATAGGTTCTGGTTGGAAATCCGCTCGGTGTAGCAACCAGAAGCCATGATAAGAACAACCAAGAAAAGTGCGAGAACCCTACTGATCTTCATCCTCCAAACCTAATATTTCGCTGGGAAGTTGTTTGGTTGCTTTGGCACCCATTTGTCGTAATTCCTCTGCCCGGTTCACCAGATTGCCTCTTCCTTCCGTAAGCTTCTTCATGCCTTCGTCATAGACTTTTTGCGTGGATTGAAGTCGGTCACCGATCTTCTGCATGTCCTCAACGAAACCAACGAACTTGTCATACAATCGGCCACTCTTTTCGGCAATGTCAAGAGCATTCTTGGTCTGTCGGTCCTGTTTCCAGATAGAAGCCACGGTGCGCAAAGTTGCAAGTAGCGTAGATGGGCTCACAATCACAATTCGCTTATCCCAAGCAAAATTGAACAGTTCATCATCTGCACGAACAGAGAGACTGAAACTACTTTCAATGGGCATGAACATCAACACGAATTCAGGGCTATTCAGGCCGCGGGCCGTGTGGTAATTCTTTTCGGAGAGACCCTTGATGTGCGTCTTAACGGATAGCACATGCGCCTTCATGGCCTGTTCGCGTTGTTCATCCGTATCCGCATTCACGAACTGTTCGTAAGCCACCAGCGACACTTTACTGTCAATAATGATGTGTTTTTCGTCTGGAAGATGAATCACTACATCAGGCTGTAGCCTGTCGCCCGTTTCATTGTATGTGGTTTCTTGCGTGGAGTATTCCTCGCCTTTGATCAGACCCGAATTTTCAAGGATTCGTTCAAGGATCAATTCGCCCCAATTACCTTGCTTCTTGCTATCGCCTTTCAGCGCGGTGGTCAGATTGTGTGCTTCTTCGCTGATCTTTTTGTTCAGGTCGTGCAGCATCTTGATCTCGCCTTTTAGCGTGGCGCGTTCCTTCTGTTCGTTGTCGTATTTCTCTTCAACTTTCTTTTCAAACTTCTCAATATTCTCGCGCAACGGTTTCAGAATCGTTTCCAGGTTCTCCTTGTTCTGATCTGTGAACTTCTTGGATTTCTCATCCAGAATTTTGTTGGCGAGATTCTCGAATTCCGTGTTGAACCGTTTGTTGAGTTCCTCAAATTCCTGACGCTGCTCGGTCAGCCGTTTCTCCTGTTCTTGAAATTTGGCAAGCGATGCTTCAATGCGGCCATTCAGTTGACTGATGCGTTCATCCTTGTTGGCGGATTCGGATTGTAACCGGTTTCGATCTTCTGTCAGCCGTCTCTCGGCCTCAGAAAGAGCGGCTTTCTCCAGCTTCAGTTTTTCCAGCTCACCGTTGTCAGCATTACCTGTTCCGCCTCGCTTTCCAAGAAGAAAGCCTACAGCAGCACCGACCAACAATCCAACAATTAAAAACGCAAATTCCATTGGGCGATGAAGTTAGGGAATAGGCGTGGAGCTGAGAAAATCAATTAGAAATAACTCACAACTCCGAAGTGGATTTTTCCAGCACGGAAATCGATTGGATTCTGGAACTGCTTTCCTAAAGCGTAGTTGAGCGAGAAGATGCCGATCTTGGTGTAGAAGGAAATTCCTACACCGAAGCCGAACGGTCGGTCGGTGATGCGTTTGTTGGTGGCTCGGTTCTCGTAGTAAGCTCCATCAAAGAATGCAAAAACATAGCTGTTCTGGTTGATGAGAAATCGGTACTCAACGGTTCCAATTCCAAACAAGGTGGCATAAATGGATTCTTCGTTGAATCCGCGCAGCGTTTTCAACCCACCAATTCGGAATGCTTCACTCTCAAACAGATTCTGGCTGCGCATGTAACCACCGTTAAAGCCAACTTTTATGGTGCTTCTGTTCGGAATAGGGAAGAAGTATGCCGCTTGTAGAACGGCATTCATTTGGAATGAATTGAGTTTCAATCCGTCATATCTGCTTACTTCCACTGTGGCATCTGGCAGAATCTTCTTGGTGCCCGCACTGGCTTCAGCATAAATGTCAAACCCTTTACGTGGGTTGATCCGATAATCCAATCGCTGCATCTTATAACCGAAACCATAAAGCTGCGTTCTGGAATCCACGTTGTCTGGGTTCAGCGTGGTGGTTGAGGTAAGCGTTGATTGCGCCAGAACATTGGTAGAGCGGATGTCAGCAAACACCTTGATGTGGTCATTGCCCACCAAATGGTATTGCACACCTATGTTCCCTCTAAGGTTGAGATAAAGTGAATCCCGTTTGTATAGTTCGAAAGTACCATCCACACCAAAGGCCGTATTGAAGAGAAAAGGATAGGTGATCTGAATGTTCAGATTCTGGGTGCGTGGTTGCAGACTCTGCCACTTGAGGCTGATGAGCTCGCCCCGTTTGAAAGCACTCAACAACTTAATGCTCAGGTCGCCTGTTACAATAACCTTCTTAGGATTATCATTGCTTGGCAACACACCAAGAATACCATCAAATTGGCTGGCCCTTTTCTTATCCAAGTAGATGTAGATGTTGGCCTTGCCATTGTTGAAAAGCACTTCAGGCTGTTTGACCTCATTTACAAAGGCAATTTCCTTTACCCGTGTTGAAATGGGCTTGATCTTACTTTCATCATAAAGGGATTTTGGCCTGATTCCCAGATAGTTCTGTAGATATTTCGGTTTAATGCGACCTGTACCTTTTACTATGATGCTGTCTATGGTAAATTGCTGATTCTGTTCAAGATTCAACCGTGCGGTAAGCTTGTTGCCTTCCAATACCAGGCTGTCTAAATGCACTTCGGCAAACGGATACCCTCGGTTCTCGTAGAATCGTACGATGCGGTTTTTCAATCCGTTCAGTCGTTTTCCGCTCATATTGGCGTGGTCAAACTGTTTGTCTTTGAAACCGATCTTACGCAAAACCTCATCAGGTACATTTCCGTGATCAATTGTTTTGAACTGATATGCTTGCCCAAGATGGAGCTTTGCAATGGCGGTATCCTTTTTCCAAACCTGCTGATCGATTCCCGATTCCGAATAGCCATTATTCCGAAGCCCCTTTATCAATTGCCCCATTGCCTCAACAGCACTTATCGAATCTGGATAGAACTCCTTCAGTCCACCAATCCGATAAAGCTTTTTCTTGGTGATTTGTGCTTCGGATTGTTCCACAATTAGTCTGACCCGGTTCTGAGAAAAAAGGGAAACCCCATTCAGAGAGAAAAGGAGCAGGAGCAATATGTGTGCGGTTCGCTTCACGACAACTGAACGTAGAACACGTAGATCATTGTGTATTCAAATTCCAGTCTATCGGTTCAATACCTTTTGACCGTAGAAACTCATTGGCTTTTGAGAAATGCTTACAACCGAAAAAACCTGAGTACGCAGACAATGGGGATGGATGAGGTGCTTTCAGAATAAGGTGGCCGTTCTGTTTGTTGATCAGCGATTCTTTGTTCTGTGCATACCTGCCCCAAAGCAGGAAAACAAGATTTTTGCGTTCATTTGATAGCTTCTGTATGGCAGCATCGGTAAACTGCTCCCAGCCCTTTCCTTGATGAGAACCAGCATTTTTTGCCCGAACAGTTAATGTCGCATTCAAAAGCAGAACGCCTTGGTCGGCCCATTTGGTAAGGTTACCTGACTTTGGAGTTTCCATGCCGATATCGGTCTGTAGTTCCTTGAAAATGTTCTGTAAGGATGGAGGAAACTGTATGCCATCATTCACTGAGAAACATAATCCGTGCGCCTGATCTGGGCCATGATATGGATCCTGACCAAGAATAACGGCTTTGACCTTGCTGACCGGTGTATGGTTGAAAGCATTGAAAATGAGCGAGCCTGGTGGGTAAATGGTTTGCGATTCCTTCTCTTGCATCAGAAATTCTCTTAGGCGTGAGAAGTACTCAGTATTGAACTCACTCTGTAACAAGGCTAACCAGCTGGATTCGATCTTGGGTTTCATTATTTTTCTAACAATTATGTCGGCTTTTTAATGATCGATGTTGAAAACTAATGTCAAACCTTTTTAAGCAAAGCGCGTAATCGGTTCACAAAGGATATTTTTGCAACTCGTTAAGGGCAACAAATCGATCTTTTAGGACGTTTTTAGTTCGTATCAACAAATAAACCAATAGAAATTTTGAAAAAGTCAGCCATCATTGTAACAGTTATCGCGGTTGCGGCCATGATCTTCTCTTCTTGCCGAACTACAGAAAACTGTCCAGCATACGGAAAGGCCGATGCGCCTGTTGAGCAAGGCGTGAATAGCTGATACAGCTAAGAACGGTATTTGAAAGTTATGGTTTGCTTGAGCGATTCGCTCAGGCTCAAAGCCACAGGGCAGGTTCGGGCCGCTTTTTCAAGCACAGTTTTCTGAGTGTCTGTGAGTCCACGGTCAATTATCTCAACTTCTATTTGAATTTCGGCAACCCTTCTTGGGTTCGAAGCCATTATCTTGGTCATGCTGGCCTTTGTTCCAGTTATGTCAAGTGCAGATTCGTTTGCACGGATTCCCATTATGGTAAGCATGCAGCTGGCCAAGGAAGTGGCCAATAAATCGGTTGGCGAGAACGTTCTGCCCAAACCGTTGTTATCTATCGGGGCATCAGTTCTAATGGTTGAAGAGCTTTGGAGGTGCGTTGCCTCTGTGCTCAACTCACCAATGTAAATGACTTGAGATGTGGCCATGGAATCGAATATGGTGAATGAGTTATTGTAACTTTGCGCTAATGTACAGGAAGCTGCTCTTCGTTGTTGTTTTCGCGTTTTGCGCAAGCATTTCCTTAAAGGTTTCTGCACAGGATGATGAAGAATTGAAGCTTCCTGAAGTTCCTAAAGGATCTGTTGCTGACAAGATCAAAGACCGAAGTTTTGATGATACTCAGGTGCTTTTGAAGCAGGAATTCACCGGTGGAGGGATGATTCACACTCAAGGTTGGGGTTTACTTCTGAGACGTGCGAAAAACAAGACATTTCTTCGAAAGAGACTCTTCGAATTGGAAGCAGTAAGTATGGAGCACCCTAAGGAGATCAGAACTGTTAATCAAGGTTATGAGAATTCCCGAGGGTATGTTTATGGCGAGTTGAATCAGGTTGTTGTAACCAGACTCGGTTACGGAAGGCACAACGTTCTGTATGCCAAATTCGATAAGGGTGTTGAAATCCGATACCTATACATAGGGGGATTCTCCATGGCTTGGGCCAAACCCATTTATTTGGATATAGCCAGATGGGAAGGAACCAACTTTTTGGGCGTATCCACCGAACGCTATGATCCGAATAAGACCGATGCGCAAGGGAACACTCTTCATACTCAAGAGAATATTGTTGGAAGTGCCTCTCCCTTCCTTGGTATAGACAAGATGCAATTCTACCCTGGAATGTATGGCAAATTCGGATTCAGCTTTGAATATGCCAGAAAGGAGAAGAGTGTTCGGAGTTTGGAGGCTGGTGTTATCATAGACTATTACATTAGAGATGTTCCTATGATGGCCAAGATCAAGAACGACCCCTATTATCTGACGTTCTATTTGGCGTTCAATTTCGGGGTTAAATGGTATAGGTAATGGAAGATGTGAAGACGGAGGAGCAGGAAAAGAGAGTCCCGAAGCCGAAATGGCTCAGGGTGAAGCTGCCAACTGGTCAAGAGTATCAAAAGGTCAGAGGACTTGTTGAAGAACATAAGCTTCATACAATCTGCCAAAGTGGTAATTGCCCCAACATGGGCGAGTGTTGGGGGGCGGGTACCGCCACCTTCATGATACTTGGAAACATCTGCACACGGTCTTGTGGTTTTTGTGCTGTGAACACAGGTAGACCCGAAACAGTGGACATCACGGAGCCTTACAAGGTTGCACAGAGTATTAAACTGATGGGCGTTAAGCATGCGGTGATCACGTCAGTAGATCGGGATGACCTTGAAGACGGTGGTGCAGACATTTGGGTGGCAACGGTCAGAGCGGTCAGAAAGCACAGTCCGGGAACAACCATGGAAACATTGATTCCTGATTTTCGTGGTGAGTGGCATAATCTGCAGAAGGTGATCGATGTTGCCCCCGATATTGTCTCCCATAATCTGGAAACGGTACGTAGGCTCACCAAACAAGTGCGTATTCAGGCAAAGTATGATAGAAGCCTAGAAGTTCTGAAACGCCTTAAAGATGGCGGAATGAAAACCAAATCGGGAGTGATGCTTGGTTTGGGAGAGACACATGATGAGGTGATTGAGACCATGGAAGACCTGAGAAGTGTTGGTGTAGATGTGCTTACACTGGGGCAGTATCTGCAACCAACAAAACGACATCTTCCTGTTGCAGAATTCATTACACCAGAACGTTTTAAAGAGTACGAAACCCTCGGGTTGGGCATGGGTTTCAGGTTTGTAGAGAGCGGACCATTGGTCCGTTCATCTTACCATGCAGAGAAACACGTGTTCTGAACACTTTGAATGTCAAAGGGTTAGAAGTGTAATTATTCGCTGATTTTTGAACCAATTAAGCACGTGAACGACAATTCCTCGGATAGTTCTTTTTCTATATTTGCCCGAGAAGGATTTTACGAAGCTTAACCTTCTGTATACATTATCAACTCTGTTCAAATGATGAAAAGATTTTTACTTGCTGTAGGTGCACTGTTCCTTTGGTACACTGGTTTTTCGCAGCAACATGTAAAGTGTGGCTCTCACATAGCCTTAGAAAAACAACTTGAAGACCCGCAGGAAAGAGCCAAGTACGAGGCATTTCAGGATGCAGTAAGAAGATACACTCAGGATCCAAGAGTTAATGTGGAGCGTGACGCAAATGGCGTGAGAATCATTCCTGTGGTGTTCCACATTCTACATGATGGTGGTTCAGAGAACATCAGCAAAACCAAGGTTGAACAGCAGATGCAGGTACTCAACGAAGATTACCGTAGGCTGAATCCGGATACGGTGAACACACCCCAGCGCTTTTATGGTGATACCGAGTACACCCATTTTGTATTTACCTCTGATGCAGTGGCAGATTTTGTTGACGACTCTGCTTATGTAAGATTGAACAATCGTTACGGAGAAAGTTTCGCTTTCCATTTCAACAACGGAACAGGTGGTCTTGCCGATACTCTGGCACAGCAGGTTGACAATGTGGTAGAGATCAATGTCTCGAATAATGCTGACACGGCTGATCTGGCAACTGCTCTGGCCAATGCCATCAACGCCCAGAATGGTTTCTTGGCAAACTATGTTTATGACGGTCAGCATAGGGTAGAGGCATCTACAGATGGGTTGGGTCATGCAGATGATGTTCTGTTGGCCGGACTTTGGCATGTTTCTGCATCCATAGAGCAGCAAGGGGCGTATTTGCCTGCTGACTGTAATATTGAATTCAGACTTGCAACCAAAGACCCGTTGGGTAATTGTACAGATGGTATTGTAAGGGTGTTTACTCCGTTGACCAACGATGCCAACAACGGAACAGGATTCAAGGGTGTAAGTTATTGGAATGCCTACAGCTACCTGAATGTATGGGTGGTGAACAACATTGATATGGATCTAGGTTCGGGAACGGTTCTGGGTTATGCGCAGTTCCCTGCTTCAGGACTGCTTTCCACTGATGGTATTACCGTTATTGCTTCAAACATTGATGTAAGAAGCAGCGGAGGAAGAACGGCTACTCATGAGGTAGGTCACTGGTTGAGCCTTAAGCACGTGTGGGGCGATGCCTTGTGCGGATCGGATGACGTTGCAGACACGCCACCTGCTGCCAACCCTAACTTCGGGGTGTGCGGAAACAATCCGGCATACTTGGGTCAGTTTGGCGGAAGTGCCACATATCACACCGCTCCATACAACGTAGGGGCATGTGGTCCTGGGCATCCAGACGGTGAGATGTTCAATAATTACATGGACTATTCGGATGACGTGTGCATGAACATGTTCACCTTGGGACAGAAGGCCAGAATGGATTTTACCTTGGAGGGTGATGGAAGTGAGCCTGGTATCCGTTCTTATCTCATATCTCAGGAGAATTTAGAAGCAACCGGTGTTGCCGATCCTTACACACAGCCTGATTGTGCTCCGATCTCCAGCTTCTATTTTGACCAAGGAAGCGACTTTGCCACGCAGAAAATGATCTGCGCGGGTGAGTCTGTAGATTTCGAGGAAACCGCCTACAACGGTGATGTAGATGATTATCTATGGACGTTTGAGGGTGGAGACCCAGGAACATCTACCAACGCCAATCCGAACAACATTACCTACAATACCCCAGGTGTTTACGATGTAAGTCTTCAGGTTAGCAATGCTATAGGTTCTGATTCTGAAACTGCTTCTGATATGGTAATTGTAAGCTCTACCACAGCTCAATATCAGAGCTCTTGGGGTTATGTGGACAGCTACTGGAGTGAGGACGATTTCCTTAGCGATTATGTTGTCTTCAATCAGGATGGTTCAAACAACAAATGGGAATGGTATTTCGGGCAGGACGGAGGCTCAACAGGTTGGGAGTCTGTTAGAATGTACAACATAGACAACAGCCTTGGAGCTATTGATGAACTGATCTCTCCTTCTTACGATCTTACCACCATAAGCAGCCCAACACTTCAGTTCCGTTATTCAGGTGCTGCCATTGACAACACACCAAGCGATCAATTGAGAATAATGGTTTCTGATGATTGTGGTGAGAGCTGGTCAACACGTGAGACCTTCTCTGGATATGAGTTGACAAATTCAGGATTGGTACCCTACAGCTATCGTCCTAATGCTCAGAGCACATGGACCGATGTTGAGATAGGTCTTGGGTCTTTCGGTAACAAGCCTAACGTGCGCGTCAAGTTCCGTTGGATATCTGGAGACAGAAGCAACAACTTCTACATTGATGACCTTACAATTTCTGGAAGTCCTATCGGGATGCAGGATCTTGAGCGTCAGATCGATCTGAGCATTGCTCCGAACCCTACTAACGATATGACGGCAGTTACCATGAATCTTCTTGACGCGGCCAAGGTTAGAATGGAGTTCATTGATATTCTTGGAAAAGAAGTGAAGCCAGTACTTACGCGCGACATGTCTGTTGGAACGCACCGTTTCGATATCGATATGTCGCAGTTTACCAGTGGTGTTTATTACCTACGCATTTTCGTTGGTAATGATATGATGGTTAAGAAAGTGGTGAAGAACTGACGGTTAACACCCAAAGAATAGAAAAGCCTCCCGATATTCGGGGGGCTTTTTTAATTCAATCCAATTAAGAATATGAGAGTTGCAATAAATGGTTTTGGGCGCATTGGGCGTATTTCCATGCGGGCATTGCTTCAGAGAAAAGGAGTTGAGGTTGTTGCCATTAACGACCTTACTGATGTTAAAACACTTGCGCATCTGTTCAAGTACGATTCGGTACATAGGCAGTTCAATGGAACGGTTGAGGCCAAAGAGAAGACCATAGTTTTCAATGATAATGAGGTGCAGGTATTTGCAGAGCGGAATCCTGCAGATCTTCCTTGGAAGGAACTGAACATAGATGTTGTGATTGAATCTACAGGGTTGTTCAGAAGTAGGGAAACAGCTTCGGCACATTTGAAGGCAGGAGCAAAGCAGGTCATCATTTCTGCACCTGCCAAGGACAAGGACATCCCCTCTGTTGTTTTGGGAGTGAATGACCATCAGGTGGACCTATCTTCAGAGATCATCAGTAATGCTTCTTGCACCACAAACTGTGCGGCCCCAATGGTTAAGGTGCTTGAAGATGCTGTGCATGTTGAAAGCATCTTTGTTTCTACGGTTCACTCATATACGGGAGACCAGCGCCTGCATGATTCTCCACACTCCGACCTGAGGAGAGCGCGTGCTGCGGCAAATTCCATTATTCCAACTACTACGGGCGCAGCAAAGGCACTGGGTAGAATATTCCCGCACTTAGAGGGTCATTTGGGAGGTGCCGGTATAAGAGTTCCTGTTATAAACGGTTCTCTTACCGACCTTACCTGCATGGTTAGAACAGACATTACCGAGGAAGAAGTGAAGGTGCTTTTCAAGAAGGCAGCTTTTGAAGGGCCTTTGAAAGGGATTCTTCAGTACACGGATGAACCGATCGTATCGTGTGATATTCTGAGCAATCCACACAGTTGCATTTTTGATGCGGAATTGACCTCTGTTATCGGCAAAATGGTGAAGGTGGTGGGGTGGTACGACAACGAAGCGGGTTACTCCAACCGTGTTGCCGATCTGGTGGCAAGATTAGCTGAAAACCGCAGGTAGCAGTTTCAGTTCTTCGCCATCCCAAACCGCGTAATGCGGGTCTTTGAACCAATCGCCAAGATTGATGTAACGGGCGTTTTCTCCAACATGCTTATCGAGCACCAAATGGCGGTGACCGAAAATGAAGTAGTTGAAATGCTCATTCTGTAAGGTGGTTCTACAGAATTGAAGTAGCCATTCGTTGTCATCTCCGTTGTACACTTCATCCAGCGGCATGTTGTGTTTTCTGCTCCTTCCAGACCAGAAGTTTGCGAGACTGATACCCACATCTGGATGTAGCCAGCCGAAAAGCCAGATGCAGATCGGATTTGCAAATACCTTTTTGATGAGCTTATAGCTGTGGTCGCCAGGGCCCAGCCCATCTCCATGACCAATGAAGAAGCGTTTGCCGTTCCATTCTCTGGTTACAGGTTCGCGATGCATGGTAACACCCAACTCTTCGGTAAGGTAATTGAACATCCACATATCATGATTGCCGGTAAACACATGGATAGAAATGCCATTATCGCAGAGTTCGGCAAGTTTTGCCTGAAACCGGACAAAACCCTTTGGGATGGCTTTCTTGTATTCGAACCAGAAATCGAAGAGGTCGCCTACCAGATAGATCTCTTTGGCGTCTTTTGAAACCTCATTGAGCCATTGGATCAATTGCAGTTCACGCTGCCGGCTTCTTTCATTGTTTGGAACGCCCAGATGAAAGTCGGAAGCAAAGTAGATCTTGGTTCTCTCAGGCATGGTTAACAGGGTGGGGCAAGCTAACGATTTGTTGTAAAGTAGGCATTACCAGGTCTGCGAAGTAATGATGGAATGACCAATGAGCCTATCGTACCGAGAGCCCATCTGCTGGTGGTAAACATACAGGGTGTAGATCTGGCGTGCATCAAAGAATGAGCCCTCTGTAAGCTCGGTCTCACCTTCCGTCTCGCCATCTCGCACGTAGATGTACTGGTAGTTGTAATAACCTTGTTTCAGGTAGATCTCTCCTTCATAGACCTTGTCTCGCGCGTTGTAATCGAGCCGATGTTCGGGGCGTATCTGCCAATCGGTAAGGCCACCGAAAAGATAAATGCCGCCATCCATTACGGGATCATCCATACGCAGTTGCATGTGAACCAGGGCATAATCGGCATCGCGCGTGGGGTCATTGCCCTCGCGCACATCAATGCTGTAAGCTCCATTTATATCGGGAACATTGCGGTAGTGGTCTTTACTGAAAACCTTATCGGGTAGCATAAAAACGTGGTTTTTCATGGAGTCGGGGTCGTACCAGATGTTGGTGACGTTCTCCGGCTGGTAACGCAGGCTGCGTGTATCTATCCAACGGAATTCGTTGCTGCCTTCAAAAACCACATCTCCCATGTTGTTGTAAATGAGCTGCTTGTCTTTAACGAACATGGGTTTGAGGTCGGTCTTTATGTTATCCCAACGGTAGTTCTGTTGTATATGAATGGCCAGGTCTCCAAAGGGATTCCGAATCTGATAATCGGGATGGTTTATCTCCACGTTTATCTGTTGGTGGGTGCGTCTTTTACCGATCTCCATGGGTAAGCGCACACGGGCATCAATGGTGATAAGGTCTTCGTATACACGGAATCTTCTGGTAATGATGGGTTCATCTCGGTTGAAGTTCCTGTAAACCATGAGTATGTAATTGCCTGAAAGCTTGATGCGAAGGTTCTGGTTGGGAACGGAAAAGGAATAATGGATGTACTGTTGAACCGTGTTGAATGAGAAATCGTAATTGATGATGGTCTCTTCCAGAAAGCCATCTATGTATTCCTGCTGGGGTATGTTGCTGGGGTTCCAGTTGCGGTCGCAATGAATAATGGTGTAGGTGTAGTTCTGGTACTCGGCATTGAGCTCGTCAAAGTGCATTTCGAGCTGCTCTCCAACGCCCAATTTTATTACCGGTAAACTGAGTGGAACATTCTTGATATGGAACTGAACTGTTTTGATGTTGGGCTGGTAGGTGCGGTCTTCGTAACGCAGGTATGTTTCATCGAAATAGTCGTCATTCTGCGCCAGCGCGAGAAGGGGAAAAAGGAAAAAAGGGAAACAGAAAAAGGTAAAGACAGTGCGCATTGAGGTTGCAAAGATAGGCGTAACGTTGAGCGGAAGCAGAAAGTGTACCGATCGGTGAGGTTTGAGGCTTTAAGTGTGAGGTGTGAAAAGCGAGGTGATAAACTGATAAGGATGAAAAGGCAGTTTAAACCCCAATTGCTATCTGTGCTTATGAATGGTGTGTGGGGTTTTGATTTATTCAGAATCTCTTCAGAATTGCAGCCCTACATTCGTTGAGTGAAAATTCTGATCGTAGAAGATGAGCACGAATTGGCGGCCGATATGGTGAAATACCTATCGGGCGAACAGTATCGGTGTGAGGTGGCGGCTGACAAGAACGCGGCCTTGGAGCGCATCGACCTCTACGATTACGATTGCATTCTTTTGGACCTGATGCTACCCGATGGCAGTGGATTGGAACTGCTGGAAACCTTGCGTCAGCAGGGGAAACAGGATGCGGTGATCATCATCTCGGCCAAGAATTCCATTGAGGACAAGGTGAGCGGGCTGAAGTTGGGGGCGGACGATTACCTCGCCAAGCCCTTCCATTTGGCCGAACTTTCAGCAAGGGTCTTTTCCGTTATCCGCAGAAAGCAGTTCGACACCTCGAATGTGATTCGGCAGAACGAATTGAAGGTGGACCTTCCCGCTCGGAGCGTGACCATTCATGATGTGCTCATTACGCTGACGCGGAAGGAGTTCGACCTGCTGTTGTTGTTTCTGGGTAATCGGAACAAGGTCATTTCCAAAAGCGCGTTGGCCGAACACCTTTCTGGCGACCTGGCCGACATGATGGACAACCACGATTTCATCTACGCCCACGTCAAGAACCTGAAACGGAAACTCACCGAGGCCAACTACGGCAATTACCTCACCACCGTTTACGGAACGGGCTACAAATGGAAGGCATGACCAAACTGCTGAACAAACCGTTGCGCCCCTTTGCCGTGTTTTCGCTGCTGCTGTTGGCGGCAAGCATTCCTATCTATTATCTGGTGGTGGATGCTATTTGGCTGAGCGAGTTGGACGAGCACAATCACATCGTCAAACACCACATTAAGAACAAGCTTTCGGAAACGGAGATCGACCCGCAGCAGCTAGAACAAATGCTGGCCTTATGGAAGGTGCTGGAGCCGGGAACCACCTTGGAATTGATACCAAATAAAGTGGAGACGAAGGACAGTCTCTATCTCATTACGCGCACCACAGATTTCGATGGAGAACAGGAAACTGACAGGTTCCGTGGACTGGTCTCTTACTTCACGGTGAACGGGCAATCGTACCGTTTTCAAACAGAAACCAACGTGGAGGAGGCCGATGAAACGCTGGCTGCTATTGCAGCCGTAACGGTCCTGTTTTTTGTTCTGTTGATGCTGGGTTTCATTCTCCTCAACAGGCGTATTTCCAAACAGGTTTGGAAACCGTTCTACGACACGCTGGAACGCCTTTCCTCTTTCGACTTGAACCGAAACCCGAACATCACTTTCGAGAAAAGCGACATTGAGGAGTTCGAACAACTGAACTCGGAACTGGAAAGGCTCATTCTGCGCAGCGTTTCTGTCTACAACCAGCAGAAGGCCTTCATTGAAAATGCCTCGCACGAATTACAGACCCCGTTGGCCGTATTGCGCACGAAGCTTGAATTGCTCCTACAGGATAAGGCGCTTTCTGAACAACAGGCCGAGGTGGTTTCGGGTGTTTCCGTGCCGCTTTCGCGCATGTCGCGCATCAACAAGAACCTATTGTTGTTGGCCAAGATCGAGAACAGCCAGTTTGCAGATGTGGAACGCGTTTCCGTAGCGGAGGTGATGGATGAAAGCCTGGAACTGCTGGAAGATCCCATCAAGCAGAAACGCCTTTCGGTGGAACGCTTTTCTCAGGATGCGTTGAGTTTGGAGTGCAATCGGACGCTGATGGAAATGCTCATCAATAACCTGTTGGTGAACGCCATTACGCACAGTTCGGAAGCTGCCACCATCATCATCGAAACGGACAGGAATGGATTTACGGTTTCCAACTCAGGGAAAAGTGCGTTGGATGCCAACCGTGTCTTCGAGCGGTTTGCGCGCTCATCGCAAGACAAGCAGAGTAGCGGCCTCGGATTGGCCATCGTCAAGGAGATATGCCAACGTTACGGATGGGTTATTTCCTACCAATTTGAGAACGGAATGCATGTTTTTTCCGTCAGAGTCTGAAAATTCAGAATCTCTACCAATTCGGGTAGAACCTTTGATTCAACAAAATCAAAAACATTAACCATGAACAGATCATTGCTTATTGTCCTATCGGTGGCCATGCTCGGCACCGCGGCCTGCGGCCAGAAAAATGAAACAGCTCCAAGTGAAGTGACCACTGCTTTCCAACAGAAATTTCCAGATGCCAAAAAAGTGAAATGGGAAAAAGAAAGTGAAAGCGAATGGGAGGCCGATTTTAAACAGAATGGGAAGAAGTACTCTGCAAACTTTAAGGTAGATGGAACCTGGACAGAAACGGAACATGCCATAGAAATGGAAGAAATCCCAGGTTCTGTGAAACACATTCTCAACACATCTTTCAGAGACTACAAAGTGGAGGAATCTGAATTGGCAGAACGTCCTGATGGTACGTTCTACGAGTTTGAGGTTGAGAAAGGTGAGGAAGAAATGGAGTTGATGATAACCGCAGATGGTTCATCTGTCAAGAAAATCCAAAAATCTGAGCACGAAGAAGAGGAAGACGATTAGAATTGAATCAGAAGAGAGGGCGTTGAGATGAAGGAGATTTTTTGTTTCTGGATGATGTTGTTACTAGGCTCAATGGGCTTTGCGCAGAACACATCTGTAACCGTATCCGGTCAGGTAAAAGATGCTTCGGAAGTTTTGCCATTCGTGAATGTGGTCTTGAATTCGGCTTCAGACACGGCCTTTGTCACGGGTACGGTAACCGATATGGAAGGCCGTTTCACCATGGCGGATGTGAAGCCCGGCAACTACCTGCTGGAGGTTTCCTACATCGGATATGCCACCAAATGGCAATCGGTGTTTGTCGGTACGCTTTCACCGTTCCTCGATCTCAATGTGATTACCCTCGAATCGGCTTCGGAGCAATTGGATGAAGTGGTGATTGAAGCCAAACAAGATGCCGTTGCAGGGAAACTGGACAAGAAGACCTTTACCGTAGATGAGAACGTGAGCCAAACAGGCGGTTCGGTGCTTCAGGCCATGCAGAATCTTCCTGGTGTGACAATCCAAGATGGGAAGGTTCAACTGCGTGGAAATGATAAGGTGGCCGTGCTCATTGATGGTAAACAGACCGCGCTGACAGGGTTCGGTTCGCAGTCGGGATTGGATAATATTCCTGCTTCGGCCATTGAAAAGATCGAGGTCATCAATAATCCATCGGCCAAGTACGATGCCAACGGAAACGCAGGTATCGTCAACATCATTTTCAAAAAGGAGGATAAAAGCGGATTCAACGGAAAGGTTGGTCTTACGGGCGGAGTTGGATCACTGTGGGTTCGTAAGCAGAACCTGCCCACCATCCGACCGCAGTATCAGGCCACGCCCAAGGTCAATCCGAGTGTTTCACTCAATTACCGAAAAGGTAAAGTGAACCTCTTCCTTCAGGCCGATTACCTCTTTACGCAGACGCTCAACAAGAATGAATTCGTGACACGGACCTACGATGATGGAACCATCATTCAACAGCAGACCAAGCGGAACCGCGATACGCATTTCGCCACAGCCAAGGCGGGATTTGATTGGTACATCAATGATGCGAATTCACTCAACGTTTCTGGTCTTTTCGGTTCGGAGAAGATCTTGGACAATGGCGATGAACCTTTCTTCAATGCCGACCTCACTGACCGTCTGCGTCTCTGGCAATTTTTGGAAGATGAACTGAAAACAACGGTGCTTGCTTCCGCACAGTTCGAACATAAGTTCAAGGAACCCGGCCACGTGCTGAAAGCCGGAGCCAACTACACGTTCCACCGAGAGAACGAACAGTATTTCTTCGATAATATCTATCCCACCTACACCGGCCACGATCGGTTCAAACTGCTGTCGGATGAGCAGGTGATGGACCTGACAACCGATTACGTGAAGCCGTTGAAATACGGTCGTTTGGAAGCGGGAATCAAGTTCCGATACCGCAACATTCCCACAAACATGCAGTTCTTTGCCGGGCTCAATTCGCCCCTCGACACCAATGCCGGAGGTTGGGCCACGTACAACGAGATCATCCCGGCCGCTTACGGAACCTACGTGTTCGAAAACAGGCATTTCGAGGCCGAGGTCGGCATGCGGGTGGAATACGTGAAGGTGGATTACAAGGTCAATCCCGACCACAGCACCTATAAGAGCGATGGCTACGATTACGTGCAGCCTTTCCCCAACGTGCGACTCGCCTACAAGATCAACGACCGCAATAAACTGACCCTGTTCTACAACCGCAGGGTCGACCGTCCGAATGAGGTCGATATCCGTATCTTCCCAAAATATGATGACGCGGAGATCATCAAAGTTGGTAATCCGGCCTTGCGACCGCAGTTCACCAACCTGTTCGAATTGGGCTACAAGACCTCTTGGAAATCTGGTTACTTCTACACGGCTGCCTTCCACCGTTTGGCCGATGCCACCATCACGCGCATTTCCAGTTCGGTGGACAGTACCAAACTCATCTACGCCATCTTTCAGAATGCAGGTCGCAGCTACAATACGGGCCTCGAAGTCGTGCTCTCGCAAAAGGTGGCCTCATGGTACACCTTCGACCTGAACATGACCGGGTACTACAACATCATTGAAAGCTATTCCGTGGTGAACAAATACCCCATTGAGAACACGTTCACTGCTCCAAGACAGACCGTCTTTTCGGGCAACGTCAAACTCAACAACAACTTCAACCTGCCCAAGAACTTCAGCGCGCAGTTGACCTTCATTTACCTCGCACCCGACATCATCCCGCAGGGAACCATCGGCCATCGGTTCTCCATCAATCTGGGCGTCAAGAAGACCATCCAAAAAGGCAAAGGCGAACTGTTCCTCAACGCCACCGACCTTGCCAACACGTTGGTGCTCCGCCAATCCATTCAGGGTGATGGCTTCCATTACACCAGCACCAATTACAACGAAACGCAGGTGTTCAGGATTGGGTATAGCTACAAGTTTTGATTTCCTAAAATTAAAGCCGTTTCAATGTTGAACAATGGTATTATTTAGAACCATTCTAAATTAGAGAGGGGTCAAATATGGGCATAGTGCCAATTGGGTTTCTCTTAAATTTGCCGCGATTTTAAGGACGAGAAATCCGTAGAAATATGTCAAAAGACATCAAGATCAAACAGGGCCTCAACATTCCGCTCAAAGGAGAGGCCGACAAGGTGATCGGTAGCGCACAGAGAGCCGACACTTTCCTGATAAAACCAACCGATTTCAAGAACTTCATTCCTAAACTACTGGTTAAGGAAGGAGCCGAGGTATTGGCCGGTACTCCGCTGTTTTACAACAAGCAGTATGATCAGGTAAAGGTTGGAGCACCGGTAAGTGGAGAGGTGGTAGAGGTTATCCGTGGAGCCAAGAGAAAGATACTCGGTATCAAGATACTGGCAGATAAGGAAACCCGCTATGCCGAGTTTGCCGCTTCAGACCCGAGCACCATGACCCGCGAGCAGGTGAAACAACGGTTGTTGGACCAATGCCTGTGGCCGTTCATAAAGCGCAGACCTTACGCTACCGTTGCAAGACCAGCAGATGAGCCATTGGCCATTTATGTTTCTGGCTTTGACAGTGCGCCATTGGCTGCCGATGTGGATTTTGTGCTCAATGGAAAGGACAAGGAGTTCCAAGCAGGGTTAGATGCGCTAAAGCAACTGACAGACGGCAAGGTGCATTTGAACCTTCACAGAAATCTGAGTACATCTAACGTGCTGAAAAACGCCAAAGGAGTACAGGTAAACTGGTTCAGTGGTCCGCACCCATCGGGCAATGTAGGTGTACAGATTCACCACATTCAGCCATTGAACAAAGGAGAGGTGGTGTTTACCGTGGCTGCACAGGATGTGGCATTGATAGGTAGTGCATTCCTTACCGGAAAGTATGATGCAACCAGAATTGTGGCTGTTGCCGGCCCAGTGGTCAGTCATCCAAAGTATTACAGAACCATACAGGGTGCCGCGCTAAAGTCTTTTGTTGGCGATGTGAACGGAACCAATAACCGCTATGTGAGCGGAAACGTGCTTACAGGTAGCAACGTTGGTGCCGATGGCAACCTTGGATTCTTTGATAAGGAGGTAACCGTATTGGAAGAAGGGAACCATGCCAAGTTCTTCATTACAGAAGGATGGGCAGGCCCGGGTTTAGGCAAGCACTCCATGTCGCGCAGCTATTTCTCTTGGCTTATGCCGGGTAAGAAGTATGAGTTGGATACCAATACCAATGGCGAGAAACGCGCTTTGGTGGTAACAGGCGAGTATGAGAGTGTTTTCCCGATGGATATTTACCCACAGCATTTGCTGAAGGCCATTATGATCGGGGATATTGAATTGATGGAAAACCTTGGTATTTACGAGGTTGATGATGAGGACTTTGCTCTTTGCGAGTATGTGTGTACGTCAAAAACGCCTGCACAGAAGATCGTAAGAGAGGGCTTGGAGCTCATTGAAAAAGAATGTGGTTAAACGATAAGGCACAATGAAGTTTTTGCACACAGCCTTCCAGAACATGAAAGCTCCTTTTGAAAAAGGGGGCAAGTTCGAGAAGTACAATAAGATGCTCACCGCTATTGATGCGTTGGAGACGTTCGCATTTACGCCAGAAGAGGTGACGCACTCAGGCTCGCACATCCGCGATGGTATCGACCTGAAAAGAACCATGTCTGTGGTTATCACAGCCATGATCCCGTGTCTGCTATTCGGTATGTACAATGCAGGTTACCAGCACTACCGCGAGTTGGGCGAGTTGGCCACTGCAACGTTCATGGATATGTTCAGCATCGGATTGATCAAGGTGCTTCCGTTGGTGGTTGTTTCCTACGCGGTCGGTCTGGGTATCGAGTTCGGTTTTGCCATGTACAAAGGTCACTCGGTAGAAGAGGGCTACTTGGTAACAGGTATGCTTATTCCGTTGATCGTTCCTGTAGATATTCCATTGTGGATGTTGGCCGTGGCCGTAGCCTTTGCCGTTGTTTTCGGTAAGGAGGTTTTCGGTGGTACTGGTATGAACATCTTGAATGTGGCACTGACTGCAAGGGCATTCCTGTTCTTCGCGTATCCAACATTCATGTCGGGAGATAAGATCTGGGTACACGAAGGATTGACCAATGATGCTATCTCAGGAGCAACCATTCTTGGAGACCTTGCTGCCATGAAAGGCGGTTTGGAAGGTTTGAGATTCTCAGCCGAGGAAATGTTCTTCGGATTGATTCCGGGTTCGGTTGGCGAGACATCTGTACTGGCCATTCTAATTGGCGCAGGCATTCTTCTTCTAACTGGAATCGGAAGCTGGAGAATCATGCTTTCTGCATTGCTTGGTGGTGCTACCATGGGGTTGATCTTCAACGCATTCGGTGCAAACGGATTGATGCAGTTCCCATGGTATGAGCATTTGCTTGTTGGTGGTTTTGCATTTGGTGTTGTGTTTATGGCCACAGACCCTGTTACTGCAGCACAGACCAACACAGGTAAACTCATCTACGGTTTCTTGATCGGTTTTATGGCCATCATGATTCGCGTGTTCAACCCAGCTTACCCAGAAGGAATCATGCTTGCCATTCTGTTCATGAACGTAATGGCACCGCTCATCGATCACTACGTGGTAGAGGGTAACATCAAGAGAAGATTGAAGCGCGTTGCTGTTAAGACAGCCGTCTCAAATTAAAAATTAGGAATGAGTAATTAAAAATGAACAAAAGCATTCCTACAGATACAAGTTCAAATGTCAAACAACCCAATTCATAATTCTTAATTCCTAATTCATAATTGAACACGATGGCGGTTGATGTAAATAGTAACAAGTACACATTCATCTTCGCAACGGTAATGGTTGTGGTGGTAGCAACGCTTTTAGCGTTGGCCTCAGAGAGCCTAAAGCCAATGCAGAACGAGAATGTGGCGAATGAGAAGCGTCAGAACATTCTGAGCAGTATAGGCATTTCTGTTGATGCCAGCGAAGCAAAAGCAGCTTACGAGAAGTACTTGGTTGAGGCGGTTGTGTTGGATGCCAATGGCGCGGTTAAGGAAACGGAGGTGAATGCGTTCGATATTGATGTGTTGAAGGATTACAAAGCAGGTCTTTCTAACATCTACAAAGCCAATGCAGGAGATATGGAAGCTATGAAAGCAGCTTTGACGTCTTGGGGCGAAGGTGGAGTGAACTACCCGCTTTTTGTGCTCAATAAGGATGGTCAGGATGTTTACGTTGTACCAGTGGTAGGAACTGGACTTTGGGGACCGATCTGGGGATACGTAACTGTTGCCAGCGATGGTAAGACCGTGGTAGGTGCAGTTTTCGATCACAAGTCAGAAACCCCAGGTCTGGGTGCTGAGATCAAGGAAGCATCTTTCCAGAAGCCTTTCGAGGGTAAGACCATTTTTGATGAGAATGGCGATTTCACTGGAATCAAGGTTATTAAAGGTGGTGCAAAAGGCGATCCGCACGGTGTAGATGCCATCTCTGGTGGAACCATTACCAGTAACGGTGTAACCGAAATGTTGGTGCGTACACTGAAAATTTACGAGCCTTACTTCCTTGGACTTCAAACGCCAGCTGAACCAGAAGTGGAAGAAGTTGTTGCAGATTCATTGACCATGGCAATGGATTCTCTTAACGTGGAAGTGGTAGACACTACTGTTGTTGATTAAGATATTGAACTAAAGAACTTCACAATGAGCGAAGTAGCAGTTGAAAAAGTAAAAAAGCCAAGCGAGCCATTGTTCTCTAAGAAGAATAAGGCGCTTATCAGCAATCCGCTGGATGATGATAACCCGATCACGGTACAGGTATTGGGTATCTGTTCGGCTTTGGCGATTACGGTACAGGTAAAGCAGGCGTTTGTAATGACCCTTTCTGTAATGTTTGTAGCGGCAGCCGGTAACGTTATCGTATCGCTAATGCGAAACATGATCCCGAACCGTATCCGAATCATTGTTCAGTTGGTTATTGTTGCCGCTCTGGTAATTCTTGTAGACCAGGTTCTGAAGGCATTTGTTTACGATATCAGTAAGGCGCTTTCGGTATTCGTTGGTCTGATCATTACCAACTGTATCATCATGGGACGGTTGGAGGCATTTGCGCTTGGTAACAAGCCTTGGCCAGCTTTCTTGGATGGTATTGGAAACGGACTTGGTTACGGGGTGATTCTGATTCTTGTGTCTGTTTTCCGTGAGATTCTCGGTTCTGGGAAGATCTGGGGATTCCCATTGTTCGGGCACAAAGTGGGAGCGCTGCTTTCTGACGGAACCTTGGCAACAGAGGCATCTGGCCTGTACGCACTGGGATACGTAGATAACGGTCTGATGATTCTGCCACCAATGGCTCTCATCACAGTTGGAGCCATTATCTGGGTTCAGCGTGCGCGAAACACAAAACTTATTGAAGCTTAATACTTGCAGCTAGAAACTTGTAACTAGAAGCTAAAGACAATGGAATACATCAATATAATTGTAAAAGCCATCTTCATTGAGAACATGATCTTTGCCTACTTCCTAGGCATGTGTTCTTATTTGGCTGTAAGTAAGACCGTTAAGACAGGTGTTGGTCTAGGGGCTGCGGTGATCTTCGTACTCGGAATTACGGTACCGGTAAACTACCTACTTGAGAACTACGTGTTGAAGGAAGGAGCCCTTTCTTGGCTCGGACCACAATTTGCGGAGATGGACCTTAGCTTCTTGAGCTTCATCATGTTCATTGCCATTATTGCATCCATGGTTCAGTTGGTAGAGATGGCCGTTGAGAAGTTTGCGCCAGCGCTGTACTCATCACTTGGTATCTTCCTTCCGTTGATCGCGGTAAACTGCTCTATTCTGGGTGGTGCGCTTTTCATGCAAGAGCGTCAGTACGCTAACATTGGCGAGGCAACGGCATTCGGAATCGGTTCTGGTATTGGTTGGTTCTTGGCCATTGTTGCCATTGCTGCCATCCGCGAGAAGATCCGTTATTCAAGTGTTCCAGCTCCATTGAGAGGTCTGGGTATCACATTCATTATTACTGGACTTATGGGTATTGCATTCATGAGTTTCATGGGAATCGAACTTTAAGAAGTTAATCAGCTAACGAACATGGTTCTACTAAGCACATCTACAATCGTCACTGTCAGTGTTGTTGTCTTCCTGATCGTGATCTTTCTACTCGTATCGCTCTTGCTTTTTGCCAAGGCGAAACTGGCACCATCTGGCCCTGTCAAGATTCTCATCAATGGTGAGAAGGAGATAGAGGTTGAATCGGGTGGTAGCATCCTTTCTACCTTGGGAAACAGCAAGATATTCTTGCCTTCTGCTTGTGGTGGAGGTGGTACTTGCGCGCAGTGTAAGTGTCAGGTTTACGAAGGCGGAGGTGAGATACTTCCAACAGAAACACCTTATTTCTCAAGAAAGGAGATTGCTGACCACTGGAGATTGGGTTGCCAAGTAAAGATCAAGCAGGATATGAAGATCGGTATCCCAGAAGAGATCTTCGGTATCAAGGAGTGGGAGGCAGTTGTGGTTTCCAACTACAATGTGGCTACTTACATCAAAGAATTCGTAGTAGAGATTCCTGAGGAAATGCATTACGAGGCCGGTGGTTACATCCAGATCAAGATTCCTCCATGCGTGGTGAAATTCTCGGATATGGATATTTCTGCTCACCCTAAGGATCACCCGGGCGAGCCAGATAAGTTTGAGAAGGATTGGAGTGAAGGACCATTCGCCATGCGCGGCTTGGTTATGAAGAATGACGAAGAAGTTGTTCGAGCTTATTCAATGGCCTCTTACCCAGCGGAAGGAAGAAACATCATGTTGAATGTGCGTGTTGCCGCACCTCCTTTTGATAGAGCCAACAACAAGTGGGCAGACATCAACCCTGGAGTTGCATCATCTTACATCTTCAACCTGAAGCCAGGTGATAAGGCGGTTATTTCTGGTCCTTACGGAGAATTCTTCATCAAGGACACGGATGCTGAGATGCTTTACATCGGTGGTGGTGCAGGAATGGCGCCAATGCGTTCGCACATTTACCACTTGTTCCGCACCTTGGAAACAGGACGTAAAGTGTCTTATTGGTACGGTGGCCGTTCTAGAGCCGAGTTGTTCTACATCCATTACTTCAGAGACATCGAAGCGAAGTTCCCGAACTTCAAATTCTACATGGTTCTTTCCGATGCCAAGCCAGAAGATAACTGGGTAGAGAAGAAAGACATCAATGATCCTAACGGAGATGGATTTGTCGGGTTCGTTCACAACGCGGTAATAGACCAATACTTGAAGCATCATGATGCTCCGGAAGATATTGAGTTCTACTTCTGCGGTCCTCCAATGATGAACCAAGCGGTTATCAAAATGTGTGATGACTGGGGAGTTCCGCCAGAGAATGTGTCTTTTGACGACTTCGGTGGATGATCATGAACATCTGAATGTTCAAAGCGGCTCAATTTTGAGCCGCTTTTTTTGTTTCTAGATGATAGTTTTGAGGTAATGAGATATGGATTTTTCATAGGCATCCTGCTGATGTGCTTCACATCAACACAGGCTCAAGAAGCAGATTCGCTATCCGTAGACAGTACTTCAATGAACGCCACCGTGTTGGAACTCGATTCCGTAATTGGTTTCGCACAATCGCTCATTGGTGTTCCTTATAAGTATGGTGGTTGTTCTCCGGATGGATTTGATTGCAGCGGCTTTGTAAACTATGTCTATTCTCAGTTCGGAATCAGCTTACCACGTTCAACTCCAGAATTGGCAGTTTTCGGCCTGGAGGTTCCTTTAGACAGTTGCATGAAAGGAGACATCATACTCTTTTCTGGTCGAGACAAAAAGAAACGCCCTGTTGGACATGCAGGGATTGTTGTGAGTGATGCGGGAGAACCGCTTCGGTTTATTCATAGCGCAACAAGCAATGCGCGGGGTGTTATTGTTACGGCTTTCGATGCCTACGAGTACTATCTGACGAGGTTTGTGAAGATTGTACGTGTAACAGATTGATAATCAACCGATAATTATTTTCTCGCAGAAGGTTTCCAATGTGAAATGGATGAATTCGCAATCTAACTTTGACGCGAATTTTAATCACCATTTTAACAAATGAAAACAACAAAATTGTTCTTGGTTGCAATTGCAACTTTGAGCTTAGCAGCTTGCTCGTCAACTGCTACAAATGAGGAAGCACCAGTGGCTGATACAACTGCTGTAGCTCCAGCAACCGTTGAGATAGAGCCGTTAGACGGTGCCTCAACCGATTCTACTGCTGCTGCTGAAGAAGCAGCTCCAGCAGCTGAGGTGGCTCACTAAAAGCAGGAACTCAAAGACAGCCCCGTTACGGAAGTGACGGGGTTTTTTTATTTCTTTTTGGAACCATCTGATGATTGTTGTCGTAAGTCCAACAATTTGTCAAATGCTCTAAATTTGCACTATACCAATTCCCCAAAACTATGAGACGAGTTCAATCTATTGTTGCTGCTTTGGCAGTTATCGTTATGCTCTTTAGCAGCTGTGAGCGTTATGAGCCAGTAACGGAATCGCAAGAAACGGCAGTCTATTCAGGAGACTTCCTACGTCAGTATTACAATCTACAATGTCAGATCACGAAAGAAACATCAGGGTTCTTTCCTCCACAGGCTGCGCGTGCATTTGCTTATGTTGGTATTGCTGCCTACGAGGCCGTTGTTCCAGGTATTGACGGAGCAAAGAGTCTTGCTGGTCAGATAAATGGATTGTCGGCCAATGCATTGCCAAAACCAGAGGCTGATCAAGCATATAACTGGAGTATTGCAGCCAACGCTGCGGTAGCAGAAACCATGCGTAAGATGTTTGATCTTAACCTTTCTGAAGAGAATCTTCAGAAGATCAATCAGATGGAGGAGTTCAATTATAATCAGCGGTCTGCGGAATTTCCACTACCAGTTGCTGAGCGTTCAGTTGCTTTCGGAAAAGCTATTGCCGAGGCATTGTATCAGTTTTCCATGGGCGATGGCGGCCATCAGTCCTATCTGGATGCGTTTCAGTTGCCCTATGAACTTCCAGAAGGTCCGAATTGTTGGATTCCAACTGGACCTGTGGCACATCCGATAAGTCCATATTGGGCTCAATGTCGTCCATTCCTTGCAGTCAACATTAGCGAAACACAACCTCCCGCGCCCAAAGCGTTTTCAACTGATCCTCAATCTGAGTTCTATGATCAGGCCATGCAGGTTTATAATCAGGTAACCAATAACTCAGCAGAGGAAATTGAAATTGCCAAGTTTTGGGCAGACGACCCGTTCAAAACGTGCACACCAGCTGGACACACCTTCAATATCATGACACAGCTTTTAGAGGAGGTTGACGCAAGTTTGGCAAAATGTGCTGTTGGTTATGCCAAGTTGGGGCTTGCCGAAAATGATGCATTCATTTCCTGTTGGGTAAGTAAGTATGAATATGATTTAATCCGTCCGGTTTCGTACATCCATCAGTACATTGACCCGAGTTTTCAAACAGTGATCGGCACACCACCGTTCCCTGCGTATTCATCTGGACACTCTTGCGAGATTGGTGTTGGTGAAAAGGTCTTTACGGAGATGTTCACCAATGGAGATGGTAACTATGACCTTTCTGACCGAACTGGTCTTCAGTATGGTTTCGGAATACGCCACTTTACCAATTTTTCGGATATGTCTTTGGAGTGTGCGAATTCACGTTTCTATGGTGGTATTCATTATCCAATGGATAACATTGAAGGGTTGGAAACAGGAAGAAAAATCGGGGATAACGTTGTAAATCTGATTCAATGGCCTACGGTAGATTGATAAGAACTGTGGTCTTTGTGGCAGTATTAACTTTTGCTGGCTGTTCTTCAGACCAGGCTCCGAAAGAAGAGAATTCTGGACCTAAGATCGATCCAGTTGTGTTCATGGCGGATCTGCATTGTACGGCTGTTGAGTTGAGAAAGGCACGATTTGAACTGGCAGATAAAATGCGGTTCATGTACGATACTATCATGCTTCCGGCTACACCAGAACCTTACAGGCAGGAGCTTCAGCAGAGGTTGGATGCCTTAGAGCCGTACAAGGACAGTATCGTAGGTCGAAGCTTGGATCTGGCCGAGGTCATCAAATTCAAGCTTGATTCCATTATAGAGAACGAGTTGGAAGTTGGTGAGGAACGCAAAGCGTTTGATGAGAAACTGACCCGGTTACTTAAAGAGCGCGGCTGTGAGTAGGACATAACTTAGTCTGCTTTTACTTTTGTGGGATGCAGAAGATTCTCACTGTTTTCGCCATTTCCATTTTGCTTATTTCCTGCTCGCAGGAGAGACGGATGCAAGCCACAGGTTTCACGCAAGGAACTACTTATTCGGTGATCTATTTCAATCAAGGAACTGATCATCAGTATCAGATAGATAGCTTATTGCTGGCTTTTGATAGAGTGCTTTCAACCTATCAGGAAAGTAGTTACATCAGCAAATGGAATAAGGGCGAGGTGAATGATCTGGAACAGCCTGCAATGTTTAAGGAAGTTGTGAAACAGGCGAAAAAAGTGAACGTTGCCAGCGATGGCCTTTTTGACATAACCGTTTCTCCGCTGATGAAATTCTGGTTCGAAAGGGATTGGAAGACCGCAGAACTGGATTCATCTGAAGTGGACAGCGTCATGCAATTCGTTGGTTTGCAGCGGGTAGAATTCGTAGATGGAAATTTCACGAAGAGAGATTCGAATGTGCAGTTGGATGTGAACGCTATAGCACAGGGATACTCAGTGGATGTTCTATCCCGTTACCTGGAAAGCAAAGGAATATTCAATTACCTCGTTGAAATAGGAGGTGAGTTGCGAGCTTCTGGTAAAAAACCGAACGATGAACCTTGGAAAGTTGGCATTGATCAGCCATCATCTGAGAACTTGGAGCATGAATTGGCTTTATCTGTTGAGTTGAACAATGAAGCAATGGCCACTTCGGGCAACTATCGGAAGTTTGTTGAGATAAACGGCCAGAAGTTTGGCCATACACTGAATGCCAAAACGGGTTATCCGGCAAGGACGGATGTATTGAGCGCCACTGTTTTTGCCCCCGATTGCATGACCGCAGATGCCTATGCTACAGCTTGCATGGCATTAGGCTTCGATCGTGCTAAGGCATTGATTGAATCAGATTCGCAACTGAATGCAGTGCTGATCTATTCAGATGCTTCGGGAAAAGTAAATACTTGGAATTCCAGAAAGAACTAAGCTGCCTCGCTTGGTTTCTGACATTGTTCGTCAGGCATGGCGCCACAGAAACTACACGGCTTACCTTCTTCATTCAGAAATGGGCTATTGCTGGCACATGTGCCGGCAAATTTCCCATCTTTTTTCAGCAACAACTTGATGCCGATTCCAGCGAAACCGATTCCCAATAATAAGATTGCTGCAACTACAACTGCCATTTCAATTGACTTAGATGGATTCTACTGAGGTAACGTCTTGAATAAGGGTTTGTTCCCGGTCTGGGCCAACAGAGACCACTGAAACTGGAACTCCGGTCTGCTCTTCAATGAACTGGATGTAAGTCTTCAATTCGGAAGGAAGTTCATCTCCATTATTGAATTTGGTGAGGTCGGTTTTCCAACCTTTCATTTCGGTATAGACAGGTTCTACAGTCTCATTCAGATCGAAAGGCATTTTATCGGTAATCTCTCCATTAACCTTATATGCAGTACACACTTTAATTGTGTCAAACGTATCAAGAACATCGGTTTTCATCATGTTCAATTCGGTAACTCCGTTGATCATGATGGCATAGTTCAGCGCTGGAATATCAAGCCAACCGCAGCGTCTTTTACGTCCGGTAGTGGAGCCATATTCGTGACCGATCTCACATAATTTTTCACCAATATCATCGAAAAGCTCGGTAGGGAAAGGTCCAGAACCAACCCTTGTGCAGTACGCTTTGAAAATGCCTATCACATTTCCGATTCTATTTGGAGCAACTCCCAAACCTGTACAAGCTCCTGCACAGACCGTGTTCGATGAGGTTACGAAAGGATAAGATCCGAAGTCAATATCAAGCAACGAGCCTTGCGCGCCTTCTGCCAAAATGGATTTCCCAGCCTTTAGCTGGTCGTTCAAGAAAGGCTCACTATCAATCAGTTCAAAACGCTTAAGCGTGTTCAAACTGTCCAGCCATTGTAGTTCCATTTCAGCATCCACTCCATCAGCACCGTAGTGTCCGAGCATCTGCTCGTGCTTTTCTTTCAGAAAGTTGTAGCGAGTCTTAAAATCGGGTGTCAGAATATCACCAACGCGGATACCGTTTCTTCCGGTCTTGTCCATGTATGTTGGACCAATACCTTTTAGCGTACTTCCGATCTTGGCAACGCCTTTTGCGGCCTCCGATGCTGCATCCAATAATCTGTGAGACGGAAGAATAAGATGTGCCTTCTTGGAGATCTTCAGACGCTTGGTGGCATCAATGCCACGTTCTTCCAATTTATCTATTTCCTTTTTGAAGATGATCGGGTCAATTACAACTCCATTGCCCACCACATTGATGGCATTCTCTCTGAAAATACCTGAAGGAATTGTGTGCAGAACGTGCTTTATTCCTTCAAACTCCAACGTGTGACCAGCATTTGGGCCACCCTGAAAGCGTGCAATCACATCATACTTTGGCGTGAGTACATCAACGATTTTTCCCTTTCCCTCGTCTCCCCATTGGAGCCCCAAGAGTACGTCTACCTTCTTCAAATCTGTGCTATTGCGGGTTAAAGATTCTCGGCTGCAGCTTCAACCGAATCATAGATCTTAAAAATGGAATCGAGCTTGGTCATTACCATCAGCTTTTTCACTTTGGGTGAAATTCCACCTATAACCAATTCGCCACCAGCGTTGCGTGCCTGAGTGAACATGCCTATGAGCAAGTTCAAACCAGTACTGTTCACGTATTCCAGATCGCCCAGACTCATCAGGTATTTGTTGTTCCCGGTGCCAGTAAACCCTTCAAATTCTTTGATAAGGCCTTCAGCCTGTGATTTCTCAATCAATCTTCCTGAAAGTGTAATGAGCTTGTATGCTCCTTGGTCGGTAATGGTGTATTCCATTGTCAGTTATTCTGTTTCATACGGTCGCAAGCTCCTGTATCGGCCAGCTGCTTGCAGTTGCCGTAGAAGTTCAGCGAATGATTGGTGATGGTAAAATCAAGTATGTCGCCAGCCATATTCTGTATCTGCTGAATGCGCGGGTCGCAAAACTCGAACACTTTTCCACAATCCTGACAGATGAGGTGGTCGTGTTGTGCATACTTGTAAGATCTTTCAAAATGGGCAATGTTCTTTCCAAACTGATGCTTGGTAACCAATTTGCAGTCGAGAAGAAGCTCGATGGTATTGTAAAGTGTGGCGCGGCTTACCCGGTAATTCTGGTTTTTCATCTGAACATAAAGCGATTCGATATCAAAGTGACCATCGCTACTGTAAACCTCGTTGAGTATGGCAAACCGTTCTGGGGTTTTGCGGTGTCCGTGCTTACCCAAGTAATTGGAGAATATCTCCTTTACGTTTTCGAATATTTCAGTTTTGGGTTCAGAAAGCATTGCTTCCATTAAAGGGTTAAAGTTAGGTAATCCCTGCTTTCAACTACTGTTCCCATCGGACGAATTTCAACAGTTGTGAATAACCGTTGCATTCGGCCATCATAATGTAAATACCATGGCCCAGATTGTTCACTGGTATGGTCAGATATTCATTGGTAACTTCAGTTAAGTAGTTGGAATAGGCAATGTTGCCGTTTCTATCGAAAATGAAAAGCCTAACATCACTTTCATATTTCGTTACAACATTCACATAAAGCCAGTAGGTTGCAGGGTTTGGATAAACGTTGATTGCAACATTTTCGCATGGACCATCTACCCACTGCGTTACTGTGGCTGCCTCGGCATAGCAGTAGTTCCGATAAGTAACGTTATTGCATCCGCAAACTGGAATGAACTCCAAGTTGCATCCTGGGTAGGGGTCGGCAAACCTGAGCGTATCCAAACACTGGGCAGATACTCCTAATGGCAGAAAGAGCAGTATCGGTATGAGCCGTTTCATCAATTCGAAATTACGGTGTCTTTAAGCACAAACTGAAATTGATGATCAAAGAATAACCCCAAGTGCTTGTTGGTAAAATGTGTTGTATCCGTTGATATTTCCGCGCTGAACAACCAACCGGAATCGCTCAGTGGTTCTAACTCCACAAGGTCTTGGTCTTGCTGAATCTGTCTGATATGATTCATTCTCTCATCTACCGATTGAGCGTAGCGTGTTGTCTTTCGTATCTGGTCAATACCGTTAAAAAGTTGAAAGCCGAATACGGTCACAAGAGCAAGAATTACCAAATGGAATAGTCTTCCCTTTGTTTGAATGTAAAACCATGTACCCAGCTGATATGCCAGTACAACACCAACAGATACAACAACCAAAGTTATCGGAAACCATGTTCTTGTAGGGCCCATTTCGCTCATTACAAGACCCAAGGCCATTGCCAGGATGAGAATGGTGAGGTCGGCAAGGATCCAGATTGTTCGGTTAACCCAGAGAACCTCCTTGATAGAAACCAGTTGGAACTGCAGTTGCTTACGTCCGAGAAAACCAAATGGTGCCATAAGAAGAATTAACAACGGCAGCTTCAATGGAATCTCCATCAGGTTGAATTTGATATAGTTCCAAAAACCTATAAGTAGTTTCTCCTCTATTGGGAATTGCGGTAGGTGCTCCCGTCTTACTTGAATTCCAGGTCCAAGCATATTGACTCCGAAGCCCAACATGCACGCAATAATTGCCAGATGAAGGGCCTTACTGTCCAGCCAAGTTGCTGATCCACGGGTTTTCAGGCCTATGAAGAACAAGGTCAGCAACGAGAAAATTGCAACGCTTTCGCTGGCGCCACCTGCATAAAGAAAGAATATGAAAAGCAGCAGTCGCCTGAGAATCGAATTCCAGCTATGAAGTAGGAGAGAGCCTCCGAAAAGAGCGGCAAAGCTTGCCCAGATATATGATGGAGCTGCGCTTAGCCAATACCAGCTATCGTTTTTTGCGAAGGATACCAAGAAGGTGGCGGCCAGCAAGTAAGTTGCCGCTATTCCGATTTGCAGAGAATTGAGTGGTAATCTAAGCACGGTTCTAAAAGCAGCTAAAAATGACCAGATTGCTGCAACTCCGAATGAGATCGTACAGAGATGAAATGCGAAAGGGAAAAATCGACTCTGGGATGACAGCAGGAAAATATTGGTCAGAAGAGAGGAGGACCATCGCGGACTCCAATTGTTGTAATGAAATACCATGGCATCCCAAACTCCCAATCGATCTACCATCGATAGGTAGTAAAGGTCATCCGCTGCAAGCCGATAATTGGATCCAACCCAAAGAAAGATGATCACAAACAGCAAGGCGTTGGCTGCCATTAGGCCGAACACTGTTCGTTGCTGCTTATCCGTCATGATTAAAATTAAAAAGGGCCATTTCTTTCGAAACAGCCCTTTCCATTATTTGGTTGTTGAATTTACTTCGCTTGGTCAACAATTGCCTTGAACGCTTCTGGTTCGTTCATGGCAAGATCGGCCAACACCTTACGGTTAATGTCAATTCCTTTTTCGTTCAGTTTTCCCATCAGAACAGAGTAAGACATTCCATATTGACGAGCTCCAGCATTGATACGCTGAATCCACAGCGCGCGGAACGCACGTTTACGGGCTTTTCTGTCTCTGTACTGGTACTGAAGACCTTTTTCAACGGCATTTTTAGCTACCGTCCAAACGTTCTTTCTTCTTCCGAAGTAACCTTTGGCCTGCTTGAGGACTTTTTTGCGCCTTGCTCTTGAGGCGACTGCATTTACTGATCTTGGCATTTTACTTTCTTTTTGGCGTTAAGCGCCCACTTTCAATGTGGTTCTTTAATGGCTTAAAACCGGGTTAAACTTTGAATTAAACCTTCAACATGTGCTTCACATTCGGAGTGTCAGCAGCACTTACCAAAGTAGCGTGCGTCAGATTTCTCTTCTGCTTTGTGGTCTTCTTGGTAAGAATGTGACTCTTGAACGCGTGCTTACGTTTGATCTTTCCAGTACCGGTGAACTTGAATCGCTTCTTTGCACTGGAGTTTGTTTTAACCTTAGGCATAACGTTATTAATTGATTTACTGTTTACTTCTTTCCTTTCTTCGGAGCGATGATGATAAACATCTTCTTTCCCTCCATTTTTGGGAGCATTTCCACTTTTGCGATGTCTTCCAACTCGTTGGCCAAACGCAATAGTAGGATCTCTCCCTGTTCTTTATACACAATAGACCTACCTCTGAAGAATACAAATGCTCTCACTTTTGCCCCTTGCTCGATGAACTCTTTGGCATGCTTGAGTTTGAACTCGAAGTCATGGTCATCAGTGTTCGGTCCGAACCGAATTTCCTTAACCACGATCTTGGTGGCTTTGGCTTTCAGTTCTTTCTGCTTCTTCTTTTGCTCAAACAGGAACTTCTTGTAATCAAGCACCTTGCATACGGGTGGATCCGCATTGGGTGATATCTCTACAAGGTCAAGTCCTTGTTCTTCTGCAAATTCCAACGCCCTTCGAATCGGGTAAACACCCGGCTCAATTCCCTCACCGACCAATCGCACTTCACGTGCGTCTATCCTTTCATTGATCTTGTGCGGGTCTTCCTGTCGGACGAAACGCGGACCGGGTTTACGTGGTCTTCTAATGGTCTATTCTGTTTTGGTTACTATTCAATTTAACTTCAGGTCTGCCTCAATATCATCTTGGATTATTTTGGCAAATTCCTCTATGCTGAACGTTCCGAGATCTCCTTCTCCCTGCTTTCTTACCGATAGCTTGCCAGATTCCATTTCCTTTTCTCCGACAATTACCATGTAAGGAACCTTATTTACCTCCGTATCACGGATTTTCTTCCCTACTTTCTCGTTCCGCTCGTCAACAAGGGCGCGAAGGTCGTAATTCTTAAGGATATTTGAAAGCTTTTTTGCGTGGTCGTTGTATTTCTCCGAAACAGGCAGAATTGCAACCTGATCAGGGGTCAACCAAAGCGGAAATTTACCTGCACAATGCTCTAACAGTACTGCCACAAAACGTTCCATGGAGCCAAATGGCGCGCGATGGATCATAACAGGTGTGTGTTTTTGGTTGTCTGAACCGACATATTCCAACTCAAAACGCTCTGGTAGATTGTAGTCAACCTGAACTGTTCCCAATTGCCAACTTCTTCCCAGCGCATCCTTGACCATGAAATCCAGTTTTGGACCGTAGAAAGCCGCTTCGCCATATTCGGTTACGGTTTCGATATCGCGCTCTGCAACCGCTTCAATAATGGCTCTTTCAGCCTTTTCCCAGTTCTCCTCAGAACCAATGTATTTCTCTTTGTTTTCAGGGTCGCGAAGAGATATCTGAGCCGTGAATTCGGTGAATTTCAGCGCGTTGAGTACGTAAAGCACCAAGTCCATCACCTTTACAAACTCCTCTTTTACCTGATCTGGTCGGCAGAAAATATGGGCATCATCCTGTGTAAAGCCACGTACCCGTGTAAGTCCATGCAACTCCCCACTTTGTTCATATCGGTAAACCGTTCCGAACTCTGCTAACCGAACAGGTAGGTCTTTGTAAGATCTTGGTTTGAACTTGTAGATCTCGCAATGGTGCGGACAGTTCATCGGTTTCAGAAGGAACTCTTCACCTTCATGCGGAGTGTCAATTGGTTGGAAACTATCCTTTCCATATTTGGCATAGTGACCTGATGTCTCGTAAAGTTCTTTGGATCCGATATGCGGTGTGATCACCATCTCGTAACCGGCCTCAACCTGCTGCTTCTGAAGGAAGGACTCTAATCGCTTTCTGAGGTCTGTTCCTTTAGGTAACCAAAGAGGAAGACCCTGACCAACGCGCTGAGAGAAGGTAAAAAGTTCCAACTCTTTGCCAAGCTTGCGGTGGTCGCGCTTTTTGGCTTCCTCCAGCATCTCCAAATACTCTTTCAGTTCCTTGTCCTTTGGGAACGAAATACCATAAACTCGGGTCAACTGAGGTTTGGTCTCATCACCACGCCAGTATGCACCGGCCACGTTCATGATCTTAACTGCCTTGATGAAACCTGTGTTCGGAATGTGGCCACCTCTACACAGATCGGTAAAATCTGCATGGTCGCAGAAAGTGATGTCTCCATCCGTCAGATTTTCAATAAGCTCCACCTTATACTCATTTCCTTTCTCCTTGTAATACTGAAGAGCATCAGCCTTGGAAACCTCCTTCATTTTGAATTCGAATTTCTGACGGGCAAATTCAAGGAACAGCTTTTCTATCTTGTCGAAATCGGCATCTGTGATGGTCTTGCCATCTGGGAGGTCGATATCGTAATAGAATCCGTTATCTATGGCTGGTCCTATGGTCAGTTTAACCCCGGGATAGAGATGTTCGAGTGTTTGCGCAAGCACATGCGCGGAGGAATGCCAGAATGCTTCTTTCCCTTCTTTCTCACGCCAGGTGTAGAGCACCAGGTCAGCATCTTCCGTTATCGGGGTCACAGTTTCCACCTTCTTGCCATTCACGTTGGCAGAGATGACGTTTCGCGCCAGTCCTTCGCTAATGCTCATGGCAACATCCATTGGAGTTACACCGCTATCAAACTTCTTTTTGGCTCCGTCTGGAAGAGTAATTGTGATCATCCGAATAAATTGAATTTGGGGCGCAAAGATAGAATTCACTGAGTTCAGGACTCACTGTTTCGCGTTCAAAGTTTTAGCCTGCTTGGTGATGTCACTTATCACCGCTATCCGGTCACTAATCGCTGAAAATGGTCGTTGGCCGATAAAGTGGAACGGAAAATTAAAAGAAACCGTTAAGGACAACATAACCCTTAAAAGCTCAACGTCATGGATTGGTTTACTCGAATAGTCACAAAACTTTATGCTCAGGTGTTCGTTGCACTGTTTGTTCTTATTGCAGCAAACGCTATGGCCCAGGATTATGGAACATTAACCGTTAAGGGCGATTTGCTCTGCGATAAAAAGGATAAAACGGTAGTGAGCTCAGTAACCATTTATCGATACTATCATCTTAGTCAGAGTGTTGAGTTGATGGAACAGCAAATGGTAAAGCGTAGCGGGAATTTCAAGTTCAATCTTGAATTTGATAAAGAATACATTATTGATGTGGCCTCTAACACGGGTGTGCATAAGCGCATTCATTTGAATACTGAAGTGATGAAAGGTTATAAGTTCGAGAATCAGAGTTATCAGTTTGCGGTTGATGTAATGGAAGGTGACAAGGTGACTCCAGAAGAAGAGGCTTGGGTATATTTTGACCCATCAAAGAACGATTTTGATTATACTGATCAGATACCAGTTGCTTTTCAGGATAGATGACAGGTGGGCTAGGAACGTCAAAAACGTAAGAACCCTTTCGCTTCTGCGGAAGGGTTTTTTGTTTGTCAAAACCAGTCTCCCAATTTCTTTCCGAGGCTTTGAAAAGCAATAAATTAGCGAGGTGAAGCTTTCTCTCAGAACCATCGTACTGTTGGTTATCGTTTTTTCAGTTTACCTCATGTCAAAGTCATTGGCTGGTGCCAGTGGTTTGAGTGGTGGCAGTATGGAATATTCGCGAGATACAACGAGTGGCTGGGAACACCTTCCATTTGATGCTAACGACCATTTCATGACCTCAGGTAATTGCGATGGATGCCATGGTTATGACCCAACCGGATATGCAAGCGTAGATGGAGAAGGCAATGATATCAGTCCGGTAACAACTTGGCGTGCCGGTATGATGGCAAATTCTGGCAGAGATCCTTTTTTCCGAGCTAAGATGAGTCATGAAAGCGCAGTTAATCCGCAGCATCAGGCTGAGTTGGAAGATAAATGTACCAGTTGCCATGCTCCGCTTGGCAGATACAGCTATCACCTTTACGGTTACGGGCCCTACGGACTTTCAGACCTGGAGCATGACCGAATGGGGCAGGATGGCGTCTCTTGCATGGCCTGCCACAAGCAGACCGATCAGTTCTTGGGTTCAAATCATTCTGGAGAATTACACTTTGCGGAAGAGATGATTGAGTATGGACCGTTTGAAAAACCTCTTCAGGCGCCCATGCAAGGTTTTGTCGGTGTAAGCCCAGAATACAGTCCTCATATTACGGATGCTGGTGTGTGTGCAGGATGCCATTCTTTGCTCACCAGCAGTGTCGATCTACAAGGGAATTTCACCGGAACAACCTTTGTGGAACAGGCCACATACCATGAATGGCTGAACTCAGACTATTCTGCCGAAGTTGGCGGAACCACTTGCCAAGGTTGCCACATTCCAAGAGTTACAGATCAGGTTGTGATCGCTGCCAATTATCAGGTGCTGCAGCCTCGTAGTCCTTTCGGTAAACACGAACTGGTAGGAGGTAACTCCTTTATGCTGAAGCTAATGAAGGAAAATCGGGTTGAATTGGATATTCGGGCAAATGAAGTGCACTTTGACTCTACCATTGCCCGAACCTTGCGCAACTTACAACAGCTTTCTCTTTCAGCCGTGCTGGAATTCGATGGAGCAGGTAACGACACCGCGTTCTTCAGTTTGAAACTGCGCAACCTCACAGGACATAAGTTTCCTTCAGGCTACCCGAGCCGAAGAGCTTTTGTTGAGTTTGTCGTCACGAATCAGTACAGCGACACCATTTTCAGTTCAGGATTGATGGACAATGACTACAATATAGTAGGGGAGAATGCCACACACGAACCGCATTTCAATGTGATTTCAAGTTCAGATCAAGTTCAGATCTACGAGATGGTGATGGGTGATGTGAACGGGAACGTGACTACCGTACTTGAACGCGCTTACTCTCCATTGAAGGATAACCGGTTGGCACCCAGAGGATTTACTGCAACTCATCCGGTTTACGATACTACGGCAATTGCAGGAAATGCTTTGGCTGATACGGATTTCAACTTCGATGGGTTTGAAGGTTCTGGAACCGATGTAATTCATTTCCATGTTCCAGTTTCAGGCGAACATGATACGCTTAGTGCTTCCGCCAAGGTCTATTACCAATCGGTACCCAAGAAATGGCTACAAGAGATGTTTGCGACCAACACCCCACAGATCACCGCGTTCGAATCCATGTTCAATACGGCTGATCATACTCCCGTACTTGTTGCCTCTGATCTGGTGTCTGGAATTCCCGTTTCCTTGTCGGTAGCCAAACAAGACTTGAATAACATTAGCATTTACCCAAATCCTTCCAAGGGTTTGGTTTATTTGAAAGGGATCAATTCAAAGGAGGTTAAGCGAATCCAGGTTTACGCCACAAACGGAGATTTGGTGCAAAGTTTCACAAGCTATCCAACCGCAGGCATTCAACTGCCAAGTGAATCTGGGGTTTATCTTATTTTACTCCAGATTGATGGTAAGAGAGAGATTCTCCGAGTAGTTCGAGATTGATTATTGTTTGAACTGGATCTGAGCCTCAACAGCGAAATGATCACTGAGGTCTTTCCTGTGTTTTGACCACTGCCATTGCGGCATTCTGACATAGCGGTTCACTTTGGCATCAATGCCATTTCCACCATAGAAAACGAAGTCGATAACGCCCTGTTTCTTCTTATCGCCCCGCTGTATCTTGATATCGTTGATGTAGCTGTCGCTACTATACTGCTGTTCGCTTAATATTGGCCCGTCTTCCATACCAAGGATGTTCACCAACTGGTTGTACCAAGTGGTGTCTTTGAATTTCTGGGTATTGAAATCTCCTGCGGCCAATTGCGGCACACCTTCTTTTCGGTGTTTGTTAAAAAGCTCAGCTAACTCTCGGTATTGACCAACCTTTTCGTGCTTGTCGCCTCCTGCTTCCAGATGTGTTCCAAGAATTTGGAATTTCTGTCCGTGGTATTCACCTTCTGCCAATAACGCACCTTTTCGTGCCCAGCAGTCAGGACCTTCACAGTATTCGAAATCAAGCTCAGCCAATTGTTCCAAAGGAATTTTACTCAGAATCCAAATACCGCTGTTGGTTTTGAGGGAATACCATCTTCTGTTGGCAGGGCCGAGGATGTAAGGGAAATTATCCCTCATTCTGCGCGCTATTTTCCTTCGGGCGGCACCATGAAAAGCTTCCTGAAAGATAACGATGTCAAAATCGGAATCTTTCAGAAGATCACCGATCCGTTTAGCTCTGCGCTGCTTACCCGTGAATTTGGCCAAGGGCGGCAACATGTGAATGTTGTAAGAAAGAACCTTAAGTGAAGGGGCGTCCGAGTTTGCTGTTAGGTCAGACGGGGTTGAGTTCAGCGTCTGGCCATTTGAGGAAAAAAAGGAAAAAAGAAAAAGGAAAAATGTAAGGTAGGCTTTCTTGGGGCTAACCTTTACTGTTCGCTTTTCACTGGTCACTTTTTGCTAATTAGGTTTGGATAACTCCAACATTGAACTTCTCCACAGGAGCATGCTCCGCAGCTTCAATGCCCATACTTATCCACTTGCGCGTATCCAATGGATTGATGATAGCATCTACCCAAAGCCTTGCCGCAGCATAATATGGCGATGTCTGGTTGTCGTAGTCCTGTGTGATCTTATCGAGCAATGCTTTTTCGTCTTCTGGCGAAAGGGTTTTCCCCTGTGCTTTCAACGTACTTGTCTGAATTTGAAGCAGAACCTTAGCAGCTTGTGCACCGCCCATCACCGCAATATTTGCCGTTGGCCAAGCTGCTATCAGTCTGGGGTCGTAAGCTTTTCCACACATGGCGTAGTTACCGGCACCGTAACTGTTGCCAACCACAATGCTGAATTTTGGAACCGTACTGTTCGAAACGGCATTGACCATCTTGGCGCCATCTTTAATAATGCCTCCATGCTCTGAGCGTGAACCGACCATGAAACCGGTTACGTCATGCAAAAAGACCAACGGGATCTTCTTCTGATTACAATTCATAATGAAGCGAGCGGCCTTGTCCGCACTATCTGAATAGATCACACCACCGAACTGCATTTCGCCTTTCGCGCTCTTTACAATTTTGCGCTGGTTGGCCACAATTCCCACGGCCCAACCATCAATTCTTGCATAAGCGGTAATTATGGTTTTTCCATATTCCTTCTTGTACTCTGTGAACTTCGATTCATCAACCAATCGCGCAATCAACTCGCGCATATCATATTCCTTGGTTCTCAGTTCGGGGAGAATTCCAAGCAGTTCCTTTTCGTCTTCCTTAGGTGCTTTAGGTTCTTCACGGCTGAATCCCGCTTTCTCATAATCACCCAATTTATCCATCAGTTCGCGGATGGTATTCAGCGCATCTTGGTCGTCTTCGGCTTTGTAATCCGTTACGCCAGAGATCTCGCAATGAGTAGTTGCACCACCTAAAGTTTCGTTATCGATGTTTTCACCGATTGCGGCTTTTACCAGATAGGATCCTGCCAAGAAAATTGTTCCTGTTTTGTTGACAATCAAGGCTTCATCGCTCATGATCGGTAAGTATGCGCCACCAGCCACACAACTGCCCATTACGGCAGAGATCTGAGGAATTCCCATGCTGCTCATCTTGGCGTTATTGCGGAAAATCCGCCCAAAGTGCTCCTTATCTGGGAATATCTGGTCTTGCATTGGAAGATAAACGCCCGCACTGTCTACCAAGTAGATTATCGGCAGTCGGTTTTCCATGGCAATTTCCTGCGCACGGAGGTTCTTTTTACCAGTAATAGGAAACCAAGCACCTGCTTTTACTGTGGCATCGTTTGCAACAATTATGCACTGGCGGCCGCTGACATAACCGATCACGATAACCACACCACCAGCGGGGCAACCGCCTTGTTCCTCATACATTTCATAACCGGCAAACGCGCCAATTTCAATCGTGTCAGAATTAGGATCTATCAGCGCAGCAATCCGCTCACGAGCGGTCATTTTTCCCTTAGAATGCTCTTTCTCAATGCGCTTCTCGCCACCGCCTTTGTAGATCTTATCCAACCGACTCTCCATTCTGGAGATCAATTGCTTCATTACATCTTCGTTTCGGTTGAATTCAATATTCATGCTCCTCCAATTTTAGGGATGCCAAATATAGGTAAGGGCGAACTACCTTCCCCAGTCAATGAATCGGGCGATGCTTTCCGCCAGTTCTTTAGGTTTTTCGAAGGGCAGCAAATGCCCGCAATTTGGCATTTCAATGTAAGTGCCGTTGGTTTTCAAACATTGGAGTTCTTGCCAAACCTTGGAAGTGATCGTATCCGAAGTTTTTCCTCTGAACACAATGAATGGAACATTGAGTTTCGCTAATTCCTTCCGAGGATCAGACACCGTAAGGTAAACACGCGTTTCCCACTCTTTGGAATAACGCAACTTGGCTTTCCCTTCCTTGGTCAATTCAGTTCCAGCGTTTACATAATCCCTTAATGCTTCATCACTCATTTTTGAGAACACTTTTTTCTCACGGAATTGATTGAAGACCATTTCACGATTGTCCCAAACTTCAGTTCGCTTTGCGGCCTTTTTCGCAACAGGGTTCATCTGTTTCAAGAACCAATAAGGCGCTGATGCTGACAACCGGTATATCCATTTCGGAAGGATAACTGGTTCAACAAGAACCAATTTTGAGAAAAGATCAGGCCGTTTGTTTGCAGCAATTACAGTTGCAATTGCCCCGAAAGAATGTCCTGCACCAATGATTCCTGATAGTTGCCTTTCATCCAAAAAACGGATCATATCATCCGCAGCAGTTTCCCAAGTATGAAATGCTTTCCAACTTGAGTTCGGCCAAAGCGGTTGAGCCTCCATGCCAATTACGCGGTGCCTTTTGGTCAATTCTTCGGCAAGCAAACGGTATGACTCAGTTGGAAACCCGTTGGCGTGAGCAAAGTGGATTACTTCGTCATCACCACCGAAATCAACAAACGGAATTCCGTTGGCGGTTTCAGTGATCACTCAGCTCAAGATTTTTCAAATACTCCGTAGCCTGTGGGCCGATGCAGAACAGTAGGTCCAAAATGCTCAGATCAGGAGCAAACGGATGTCGGTCGCTGAAAACCTGAATGTACTTCGGAAACTTCTTCACTGGTTGATTTTCTGCGTAGTTGCGTTTATTCCAAGCGTTACGCAGGTCTTTTTGTTCGGAATCGGTTCGATATTCTTCCGTAAAACTTGGTTTAAATGAGATATTCAGCAATTGGCAGACAAGCTCAATTGATTCCAACCCCAGTTGAAAATGATGAGTATGCTTTTGCTCAAAAAATGGCTGCAACTTATCCTCGTAATACTCGAAATAAGGGGAATTGCGGTAGGCGGCTTCCAAGCTGCGCCAATGCAGCGTTTTCCAATCGGTCACATTATGAATGATACTTTCATTCATCGGTAGTCGGTCTGAAGCTTTTTCTCTCGGAACAAGCAGATTCAATGGGCCATTTGCCCCCATGATGGTGCAGCGGCTACGAAGTGATTGTTTTACGAAATGTTCCTTTTTTTCGAGTGTTACTTCATTTCCGATCAGCCATGCGAAATAGCTGATGGGAGGGAAGTAACCGATGGGCATCAAGACCTTCATGACCGCGAAAATAGCTGTTGGATGACAGTTCGGCCATAGTTGGTTTTTACTTTTGGAACAGAACCACTGCCCAATGAATTCAAAACAATCAGTTCTCAGCTTCTTGTTGTCAATCATGATCGGTTCGGCCATGGCCCAGCATTTACCGCATGGTCTAACAGAGGCCGAGCGACAAATGGAGTACAGGCCGCCTGTATCAAATGGTTTTACAACACCACCATTTTCGGACGTTAGAACACCAGCCGAATGGGAGGAAATTGATGGCCTCTGTGTTCGTTGGGAAGGAACTTGGTCGCGTTCCGTGTTGCGGGAAATTGTTCGTAATGCCAAGGAGGAGTGCACGGTTTACATCGTAACTGAAAATCAGAACTCAGTTATCAGTCATTTGAACCAGTATGGAATTGACCAGAACAATATTGTCTTTGTTGATGAGCCTTCAAATAGTATTTGGTTCCGCGATTATGGTCAATGGAATGTTTATACCGATGATGTGGATTCGTTGCTTTGGGTGGATTGGATCTACAACCGTCCGCGGCCTTATGATGATGTGATTCCTGAAGCGCTGGCCGATCTGCTGGATATTCCTTTGTATCAAACAAGTCAGGCGCCATATGATCTTGTAAACACGGGTGGCAATTTTATGGTTGATGGGTTCGGAACTGCTTTTGCCTCGGAGTTGATTCTGGAGGAAAATGATGCTACCAATCAATATGGTACATCAGATCATTCTGAAGCGGAGGTGGATCAGATAATGGAAGATTTCATGGGAATTGACCGATACATTAAAATGCCAACGTTGCCATATGATGGAATACATCATATCGATATGCACATGAAGTTGCTTGATGAAGAAACATTGCTGATTGGAGAATACCCGTCTGGAGTGGCCGATGGCCCGCAGATTGAATCAAACTTGAATTATGTATTGAATAATTTCAATTCGGTTTTCGGCACGGAATACGAGATCATTCGTATTCCAATGCCGCCAGAAGGAGGGCAGTACCCAAATCAGAATGGAGATTACAGAACGTATACCAATTCGGTTTTTGTGAATAACACCATTTTGGTTCCAACTTATGAAGAGCAGTGGGATACAACGGCCCTACGTATCTATCGGGAAGCTTTACCTGGCTATAAAGTGGTTGGTATTGATTGTAACGAGATTATTACGGCATCGGGCGCCATACATTGTATAACCAAAGCAGTTTCATCAGATGACCCGCTGCTGATCAGTCATCAACCGTTGGATGACATGGTTTATACCATGAATAACTACCAAGTTGATGCCTTGATCAAACATGCCGATGGTATTTCAACAGCTTCAATTTACTGGACAACAGATACTGCTCAGGGTTATTCTTCAGCAGCAATGACCTTGACAGATCCATTGGAAGATACTTGGACTGGTTACATTCCTTACCAGCAAGCAGGGGAGAAGGTGTTCTATTACATTCATGCAGAGGCAAACACCGGAAAGCAACAGAATAGACCGATGCCAGCTCCTGACGGATATTGGAAGTTCAAGATACTTTCCGATCCTACTGGAATTACAGTAGCAGAGCTTCAGTTCAGTGTTTATCCGAACCCATCGTTCGGTGAATTTTCCTTAGTAACTGAGCTAAAGATGCCAATGACCTTTACAGTAACAGATGCCTTAGGAAGATCGGTAGACAATGGTTTTGTCAATTCAGGAAGAACCCTAATTGACCTGAACCAAAATCCCACAGGAGTGTACATACTCAACTTAGAGTGGGAAGGAGGGCGTAAGGCAGTCAGACTGCACAAGCTTTAAATAGATTAAAAACCGCAGTATTCGTTTCTAGCTGCAATGGCATCTTTAAGGCCCAGGTTGGCTGCTTTAACGATATCTGTGCAGCCGTCATCTTTTTTACCAATAATTACCTTCTCAATGCCACGGTTCATGTAAGATGAAGCATCGTTAGGGTCAATTGCAATGGCCTTGGAAAAGTCTCGTATGGCGTCTTGAGACTGATCGCGCTTTGAGTATGCAATGCCACGGTTATAGAAGGCATCAGCGCATTGAGGGTCAACAACTATGGCCTGCGTGTAATCTGCAATGGCATTTTCAAATTCTTCCTTCATTCGGTAAACAATTCCGCGATTAACGTAACCGTCTGGGCTCATCTTATTATAACGAATGGCCTCTGTGAAGTCAGTAATTGCTTCCTCAAATTTTTCCAGTTGTCGGTGCGAGATTCCACGGTTGATATAGGCATCAAAATTGGCTCTGTCTGAAGCTATTACCGCATTATAATCCTGAATTGCCTTTTCGTGTTGGCCCAAGTTGGTAAGGGCTTTGCCACGTTGTAAACGGGCTTCCATGTTTTCAGGCATAAGTTCAACCGCAGGATTCAGGTTGGCAAGGGCACCTTTCGGGTTGCCCTGCTGGTTGTAAAGATTTCCTGCTGTCAGGTAAGCTTGGGCATTATTCGGATCCAGCGCTGTACATCTTTCAAAATCCACAAGGGCATCAAGGGCTTCGCCTATAGCAGCTTTTGCCACTCCCCGCCAGTAAAAGGCATCTGAATAGTTCGGGTCGAGCTCTATGCACTTATCGAAATCGGAAATAGCGCCAGGCATGTCTCCTGATTGAGCTTTACCTATGGCACTCTTAAAATACTTGGCAGATTCCTGTGCAATGGCTTGATCATGAATACAATGTATGAGTAGCGCTGACAGAAGAATCTTGGCAATTAAAGAGAAATGTTTCTGCATAACGTGGGTTTCTACGTGGTTCTTTTTTTTTTGTTCTAAGGAATTCTTACTCCAACTACACATATATCGTCAACCTGCTCCAGATTTCCTTTCCAATTCTTCAGGTATTTGGCAAGTAGGTCGTACTGCTCATCAACAGGCTTTTTATGAATGGTCTTGAGCATGTCTTTAAATCTCCTTAGCATGAATTTTTTTCCGTTGGGTCCTCCAAACTGGTCAGAGAATCCATCTGAGAAAACATACACCATATCTCCGCTGTTAACCTTGATCTGGTGATTGGTGAATTGTCTTATTTCTTCGTCAATGAAGGCTCCAACAGGAAATCGGTCTCCCTTGAATTCTATCAGTTCTCCATTTTGGAACAAATACATAGGGTTATAAGCTCCGGCAAATTCTAAGACATTGGTTTTGCTGTCCCAGGTGCAAAGTGCAATATCCATGCCGTCCTTAACGCTTGACTCCTCATAGGTTTGGTGGAGTGTCTCTGTAAGACCTTGGTTAACGTATTCCAGTATTTCTGAAGGACGCGTTAGACCTGCCTGACGTATGGCCTGCTGAAGTAGGTTATTACCCATTATGGACATGAAACCACCTGGTACGCCATGGCCAGTGCAGTCAATAGCCGCAAATATCCGCTTGTCTCCAACCTGCTCTGCAATATAAAAGTCTCCACTTACCAGATCTTTTGATTGGAAGAAGACAACTGCCTCCGGAAGGATGTCTACTACTTCTTTCCAAGCTGGGAAAATTGCCTTCTGAATTCGTTTGGCGTATTTGATACTGTCGGTTATGTCCTTTGCGTACTTGGCAATTTCATCTCTACTGTTTTCAATCTCAGCTTTCTGTTCCTGTATTTCAATTGTTCTTTCCTGTACGAGTGCTTCCAGTTCTTCATTGTCTTTAATGAGTTTGTAGGTTCTGTATCTGACGAAAACGATCACCCCGATTGTAACAGCCAAGGAGAAAATGGTCCAGAACCACCATGAAAGCCAGAATGGTCTTAAGATGGTGAACGTGTAGGTTACCGGTTCGTCCGTCCACGGTCCTCCATTCTTTGAGGCATAGACACTGAGCGTATAGGTTCCATAGCTTAAACTCGTCTCTATCTTATCGGTGCCTTCAAGCGTTTTCCAAGAATCGGAAAGTCCTTTGAGCTGGTACTTGTAAGTTAGGGCGTCAGGGTTCCTGAGCGATATGCCAGCCAGTTTGAACGAGATATCGTATTTTTTGTAAGGGAGTTTCAGGTCTTGAATCAGAGGCTGCTCTTGGTCAAATACCCACATGGAGCTTATAGAAAGTTGGGGCTTGGCCTTACTCGATCTGTCTATGGCCGGATTGAATTTCACAACGTTGTGAGTAGATGATATCCAGATGCTTCCTTCTTCATCTTTAAAGAGGAATGAGATCATGCTGTTCTCAGTTTCGGTTAACTCCTCTCTGGAAATGATCCTGTTCATCTTCAGTTCAGGAGATATTTGAGTAATGGACTTCTGGTGGCTCACCCAAACGTTCTGATCTTCATCCAGCACCATCTGATAACAGTAATTGGATGGTAGCCCGTTTTCTTCGTTAAGATTGTATACTACGTTCTCATCAAGAACTGAAATACCTTGTCCCAGGGTAGCGAACCAGAGTCTTGAAGAATCATCTTCCAATATGTGGTTCACGTCTATTACATTCTGAGCAGAAGTTGACTGAATGAATCGTATCTCTTCGTTCCATAGGTAACAAATGCGGTTTCCTTGGCAAGCAATCCAAACTCTACCATCAGAGTCTTCAAAGCAACAGTTTACGTTATTGTGAGGAAGACCGTCAATGGTGGTAAGACGTCTTTTGAGTTTACCATTCAAACTGTAAATAAGTAATCCTGCCTTGGTAGAGATATAGACATTACTATGGGTGCATAAGATGTTGTTTATGGAACTGGCAAGGGCTTCATTCGGACCGGATATCCGTGAGAATTCCTGTGCCCCGTTGGCCAAGAGGTAAACACCAGACTCTGCCGTTCCTATCCATATTTTACCGTCATTGTCTTCTGCAATGGTAGATACCAGGTTACCGCCAACATGGTAGTATTGGTACTTGGATCTGCTGGCGTGTTCAGATGTTTTGAAAATGCCCTTGTCAATACCAAGCCATATGTTTGAACGAGAATCGCGGAAAAGTTGGGTAATGGATTGTTTTTTAAGCCATTCTGAGTCAAATGGCCTGTGAAATACGTTCTCAATGATCTGAAGTAGACCACCACCGAATGTGGCTATCCAAATGTTGTTCTCATTGTCTTCGTATATGTCTCTTATAAGGTTGTTCTCATCTACCTCACCATGAAACGTCTGCGTAGTGTATTCGTTCTTGTCATCGCCATAATATTCAATTCTAATAAGACCTTTTCCAAAAGTGCCCAGCCAGATGCGGTTAAGATGATCGCTGTATATGGTCTGCACCTCGTCAATAGACTCACCGGTTAGAAGTTTGAATTCTTCAATGTGTTGTTCTTTGGTAAATGGTGAAGCAACCGTGTAAATTCCGGCATCTTCAGTTCCGACCCAAAGCACGTCCTTGCCGGTTTCGTACTTGAGAGCCGTTATCTTGGTGTCTGGAAGTCCTTCAACTTTGCGTAAAACCTGAAAGTCATTGCCGCTTTCAAATCGGATCAGCCAAAGCCCATCGTTACTTCCAATAATGAATTCTTTGTGTTTGTAAGGAATTACTGCGTTTATGAGCATATCCCGTTCCGCCATGTCGTACCGGTTGGTGTCAGATCCCTGCACCCAAAGCACCATTCCTGAACGAGAAAAAGCCCAGATACCAGATTGAGAATCCTTGTAAACGTGCTTTACCTGACCGCTTATGCCAGTTCGTATGATCTCAATTCCGTTTCGTATTACACCTATGTTACCATCGAACTTTCCGAACCAGATTTCGTCTTCGGAGCGGTAGATGGAGGTAATGTAACCTATGGAATTGGTGTCGTTCTCAACCTTGATATTCCTGAATTCCTTACCGTCAAATATGTCAATACCACCCTTGTTGGCTATAACTAAATGGCCGGTTGAGCCCTGCGTAATTGCTTCGGCAAAATTGCTTGCAAGTCCATGGCTTTCATCAAAACGTCTAACTGAAAAGTTTCCTTGGCCATGGGCTATACCGTAGGCCATAAGAATGAGAATGGCAATTGAAAACTTCCAAAAACTCCTTGTATATGTGCTGATGGTTTTCAATCGGCAAAGATCGGGTCGTTCTTGAATCTTTCCCCTTCCCGTAATCGTTCAATTAGATTTACGTTGTATTTGAACCGCTGAACGCCACCTATTGGAATGGTGTAAAATCTCATGAACTCTCCATACTGATTCTTGAAACTGAAACAGACGTTATTGTTGTCTTTGGCCTTCTCTTTGGTTTTTACAAACTGAATATCAAGTGATGAATTGCGCTCGGTTGGAAGTATCTGATGGGTGCTGCTTTTCCAATCTGCCTCGTTGCTCATTGCCACCCATTCTCCCTTTTTCTCGTAGGAAACGATCTTGATTATTCCATCATCGTCCCAATCAAAATTCAATTGCTGAATGGAGATGACATCTTCGTTGATATATGGATACAGATGACTGACAGCATTCTTCTCAGAAGGCATTCGAAAGGTCCATTCATAACCGAACGCGTTGGCTCCTTCAATGGCTATATTGACATTGGGGCTGCGGCTGAAGAAGTATTTGTATAGGTTACCGTCATTTCCTTCGGTTCCTTCAGCTACTATCTTGAAAACATGTCCGCCAAATTCTTTTACAAACTCTCCCTCTTTAGGGTCCAGAGGTCCAAATGCATACCAATCATTATCGTACTTTTCTGTTGCTGCAAAACTTCTGGAATCTAGTAGAGTTCCTGATTTATACTTGCCAATAGGGTCTGTCTGTTGAGCATCAGGTTCGGTCCAAGCCCCGGTTCCACCATAAACACTGAATTTTGTTTTCGTATCCGCTCCGCCATAAATCTCGTCATGCTGACCACCGACATCAGGGTCAAAAACCCGTATGTAAAATGGGTCTGATTCGCTTGATGGAATTGAAAGGAAGAATACCTGTGAGAAGTCATCATCGCCATATTTTTTACTGGCCTGTTTTCCAAACGTGACCAAGAAAGGGATGTTGCTATTGTCTGGAGGAACAGGTTGAGAATAAGCTTCAAAAATTCCACTTAAAAGTAGCAGCAGAGCAAAGAGATGATAGAAAGTAATGGGTCTGTTTGGCGTCATGTTCGGTGGTTCGTCCAAATAATTGTTTGACATACGATCAGAAGGCGCAATTGTTACACAGAGTAATTGGCGGTGGCAATTCTTTCAAAATCCATTCCGATCGGGTCTGGCTCCAACAATTTGTTCCTACAGAATGGTAATTTCGAATCTCCAATGAAAGTTTTGAAAATAATAGTGGGATCTGTGGTGCTTTTGTCAATTGTACTGCTCGGAAACTCTCGGTTGGGAATGATGCCTCCGGTCATGAAGTTCGTAGACCCTTTTCATGGTTTTTGGCAGAATGCAACGTTTTCAAACACCCTTGAAACTATTCAGATAAATGGAACTGATTCTGATGCCGAGGTTATCTTGGATGAACGTGGTGTTCCGCATGTTTTCGCAACAAACGAGCACGATCTGTATTATCTGCAGGGTTACATGACCGCCAAAGACAGGTTGTGGCAGATGGAGTTTCAGACCCATGCAGCTGCTGGAAGACTTTCTGAGGTCATTGGAGACAAAGCCATAAGCTTTGATCTTGAGCAACGCAGAATAGGCATGACCTATGCAGCTGACCAAGCTCTGGAACTTATTGCACAGGATTCAATAAGTATGTTGATTCTCAAAGCTTACTGTGATGGGGTTAATCAGTTCATTTCCAGTTTAGACGAATCATCCTTGCCACTCGAGTACAAGTTGCTTGATTATAAGCCAGAACCTTGGACCATATACAAATCATGTTTGTTGCTGAAGTATATGGCCAAGATGCTAACAGGAACGGAGAATGACAGGGCCAACACGGAGGCAATGAAATTGCTTGGGCCAGAACTTTTTTGGAAGCTTTATCCGGATCAGACGTACCTCGTTGACCCCATAGTTCCCGGATTCTTATTGGACACCGCTTCGTTGGCTGAGAATGAAGTTCAGGCATTTGAAGGATCGGCAACTTACAGTACATCGTATGTTCAACCACATTTTGTTGGAAGCAACAATTGGGCGGTCAGTGGCACGAGAACAGAAAGTGGCAATGCCATACTTTGCAATGATCCTCATTTAAGACTTTCTCTTCCCTCTATCTGGTATGAGATTCAGCTAAATGCACCTGGAATAAACTGTTATGGCGTATCGCTTCCTGGTTCACCAGGCGTTACCATTGGTTTCAATGAGCGTGTAGCGTGGGGAGTAACCAATGCAGGTAGAGATGTCAAGGACTACTACTCAATTGACCTGAAAGGAGATTTTTATCAAATTGGAGATTCAACATATACCGTTGAACCTCGAGTTGAATCCATAAAGGTGAGAGGCGGTCAAACCATCATTGATACGGTTCTTTACACGGTCTATGGGCCAATAGCTCATGTTTCTGAAGAGGGCAATGATCGTTTGGCACTTCGTTGGCTTGCTCATGATCCATCAAACGAACTTAAGACCTTCTATGAACTGAATCGCGCTTCCAATTTCGATGATTATTCTAATGCATTGGAACAATACAATTGCCCAGGGCAGAACTTCGTGTATGCAGATGTTGACAACAACATCGCAATCTGGCAGCAAGGAAAATTCAGAATAAAGCCAAAGGGTTATGGCAAGTTCATTCTCAATGGATCGGATGCTGAGAATCTGCAAGAACAGTTTATCCCAAAAGCACAGAACCCGCACATGCTCAATCCAGCACGTGGTTTTGTGAGTTCTGCCAATCAGGCAGCTGTGGATAGCACTTACCCTTATTACGTTTCTGGTGTTTACGAAGAATTCAGAAACCGAACAATAAATAGATTTCTCAGAAATGATAGTTCAATTACCATTGAAGATATGCGTGACCTTCAGTTGTCAAATTACAACCTTCTTGCTGAGGAGGCACTTCCATTATTGTTAGAACTTTTGGATACCAGTAGTTTTCAATACAAGGAATATGAAACACTGGCATTGAATGAGTTGCTGGAATGGAATTACAGGAATGACAAAGGATTGATAGCCCCAACCGTTTTTGAGATATGGTGGGATGAGTTCAATAACCTGCTTTGGGATGAGTTCAATCAGCAACATTGGGATCAAGATCTTTACTATCAGTACTCTTGGGAACAATTGGCACTTAATGGAAAGGCAAAAATCGACATGCGGGATGAGCGCTACGTTTATCCAATGAATAAGATTGCAATTGACCTTTTGAAAAATCATCCTGAGAACATCATGTTCGATCATCATTCAACTAATGATAGAATCGAAATAGCCAAAGACATAGTTTACGATTCTTTCTACTGGACCGCAATGAAGTTTGGTGAAATTATCAAGTACAAGTTCAGTGCTCCACACTGGGGGCGCTATCAGGGTACACGGGTGCAGCATTTATTGCGTATTGACGCATTGAGTTCTGATAAGCTGTTTGTAGGAGGTAGCGAGCACGCACCCAATGCAACAACAGCTACTCACGGCCCCTCATGGCGAATGATAGTAGAGCTTGATAAAGATGGTCCAATTGCTTATGGAGTACTTCCTGGAGGGCAGTCGGGCAATGCGGGCAGTGACAAATTCATATACTCTCTAAACAATTGGGTTAATGGTGAATATCACCGCCTTCATTTCATCAAAAATTCTTCAGAAACCCAAGATGGTTGGCAGAAAATAGACATCAGGGTATTGGCAAAATGAATCTGATCTTGCGCATATTGGTCATAGCGGTTCTGGCTACACTGGGTCAGTTGTTTCTGCCTTGGTGGACAATAGCTATTGTTGCCCTGCTTGTAGAGGCTCTTGTTGGGAAAGCCGATTCAACAGCCTTTTATTCGGGTTTTTACGGAATTGCCATCCCATGGATTGCTCTGGCTGCCTACATCGATATGAAAAGTGGTTCAATTCTGACCGTCAGAATTTTGGAGATGTTCAAACTTCCGCCTTACGGGTTTGTTATGGTCATTGTAACAGGTCTGTTGGGTGGATTGATCGGTGGATTGAGTTCGATGCTCGGTGGTTGGATTAGACAGATTTTTCAAGATGGAAAAGAGTAGAACAGTATCATTGGCACTTGGAAGTGGTGGAGCAAGAGGCCTTGCACACATAGGTGTCATTCAGGTTTTTGAAGAAGAAGGATTCAGAATAGGAAACATTGCGGGCTCCTCTATGGGTGCATGTGTGGGAGGAATCTACTGCGCAAACAAGTTGCCAACTTTCACTGATTGGGTTCTTACTCTCAATAGGAGAGAAACCCTGCGATTAATGGATTTTACCATGTCGACACAGGGGGTTATTAAAGGTAGAAAGGTGCTCGAACACTTGAAAGGAATGTTGGGCGAGATTCGAATTGAGGATTTCGAAATTCCCTATACGGCCGTTGCAACAGATGTTAAAACAAAGCAAGAGGTCTGGATGCGTAATGGGGATCTCTATTCGGTAATCCGAGCTTCTTCTTCAATCCCAACTTTGATGATGCCTTCCAAATTGGGAGATAGGATACTCATTGATGGCGGTGTACTGAATCCGTTGCCGTTGGAGCCACTGGTTCCGAAAACTACAGACCTTCTGGTAGCCGTTAACATCAACGCAAATCATGAAGGACATCAACGATATGCGGAAGTGGAGGTTAAAGATGGCGACCAAAAAGAGCAGACCGAAGAGGAAACCTCTGCTTACACCACAAGAATGGTAAATACCGTTAAGGGTTGGTTGAACATGAACAAGATCGAAGAGACCGATTCAAATCAGGATACCACATTGAACTACCTTGGAATGCTCAATAAGACCTATGATTTTATGCAGGACAGAATGTGTGAACAGAGCATTGAGATACACCGACCGGACATTGTGGTTAACATTCCAAGACATGTAGGCACGACACTAGAATTCTACAGGGCCGAGGAGATGCTTGAAGAAGGAAGAAGCGCAGCCAAAAAGGCCATTGAAGCCTGGAGGAAAAACCCGATTCACGCATGACGCTCTACATCATCATTATCACTGCAATAGTTTCTATTGCTGCATTTCAGAATAGAAGCCTGATGGCAAAACTCATGTTCAATGCCTACCTGGTCAAGCACTCGAACGAATGGTTCCGTGTCATCAGTCATGCTTTTGTGCATTCTGGTTGGATGCACCTTTTTGTCAATATGTGGGTGCTATGGATTTTCGGAGAGCTTGTTGAAAACGCATATGAGGCTCATCGTGGTGCAACCGGTGTAGCTGGGTATTTGGCTCTTTATCTGGGCGGAATTCTGTTCTCAACGCTTCCTTCATTCCAGAAGCACCAGAATAATTTCAACTACAATGCAGTGGGTGCCAGCGGTGCAGTTGCCGCTGTGCTTTTCTCTGCCATCTACTTTGCACCAACCATGAGCCTTTATGTTATGTTCATTCCAATACCCATTCCTGCCGTGATCTTTGGGGTGGCATATTTGGCGCTTGAATGGTATCTGGATAAAAATTCAAATGATAATGTTGCCCACGATGCCCACTTCTGGGGTGCTGCTTTTGGGTTTTCGTTTTCCCTGCTGATGTTTCCTTCGCAGTTCGGTCAGTTCGTGAATGAAATTTTGAACAGATTTTTGCCGTGAAAAAGGCCCTTTTTCTTGATAGGGACGGAGTTCTTAATGTGGAACGAGGAGAGTACACGTATTTGTTAGAAGACTTTGAAATTCTGCCGGACGTGCTCGAATCTTTGAAACTTGCCACCGTTAAAGGCTATGTGCTTATCGTAATCTCCAATCAGGGAGGCATTGCAAAGGGTGTTTACAGTCATAAGAATGTGGAACTGGTGCATCAGAAGTTAATAGACAATTTAGCCTCGGAGGGTGTTTTATTGGATGAGATATACTACTGTCCACATCATGATGAAGTTGGTAAATGTCTGTGCAGAAAACCCAATTCCCTCATGTTGGAAAAGGCTATAGCGCGCTTCAATATTTCGGCATCAGATTCCGTCTTCATTGGAGATAGTGAAAGGGATATTCTGGCAGCCGAAAAGGTTGGCGTGAATGGTATTCTGATTGCTTCAAATTCAGGTATCCTCGAAATTGTGAAAGGCTTGAAATGAGTGGAGTTCAATTGTTCAATGGAGAATTTTTTCCCGCTGATGAGGCTCTTATTCATGCATTGAATAGGGGTTTCAGTTATGGAGATGGCTTTTTTGAGTCAATACGTGTGGTAAATGGAAAATCAGCTTTCATTCAACTGCATTGGAAGAGATTGGAGCATGCATGCAAAGTATTGCGCATAGCAATTCCAGAGGAACTTACGTTTAGAACATTCAGCAATCAAGTAAACCTTCTTGCGCAGAAGAATGGACATGCAAACGCGAGAGTAAGGTTTCAGGGTTTCCGCCATGGAGCGGGTAGATACGCGCCTGATCAATCGGTTTTAGGTTGGTCTGCCATTTGCCAACCATTGGATTCGGATCAATATCAGTTGAATAAGGTTGGACTTACTGTGGGGCTGTGTAATAGCTGTCATATCAATCCGCTGCCGCAGAGTTCGTTCAAGTCCACTAATTCCATTCCATATATATTAGCTTCTATAGAAGCAAAAGAAAACCGTTGGGATGATTGCTTTTTAACTGATGGCGATGGGTTCTTGGCAGAAGCTACTGGTTCCAACATTTTCATTCTTAAGAATAACAGACTTATTACGCCCGATCTTTCAAATGGAGGAGTAGCCGGTGTGATGAGAAATGTCGTTCTATCCACGGCTCAGGATATTGGAATTGACACCTCAACGGGTTTACTGAAATTTGAGGACGTGCTTGAAGCGGAAGAATGTTTTTTGACCAATGCAACCCGTGGCATTCAATGGGTCGGAGCTGCTGGTAAGAAGCGCTTTTTCAAGCGGGTAAGTTCAGCATTGACCAATGCAATAAACCAGCAATTATCAAGAGCTTAATTCAGTCTTGGGTCTTCTGGTAATTTGACCATATACTCGTATGGGCCGCCCATTTGCTTAAGTATCTCTGACCAAAGCTTTTCAGGCTTTTTACCAAATAGAAGCTCCTTACTTGCCTTTGCCACAATCCAGCTTTTGCTTTCCATTTCATGATTGAGTTGTCCTTCTGCCCAACCGGAATAACCTACGAACATTCGGATGTTGTTGGGGCGAAGGTCTCCTGAGATTATCAGTTCTTTCACCGTCTCAAAATCACCACCCCAGTAAATGCCATCCATAACTTCAGTGGAATTTGGAATCTTATTGCCCAACAGGTGCAGGTAGTGCAGGGTTTCTTTTTGCACCGGGCCACCTAATGCAAGTTTGGAATCGAACCGTGGAGCATTCTCAATTGCCTCATTCAAATACATGGGAATTGGCTTATTCAGAATAAGTCCGAAAGAACCACGTTCGTTGTGTTCTGTAAGTAGAACCACAGATCTTTTGAAGTACGGATCCTGCATGAACGGCTCTGAAATAAGCAGTCTGCCTGCCTTTGCCTTTATCTTTTGCTCGGGTAGTTTGAATATATCTGTAATCTCCATCAGTACTAATTAAAGTATTTTGGATTCAAAATCCATCTATTCCTAGAACTGGTTTTCAACTGGTTTTGTTGTAAACAAGAAAGCCTCACTTTAAAAAGTGAGGCTTTCTTTCTGAGTCTTAAGGAATCGTTACTTCGGGGCTTTCTTTGTAGCTGCTTTTTTTGCAGGAGCCTTTTTTGTTGCTGTTTTTTTGGCAGTAGGCTTTTTTGTTGCGGCCTTTTTGGTATCAACCTCGACCTCATCTTTTTTAGGAGCGCTTTTTTTGGCTGTTGGTTTTTCTGGCGCTACATAAGCCGGAGTGTGCGGTTTTTGTCTTCTGACACCGTAAGAACCGTTAGCAATCTTGCCTTTTCTTGTTTTTATATCGCCTTTTCCCATTTTACTACATGTTATTTGTTCGTAATTCTGACAAACATAGCAAAATTGAATTTTGCGGTCTGCTCAAGGATCTGTGCAATAAAAAAGCCCTGACCATTAGGTCAGGGCTTTATCAGATCATTTCAATCTGATTACTTGGAAAGAATCAATTTTCGTGAGGAGTTGTATCTGTCGCTCTTCATAACAAGTGTGTACACACCAGAAGCAAGATGTGCGGTGTCTATCACTTCTCTGCCGGTTCTGTTGCCACTGGTTGTATACATCCAAACCTGCTGTCCCATGGCATTAAGTAGCGTGAAATTCAGCGGTTCTGATTCGCCAACAGCATAGGTGAACGTAAAGTTTTGGTTTGATGGGTTAGGGAACACATTCATTTCAAAACTGTCTTCCCCATCAATTCCAACCGTAATCGATTCGCAACCTTCAACAAGTATGTCATCGATGTAAAGTAGCAACTGGTCATCGGCATTGTGGTGGAATGCGAAATAGAGACTTTGATTAGCATAAGTTCCAGCGGGCAACGAGACCGATTGTTGCGCCCAGTCAGTATCACCATCCGTGGATGCATCATTGTCGGCTACACTGTAAAGTACTGTTGCCCCATTGAAATTGGCAATACTTGTTCCACTGGTGCCAACCAATACTTCATAACCATCTCGGTAAGTGTTGTTTGCATATGCATGTTTCCAACTTATCTCACCATCATCAGACAACATTGTTACCGGGCCAAACGTCAGCCAGTTATCTGCAGGAACCGTATTGTCTTCATGCCAAGAGGTAACTCCTAAGAACCAGTTAGTATCTCCAGGAGCAACTTCATCATAGAAACCAGCCATCCAATTGGAGGTAAAGCCAGTTGGTAGGTTTGTAGACACTGGTTCTTGGTCGTTGTCAATTGCCTGAACATTGAAACTAGGCAGATCCGTTTCATTCACAAAGAACCCTTCGCCATAATATTCTAACAGGTAGCCACAAGATGTAGTTGGGTTGCCACCGCCTCCAACACAGAAGTTATGTGTTGCAGATGCCCCAAAATTGGCATTTACTGCTGTCATCTGTACAAGTACATTGTTCTCGTCTGTAATCTCGTAATCACCATTGACATTGCAACCGGTATACTGGGCTCCAGCCATACCGTCTGGAGGATTGTATGAATCGAAGATTGTGAAATCATAACATCCCTGAGCCAGGCAGAAACTTTCTACTATCTGCTGGCCATTCGGTTCAGAGTCAGCGTAAGGTCCTCCTGATTCTACAACTTGATTGTTGGCGTTTCTTATCTCCCAAGTTGTTTCTGAGCCATAGCAGTCCAGGTCAAGCGTTAGCGTAACCTGCGTTCCACTGCTTCCAACGTTAAAACTTGAGGTTGACTGGTCGTTACCCGTATCCTGATCGTTATTACTGCCATTCAATGTTCCAGAAACAGTTTTAGCGGTAAAGGAATGGTTTCCTGTTGTGGTTGTTACAGAGTTCAATGTTACGGTTGTGGAGCTGCCAGAAGACAAGCTTCCGCTCCATGGAAAGGTTGTAGGGGTTTGCGCGTCAACATAATATTGAATGTTGACCGAGGTGAGCGTTGTAGTTCCATAATTATATAAGGTAACTACTGGGGTGAAAGTTACATCGCAAAGGTTGCCGCTTGGTGTTGTAATAGAGGAGATGCCTGCATCATAATCGTTTGAAGAAACCGAACAATTATTGGTGTTTACCAAGGCAGTTCTCGCACCTGTTAACACAGATCTCATATAAGAGGTCTGTTGGTTGGTGAACATGTTCTGACACTCTTCTGGAGTATAGTCCATGTAATCCTCAATCAGTTGACCTGAACAGTTTCCGTTATTTGTACAACTAGAAAGGCTTAATTGTTTGGCATTAGGCGTGTCTGAAAAGCCATCTCCATCTGAGCAAATTGAAGGTGTGTTATCGCTAAAAGTATGGCTAAGACCTAGGAAGTGTCCTACTTCATGGGTTAGGGTTCTGTTTGTCAGACCGCCCCAAGGCCATAGCCTATAGCCAAGGTTCTGGTTGGGGTCGTTACCAACACATAGGTTCACCGCTACAACGCCATCTCTACTGGCATTAAGTGTAACAGGATTTGATGGTTGATACGCGTAACCTAAAGTTCCACCTTGCCATTGAGCAGGATTTGAAAGGTCTGCTCCGTTTCCATCGATCTCTGACACAACCCAGATATTCAGGAAATATCGGTTGTCCCATCTACTCAATGCCTTAACAGATGTCTCATTGCTACTTGTAATTCCGCTAGTTGAATAACCAGAAACTCCAGTGCCGTTAACGCGATTGATTCCAGAATGAGGTTGACCGCTTTCGTTAACGGTTGTCAAACAGAACTGGATCTCAGTGTCTGGGCCGTTGCCTTGACCAATGCCTCCATCAGCACTTGTCTCTCTATAGTCACGGTTTAATGCATCAATAGCGCTCAAAATTTGCGCATCTGATATATTGGTTCCAGTGCCAACAGCTTCACCTTTATGAATTACGTGAAAAACCACAGGGATGGTATAAACAGGAGGGGCAGCCCGCATACCGGATTCCAATTCAGCCATTATTCTGTTGGTTTCCTCTTTTGCTGCAATTACCCCAGCGCGATATTGTGGGTCAATCGCCATCAACGCCTCGGTCCTGGAGTTATAAAGGCATCGTTCATTTGAAGCTTCAACTTCCTGATCGGTAAGACTCAGGTCGTTCTTCTGAATTTGACTTGCAGCACGCGGAGTTGATCTGCTCAAGTAATCTGTTGCATAGTTCTGCGCCAAAATGCTGGTGGAAACAAATAGCAGTGCAACCGCTGCGAATGGTAGTTTTTTCAACATGGTGAGATTTTTCATATACACGGCAAACAAACGAAAAAATGTGACTGGAGTTTGGGTTCAATGATTCCAATTCATTAATAATTGTCGCAAAATCAACTTACTTGTCTGAGACTTAATGCCGTGCTGCAAGTCAATTTTAATCGGTCAGAGATTCAGCATATAATTACTGAAGGCACAGTTTGAAATCATTGATTGGGCACATTGATTTCTGCTCCAATTGCACGAAAGTTCATAACCCGGTTTATAAGGTGTTCATAAACGGTTTATAATGCGGTTGATGCAAGGTTAATAAATGGGGAATGCAAAATTTGGCGCCAAATGGTTGCTGCTAGTAAATTTGTTCTACCAAGTGAGGGATAAAAGACAGGTCGATAGACCGCTCTTGAAAGTACTCTAAGGAGCGATTGTAGGAGAGATCGGAATCTCGGAGGTTCTAAGAACCAAAGAGTGAGGCAGAGCCGAAAGAAGCAGAGCTTTGGCAAAGCTGAAGTCGGGAAAGCCAACAGAGTAGGCGGCTTGCCGTTGAAACGGAAGTGAGGTCATAATAACAACAGCTTGGGGCTTTATGTCAGCTACGGTTGGCATGCGAGCTAAGCGGAGGTTGATCGTACAGATTGATCTCCGCTTTTGTTTTATGCTATCATCTCGGTAGACTCTTTTCCTAATGAGGTTCCTATTGCCACGCCCATTCCGCCTAATCTGACCGCACAACTTACATTGTCAGTAAGCTGCTTTAGGATGGCCTTCTTCTTCGGTCCAACACCCATAATTCCGGCCCACCGATGTTCTATTTCATATTCAGAATTTGGAAGGATGTTCTCTTTCAAAAGCTGGTCCAATCGATTCTGAATGAGTTGGGTTGTTTCAAGTTCCAAGGTTGTCTCAGCTTCCAAAGCTAAATTTCGCCCACCACCGAGTAGTACTCGGTTACCTACATTTCTGAAATAGAAGAACCCTTCATCCAAATGAAACGTGCCTCTAACCTTAAGTCCTTCTATGGGTGATGTAATTAGCACTTGAGCACGCGCAGGCTCAACATCCAAATCTGGAAGTAATGATTTGGCAAAACCGTTGGTTGCAAAATGCACTTTTTGCGCTCGGATTTCCAATCCGTTAGCAAATGAAACCTGCACGTAAGTCTGGTTGTCGTTCCACTCGCTAACTTCCAAAGAATTAAGAATGATGATGCCCGATGCAGATGCTATTCGAAGGAGTTCTGCCATCATTTTTCCGGTGTCAATACTTCCTTCGTGTCTGTTCCAGATCATTTTCGAAACTCCATTGAACCCAAATTCGGAAATCATTTCATTTTGAATGGAATAAGTGTGTTCAAGACCGAGTTCGTCTCGAATACGATTATTCATTGGTTCCAAAATATCGAAGCATGCACTGAACTGAGACTCGTCCTCTTCTCGGAAAATCTCAAAGCCACCACATGGTTGGTAGTCAATTGTTTTGTCACCTGTCAAGGTCCGGAGTTCCTGTAATCCTTCAAAGCGCTTTGCAATCAGTGCAAAAACCTCATCCTGAGTAGAGAAGCGCAGATCTGCAAGAATTTCACTGAGGCTTCCGAAGCATGCAAAACCAGCATTTTTTGTACTTGCGCCAGAAGGAAGAAAGCCCTTTTCTACCAACACCACCTTTTTATTAGGGTGCTTTTTCTTGAAGAAAATAGCGGTAGTGAGGCCTACAATTCCGCTACCAACTACCAAAAGATCAATGTCCTTCAGATAGTGGTCAATTTCCCAATAGCTCAGAGACGGTCTAAAGAATGGTCGGTCAGAGTTCATTTCAATCTTGAATTAAGTTCAAAAAAGTGAAACAAAAAGTCATCATTGATGTAAGAGTCATGTTAAGCGCTAACTTGTGCCACTGATGGATTTGAGAAGATTGCAGAAACAGTCAGCTAAGCTATTGATGCTGGTTGGATTGTTAGGCGTTTGTTTCAACACAATTGCCCAATCTGGGCTTGAGGTTTCCGGTGCTGTCAAAGAAGGCCGCAAGGGTTTGGATGGCGTCAAGGTTACTTTGTATAAGAATGGTGGCGTTGATAAAACGTTCTCTACTTCCGCCAATGGCAAGTTCGAATTTCTGTTTGAGCCCAATTCCACTTACATTATAGATGTAAGTAAGCCGGGTTATGTTGCCAAGAAGATTGAATTCAACACATCCATGCCAGCCGAAATTACTTCGGTGTTTGAATTTGAATTCATAGTAGAACTGTTTCAAGATCAGTCAGGGCTGAACAAGGCCATTTTCGCCAATCCTGTTGCAAAGGTTCATTTTAACGAACGGTACAATGAGTTTGATTATGACCTTGACTACACTATGGAGTTCCAGAAGCAGGAGGAGCAGGTTTTTGAGGAGCTGGAAAAGATAAAAGACGAGCAATACAAAGAAGAGGAGCGTAAGCGAAAAGAAGCTGAACAACTTGCTGTACAGCAGCAAAAAGAGGCGGAAATAGCCAAAAAAGCGGCTGAAAAGGCGGAAAAAGAACGTCTTGCCGAGGAGGAGAAAAAACGTAAACAGGCTGAGGAAGAAGCAAAACAATTGGCTGAGCAGGCAAAGGCAAAAGCCGAAGCAGAGCTCAAGGCAAGAGAGGACGAATATGCCAATCTTCTTAAGGAGGCCGATAGATTGATGAAAGAGAACACTTATGAATTGGCCAAAGCAAAATATGAAGAGGCAAATCGGGTGTTTCCAGACAGAAATGAGCTTGGTGATAAAATTGCTGATGCTGACATGGCCATTGCAAAGGCAAAGATGGAGGCAGAGGAGCGGGATAGAAAAGAAAAGCAGTACAACGACCTGATGGCTCAGGCTGATGACCTCACTTCAAAGGAAAAGTATGAAGCCGCAATCAAAGTTTTTCAAACCGCGGCAGATGTCAATCCAGGCTCGGATGCCCCGAACAAGAAAATAAAAGAGATCAACGATAAGATTCAGGCAATTGCCAAGGCCGAAGAGGAAAAACGTAAACAGGATGAGCAGTATGCTGGGCTGTTAAAGCAGGGACAGCAAGCAGAGTCAATAGCTGATTATGGGAAGGCCAAGGAATTGTATGCCGAGGCAGGAAAGTTGAAACCAGCAGAATCTGAACCTAAAGATCGTATAAAGGCCGTAGATGAGCTTCTGGCAAGACTTGATAAGGAAAGGAGGGAAGCTGAGGAAAAACAGCGGCAGTTCAACGAGTTGGTTTCTAAAGGAGATGCTGCTGTTAAATCAGAGGATTTTGCATTGGCCAAGTCAAGCTATGAGGGTGCGCTGGTCATTTTTAGCGATGACTCAAGTGTAAAAGAAAAGATCTCGAATGTTGAAAAGCTGATAAGTGATAAGAAACAACGGGAAGCGGAGTTGGCTTCAAAACGTGAACAGTTTACGTCACTGATAGCGGATGGTGGAAATCTCCAAGGACAGAAGAAACTGCAGGAGGCAAGGTCCAAGTTCAAAGAGGCATTGGCTTTGAATATTGATAATACATCCGCTCAGAACCGAATAGATGAAATTGATGAGCTCCTGAGGCAACAACAACAGGCCGAAGCTGAAAAACAAGCCTTGAGAAAAGAGTATGAATCAGCGGTTGCCAAGGCAGATAAGCTGTTCGAGAAGCAGAAGTATGATGAAGCTGCGGCAGTATACAAAGAGGCCGCTGGGCTCATGCCTGAAGAGAATTATCCAAGCAAGAAAATAGCTGAGGCAGAGAAAAAGGTGGCGGAGCTTGCTGCTGCTAAGAAAGCAGAAGAGGAAAAAGAGGCTGCATATCAGGCAGCAATGGCAAAAGGAAATGAATTCGTAAAGCAAAATCAGTTCGAAGCAGCAATGGCCTCGTTCAAGGAGGCACAAGAGATCAGACCGGAAAAAGAAGATGCTTCTAAGCAACTTGCTGCAGTCCAAACGACAATAGCCAAAGCAAAGGCCGAAGAAGAGAAGCGTCTGGCCGCTAAGGAAGAGGCAAAACGCAAAGAAGAGGAGGCCAGACTCGCAGAGGAAAAGCGTAAGGCCGAGGAGGCTGCTCGAGAAGCCGAGCAAATTGCACAGGCAAAAGCCAAGGAGGAAGCAGAGCGAAAAGCGGCTGAAGAAAAGGCAAGACTGGAGGAAGAAAAGCGTCTTGCGGAAGAAGCAGAGGCAAAGCGCAAAGAAGAAGAGGCCAGACTTGCGGAGGAGAAGCGTAAGACCGAGGAGGCAGCTGAGGAAGCCAGGCGAATTGCAGAAGCTAATGCACGAGAAGCCGAGCGAGTTGCTTCTGAGAATCAGAAAAAGGTTGATGAGCTGATCAAGGAAGGTGATAATGCACTGGCTTCAAACGAACTGTCAGCAGCTAAGCAGAAATATGAAGCAGCATTGGAATTGTCACCCAATAGCGAAACCACCAAGAAGAAACTTGGTCAGGTTGAGAAACTGATAGCTGGAGAATTGCAGAAGGAAGTTGAGTTGGCGGAAAAGTCAGAGCGGTTTGCCAAACTCATTTCGGAAGGTCAAAAATTACAAGCAGCGCAAAATCTCGAGCAATCCAAGGAAAAATACATCGAAGCGCTTAAGCTTAGAATTGACGATGCTAAGGCTCAATCCAAAATTGCGGAAGTCGATGCGTTGATATCTGAACAGGAGAATCTCGCCAAAGAGCAGGAAAAACGACTTGAACAATATGAGGATAAGATAGCCAAGGCAGATAAACTTCTTTCTAAGGAAAAACTTGACGAAGCGCTGGCGCTATATACGGAAGCTTCAGAGCTTGTGCCAGACAAGGAATATCCAAAGGGCAAGGTCCTTGAAATTGAAAAGTTGAAAGCTGACCAACAGGCAAAGCTTCAACTTGATGAAACATTCAATGGTCTTGTTCTAAAGGGTGACGAATTTATTCAGCAAGACCAGTTGGAAGAGGCACGACTCCAGTTTCAGAAAGCCTTGGAGATTAAGGAGAGTGATGTTGTGAAACAGCGCCTTGCAGATGTAGATGCAGCCATCCAAAGAAAAGCGGACGAGGAAAAGGCAAGGATTGCCAAGGAAGCAGCAGAAGAGCAGGCTGCAGTTGAAAAAGCTCGGTCAGACGAAGCGAAACGACTGAAGGAAGAGATGGAGGCTGAACGCAAAGCGGAAGAAGCAAGAATACAGGAGGCCAATCGTAAGGCAGAAGAAGAGGCGAAAGAAGCAGAGAAATTAGCTAAGGCCAAGGCCAAGGAAGAGGCTGAGAAACGAGCCGCTGAAGAGAAGGCCAGAAGAGAAGAAGAACAGCGAATGGCCGCTGAAGCTGAGGCCAAACGAAAGGCAGAGGAAGCTGAACTTGCAAAAGATAAGCGCTTAGCCGAGGAGGCTGCTAAGGAAGCTCAGAGACAAGCTGAAGCGCAAGCAGAAAAAGAGGCTGAACGAAAAGCCGCGGAGGAACGTGCAGCATTCGAGGCAGAATTGAAACGCCAGGAGCAGTTGAAGCTTCAGGCAGAGGAGAAAGCGCGTCAGGAAGCTGAACTGGCCCTTGCTAAATCAGAAGAAGAAAAACGATTAGCTGAGGAACAGAAACGCAAAGCTGCTGAAGAGAGAAGAAGGTTGGATGAAGAAGCTCAGCTCTTGGCCAAAAAAGAAGAAGAACGAAGATTGGCTGAGGTTCGGCAGGCGGAAGAAGAAAGACGCGCCATGTTAGCCGAGCAGCAGCGGCTTGAAGAGGAAGCCAAAAAGCGCGAGCAGGAGGAGGCAAGATCAAGGGCAGAGACCGAAAGAAGATTGGAACAACAACGCTTAGCCGCACAAGAAGAGCAAAAACGCTACGAGCGAGAGCAGGAAGAGGCACGTAGACAAGCTGAGGAAGATAGACTACGTGCTCAGCGTGAGGCTGAAGAAAGAGTCAAAGCCGAAGCTTTGGAGAAAGAAAAACTGCGCATGCAACGTGCTCAGGATTCGTTGGCGGAAGTGGAGGCAGCCAGAATGGAGCAAGAAGCTGAGGCCATCCTGCAAAAGGAGATATCTGAACGTGAAGTTAGAATGAAGGCCGAAGTTGAGGCTAAGATTCGCGAAGAGCTACAGAAGGAGTTTGAGGAGACCTTAAAGCAACAGCGGCTCCAAGAGGAAAAGGAAGCAGCAGCAGATGCCGCTTTTGAAAGAGAACAGGAACTGAAAGAAAGAAGAAAACAACAGGAGCGCGAGCAGAAACTGGCCATGATGGAAACCAGAAAGCGCCAAGAGTTGGAGGCTTGGGAACGGAAAGAGGAGGAAGCAAGGAAGAAGCAGGCGGAGCGTGAAGCTGCCGAAGCTGCAAGTAAAAAGAAACTGGAGCAGGAGCAGGTCGAACTGGAGGCAGAGTTGAAATTGAAGGAGGAGCAGGCACAGGCTGCAGCAGCTTTCAAGGCTGAAAGAGCGGCAGAACTTGAAGCCCGAAGATTGAAGCAGGAAGAGGAGAATGAAAGAAAGAAGCAATTAGCAGAGGAGTGGAATACACTGCGTGAGCAGGCAGCTGAGCAGCGTCTGGAAGAACAGCGTAGAGCTGATGCTGAAAAGATTGAGCGCGGACAAGCTGAACTGGCCAGGGTTGAGCAGGAACGTTCTGAGCAGCTTCAAAGACGAAAGGATGAGATTACTGAAGCAGGTGAATCTGCTGCCAGAAAGAAGGAGCTGGAAGAGCAGATGAGGTTGGAACGCGAGAAGAAACGAAAGGAAGAGATTGCACTGAAAGAAGAAAACTTCCGGAACAAGAAAGAGTTTGAAGAAAAGGCAAGAGAGATTGCGGAAAGTACCGTAGAATCTGAGCGTGAATTATACGAGAAGGAGGTCAGATTGCGTTTGCAGAAAGAGTATGACGATAAGCTGAAAGCGCTTGAAACCGACAAGGAGAAGTACTCTGAATCGGCAAAGCCCAAACCGACACCGTTCGAAATAGACCTTGCAAAAAAATACCCTATGGGTATTACCGAAGAGTCAGAGATCAAGGATAATCGCGAAATCAAGCGCATTATCATCAAGCGCGAAGAAGACCGGGCCAATCTTTACACACGTGTAAAATGGAATTGGGGTGGTATCTACTACTTCAAAAACGAGGAAAGCACCTCAAAGCACATCTACGATCTGGAAACCAAGTGGTAATCAGGGATTGACACATTTTCTGATGGAGAACTGTTCTCCGTTAGAAATCCTTACTACGTAGATTCCACTTTCTGAAGGTAGATCAAGGGTGGTTGAACTATTTCTTTGTATTTGATCAGTCAATAATAGCCTGCCGGCCGAGTCAAAAGTTTCAATCGTCAAATTCTCATTCGCATCATTCTGAATTCGCAGGGAATTCCCTTGTTGAATCATTCTGACTCCTTCTAATTCATCTCGTTCTGATACTGAAAGATGGTGAAGTTCGATATAGAGAGTTGTAGTGTCGCTTCCGCAACTGGAGGAGGCAACGTGGGTCACTTCAAAGGTGAAATCCGTGTTTGGATATTGGTATGTGGGGTTTTCTTCTGATGAAAAATTACCATCACCGAAATTCCAAAAATGATCGGTGGCGTTTTCACTGTTCGCCTCAAACTGAACCAAGAATGCACCAAGCATGGAATCCGTAGCATTTGAAACCACATCTTGGTGTCCGATGTACCAGTTGTCCAAACTGTCGAGCACAATGTCCTGTGCCAATTGCTGAAGAGCTTCGGCATCCTGCTGGCCGATATTGGAGTAATACGGAATGCCAACTGGAGTCTGTCTAAAGATGGTTGCATAGAAAACACAGGCGTTCAAATAAGTTCCCTTAGCACTCGGATGGCTACCATCTCCTGAGTACAGACCTTGCCAAAATGTGTTGTCCACCAATGACATTTGATGCCAAGCTGCACCGCATGGCGCTACGGTTGCGCTATTGTCCGATCCCATTTCAAGGTAACTGGTACGCAAGCGTGCATTCATACCTTCAAAAGTGCACAGCGGGGCATAGAACTGACAGTTGCTCTGGTCACCGTCCCGCCTTCCCCAGGTCATGAAGAAAATCGGCTCGGTGCATTCATAATTCGACTTTATGGAGTCTACCAAGATTTCCGCAAATGGGTATGTTTCTGCTGTAACCTGAGCAGGTGGAAATGAGGGTTTTTGACTCTGTTCTTGAATAACCACAAAATCCCAATCACGGCTGGCAATTTTACTAAGAGAAGTAGCATTGGTCGAGTGTCCTTCAAGGGTGTATCCACCTGGCGTGTTCGATTCGTGATAAATGGTATCTCCACCTGCCGCGGCCAAACTGTAGAGCGTTCCGGGCAGGTCTGATGTGTAGGTATAGCTGTTTCCAAGAAACAGAATTGATTTCTGCTGCGCGAATGTTTGAACGGCTACAAACAGGAGAATGGCGGGTAGAATATTCCTCATGATCGATTGGTTGTTTGGTGGAAGATACAAACAGACTCGTCCTCGAATCCGACCAGAAGACGTCAGTTCTTAAAAATGGAGGCGTGCCTTGGGCGTTACAGACAAACTCGAATAATCCTTTTCCAGATATTTGAAGTATCCAGCAATGCCTATCATGGCAGCATTATCGGTGCAGTATTCGAATCTTGGAATGTGAGAACGAGATCCAGTTTCCTGAGCTAAAGCTTCAAACTGAAGCCTAAGTTCACTGTTGGCCGAAACACCACCGGCCAAGGCAATGTCTTTCACTCCATAAATTTTGACGGCTTCTTTTAGTCTATTCAGCAAATAACTGACGATATGGTGTTGATAGGAAGCACAGATGTCATTCAGATTATTCTCAATGAAAGAACCATCAGCCTTCATTTCGCGCTGTAATTGGTACAGGAATGATGTTTTAATGCCACTGAAACTGAAATCCAATCCTTCGGTATTCGGAGTCGCAAATTCAAACCTTGACGGATTCCCGGTCTTTGCCAATCGGTCAATCAGCGGGCCACCAGGATAGCCAAGGTTCATGATCTTAGCGGCCTTATCAAAGGCTTCACCGGCTGCATCATCAATGGTTTTTCCAACCACTTTCATTTTCAGCGGTGCTTCAACCAGAACAATTTGCGTGTGTCCACCACTTACTGTAAGACACAGAAATGGAAATTCAGGAAATTGTTTCTCTCCGTCTTTGATGAAATGGGATAGGATATGACCTTGCATGTGATCAACGGCCAAAAGGGGGATGTTCAGTGCCAAAGCATAGGACTTTGCAAATGATCCCCCGACCAGCAAACTTCCCAAAAGTCCCGGACCTTCTGTAAAAGCAATTGCATTCAGTTCTTTTGAACTGAGGTTGGCCTTCTTGAGAGCGGTATCAACCACAGGAACAATATTCTTCTGATGCTCGCGCGAAGCGAGTTCTGGAACAACACCACCAAATTGTTCATGGATTGCCTGATTTGCAACAATGTTGGAAAGCACCTCATTTCCTCTGAGGATTGCCGCAGAAGTATCATCGCACGATGACTCTATGGCTAAGATGATCGGTGAACTTATCACGGCATTGTTATTGAGTACCTTTGCCGACAAGGAATTCTGAGGTAACAGGTGATTTTCAAAAGTATCAAAAAAGCATTCGTGTGGACTTCGGTCCTGTTGCTGCTATTGGTGCTTTTGGTTGTAGGTGGCTATATGGCTTTACGAAGCCCAAAGGTGCAGACCCGAATCACGCAGTACATAGCGGGGTATCTCTCTGAAGAGCTGAAGACAACGGTTTCCGTAGAGGGTGTGGATATCGGGTTTTTCAATCGTCTGATACTTGAAGGGCTTTACGTAGAAGACCTGAAAGGCGATACGTTGGCCTATCTCAGTGATCTGCATCTTGGTCTGCGCTACATCAGCTTGGAGAAACATCGGGTTCACTTTGGAAAAGTGCGTATCGATGATCTGAAGTTCTATCTGCACAAGTATGAGGGGGATGAGAAATTGAACCTTCAGTTTCTGATCGATTATTTCTCAGCACCAAAAGACACCGCCAAAGGCCCTTCTTGGGATATCCGTTCCAACGCGCTGGAGTTGAACAATGCAGCTTTTCAGTTGAGGAATCATTATGCCGAAAAAAAGCCGATTGGTATTGATTACAAGGATCTTGATGTTCGGAGCATCAATCTTCTGATTGATGATATTCGGATTGATGTTGACACGATTCATGGTAACATCAGGAAGTTGAATTGCTATGAGAATCGCGGATTCCGCCTCAACCATTTCCAAGGATTGGCTAAGGTCAGTCCGGCAGAATTGAAGGTTAATGGACTGAAGATAGAGACCGAGGGAAGTTCGCTGGATCTTGATCTGCATTACACCTACAATCGCTGGGCAGATTACATCGCATTTGTTGATAGCGTTCGCATGGACTACGATTTCCGTAGGTCTGTGGTAAATCTTAAGGATGTTGCCTTTTTTGCACCAGGCATGAATGGCTTGAAAGAGGTGCTCACCGTTACTGGCCATGTTTACGGTCCAGTGTCTGGTTTGAACGCCCGCAATCTCGCGGTTGAGTACGGAAAAGGAACTCGCTTGGTAGGAAATATCGACATGGACGGACTTCCGAACATCAAGGAAACGTTTCTGCACCTCGATCTGAAGAGCTTCACCACCAATTACTCGGATATGAGCTCCATTCCGCAGCCGCCTTTCAGCGAAGGGAAGAGTCTGAGTATTCCAAGAAACATTGCCAACCTCGGCAGAATGGATTTCAGCGGAACCTTTACCGGATTCTTGAATGATTTTGTGGCCTATGGAAAGCTCAAAACAGATATCGGTTCATTAAAGACAGATATTTCGCTCAAACAGGAAGAAGCCACCGGACGGTTGGCATATCGTGGATTGTTGGAGTCTCGCAGATTTGATGTGGGCAAATTCTTTGAAGAAGAGAAAGTAGGCAAGGTAACCCTGAGTGCCGAGGTGGACGGAAGCGGTCTTACCAAGGAAGATATAAATGCCATAATGGTTGGCCAGGTGGCGTCTGCAGAATTGATGGGCTACGAATACACCAATATTGACGTGAACGGCTCATTTGCCCGTAGCATGTTCAGTGGAGAAGTTCTGGTGAATGACACCAATCTGAACTTGGTTTTCCGTGGAGGTTTCGACCTCAGTCAGGAACTCCCCCAGTTCAATTTCCACGCTGACCTGCGGCATGCAAATCTCTACGAACTGAATCTGCTGCGTGAACGCGAGAATGCCACGGTAAGCGGGGTTGTGGAGGTTGATTTCATCGGAAATGACATCGACAACCTCATCGGTACCATTGAGGTGACGAATGGAAGTTACCAACAGGAAGGAGATAAGGTTTACAGCATCGACCGTTTCTCGCTCAATGTGGATGAGTCGCCAACATCCAAATCATTGGAGCTTCGGTCTGGAATACTCGATGCCGATTTTGATGGTACATTCAGTTTCAAGAGTATAGGAAAAGCGGCTAACAGTCTTTTAAAAAAGCACCTGCCGAGCTATGCTGGGGACCTTGAACCGCTTGATGCGAGTCATCCGATGGTCTTTGATTTTAATATAGACCTGAAGAACACCGAAATACTCAGCTACTTCTTTGCACCCGACCTGTTTATTGGAGACAGCGCCATGTTTCAGGGCAACTATTCATCCATTGATGATCAAGTTTACCTGAGAGGTCGTTTGGAGGAAGTGAAATTCAAGACCGTGCGTTTGGATAATGTGCAGATTGAAGCCGAGAATCCTGGAAAGGAGTTCCAATTGGGGTTCTTTGCTGACAAGGTCAATCTTTCCGACAGTATTTATCTCGCCTCGTTCGACATGCGTTCGTTCACATTCAGCGATAGTCTTGGTGTGGTGGTTAAGTGGAACAACCGCTCTAAGTTGAAGAATGAGGCATACATTCAGGGAATCGCATCCTTCCCCAAGAATCAGGAGGTGAGTTTCCATTTGGAAGAATCGAAAATTGCCGTTGCGGGACTTGATTGGACCGTGGAACCGAACAACCTACTGAAGATCGATACCGCTTCGTTCGAATTCACTGCATTCAAATTCAACAGTAAGAACCAGTCCATTGGTGTAAATGGAAAGATATCTCATGATCCTGCCGCCAAGCTCAAAGTCAATCTTCGAAACTTCGATCTATCGAATCTCAATGTGGTCACGCAGCAAAAGGGAATCAGTCTTGATGGACGTGTCTCCGGTATGGCGCAGCTTTCCGGCTTATATGACAAGTTGTTCCTGACCAACCAGTTGGTAATGGACTCACTGGTGGTGAATGATGTGGTTATTGGATCCGGTGAGATGAACAACACTTGGATTCCTGCCACCCGAAGCGTGCAGGTTTTTGGCCTTCTTCAGCGCGATGACATGACGAGTCTGAGTGTAGTTGGAGAGTTCATGCCGGGCGATGACCGCCCACAGAATTTCAATCTGAAAGCAACAGTAGATCAGATTCCGTTAAGTCTTTTCAATCCCTACATCGAGAAGGTAATTACAGATGTAAAAGGAACTGCCAAGGCCGATCTGACGCTGAAAGGAACAACTGCCCAACCCCGACTTACCGGTTTGGTCAATCTGAAAGGGGCAGATGTTTTGTTCACCTATCTCAATACGCGGTTCCGCATTTCTGACACTGTGCGCGTGGAAACCGATGGGTTCTATTTCGATAACCTTTCGGTGTTGGATGAACGGGACAAAGTGGGCAGGATAAACGGTTGGGTAAAACATGAATCGTTCAAGAATTTCAAGTTCGATGCCCGCATGGATGTAGAAGAATTCATGGCGCTCAACACCAACTCTGCTATGAACTCGCTGTACTACGGAAAGGCTTTTGGTACTGGAAATGTGCACTTTTTCGGTGAACCCAAGGACATGCATTTGGATGTGGCCATGAGAACCGAACGCGGCACCCAGTTCTTCATTCCGCTTTTCGGGGCAAAGGATGTGGACGAGACCGACTTCATCACTTTCGTGAAACCGAAAGGGGCGGAGGATGAAATGATAAGTGTTGATGATGAGTTCAAGGTCACATTCCAGAACCTGACGCTCGATATGGACATTGAGGTCACCTCTGATGCTCAGATACAGCTCATTTTCGACCCTAAGGTTGGCGACATCCTGAAAGGAAAGGGCGAAGGCGACATTGTCATGTCGCTTGATAGGGAAGGCAACTTCAAAATGTTCGGAGACTACTACATCAACAAGGGCGAATACCTCTTTACGCTACAGAACATCATTAACAAGAAGTTTCTCATACGCCAAGGCGGAACAATCAACTGGAGCGGTAGTCCATACGAGGCACTCATTGACATTACCGCGGAGTACGGGGTTCGCACATCGCTCTACGACCTGATGTACCCTGATACAAGCGATGTTTACAAGCGTAGAATTCAGGTTGATTGTATCTTGAAAATGACCGATCAATTGATGAACCCGAACATTGCGTTCGACATCAATCTCCCGAATTCGGATGAAGCGACAAGAACCGAGGTGAGGAACAAGATCGGTGTTGGCAATGATCAGGAAATGAACCGACAGGTGTTCGGTCTGCTGGTGCTCAATCGGTTCTTCCCAACCGAAACCCAGAACCAGGCATTGCAGCAGGCGGGCGGTTTCTTCTCTTCAAGTACCACTGAGATGATCTCGAACCAGTTGAGCAATTGGCTTTCCAAGATCAGCAATGACTTTGACATTGGAGTGAATTACCGACCGGGAGACGATATTACCAGCGATGAGTTACAGGCATCGTTGAGTACGCAGCTGTTCAATAACCGCATCATTATTGACGGTAACGTGGGTGTGGCAAACGTGCAATCGAGTTCCAGTAATATTGTGGGAGATGTGAACATTGAATACAAGATCACGTCAGATGGGCGTTTCCGTGTGCGCGCGTTCAACAAGAGTAACGACATCAACACGCTTACACAGAACGCACCGTTTACCCAAGGTATTGGCCTTACTTACCAGAAGGAATTCAACAGATTGAGCGATCTTTTCCGCAAGCGGAAGAGGGAGGATTACATGAAGTGATTGTTGTTCTTGACGGTTGTTTTTATTCTAATACAACTTCAATAAGTGTCGCGTTTTTCGACATCATGTCCGATTTATTCGGAACTGGACGCCACGATATTTCAAAGAGTTTTCCTTCTATTGCGAAACACTGACAGTAATACTTAGTGCCGTTACAATTCAGTGTCACTTTACCAATTCTATGTTCCTCTATGCGGTCAAACCGAATTTCATTAGGCATGTCGCCATATTTCTTTTCATAGAACTCAGAAACCGCGCTTTTTGAATACTTGATGAAGCGCTTTGAGGGGTTCCATTCAAGTTGTTTGGAGAGCTTTTGTCCGTTTCCCTCACTTAAAGCTTTTGCTAATTCGTTAACCACAGTGAATTCCAGAGGAAAAAATTCCCTCGTTTTGATTTTTGGTAGCCGACTCTTACAAAAGAACATTTCCAGTTGTCATTGTTACATTGCCCCAAACTTTTGAATAAAGGTAACGTGAGATTTATTTGAATTCGAGGTCACAATACCTGTCTAAAAGGCAAACATTTCACTGTCATCATTCCAGCCATTACAGCAGGGTCGGCCTGGGCAAAGAGTTCGGCCATGGTGTCGCTTTCTGCTTCAAATACCACCATGCCAAAGTTGTTGGTGTTCTCAACAGGCAGATCGGTCTTGCCCACATACTTTACAGTTCCACGTTTGTGCTGGCGTTTCAGCCGTTCAAAATGGTCTTCAATGATCTTGTTCTCCTTCTCTGTCCAGTTGCTCTGCTGCTGGAATTTGGGCACAAGATTAACGATGTAGATGTAGTCTCTCACTTCATTCATTTAAGAATGAAAAAATAGGAATTATGAATGAGCTACGGTAAACGTGCAGCCACTATTTGCCCATTTCTCTGATCAACTGATCACTCTAAAATGGGGCAGCGCTCAAAAGGCTTTTCCCTGTCAAACAGATAACGGTACGTGGCATGCGTACGCCATATATCGGCACCGAGTTGTTCGCAAACGCGCATCATTTTCGGGTTGAAATCACCAATCCAGTTCATTTCAATGGTCTTGTACGGAAGCCCTTTTACCCAAGCTATGTCGGTAAATGAAACCACCATGGCACTTTCCACACCTTGTCCATGGAATTCGGGCACAACACCGAAAACCAATCCCAGCATCTTCTTACAATGCCCCATTTTCATGTGGTAGGCGAACTTCAGTTTTCCAAGCCAGTTCATGTTGCCGTTCACGTACTTGAATAACTGGTTCAACTCTGGAATGGAAAGGAAGAACGAGATGGGTCTGTCTTTGTGAAAACCGAAGTAGATGAGCCGCTCATCGGCTATCGGATATAGTTTCTTGAACATCTTCTGAGCTTGTTCCAAACTCATTGGCTTAACGCCAGAATGTCCGCCCCACGCCTTGGTGTAAACCTCATGGAAATACACGGCCGCTTTATCAAACTCCTTCTTGCGGATGTAGCGAAAACTGATGTCAGGGTTTTTCAATGCCTGCTGAGCCCGTTCGTAAAAACGGGGTTCAAAATCCTTGGTTTTCTGCACATCCCGTCCGTAGGTGTACTGCTTGAAGTAAAGATGAAATCCGTAGTTCTCATACAACTTCTGGTAGTAAGGCGCGTTGTACAGCATACCGTAGTTCTGCTCCGCAAAACCATCTATCAGCACGCCCCAGTTCTTGTCGCGCTCCCCAAAGTTCACGGGGCCGTCCATGGCTTCCATGCCGCGTTCTTTCAGCCAATGGCGCGCAGCATTGAAAAGCATATTCGCAGCCTCTTGATCGTCAATGCAATCGAAAAAGCCACAACCGCCAGTTGGTTGGTCTTCTGTATTGAAGGTTTTTCCATTCACGAAAGCCGCAATGCGCCCAATGGTTTTTCCGTCTTTTTGCAATAGCCAACGGATGGCAGCGCTGTTGTCGAAACTGAAAAAGCGGTTGGTCTTAGGGTCAAAAACGTCTTTGATCTCTTGATCGATCGGGCGGATGTAAAGAGGGTCGTTCGCGTACAATCGGGTGGGGAAGAGCACCCATTCGTTCTCCTGCTGCTTGTTCTTTACCTCAACGAGTTCCATGCAAAATTGAATTTCAGCGAACATAGTAAGAATGCTCGAACGAATTGACATTTGTCAATTGACCAAGAAACGCGCTATCGTTTGCTGATAACCCAATAGTTACATTTGCCGCATGTCATTCATCAAGGATAAAGTAGTGCTGATAACGGGCGGAAGTTCGGGTATCGGAAAAGCGTGTGCTGAACGGTTCGGTCGTGAGGGCGGACGCATCTGCATTACCGGCAGAAATGCTCAGAATCTGGAGGCAGCGGCTGAAGAACTCCGCGCCAAGAAAATTGAAGTGCTGTCAGTGCAGGGCGATGTGGCCAAGGAAGAAGATTGTGTTCGGATGATCAACCAAACGTTGAACACCTATGGTCGGATCGATGTGCTCATTAACAATGCAGGCGTCAGTATGCGGGCATTTTTTCTGCATCTCGACCTAAACGTTATCCGTCAGTTGATGGAGGTCAATTTCTTCGGTACGGTCTATTGCACCAAATATGCACTGAAGCAACTGCTGAAATACAATGGGTCTGTAGTTGGTATTTCATCGGTGGCGGGATATCAAGGTTTGCCTGGCCGATCCGGGTATTCGGCTTCAAAATTCGCTATGGAAGGATTTCTAAGCGCCTTGCGATTGGAAAATCACAGTTCGGGATTGCATGTAATGATCGTGAACCCTGGTTACACCGAAAGCAATGTTCGCAATGCTGCGTTGGTTGCCGATGGTAGTGCTCAAGGAAGTTCGCCTCGTGATGAGAAAAAGATGATGTCTGCCGAAGAGGTGGCCGATCATATCTACAACGGGGTCAGAAAGCGCAAGAAGCGGGTTGTGCTTACAAGTGAAGGAAAGCTGTCCTATTACCTGAGCAAATGGCTTCCAGGTTTTGTAGATAAGCAAGTGATAAAAACAATTGAAAAAGAAGGCGATCTGCCCAAATAGGAGCAAGGCATAAGTGTTAAGGTGAAAGTCAATTCTAATTCCTTACGCCTTATGCCTTTTAACTTGTAGCTAAATGAAAATATTTCTGATCGGATACATGGCGAGTGGTAAGTCCACTGCTGCGAAGAAGTTGGCCAAAGCATTGAACCTTTCCACGGTTGATCTGGATGCGGAAATTGAGAAGGTGGCCGGTATGTCCATTCCGGATATTTTCAAAACAGAAGGAGAGAAGGCCTTCCGTAAACGGGAGCAGACAGAACTGCGAAAATGGTTGGAGAAAGATGATTTTGTGATGGCAACGGGTGGGGGAACTCCATGTTTCTTCGAATCGATGGATGAAATGAACGGAGCTGGAACCACCGTTTATCTGCAAATGGCACCCAAGGCAATTGTAGACCGCGTATTGGCAAGTAAGGAGGAGCGACCTATTCTTAAAGGGCTTACAGCAGAAAAGATGCTCGAAAAGGTGGAGAAGCAATTGGAAAAACGCGAGGCATTCTACCTACGCGCCAACCTTATTGTAAATGGAGTGAATTTGGAACTGGATGAGTTGGTTGCCCAGCTGGGTCATTCTAAATAGACCGCCATTTCGCCTTCCAGTTCCACACGCACATGTTCCTGCAACGTGGTGCTGAGATGTAGCCCAACATAATCTGCTTTCACAGGAAAACGCTTGTGGTCGCGGTCTATCAATGCAACCGTTCTCAGCGCTTTCAATCTGACCTCCAAAAAGTATTTGATGCCATAGATCAGCGTTTTGCCGCTGTTCAATACATCATCCACCAGAATCACAACCTTGTCTTCTACATCGGCTTTCTGTAGGTCAACCGATGGATCACCGCTCAATGGATTGTTCTTGTCCACATGAACCGACACCAAGGTTACTTTGATGTCAGAAAAATTGGAGAGTCTTTCGCATAGCAGTTCAGCCAATTTGTAGCCCATTCCGGCAATGCCACCCACAATGATCTCCTTCTCCTCGTAATGGTTTTCGTAGATCTGAAAGGCCAAGCGGTCTATCTTCTGATTGATCTGCGTTCCATTGAGTACGATGGTCTGAACTGCGCTCATGCTAACTGATTTGGCTGCAAATTAGTGAATCGCAACTTGCTGTAAAGGTTATTTTTGCTCTATGAACGCGAAGATTGAAGAAATTCTGGCGAAGCATTTTCCAACATTGCTGGACACTGAATTGGTGGAAGGCATTAAGGAACACGCTATTTACCGTGAGGTGGAGGAGGGCGACCTTTTGATGGATATAGGCTCGGTAATTAAGAACATTCCAATGATCATAACGGGTACTGTAAAGGTGATCCGTGAGGATGAAGATGGTCGGGAACTCATGCTTTACTATGTAAGACCAGGAGAGACCTGTGCCATGTCGCTAACCTGCTGCATGGCGTTCAAACGCAGCGAAATACGTGCTGTGGCGCAGGAAAAGGTGGCCATGCTTGCCATTCCGGTAGATTACATGGACGAATGGATGAAGTACCGCGATTGGCGAAGTTTTGTAATGAATACGTACCGACTTCGGTTCGAGGAGCTTTTGGAGGCGCTTGATAGCATTGCCTTCCATAAAATGGATGACCGCGTGTTGAAGTATCTTACCGAGAAAGCCAATTCCTTGAACACCGAAGAGATTCAGATGTCGCATCAGGAAATTGCAGTTGATCTGAATTCTTCAAGAGAGGTTATCTCGCGTATTCTGAAACAGATGGAACGCAAAGGGTTGGTGAAACTTGGTCGAAACAAGATCAAGTTGCTTGAACCAGCAGCTCTATGAGTCAGATCTAAGCCTTCTCAACAAGAACATTCCTGCAATGAGTAGGAATGAAGGAATCATTACATAATAGAACTCGCTCTGTAGCACGCGCATTCCCCATTCTCCAAAGAATGATTCCACGTCTACCGGAGATACCTCTATCGGTTGCCAAGGGAGAAAGTACCTTGAGTTGTCAAACGGAGCAAAGAAGGCCACACCTTTTCCTCCATTTGTCATCGCGTCAAGAATACTGTGCGAAACTCCGCAGCAGAAGAAATAGAATCCGATGGTGAGTGCTTCTCTACTCATGAATTTGTATTCGTGATAGAAAATACGCACAATGAACAGACCTTGTAGGTATGCGAACAACAAGGAATGGAAGAATCCGCGATGACCGAAAGGATGGTCGTAAGGAATCCCAAGCTTGAAGGCAATTACATCAAAATCAGGGAACGTGGCACAGAAAACCCCCAGAGCAAAATACTTGAAGACCTCCTTTTTGGGATAGCGTACCGTGCCAAGCGCAGTTGCTGCAATTGCATGGGAAAATATGGATGCCATAAGGGGTTACCAGTAGTTCTAAAAAGTTCAAAGCGAAACGGGGCAATCGCAAGAACAATACAAAGGAACAAAAAATGTAATCTGTTGGACAATTTTCAGGCAACATGAATTCGGTGCCCGATGGAATCTTCAAAAAAGTGGTGGAGCGTGAACATTTGTTCGGCTCCTATCTTCTGTCCGAACTGGGCAACCAGGTAAAGTATAAGTGCTAGAATTATCAAAATGGGTAGTGCCCAAAGTACCGCTGCATTCTGACCAAGTGAGTACTGTGAAAATCCATACATGCCCAAAAACATCCCAATGATTCCTAAAGCTGCATAACCGTAGGTGAAAAAGGCCCAAACTGTTGGGTTTGGCCCATAAAGCCCACGTATTACAGTGAAGGAATCATCCTCCTCATCTTTCTCAAACGAAAGGCTGAGCTGTGGCGACCAGAAGTGTTGATCCTGCTGTCGGATTCTGAGAACGATGAAGTTGGGCAGAATTTTGGCGCTGCAACCACAATCTAATGTGGCCATGTGACTGCGTACGGCTTCAGTGACCTCTTCAGGAGTCATCCTGTATTTGGCCTTGAATCTTGGTCTGATGTGAATGCTGGACATAACACATCAAGTTACATTAGTTTGCAAATCGGAGAACTGATTTATGTCAGACAAGAATCGGTCGTCCCTTGAAGAGTTCTTTCAACTCTGGCGGACCCGTAAAGTACTTGTCAGTAAAGCCATCCAAGAACCCAAGCGACTTGTTTGAGAATAGCTCGATCAGGTCGTCTTGCGCCTGACCGCTGATCATGTATGGCGCTACCTCTGGAATGATCTTATCGCCAATGCATCTTGCGCATAGCGTGTACTCGTAAAGTTCCTCACGCGGCAGTTCTTTTACGGAACATCTGGCAATCCAATCGTTAATGTCGAATTCTGGTTTAGCCAATGCTTCCGACTCTTTATCACCGGAATGTGCCAACCACTGAGGACGATTCTGATAGTTGAAATTCTCTGCGAAGTATTTCATAATCGCCATTTTGGTCTCTGAGGAAAGTTCGCTTTCCATTTGAGCCATACACTTGGCGCACATTGCATACTCAAAGACCACACTTTTCAATTCCATTTCAGGGTAGTGTCGAATAGCACGCTCAATCGAATACGGAACAGCTTCCTCCTTCAGGTCGCATTCACACACCAGACAATTGCTGAATGGTGATCCGGTCTCCGAATTGAAGAACTCTTTCGGGATGTCTGGTAACTCTTCGTAATTCATTCTTAAAGATGTGCTTTGCAATATTAACGGTAGCCCCGTTACTTTGCATCCCTTTTTGGAATTAATATGGAAACACAAGAGCAGATCATTGCCCGAATGGAGGAGTTGCTAACGCTACCCGTGGATGAGACCATGCGCGAAGCAAACGAACTCAAATCGTCTTTCTATGCCATGAACCACGAGAAACTGGAGAAGCAGAAAGAAGAGCATCGAGAGATCGGGGCCCGCATGGAGGACTTTGTTCCGATTCCTAATCCGCTGGAAGATAAATTCAAGGAGCTGTTCAGTCGCTATCGCGATATGAAAGCGAAATACGTTCATCAAAAAGAGGAAGAAGAGAAAAAGAATTACGCTGAGAAGGTTGAAATCCTCAAAGGGTTGAAGGAACTCATAGACAATGAGGAAAGCATTGGTAAGAGCTTTGACCGTTTCAAGGATTTTCAGGACAAGTGGAAGGCCGTTGGTCCGGTTCCAAGCGGCAAGGCTGCCGACCTGAATAACGATTATCGCGCTGAGGTTGACCGGTTCTACTACAACATCAACATCAATAAGGAGCTCAAGGAGTATGACCTTGCCAAGAACCTGGAAATCCGGGATGCGATTGTCAAGAAATTGGAGGAGTTGCAATCGGCCGATGTCATCAAGGACATTCAGTTGATACTTGATGCCGCTAAAGAAGAATGGGAAGATGCGGGACCTGTGAAGCCCGAGGTTTTCCAGGAACTACGCGATAGGTATTATGAGGCGGTAAGAACACTTCACAAGAAGATTCAGGATTTCTACACCGAGCGGAAAGAAGAAATGCAAACCAATTTGGAGGCAAAGCAGCAAATGGTTGCCCGTGTACTGGAATTGGCAGCAAATGAAGCGAAGTCCATTGGCAAGTGGAATAAGATGACCGAGGAGGTTATGAAGCTTCGCGATGAGTGGAAGGAGATAGGCATGGTGGAGCGAAAGCACCACAAATCGGTTTGGGACGAGTTCAAAAAGGCGCAGGATGCTTTTTTCGATAAGAAGAAAGAATTCTTCGGTGAGGCTAAGGAGGCATTCAATGAGAACAGGGAAGCCAAGGAAAAGTTGATTGCCCGTGCTGAGGAACTGAAAGTAAGTGAAGATTGGAAAGAGACCACCGAGAAGTTCAAACGGCTTCAGAACGAGTGGAAACGAATCGGTTCTGCCGGAACGCGAGATGAGAACAAACTATGGAACAAATTCCGTGGTATTTGTGACGAGTTCTTCAATCGAAAGAAGGCTTGGTTTGATGGAAAAGAAGATCGTGAGTTAGCGAATCTGAAAGCCAAGGAAGAATTGCTCAAGAAAATGGCCGAAGCCAAGCTCGAAGGTTCTGACGAAGAGAAGCTGGCAGCCATTAAGGCATTTGGTGATGAGTTTGCAGCTCTGGGTTTTGTTCCGAAGAAGGATATTTCTCGATTGGAGAAAGCATACGATGTAGCCATTGATAAGCTTTATCTAAGCGCTGGATTGAAGAAAGATGAAGTGAAAAAGGTTCGCTTCCAGAACAAGATTGAGCGTTTGGCTGAAGGAGACAGAGGAGGTGATCAACTTCGAAAAGAGCAGAACTTCCTCAGTAAGAAACTGCGCGAGAAAGAGGAAGAGTTGCGTCAGTATGAGACCAATATGTCATTCTTTGCCAATGCTGCGCCAGACAATCCACTGTTGGTCAATGCACAAAAGAATATTGAGTCTTTGAAAGTTGAGATCGAATCGCTTCAAGAAAAGATCAAACTGTTGAAGATCTCTCAGCGGAAGATGGCTTAAAACCATCACTTGCCACTAAGGCGTTCCAGCAGTTTTTTTGCCTCAAAATGAAAGTGCTTTTCTTCCAGAAAATTATCTGGACTAGGGCTCATGGAAAGTGCCTTCATCAGGTAGTTTCTCGCCTCTTCATTCCGACCATTTTCTGCTAAGGCCTCAGCGTGGTAAAAGTTGTTTCCAATGTCGTTTGGGTATCTCCTTATGACATCGTTGGTCATGCTCAACGCTTTTTTCTTGTCAGGCCAGCTAAGGATAAACGGAATTTTAGGGACCCTGAGATTCAAAACGGCAAGGGCGCGTTCTCCAATACCATTTCTAAACTCAGGATCGAGTTTTATCAGCGCTTCCATTTGCTCCTTTACCATGTCTACGACACCCTCTTTTGCAGCGCGAAGAACTCCCATTGAATCGCCCCATTGGCCAATGGCCGCGAGATACTGAAACCTCATTTCTTTATTCAAAGGGTTGCGCGGAACATACTTGTCACCAAGTTCCTTTGCCAATTGATAGGTTTTGCGCTTTTCATTCTGATTTTCCATTACAAATCGGCCTTTGAAGTTGTAGCACTTCATAAGGTAAATAACGGTTTCAGTTTCGCGATTGTTAGATTCCAGTGCTTTATTGAAGTGATAGATGGCTTTGTCAATATGCTCCGCTTTGGCTCTAATGCCAACCGCACCTGAAGAGCGCTGATTGTACCACCGCAATCCTTCCTCAAAATTCCCTTGCGCGAAAGATGATAGCGAGATGATCATCATGGAGGCGAGGAGCAGGAAGGCGTTTTTCATTTGCTGGAAGATCGAGGGTTCACTGATTACAATGCATGCATTACAAACGGTTCTCAATATCGAAATATTATTCGAAAATTGATTTAAATCAATTACCTGAAATTCTCCTCAAGGTTCGGGTCGATGGTCGATCGTTTGTTGGAAGTTTTCAACATGTTCATGGCTTTGGTCAAGCCTTCCATGGTGAGTGGAAACATGCGATCATTCACAGCACGCTTCAGAATCTGGGTAGATTCGGAATAGCGCCAACCTTCCTCTGGATTCGGATTGATCCAAACGTGGTGTTTGAATTTCTGCGTGATGCGTTCCATCCACACCATTCCTGCTTCGGGATTGTTGTGCTCAACACTTCCGCCCGGTTGTAGAATTTCCCATGGCGACATGGTCGCATCACCAACGATGATCAGCCGATAATCGTCATTGAACTTGTGCATCACATCGAACGTTGGTGTGATATTGTTGAAGCGCCTGCGGTTCTCCTTCCAAAGTCGTTCATAGAGGCAATTGTGGAAGTAGTAGAACTCCAAGTGTTTGAACTCGTATTTCGCTGCGCTGAAGAGTTTTGAGCAAAGCTCGATGTGGTCGTCCATCGTTCCGCCAATGTCGAACAGCATCAGCACCTTCACATTATTCTTGCGCTCAGGCCGCATTTCTATCTGAAGGAAACCAGCGTTCTTCGATGTGTTCTTGATGGTTCGGTCAAGGTCCAATTCCTCCTCGTGGCCTTGTCGTGTGAAAACCCGCAATCTGCGCAGTGCCATTTTCAGGTTGCGCGTGTTGAGCTCTTCTTTGTCGCTCAGATCACGGAACTCGCGTTTGTCCCAAACCTTCACAGCACTTCGGTTTCTGCTGCCAGATTGACCAACACGATAACCCGCTGGATTATAACCGTAAGCTCCGAAAGGGGACGTACCAGCCGTTCCTATCCATTTGTTGCCGCCTTGGTGGCGTTCTTTTTGCTCTTCCAGCAATTCCTGAAAACGCTTGGCAAGTTCTTCCAAACCGCCCATTGCTTCGATCATGGCTTTTTCCTCATCGGTGAGGTTGTTCTCGGCCATGTATTTCAGCCAATCTTCTTGAATCTTAGCCAAGTCTGGGACAGCCAGTTTCATGCTGCCAGCTACGTATTCGCTGTAAATGGCATCGAAACGGTCGAGATGTTCCTCATGCTTGATGAGTACGCTACGCGCCAATGAGTAGAAATCATCCACGTTGTCTCCAAAACCGCCTTTCAATGCTTCCAACAAGGTCAAGTATTCCCGTAGACTGACAGGAATACCTTCTTGTTTGAGTTTGAAAAAGAGTTGGAGGAACATTTTAGATGTGAGATTTCAGTATTCAGATATAAGAGTAAACTATGTAAAGAAGACTGGTATTAATTGAAGTCGGCTTTTATTTGATTTAAACCAGAGTTGATATACTCCATTGCTGAGTTGTAAACAAGTGAGAACCGAGCATGAGCTATTAGGACGGCAAAAACTGATAAGCCAAACGGAGCGATAAATATCCAAGAGTTGAATAAATCAATCGAAAGACCAACGGCAATAGAAATAGCAGAAACCAAGATTGACCAAATCGCAAGATAAATCTTGACAAACGTGGAGGTCGAAAATTCAATTGTCAGCCTAGTCTTCGACTTTTCTATTTCTTCAAAGCTGATTACAATATTAGGTTTGAAACGGTCAGGGTATGGTAGTTGAAAAAGGACTTTCCATTTGCCATCTTGCTCATATCCCACAAGCTTTTTCTTGCCTGATTTGCTGAATATCAAGTAGTCAGGTTTCAAGTAAACAAAGTCTTGGAGCCGCCTCATTAGTTCCGATTTCGGAAGTCCGATAGTCACCTCTTTGCGTTGATACGGGAGTACTTGCATTCTAGAGTTCCAGAGCAACTATTCACTAATCGCTAGTCGCTATTCACTAATTACCCAAACATCCTTTCAAGTAACATCAGATCCTGCTCATTCTTAATGAGCGAACCCAAATGTGGCGGAAGTTTGCGTTCGCCTTCTTTCGGTTCGTCTTTCAGGAGGTCGTCTCTCAAAATCAGAGATATCCAATCCACCAACTCGCTGGTGCTTGGGCGTTTCTTGATGCCGTTCACTTTCCGGAGTTTGTAGAATTCGCCCAACGCTCGGTTCAAAAGGTCTTCTTTCAATCCAGGATGATGCACATCCACAATCTGCTTCATCTGTTCTTCTTCTGGGAAACGGATAAAGTGGAACAAACATCTTCTAAGGAATGCATCTGGCAATTCCTTCTCGTTATTGGAAGTGATGATAACGATCGGTCGTTTCTTGGCTTTGATGGTTTCGTTGGTCTCGTAGCAGAAGAACTCCATCTTGTCCAATTCGAGCAACAGATCGTTCGGGAATTCAATATCAGCTTTGTCAATCTCATCAATCAGCAACACCACCGATTCATCCGAATCGAATGCTTCCCAGAGCTTTCCTTTTACGATATAGTTGGAAATGTCATGCACCTTTTCGTTGCCCAATTGACTATCGCGCAAGCGCGAAACCGCATCGTATTCGTATAATCCTTGCTGCGCTTTGGTGGTTGATTTGATATGCCACGTGATGAGTTTCTTACCCAAGGCATTGGCAATCTCATGCGCCAAAAGGGTTTTCCCCGTTCCTGGTTCGCCTTTTACCAAAAGAGGCTTCTGCAAGTGAATAGAAGCGTTCACGGCCACTTGTAGCTCGTTCGATGCGATGTACGTTTTCGTTCCTGTAAAAAAGTTCAAAAGTTCAATGTTTAAGGTTCAAAGTCTGCTGATACGAATTACGAATGTATCACGAATATGACGAATAGCAGAACACTCCGGAAAACCCACATTCGCATATTCGTACCGCGCAGCGGAATTTGTAATTGGTATCAGCTATTATTCCAGATCTTCCAACTTTCTTCCGCCTGCCTTACCAACATCTGAAGTCCGTTAATGGTTGTGGCGCCACGTTTGCGGCCGTGCTTTAAAAATACGGTCTCAGCCGGATTGTAGATCATATCGTACATCACGTGCTCAGGTGTGATAGATTCGTACGGTATATCAGGCGCTGCTTCCATTTTGGGGTACATGCCCAGTGGCGTGCAATTCACAATGATGGAATGTTCCCAAATATCCTCTGGAGTGAGGTCTTCATAAGTAAAATCACCCTCATCGTGAGTACGGGAAACGGATTCACATTCAATTCCCAGATCTTCAAGTACGTGGAATGCGGCCTTGGCAGCACCGCCTGTTCCAAGTATCAGTGCCATGTCGTGTCCTTTCACAAAAGGCTCAATGCTCTCCTTGAAGCCGATCACATCCGTATTTGCTCCGGTCAGATTGTATTCACTTCCAACTCGCTCAATACAAATGGTGTTGACAGATTGAATGAACTTGGCACAGATTCCAACTTGCGTAAGCCTTGGAATGATGGCAGTTTTGTACGGAATGGTCACGTTCAGGCCAACCAGATCAGGCTCATTCCGAATGATGTTATCAAGTTCATCCAAAGACTCGATGGGGAAATTGCAATACTCTGCATCGATGCCTTCCTTTTGGAATTTCTCGGTGAAGTATTGCTTGGAGAACGAGTGAGAGAGCGGATAGCCGATAAGTCCGAATTTCCTCATCCTTTTTGAGCGGCCATTTTTTCCATGATGAACACAACGAGGAAACCTACAACGCAAAGCCCGATGGCAAACCAAAGTTGTGCAGGTTCATTGTAAAGCTCTTCAAACTTCATTGGGCTGATGTTCGATTGCAGGAATGGAACTTCCTCTCCGTGGCTGTTGATTCGGAACTCCGTGGTCTCTTTCCAAGGCCAAACCTTGTTCAATGAGCCGATCATGAATCCAGTAAGCAATGCCATGGTCATACTGTATGCTTTCTTGAACATCCAAGACAGGAAATTGGAGAAGGCGATGATGCCGATAAGGCATCCTAATGCGAATACTGTGAGGTTTGTTCCGTAATTCATAATCAACTCAAAATCAGTTGATTTTAATCCATCAACTAACCCGCTGATTGACCCAAGTACAGTTGCGTAGGCTCCGAGTAAAAGCAGGATGAAACTACCAGAAATTCCAGGTAGGATCATGGCGCAAATGGCAATCATTCCTGCAAGGAAAATGTATATCAATCCATCGGGGATCTGCGATGGCGCAGCAATGGTTACGTAGTAAGCAATGGCTGCTCCCGCTACCAAAGAAACAATGGTATTCAGGCTCCACTTCTTGATGAACTTAGCGATGATGACGCTTGATGCAACGATCAACCCGAAGAAGAAAGCCCAAAGTAGAACAGGGTAGTGGTCAAGCAGGTAGGTTATTCCCTTTGCGAGACTGATCACACTGGTGAAAATTCCAGCTAAAAGCACTATGAGAAAGGTTGCGTTGGTCTTTTGCCAGGTAGCCTTAATCCCTTCATTCTTCAGTGTTTTGAGTACCGATAGATCGAAGCCTTTTATGGTCTCAAGCAACTCTTCGTAGATGCCAGTTATGAAGGCAATTGTTCCGCCAGAAACGCCAGGAACCACATCGGCAGCGCCCATGGCCATGCCTTTCAAATACAGAAAAACGAAGTCTTTGGTACTTCGCGAATTGGTCTGTTCAGCCATTAATACTTCTCCAAACTTTGATCTATCTCATCTGCCCAGGCCAGAATTCCACCTTTCAGGTTGTACAGATTGGTCAGCCCTTTCTGCATTTCAAGCATTCGGATAATGTTGCCTGAGCGCGCGCCACTTCTACAGTGAACAATTACTGGGATGTCAGTTTTAATCTCACCGACCCTTGAAAGTACTTCGCCCATTGGAATTTGCTCAGCACCAATGCTGCATATTTCCACCTCGTAAGGCTCGCGGACATCAATCAGCTGAAACGCCTCTCCGGCATCCATCATTTGCTTCAATTGCTGAACCGTAACTTCTTTCATTTCTGTTTTTTCTTCGATTTGGCAATCACTTTGTTCACATCAATACGCTCGGGCAAATAATTGAAAAATGTATCCCCACGAACTCCCAATCGTAGAGTCTCCAATGGAATCACTTCGTTAGGAGCAATATTTCCAAGATTAACGTTCGCGCCCAGTTGGTTAATGAACCAAACCTGTTGTGCTTTTTGTGGTGCTTCCCAAAGAATACTGTCTTTCGGAATCACCTCAAGTATCTTACTGATCAGTGAAACATGCGCAGAACCGTTCGGGCGATAAATACCCACGTTTCCGCTTTCCCGGGCTTCAGCGATCACTTTCCAGGAGCCAGCTTCCAATTCGGCTTTCATCATGTTCTTCCATTTACTTGGATGAATAATGATGCCTGCCTCCTTAGAACCCACTTCCGATAGCACTCTGTAGTTTTTAGAAAACTCCGAAATGAGTTCACATTTCAGATCGTGTTTAAGTTCAATGGAGCCATCAGAAACCTCCATGGTTTCCAAACCGAGTTTCTCCAGCAATCGCTTGTAATCATCAACCTGACCACGAATGAGGAATGCTTCGAAAAGCGTTCCACCCAAATAAACCTTCATGCCGGCTTCGTGGTAAAGCTTAACCTTCTGTTCAAGGTTCTTTGCAATAAGCGAAGTGCCAAAACCAAGTTTGATCAGGTCGATAAGATGGTCGCTTGCCTCAATCAGGTTTTCAGCCTCGCGTAGACTAAGACCTTTGTCCATCACCATGGTCAAACCCGCTTCGCGTGGTTTGGAAGTGCGTTTAGGAATGTGGCTGAGTTCGAAGTTCATTACTGTCCGTAGATCTGAATGAGATCCATAACCCGAGGGATGTTGGCCGCTTCGGGAAATTGCTCGAACAAAAGTAGATGTTTGTTGTAATCCAATTCCAATCCGTTCTGAAGGAAGCTCAATCCTTCCGAAATCTGTCCAGCTGCAAGTAGGAAAGCGGCTTCGCGGTAGTGCAACTCGGCATTTTCAGGAGTGATCTTAAGTGCTTCCATTAGCACTTCGGCTCCCAATTCTCTGTCAACATGAAGGAATACCAATTGCGCTTTGGCAATCCAGTATTTCATTTCCTCAGGATAGATCTCTGTGGCGCGGTCTAAAGCATCAATGGCTTCTTCAAACTCACCGAAGTATGCCTTGATGTCGGCAAGAAAAGTCCAATATTCAGGGTCAGATGAATCAACTTCCAACGCCTTTTCAATGTAAGGAAGACATTCATCGTAGCGTTCCTGCTTCTCTCGCACAACCGCCATTCCGTACCATGCTTCGGCATGGAAAGCATCCATGTCGGCAATTTCCTTGTAGCGCTCAAAGGCCAGTTCGTAATCCTTGCGTCCTTCAGAACATTCCGCAATGCCGATAAGACCGTCAATGTTGTCCTCATCCAACTCCAACACCTCTTTGAAGTGCTCTTCGGCCTTGTCCCAATTTTCCAATTCAAGAAAACAATCACCAATCTCTTGGTGAGCCATCAGGTGATTTTCGTTCACCGCCAAGCAAAGCTCCAACGCCCAAACCGCTTTGCTAAAATCCTTCTCTTTGATGTAAAAGATGGCCAAGTTGTACCACGCATTGTACTGATATGGATATTCGTCCAGGTAAGTATTGAAGAAGTCGATAGCAGCCTCATTTTTCCCCATAGAATCGAACAGGAAACTTATCTCATAGATCAATCCTTGGTCTTTGGGCGATTCCAGAAGCCCCATTTTCAACTGACTCAGCGCCTCTTGCTGATTTCCCAACGACTGGTATTCGTAAGAAAGTAGTAGTCGAACGTCACTTGAATTCTCAGCACTCTCCAACGCCCTATTGTAAATTTCAACTGCTTGCTCGTGCTTGCCCGTTTTACTGAAAATGCTGCCTTTGGTAATGAGCATATCAGGATTGTTGGGCATGATGGCCTCCAACAGGTTAATGGATTTCATGGCGCCTTCGTAATCTCCTTTAAGAGCCAGAATATCCGCACGTTTCAGTTCAAACTCACTGCTGTGCGGGTGCTGACTGGAAGCCAATTCAAGAACTTTCCAGGCTTTCTCAAGGTCAAGGCGCTCCATGTAGTGCTCAATAAGCTCTTCCAGATCCTCAACATCGAAATAATATTGATCGTCATTGGCGAGCATGTGCTCGAAACGCACCAAGCTTTCACTCAAATGCTCTTCCTCGTGTTCCTTACCAGAGTCAGATTGCATAGGCTAGGGTTTTTTCAAGAGTAAGCATTATTTGAGCTTAGAAAGGAACTTTGGGAGCTGTTATTTTCAACATCCACTGTTCAAAAAAATTACAAAAGGGCGGCAAAAATAGACGATCGGATCAGACCTGCTTTTAGGGCAATGATACTTTTGCGGAATAATTCGACCAAAGCATGACACTTATCAAATCCATTTCGGGAATTAGAGGGACCATTGGCGGAAAGGCAGGCGATGGCCTTACACCATTGGATGTGGTGAAATTCACTTCCGCATACGCTGAATTTCTGAAAAAGCGTGCTGGAAAAAGTGACCTGACGGTTGTTGTTGGCCGCGATGCGCGTATTTCTGGCGAGATGGTCAGCAGTTTGGTAATTGGAACGCTAACTGGTTGCGGTATTGATGTTATAGATCTTGGTCTTTCAACTACACCTACAGTAGAAGTTGCAGTTCCGGCAGAGAAAGCAGATGGTGGAATCATCCTGACCGCAAGTCACAATCCGAAACAATGGAACGCGCTGAAGCTTTTGAATGAGAAAGGCGAGTTCATTTCGGGTGATGAGGGTGCCCAATTGCTTGAGATTGCTGAGAAGGAGGCGTTTGATTATGCAGTGGTGGACAAACTTGGTCAGGTTACCAAGATTGATGACTACATCGACCGACATATTAAAATGATACTCGATCTGGCGTTGGTCGATGTAGAGGCCATTCGCAAACGAAACTTCCATGTGGCCATCGATTGTGTGAATTCAACGGGCGGAATTGCATTACCTAAGCTTCTGAAAGCATTGGGTGTTGAGAAAGTAACTGAGTTGTTCGTTGAGCCGAATGGTCAATTCCCGCACAACCCAGAGCCGCTTCCAGAGCATTTGACTGAACTTTCATCAATCATCAAAAAGAGCAGGGCAGATGTCGGTTTTGTAGTTGATCCGGATGTGGACCGATTGGCAATGGTATGTGAGGACGGAGATATGTTCGGTGAAGAATACACCTTGGTTGCCGTGGCAGATTATGTATTGAGTCAGCAGACGGGAAACACGGTTTCCAATTTGTCCTCAACGCGAGCATTGCGAGATGTTACAGAAAAGGCTGGTGGCTCATACAGTGCCGCTGCGGTGGGCGAGGTGAATGTGGTGACCATGATGAAGGACACCAACGCGATCATTGGTGGTGAAGGAAATGGTGGAATTATTTACCCAGAACTTCACTACGGACGAGATGCTTTGGTTGGAATTGCGCTTTTCCTCACGCACTTGGCCAAAACAGGAAAATCTGCAAGTAAGCTGCGCGCATCTTATCCGAACTATCATATCTCAAAGAATAAAATAGAGCTGACCCCTGAAACCGATGTTGATGGCATTCTTACAGCCATGGAGAAGAAGTACAAATCTCAACCCGTTAATACGATTGATGGGGTGAAAATTGAGTTCGATAAGGAATGGGTTCATCTGCGAAAATCAAACACGGAACCGATTATCCGTATTTACAGTGAGAGTGAGAATGAAAGCACCGCCAATAACTTGGCCAACAAGATCATTGGTGATATAAAGGAGTTGATGAAATCCTGAGCGACTTTCCTTCTTTTGTCAATGAAATGCGATATTCAACTCGGTTTCCCACTAATTATGCGGCCAATTCTGAATCATGAAAGTCTATCTCGATAACGCTGCCACAACTCAGATCGATGCTGAGGTGATTGAAGTCATGTGTCGGGTAATGAACGAGGTTTACGGAAACCCATCTTCAGTGCATGGACACGGACGTCAGGCAAGGGCGGAGATAGAGAAAGCGAGAAGAACTGTTGCATCGTATTTGAAAGTTTCTCCAGCAGAAATATTCTTCACTTCGGGCGGTACAGAGGCAGATAACATGGCTATTCTTTGTAGCGTGCGCGACCTCGGAGTGAAACGAATCATCACAACTAAACTTGAGCACCACGCGGTATTGCATACGGTTGACGCTGTGGATGCAGAAGTGGAGTACGTAAGGCTAACACCAAATGGCCATGTGAATCTGGAGCATCTGGAAACTTTGCTTCAAACCGGACCGAAAACCTTGGTTTCGTTGATGCATGCCAATAATGAGATCGGTAATCTCCTTGACCTCAAAAAGGTATCTGAGCTTTGCAGAGAATATAACGCCTATTTCCATTCAGACACGGTTCAAACCATGTGTCATTATACGTTTGACCTCAAGGAATTTGACATTGATTTCATCACAGCTTCTGCACACAAATTCCATGGCCCAAAAGGCATCGGTTTTCTGTATGTCAATTCCAAGGTTCAAGTTAAACCGATGATTCATGGTGGTGCTCAAGAACGCAACATGCGCGGTGGAACAGAAAATATCTATGGAATTGTTGGTCTGGCCAAAGCCATGGAAGTAGCTTACAATGGTCTTGAAGCGCATCAATCTCATGTTCAAGGTTTGAAAACCTACATGATGAGTAAACTTCGAGAGGCAGTTCCAGAAGTTGAATTCAATGGAGATGCAGAAGGAAACTCGCTTTACACGGTGCTAAACGTATCATTTCCCGATAGCCCAATTACAGAGATGTTGCTGTTCAATTTGGATATAATGGGCATATCCGCTTCGGGCGGCAGTGCTTGCTCCTCCGGAAGCAATGTGGGCTCACACGTACTGGCAGAGTTGGAAAGGGACCAGAAGCGTCCAGCCATTCGTTTCTCATTCAGTAAGTACAATACCAAAGAGGAGATAGACTATAGTGTAGCTCAGGTCAAAACCTTGTTTGAAAAGCAAGCTAGGATGGATTGAAGGTTTCAATTCCAAGTTCAATCTGCGTTTGGGTGGGGGCGGAATGTATGAGTTTTCCCCAAAATCCTGTGGATAAATATCAAATCCTTGAACAACGGGTATTTCTACCTTTGGCGGGTTAACCAACAGTAAATTGGATATGAAAAAATCATTACTCGCTATAATAGGTTCTGTATTTGTGTTATCAGCTGCGCAAGGTCAGATTACACAGCCTGCAAATGCCAGCTTCGAGAATTGGGAGACAATTCCGGGTTCCATTGGTAACTCTTACACGGAACCAATTGATTGGAACACAGGAAATGAGTGTTCAGAAATCGTGAATCAACTTGCAGTCACGCAGTCTAGTGATGCTTATGATGGTTCATCTTCTGCAAGACTTGAGACATTGGCAGCCTTTGGAAGTATTAAGCTCAACGGTGTTGTTACCACTGCTTCAATGATCTGTTTGGCAAATGGTGGGGGTCAAGAAGGGGGCTCTACCTATACGGACATGATTCCAGACAGTATTGTAGGTTACTACAAGTACACCCCTGCAAATAGTGATTCTGCTTATTCGCAGATCATGTTCCTTGCAAACAATGACATGGATACCATTTCTTACACTCGTGTGAATTTTACGGAGACTGTTACACAATGGACCCGATTCTCTGCACCGCTAACTCCTGCTACACAAGGTCAATCTCCAGAGAAATTGAGCTTGTTCTTCAGTTCAAGCTGGGGTGATGGATCGCAAGGGGAGGCAGAGGTTGGTTCTGTCTTTATGATTGACGCAGTTCAACTCATTCAGAATCCTCAGAGCGTTGCAGACTTCTACAATGCCGAAGGTTGGGATATTTATCCGAATCCGGTTTCTGATAATTTGACCATAAAAGGAAATGTAGGTAAAGGAGCTACACTTGAGGTATTGGATATTACGGGGAAGCAAGTGAAGTTTGAGCAACTTGTCTCCAATACATCGGTTGTTGAAATGAATGATCTGGTTGCAGGAGTGTACCTATATCAGATACAATCTCTGGAAGGACAAACCGTTCGAACTGGAAAACTAATGGTCAATCCATAATTGGATTGATGAATGAGTATTGAGGGAAACACTTTGGAGACAGAGTGCTTTCCCTTTTTCATTTAAAGGAAATGCCATGAAAAAATTGGTAATGCTTTTTGGATTTGGGGTAAGTTTCATCTTAACCCAAGCGCAGGATAGGGGAACACTTAAAGGAACCGTTATTGACGATGTGACCGAAGAAACGCTCATCGGGGCCAATGTTGTCATGTTGGAGGATAAAACCGTTGGTGCTTCTACCGACATTGAAGGAAACTTCAGCTTTACACTTCCTGCTGGCAAGCATAAAGTAATCTGCTCCTTTACGGGAATGAAAGCTGACACGTTTGATGTTTCCATTGCGTCTGGGCAGACCACTACGCAGGAAATACGCATGGGAATGACAGCCGAACAGTTGAGCACCGTGGTGGTTTCTGCGGGTAAGTTTGAGCAGAAACTTGAAGAGCTTACAGTTTCTATGGATGTTATAAAGCCTGAGTTGATCGAGAACCGAAACTCAACGAATATCACCTCGGCCCTGGAACAAACTCCTGGTTTGACCATTATGGATGAGGAGCCGCAGATCAGAAGTGGCAGTGGTTACAGCTTTGGTGTGGGAAGTCGTGTGGCTATTCTTGTGGATGACCTTCCAATTCTTAATGGTGACATTGGTAAAGCCGAATGGAGTTTCATTCCAACGGAAAACGTAGAGCAGATAGAGGTTATCAAAGGAGCGTCTTCTGTTCTGTATGGCTCCTCCGCTTTGAGTGGTGCCATCAATGTTCGTACAGCATACCCAAAGGATAAACCATTGACCAAGGTCAACATCTTCACAGGTTTTAGAAGTGCCATTTTGGAAGATGATGCTTCTGTCGGGAAGCGTATTGCCAACTTCTTCGGAATGGATGCATCTGCCGCTAACGGAAAGAAATGGTGGGATGGAGTGGCCAATTTCTCTGGCATGAACTTCCTGCATTCAAGAAAGATCAAGCAGTGGGATGTGGTAATTGGAGGTAACTTCCTTTATGATCATGGCTACATAGGCCCGCAGCGACCAATTGCTGAGATACCAGATGCAGACCTTGTGAACCGTGGATATGTGAACATTTCTGATTATACAGATACCGTTGCCGATATTGATAACAAGGACGTGAGGGAGATCCGTGGCCGATTCAATTTCAACTTGAGAAGAAGAAGTAAAAAGAGCAGTGGGTTGAACTATGGTCTGAACGGAAACTTCATGCGAAGCAGTAAGAACTTCTCGCTTGTTTGGCAGAACACGGAGTTTGATCATACGGGGCTGTATCGCTCTTATCCAGGAACGATGACCTTGACTGAGATAACCACTTTTTACTTGGATCCATTTGTCAATTATGTAACTCCCCGTGGTGTTCAGCACGCGTTCCGTTCACGAATTCTGTTCAATAACAGCGATAATTCCAACAATCAGTCGGTTAACAGTACTGTTTTCTTTGGTGAGTACCAGATACAGCGGATGTTCGAGAAAATGGGCGCATTGAATTTGATTGCTGGCGCATCAGGAAGTTACACATCCTCCAAATCGCAAGTGTTTGTCGGTGGAGATTCCTCAGGTGTGAACAATGCCAAGAACTTCAGTCTGTATATGCAGTTGGATAAGAAGTTCTTCAAATCAGTAAACGTATCATTAGGGGTCAGGGGAGAGTACTTTCAGATCAACGATACCGAGTTTGTTGTCAGGCCGGTATTCAGAAGTGGCATCAGCTGGAGAGCTGGCCGCGAAAGTTACCTGCGTTTCTCTTATGGTCAGGGTTATCGATTCCCAACCATTGCAGAGAAATATATTCTCACCACTTCGGGCGGTTTGGGGGTGTTCCCAAATCCGGATCTTAAGCCTGAAACAAGTTGGAACATGGAGCTTGGCTTCAAACAAGGATTCAAGATCGGGAAATTCTTCGGTTACTTTGATCTGGTTGGGTTCTGGCAAGAATACAATAACAGTATCGAGTTTGTAATGGGACGTTATTCTAACGAGTTGATTCTTCCTGGCTTCAAGTTTTTGAACACTGGAAAGAACCGAGTTCGTGGAATTGAGACCTCTGTTATGGGAGGCGGACAGTTCACCAAATCTTTCGGCATGTCTGTAATTGTGGGCTATACCTACACAATTCCAGAATCCATTGAGCCTGACAAGATCTTCTATGAAGACTCAATTGGTGGTTCAACTGTGCGACAATCGCATTACGGAACATCAATCGACACAACAAAAATTCTGAAGTACCGATTCCAGCATTTAGCCAACCTCGATATCGAGTTCAGTTACCGCAAGTGGTCTTTGGGTTATACGTTCAGGTATTACAGTTACATGAAGAATATTGATAGAATATTGTATACAATGGATTCAAGCGTTAAGGGTGATGTGGGACATGATCAGTTTGATTCTGGCATCATTGAATACCGTGGCGATACGGAAATTCAAGATTGGGAATCAGGAACACCGCCTCCACACTACGTTATCAACGATAAGCATTTCGGTAACTACGTGATGGATGCAAGAATCAGTTACCAAGTTACGGGATGGTTGAAGGCTGCTTTCATCGTAAACAATCTGCTTAACCGTGAATACTCGCTCCGTCCGCTTAAAATGGAGCAACCAAGAACTGCAAGCATTCAGTTTACGCTCAAGGTTTAAGGTTGCTTCTGAGTTTCTAGCTCAAATACAGCTTTGGTAATACTGTCTTCGTCTCTGAAGTAATAGATGCCTCCCCAATTGTATACCACTTTCTTATAAACGTAGGTCATATGCTCACGTTTAATGGTGATCTGAAACGTGGTTCTGTTCGCCTCTTTGATCTCTTCCTCGGTTCTGGAGAGTACAGAACCTGCATCTTTCACCGCAAGACTTTTCCTTTCTGCTTCCATTTTGGCAACAACCTCAGATCGTTCTCTAAGTTGTGCTTCCTCCACCGCTTTGGCCTTTGCTAAAGCACGTTGTTCAGCCTCATAAGCTATTTTGGCTTTTTGTTTTCGTTCTTCAGCAAATGCTGCTTCAGAAGCTTCTCGCTTTCTACGTTCTTCCTCTTCTCTTGCTGCTTCGGCAGCACGTTTTTTTTCCTGCTCGGCCTTTAGTTCTGCCGCAGCGCGCTGTTCAGCTGCTCTACGAGCATCTGCTTCTCTCTGCCTACGTTCAATTTCCAGTTCTTCAAGCTCAGCTCTGCGTTTTTCCTCTGCCTTGGCGGCTTCATCTGCAGCGCGCATTTCGGCTTCAAGCTCAGCTTTTTTTCGTGCTCTCTCTTCTTCATCGAGCTTTGCTTTTTCTGCTTTTTTCAACTCTTCTGCCTCCTTGGCAATTGCATCTGCTCTTGCTTCTTCTTCCACTTTCATATTTGACAACCGCAGCTCATCTTCTGCCTTCACCTTTGCAAGACGTTTTTCCTCTTCTTGTTTTGCCTCCAGTGCTTTTCGCTTCTCTTCTTCCGCCAATAGCGTTGCCTGACGTATTTCTTCTTCCAATTTGGCGGCTTCTTCTCGTTTCCGTTCCTCTTCTGATTCTTGTTGTCTTGCAGCTTCTTTCTCCGCTTTTAATCTCGCTTCTTCCGCCAGTTTTGCTTCTTCTGCCTTTATTCTGGCCTCTTCTGCAGCTTTAGCCTCTGCCAGCTTTTTCGCTTCTTCTGTAGCTTTGGCCTCAGCTTCCGCTTTCAGACGAGCTTCTTCCAATTGTTTCGCATCCTCTTCCTTTTTCTTTGATTGGTCTTTTTTTGCCTGTTCGTATTGCTTGTCAAAATCTACCAAAGCCGATCTTATGCTTTTGGTGTAATCCGTATCATAGGTAAACTCATCTTCCTGCGTATCATAGAACCATCTGGCCACAGGTTGATTGAAAATCACTGTATTGACTCCTTCATATTGTTCAAAGATCTCCACTGCAAAGTCGAAGTCCAGGTCTTCTCCTTTAATGTCTTCGGGAACATTCTTGGTAGATATGGCCACCCGTTTGGTTATGTAACCGGGCTTTTCGAAGGTGAAAATGTAATCTTTACCGAATTCCAATGACGAAACAGTTTTGGCCTTTGCGGGGTCGGTGACGCTTTTTACCGTTCCATTTTCTGTTAGGGTGATTTTTGAGTCATCAAAATTTCCATTGTCTACTTGAAATTTGACCAACACTTCAATACCTTGAGCCAAAGCATTGCTTGAAATGGAAACTAGAAGAAACAGTATGACTTTCAGGAGGTCAGTCATCATTAGCCCGACATTTGCTTTCGATACGATCTAAAAATATGAATTCCCTCATGTTCCGTGCCATTACAGTATTGGTGTTTGCTGTATTTGTCAACGTGGTCAATGCGCAAGACATTGAGACTCAAATCGCATCGTTCAATGAAATTATCGGTAAAGACTACCAAGTAAGTAACAAAGGAAAGATTCTCATTATTGACGGGTTTCGGGAAGGAGAACAGGTTAAGCAGGATAAGGTCAATATCTATGACCTTGATTTGGGAAGTTTGTCGTTTTCAGAATCGGAGCAAGCCGTAATAATAAGATGTTCATCAGAGTTCGAAGATTGTATAACGCGCATTTTAACGCGAGAACGAAATAAGAAGAGTTATCGTAAACGCATACTTTTTGAGGTGAAGTCAGACCGATCTGGCGCGGAAATTGAAAATGGGTTCAGGAGCCTTATATCCGAACTGAGAAATAAGTACTGAAATGAAGGGATTAGCTTTCGTTGTGATGTTTTTGACTTTTGGACAGTTTTCATTTGCTCAAGATGAAGATGCGGTTTTCAACAAGGCTGAAGGGTTGTTCGGTTCTGGTAAATATGATGAAGCTCTGCAGTTATATACTCAAGTACTGATGTCCAATCCTGATAATATGAATGCGCATCTTCGAAGAGGATTCTGCTATTCGGTCTTGAAGGAGTACGATAAATCTATCTCCGATTACTCTGTGGTAATTCACCACCATCCTGACCACCCTTTTGCGTATTTGAGCCGAGGTAGTGCTTACAATAAGAAGGAATTATGGGAACCTGCCCTTGCAGATTTCGATATGGTTTTGAGTTTGGATCCAGAAAACCAAGAGGCTTACAATAATCGTGGTTGGGCTAAAACGGGATTGGGTCTCTACAAGGAGGCTTGTCAGGATTGGAAAACATCCCGTAAATTGGGAAATGAGGAAGCTAAGATCATTCTCAAGAATAATAACTGTAAGTAGATCATTATGAAGTTGGTAACGTTTTTGTCCGTCATTTTCGCAATGCTTTCAATTGAGTCTAAAGTTGAATCTTTAGACAAGGATTACACTGATTGTATCGTTAAGTATCGTTCTGCATGGGGAGAAGATTGTTCGCAATGTGCAACTTGGAATGATAGTTACGTGGTTTATTTGAAAAACACGTGTTCGGAGTCGATTGATGTGATGATCTGTGTTCAAGAATCGAACAAGGAGTGGAGGCGATTTCATTATAAAAGCATGGCGCCTGGAGATTCTCTCAGAGCCTATGCATGCGAGGGAACAGGAAAGTACCTGGCTTGGGGAAAGAGAGCAGGGGACGAGAGTGTGGTATTCCCATCTATAGAACAGGTTAACAGCGACTACAAGGACTGATCATTTCGGTTTGTGCCTCATGCTGAGCGTGAGATTAAACTTAGCCACGGGCTCATCCTGGTATTTTGATGGAACAGTTGCGATTACGGTAACATCAACATTTTTACGTTCACCATCAGATATGGTCTGTTCAAAAGCTTCTACAACCTTTGGTCCATCTGTACAAGTGAAGTAAACATCTCCATCAGCTCTTTTCAGAAACTCTGCTGACATCTCTTTGAATACGATTGAAACAGGGGCTTTCGTCCTTGCCAAGTAATCAAAAGCTATCCATGCTCCTGTTACATCGGCTCCAGTAGCCAACGAACCGAAATACATGCTTCTGAGATGATTTCTTGTGTTTCGGTTCAGTGGTATCCTTACCACGGTTTTGTTTTCGTCATAAGAGACAAGTTGAGCACCCACAAAACCTATCATCCGTATTTGAAAAAGGCCAACCAGTTTGAATCTCAGGTTGGCCTTTTGAATTTCGCTTAGCATTGGCGCTATTCTTTTTCCAGATCTTTAGCGTCTATTCTGTACTTGTGAACCCAAGCATCTGGAACATCCTGTTTACGGGTCTTCTTCATTTCCTTAAGCGCAGGTTTCAGACTGTCGAATTTGGTAGAATAAACATAGAACCACTTACGCTCCTCATTGTAAACAATAATGGCATCACGGCCCTTCTTCTTCCAAATATCAACGGCTTTCCATGCATTTTCCAGCTTTCTGAAAGACTCGATAACCACATAATAACCGCTTTCCAGTGCTTCTTTCTTCATTCCAACAGAACCATCTTCAGTTCTGTATGGGGTAATCTGCTGAAGCATTCCCTTGAGCTTGTTCGTGTCGATCATACGGCTGTTGACATCTTCAATTTCCTTGTTGAGTTTGTCAATTTCACTCTGTAGACGTTTGATGTCCTCATCCTCCTTGATTTTCAATTCACTCACATCACTCTTTACACCATCAACTTCATTGCCCAGCGAATCCATCTTAGAGTTAAGAACTCCTTGTAAGGAATCCATTTGGTTATACAGAAGCTCATTGTCCTTCTGCATTCGCTCCATGTCATCTTCCAATTTTTTGAATTTCTTCTTGAATCCATCCAAATTGAATCCTAACATGATTTCATTAGACCATGGTGCTCCAGGATTGCCGTCAATTCCATTGAGGGTGAAATCATATGCGTAACCAAAGATGAATTTATCGGCAATTTTAAATCCAATGGCAGCAACAGGACCTGTCTCGGCTCTCCATGTGAATGATGTCCAGACAATTTCTTTCCATCCGAATTTCACGGTGGCATCGTATGAGAGATTCGTGTTGTAAGGCAGCCAACGAACCATTCCGGAAGGAGCGATCAACCAATCTTTCTTGATCCAGAAATCGTAGCCAACGTATGCATTGAAATGTCTTGAAAGATCGTAGGTGAAGTTGGTTTCCTTTGAACGTATCTCTCCGATAGATTCTATAACATGAGGTGCAGCAATACCGATTTCTAGGAGTCCCTTCCAGCTATAGCGGATACCAGCATCCATATCGAACGTAGTGCTGTTCACGTTTCCATTCTGAAGAATCACATCGCTCGGGTCTTCAACTACAGCATCATCAAAGTTGAGAGAGGTGTTGTTTATACCCAAACCTATACCCAATGTAAGTTGGTGATCCGTAGCCAATTTGATATCGTGAGCATAGGCCAATTTGGCATTTACAGTGCTGACGAAGTTGGTCTTATCGTAAACGATGTTTGCACCAACGTTTGTGTTCTTTCCAAGTGGTGTGTGCAAACTGACCAAACCAGTGGTGGGAGATCCAACAACATTGGTCCACTGGTTGCGGTAATTCACATATCCGACCAGTCCTTCATTGTATCCAGCATTAGCTGGGTTGATCAGAAATCGGTTCTCCTTGTAAAGGCTTGACAACCTCGTTTGCTGAGCAAACATGTTAAGGCTGTGACCGATTAGGCCGATCATTAGTAGAGTGACGTATATCTTTCTCATTCGAGTAGGATTTCGAGTGTCTATGCTTTCTTATCTCAATATGGTTACTGCACCATCAAAACGGTCTTCGCGTCCATCACATTCAATGATGTAGTAGTAGGTTCCATCAGGTAGTTTGTCTCCGTTGAAATCTTCTCCTGTCCAATCATTCTGATATCCATTGGAAGAGTAGACCTCAACACCCCAGCGATTGTAAACTTTCACAACACAGTCTGAATAACATTCGATGTTGCCAACATAGAATCGCTCGTTAGAACCATCACCGTTAGGTGTGAACAGGTTAACCGGTTTCAGGTTGTAATCCACAAGAACCTCAATATTCACAGAGGCTTGAGATTGGCATCCGTTGATATCGGTTCCGGTTACAGTGTAAGTAATGTCTTCTTTCGGGGTTACACTTGTGGGTGTTGAGCTTGTTGCATCGTCCAAGTATGTGGTAGGAGCCCAATCGTAGAAGTTGGCTCCGTCTACCCAAAGAGGTACATTTTCTCCAAGACTTACACTTGTATCGTTGCTGACGGTAAGAACAGGCAACAGCCAACTGAGCACATCAATTTTTGTATCTCCTTGGCAACCATGTTCATCTACAATGATTACTTCGTAGGTGTCCGTTGTGTCAACTGTGATAGATTGTGTGGTTTCACCAGTGCTCCAAAGAGTAGGGGATCCAACCGGGTTTACTGTAAGTGTAACGTTTTCTCCAAAGCAGAATTCCAACGGTCCGCCAGCAGTAATTTCCGGATTCGGTAACGCCCAAACATTCACATAGTGCTCTACAGTGTCTCTGCAGCCATCAGTAGTGTAAGCCACCATGGTAACAAGGAAACTATCTGGCTGAATGTAGTTATGGAAAGGGTCGGCTCCAACGCCAGTGTTAAGGTCCCCAAAGTCCCAGAAATAACTCTGAATTGTAGAGCCTTTTGGGTCTGTTTCATTTGTAAAGAAGGTAGTGTTTCCTATACATACTTCTGTAAATGTGAAGTCGGCAACCGGTGTTGGGAACACCTCAACGGTTTGAACCATGGTGTCAGCACATCCAAATGATGTGGTTCCGATAAGTGTTACCTGAGCAGGGCCTGCACTATTGAATGCGAAAGACGGGTTCACATCACTGGATGTACCTTCGAGACCGAAGGTCCAGTTGTAGCTGATGGTGCCTACAACGTTGTTGGTGATGTTAGTGAAATCAACCTCTTGATTCTGACAAGCATCGTCTGTTAAGAATCCAACAAATGGGAAAGGTGCAATGGTAACTAACTGGAAAGTGTCGTTCACACATCCTTGGTCTGAGGTAACCTGAAGTCCTATTTGGTAATCACCATCTGCAGAAAATTGATTCGTGATCATTACACCAATTGCATCATCAAAGAACCCATTGCCATTCAATTCCCATTCGTAGCTGTCCACCTGACCTGATGAGACCGTGCTAATGGCACTTAATTCGGTTTGGTTGCCTAAACAAACATTAGCAACGGAGAATGCCACCGTTGGCATAGGGTCAACTGTTACGTTTTCAGATGTAGTTGCTTGACATCCCTTGTCTGAAGTGACCAGTAACCCTACAACATAACTTCCAGCGCTCACAAAATCATGGGCAATCACACTGCCAGTAGCGTTATCATACAACCCATCGTTGTCCAAGTCCCATTCCCAAGTGTCAATTGATCCACTTACAATGCTCGACTGATCTGCCAAGGCACTTACCGTTCCTTCACAAACATCTGGAGCAATAAAATCAGCACTTGGCACAGGGTTTACTACAATCAGTTTGTAGGCTGCTGCTGGCCCATCCATATCAGTAATGATCTGAAGACCAACGTTATATGTTCCAGCAGAATTGAATTGGTAATTGATACTTGGTCCGAAGGCATCATCAAATTGTCCGTCAGCATCAAGATCCCAGTTCCAATTGGTAATTGTGGCACCACCAGAAACTGTTGATGTACTGGTCAAAGTAGTTTGAGAACCTTCACAGACCAACGTTGTCGAAAAATCAACAGCATCAATCGTTGCGTGTGCCTGAAAAGCAACAAGCGTAAGTATCGAAAACAGGATTCGCATCTTTTTCATCCTTGAATTTTTCTTATTTGATAATGTCAAATCTCAGTACGGATTGCACTTTTTCACCCGTTAGGCGCAGACTGTATAATCCATTTGAAAGTCCACTAAGATCAAGAGTCACAACTTCAGATGAACTGATGTTTGGCAACTGCACTGTTCTCACGATCTGCCCTGAAACGGAAATGATATCCATTGAAATTCCGCTGTCAATCGAACGGTTTGATCGAAGGTTAAGAACCGATGACGCAGGGTTCGGGAATAGGGAGAAAGTAACTTTTTCCTCTTCAGTGATTCCAATTGTGGTTGTAGATACCAAAGCCGTTGTCACATCAGTTCCACACTCATTGGAAACCGTAAGTGTAACGGTGTAATCGCCATCAGTTAGGTAAACGTGAACTGGGTTTTCTACAGTGCTGGTCGAATCATCTCCGAATTCCCACAGATATGTGTCACCATATTCTGAATTGTTGTTGAACAACACCGCTGTTCCACTTAAGCTGAAACCGAAATCAGCTATAGGCTGCATTTGAGCGCTACTTACAGTGAAGGACTCACTATATGTACATCCATTCACATCCATAATGGCGATAGTGTATGTTCCATCGGTCAGGTTGACATAGTCGCCATTGGATTGTAGCAGTCCACCATTGAGCGTGTAGTTGTAAGACGGGGTTCCGCCTTCTGCAATAACATGGATTTCTCCGTCAAGATCTCCCTCACAATCAACTCCAATGATGGTGTCAACGGTAATGTCGAAGATTCCAGGGCTTGTAAGCGTAATAGTATCTGTATCAACACATCCGTTGGCATCTTTTACCACTACTAAGTGGTTACCACCATTGAGTCCTGTAATTATCTGATTCGATTGGAAAGTATTACCAGCATTGCCAGAATACATATAGCCTGGAGTTCCACCACTTACTTGAACCGTAGCCGTACCGCTTGCTTGATTAGGGCAAGCTGGATTATTAAGCAGAATGCTTGTAATATGAACCGCAGTTGCTGGTTCGCCCACATTCACCTGAACACTATCAACACAGCCATTCACATCTTCACCATAAAGCATGTATGTACCTGCTGCAAATCCACCAAACGTATTACCCGATCCGAAAGAAACGTTGTCTGAGGAGTAGGAGTAGGTTGGTGTACCACCTGATGCAAGCAATTGTACCGAGCCAGAAGCTGAGTCTAAACAAAGAGCATTAGTAACGTTTGCACTTAAGTTGAATGCGGCTGTTGGTTGGGAAATGACAACACCTTCAGAAGCAGTACAACCATTGGTGTCAGCCACTACGGCAAGGTAACTTCCACTGGCAACGTTGGTAAACACGCCACCGTTGGGTTGGAAGGAGCCTCCACCATTAATGGAGAACATGTAACCAAGAACTGGGCCTGGTGTTCCTCCTGTGGCTATGATTTCAATCTCTCCGCTTGATTCACCGAAACATGCAACTGGAGTAGAGTTTGTTTCTATAGTAAGAAGGGCTGGTTCAAAGATTGTTTCAGTAACGCTGTCAAGACACCCGTTGGCATCCTTTGAATAGACAGTGTAAGTTCCAGCTCCTAAACCTTCAAAAAGTCCGCTTCCAACATAGTTGACTCCATTTAAGCTGTACTGATATCCTGGAGTGCCTGATGCGGCACCCACTTCTATCGAACCATTGGATTCTCCGAAACAGTTGGCATCTTCAGAATTCAAAAGAGACAACATCAGAATTCCTGGTTCTGTCAGAGTTACATGGAGCGTGTCTTCGCACCCGTTTGCATCTCTAACTCCAACTACGTACATGGCAGCTTCCAAACCATTGAAAGAACCACTCATTCCGTATAGTCCACCATCCAAATTGTACTCGTATGGACCAACACCACCTGTAGCCGAAACCTCCAGATTTCCAGAGTTGTCACCATTACATAATAGGTCTTCAGCATTTACCAATCCAAGAACCAGAGTATCTGGCTCAGAAAGTACAATTGTTGTGTCAAATACACATGAATTTGCATCCACGATCTGAATGTCGTGTGATCCAGCAGAAAGGCCATTAAAAGCCCCGGATGACTGTGGAGTTCCAGCATCAACGGAATAAGTGTACGGAGAAGTACCACCTGTTCCCAACACATTGATTTCTCCAGTTGCGTTACCGTGGCACGCAATGTCTAAAAGGCTGCTCACATCAACTCCCAAAGTATCGGAAGGTTGTGCCACTGAGGTGCTCAAAGTAAATTCACACGCATTACCATCAACAACCGTCACATCGTAAGTTCCCGCAGGAATTCCAGCAAATACATCGCTTATCTGAGGGGTACCATTATTAAGACTGTATGACCAAGTAGGAGTAGGAGAGCCCAGTGGGTCAACCTCAATACTTCCAGAGGCTTCCCCATAGCAGGCAACATCTGTTGGAGTGAGTGAGAAATCAGGCAGATCGTACACCTCAATTTGTTGTGTTCCTGAATTGATGCAGAAGTTAGCATCAGTTACCACCAACGTCACATCATAAGTTCCGAATGCATTGTAAACATGTGATGGACTTGTAAGCGTTGAACTGTTTCCATCTCCAAAATCCCAATTGTAGCTTCCAGCAGATGAGCTATTTGCAAAAGTGGCTGATGTCCCTTCGCAAATGTTGGAGAAAGAAAAATCAACATTAGGTAAAGCATTGACAACCACCGTTGCCGTGTGGGTGTCCACACATCCATCACCATTGGTAACTGTTAGCACAACAGTGTAGCTTCCTGAGGAAGCATAAGTGTGGCTTGGATTTGCGAGTATAGATGAATTGCTATCTCCAAAGTCCCATGAATAGTCAGTAATTCCTGACCCTGTACTCAAATTGGTGAATTGCGTAGCAGTACCTTCACATTCCGTTGAAGCCGAGAACAACGCTGTGGGTGCTGCATAAATTTCAACTGAACCCGTGGCAACATCAACACATCCATTGTCACTTGTTACGGTCAAAGTCACCGTGTAAGTACCATCATTTGCATAGGTATGGTCTGGGTCAGAACCCGTATCAGTGTTGCCATCACCAAAATCCCAGAAGTAGGAAAGTATTCCAGCATCAATAGTTGAGGTGCTGGAGAAAGAAGTAATACTTCCTTCACAAGCGCTGATGAAAGTGAATGAAGCACTTGGCACTGGGCCAACATGAATAGCCTGAGTAGACGTATCTGTACAACCTTCAGCAGATGTAACCACAAGTTCCACATGATACACTCCAGTATCGGCAAAAACATGAGATGGGTCTACAAGCCCTATCAACGAGCTTCCATCGTTCATGTCCCACTGCCAGCTGGCAATGCTTGAAGAGGCATCAATTGTAGAAAGATCGGTGAAGAAAGTGGTTTCACCTT
>JACJZP010000008.1 GCA_020635535.1 Flavobacteriales bacterium | reverse complement strand
ATGCATCCATCTTTTGGATGAAGATGTCAGTGCTTCCTGCAGACGAGACATTCAGGAAGCCAGGGCCAGGGTTGAGGTCCAAGGTGCCGCTGAAATAGCCTATCGAGTATATGTTACCTGAAAGGTCGGTGGTATGCCCAACGGTTGCGTCAATGGAGGAGCCACCCAGAGCATAGGCCCAGTCCAACTGCGGTGTCTGAGCATCGGTACTCCGCATTCCGATAAAGAACAAAAGCATCAAGATACTGTAAGTAGGTGTTTTCATGGAATTTATATGAATGTTCGTTTGTTTTTTTATTTATGCAGAATGATGATCAATCTAATATTGTTTGTTCCTGCTGTATGTGGCAAACGTATTCCACAATCACTGTTCTTTATAAAACAATTTTGACCATTAAATATGATTTCTAAATCCCGAAAAATCGTTGCAAATGCGTAAGCAGGATCATCTTATTGCACTGATAAAATCGCTGACCGGCACCGAGAAAAGGCAGTTTGTGCAGATGGCAAAAACAGAAAAGCGCCATAAGGGTTACCTGAAACTATACAATGCCCTGTTGCATGCTGACCACTATGATGCCAACGAATTGAGCCTGACCCTGGGAAAGAAAAAGACGGATCTCGCCAACGAAAAGAAATACTTGGAAAAAGTATTGATGAAAGCACTTCGGAACATCAGGACGGAGCAGCCTCACGTAAAGGCGATCAATAGCCTGATAGATGCCAATATCCTTATAGACAAAGGTCTCTTTGAGTTGGCTGCAGCAAAACTTAAGCGGGCGATAGATGAAGCTAAAAGGGTTTCGTTCCACAATATCGAATGGCACGCACATGGCCTGATGCTCACCGTGGCAAGCGAACCTAATGAGGCTACCAACCGAATGCAGGATGTAACCGTAATTCATTTGGAAGGATTGAACGAGTGTGCACGGAAAATGTCCATCACATCCGAAATGGAACTCCTCAGCTTCAGAGTTTACGAAGCTTATGATGATCGGCACTTCGACCAAACGGAATCAGATCGAGCTGAAACCCATATGCTGATAGAGCATCCGCTCTTAAATGTGGATCACACGGATCAGCACATCGAATTTCAGAAATACAATCTGCTCACACTTCTGTACTCCAGACTCAGAGACACAGAAGCTGCAGTACGGGTTACGGCCAAATGGGTATCGCAGGTTGAGAAGCAGGATTTTATAGAACCGAATGAATACATCACTGCGCTTAGTTGCCACGCACAGGCTTTGATCTCGCATGGAGAGATCAGCGAGATACGGTCGTGGTTATCAGATTTAAATTCCAACCGCTATCGTAATCTTCCGGTGGATGGTGAGAGAATGAAAACATTGTTGGGAAAGTACCTGTATTGGCACCGGTCTACAGCGTATTACCTGTTTGCGCACAAGGGAGAAAAGTTGGGGCATGAATGCTCACAGTTTGTGGATGACCACATACAGGAGTGGGAAGATACGGTCCAGATCTTGTCGGCCAATCATTTCATAACTGCAACGGTAAGAATAGCATGTTGCAGTCTACTTATGGGCAGAGCACAGGATGCCCTGTCAATGCTAAATCGTTTGTTCAATGAGTTTGACATGAATGTGCATCCTCGCAGATGGGGAGAAGCAAAGACCCTATATGCAATGACGCTTCTTAGCATTGGAGAGTACAAGTTGTTCCCCAGTGCCGTGAAGAATGCAATCTACTTTTTGAAAAAACGGGAGCTCTATCAATCGCTTGACAGACTGGTTCTTGCGCACTTCGCTCAGTTACCTGTGGAACCCGAGATAGGGGATGTGGCTATACTATTGAAAGACTTAGGAAGCAGGATCAACGAGTGGAACGTTGGTAATTCTGGTTTAACTCCTACGGAAAATCTTCCCTATTTGGTTTGGTCGGAACAGACATTTAGTGAACTTTAGTGAATTCAACCTGAATGATTAAAGCGTGGCTTAACCCTATGGTCTGTACAGGTTGGCCGCTATCTTCATGTTACTCCAACAGAATATGTAAGAACCACGGGTTTACCATTTAAGATCTAAAATAACCGGTAAATGTTGTTCCAATGGTAATTTCAGAAAAGAATGACGCTCTGAAAGTCGTAGGCTGAGCTCGGATCCAATCAGAGCTGCAGCAATGGCCACAGGATTTTAAGGCTGAGTTTTTTGTTTTGTGCTCAAGCCAATCATTGTTGAGAGTGAATTTAAGATTCGTTTTAGGAGAAACATAGATGTCAATAATGAGAGATAATTCAAGTCTTAGACTTCTTCAACCTAATTTGACGGCTTTGTGTTTCGTCCGACTAAATTTGTGGCCTAATCCTAAGCTAGGTGATGATTACTGTACCGATAGCGAAATCCCGAATTTCGGATGTTAATGTAACAAAGGCAACTAGACAAATGGCACTTATTGATGCATTTGGATGTGTTTTGGCCGTTGAAGTACAGGCTCGGATTGATATGCCACCTTTTGCCCAAAGTGCCATGGATGGATATGCACTTGGAGAAGGACCAGCAGATCAAGGTTCAACGTTTAACGTCATCGGAGAGGTTGCTGCTGGTAGCAGCCGGCAATTCCAACTGAAGAAAGGAGAGTGTGTAAGGATTTTTACGGGAGCACCGGTTCCAGAAACAGCCAAAACTGTGGTTCAGCAAGAATGGGTTGAGAGGAACAATGACAGAATTGTTCTTCAAAGAGAGGTGCCGGATAAAATGCACATACGCCCAATTGGCGAGCAGATAAAAGCAAATGATATTGCTTTACCTAAAGGAACATTGCTGAACCCTGCGGCCATCGGTTTTTTGCAAATGTTAGGCATTGCTGAAGTTGAGGTTTTTACAAAACCCAACGTCAAAGTTCTGGTTACTGGAAATGAACTGGTTGAAGTGGGTGATTCGCTGCAATATGGTCAGATATATGAAAGTAACGCTCAGATGTTGCTTGCGGCTTTGAGAAAAGAAGGAATAGAAGGTCATGCTGGACGGGTAAAAGACGACCTCAGCCAAACGATTGAAAGCATCGAAAGCGCATTACGGGAAAATGAGATTATCATTCTAAGTGGAGGCATATCCGTAGGCGACCACGACCATGTTGGTACGGCACTTAAAAAACTGGGAGTGCAAGAGGTGTTCTACAAAGTGGCTCAGAAACCAGGTAAGCCGATTTTCTTCGGGTCTAAGGATGGGAAAGCTATTTTCGGTCTTCCTGGAAACCCTGCCGCAAGTCTCACCTGTTTTTATGAGTACGTTATTCCAGTTATCAGGAAGTTCATGGGAAGGTCAGACATATTTCTTCCAACATTGAGATTACCACTGGCAGATGGAACTATCAAACAGATGCCACGCGCTCAATTTCTGAAGGCCAATATTTCCGATGGTCAAGTACATGTTCTGGAAGTTGCTATAAAACAATTCATAATATGATGTAAATCATATATTGGTTTACTGGTCTCCAATACATTCGTTATGTCCAATGGGGTATAGCGATAATGGATAGGGTCAGTGTACATAACAGACTTTGGTTAATGAAAAACGGCCGTTCCTACTTAGGAGAAGGACGGGTGGCATTGCTTAAGGCTATTGAGAAAATGGGCTCTATCAGTGCAGCTGCTCGTAGTATGAACATGTCTTACAAGAAGGCTTGGGAAGCTGTTGATGCCATGAATGCGTTGTCTGATGAACCGTTGGTAATACGGACATCGGGTGGCGCAGGTGGTGGTGGAACTGAAGTAACGAAGGCGGGGCTTGAGGCCATACATCTCTACGAGCGCATTAATAGGCGTTGCAATGAGTTCTTGGACAATGAATTGAAAATTGCCAGGACATGAATATCTGGGAGATAGAAGGCATTCAGTATTTCTTGGCACTGCTTCCCATAGTAGCGTTTCTGTATGCGGCCGTGGGGCATGGTGGGGCAAGCGGTTACTTGGCATTGATGGCACTTTGGTCGTTTCCCGTGAGTATGATGAAGCCGACCGCTCTTGTGCTCAACCTGTTCGTGGCGGCAATTTCGTTTATCGCTTATGCACGAAAAGGTCATTTCAACAAGAAACTGTTCTTGGCGTTTGCTTTGACCTCGATCCCTTTGGCTTTCCTTGGCGGGATGATAGAAGTGAACGCAGCCATCTACAAAAAAGTATTGGCTGTGCTGCTAGTGTTTGCCATTCTGCGGATGCTTGGACTTTTTGGAAAAGACGCGGATAAGACCGTTGACGTCCCCGTTTGGCAAGGACTGGCCACAGGTGCTGTCATCGGCTTCTTTTCGGGTATGATCGGCATTGGTGGTGGTATCATTCTCAGTCCGGTTATTCTGTTGATGAAATGGGGAACAATGAAGGAGACCGCTGCGGTTTCTGCCGCGTTCATATGGGTTAATTCTGCTGCCGGATTGATGGGGCATTTCAGTCGTGGAGTTTCGATAGACCCACAGGCTATCTGGCTCGTGGCCATTGCCTTAGTGGGTGGTTTCCTTGGCGGCTATTTGGGAAGCATTCGCTTCGACAATCTATTGCTTAAACGCATTTTGGCTTTCGTGTTGGTCATCGCCTGTTTCAAATTATTCCTCACGTAATGAAACCGATAACAGGCATCATATTGGCTGGCGGAAAAAGCTCTAGAATGGGAACCGACAAAGGGCTGATGTTCTACCAAGGCCGCCCAATGACCCAACATATTCTAGACCCGATGGCCAAGATCTGCCAGCGCATTCTCATCGTCACATCCAACCCAATGTACGGCATGTTCGGGTTTGAATTAGTGAAAGATGAGCAACCTGATTATGGACCCCTAATGGGTGTGCTGAGTGGATTGAGAAGATCTGAAACAGACCTTAATCTGGTTCTAAGTTGCGATGCGCCATTTGTTGGTTTCGACCTGATGAAAGAGTTGGTTCTGAATTCGGATAATACGGATGTGGTTGCGGCAACTTCAAGCAAGGGCATTCATCCTCTGGTTGCGGTTTACAATCGAAGGTGTATTCCTGTTTTTGAACAAGCTGTAGCAAAAGACGAACATCGACTACGAGCTGTTTTAAGTGAATTGAAAGTGACGGAAAAGAAAGTTGAGAAAGAAGAATTGGTGAGAAATCTGAACACCAAAGAAGATTTGAGGGTATGAAACTGAACGTGAAATATTTTGGGCTGATCGCTGAATGGATGGGCCGATCGGAAGAGCAAATTGACCTTTGGGAAAATTCCATTGCCGCGCTTCGGCAACAACTTGAGACCAATTGTAGAAGACTATCGAACATTACCTATCAAGTTGCGGTCAACCAGAAAATTGCCTCGGAAGAGTTGGAGTTGAGCGAAAATGATGAAGTGGCCATACTACCACCATTTGCTGGCGGATGAGATACGCACGGCACATATCGTTGTCTGAAGTTGGCGAAGCAGGCCAACAGAAGTTGCTCGATGCCAAGGTGCTGATTATCGGTGCTGGCGGATTGGGCTGCCCTGCTTTGCAGTATCTGGTTGCTGCTGGTGTTGGTACAATCGGAATTGTGGATGGCGATACGGTGGATGAAACCAACTTGCAGCGTCAGGTTCTTTTCACAACAAATGACATAGGTCGGTCAAAGGCTCTGGTGTCAAAAGAGAAATTGAACCAACTCAACCCAGACGTTACAATCCAGATTTATCAAGCATTCCTCACTGCAAATAACGCATTGGAGATAATTCGAGAATACGATCTGATAATTGACGGTACAGACAATTTCGCCACGCGGTATTTGGTGAATGACGTTTGCGTGAAACTGAACAAACCGTTCGTTTACGGGGCCATCCACAAATTCGAAGGACAGGTTTCCGTTTTCAATTGGAATAGCGGTCCAACCTACCGCTGTCTGTTTCCGGAGCCGCCAACAGCCGATCAGATACCGAACTGTGCAGAGGCAGGTGTGTTGGGCGTACTTCCAGGTGTAATAGGAACACTGCAGGCCACCGAAGCCATGAAGGTCATTCTTGGTATTGGTGAACCGCTTTCAGGGAAACTGAAAATGGTGAACCTGCTCACCAACTCGGAACAGGTCATTTCTTTTTCGAGAAATGAGCAACAAGTTGAAAAGGCAACGCAAATGGATCTGGCCAATTCATATACGGCTGCCTCATGCTCTTCAGAAAACGAGGTAGATGTAGAGCAATTCCAAGCTTGGTTGGAAACTGGCAAAGACATCAACATTCTTGACGTTCGCGAAGTGTATGAAACCCCAAAATTGGAAGTTGATGTAATCTCCATTCAGTTGGGTGAAATTCCATCCAGGTTTAAAGAACTACCAACTGACAAACCCCTAATTGTGGTCTGCCAGAAAGGAATTCGAAGTCTACGCGCCATTGAATTCTTGCGAGAAAACAACTTCCAAAATCAACTGATCAACCTGAAGGGTGGTATGGCGGCCTTTCATCAACAAGCTATTCAGCATGAGTGAAAAGAAGATCAAAAACGTATTCGTACAAGGACCGATAACTCCAGAGAAGATTGCAACTTCCATTGCCCATCATCAGGTGAAAACCAACATTGGCGGACACGACATTTTTTCTCGGGCAGGTTCGGGCGGATGAGATTGGAGGCAAAATGGTTCGAGCCATCGATTATTCGGCTTACCAGGACATGGCCAATCAGGCAATGCACGACATCCGAGAAGCGGCATTCTCGAAATTCGACCTCACCTGCATGCACATTTATCACAGTCTGGGAGAAGTGAAAGCTGGGGAGATCTGTCTGTTCGTATTCACATCATCGGTTCACAGAAAGGAATGTTTTGATGCCACTCGCTTCATTGTGGAAGAGATAAAGGCTAATGCCCCCATTTTCGGGAAGGAGGTTTTGAGGACGAAACACATGTTTGGAAGGAGAACAAATGATTGACATTACACATAAATCAACTACGCTTCGCTCGGCAACCGCGCAGGCAATTGTCAAGGTCAGCAAACCTGAAACCATAGCGGCCATTCAGAACAGAACGGTGCCGAAAGGCGATGTGTTTGAAATGGCCAAAGCTGCCGGATTACTTGGCGTGAAAAAGACACCCGATCTGTTGCCCGATTGCCATCCATTACCCATTGAGCAGGCAAGTATTGAGTACAGCATAGATGATTTAGAGATTGCCATCCTCATGCATGTGAAAACCATCTACAAAACGGGTGTTGAGGTGGAGGCCATGCATGGTGCTTCGGTGGTGGCATTGACCATGTACGATATGCTCAAACCCATTGATAAAGGCGTGGAAATTCACCACATCAAACTACTGAAGAAGAAAGGGGGTAAGTCCGATTTCAGAGACCGTTTCAGAAAAGATCTTACAGCCACGGTTGTGGTCTGTTCGGATACTATTTCAAGAGGCGAAAAAGAAGATAGGGCAGGAAAGGCCATCATGACCAAGTTGGGAGATTGCAACGTGCAGATCAAGGATTATCTGGTCATTCCTGACGAAACGGAAGACATCCAAAACGAAGTGAATAAAGCGGTTGAACAGGAGACTGATATGATCATTTTCACGGGCGGAACCGGGTTGTCGAAACGCGATGTGACACCGGAAGCGATTGTTCCAATGCTGGATCGCGAAATACCGGGCATTGCGGAAGCGGTAAGAAATTACGGTCAGGACAGAACACCATATTCCATGTTGTCGAGGACGGTTTCAGGTGTGATAGGAAACACGCTGGTGCTGGCACTTCCGGGATCTACCAACGGAGCCAAGGAAAGCATGGACGCACTCTTCCCGCCATTGCTTCACATTTTCGGCATATTGAGAGGTGCCCGACACGATGTTTGACCATGTCGGTTTTCCGCTACGATAGCAGGCATAAAGTGGTGGCCGGTATTCTGGTTATTGTCGTGTCCGCTGTGGGTTTCTATCTCCGTGATCGCGAAAAGCCAAAATTCGATAACGGGCAGGCCAAACAGATCGGTAATCAGGTGGATGGGCGAAACCACGGCCTGTGGATCTGGTATTTCCCCAATGGCAAAAAGAAGATGCAAGGAACGTTCGTACATGGAAAACGTGAGGGTATTTGGATAACATTTTCTGAGAAAGGCGACACGTTGTCCGAAGCAACTTATGTCAACGACAAACTAAATGGGCGTTACACCATTTTTGACGATCGGAATAGGGTAGAGAAGACCCTTTTTTACAAGAATGACCAAGTTCAAAAGACAAACTGAAAGATTGAAATCAACCCGCGCGAACTCCAAAGCATGAGCAGCATCCGCTACGATTGGACTAAAGAAGAGATACTGGAGATCTATAACCGCCCATTGATCGACCTGATCTACGAGGCAGCAACGGTTCATAGACAACATCACGACCCGACCGATGTGCAGGTGAGCACGCTCTTATCCATAAAGACTGGTGGCTGCTCCGAAGATTGCGGGTATTGCTCGCAATCGGCCCGTTATCAGACCAAGGTTGAAAGAAGTGAGCTGCTTGGCATTGAAGAGGTTCGAAAAGCGGCCAAAAGTGCAAAGCAGAGCGGTTCATCCCGCCTGTGTATGGGGGCAGCATGGCGAAATGTGCGTGACAACTATGAGTTCGACCAGGTGTTGGAGATGGTTAAGGCCGTTTATGACATGGATTTGGAGGTTTGCTGTACGCTTGGCATGATCACAGAAGATCAGGCAAAGCGATTGGCCGCAGCCGGGCTGTATGCCTACAACCACAACATCGATACATCAGAAGAATATTACAAAGAGATCATATCCACACGTGGTTTTGAGGACAGATTGAAGACCTTGAGAAACGTTCGAAAGGCAAAACTGACTGTATGTTCGGGTGGTATTATTGGTATGGGAGAAAGCCCGGAAGACCGATGCAATATGCTGCTAGCACTATCGAAATTGAACCCGCATCCTGAAAGTGTTCCAATAAACGGCCTGGTTCCGGTGGAAGGAACTCCGCTTGAAGATCAGGAAATCGTTCCTATTTGGGACATGGTTCGGATGATTGCCACCACACGCATTGTATTGCCAGATACCACGGTCCGATTATCAGCAGGAAGAACACAGATGACCGATGAAGGCCAAGCGTTATGCTTCTTGGCAGGTGCAGGGTCCATTTTTGCAGGCGATAAACTGTTGACTACGCCAAATCCTGAGACCAGCAAGGATATGGCCTTGTTCCAATCACTCGGATTAAAGGCACAGAGACCTTACCAAAAAGGAGAGAAACCTACGGTTGATGAAGCTGTTTACAAAACGCATTCGGAGAGAGTAGTGAAGATAAAATGGTCACGGCCAGGGCACACAATAGAAAGGAATGAATCGGCTTCATGTAAATGATAATTGTTGTGACACTCTCTTTAATGAGGCAAAACCTAAATCAAGAAGGTGAAGTACATATTCCGGTTGTTTGTTTCTCTCCTGATGTCGACATGAGGAAATCTTATTCATGGAACAGAAAAGACTGGCCTTGTCAGAATTCCATTGAATCAATGATGGAATTAGATTCAACTGTCGATAGCCAAGTTTTATTCAATCTAAAGCTGATATAAATCATATAATTAATTCGGACAAATCAGTCCGAATTAAAATGTTTGCCCGTACGTTTGTGTCAGTAATAGGCAGATAATGTTCTCAAAAGCTTGCGAATATGGCATCAGGGCAACCATTTACATTGCGTGGAATACCACCAATGATAAGCGGGTAAATCTGAAGCAGATCTCCAAAGAGATCGGTTCGCCAGAGGCATTCACAGCCAAAATTCTACAGCAATTGGTCAGGTCTGAGGTAATCACCTCGGTCAAGGGCGCATTGGGTGGTTTTACTCTCAATACTTCTACGGCTCCAACGCTCATGCTGAGCACTTTGGTGGCAGCCATAGATGGCGACACGATCTATCGCGGTTGTGGGCTTGGGCTGAAATCGTGCAACAGTAAAAAGCCATGCCCCATGCACGGGCAGTTCATGCTGGTTCGCGAGCAGTTACGCGAAATGCTGGAGAACACTTCCATAAACGACCTGCTCGATGATTATGGAGATGGCCGAACCTATTTGAATAGACTTTCAACAACACAACAGAACTAAATAATTCGAGATGAACACAGACACGATGACAATAGGGGAGATGGTGGCAGAAAATTACCGCACAGCTCCTGTTTTTAAGAGATACGGGATTGATTTCTGCTGCAAGGGCGGACGCACGATTGAGGATGCTTGCGCCACTAAGGGTATTGACCCAAAACCGTTATTGGCAGATCTTGAAACGGCCATTTCGGTGAAAGATGATGGCGATGTGGATTACACCGCATGGAAATTGGACCGATTGGCCAACCACATTGAGGATAAGCACCACCGCTATGTGGAAGAGGCTACCGAACAGTTGAAGCCGTTTCTGGATAGAGTGGCCAAGGTGCACGGAGACGGGCATCCATACTTGATTGAAGTACGGAATTTGTTCTACGAAAGTGCAGGAAACCTTGCGCAGCACATGAAAAAGGAAGAGTTGATCCTTTTCCCTTTCATCAAGAAAATGCAGTTGGCCAAAGATGCCGGTGAACCGATGCCGCTGCCGCCATTCGGAACGGTCAACAATCCTATTTCCATGATGAAAGCCGAGCATGAGGACGAAGGCGAGCGTTTTGAAACGATGAGTGAGTTAACAAACGGTTTCAATCCGCCAGAGTATGCTTGCAACACTTGGCGCGTGTCCTATCACCTGCTCAAGGAGTTTCAGGATGACCTACATCAACATATACACCTGGAGAACAACATACTGTTCCCAGCAGCATTGGAACTGGAGAGAGAGCCCGTGGTTTGACTGACCTGTGGTAGTGAAGTTGGTTGAAAGCGGTCCGTTAGGGCCGTTTTCTGCTTTTATATGATCGGAAACGGATATTTGTGATAATGACAGAACGGAAATGGATAGTGGCGGCTTTTGCCAATTTTGGTGTGGCGGCCTTGCTTGGGTTGGTACTGCGTTGCGCTCCATTTGTAGAAATGCCGTGGCTCAATTTCCGTCATGTAACACATGCACACAGCCATGCCGCCATGATGGGCTGGTTGTATATGGCCATTTTTGGCCTTGTATTGCATACGTTCCTACGGGAGAACGAACGTAATGGAAGACTGTTTCGCTGGTTGTTCTGGATATTGCAGTTTGCCGTGGTTGGAATGGTCTGCAGCTTCCCATTTCAGGGTTATGGAGCGGTGTCCATTACGTTTTCAGCCATACATCTGTTCGCCAGTTATACTTTTCTGGTTGCGATTTGGAAAAAGCTCGTGAATGCTGAACGACAATCGAAACTGTTGCTGAAAACGGCCATTGTGCTGATGATGTTCTCCACGCTCGGTGTTTATTCCATTGGCCCTGCAACTGTATTCGCGGGGCGTTTCAGCGATCTTTACAATCTGTGTATTCAGTTCTTTCTTCACTTCCAATTTCAGGGATGGTTCTTCTTTGCGCTGCTGGCCATTTTCTTCCAGCGAATGCATGTTTCAGGAGGTGACATTCTTTCGCCAAAGACCTTCTCTTGGTTTTATTCTTTGTTGCTGTTTGCCTGTTTTGGAATGATTGCGTTGCCTATCGCTCAATTCCTTGGTTGGGAGTTTTTGCTGCCGCTTAACACGGTTGGGGCAACCGCTCAATTGCTGGCTGTACTGATCCTTTTCACAGCTCTCAACAAATTCAAGCATTCCATTGGTAATAGTTCCTTCGTGATAAAAATTGCAGTATGGGCTGTGGTCGTTTCCTTACTTGTGAAAGCGATTGGTCAAGCTGCATTGAGTTGGCCATCAATAGCAATTGCACCGGTTCTTATCAGACCAATGGTAGTCGGTTTCATACACCTGTTGCTACTCAGTGCTGCTTCTTTTTTTATCATCGGTTCGTTGAATGGTATCAGAGTGTTCCCAATTAGGACAAACTATTTGAAGAGGGGATTGATCGGGCTACTTATTGGTATTGTGGTAACTGAAGTTGCCCTGTTTGTTCAAGCATTCTCAATATGGACCGAGACTTCCGTTTTCTACCATTACCATGAAGTGCTTCTACTGGGTAGTGTAGTGCTTTTTGCTTCGGTCGTTGCCTTGTTTATTAGCGTAGCTTCAAAACTAAAATTTGGTCAGGTATGAAACTCCGTCTATTGCCACTTCCGTTTGTTCTATTGGGGCTGATCATTGGCATTATGGGTGGTTGGATAAGATTGGGTTGGCACATCGATCTGCCATCTTCCGGTTACCTGCATGGATTGTTGATGACGGGAAGCTTCCTCGGAACTTTGATCACGTTGGAGCGGACGGTTTCCATGCCGTCCAAATGGTGGCGTGCATTCCCAATTGTTTCGGCCTTTTCGGTGTTTTTCTTCTTGAGCGGTCAGAAGGAAATCGGCCTTGCTGCGTTAATGGCGGGCAACATCGGCTTATTGACCTTGTACATCATCCAAATGGCCAAACACAAAGATGCCTACTGGTATCTGCTGTTGGCCGGGGCCACCTGTTGGCTCATAGGTAATCTGCTGGTACTGAAAACAGGACTTATTGCTGCGGCTTCCACGTGGTGGGTCGCATTCATTTTTCTCACCATTGTTGGAGAACGGCTGGAATTGACCCGTTATCTCAACATTCCCAAATGGGCAAAAGGACTACTCTGGTTGCTGGTTTCATTACTCATTATAGGTGTGGCACTGCCATTCCACGGAATGTATGGAAAGGTCATGATCGGAGTTGCCACAATAGGCACCTCGGTTTGGCTCATGCGGTTCGATATGGCACGTATCGGTGTTAGGAAAGAAGGATTTCACCGATATGTAGCAACTGGGCTGTTAGTCGGCTATGGTTGGCTTCTGTTGAATGGCTTGGTGCTGCTTTTTATTCCATCGCACATCTACTTCTACGACCTGTATCTGCACACCTTTTTTCTCGGATTTGCCTTTTCCATGATATGGGCCCATGCCCCCATCATCTTTCCGGCCATCCTTAAAACCACCGAACGTCCTTATCATCGCATTTTATGGTTTTTTTGGTCTGTTTTTCAACTTACGCTGATAGGACGAATGCTTCTCACGTTCATGGAAAACAGTGAATTGCGCCAATGGTTAGGCGGTATCAATGGGGTAACCATTCTGGTGATGTTCGCCACCATGGCCATCATCATGGTTACCAAATTGCTCAGAAAGAAGAAGTTGAGTTAAGGAAGTTCGAAACGGGTTTCCCACACCTTGCCTGAGGCCGTGTTCTTGACAGAGACTTCCATGAATTCGTCCTTTCCTTCCTTGATCAGGTAGCGCTTTTGGATGATGTTCTCGCCAGATCGACCTTCAACTCCTTCACCATCTATCTTATCGCCAGCACGTGGCAGGAATGGAAAACGCAGTGTAAGCACTTCATCATCGGTTTTCACCAACGTTGATGCCTGCTGAAACAGGATCTCTTCAAACTTCTCGTGTGCTATTTCTTCATTGATCTCTTCTTTGGCCTTCTCGTTCAGCTTGCCGATCCATTCGACAAACGCCTCAATACTCTTTCCTTTTACATCTTCTTGGATGTAGAACGGGAATGGAGAACGAACATGTTCATGATCCGAGAACCAGTATGCAAAGGTCTGTTGAACCATTTCACTATTGGCAAGATCTTCGGTTGTGGGTAGTGTCATTTCAATGCGTATCATTTAGATCATTTTCTAAGTTGATGGCCTCTTTGAAGAGCTCTTGGGTTTCAAAGTCCATGGCCAAGGAAATGTGCGTTTGGAATTGTTGTATTGCAAGAAGCACCTTATTCGATAGTGCTTTATTGGCTGACTCCGACCCTGAACGTCTCAGATTTAGCGTGGCAGACTGAAAGTCAATCAGTTTGTTCAGTATTTCTTCATGTTCAATCTTAATAAACTCTAACGGAACATTCAGGTTTGGGAATTTGGCCGTGGGTATTTCAGTTCCTTCTCTTCTGGCCAGATCCAATTGTTCAATATAGTGAATGACCAAGGCCTCTTCCTTTCCCATATGCATTGAAAGGGTATCTCCAATCGACTGAAACTTTTTAAGCAATGTGGCCCAAGCATCTCCATTGGTCGATTCCTTTTCGGCCAACTCAGCAAGGTAGGCTTCTATCTGCATCAACTGAGTGCGAATCTTCTTGTGGTAGTCCAGTTTGGCCTTTTTACACTTCTCTATGATGGACGTTTTACTCATATACTGAAGAGAATAGATAGATGGCATAAGCCGTAATTATCACCTAAAGTTGACTATCACAATAAAAACATAATATGATGTATATCATAAAATAAAATGCATCAAATCACCCAGAGGGTATGAGGCCACTTCTACATTCGACAGCAGATAAGGTCAGTCAAACCAACTCTCTTAGTCATGGAGGATAAATTCAATCTGCTCGATTTTAAGGATCCCCAAAATCAAAACGCTACACTATACGTGGATAGCGTTTTTTATTACGTTTTATGTTTGGTTTAACATGGCACCATTGGCCACAACCATGTTGGACAGTATCTCGTGGCTAACCAAGGAACACATTAAAATCCTAGCAATTTGTAATGTGGCGTTGACAATTCTGGGCGGATAGTGGTCGGGGCATTGATTGACAGATACGGTCCACGCATCGTGTTCTCGGGGTTGATGGTAATCATGGCCATTCCCGCATTCGTATTTGCTTTTGGGAACTCATTCATGCAATTATTGGTCTCACGATTAGTGTTGGGGACAATTGGGGCTGGTTTCGTGATCGGTATTAAAATGACAGCCATTTGGTTCCCTAAGAGTATGATAGGACGTGCCGAAGGCTTTTATGCCGGATGGGGAAACTTTGGTTCTGCAGCCGCAGCCATGACCCTGCCTTGGATAGCCATCAATGTTTTTGATGATTGGCTTGGATTGAATGGTGAAGGCTGGCGTTATGCATTGGCGTTTAATGGTGGGGTCAGTTTCATCTACGGAATCATGTATTACTTCTTGGTAACGGATCATCCACCAGGGAAAGAAATCAAGTTTGCGGAGAAGGCCGAACCTATGAAGGTGACCTCATATTTCGATCTTGCCCAGTATATTGTGTGGTCATTCCCCTTGGTTGGAGCTATGGGTGTTCTGGTTTGGCGTATCGCTAAAATTCAGTTAGATGCTGCACCACTTATTTCCTCAACGATCGAATATAGCCTGTATGGAGTACTTGGATTAATTTACATTGCTCATGTTTACAAATTACTTCAAGTAAATCTTCCGGATCTTAAGAAAGGGTACCCTGAAGACAAGAAATACTCGTGGAGTAGTGTGGCTGCACTTAATAGTACCTACTTCGCAAATTTCGGTGCAGAGCTGGCGGTAGTTTCCATGTTGCCAATGTTCTTTGAGACCGTTTTTAGAGGTCTTGCGGATGCTGATGGCGGAGCTATTATGACCCCGACAATGGCAGGAATGGTTGCGGCATCCTTTGCCTTTGTAAACCTCGTTGCCCGGCCACTTGGTGGTTACCTGTCAGATATGATGGCCAACCGTAAACGCACTATGCTCATGTATATGTTGGGCATTACCATAGGTTTCTTTGCCATGTCGCTGATACCCAAATACGGACCGGTGGTAGATGGAGTACAAACCCTGGAGCCCATGTTCGAAGGAATGTGGTGGTTGGTGGTGGCGGTGATCATAACCATCCTGTGCTCCATGTTTGTGCAGGGGGCCGAAGGTGCCACATTTGCCATTATTCCAATGATCAAACGGGGCATGACAGGGCAGATAGCCGGTATGTCTGGAGCTTATGGAAACGTTGGTGCGGTCTGTTATCTGGTGCTTTACTCTCTGGTTGATGATAAAACCTTCTTCTATGTGATTTCTGCTGGAGCGGGACTGAGTTTCCTCTACTGTCTCTTTTTCCTGAGAGAGCCGGAAGCAGCATACAAGGACGAGTATTAATATCCAAACAAAGAATATATCATGTCAGTCAATATCGAAAAGTGGGATGTAGAGGACGATAAGTTCTGGAACACCACGGGAAAGAAAATTGCCAACAAGAACCTTTGGATCTCCATTCCCGCGTTGTTGCTTGCCTTCGCGGTATGGATCATGTGGGGAATGTTGGTCACCTACATGAAGGATTTTGGTTTCACCTTCGGATTGCTGGAAGGTTTGACAGAGGGTACGCCTGAATACGAGAAGGCCCTCGAAAATATCAATAGCATGTATTATACACTGCCCGCCATTGCAGGTTTGGCGGGTGCTACATTGCGTTTGCCCAATTCGTTTCTCATAGCGTTATGTGGCGGTAGAAATGTTATTTCAGTAACCACCGCATTGCTCATCATTCCTGCTGTGGGTGCAGGTATTGGACTGAGTAACATCGATACCTCTTACGAGTTCTTTGCTGCCATGGCATTGCTTTCAGGTTTCGGAGGAGGTAACTTCTCATCTTCCATGAACAACATCAGCTACTTCTTTCCAAAGAAAATGCAGGGATATGCACTCGGAATGAACGCAGGTATCGGCAACCTCGGTGTCGCTACCATGCAAAAGCTCATACCATTGGTTGTGCCATTCGTATTCTTCGGAGCGGTAGGAACCGGCTCTGTTGCAGGCGTTGAATTTGCGGGCATTCAGAATGCCGGATGGGTGTGGGTACCGCTATTGGTAGCCTCCTCATTGGCCGCCTTCTTCGGCATGAACTGCGTGGTAACAAGCACACCGGACCTGCCCTCAACCGCACACGGAATTTCCAATACACTCATTCTGTGCGGCCTTGGAGTGGCTGCAGCGGCAACGGGTGGATTTCTACTTGTGGGAATGAACGTGAACATGTGGATCGTGCTACCAGTGGTCATTACACTCACCGTACTACTCCTTAAATACGCCACACCAAAAGCCATCAGACCGAACCTCAACAAGCAACTGTCCATCCTTACAGACAAGCACAATTGGATCATGACCATCATTTACACCATGACCTTCGGATCCTTCATTGGCTACTCTGCGGCATTCCCAAAACTGTGTCAGGATATTTTCCCAACGGCAGATTACCGACTTTGGGTTTTCATGGGGCCGATGATCGGTGCGCTTGTCCGTCCGGTTGGGGGCATTATTGCCGATAAGGTGAACAGCGGTGCCAAAGTGACCATGTGGAGCACCATTTTTCAGATCGTGGCTGCTTTGGCTGTGGCATATTTTGTCATTCAGGCCCGCGAGATGCGTGAAGCTGGTGGCGATACGCTCACCTACTGGTGGCCGTTCTTCGGTGCATTCATGGTGCTGTTCCTTACCACCGGAATAGGTAATGGATCTACTTTCAGAAGCATTCCTTACATATTCAGTAAAGAAAAAACCGGGCCCGTTCTGGGTTGGACAGCGGCCATCGCAGCCTACGGTGCCTTTATTATTCCGAAGGTGTTCGGAGAACAGATAAAGGCAGGCCACGCAGAGTATGCTCTTTATGGTTTTGCTGTTTACTACGTGATCTGTCTTGTGCTCAACTGGTGGTACTATCAAGGACCTAAACGCGAATTCGATAATCCTTAAAAGAGCCTAAAGCCATCCTTCTGAACACATGAAATCAAGGCCTAATGGCCAAAAACAATAGATCGTGAAAAAGTCAGTCCTGATAGTTTTTGCAAGTATCTTTTTTCTCTCACAGTCGGTTTGGGCACAGTTTACCATAGATGCCGAGTTGCGTCCGCGTGGTGAGGTGTACCACGGCTTTAAAGCATTGGCCTCCAAAAAGCAGGAGGTTGGCTTCAGCATTAGTCAAAGAACCCGCTTGAATTTCGCTTACAATTCGAAGTTCATGGAACTATACGTCTCGTTGCAAGATGTGCGCATTTGGGGTTCCGATCCTCAGCTTAATACCGGTTCAAGCGTGGCTCCTTGGTTGCATCAGGCCTACGCAGTGGGCAAATTGGCCAAGTGGGTAGATGTAAAAATTGGTCGACAGGAGATCATCATCGAAGATCACAGGCTTTTTGGTAACGTGGGCTGGGCACAACAAGCACGGTCTCATGATGCGGCAGTGCTGCGTTTCAAGCCAGATGATAAGACCCAGGTCTGGTTGGCCGGAGCCTATAACCAGACGGGAGCCAACCTGGTTGGAACGCTTTACACAACACCTCGTAACTATAAGACCATTCAATTGCTTTGGGCAAATCGTAAGTTCGGCAAGTTCCATGCGAGCATTCTTTTCCTAAACCAAGGATTGCAAGTGAATGCCAATGATAGCATTGCTTTCTTGGGAACAGACACGGTCACCTCGTTCATTAAATATGCAGAGAAGGCCACGTACTTCAGTCAAACTACAGGATTACGTGCAGGATATGGTGGGGAGAAGTTTCAAGCGGTTGCGCAGTTCTTTTATCAGTTCGGTCATAATGGAAAGTTCAAGGTAGATAGTACGGGTACATCCACCTCTGGCGAATTCGACATTGACCGTACCAGTTACAACGCAATGCTTGCCCGTGTAGATCTTATGGGCAAGCTCGGTCCAATTACGTTAGATGCGGGTTACGAATATCAAAGTGGTAACAGTCAGATCAATCCAAGTGCCAATGATGAAGCATTCAACCCATTCTTTGGCACAAATCACAAATTCAATGGGCTGATGGATTACTTCTATGTGGGTAACCACATTGGGAGTGTGGGGTTGCACGACCCGTTTTTTGGTGTGAAGTTTACCCACAAAGGGTTCTTTATAGGAGCGACAGCTCATTATTTCCTTGCCGCTGGCAAAGTGAATGATCCGAATAATCTAGGGACGGCCATGAGCTCGGGGTTGGGAGCGGAGCTTGATATTCTTACAGGCTATAAATTCAATGAGGAAGTAAGTCTACTGGCGGGTTACAGCAACATGTTCGGTACCAGTACCATGGAAGCACTGAAAGGTGGAGACCGAAATGCGGTTTCCAACTGGGGATTTCTCATGATTACCTATAAACCCAAGCTGTTCAACAGCGACAACTTCATGAAAAAATTGGAAGAGAAGAAGGAAGGTTAACGATTAGATGATGGTAAGGAAGAGCGGGTCCGAGGGCTCGCTTTTTTATTCAAATCAATCTAAAATATGATATATATCACAGATTAACAGGTCGATAGTATGGTTATTTACCACAGGATATAACGTCATGAAGATTATAGATACCAAAACAGGAAAACGGGTAGGGAAAGAGCAGAAAGAGATCAATCTTAAACTCAAAGAAGAAGATCCGATTCTTAGAAATGCCTCCAAGCAGTTGGATCAGGATGAGCTTTCTCCGATGGATCCACCGGATGCATACGAGATGAACACGCCTGAGGTAGAAGAAAAGGCCACCTATCACCCACTCATACAGCAATACATGACCGAGCATGAAAGTGCTTTACAAGTGGTGGAAGAATTTGAAAAGGCCATGCAAAGGTTCAAAGAAGGCGGATACAGATTGGATGACAGTATAAACGACCCGCTTCGTAAATTCTTCGAGTTCTTTGAGAACAATCTCTTGGACCACAATCGCAGAGAAGAGCGTCAGCTCTTTCCGCTACTGCACAAACGGCTTATAGAAAGTGGCGAGCACAGCGAAAGTGAGAAACCCACAACGGCTATCGATATGATGGAGGATGATCACGTCAAGTTCATACAACTGGGTGCATTGGTCTTCAATATGCTTGGGCTTGCAGCGCGACTTCCTGATGTGAACTCGAGAATGTTCACTTACGATGTGGCCTATGATAACGCCCGAGAGTTGGTAGAAACCATTAAGCTGCACATCTACCGAGAGGATAACGTGCTGTTTCCCTTGGCCCATAAACTCATCACATTTGAGGAGATGAGTATCATGACCTCCTGATGCCTCAAGGAACTCACATATTGAAAGACAGATTCGGTCGGGTACATGATTACCTGCGTATTTCGCTCACCGAGCGTTGCAATCTGCGCTGTTTTTATTGTATGCCATTAGAAGGAGTTCCACTTAGACCAAAGGAACATTTCATGCGTACAGAAGAGGTCGTTTCCATTGCTAGTACGTTTGTTGATCTTGGTGTGAAAAAGATAAGGCTTACAGGTGGTGAACCGCTCATTAGAAAGGATGCTGAAAACATCATTCGTCAACTTTCAGCCTTGCCTGTGAAACTTGGTATTACTACCAATGGCATTTTGGTCGATAGGTACATCGATTGCTTTGAAGCATGTGAAATTCGGTCGATCAATGTGAGTTTGGATAGTTTAATGCGTGATCGTGTCGCAGCAATTACCAGGCGCGACTATTTTGATCGCATCATGTCCAACATTCAAATGTTGTTGGACCGTGACTTCCACGTTAAGATAAACGTGGTGGTGATGCGTGGCACAAACGATGATGAGGTAACCGATTTCATTGAATGGACACGCCAAACACCCATTCACGTACGTTTCATAGAATTCATGCCATTTGGTGGTAACCGTTGGGAATGGAAAAACGGAGTTTCGTTGGACGAAATTCTCTCAAGGGCAACGGAGCGTTTTGGGCCATTTGGTTTTGAACGCATTACAGATAGCCCCAACGATACTGCAAAAAATTATAGGCTGAAAGGTGGCAGAGGTACGTTTGCCATTATCAGTTCTGTGACCAACCCATTCTGCGATACATGTAATCGAATACGGCTTACAGCCGATGGTAAGATTAAAAACTGCTTATTCTCCAATTCAGAAACCGACCTGCTCACCGCGTTCAGAAGTGGAAAGGACATCAAACCGCTGATAGCCGATGCGGTGCTTAACAAGAAAGCGGTGCGTTCAGGAATGAATACTATGGAGCAACTCTCAGATTCGGATGTCCATTCTGATAACAGAAGCATGGTTAGTATAGGGGGATAGCCATTACCTTCGTTTTGTGACCAGATGTTAAATTCGGCACCAAATACCATCTCATGAGACAACCGGATATTAAGCAGCTTGATCAGCTATTCAGAACATATTGTACCAAGAAATGGCGTAGTGTAGCCGTTGAGAATACCACGACACTGGCATTTAAGAAGGGAGAAACAATTTTCAAGGAAGGCCAAAGGATGGATAATATGTATATGGTTGACAAGGGACGCGTCAAGGTTTATACAAACTATTCAAAAGATGTGGAGGTGGTCATTCGTTTTGCAACCGATGGTCAAACACTTGGACACCGAGGATTGGGTGCTGATCACGTATTTCCTGTTACTGCTGAAGCCTTGAGCGAGACCACTGTGAACATCCTTCCATTAAGCGTTTTCGAGGATCTTTTAAGGAATAATAACGAGTTCTGTTATTATTTCATGTTGTTCATTTCAGAGGAGTTGAGAAGGTCAGAACAGAGGAAGAAGAACCTGCTTAAAATGTCGGTTTTGCAACGGGTTGCTGAGGCCGTGAAAGTGAATGTTGAATCCTTTGGGTTTGACAAGAATGATTCCACACTATTGAGTTATACGATTTCTAGAAAGGACATCTCTTCTTTGGCAAATACCACCTATGAGTCTACCGTTCGTAGTTTGAGCGACCTTCAATCTGAAAAAATACTTCAGATAGAGGGTAAGAAGTTGAGGGTTCTGAATCTGGAGAAGCTCTGTCAATTCATAGCCTGTTAATATGATTTATATCATTTTTTAAAATTCAAATAATTGAAAATCAATAAGTTGTGATTTTTCAACATTTCAATTTTTCATAACCCCTAGGCAAGGCTATCGGGATGATTTTTTTGGTAAATACTTTCATGGGCACTAACTATAAAAGAAGAATCCATGGCCGTAAAAGACGCACCAAAAACAGCAAAAAGAGAAGTTGCCGAAATCCCAACGTTCCTGTATGACGAGGTACTAAAGAAGTGCCTGGAATACTTTGATGGCGACCAACTGGCGGCCACCACGTGGATTAACAAATATGCCATGCGGAATGATGATGGTAAATTGGTAGAAAGCAATCCTGATGCCATGCATAAACGCATGGCAAAGCAGTTTGCACGTATCGAAGCTAAGCATGGTTTGGCAGCCGATCTTGGTGCAAAAACCGCGTTGCTTTCGGAGTATGGTCAGCAACGGCATCCGATGACCGAGGATGAGATCTATAACCTCTTCCGCGGTTTCAAATACGTAATTCCGCAGGGTAGCGTGATGGCAGCATTGGGCAATCCATACATGCTGGCTTCGCTGAGTAATTGCGTGGTCATTCCCGAGGTGTACGACAGCTATGGCGGCATCATGTACACCGATCAGCAATTGGTTCAGCTCTTTAAAAGGCGCTGCGGAGTTGGGTTAGACATGTCAACCATCCGCCCTTCAGGATTGCGCGTGAATAATGCCGCTGGAAGTACCTCAGGAGCGGTTTCCTTCATGGAGCGTTTTTCCAATACCACGCGTGAAGTTTCGCAGAATGGAAGACGCGGTGCACTGATGATCACGATGGACATTGCTCATCCCGATGTGGAGGATTTCGTGACCATTAAACAGGACCTGACCAAAGTGACGGGTGCCAATGTTTCGGTGCGTATTTCTGATGAATTCATGAAGGCCGTGCGGGACAATAAACAATACATGCATCGTTGGCCCATCGATGCCAAAAAACCGAAGATCACCAAGAAAGTGAATGCACGTGAATTGTGGAACACCATCATTCAATGTGCGCACAATACCGCAGAGCCAGGTCTCATTTTCTGGGATCGGCAACATTATTATTCTACTTCTTCAGTTTATCCTGAGTTCAAAAATACAAGCACCAACCCGTGTTCGGAGATTGCTATGCAGGGTGGAGACAGTTGCCGCTTGATTGCCATCAATCTGTACTCGTTTGTGGAAGAGCCGTTTACGGAAAAGGCTTCATTCAATCACAAGAAATTCTGGAAGACGACCTACGAAGCCCAACGATTGATGGACGACTTGGTTGACCTTGAACTGGAAGCCATCGAACGCATTCTTGATAAAGTGAAAAGCGACCCAGAACCAGACCACATCAAAAAAGTGGAAATGGACACTTGGGAATTGCTTTACAATGCAGGGAAGAAAGGGCGAAGAACTGGCTTGGGCTTCACCGCATTGGCTGATGCCTGTGCTGCACTTGGGTTGAAATTCGATAGTGATGAAGCATTGGCTGAAATGGAAAAGATGATGCGTACCAAGTGCGATGCTGAGTTCAACTGTTCCATCGACATGGCCATTGAACGTGGGAAATTTGAAGCGTTTGATAAGAATATCGAGGACAGTTCTGAATTCGTTCAAATGCTTAAGAAAGAATTCCCGAACGTGTACGAACGTATGATGCAGCACGGTCGTAGGAACATTTCCATTAGTACGGTTGCGCCAACTGGTACGCTAAGTATGCTGGCGCAGACATCTTCTGGTATTGAACCAGTTTTTCTCACCAGCTATAAGCGCAGGAGAAAAGTGATGGAGACGACACCAGACGCAAAGGTTTCTTTCGTGGATGAATTGGGAGACCGTTGGGAAGAGTTCACGGTTTACCACCCGAAACTGAAAAAATGGATGGAGGTAACTGGCGAAACCGATGAGGTGAAAAGTCCCTACGCGGGGTCGACAGCACCTGAAATAGATTGGGTGCAGCGTGTAAAGTTGCAGGCTATGGTTCAGAAATATGTGACGCATTCCATCAGTTCGACCATCAATCTGCCCGAAGACGTTAGCCAAGAAAAGGTAGGAGAGATCTACCTCAAATCTTGGGAACAAGGGGTAAAAGGAATAACGGTTTATCGCGATGGTTCACGCTCGGGTGTCCTAGTTTCGACCGAAGAGAAAAAGGAAGAACCTACGGATGCGATCATTGAAACCCGTCCACCACGTAGGCCGAAGAAATTGGAAGCCGAAGTGGTCCGTTTCCAAAACGAAAAAGAAAAGTGGATTGCGGTTATTGGTCTGCTTAATGGAAAGCCGTACGAGATCTTTACCGGGAAAGCCGAAGAGGCATTCCACCTTCCAACATGGGCAGATAAAGGTTGGGTCATTAAAGACCGTGACGAGGATGGTAATGCGCGTTACGATTTTCAGTACATGGATAAGGATGGTTATCGTACAACCATCGAAGGACTTTCGAGAAGTTTCGATAAGGAATTTTGGAACTACGCCAAGCTTATCTCAGGTGTACTTCGCCATGGTATGCCTTTGCCGTATGTGGTTAACCTTGTTTCACGCCTGAACCTGTTTGATGAGAACATTAATACATGGAAAAATGGTGTGGAACGTACACTGAAGCGTTACATTCCGGATGGCACCAAAGCAGACCACAAATGTCCTTCATGCAACGACCCGGAAGGGCTTATCTATGAAGAAGGCTGTCTCAAATGCAAGAGCTGTGGGCATAGTAAGTGTGGATAATGATTTCGGTTGCAAGAAGATGATACAGGTCATCGGATGCCTTCAGTGTATTTGTTGCTTGGTTGTCTTCTATATGAAGGTGACCATAACTCATGAAGTTGCTTTCGCTGCAAGAGATGAGGCTTAGATACACAAAACAACCAGATTCATTTTCTGCCTATCTCGGGAAAGTATGGGACTATCGCTACATGATAGTTGTCTTGGCAACAAGAGACCTTAAGATCAAATACGCTCAAACCGTACTTGGTTTGGTCTGGACTATCATACAACCGTTGACCGGTCTGGCTATATTTTACTTTTTCTTTCATTTCCTTGTGGCAATGCCCAAGGTGCCAGAATGTGGGTATGCGGTATTTGCTTTTTCTGGAATGACCGCTTGGTACTTTTTCAGTTATATAGTGTATCAGGGTAGTAATTCTCTAATTAGTGGACAGGAACTATCACAGAAAGTATATTTCCCCAGAATAATCCTACCACTTTCCAAAGTGGTGGTCGGTGCCGTTGATCTGACCATTTCTCTTTGCCTGTTAATGGTGCTAATGTTGGTAATGAACGTGAAGCCAGGTTGGCAGATTCTGTTACTCCCCGGATTCGTTGCCGTTAATGCCACGGTGGGATTATCGGTGGCTGTCTGGCTTAGCGCCCTCACAATAAGGTATAGGGACCTACAGCATATTGTGCCGTACATTGTCAACTTCGGAATTTGGCTGACTCCGGTTTTCTTTCCAACAACCATAGTTCCAGATAAACTCAACTGGTTCCTTTATCTCAATCCAATGACCGGAGTTGTGGAAGGCTATCGTTGGTGTCTCTGGGGGTATTCTGAGTTTACGTGGTCGTATGCTTTTGGCCTTATACTGGCTTTTCTTTTGCTGATTGCAGGAACGGTGTTTTTCAAACGACAGGAACATCATATGATGGACGTCATATGAACGATCGTGAGAATATAGTAGTGAGAGTGGAGAATCTTGACAAGTGCTACTTCAAGCGGGATGGTGCTTCAGGTAAGATGGTTCCATTTTATGCTTTGCGCAATGTGAGTTTTGAAGTGGCAAAGGGCGAGGTTCTAGGTATTATCGGTAAAAATGGATCTGGCAAATCCACGGTTTTGAAAATTTTATCAGGAATAACCCCTCCAACAGAAGGAGTGGTTGAAATTTTCGGCACCCCATCCTCCATCCTGGACATCGGAACAGGCATTCACCCGGAAATATCTGGTAGGGAGAATGTGTACTTGCGTGGCCAATTGCTTGGAATGAAGAAACAAGAGGTTGACGAGGTATTTGAAGAGTTGGTGGCATTCAGCGGTGTTGGCGATTTCATTGACACAGCCGTAAAACACTATAGCAGCGGTATGTTTCTACGCCTAGCATTTTCCATAATTGTACACCTACGCTCAGACATTTTATTACTTGATGAAGTTTTGGCGGTGGGTGATGCATCTTTCAGAAGAAGATGTGTTGCCAAGATCAATGATATTGTTGAAAGAGGTTGTACGGTTGTTCTGGTTAGTCATGATATGGGTACGGTTATGGAAATCTGCTCAAGGGTAATTTTGCTTGACAAGGGTAGGGTGTTAAGCATTGGTTCACAGAAGGATATTGTGCAGAACAGGTACATGTCTGGTTCGGACAACGGAGACTTACAGGAAGGGGAGTCTGATATACCAAAGTTGAAAGAGATACAATCCGATGAATATGGTTACAAGGTTGAACGTTTTGGTCTTTTTGACATGGACGATTTGGAAATCACTGAATTCGAATCGGCTGATGAAGTGAAAATCCTTTTAGATTATACAATTCTAGAGAATAACGTCAATCTTGCAATGGGAATTTCTGATGTAATGGATGTGCGGTTAATTGATGACTCTCCCGTACTAAAATTGAGCAAGAATAATCGTATGAGAAGCGGAAGATATAAAGTGACCTGGACCATTCCTACTAGGCTATTCAATGCTGGAACATACTTTATTGGACTGTACGCTTTTGACAACAAGCTTCGGGTTCTGAAAATTTATAATAGGGTAGTGCAATTCACGGTTACCGATAAGAGTGTACCAAAATATATTCAAGAATTCCAGCGTGCCGCATTTAAAGTCGATTTGAAGATGCAGATTCAGCGATTGGCAGTGTAGTGGTACTCAAAATATCTTTATCCAATGAAGTAAATATGATGCATATCATATATGTAAAAGGTGTTTCACCCGAAATTCAACACAAATTTGAATTCGGATGCATCATTTATCATTTTTGCTTTTATCAGTAACCATTGCCTCTTTATACGGTTGTAAGAAAGATGAACTTGGATACACACTCACGGTTACACCACATTACCATATTGACGGGCAAGAGCTGATTTTGGATACAATCATGTATCAGGACGCGGCAGGAAATCTATACGGTGTGAACAGGCTTAGGTATTATCTCTCAAACTTTAGGTTTGTCAGGAGCGATGGTTCTGAGGTTATAGCAGACGATGGGGTATATTTCATTGATGCAAGAGAGGAAACTGAAATCACTTTGCCAGATGTGCCTGCTGGTTCTTTTAAAGAGTTACGGTTCAATTTTGGAATACCTGCAGATCTGAATGTTTACGGTAATCTTCCGAACACGTCCGAAAACGTTGGTATGGTTTGGCCCGAGCAAATGGGTGGCGGCTACCACTTTATGAAGTTTGAAGGATATTTCAGTTCGTCAACGGGTACGGATGGCTACGCCATTCATATTGGGAACAATGCTTGCTTGGCAGATATTTCCATTATCACACCATTTGATGTGGATGCAGACGGTAGCATGACCATCGGCTTTAACCTGAACGAGATATTGGCAAACCCGAACACGTTTGACATGGACAGCGGCAATTATACAATGGGCATTATGCCAGCTATGCTGGAGATAAGCGCCAACATGCATAACGCCTTCACTTTGGAATAAGTGCCATGAAAATCGTCTACTGGATAATGCTTCTGTTCCTTGGATTTGCTTTCACTTCGTGTGAAAAGGAAGAAAATCTCTGCGAAGCAAACACACATCAGTATCAACTCGATTTCCCTGATTATTTCCCCATTCTGAATGTGCCGGACGACAATCCGCTTACGGAAGAAGGTGTTCAACTGGGCAGACGATTGTACTATGATCCAATACTTTCAACAGGTGGGCCGAACGATGGGCTTTCCTGTTCGTCCTGCCATTTTCAGAGTAATTCGTTTTCCGTTCCAACGCCACCACAGAATTCTTCGGTATTACCACACGTAAACCTTGGGTGGAACCACAACTTTCTTTGGAACGGGAAGGTGACCGGAACCTTGGAAGACATCATGATGTTCGAAGTGCAGGAATTCTTTGAAGTGGATCTTGATGTGCTGAAAAATCATGGCACATATCCAGAGTTGTTCAAAGATGCATTCGGCTCGTGCGAGCTAACCGATGAGTTGGTTGCTAAGGCTTTGGCGCAGTGGTTCAGGCGAATGAAATCGAGCAACAGTAAATTCGACCGTTACCAGCAAGGTTTGGAACAATTGAGTAACGAAGAACTGCACGGTATGACCTGTATTCTTTACGGAAAAAGGTGATTGTTTCCATTGCCACGGGTTACCGTTGTTCACCAATAATGAGTTTCACAATATTGGGTTGGATAGTGTTTACGATCCCGCAGTAAAGGATCGCAGCTACATCACAGGTAGCCCGTACGATCGTCTAAAATTCAAAGCACCGACCTTGCGAAATGTGGAGTTGACTTCTCCATATATGCACGATGGAAGATTTGCTACACTGGAGGAGGTAGTGGAACACTACAACAGCGGAGTTTTACGTTCGCCAACGGTCGATCCCATCATGACCAAACCCGGAAAGGAATATGGGCTGCAGCTTACCCAGCAGGAAAAGGATGACCTTGTTGCGTTTTTAAAGGCACTGACGGATTGGGAATTTGTCAATGATACGGCTCTGGCTTCGCCTTTCTGACCCTAGCCCAATTCAGTTTCTTGCCAAACCCAAGTTTACTGTCAGTCAGCTTTGCGGTTTCAAGTGTAATGAACCATAGTTCACCATTCATCGTACGGGCAAAGGGAAATCGACTGTAATAGATCTGTTCCAATTTGAGAGGGTCGGTACAAATACCCTGCTGTACTCGTTGTGCCACTCCTGTGAATTGTAATCCCCTCACTTGCCCAATAGCAAGCTTTTTGGGAAGAATGCTTCCTGCAACGGTCGGATTTTTTAAAAGATCCTGCACGTGCTTGGTTTCCATGTTTGATTTGAAAATCAACAGTTGGTCTACCTTATCAAAACCATAAAAACAGGGCGTGCAATAGGGGTGGTCTTGACACGAAGTAGCAAGTGTGAATACATCACACTTACGTATGAAATCCCATATGGATGAATGGTCCTCCAAACTGGGCTCAGTTCAACTGTACGAACGTAATGACCTCTGCATTGCTCTCTTCGTCTATGATGGTGACGTTTCCAGATGGGTCGATCTTACCTATCACTTTTTTGCCATCGGCATATCGGAGCGCACTGAAAAGGAGTGTTCCAGTTTCGTCACTTCCAATGGTATAGAACTCATAGTTTCCACTGGAGATCTGCTGATTGGTAAAGTCCTGAAGGTTGATCTTGTATAGGTCTGTATTCTCATAGGCGTATATATGATCTCCAGCCCGGTAAATGTCTGTGGGATCGATTGGAATATTGATCAACTCCACACTTCCATTGATCTCGTTGAACACCCAAGCGGTTACATTTGAGAAACCTTGGTTGATGAAGAATGAGCCATTGTCCAATTCAACCATGAATTCTGGTGGAGTAGAAAGGTTAAGGGAAGTATTGCCTTCGGCCCAGCGAGACACCAATTGCAATTCATTGTTGATGAAGTCCAGCCGGAAAATGCTATCCGGGTCGTTAGGATCCAGACGATATTTCACATATATTTTTCCATCACTTCCTTGCCAAAAGAAGTTGCCTTGATAGACCAGGTTCACATCGGCAATAATGTCTATGCTGCCACTTGTGTTCACGATCTTATAATCATCCTCCTGACCTGCCATATGGCTCTGGTAAATGAAGTTCCCGCTCATATCCATGGTAAAGCAATCCATGGATTGACCCGTTGGAAGGATATTCTGGTATGAAGGATTACTTGGGTCTGAAAGAGAGATCTTGTACAGAGCGTTAGTTCTGCCTTTGTAGACATTACCTTCTGTATCATAGAAGTAGGGAACAGAGGGATAAGAACACAAGGTTTCATCTACGCCAGGAATAGTGTACTCAAAAATGGCACCGTCTGTAATCCGTACCAGCAGATTTTCGTAAGATGTCATGTTGCCATCAATATCATTCACTTCAAAATATCCTGTGATGATGATGTATTCTGAATTAAGAGGGAAGATTTCTTGAATATAAATGACGGTAGATGCAACCTCGGGGTCCAATGGGGAACCATCGCTATTTACAAAACCGACATTCTCATAATCTCCATCGATGGTGATCATGTAAAGATTGCTCGAACCCGCATCATAGACCTTGTCCGTCTTTCCAGAACCGCCATCCTGCACAGATAAGACCGATGCATTTTTAATGTCGAGATAAGGAACCTCAAATGTCTTGTTCTTCTTACACGATGTAAATGAAAGGGCGAGCAGAAGGCCCGAAATAATGAATGCACACTTCATTGAAATAGTGTTTGGGATTGGGTGCCGAATAATCGAACAACTCATCACAAGAAACGACAGCTTGCTTCTGTATAGTATGATGCAAATCATAAAACGCAAGAATTATAGGTTCAAACTGCTGCGATGAATAATCTCGTCCTTCATTTCTGGAGACAGGTCGTTGAAGTATGCAGAGTAGCCCGAAACACGCACCAGCAGGTTCGGATATTTTTCGGGATGGAGCTTGGCATCTTTCAGCATTTCGGTGTCCAGCACGTTGAGTTGCACCTGCATTCCGCCCTGCTTGAAGTAGGATAGAAGCACTGCCTGTAGAATTGCCTTTCCGTGTTCACCTTTCAACGTTGCCGTATCGAATTTGGCATTGACATTCACGCCATTATGCGCTCTTTCAAAATCGATAGAAGTAATGGAGTTGAACATGGCGGTTGGCCCCAACGCATCGGCTCCATTCATGGGCGCAATACCCGAACTGAACGGTTGTCCTTTTGATCTGCCATTCGGCAACGCACCCGTCTGTTTTCCAAAACTGTAATGGGTTGTGGTAGAGTAGTAGCCCGCCACGAATTTGCCGCCTCGGGTATTGGTTTTTCCATTGAAGGTGTCGTAGTAGGTATCTGAAACCCAGCGGCTGTAGGCATCCACTTTCGCCATGTCGTTCCCGAATTTGGGAAAGTTGAGTAGTTGTGTTTTGAGTTTGTCATATCCTTGAAAATCGGCTTTCAGCGCCTTGACCAATTCTGGCAGTGTCACTTTTTTCCTCACGAAAACCAGTTGGTCAATGGCATAAAGACTGTCGCCTACATCGGTAATGCCCACGCCCTGCACACCACTGAAATTATAGACCGCACCACCTGCGGTTACGTCCTTACCGCTTTCTATACATCCCTGAGTTAGAACCGATGTGAGTGGTGTTGGATGAAAATCACGGTTTGCAATTTCGATGGGTTCCAAGGTTTTGACCAAGCGATTTATGAGATACTGAAGTTGTGTTCTGAATGCTTGCTTTACTTCTTCAATGTCCTTGAATTCGGAAATTGGCTTTGTCCGCCTACCTTTTCTGAAGCCATCTGAAAACGGACGTCCTTCATTTAGAGCCATTTCTAAGCACATCGGAATATTTACCAACGCAGCATCGGTAGAACCGAAGGTCTTTCCGGCTGCTAGTAGCTCTACGCAACCTAGCGTGGCGTAATCCTTTGCGTCAGTGTCAGAATAACCACATTTTTTCATGGATCGGATAATGACCTCATCGTTGTACAAGGCAGGAGAATTGACACCTTTCGCAAGGTTCGACATGATCTTATCCAAGTACCATTTTGGCGCTCCATCATGAATGCGGGCATGGTAGTTCGGCTGCCGCAAACGCACCTCATCCATCAGTTCCAAGAACATGTGGGTGAGTTCGTTGGTCTGATCAGTACCTTCGGCATCAATACCACCGATGGTAATGGCTTGTCCGCTGAGAAATCCACCATGGCACTCGCTTATCTTTCCGTTGAAAACTGGAATGATCTCGGAAGTTTTTATTCCAAAGCATCCCAATATTTCCTTGGCTCGGTCTCGCGTAATGGTTCCATTTATCAGGTCTCTGCGGTAGTACGGATAGAGGTAGCGGTCAACATGCCCGAAGCTGATGCCATTGTCGAGCCCCTCAATGAAAACTGCAGTATGAACCATCCAAACCGCCTGCACCGCTTGGTGGAATGTTTCTGCCGGACACTTTGGTGCGTGCCGTAGGTTGGCTGCCATTTGTAAGAGCTCAGATCTACGGTTCTTATCGCGTTCATCAGCCACCATTTCTTCCAGTTTATCAGCGTATTTCTCAGCATAATTGATAATGCCATTGCAGGCAATGATCATCGCTTCATACTGGTGGCGAACAGCTTCATCAAGGTTCGGCTCTAAGAGCTTTTTGCGCAACTCAGCTTTCGTTCCTTCCATTCCCAATTCCAATACACGTGGGTGGTCTGGAATGAGGTGCCCGATGCCCCCCGTTTCGTTAATAAGGTAGAATTTCGGGTTCAGTTGATCCGAAACGAATTTGATCAGTTCGGTTCCTTTCAGCGCTTTGTAAGCAAGGAAACGTGTGAGCCAGAACGGTACAACCTCGGTTAGTAATTTGGTCTTTTCGTTCTTGTGGATCCGTAACGGATTGGTATCGCGGTCCGCAAAACGGAAAATGTCTTCCATTACTGGAAGACCGTGGAGCTCTGGGAAAAGTGGGCCTGCGACACGCTTGGATGTAGTGGTGCCTACAATCAGTTCATCTTCATATATACGTACGGTTTTTCTGTCAAGGACATATGCCAATGCTTCCGCCTTTTGGATGACCATGGGCTTTTTCCGGTTCTCCTTTTTCTTGAAATATTCCGTAACCAGCAGTGCTCTTTCCGGACAGATGGATGGCGGATAATTGAGCACCTTTTCCTTTAGCCGTTGTAATCGGGCACTGATGGTAGTGGTTGTTGCCTGTGTTTCCATGGCTTATCTGTATAATTCGGTTTGAATATTCCTTGATGTGAATGGCCGCTGTACATTCTGCAATTGTTCGGCAGTAAATAGTGGCAGGTTGAGTTTTGGGAGTGGACTGCACACTCTTTCTCCTTTGGTTTCGCCCATGCTGTGGTACGGCAGCAAGTGCACTTTTTTCATTTGTTTTTCTTTGAGCAATTGCGCCAATGCCGAGATGTTGCCGTTTGCGGTGGTGAATTCAGGTACCAGCGGAACTCGGAATTCCACAGGAGCATTCCGCTCAATCAGCTTGTCCATGTTGGAGAAGATGACCTGACTATTGCCACCTGTGGTCATTTTGCTCTGTTCGTCTTCCAGTATTTTTAGGTCGAAGAAGATCTGGTCGAGGTAGGATAAAAGCGGTTCAAACTTCTCCCATTTAAAATAGCCATTGGTCTCGATGTTCGTGTGAATACCAAGCTCCTTGCATTCCTTCAGAATTTCAAGAATGAAATCAGCATGCAGCGAGGGCTCTCCACCTGAGAACGTGACACCACCTCCCGAAACCTGATAATAGGTCATGTCTTTCAGAATTTCTTCCATCACCTTTTCCTTCGAGTATTCTCTCCCGATCAACTTCAGTGCCTCAGAAACGCAAACCTCGGTGCACTTTCCGCATCGGTCGCACAGAGAGCGGTCAATATGCATTTCGGAGCCAATGGTTATTGCGTCTTTTGGGCAGGCAGTTACACAATCGGCATTGCCTTCGCATTTATCAGCATAAAAGGCAATCTCCGCACGATGATCGATAGACTCGGGGTTCTGACACCACGGACATTTCATATTGCAACCTTTGAAAAACACTACCGTGCGGATACCATCCCCATCATGAATGGAAAAGCGCTGTATATCGAAGATCAGTGGTTGCATGATTCACATTATTCTGTAAGACACTCGTAGTGATTGGACGAGAGCTCTTCCTTGTTCTCCTTCCCGCAGACGTTTTGCGTGGTATTGTTGTACTCGCAAGTGTATCCTTGGCTTTCGTAGTATGCTTTCCATGCTTCAACCGAAAAGCCCTTAAGTACCGTATCGCCCTGACAGCCGGCTACGGTTGTATTACCGTTGGTGCAGGTTCCGCACTTCTTGGTGCAGTCATAGCATTTTTCACAACTGCCCAACGCCACTATCAGCGCCAGCAACAGTGCAGGAAGCAAATTTCTCATCGTTTTCATGTGTTGTATTGTTTGTTTCAGGAGCAACGGGTTGAAAGCGCGCTTGGAAGAAGCGCAGGTATTTTGGTTCATAGGTCATTTTCAGTCCGTGCACTTGCTCACGTCTTTTGTACACGCGAATGACCGCTTCGGCTATCACATCCATGTGCGCCTGCGTGTATACCCTTCGGGGAATGGTAAGCCGAACCAATTCCAATACGGGCATGTGGTTTTCGCCTGTAACTTGGTCTCTGCCAGCAGAAACAACACCACGTTCCATGGTGCGCACACCTGCTTCGAGGTAGATCTCAGCGGCAAGCCGCTGTGCGGGGAATTCTTCCTGTGGAATATGTGGGAGAAATTGTTTCGCATCTATGAACACACCATGCGTGCCTACCGGCAACACGATTGGTATTCCAGCTTCGAATAACTTATTGCCGAGATACTGCACTTGTCCCACGCGAGCGGCAATGTGCTTGTCCTGCACCGACTCGGCAATACCGATCGCCATGGCTTCCATATCACGACCTGCCAACCCACCATAGGTATGTAGACCCTCATAAACTACCACCAGATTACGGGCTTCCTCAAACGTGTCCCAGTCATTGACTGCCAAAAAGCCACCAATGTTCACCATTGCATCTTTCTTGGCACTCATGGTGGCGCCATCGGTGTAAGAACAAATCTCCTTCACGATCTCGTTCACAGAACGGTCGCTGTAACCCTCTTCTAACTGCTGTATCATGAATGCGTTTTCAGCCACGCGGGTCATATCGTGGATAATCTTGATACCGTGCTTATTGGTCAGTTCTCGTAGTTCCTTCAAATTCCGCATAGAAATGGGCTGACCACCCGCCATGTTCACCGTAGTGGCAATGCACACGTACGGAATTTTTTCAGCACCATGTTCGGCAATGAGTTTTTCCAGTTTATTCAGATCTACATTGCCTTTGAACGGAAACGTGTTTTTCGGATCATGGGCTTCGTCTATAATAATGTCTACGAATTTTCCACCCGCCAATTCCTGATGTAATCGAGTAGTTGTGAAGTACATATTGCCTGGAACGATGTCTCCGGGTTTGATCAGTATCTGAGAGATGATGTTCTCTGCCCCGCGTCCTTGGTGGGTAGGGACTAAGTATTTGTAGCCGTAATATTGGCTTACCGCATCTTCCAAATTGTAGTAATTCCGACTTCCAGCGTACGCCTCATCACCCAACATCATTCCTGCCCATTGTCGGTCGCTCATGGCAGAAGTGCCGCTATCCGTGAGCAGGTCGATGTAGACATCCTCAGATTTCAACAGGAACGTATTGTATCCTGCTTCCTCAATAGCCTTTTGTCGTTGTTCCCGGGTAGTTTCGAATACGGGTTCTACCATCTTGATTTTATATGGCTCTGCCCACGATAGTTTTTCCATGTTTTCGGTTAAACTTTTTACGACACGAGTTTCATCATTTAACATGATTGATAGTATGATATAAATCATAGTTAATAGGGTTGGCTGTCGAGATTACCTTTGCAAAGTGAAAGATCAGAAATGGATATTAGGATGGTTTGCAACAGGTGCTATAATGGTGGCACTTATGGTAATTATCGGTGGTATTACACGCCTCACCCACTCTGGACTTTCCATGAGCGACTGGAACCTAATTATGGGTGTCATTCCACCGATGAACGAAGCAGATTGGAATGCTGCGTTTGAACAGTACAAACAGTTTCCTGAGTATCAGAAAGTGAATTCTCATTTTGAGTTGGCGGATTTCAAAACCATCTTCTTTTGGGAATACCTGCATCGAATGATCGGTCGCACCATTGGCATGGTGTTCATTATTCCGTTTGTCTTCTTTCTGATCAGAAGGAGCTTGCCGAAGAAACTGGTGCTACAATCTTTGGTACTGTTCGGGTTGGGGGCATTGCAAGGTTTTCTTGGTTGGTTCATGGTAAAGAGCGGTTTGGTCGATCGCCCCAGTGTTAGCCATTACCGATTGGCCATTCATCTCAGCGCAGCCTTTATCACGTTCTGTTACATTCTTTGGGTCATTCTCTCCATTCTCAAACCAAATGAAGAAAATCATGCATCAAAACGGTTGGCAGTGCTTTCGCGAATATTGGTTGTGGTCGTTTCAATACAGATCATTCTCGGAGCATTTGTCGCTGGGCTGAAAGCAGGTTTGGTTTTCCCCACCTGGCCCAAAATGGGTGAGAACTGGATGCCACCGATGGTCTTCGAAGCATTCCGAACAAGTGGTGTGGTCAGCCTTTTCGACCAACCTGTTTCTGTTCAGTTCCTGCACAGGACTTTTGCTTATGTGGTGGTGCTTTTGGTCGCATACATTTGGGCTGCTTCACGAAAAGAAAACCTCAATCGGTTCCAGCGCAATTCTATCCAATTTCTTCTCGGAATGGTAGTTCTTCAGTTCGTTTTGGGAGTGCTTACGCTGCTGTATTTGGTGCCCGTTTCGCTTGGGGTCATTCATCAGTTCGGGGCGCTTTTGCTTTTGTCAGCAAGTATCTTCCTGATGTACGGAACGCAATCTCCGAGAAGCTGATAGTTCAAAAATATGTCAAAGGTCATTTTATGATATGTGTCATAGGTTGATCTTCACCAACCATGAGTATAATTACGGTTGATACTTCGTTGGTTGAGGAGATCGAGCGACTTCGCGAGGAGAAGAATGCGGTCATTCTGGCGCATTATTATCAGGAACCCGAAATACAGGACATTGCCGATCATGTTGGCGATAGTTTGGAATTGGCTCGATGGGCTGCTGATACATCGGCAGATGTAATTGCGTTCGCTGGTGTGAAATTCATGGCAGAGACAGCCAAGATCCTCAACCCGAATAAGAAGGTTTTACTCCCTGATCGGAATGCTGGCTGTTCTCTTTCCGATGGATGCCCGCCTTCCGAGTTCCGGAAGTTTCTTGATCAACATCCAGATCATGTGGTGGTGACATACGTGAACTGTTCGGTTGAGGTGAAGGCGATGAGCGATTACATCTGCACTTCGTCTAACGCAGAGTTGGTAATAAACAGCATTCCAAAAGAACGCCCAATTTTATTTGCGCCAGACCAGAACCTCGGTAAATACCTGATCAGAAAAACGGGTCGGCAAATGGTGCTTTGGGAAGGTTCGTGCATGGTACATGAGGCGTTCAGTATTGAAAAGCTACTCGAACTGCACAAGAAGTACCCGGATGCGGAGATCATTGCCCATCCTGAAAGTGAGCAGCACATATTGAAAGTAGCAGGTTTTATCGGCTCAACGGCAGCCATGATCCGTCATGTAAAGCAAAGCGACAATCAAGCGTTCATTGTAGCCACTGAAGCCGGAATTCTACACCGAATGCAGAAAGACGTGCCTGAAAAATTGCTGATACCTGCTCCTGCGGTTGAGGAAAATGCATGCTCGTGCAGCGAATGCGGTTTCATGAAAATGAATACCATGGAAAAACTCTATCACTGCCTGAAAGATGAAAGCCCGGAAATCATTTTGGATGAAGGATTGAGAAAACAGGCGCTCATTCCCATGCTCCGCTGTTTGGAGTTTAAACCAAAACCATGAAAGCCGATCATTTGGTAATTGGTGCTGGAGTGGCCGGCCTCACCTACGCCATTAAAACAGCCATGGCGTTTCCTGAACGTAGCGTGGTGGTGCTGAATAAAAGTGCGCAATTGATGAGCAACACGCGCATGGCACAAGGTGGCATTGCGGTGGTTACCGATCAAGATGCCGATAGCATTGAACAACATGTTCAAGACACCTTGGAAGCAGGTGCAGGAATGTGCGATGAGCAAGCGGTAAGAACCATTCTTGCCGAAGGCCCTGAACGTATACAGGAAATGATCGAATGGGGCGTGCAGTTCGATGCCGAGAATGGCAAACTGATGCTCGGCAGAGAAGGCGGCCACCATCAGAACCGTATTGTACACAAAGGCGACCAGACCGGATTGGAATTGGCCGAGGTGCTGCTGTCCAAACTCAAAGAGCAACCGAATATTCAGCTCATAAACGGCCACATGGCATGCGATCTTTTGATGCACGATGGGAAATGCATTGGGGCACATGTTTTAAATCCTGGTAGGCATGCTTATTTCATTTACAGCGCTGTAACCGTTCTGGCCACGGGCGGGGTGGGGCAGGTGTACGGTTTTACCACCAACCCGCCCATTGCAACAGGAGATGGTCTGGCCATGGCACACCGTGTAGGAGCCAACATCAGCAACATGGAATTTATTCAGTTCCATCCAACAGCTTTGAGCCATCCGAAAATGGCGGAACCGTTTCTGATCTCCGAGGCCGTTCGTGGTGCTGGCGCGAGACTGAAGAATACAGATGGCGAATACTTCATGAAAAACTATCATGAGTTAGAGGATCTAGCTCCGCGTGATGTGGTCTCCAGAGCGGTGTTCAATGAAATGGAGAAGACAGGCGCGGATCATGTGCTTCTGGATTGTAGTCCGGTTGATGAGAAGGAACTGCAAGTTCATTTTCCCGCCATTACTCAGAAGTGTTCTGCTCTTGGTTTGGATATTCGAAAAGATCCTATTCCGGTTAAGCCATCGGCACATTATGCCTGTGGCGGAATTGACACAGATCTGGATGGACGAACGAATATCTCTGGGCTTTACGCGATCGGTGAATGTGCCAACACGGGGCTGCATGGTGCAAACCGATTGGCATCCAATTCCTTGTTGGAAGCGATGGTTATGGCACATCGCTGCCACTTGGCAACGAAGGATGTTGAACAGTCAGATGATTTCAATAATTCTCAGGAGGAGAAACTGCGGTCACTGTCTAAGACCAACTACTTACCGCTCAAAAAACAACTGAATGCCGTAATGGAGCAGAAAGTTGGAATTGTGCGATCATCCAGAGGCCTGCGGTCTGCCCAAGGCGAAATCGCATCGATCTCCTCACAACTGGGCAATGTGGTGTGCGAAGATGGTGTGGAAGCCATTGAACTGCGCAATTTGCTGATCGTAGCCAAATTCATTGTTGAACAATCCTTGAGACGCGAAGAAAACGTGGGTGGCTTCTTCCGCTCCGACCTGAATTGATCAGTTGTTCTGTGCGCCCTGTTCTATCCAGTTTCTAATAACAATCAGATCTTCTGTCGGTAGCACCTCATTGGGAGGCATGTCCAGTCCAAACTCACCAGAATGGATAATCTTTTTCCATAGCAAGGATTGTAACGGGTCGTATGGAACTACCCGTGTCTCCGATGGAAACCCTACTGAAGTTGCACCAACAAGATTGTCGTATGCATATGTTGCGCCCAGATCCAATCCGCCATTGGGTGGATGGCACACCCAGCAATGTTCTACGAATATCGGAACCACATCTGTGGCAAAATATACCGTATCGTAACCGTTGATCGTATCCAGTGGAGGCGTAACGTAATAAGGCCCACTATCCTTCGTACAACCATTGAATAGAAACAAAAGCAGCCCGAAAAGACCAAAAACTTGAAAGTATCTTCTCATTTCTTATTGCGTTTAGGTCTTATCCAAATCTGTCTCATGATGTTGAATCCCAATAGGAAATAGCCCTTGTCGTAGCGTTCCGTGGGTTCAGCATACAACCTGTTTTCCAAGATCTCTTTCGATGTGCTGAAAACGATTTGAAACACATGGCCGGCCGTTGCTATCTCATAGCCGATGGATAATGGGTCAAGATGATCATTGCGCTGGCGACCCACGATTACCGGAGCATACTCGACCAGAATAGAACCTTTCTTGGACACTTTGAACCGCGCGCTTATTGGAATAGCAAAGGCAAGATTGGAACCCAATGCCGGTGCAAGGTTCCGATAGGTAAGTATGGGAGAGAGCTGTGCTGATGCCACGTTACCGAATTTGCGTGCAATCATGAACTGAATGCTGTAATACAACCGGTGCTCAAAGCGATACTTGAAGGGCGTGATGCTGTCTGCAAAGAACTCGCGGTCACTCACTTTCGGAAACTCATCAGAATTGATGGCCACGTTGGCATAAGCAGATATGGATAACGGTAGATGGTTATCCGTGGTCTGTTTCATGATCCTAAACTTGCCGCCCAGATCATACATTTTGGCGGTTTTTGTTCGGCCGATGTCCAATTGGAACCATTTGCAGAACGAGTAGGAAAACCCGAACCGGATGTTGGCCGGAAGGTCGAAACCCAAAAACTGCATGATGGCCTGCTTGTCTGGTGTAATGGTTCCGAACCTATGCTGGATCATCACCCCAAACCCTCTTGTTTTCCGCATCAGATCTACCGACTGTGAATTGATGATAGTGTAGCCATTGAAGGACTTATCGATCTCCTTGTGTTCAATCTCCTCCTCTTGACCAAGAGCCAAGAACGGTAGTACGAGTAGAACGAGAATGCATTTAGTTCTCATTTAGATGGAGTTAGCGTTCTGATGTAATTGACCAACGCCCATCGCTGATCCTCCGTGAGTACGCCATCGTATGGAGCCATATCGTCTCTGCCGTTACTCATCTTCCAATAGAGTGCGCCATCGGTCTGTTCTTGGACATTTGTTGAGGTCAGATCTGCTGGAGTGGTTGTAATGGTGCCTGATGCAGGGCCAGCTCCAGTACCACCTTCTCCGTGGCAGGACCAACAGTATGAGAAGTAAAGGTCTTCTCCTTCGGACGTGGCTTTGGCTTCTGCCCTTCGAGGGTTTTCAATTTCGTCTGCCCAATCGGGTGCTTCCCAAGGATTGCCCAGTGAGATGACAAGAAGGATAGTTGAAGCCGCAATCAATGATTTCATGTGCTTATGTTTTATTGAGATCGAACGATAGGTTTCTGTGTCAAATGTGCGTTTAGCTTTGTCAGCGCTCTGTCAATGTCGGGGTCAAGCGGATTGAGTTTTTTCGCTTTGTTCAGACTAGTCTGAGCCGTCTGTAGGTCGTTGCTTGCCAAGGCGAGAAGTCCAATTCTGTACTGCGGTTTTGGGTTTGAAGGGTCAAGTTCCGCCAGTTCTGTGAGGTAACCGATGGCCTGGGAATTTCTGCCTTCCATTGCATGAATGGCGGCCAGATTGTTCAGCACCACAGGCGTTCTTCCTCCCAGTACAAGTGCCTTTTCAAAATAGGAAAGCGCTACCTGATGATTGCCATCACCGTAGGCCAAATGACCCAAGGCAACATATGGCTCAAGTTGTTTCGGATCAAGGTCAATGGCCTGATTGAAATGCATTTTGGCCTTCTCCCTGTTCTTCTGCTGGAGTTGATGATCGCCTAATTTTAAGTGGGTTTGCGCTAGAAGACCTATATCATTGGTATGCGGTCTTACTTCACCTTGCTCAACCACCTGGGAAAGTAATGCTATGGCCGTTTTCACCTCGCCATTCTTTGAGTAAATGTTGGCCAGTCTGAACCCTGCCTCAATGTTGCCGGCATCTTTCTGCAAAATCCATTTCAACCCTTCAGTGGCAGCTTGCGTGTTGCCGCTCAGCATATAGAGATTGGCCAACTCCTTTCTTGTGTCCAATGGTTTTAACAATCCGAATTGTAATACCCGCTCATATCTTGCAATTGCCGTAGATATTTCACTTTCATATCCAGTTTTAGACTGCTTTTCGGTGATGACAACATTTAAATTTTTGAAGTTGGACCGGGCTTGGTAGGTCATGATCTGTATCACCGAACTGTGGATCATAACGAAGGCAAGTATAGAGTAGAAAAACACAAACGTTTTCCCAGAAAAGAGCCATTTTCCATTGGTTTTTAACAGTGTACGTTTAAGCGTAAAGCTGGATGAGGTAATAGAACGGTAAAACCACAATGTGATCATTGCAGTGCAGACTGCTAGCCCAACCGAGAGCAGCAACGGAATAGCATCATAAAGCCCTCGGAATGTCAATGCCGAAAAGATGAAGACACCCAACATTAGAAGATCTTCTTTAAGCGTAAAGGAGTTTCTGTCAGGATATTTTCCCAGTGGATGTCCTTTGCGGAAGAGGGGTGGTTTTCGGAACGCGAAATTAAGGACATTCTCTGGGCAAGCGGCCACACAATCAAGGTCTTTAAGACATCTTGGATTGGTGACCATCTGGTGTTGCTGTACTTCTTTGTGCACCAGAATATCTGATGAACAAACCGCTGTGCAAATTCCACAATCGGTGCAATTACCAGTCAATGCAATTCGACCAGGAGCAAACTGATCAGCAATGCCGAAAAGTGCACCGTAAGGACAGCCCATATAACAGAACCCTCTTGAGCCAAGCAGATATACGATTAGAAAACCGCAGATAAAGAAGGTGATCAGTGCAATTTCAACAGGTGGAAGGTTGCGCCACGGGCTGTCCGTTATAAAAGAAGCCCAACCACCACTTTCTGCCGTAACCACACGCAATTCATTTTCTGGCACACCATATAAGGCGGCCAAGATTTGTGGCCAGATGAACATATAGAACATCACTGCCATAGGTATCCAGATCAATGTTCTGGAGCGAATTTGAACGGGTTTGATCTTCAACTTGTCCAAAATGGCAGCACACAGATCCTGCAAGGCCAAAATGTGACAGCCCCAGGAACAGAAGAACCTCCCAAAGATGAGCGTACCTACCATGACCAACGCCATCAGGATGAAGCCCGCAGTTAGAATACCTTGATGAATGGTGTAGAGAACTTCATTCAGTTCGAGAGGAGCAAGCGTTCTGCCAGCAAGTTTCCAGTGAATGAAGTGGGTGAGAAACAGAACATGAATGCCTATTAGGCTGAACATTCGCCATTTGGCGTACGGCTTTCCTCCTGCTATCGTTTCTCCCGAGCCACTCATCAGCTATGAATAGTCATATCATTTCACCACCAGCTTTCGGTGATGAAATCTGTTGTTCACCTGAAACCTCAGATGATAAACACCTGGTTTCAATCCTTCCAGATCCAAAGTTTTTTTAGGATTTCCAGAAACGCTCGGCCATTGATAGACCTGGACTTGTCTACCGAATTGATCGGAAATGTTCAATTCAACATCGGCTCCGCTTATCAAGTGCATTTCCACGGTGGCCCGACCATCACCTGTTGGGTTGGGGTAAACTGATAATGACCTGAGCACCTCGGGTTCTTCAACACCAGTACAATTGTTGACCACCACTGGCACCTCAACTAACGGGCTGAGGCAGGATCCACTACCCACTTCAACCTCCCAGTTATAGAAGTAATAGTAGTAGTCACTGCCAGCCGTTGATGTTGTTATCGTAGCCACGTCAGAGATCTGATACGGATAGTTTGTGCCGGCATTGTTCCTATACAGATCACATAGCCCGCCCACTGTTATCTGATAACCCGTTCCCGGTTCAATGACCATGTTCAGCTCAAAATCAAACTCTCCTTCAGGAACAAAGGATGTTCTGTAGTTGATCAACGCCCCAACACTGTTGTACAGTTCAATGGTTCGAATGCCTGCGCTACCTGAGTAAATGGTCACCTGGCGAAGGTTCAACTGTTCATGTACATCGAAGATGAGCGCCTGCCCACCTTCATGATACCCGCCAGAACCGGAGTTGTCCGTCTTTCCGCCAAACGAAACCGTGCCGGGTTGAATATTCTCATCAGAAACAAAATAGGTTGTGCTTGTATACAGCGGTGGCGTGGTGTAAGTGTTGCCGGTGCCCAGTATTTCGCCCTGACCATCGTACCAAACTAAATCCTGACCACTGGCTGAAAGTATGGCCTGATCCCCTTCGCAAATACTGTCTCCATCAACCGTTGGAGCACTCGGTTGGGTCAATTCCGTTACGACAAAAGGAGTGGAGGTTGCGGTTCCGCAATAGGTGGTAACATCAACGGTATAAGTCCCGCCTGTAGCCCAAATGGCGTTAGAGGTCTTTCCGTTAGACCATTCATAACCAATACCAGCATTGGCACGAAGCAACACCGAGTCTCCCTCGCAGATGAAAGAGGAGCCATCTGCCAGAATGCGTGCCGTTGGATTACCTGTACCTTGCTCGGTAAGCGTTACCGGAACCGCAGTGTAGTTGTTGTCTTCATCTTCCTCCAACACAATATCAAACGGATCCACCTCATACACTATCCAATACTCACCGTTGCACACTTCCTCAGGAATGTCAATCCACATGCCGTCCAGATATTCACTGTAGATGTCGGTATAACCGGAAGAAATTCCCTGCTCTACCATGCTACATCCGTAATTGCCTCCGCCCAAGGCATAGTTCGGAAAATCGGGTGCGGTCAGTGTTGTTCCTTGGTTGTAAACGGTGTTGTCGTCTTTGCAATGGTGCATGGCGGCAGCATCTGAACAACTGTTATAGTCCATCAGGCAGAAACCGAGCTTGAAACCCGAGTTGACAATCGGCCATTGGCGAGGGTCGGTAATCCCTGCTTCCGGTAGTCGTAAACTGAAAAGCCCCCACTGATCGAAGTGCATGTGGCCGTGGTTCGGATGGTAGGTCATGCCCTGTGGCATGAGCCGGGTGTAAGAGGTCATTTGACCTCCATTTTTGTGATAAACACGCTGGAAGGTCAGCTGCTTGGCGGTGCCCCCGTTCGGACAGGAGAATGTTTGACTGGCAGTTGGGTCATGAACCGAGAACGTATCCGTACCACAGACAAACCAACGATAACCGTCCAGATCTGTGCTGCGTACCGTGAACGGACCATGTCCAATATTCGGAGTTGAGCCGGTGACATAAACCCTATCATTCTGCTGGTTAGGCCCGTTAAGGTAATTCTCAATTCCATACCATGAGATGGTCATATCTGGCAGTAGGTCGCATTCGGACGAACCATCCTTACAAAGGCAATCGGTTGCATTGGACGTGTTGCATTGCGCAAATCCATCAGACCCGGAATTGAACAATAGAACAGCAACGAAATAAAGTAGGGGTAGAAATCGCTTCATTGAAATCGTTTTAAACGACCTCAATGTATGCTGAAGTCATGCATTAAAGTATGATGTAAATCATAAAATTGCGATTAATGAGCGGAATGACAGATGGCGGACAAACGTCATCTACAAGTGCGGTCACACAATTTGATCAGTTCAGCAATTATTGTCAGAAGCGAACCATTCAGCGTAGCTGGAGGCCGTTTCTTCCAGTTTTAGTGAATGTAATTTTACATAGCTCGGAAGTTCATTCTTCAACTTGGCTGCCATATCTATTACCATGTTCTCGCAGGTTGGCTGGTAATCTACATAAACGGTGTTTTGCAGTAGCTGTGTGGTTTCTGCACTGACCTTCCCGCTGTGTTTTGATAGCAGGACAGCGTGATCCAGTTTTGAAATGATCTGTGCGTTCACAATTCGCTTCAGATCACCAAAATCTATGACCATTCCCAACTTCGGGTTTCCATCTTCAATGTTCGGTTTTCCGATGATGGTTACATGGAGTTTGTACGAATGGCCGTGTATTTGCGCGCACTTTCCATCATATCCATGCAGGGCATGCGCCATCTCAAAATGGAAGGTTTTGGTTATGCGAACAAGATTCATGCTGGTTCGAAGTGAGCTGTAAAGTGTCTTAGGAATTCAGGTTCTTCGGTGATTTTATAACCTTTCACCGTTTCCCGCTCTTTCATGATCTGTGCAAATGTCTCAATCACATATTCTATGTGGCTTTGGGTGTAAACTCTTCGTGGAATGGCCAGTCGTACCAACTCCATAGGGGCAGGAATTAGTTGTCCTTTCTCATCGTATTTCCCGAACATCACCGACCCGATTTCTACTGATCGTATTCCTCCTAATCGATATAACTCGCAAACCAAGCTCTGGCCTGGATATTCCTGTGGCGGAATGTGCGGATAAAGTGCTTTGGCATCCACATAAACGGCATGGCCGCCAGTTGGCCAGATTATAGGAACGCCCATTTCGCGTAAGCGCGAACCAAGGTATTCTGTGCTTTTGATACGATATTCCAGATAATGAGGGTCGAATACTTCTTCCAGGCCAATGGCCATGGCTTCCATATCGCGTCCAGAAAGGCCACCATATGTAGTAAAGCCTTCAGTGATGATCAATAGGCTTTTGCAGGCATCTGCCAGTTTTTTATCCTTCAGAACCAAAAAGCCTCCCATGTTCACCAAAGCATCCTTTTTGGCGCTCATTACAGCACCGTCTGCCAAGTTGAACATCTGTTGGGCAATTTGCCGATATGATTGATTTTCATAACCAGCTTCGCGATGATTGATGAAATAGCTGTTTTCCGCGATCCTACAGCAATCCAATAAGAACAACACCCCGTTTCTTTTGCAGATCTCAGCCACCTGTTCCGCATTTTCCATGCTTACAGGTTGGCCACCGCTGCTGTTGTTCGTCACGGTAAGAATTACTGCGCCAATGTTTGCGGCACCTTTTTTGGCAATGATCTCTTCCAGTTTCAGAACATCCATGTTGCCCTTGAAAGGATGAAAGCTGCCCATGTCATTGGCTTCTGCAACTGGAATATCAAGTGCTTCGGCACCAGAAAATTCGATGTTTGCCCTAGTGGTGTCGAAGTGTGTGTTGCTGATGAAGGTTTTTCCGTCTCCACCGAGATGTCCGTAAATGATCCGCTCTGCAGCACGCCCTTGATGTGTTGGAAGAATGAACTCAAAACCTGTCAGATCCTTGATCACCCGTTCCAGATGCAGCCACGAGTGTGAGCCTGCATAAGCTTCATCGCCTTCCATAATTCCCGCCCATTGTGACGAGCTCATAGCCGATGTTCCACTATCTGTAAGCAGATCGATTATTACTTCATCGGAAAGCAGGAGAAACGGGTTGTAATGAGCTTCTTGCAGATTTTCGATGCGTTCCTTTTCAGTAGACAACTGAATAGGTTCGACACTCTTTATTCGGAACGGTTCTATGATGGTTTTGTGTTGCATGCTTATGAGTTAACGTTGCGAAAGTCGGTTTGAACGTGAAAACTAAAAATGACAATGGCCAGTCCTGATCGGAATCAGGAACTGACCATTGAAGAACAACCACCATCCTAGTTGTTCTTGGTGCGGAAACCAGGGAAATAGCTTCCAGGTCTGCGTATGGTTTTTCGGTTCCAGTTCCATATTACCAACTGGTACCCTCTCCACAGGTAATCAATAGGTGCTACTAAGAAGTGAACGAATCGTGTAAATGGAATAATAGCGATAATGAAAAATGCTGAAATGATGTGCAGTTGTACAAGCCATGGCATGGCGCTGACGGCAGCAATGTCCGGGTTCAGAGCGAATATAGAGCGTAAGTAAGGAGTAAGGACCGCTGCGAACCAAGAGGATCCCCACCGTACGAAAAACGCCACACCAAGGCCTGTTACAATCTGTGTTATCAAAACGGTATAGACCAGCATATCCATTTTATTGCTGACTATTAGAATTCGTTTGTTGCCGAGTCGTCTTAAAATGAGAAGAACAAGTCCTGACAATGCAGCAAGGCCAAAAGCGAATGAACTGAACTCAAGAATTAGCAGTCTTACAGGTTCGCCATTCCAGGCCAAGACAGTTCTTGGAAAAAGAAAGGCGATCAAGTGTCCGAAAAACAATACCAGTAAACCCCAGTGGAATGGTTGACTGCCCCAGAACAGCTTTTTCCTTTCCAGAAATTCTGATGAAAGTGAGGACACTTGAAAGCCACGCTTCAGATAGCGATAAATAGAACCTATGAGGAAAATGCCCAGACAGATGTATGGGAAAGCCGCAAACATCAGGGTATTGAGCATGCCCCACTGTTCTTCCAGACCGATCTTAAGGAGGTAACAGATGCCGCCCACTGCTACTAACATTCCCAGCAGTACTCCACCGAAATTGGTTTTGGCGGGTTCTCTCACCGCGTACGAGTCATTTAATACGAGTTTGGCATTTATCACCGTGTAAACAGTGATGGCGGTTATCAGCAATGCACCTATAACCAACCAGGTAACGATGCTGTCAATCTGAAAAGTGCTGTTCAATAACGTTAATGATGTCATGACTTTTGAGTTTTAATGGGTGCATGAGAAATGCTGCAGGTGCCGCAATCGGCAACCGGAGCAGCGGCTCTTAATGGGTCTGTTTCTGGTTTTACTTGATGTAGTTCTACTTCTTTAAAATCGGAGGTTAGCATAAGCGTGAGGGCTTCGATGGCATCCTTGTAAATGTTGCCGTTACGTTGGCCTTCAAGAATAAGCGCATTGTGCTTTTTCTTCAGCATTTTGGTTCGAATTTCCATTCGCCTGTCACTGAATTCCTTGTACATCATCCGCAGCGCGGGTATCATGATCCTGCCGGCCAATTCATTTCTAAACTCGTCATCGTATAGCTTGGGCAGGAGGGTCAGGACGTTGGCAAGGTTGTCAGGCAGTTCAGATCCGCAGTCATTTCTGGCCTCGTCCTGTTCGCGTTTCATGTTCACTAAGAACTCGCCACGCTTATAGTCTTCTCCGAAGATCACATACCCAAGATCCAAGTAGCACACTGCCTGTACATGGAATGTTTTGGCATACACTTCTTCTATCTCATGTATGTCCGTTGTATTGATCCAATTCACATAGCGGCTCAAAGCTTCCGCAGCATTCGGGTATTCTGATCTTAGCATGGCAGCTACGTCATTTACCTGCTGCTTGATGTCGGCAGTTGGATACTTGAAGACATCCGCCATCAGAGCATATTGTAGATATGTCTGTGTGGCGATCATAGTCCGCGTTCTGGGCGCATCTTAAATCCGAAGCCGGTGTTTCCTTTCACATCACCTGTGTTCTCCAGCATTTCAATGCTTTCTTCACGGTGTGCCGGTGGAATAACGAACCGTTCTTCAAATGTGGCAAGCGATGTCAATCGGAAGATCTCATCACATTCCTTGTTGCTTGTCTTTCCTCCTTCTAGGGCAGCATTTACCTCGGCTTCTGTCAGGTCGCCAACAGTGGTCTGTCTGCGACTGATCTTCACTGCTAACAACTTCTTCAGCACATCTTCAACCTTTTTGGTGTCTCCGGCAGTGAATAGGGAGGCCAGATACTTCATCGGCAGTCTTGACTTTTCAATTCCTGCCCAAAGGCTTTCCGTAGTGCTATCGTAAACGCCATCGCTATCTACACTGGCCATGGCCGGTAGCATTGGCGGTACATAGAACAGGTTCGGAATTGTTCGGAATTCTGGGTGAAGTGGCAGTGCAATGCCCCATTCCTTCACAAACTTGTATACTGGCGACTGTTGTGCAGCACGAATAGTAGAGTCGGCAATACCGTTTGCTTTCGCAGCTTTGATAACATTTTCGTCAAACGGATCTAAGTAGATATTCATTTGTGCATCCACAAGGTCTTTATCATTTGATGAAGCCACTTTCTCAATCTGATCCGCGTCATAAAGCATTACTCCTAGGTATCGGATACGCCCCACACAGCTATGCATGCACGCTGGAGCCTGGCCGCTTTCTAAACGTGGGTAGCAGAGGATACATTTCTCAGACTTACCAGTGTTCCAGTTGTAGTAGGATTTCTTGTAAGGACATGCGGTAACACACATTCTCCAAGCACGGCAACGCTCCTGATTGATCAGTACCACACCATCTTCGCCTCTTTTATATAGCGCGCCTGATGGGCAAGAAGCCACGCAAGCGGGGTTCAAACAGTGGTTACAGATGCGCGGTAGGTAGTGAAAACTCATTTGTTCCAATTGGAACATACTTTCCTGTTCTGCAGGGGTGAGGTCTTTGAAATTGACATCGTTGCGTCCGTAGTCTGGTGAGCCACCAAGATCATCATCCCAGTTGGGTCCTGATTTCAGGTCAATGTTCTCTCCGGTTACCAGCGATACAGCTCTTGCCGTAGGCTGATCATCGCCTTCTGGCGCATTGAAAAGGTCTTCATACTTGTAAGCCCATGGCTCATAGTAATCTTCCAGCACAGGCATATGTGGGTTGTGGAAGATGTTCTTCAAACCTTTCAATTTCCCAGCACCTTTCAACGATACAGAATTGCCATTCTTCTCCCAGCCACCTTTATAGGTTTCTTGGTCCTCCCACTTGGTAGGATAGCCGGTGCCTGGTTTTGTCTCTACGTTGTTCCACCACATGTATTCGGCACCTTTTCGGTCGGTCCAAACGTTTTTACATGCTACGGAACATGTGTGGCACCCGATACATTTATCGAGGTGAAACACCATTGAAACTTGTGATCTTACATTCATAACTGCTATCTCTTAGTGGTTAGAATACTACTTTGTCCATTTTGCGTACCAACACGTGGGTATCTCGGTTCGAACCTACAGGCCCCCAATAGTTGAAGTGATAGGAGAACTGTCCGTAACCACCACACATGAGGTTCGGTTTGAGGTGAACACGTGTGAAACTGTTGTGTCCGCCTGCTCTTCGGTTGCCTCTTACCTGAGACTTTGGAACCGTGTAGGTTCTCTCTGGCGAGTGGTAAACGATACACACTCCTTGCGGAATTCTAGCACTGACACAGGCACGTGTACAGTAAACACCATGGTCATTGTACACTTCAACCCAATCATTGTCTTTAATGCCAAGTAGCTCCGCGTCCTTTTCACTCATCCAACATGGCTCCATACCTCGCGAAAGCGTCAGCATTCGGAGTGTATCACCATAAGTGGAGTGGATGTGCCACTTGCCATGAGGTGTCAGACAGTTCAGCATTTTGGCCTTGCCGTCATTCACGGTTTTTCTCAGGTCGCCATAAACCTCTGGTGTTGGAGATGGCTTGTATGTAGCCAAATGCTCTCCGAACATGATGTAGGCATCATGATCCAAATAGAAGTGCTGACGACCGGTTAGAGTTCTCCAAGGGACCAATCGGTCTACGTTGTAAGTGTAGGCAGCATACGCCCTTCCGTTGTTCATCAATCCCGACCAAACTGGCGAGGTGTTGTATCGATGGGGAGCTTTTTGAAGATCCTTATAGTTGATACGCACATCCTGTATTCCTTCTCCAAGATCGGCAAGTGCCAAACCTGTTTTCTTCTCCATGTTCTGGTAAGCTCTGTAGTTGAGCTTTCCGTTGGTGAGGGTGGAGAGCTTCATTACTGCATTACAAGCTTCCACATCTTCCCTTACAGAAGGATATTCTTTTCCGTTGATTGTTTGGATGTGTCGTTTGTCATCGAGCATTTCCTGGTACGTATCCTCACACATATAGTGATTGCCATGTGCTCCGAGTCCATTTTTGGCAATGCCTTCGCCCAACGATATGAACTTGTTGTAGATCTGTGTGTAATCCCGTTCTACAAACGCGATCTTGTGCATGGTCTTGCCAGGAATTGGCTCACATTCGCCCTTGCTCCAATCCTGCATGTTCGGCTGAGTGATCTCATCTGCACTGTCGTGCGATAGCGGAACGTTCACCAGATCCTTCACTGGTTTTGGGAAATGACTTCCCGCCATTTCACTTACTTTTTTGGCTATGGATTGGAAAATCTGCCAGTCCGTTTTGGCTTCCCAAACAGGAGGGACAGCCTCGCTCAGTGGGTGAATGAACGAGTGCATGTCCGTACTGTTCAGGTCTGCTTTTTCGTACCATGAAGCGGTAGAAAGAACAATATCTGAGTACAGTGCCGAAGTATCCATCCTGAAATTGATGTCGACCACAAGATCCATTTTGCCCGATGGCGATTTCTCGCGGTAGTTGATGTCCTTACAGGTTTCATGTGCCACCTCATCGGCAATGTCGTTGTGGTGTGTGCCGAGGTAGTGGTTCAGCATGTATTCGTGCCCTTTCGCAGAAGACATCAAGGCGTTACCTCTCCAAATGAACCACACACGTGGGAAGTTGATCGGGTCATCCGGGTCTGCTACCGAGTGAACAAGCTCTTTGCTCTTCAACTTGTCAACCACGTAATTTCTGATGGCGTCATCATCCTGAGCACCTGCTTTTTGTGCGTCTACCACAATATCCAGGTTACTCTTGTTGTACTGCGGATAGAATGGCAGCCAACCGTTTCTTACCGCCATCACACTCCAATCTGCAGAGTGCATTTTAGCGCGAGGGTCTGTATTGTTGGGTAAGCTGTTGTAATCAGCCTGATTTCCATCGTAACGCCATTGGCTTGAATTGATGTAATGCCAGATTGGTGCCTGCTGCAATCGTGCAACGGTTCCCCAGTCTTTGGATGACATGATAGCTCCCCAACTATCTACCGGTGCCAGTTTTTCCTGTCCAACGTAGTGGTTCATTCCACCACCGTTACGTCCATTGCAACCTGTAAGCATCTGTGCCATAATGGCTGAACGATACATCAGGTTGCCGTGAAACCAATGGTTAATGGCCGCACCAACAATTACCATGCAACGTCCTTCGGTCTGCTCAGCGGTGCTTGCCCATTCACGGGCAAACTTGATGACCGTTTTCTTGCCAATACCGGTGAAGATCTCTTGCCAAGCTGGCGTGTATGCCTGTTCCTTATCGTCATAATCTGATGGATACTCTCCATCCAATCCGCGTCCAACACCATACTGTCCCATGGTGACATCGTAGATTGTTGCCACAGGAATTTTCTCATCATCAACTGTGGTTATGTATCGAACAGGAATGCCGCGAGTGGCAGTCTTTTTCAATCCATACTCGGTGAACTCCACCTGCAGTACATCATCTTTCTTATCGATGAATGTGAGAGCGGGTTCATACTTTTTGTTGTCTGGACCATTCTCGTATTTAAGGTTCCAGTTTCCTTTCTCTTCATCCCAACGGTAGCCTGCTGTACCTTTTGGAGACATAAGTTCTCCTGTTTCCTCATCGGCTACTAGGAATTTCCACTCTCCGTTAGAAATATCCTTGTACTGTTTTACACGGTTGGCGCGGACCATCTTGCCCGGCTTGTAGCTATTGCCATCTTTGGTCAACTCAACCAAGAATGGGCTATCTGTGTAACGTTTCACATAATTCTGGAAGTACTCAACCTTGCGGTCAACGTGGTATTCTTTTAGTATAACGTGGGTCACAGCCATCCAGAATGCACCGTCAGAACCTGCGTGAGCCGGTATCCATTGGTCGGCATGTTTTGCTACCATGCTGAAGTCTGGAGACATGACCACCGTTTTGGTTCCATTGTGTCGTGCTTCAGAGAAGAAATGGATGTCGGGCGTTCGTGTCATTCCCAAGTTGGCACCCATACTCACAATGAACTTGGAGTTGTACCAGTCGGCACTTTCGCAAACGTCCGTCTGCTCTCCCCATATCTCTGGGAAAGCGCAGGGAAGATCGCAGTACCAGTCGTAGAAACTCAGGTTCACACCACCCATCAGTTGCAAGTAACGAGCACCGGAAGCGTAGCTCAACATGCTCATGGCAGGAATAGGAGAGAAGCCAATAATCCGATCGGGACCGTATTTCTTAACGGTGTACAGGTTGGAAGCAGCTATGAGCTCAAGGGCTTCATCCCAATGCACTCTTCTGAAACCACCTTTACCACGGGCGCGCTGATACCTGCTGCGCTTGGTACTATCGTTCTGAATGTTCTCCCACGCTTTTACAGCATCGCCACCTGCTTTCTTCTTTTCTTCACGGAAAATATCGAGTAGTGCGCCACGCATCAGTGGATATTTGACGCGAATCGGGCTGTACAAATACCATGAATAGGAGATACCCCTTTGGCATCCGCGCGGTTCATACGGTGGTAATCCTTCTTCCAAGAGAGGATAATCCAGTGCCTGCATTTCCCAGACCACAATGCCATCCTTGACATGGATGTTCCAAGAGCAACCACCCGTACAGTTTACACCGTGAGTACTTCTCACAACTTTGTCGTATTGCCATCGGTTACGATAGAACTCTTCCCATTTTCGGGTTTTTGGCGATATGATGTCTTCTATCCAGCTCATAGTCTTGCTGTTATTAAATTGAACGTAGTTGTCTTTTTAGAATGTCTTCTTTGACGGATTGACGTAGGCGAACTCTCCATACAAGTGCTACCCAGATGAAAATGAGTATCAGTCCGCCAAAGCCCCACATCAGCATTCGGCTTTCCCCTTCAAACCCTGCAACATCTTGATCGGAACTATCATCGGCTACGCTTAGAAAAGCGGCAATCGTGTGAATTTCCTCATCGGTCAGGGCGGCTTTTCCGCTGTATGCGTTGGTCATGGCTGGGAATGGTGGTGCTCCAAGAATACCAGCTACACCTGCGTGACCACCCATTCGCCCATATGCGTTGGTCAGATCCTTGGCCAATAATCCGCCAGGTATAACTTGGTCGTTAGTTACATTATGGCAGGTGATGCAAGAGGGACCGCCACCGGCAAGGCGTTGACCGCCTTGGAAGTAGAGCCTTCCGTTGGTAACATCTTCTTCTGTGTATTCAATAGGAACTTCTTCGATAACTTCTGTTGGTTGAGCATCCGCAGTTTCCACCTTGGCTCCGAAACCTTTCAGGTAATCCACTAAAGCAGTTAGTTCTGTATCTGTTAATGGGAACGAGGTCATTGGAACCTTGAACTCGTTGAAAATGGCCACTGCATCCGCATCGCCCGCCTTTACCATTGCCTGCGAGTTGGTAATAAAGGATTTTATCCAGTCTTCAGATCGTCTTTCGGTAACACCGGTCAGGTCGGGTCCGACCAATCGAGTTCCCATTTTATGGCAAGCAGAGCAGTTTCTAATAAAAAGTTGCTCACCATCTTGAGCATTTGCTCCCAGAACCATAGAAGTAGAGATAATTGTAGCTAGGATCGGTCGGGCGACTCCTTTTATTGTCAGTGTGAGTTTCATGCCTCTGTGTAATTGAGTTTACTGAGGCAATGTTCAACATCAAATCGTAATTTAAGTATGATATAAATCATAAAATGAATTGATGTAATTCAATTAAATGGTTCGATAGAATGAAATTTGGAAAGATTGAATTACTGACCTTCGCACCGTTAATTTTCTAGAACGATCCGGTTGGACTGAATCTCCTTGGATCATCGGAAGTAGTCATTAGATGTTATGGAAATGGTTGGGGGCAACATGTTCACTAAAGATGAATTATCGCTGAATGAAGCGAAAGAGGCAGCAGAACGCTTATCATTTTATCCGCTGATGTTCCAAGCAGCGGTTTCGCTTAATCGACTAGGAATATTGCAGGAGGTGGCTAACTCAGGAAAAGTCGGGATTGATTCCGATTCTATTGGTCAGAAGGTCGGTGTCTCGCAGTATGGGATTGAAACGTTACTTGAGGCAGGGCTGAGTTTAGGTCTTGTAATGTTGGTACAGCCTTACAAGTATCGGATCACCAAAATGGGGTCGTTCTGGTTACTTGATCGGCAGACGAATGTGAACACCAATTTTGTACAAGATGTTTGCGGTAAGGGTGCCTTGCATTTAGAGGAAGCAATAAGAGAGGAGGGGCCAAGTGGGCTTAAGGAGTTAGGTAATTGGCCAACAATATATCACGGTCTCTCAAAGCTGACAGAACCCACTAGATCCAGCTGGTTCAATTTCGATCACCACTATTCTGATCAAGCATTTCCTCAGGCCTTGAAGGAAGTCTTCTCCTATGGGCCAACTTCTATGTTGGATATTGGTGGGAATACTGGCAAGTGGGCATTTCAGTGTGTCGATTTTAATCCTAATGTCCATGTGACAATAGTTGACCTGCCAGGTCAATGTGGTCTTGCCAAAGAACGTATTGAAAAGGCCGGACTCAGTGATCGTATCTCAACCTTTGAGCAGAATGTTCTGGACAGATCGTATCGTCTTCCATCTGGCCAAGATGCAGTTTGGATGAGCCAGTTTCTGGATTGCTTTTCTCCTACACAGATCATGCATATTCTAAAACATGTAGGTGAGGCAATTACTTCGGATGGCCGAGTTTTTATCCTAGATACTTTCTGGGATCTTCAGGACAATCCTACTGCCACATACTGTTTGCATGGTACGTCATTGTACTTTACTGTAATGGCCAATGGAAACAGTAAAATGTACGATAGTTCTAGAATGACCCAATATGTCGAGAACGCTGGCTTGGAAGTGGAAAAGATCATCCGAAAAGTCGGACATTATCATTCTTTGATTGTCTGTAAGAAATCGAACAGGAGCTGATGTAAGGAGCAGCTAAGCCGCCTGATGTTCCTCACAGTCAACACGTAGTTCTGACTGTGCCAACAGCTTTTGCAACAGGTTGCAATAGTGCTTGCCATCTGGTTGTTTCTGGTAGTGTGCACAGCTGAAACACATACGTTGAACTGTGATGATACCAGCCGCATTCAGTTCCTGAATGACGGTCAGAAGGCTATCCAGTAGGTGCTCCTTTTGTTCGCTTGTGAGTTGGTCTAACGGTTGCTGCACAGGTTGCGAAAAACTGGAAGTCTGGGCGGCCAACTGCGAACCTTTTGCGGTAAGCTGAATAACGAAGCTGCGCGTGTCTACAGAAGAATGTTCTTTGGAGATGAGTTCCTTTCGTTCCAGGATCTTTACCGTATCGCTGATGGTCGGTTTGGCCACATTGAATTCCTTGGCCAGATAACTGACGGTACATTTTTCGAGCGAATGATAATGCAGAAATATGAGCAGTTGAACCTGCAGTGGGCTCAATCCGTGTTCCTTGCTTTGGTTCCATAGAAGTACGCGGAATGCCTCGCTGATGCGCTCCAATGTTGCCACTATTTTGGCTTCGGTAGAGTAGTTCTGGATGTTCGGGTCGAAGGCAGAACTCATTGAACAGATGCTAAAAGTTCCATTGCCTGTTCGATGGTAATTCCTCTAAGATCGGCAAAGCGGAATTTCTCATAATGCCCTCTTAGATGGAGTATTAAATCCAATCGTGTTGGCTCATCGGGTAGCGTTTCGGGTATTTCGTGTAGCTTAATAATGTGATAGTTCTGTTTTGCAATGTCTCGCAGAACTTCTTCCGTTGGTTCTTCCATGTGGCAGAACTGACACTCGTTGGTGCTGATCATGGCCTGTGGTTCTCCAATTGATTGGAGATACTGTTTGCCAAAGCCGAGTATCTGCTTTTCATCTTTCAACGATGCGTCTACCAGAATATCGAAGTGCGTGATACTTCTGTCCTTTCGTTTTACGTATGTATCCCAAACGGCAACTTTCATCTTTTGAATATAAAATGCCCCACAAAGATAGGTTACCTAACTATGTGGGGCAAATTTTTTAACCTCTTACATCGGCAAGAGAAGCACCGAAGTTGATGTGCAACACGTTACCACTTGGTGTAAGCAAAGCTGGAACGGACTTGACGCCAGCGTTTTCGGCTTCGTCAATACGGTTTTTGGCTTCGCCAAGATGAACTACTTCAACATTCTCGTTGCCAACCAAACCAACTAATTCTTGCTCTGCGCTTACGCAAACAGGGCATCCTGCGTGATAAAAAACTGATTTACTCATGATTAAAGATTTTAGTGAAGGCATTATTGCCATCACAAATATAGTTAGTTAACCTAACTATAAGCGATTACTCCATTTTTAAATCACTTTAACCTTAATGTTTGAATTTTATGTCAGATTTCAACTACGGTTTTTAACACGTTCCTTCAAAGTATCCACCGCGTAATACACAACGGGAACTAAGTAAACCGTAAGAATGAGTGAAGACATCAATCCACCAATGATAACCCACGCAAGCCCATTCTTCCATTCGGCAGCAGAGCCAGTTGCCAAGGCAATGGGAAGCATGCCAATGACCATGGAAATTGTGGTCATCAAGATAGGGCGCATTCTACCTTTTCCGGCTTCAATCAGTGCTTGGCGATAGTGTTTTCCATCTGCCTTGAGCTGGTTGGTGAAATCCACGATTAGGATAGCGTTTTTAGTAACCAGTCCCATGAGCATGATGAGGCCGAGCAACGCAAACAGGCTAAGATGGCTCAGAGAAAGATTGAGCGCCAGAAATGCTCCGATAACCGCTACCGGAATGGAGAACAACACTACGAACGGATAAATGAAGCTATCGTATAATGCCACCATAATGAGGTAGATGAGCAAGAAGGAGATGATCAATACCGAACCCAACGCACCAAAGCTGTCATTCTGTCTTTTGATGTCGCTGCCCCATTCCATATTGATGCCTTCAGGCAATGGGTTTTCGGCAAGGTAGGCTACCACATCATCGGCTACTGTGCCCGATGGACGACCCAGCGCATCGGCTGTAATGGTAACGGCAGGTTGTCGGTCGAGGCGTTCGAGCTGTGAGGGCGAATTGGCCTGTACCACATCGGCAAATTGCGAGACCTGTACGGCCATTCCTTTCGGATTGATGATGTTCAAATGCCGCACATCATCGTAGTTTTTCCTGTCAAATGCAGCCAGACGGATACGCACGGGATATTCCACGTCATGCTCGGTGAGCGTGGCATCGTCATTTCCTGTAAATGCGGTGCGCACATTCATGCCCACGTATGCCGTATTCAGTCCCAAACGCTGCATTCGGGCCTCATCGGGTACTATTCGATACTCCGGATTTCCTGCCTCTACAGAAAGTTGCACATTATCTGCCCCAGGAATGGCTGTGATGACCTTTTGCAACTGTTGTCCGGTCTGCATGACCCGATCGGTGTTGCTTCCGCTCAAAGTCATTTCTATGGGAGCGCTACGTGGTACCAGCCCCATGGCCACAATGGAATAGCTGATACCCGGATAACGCGTTTTGAGTTCTTCGCGAAGCTGCCGCATGTATGGTTCAGTTGCCAGGTCGGCATGTTCCTTATCGGTTTTCAACTGTATGGTAAATTCGGTCTTATTGGCCGAGCCAACACCGAGACTTCCAATACCCGTGCTGGGGCCACCGATGTTGCTGAACACCGATGCCACTTCGGGCTGTTGCAGTATGTACGTTTCAACCTGCTGCGAAACGAGGCTGTTCTGCTGCAATGAAGTGAATTTATCGAACTCTAAACTCAGTTTGAACTTTCCCTGATCTCCGGTGGCTATGAGTTCCTTTCCAATGATGCCTTGCTTCATCATACCACCGGTAAAGGCGAAAAGCGCCAGTACAATTCCCAAAAAGATCAATTTATGATCGAGCACCCATTCCAATTGGCGTCCGTACCAATTTGTAAAGCGATCCAATTGTTTTTCAAACCAAAGCAGAAAACGATTGAAGATGTTGGTGGGCTGTAGGTCTTCCTTTTTGCCGATACGCGATGCCATCCATGGAGTAAGTGTAAAACCCACTAAAAGGCTTGTTAGCGTGGAGGTGATAACAACCACCGAAAACTGTTTAAGCATATCCGCCACAAAAACCTGCAAGAACAAAATGGGTACAAAAACCACTACGTCTACCAAGGTTATGGACAGTGCCGAGAAACCGATCTCCATTCTTCCTTCAAGCGAAGCTTTACGTTTCTCTTTGCCCATATCGAGATGCCGTTGAATGTTCTCCAATACAACTGTGGCATCATCCACCAGAATTCCGATAATGAGCGACATGGCCAAGAGGGTCATGAGGTTTAGCGTATAGCCCAAGATCCACATCACGGCAAATGCCGTGACCAAAGATGTAGGGATGGCCACTAGTACAATGAGTGAGTTTCTAAGATTGCGTAGAAACAGCAACATGACCAACGACACGAGAATGACAGCTAAAATGAGGTCGTAAACCACGGAATTGACGGCTGCAATGGTGTTGTCCGTGCTATCGTCTGCAATAATGAATTGTATGTTAGCATCTGCATTCTGTGCTTCAATAGAACTCAGTTTTTCTCTCACCCGCTTGGAAACATCCACCGCATTGGCGTCTCCCTGTTTTTTAAGCAGAAGTCCAATACCCAGTGCACCATTGTAACTGCTTATGGATGTCTGCTCCTTCACGCCATCTTGCACGGTTGCCACATCCTTTACCAACACGGGGCTTCCGGGCATGGGCATGGCCACCTGCACATTGGCAATATCCTGCAGCGAACGGAACTTACCTGTTAGCCGAACAGAACTTCGGTCTGTATCGGTCTGCACTTCTCCAGCAGGCAGGTCAATGCCTGCTCGGTTTATGGCTTCTACCACCTGCACCAGCGGAATGCCGTATTGCTTCAATCGGGCAGGGTCCACATCCACCTGTATCTCCCTTTCTTCACCTCCCAATAGGGTAATTTCCGCAACGCCTTTTATCTGCTGTATCTCTGGCAGAAATTCATCTTTCATGCGCTGATAAAATTCTGTTGCAGCCATGTTGCTGGTTGCGCTTATGGACATGATAGGCAGATCGTTGGGCGAAACCTTGCTCATTACCGGGTTCTGAATGTCGGCCGGTAGGTCTTTTCGGATGTTTTCGATGTAGCGTTGGGCATCCTGCATGGTCTTGTCCAGATCAGTACCGTATTCCAAGTTTGCAATGATCACCGAGGCATTGGGCAACGATTTGGTGGCCAGATAATCCACGCCTTCCAGGTTAGAAAGTGCGTCTTCGATCTTACGCGAAACGGAATTCTCCACTTCGCCAGGTTCAGCTCCAGGATAAACGGTTTTGATAACGACCACCGGTTGGTTGAAATCGGGCATCAACTCGTAACTGAGATTGGTGAACCCGATGTAGCCGAGCAGCGTGAATACGCTGAACAGCACGATGATCAGCGATGGCCTGTTGATGGATATTTCTGTAATGTTCATCTCCCTCTTATTTGATGTTCACGTTGGCACCATCACGCAGGTCGGTAAGTCCTTGCGTAACGATCACATCTCCCTCTTTTAATCCACTGGCAACAATTATGCGGTCGGCACTTCGTTCGCCAACCGTTATCCGATGGATTTTCGCTTTGCCGTCTATCACTTGGTAAACACTATTATTACCATCAAGGAGCATGACAGCCGATGCGGGAATGGAAAGCTGCGGTGTAGCTTCATTTTCTTGTAAGCTCACCTCTCCGAACATGCCTGCTTTCAAGGTCTGTTCCGGGGTGTTCTGAACAAGGAATTTGACAGGGAAACTGTTGGCCATATTGGCCTTGCTGCCGATCATGGTAAGTGTTCCGCTGAATGGCTCATTTTGCAACGACTTCACTTGTACGGGATGGATCTGTCCTTGGCGGAATTGGGCCAGATCAGCCTCCGCCACCTGTATGGTAAGTTTTAGTTGTGTAATGTCTGTCAGTTGCAACAATGGCATTCCCGGACCGGCAAATGCGCCTACTTCGGTCATTTTGGCTGTGACCACCGCATCAAAAGGAGCACGGATTATCGTTTTGCTCAACTGCTCTTCTACGGTCTTCTTTTCTGTGCGCGCACCTTTCAGGGCCAGTTGTGTCTTTTCCAATTGCACACCCTGAATGGCATCGGCATCTGCCAAAACCCGGAAACGTGCTACATCGGCTTCCAATCCTTCTATTTTAACGTTAATGCCTTCCAGTTGGTGTCGTAGCAGGGCATCATCCAAGCGTATCAGTTCTTGGTCTTTCCTAACCCGATCCCCTTCTTCTACAGAAAGAGATGTGACTTTTCCAGGCAGTTCAGCTCCGATCTTGGCTTCGCGATAGGGTTCAAAATTGCCCAGATAGGTCTGCCCATTCCCGAACACGCTTGCGCGGATGGTATCCACCACCACGTTCAGTGCTGCCTGTTCATCATGCAGATAAACTTTCTGTTCCGTTATCTCTTTATTTCCCTTCAATCGGATGGCCACTATGGCAATAAGCGCGATGGGAATGATGACATAAAGTGCTTTTTTCAGTTTTGAAGTATTCATTTTTCGTTGATTGAGATGTTACCACTGATCTTTTTCAATTCGAGGTCTGCCTTGAAGTAGTCTATCAGGGCATTGAGATAATTCTGTTGGGTCTTTCGCAGTTCGTTATCGGCCAGCAGCACTTCGGTCAGGCTTGCGGTTTCCTGTCTGTGTTGAAGCAATGTTTGCTCGTAAACCTGCTGCGCCAATGCTGTTTGGGCCATGTAATTCTGCATGGTCTGTTCAGCAGTCAGTTTCTGTTCCTGAGCGTTGACCAATTGTATGGTTGTCCTGTCGGTAAGGCTCTCACTCAGCAGTTCGTTGTTCTTGAGTTCGAGTTTCTTCTGGTTGATTTTTCGGGTGGTTACCGTACCGTTGAAAATGGGCACGTTTAGTTTCAGTCCGGCCAGCCCGATGGGATAGAAATCGAGAAATTCGTTCGGGCTTTCATCATAACCAAAGCCGGTTACGCCATACGAACCAAAAACCGACACCGATGGAATTCTTGAACGTTTGAGTGTGGAAAGTTCGGTATTCAAAACCCGCGATTTGGCCTTTACCAGCTCCATTTCAACGGTTGGTTTTGGTGTGTATTCCAAGGTGGTTGTTCCCGTCTGGGCAGGTAGAACACTCAATGAACTTCCCAAAGGCCGACCGATGGACAGCTTCAATAGATTGATCACATTCTGCTGCTTGGATGCCAGCGTTTGGCGGTCGGTGGTCAGTTGGGCCAACTGCAATTCTACCTTGCTCACTTCTGTACCAGTAGCCATTTGTAGTGAATGCACCAATTGCAGGTTTTTGAGCAGTGCTTGCGCATTGGAGATGTTGCTATCTACAAACGCCAACTGATGTTGTAGTATCTGCGCATTGTAATAAAGGTTCGATACATCGAAATACACCTGCTCGGCTGTTTTTCTGTATTGCAATCGGCTGATCTCCTTGGCTTCTTTGGTGGCACGGATGCCGCCATAAAGCTGCGGGTCATACACGGGAATGCCCACATTAACATTGGCACCAATATTATGCGGAACCCCGAACTGCACCTCTTTGAACTGGCCTTGCGGCCCACCGAACAATGACATGGGCATGAGCTGATAGGGCAGCTCGAAAAAGTAGCGGTAATCGGCCTGGGCGTTCACCTTCGGAATGAGATTGGCCTTTAATTCTCGATGTTTTTCATTGGCCAGAGCCAAATTGTTCTCTTCTATCTGCAAACTGCGGTTGTGTACCAAAGCAGTATCGATACATTGCTGCAAGCTCCAAGCTTCCTGTGCCTCTGCTTTCAAGGGTTGCAGCAATGAGAACAGAAGCATGAGCGCAAGTATGTGAATGTTCACTAACTTCATTGGGTAAATTTTTTTACATTTTGAAATAAGAATACCGGCACAGGATCATTCCTGCGCCAGCATTTTCTTTTTGGTTGCAATGGATTCTCATGCCTTAACCTGCGTTTCAATTTCCACCTTGGCATCCAGGTGTACGGTGGTTTTGATGGAGTTGCTTATAAGACAGGCTTTTTCAGACTTTTCCATGATACGCAAAGCGCGATCTTTCTTGGCATCATCTTCAATCACCAGAACTGGTTTTAGCGTGATCTCGGTCATCAGGAATTTCCCATCTACTTTTTCAAGAATGCCCTCTGCGCTACAATCAAAACTGTTGAATTCCAATTTCGAATACTCAGCAATGGCCAAAAACGTGGTCATGTAGCAACTGAGCACCGATGCGGTGTACAGATGCTCTGGCGACCAGATGCCCGCCACACCTTTATCGAATTCGGGCGGTGTGGCCACATCGATCTTCGTTGGAAGTTCTGGCGATGTCATTTCGCCAATGCGTCCTTCCTTCCATTGTAATGAGACGTTATAACTATGCTTTTCCATGTGTAATTGTTTTGTCTCTTTTTCAGAGATCGTTATGTGTTTATTTCATTTTTAAGAAGGCAATTCCAAGCCAGATGACAGAAGCGGTCATGGCAATGGCACCTATAAGTACCAATGCCGGTGGTAATCCAAAATACACTTCGGTCAGTATTCCTATTGGCATAAGTAACCCTGCAAGTGCCAACCAGGAAATGGCTTTCACATTCTGTAGTTTTTCTTTGAAATGCAATAAAAGATAGCCCATCAGTATGTTGAGGAAAGCAAATAAGTTACCATGCACGTGTGCCAGTCGGCTTTCAAAGTGTTTACCGATACTGTATGAATTTGCCCATTCCTCTGCATTCGGAGCAAAATCGCGCAGGTAGATCAACAGAAAACCATAGGCCATAAAAAGTCCCATTGTTAAGAAACCGATTGCGATGTTGTTCTTGCCAGTCATTTTCGTTGTTTTTTAAAGGTTAATATTCGATGTCTCTAGGAAAGCGGCTTTATATGTTATGGACCACCTTCGATAGTTTTTCCCTTATCTCAGCAGCATACGCTGCAATATCCTGGTTGTCAACTGCACTCATGGCGCCCAACGGATCCACTGCGGCAATTTCCACGTTTCCGTTACCCAGTTCACGAAGTGTTACGTTGCATGGTAGAAGCGTACTGATCTGCGGCTCCACACTCAGAACCTTATCCGCAAACACAGGGTTGCACGCACCCAGTATAACGTGTGGCAGGTAATCCTTATCCAGCTTCTTTTTCATAGTGGCCTGAATATCAATTTCGGTCAGCACTCCGAAGCCTTCTTTCCTGAGTTCTTCTTCCACCTTGGGGCGTATCTCTCGGATGGTGGTGTTGTGAATTGTTTTTGAGATGTAATAGTTCATTTCCTTTTGCTTTACCGGTTATTCGAAATACTGGTCGTAAAGCTCATACGAAGCCTTCAACTCGTTGATTGTTTTGGCTGCTTCATCTTCTGTTTCTGCATCCCTGAGCGACTTCACCAACTCAAGATGTGGGTGAAGCCAATTATGCAGTTCATCATGGCTTTTGCCATCCATGGTGCAACTCTTAATGAGCTTGCTGTTCTGTTGCTGTATGTCGGCAGCCAATTGTTTGTGGTCGGTGTTGCCTTCAGCCAAATAAGTATTCAGCAATTCTCGGCCTTTTTCAATATGCGGTTTCATCTCCTCGTTCACCTTCCATTTTTGGCCGTTATTCAGTTCAATGGCCACTTGGTCATGGGAATGATTTCCGCAAGCTGAAAACAGCACGGGAATGAAAAGAAGAGGGAAGTATCTGAGTTTCATTTCTCTTGCTATTAGCGGGTTTTTATCAGGGTAAGCAGTGCAGCGATCATGTTTTCAGATTGCCGATCAATGTCGAACCCGAAATTGGCTACGCGCCACTTGAACATCTGTAAACGGAAAGTGCCAAGCACGATATGAAGCAGCTCTTCTGCACTGATGGCATTGGTGAACACTTGTTTTTGTTGACCTTCCATCACTATTGGCATCAATTGCCGCATAACGGTGGCCATTATTTTAAGAATGGCGTCATTGATACGCTCACTTTGTTCCATCAGTCCATCCGAAAAAACGGCCACTACAAAATGTGGTTCTGCTTTAAAAAACCTATACTGGCTTCTGAACAATGCTTTGAACCTTTCCTCTGGTCCGCTGGCAGCAGAAACCGCATCACTCAAACGTGCATCCATGGTTTCTGCCAAGTAATGGAGCATGGCCACAATGATGTCTTCCTTGCTTTTGAAATGGCGGTAGATGGCACTTTCAGTGAATTTCATTTCGGCAGCTACATTCTTCGTTGTCAGGCCATTTATACCCGAAGTGGTCAGGATCTTACCTGCCGCTTCAATGATCTCCATTTGTCTGTCTGTGATCTCCATGATCCTTAGTCAATTGATGATTCTGAGACAAAGTAAGTGAATGTTCACTTACTGAAAAGTGACATTCATCACTTTCTGCGGTGTATTTCGCTTATTTCCAGAACTCATCGTCCCAATCTTCGCAGGCAGGTATTTCCTGATGGTGTTGTTCTATGGTCTGTAGCTGCTCTTTCGAAGCCACTTTCTGAATTTCTGGAAAGAGTACGCGCTCTTCAAATCGGATATGAGCATCCAGCTCCTCTTCAATCTTGCTCAGCGCTTTTCGAACATCGGTGGTTTCAGTAAACAATCGCAATAGTCTCCGGTGCTCGGCCAATGCCTGTTGCACCAGTTCATTTTCCGAACCAAGGATTGGAAACACATATTTCTCCTCATCTTCAAAATGATGCAGTAGACTGTGCTCATAAAAATGATCCACGTACTTTTTGATACGCTCATTTTCTACACCGTTTCTCAATCCTTTACCGATCTTCCAACAGAGTAGTAGCCCGTGATGATGCTCTCGGCTGAACGGTTGGAGCTCTACTGCCCGCTTCAATGGTTTGTTTGCTTTGGTCATAGCGGTTTGCCTCAGCCAATTGGCGTTGCCGAGCTGTTTCTGTAATAGTCGATCTTATAGTTGAACATTTCGGCCATCTTTTGCGCGCGCCATTTGGCTTCGGAGGCCAGTTCGCCATCAAAGTGGTTGTCGATGGTGGCAAAGAACAGGTTGATCCAGCGCTCAAAATGTGGTTTCTCCACAGGTAGTTTGGCATGAGGCGGAAACGGACTTCCGTGATAGGTGTGTTCTTCCAGCAGCACGGTTTGCCAAAAGCGATACATCTTTTCCAAATGTTCTGGCCATCGATCCTTTATCACGTCATTGAATATCGGCCCCAATAGTTCATCCTCGCGAACGCTATCGTAAAACCGATTGACCAACAGTTTGATGTCTTCTATGTCTGCAATGTCTTTTTTCATTAGAAGAAAGAGTTGTAAAGGTCTGGTGTCAGGTACGTGGTGAGGTAGAATATGGCAAAAGCTACAAAAGAGATGACCAATGCCCAAACCCAAGCCGGGATAGCCTTTGGTGTTTCGGAACCTTTGATGATGAACTGATCGCTGGTCTCACTTCCGTAGGCGTTGATGGTTATGGGTACTTGCGTATCGATCACTTCGTTGTCTGAAAGTCCTACAACGGCAATCTCCGGTCCGTTCCTTACCTCAAACGGAATGACCCGAATGCCTTCCACACCGCTGCTACTTTTAGCAACGATTTTGAGTTGGTGTTTGCCATCCGGTATTTTGGTGGTGTCGAGCGTGAACTTTACGGGTGGTTTGAACTCCCCGAAAGGTGTTGGTGCATCATCCAAGAACAGGCGCACGTTTCTGTTGTCCTCCAATTGTTCAGAACCCTTCATTAGTAACGATATTTTTAATGTGATCGGGGTTGTTTTCGTTCGGTTTTATAAGATACTTGATGGACAGCCCCAGAGCAACCACAACGATGAGAATGGCGCTGCCCATGATAAGGTAATCCACCGTTCCGCCAGGCCCTGCACCATGCGTATATTCTTGCAGCACTTTGGGCTGGTTGCGTTTACACACTTCGCACGCAAAAGCAGACGATGATGCAACCAGTAGGATGAATGAAATAAGTGATCTTCTCATGGTTGTTCGCTCATTACAAGTTCTCGGATAGCAGTTACTTCTTCAACCGATATGGGTTTGGCATTGTTGCCCCAACTGCTGCGTTCGTGGTTAATGATGGCCGTTATCTCCTTATCATTGAGTTGAGCCGCAAAGCTTGGCATCAGACCGTAATCGGGTCGGGCATCATATCCTTGAAGAATAATTCGGATCAACGTTTCGGGATCTTCATCATTTACGATGCTACTGCCGGCAAGTGGCGGAAATGCACCTGGCAGGCCTTTTCCCGTTGCCTGATGGCAGGCCGCGCAGGTATTCATATACAGGTTTTCTCCGTCCGGAAGGTCATCTATCGGTGGCCCTTCACTACCGGTACTCTTTTTTGCATCATCTTCCTTCTTTTTCATTGGAATGAATGATGAAGCACTTGGCATTTCGGCCTGTTGCAGCGATTGTAGATAGGCAACCAGATCAAGTGCTTTTTCCGTGGCCACCACCTTTTTTCCTACTTGGTTGAAATGCTCCTTTCCAACCGCTACCACCACATCGTCTTCCGAAATAAGTGTCTCATCTTTTGCTTCGAATAACCACGGGTACGAAGGCATAACAGATGCCCCCACCACAGCCCGCGGATTGTAAAGATGTATCAGGTGCCAATCGATGCCGGGTTGTCGCTTACCAATATTGGTCAGGTCGGGTCCGGTACGTTCGCTACCGAGCAATGAAGGTGACTGCCTTAGAATGCCCATTCTCTGCTTGCTGTAGAAGTAGTCGGAAGGAATTGAGGGCCGGTCTCCCCACATCTTGTCCATTTCAATGCCTCTAACCTGTTGGGTATGACACGCCACACAGCCTTCAGAAATGTATGTTTCGAGGCCTCTGCGTTCTGCAGCGCTTAGCGGTTTTTGATCGGGCAATGGTTGTACATCCTGCATCTGCGAAGCAGGAATAATGGCAATTCCTGTACTCAATAACACAAATCCAAGAATGGCCGTACGTACAAGTGCTCTGTGGTCTTTATGGAAATTGAACATGACTTACGCGTTTACAGTTTTCAATTGATGAACAGAAACTGTCTCAGACGATTTTCGCACCATCAAATAGAAATTATAGGCGAAAACCAAGTGAGATAAGAACATCAGAGACCCACCAACGGCTCGCCAGATCCAATACTTTTTCATCAGGATTACCGATTGAATGAACGGATGTCCATCCAACCAACTGATGCCTTTGAGTGTGCCACCGGCCATCATCGAGATCATGTAAGCAAACAGTCCGATGAAGGCCATCCAGAAATGCGCACCCACCAGTATCTGAGGTGGTTCTTTGCCGCGCAGTTTCGGTACAATGGTGTAAATACATGCCCACAGTATGAAGGTGATGATGCCGTACATCGTCATGTGCGAATGGGCCACATTGAAGTCGGTGAAATGCCATACATAATTGGTAAATCGGAATGCCTGAAAACTTCCTTGAGACGATCCTACAAAATAGAACACGACCCCTACCAAGAAGAAGGGTAGTACATAGCTTTTGGAAATATGGCTCCAACTTCCTCGCATGGTCATTAGAAAGTTGGTGCTTCCGGCAATAACAGGAATGAACATGCCCATGCTGAACACAATGGCCACCGTCTGTAACCACCACGGCAATGGGCTGAACACAAAGTGATGTGTTCCGATAAGTGTGTAGAACAACATTTGTGTCCAGAATGCTAATACACCTAAAGAGTAGGAGTAAATAGGTTTGTTAAGAGTGGATGGCAGGTAATAATATGTAAGTCCCAAAGTGAAGGTCATGAACCACATGCCAACGCCTTGGTGCATGTAATATCCTTGAATAACGGTTTCGCCCAAACCGTTCTGGAACCAAGGCATGTAACCGATAATGCTCAGAATGATGGTCCAACCGAGAGCGGCCAGAATAAACCAGTTAGAGATGTATATCTCAGAGATTTTTCGGCTGGCCACGGTACGGTAAAAATTTCGAAAGGTGAGAATGAGCCCCAGGGCAAAGAGCAACATGACCGGCCAGATGTATTCGCGGTATTCGCCACCACCGTTATTGATACCAGACATGAGACAGATATTGCCCAGGAGCACCGAAAGATTGATCAAACCGAAGGCAAGCCAAGAACGTTTGTAGCTGTGCAATTTGATGTTGGAGGTTCGTGTGATCACAAAGTGACCAAGACCTATCATGGCCAAAGAGCCCCATCCCCAGAATACAGTATTGGTATGTACAGGGCGTAGCCTTCCGAACGAAAGCCAAGAAACGCTATCCAGTTCCGGCCAAACGAATTTCATTCCGAGGTATTGACCGATGGTGGTTCCGAATACGAGCCAAAAAACCGCAGCACCCAAGTACCAGACTATCAATTTTGTGAGTTCTTCAGGTGTCTGAAGGTTCAGATCGGTCTTTTTTTTTTCGTCAAACAGCGGATTATCCGGTTCGTTCTCTGCCCGTTTGATAAGACCTTGGTCGTCAGAAGCGGTCTGATCGCCCCCGAGTTCAGCCCCTTTTAACTTATACTCAAGGGCGGCTTTTCTTTTAGAAAGAAGATCATCGATCTCTGAGCCCTCCATTTCAAGAAGTTCTTTCTTGAATGCCAGTTTAGAACTGTCATCATCTTTTTTCTGTACTCTGCGCAGATAGCCGTTCAATTGCGCAAGCACGATGATTATCGCTACCACCAAAACCAATGTTATGAGAATGATGGTGCCAATAATCCCAGGGCTTGTGATCCAATTTTCGGAAGTGACCTCTTGCGCCAACGCATTATTGACGGTGAGTAGTACGGCAAAAGCCATGATCATTGATGTTGTTTTCTTTATGTCGGAATAAAAGACCTTTTTATCTTAATTATGATTAAATTTTTTTAGCGTTTGAGGCAGGTGATGCCATCCACAAGATCTGTTGTAAGTTGATTGAGGGTAGTGCTCTCCAGCATCTGCTTCAGCTCATTGCGAATTACCATGAACTGATCGTGTAACGGACACGGCTTCTTTGCATTGCATTTTTCCAAACCAAGTCCACAGCCATTGTAAATCGCATCTCCATCTATCGCATCAACAATTTGGCTCAGTTTTACGGAGTGCATCTGTTGGTCATCTACATCAAAACCGCCATGCAAACCTTTGGTGGAGCGCAACACACCATTACGTGCCAGTTGTTGCAGAATTTTGGCTGTGAATGCTTCTGGCGAGTTGATGCTGGAACTGATCTCCTTTAAACTCACCCGCCTGCCTTCGGCAGATTGCTGCGCCACATATAGTGTCGCTCGAATACCGTATTCACATGCTTTTGAAAACATCTGCCTGTTTTGGTGATTGCAAATGTATTACTCAATCCTTATTCGGACAACTTTATCCGAATAATATTTTGATGTCTTAAAAATCCTTCCGTTTCGCTTTGTGAACGATAAGTGCTACAGGTGCGGCACACCAGATGAGCAACAGCCCGAAACTCGCCAACATTCCGAAGGATGTACCGAAGAATTTTTGGAAGACGGCACCGGTATAGCCGAGCAATACCGAGATGTCAAGTTCGAGGATGATAAGAATGCGCGATAAATCGATCGGGTTGAGCATGCTGGCAATGAGCGAGAACTTGTCGATCGGATAATCATCGAACATGACCAGCGAAATGAGGAACATGCCATCGTAGATCACGGCTAAGAAAAGCCACAGTAAAATGGCCAGCCCGAAACCTTTGATTTTGTTGTCGTTAGACAGGCCGATGTTGTACGCCAGCGCCACAAAAATGAATGTGAGCAAAGCCCCAACAGCCAATAGCAGAATGAAACTGACCAATGCGCCTGAACCTACAATTCCGTAGATGGCAAATGGAATTCCCAATCCGAACACGAGACTTCCTGCCAACGAAAGCGCCAACCCGAAATATTGTCCAAGGAATATGGTGCTTCGCCTGAGTGGTTGGGCGAGTAATAATTCTGTGAACTCCTTGGAATTATAGTAGTACATCACCCCGAAAATGGTTCCAATAAGCGGTGTGAGCACCACAATAATGTTCATCATGGTAATGACCGCTTTCGAAACATCGTTGTTCAGGAACAACAGCACCATGCCGAGCAGGAAATAGAACCCGAAATACACCAAACTCCAGCGGCTGCGCATCAGGTCGAAAAAGCTGTATGTCATTATCCTAAACATGCTCCGTCTTCAGTATTTGCGCAATGGCGTGTTCGAGGTCCTGTTGTTCTGTCTTTTGCTGCAATTCGTTCACAGTTCCCTTGAAATAGATCTTACCGTCCAAAAGGAACACGATCTCATCGGCCATTTCCTCCACAAAACTCATAATGTGGGTAGTGATGAGAACGGTCTTCCCCGCTTCTTTCTCTTTGAGGATGAGTTCCTTGAGATGAAGTAGCGCAATTGGGTCAAGTCCAGAGGTCGGTTCATCCAAAATGATGAGGTCGCTGTTGAACATGAAGGTCAGCACGATATTCACTTTCTGCTTGGTGCCGCCAGAAAGATGCCCCAGTTTTTTCTCTAAGAACGGTTCCAACCCAAATAGCTCAATGAGTTCTTGATCTCTGGTTGGACGGTCACGCAATTGCTTGACCAGTTTCAACAACTCAGCAACCGTAAGGTTAGAAGGAAAATTTGCAATCTGTGGCAGGTAATCGATGTTGCCACGATACTGCCATTCCTTTAAGACTGGTTTACCGTCAATGGCAATGTTGCCCTTGTCAGGAACCACCATTCCAAGAATGCTTTTGATGAGCGTGGTCTTTCCAGATCCATTCGGACCGAGGATGACGAAAATGCCACCTTCGTCAATGCTCAGGTCAAGCCCATCCAACACGGTCAGTTTCCCGAAGGATTTATGTAATGTCTCAACGCTGATCATGGTATCAATTTCATTTTTGGCGCATTGTCGACCAACTCATCTGGTGTAAAGACAGGTGAAACTTTCTCCGAGAAATTGATGATGTCTACGAACAGACTTCGCAGCAATACGATGGTTTCTGGAGTTCGGTTTACAACGTAAGAAAACAACTTTACAGGACGATATGGAACATCGCCTGTTCCGTCTTTGTCGAGGTCATAACCTGTGTATTCGCTCCAATAGTTTCCCGAAAAGCGGTTGTCGTTGATCTTGCTGTTATACGAAACATCGAAAGCGTTGGAACTGAAGTTGTTTTCCTCAAAAACGTTAGCGTAGCACGCACCTGCAATTTTCACGGCCCAGCCGTTGGCCTTCAACGTGTTGTGCTTGTAATTGACACGTGTTGAACCTTCCACATTAATGGCAATGGTGTTTTCGATGAACTCGTTGTTGATAATCTCTGCATCATAGATCTCCTTCAGCAACAGGCCGTAAGATGCCGACCCCCAGTTCTTGATAAACGTGTTCCGTTTCATCTCAATGAACTTGCTGAACATTACCGCCACGCCCGCTCCGTTATCGCGGAATGTGTTGTCTGTGTAAACATCATTGTTGCTGAACATGAAATGCAGTCCATAGCGGAAATTGTTTTCGCTGAGGTTGTTTGTAACGGTACTTTCTTTCACAAATTCGAAGTAAACCCCATCACGCAAGTGGAACAGATGATTGCCATCGACCTGCACATTGTCGCAATGCCAGAGATGAATACCGTTGCCTGATGTAACTTCTTCAGTGCCTTCGCTGCTAACCGTGTTATTGCGAATCATTCCGTGGCTCGATTTCTCGATCAACATACCGAAATAAACCGCTTCGAGTGTACAATCCTCAATCAGGAAATGCTCCACTTTGTGAAGATAAATGGCAGCAAAATCCTTCGTAAAACTGATGCCCACATTCTTGAGTTTAAACCCTGAAATGGAAACGTGGTCGCTTTCCACTTTGATGATGTACGATTTCTTTTCGCCATCAATGACCACATCTCCTTCGGCTTTCAGTGAAATGGGGCGGTCAATGGTAATGTCGTGTTCAGCGTACGTACCCGCTTTTACCAGAACCAAATCGCCACTATCGGCTACAGAAATGGCCTTTTGAATGGATATGAACTGACATGACGAGCAAACGTTAATCGTCTTGCCAAGACAAACCATGGGCAAAAGAAACAGTATGAGAATGGCTCGGAGCATCAACTCAATTGCGATACTTGGTTTTCAGTTGCTGCCAAGTAAATAGATCTCCGCCAGCTTCAGCCTGAATTGATCTTGCAGCATCTTCCGAAGATAAACCAGAAAGAAATCCACCCATTGGACTGGGGATGTTCTCGCTTATGAGATAGGTGGCGGTGGTGGCGTCTACTAATTTCCCAGGCTCCGCATAATCGCAGATCAGAAAGAGCTCAATTGGTGCTTCCACAAAATCCTTTTCCATGTTGAGCATACACTCGATGGCATCGAATTTATAGCACTTGCCTTTTGACGTTACAAACTGCGCGGCATGCTGGTTATCCACAATGTTCATCTTACAGTAATTACACGCGTCAGCTCCGTAATTGATCGGTTGGGGTTCTACGCTGCAGGCCGCCAAGAACAGTATCAGAATGAATAGATATGTTGGATGGTTTTTCATGATGAATAATTTAAACCTAACAGGTTTTCAAAACCTGTTAGGTTTCGGTGATTTAAAGTGGTGGGAATTTATGTCCTGCTTCGTAACGGCCAACCCAATATGCCACAATGCTCAGAGCCATTCCCAGAAAAAGGATGTAGGCACCAATGGCCGGTAGTGATGTCGCCTCAAAATTCAATATTGTCTGTGTTCCAATAAGAGGAGGCTGATAAGTAATTAGCTGACCCGCTTCATCCATAAACTTGATGGCAGCTTTAGGGTCAAGACTTGTTCCATAATCGTATTCCCATTGATAGAAATCGTACATGCCTAAGCATCCTAGAATGGAAGCGATCCAAAACCACAGCAAGAACAACAGACGATTTCCGATCAGTCCGAAAACAACTCCAAGAACAATCATTCCGCCAACGATCCAAGGAAAGAACTCAAACTCCGGAATGTGTTCTGGGATTTCCTTCATTCCCACGTAGTGATTCATCAGATTGATGTTCTGTAGATCGCCATCTTTCTCTCCGGCAATTTTGGTGATGAAGATCTCCATTCCCAAAGGCTCTGGGTATTGTGGGGCACTCAATTGAATGGTCCACATTGGGAGAAAGAAAAGTGCAGTTGGCAGCAAAGCCGCCACTATCATGATGATCTTGGAGGTTTTCATTGTTTTAATTTTTTCCTGAGTTAGTGTTTTGAGAAAAAGAACGGGCAGTTGTTACGCTGCCCGCTCCCTCTCATAAACCATGCGGGTAACCTTTACCTATCTGTTGTTATTCTCCATCAAGCGACCACGAAAGAGCGGTGCTTGACCCCGCAGGAGAGACCCTTACATATCCTTGCATTTCTTGGTGCAAGGCAGAACAGAAGTCGGTACAATACATTGGCCATACGCCAACCTGCTTCGGCTCCCAGAACAATGTCTCAGTTTGGCCGGGCATGATCAGCAATTCGGAGTTGTTGGCACCGATCATGGCAAAACCGTGTGGTACATCGTAATCCTGCTCCAAGTTGGTAACGTGGAAGTAAACCTTATCGCCAACCTTGATGCCTTCAATGTTGTCAGGTGCAAAGTGGCTTCTGATCATCGTCATGTAAACGTGAACCACATTTCCTTCGCGGACCACTTTGGTTTCTTTCTCACTCTTGGCAACATATGGATGTTGGTTATCTTCCAACTTGTAAATCTTGGTCTGGTTTGGAGCAATAAGATCCGCTGGACAAGCTGCTGCGTAGTGCGGCTCTCCAATGGTTGGGAAATCGCTCAATAGCTCCATTTTGTCTCCAGAAATGTCATACAACTGTGCTGACTGGCAAAGCTCCGGGCCAGTTGGCAGGTAACGGTCTTTGGTGATCTTGTTCATGGCCACCAAGTATTTGCCCCAAGGCTTTTGTGAGTTACCACCTGGGATCATCAAGTGACCAACTGAGTAGTACGTTGGCTTTCTGTCGAGCACTTCCCATGTTCCGAGCTTCCACTTCACAACTTCTGAAGAGATAAAGAACGTGGTGTAGGCATTTCCTTTGTCATCGAACTCGGTGTGCAATGGTCCAAGACCTGGTTGAACAACTGTTCCTGCCAATACGTCTTCGAATTTTAAGATCGGAATACCGTATGCCTCACCATCAAACTTTTCGTTTTTAATGGCGTCTAGCATTTTCGTGAATGAATGCACAGTAAGGTTAGCAGAAAGCTTTCCGTTTCCTACAATGTATTCTCCACTTGGATCAACATCGCAACCGTGTGGCGATTTTGGTGTAGGAAGGAAATAAACAAGTCCAGGACAATCGGCAGGATTCAGCACCCTTACTTCTTTCTTCATGGTAGAAGTGGCAGAATGCGTTCTATCACTATAAACGTTGTGTGCATACTCTGCAGGAACAGTTGTGAATTTACCTGCCGCAATGTATTCCTCAGCCTTTTTCCAGTTGATAGCGGCAATGAAATCCTTGTCATTCTGTGAAGCATTAACCTCTAGAAGTGAATTCGCCTCTTCTGAATTATAGGTTGTGAAGAAGAACCAGCCATGAGAAGCGCCTCTTCCTGGATGTGCCAGATCGTAATCGAATCCTGGCATCAGAATCTGAAACGATAGGTCCATTTCTCCTTCGTTACCAACACTGATAAAGGACAGAGCTCCCTTGAAATTGCCCTTGTATTCGCTGATCGGCATATCGCGTTGAGGTACCGGAACTGAGAAACGCGTTCCTGCCACCACATACTCCGTATTTTCTGTTACAAAGGACGATGAGTGGTTACCAGCACTGTTCGGAATTTCAAGAATTTCTGCTGTTTCGAATGTCTTCAGGTCAACCCGGGCGATTCGGGGTGTGTTGTTTCCGTTGATGAAACACCACCTGCCATCAATTTCCCCTTTGGTTTGCGAAAGATCCGGATGGTGCGCATCATCCCATGGAACGAAACCGTATGATGTTTCAAGCATCGGTTTGGTCTCCTCATTGTAACCGTAAGCCTTCTCAGCATCTTGAGAGAAAATTGGAATCACCTTGAAAAGACGTCCTGAAGGAAGACCGTAAACAGCCAATTGCCCACTGAATCCTCCTGAAATGAAGGCGTAAAATTCATCGTGCTCACCTGGAGCCACGTACACTTTTTCGGCATTGCTGCCAGAGAGTGCACCCTTCTTGCCCCCCTCTTTTTTAGCTCCGCCACAGCCCACCAGCATTGCTGCTGAGATGGCGAAAGCCGTTATGGAAAAAACTGTCTTTTTCATTTTAATGTGTTTTTGAGTTTGGTCGATTTATGGGTTAAAGTGTTCTGAAATATTCGAGGATGCTTCGAGCCTCTTCTTCGGTCAGGCTTTGGTTGGCCATTGGAGACATGTACTCAGCCAAAAGTGCTTTTGCTGTTTCGTTTTCCTTAACCATCAGTTCTGGATCCAAGATCATGTTCATGATCCATTCGGGCTCTCTCCGGTCAACTACTCCAGTAAGGTCTGGCCCAACAAATCGTTTCCCGATCTTATGGCAGGCTGTACATTTTGCCTCGAACACTTCTTTTCCTGTTGCTGCAAGGGCATCGTCAATTGTTGCAGGAATATCAATGGATTTAATCGGACCAACACCCTTGTCAGGACCTGCTGGCTCTTCCTTTTTTACCATTGATTTAGGCTTTACCCCAGGAGGTGCTTCCCGTTGTTCACCTCCTCCGCAGCCAATGAATAGGGCTGCAACTACTATCGCTACTATTACATTTATTGTTTTCATCCTGATTGATTTTTAGATGTGTGTTGACTTGTTATTCTGGTAGAATGACTTTATCCACCACGTTTATAATTCCGTTTGAAGTTTGAATGGTTGCGATAACCTTGGCGCCTGCTACAAGGACATCTTCGCCTTCTGTGGTTACTTCTAGATATGAACCATCTGCCATGTAAAGCTTTCGGCCTTTGCGTGCCTCCTTTTTTAGACCTTCAACATCGAACGATCCGGGAGCAGCATGGCCTGTTAGAATTCCAGCTAAGGTGGCTTTGTTCTCTGGTTTTAGGAGGTTTTCCACCGTTCCTTCTGGCAATGCATCAAAAGCTTCATTAACAGGGGCGAATACCGTTAGTGGTCCTGCGTTTACAAGCACGTGCTCAATTTGTGCAGCTTGAACAGCCGCTACCAATGTGCTGTGTGCTTCAGAGCCAATTGCTACCTGAAGAATATTGGGGTCAGACGCTTCGTCAACAACAGATGCCTGACCAAGTGGTGTATTTTGCTCAGCCTCGCTTGTACCAGCTGTAGCATTAGAACTTGCTGATTGGTCGGTGCCGCAAGAAACGAACACCATCAACAAACCAGCTATTCCGAGTAGTGAGAGTTTTGTTTTCATAATTGGTTGAATTGGTTAGTCACTTTTTTCTAATGCGAAGGAATAATCTAGGTGTGATCAATATACTGACAAGTGTCATATAATAAGATGCTTTATGCCATGTGTATTGGATTGATCGGATGGATTTGAAGGTCTTAAAGTAAGATGTGTATCATGAAATAAAAAATGCAATGAAGGCGAGGTTATGGTGGTTATAATCTTGATAACTCAATCAGCTACGGATAAGAATGTCCGTTTCGCTATTTTTCCGAAAACAGAAAAAATATGAGGTCGGAAGAACTGAAGCAATTAGATGGAATGGTTAAGCAGTACTGCACACCTGAGTGGCGAGCTTTAGCCGACCTCAATACTTCAGAACTCAGCTACAGGAAAGGTGAACTCATTATCAAAGAGGGACAGAAGGCAGAGAATATCTACATGGTCAAGCATGGAAGAGTAAAGGTTTATTCCAACTATACGGATAGTATTGAGGTCATAGTTCGATTTGTAACCGATGGTCAGGTGATTGGTCATAGAGGGTTTGGTGAAGATTTTACTTTTTCTATTTCGGCCGTGGCACTATCTGATACTACGGTTTTTGTGCTTCCGCGAACCATATTCGAAAACATGCTGAAGGCCAATAACATGTTCTGCTATTACTTCATGATGTTCTTTGCAGAGGAGTTGAGACGCTCGGAACGCATGCGCAGAAACCAATTGAACATGACGGTTAAACAGCGCGTTGCACAGGCCATAAGAATGAACATGGAAAGCTTTGGTTTCGAAGCATCCGATGACGCGCTTTTGGCATACACTATTACCCGAAAAGACATGGCATCCCTAGCTAGCACCACTTACGAGTCCGTCATCAGGAGCTTGGCGGAACTACAGAAAGACGGCATCATCAAAATTGAAGGTAAAAAACTACGTATTTCCGATAAGAATGCACTCTGCGAAATGACCCATTGCTCAAAGGATCTGAGTTCCTAAAAATGCAATTGGACTAACTGTCTTCTTGATTTGAAGGACTGTACAGGATTATGACTTGAATAACGTTAAGTGTATGGTGTCGTAAGGGATTGCGGGCTTCAAACCTATCATGCTACCACCCAAAGTTAATGCGGGTGATACCGCTCGAAAACCTCTGAAACCCTTATGCACTATACATATTGTTGTATGCCGTTTTTTTATTTTCTATCTGCACTATTTTATCCCTTATTCGTAATTCACCGAATATTTTACCTGGACAAAATCATTAGCAAATGCACATGCTTTAGCCTTTTCGAGTTTAATGTCTTTTAATGTTTTTCCAAACAAAGGAATTCCCTCACCCAGTAATACAGGAACTTTGGTTATGATTATTTCATCAATCAATCGAAGATTAATAAACGACTGAATAGTTTTCCCTCCGTCTATATAGGCATGTTTGAAACCTTCTTTTTCCAATGCAGCAACCAAGCTGTTTATATCTCCAGAGTACATTTCTACTTTTCCTTTAAGATTGTCAGGGACTTCTTTTACCGTATTGCTTAATACAACAATACGCATGTCACCGTAAAACCATTGCTCAGGTGTCAAATTCATATTGGAAATCATTTCCATGCACTTTCGTCCCATAATTATACAATCTACAGAATCCATAAAAGCTTTAAACCCCATATCTTCTGTCCCCATATCAGCTTCCAAATTACCTGCCGTATGTAACCAATCAACATTTCCATCTGGTTTAGCAATAAACCCATCAACACTAGTAGCTATGTAAACTGAACATTTCATATTTCTCCTTTTTTTTTAATGGCATACAACAATGGCTAAGGAAAGCAACAAATACAACTCCATTTGAGTGAATAATTCAACAGAGTTCATTGCTCCTTTTCCAATTTTCATTTGCCTACGGCCTTCATCTAATTGGATTTTGGATAGTTGCTCAAGACCTCCTTCCAACGAGTTGATTTTTTCCATTATAGTCAATCGTTCTTCTGTCGTGGTTTAATCGTTAGACATCTCCAATGCTTGAAGTTCAGAGAAATCTGTTTTCAGCCTATCGAATGCCTTTTGCTCATTACTAGTGAGTTTAGTTGATTCGTATCGGTCGATTAACTCTTGTAAGGATGAATTCAGTCCTTGATTTTTCCCACGCAGAAAAGTGGTGTCCATTTTAATTACAGCTATGTGCTTTTGATGGATGGCCTCTGACATGTCAAAAATCAGATTATTGGCAACCAGTCTATCTTCGTAAATGGTTACAATGGCGTCACGCACTTGGGCAAAGTTGTCTCTGTCGATCAGGTTTGTGGCAACTATAAGGACAAACACCAGCAGAATTCCAAGTATCCATTTCAATTTGTTGAAGAACGACATCTGTAATCTCTTTAGATAATTGTTGGTTATTGGAATCAACGATAATCAAGTTAAAATTATTAAACAGCGTCCCAAAAATTTGTTGAAAGTAGAATGTGTTTTTGCCGTTTGTAATGGACTTTCGTAAGTTCGAACTGAAACCATCCATTGTAACTGATGCCTTTTTCATCGGCTGAGTCTACACATTTGGACATCCAGCTTATCAAGAAAATTCTTGAGCAAGCAAGTGACGGAGTAATCGTAACAGAAGCAGTACCGTTCAGTCGGCCTGGACCTAAAATCCTTTTTGTCAATAAGGCTTACACCAATATGACAGGCTATTCCGAAAATGAAGTAGTTGGTAAGACGCCACGCATTTTGCAAGGATCCAAAACCGACAAGGAGGAATTAGGTAAGATAAGGGCGTGTTTGGAGAATGGAGTTTCGTACAAAGGGGAACTCATCAACTATCGAAAGAATGGAGATGAGTTCTGGACAAGTATCCACATTTCTCCGATTCTTGATATTGATGGCACTATCAGGTTATGGATTGGAATTAAGCGTGATATTTCACGGATGAAGGAGAATGAGGAAAGGCTTAGGGCATATGGAGAGAAGATGGAAGAGATGGTACAAGCACGCACTATTGCCTTGGCAGATGCTCACAATAAATTGTCAGAGCAGTATGATGAATTACAATCCAGCATTGATTATGCCAAGCGGGTTCAGGATGCCGTACTGACTTCCGACATCATCCTAAAGGCTGTTTGTCCTTCTTCGTTCGCTTTCATGTGCCCAAAGGACAAGGTGAGTGGAGACTTCTTGTTTGCGGCTAAAGTCGGAACCAATAAAGTTGTTGCTGTTGTAGATTCCACTGGACATGGCGTGCCAGGGGCACTGTTGTCTCTGGTAGGGCATCAATTACTCAATCGTATAGTAAATGAGCAACATCACGTCTCTCCAGCCAGTATTTTGAGGAGATTGCAATTAGGATTGAAACGATTGCTTGCTCAGGGCGAAGGAGAACAGGATATTCAAGACGGAATGGATGTGGCCTTGGTGTGTTTTGATGCTGAAAACAAACGCCTGACCTATGCAGGGGCCAATAGGCCGCTGTTTGTAGCGAATGATGAAGGGGTGCAACAGGTACAGGGGTCAAAGAAAGGTATTGGCGGGTTTCTACACCCATCCTTTGATACTTCATTTAAGGAGGTTGAAATAGCTGTTGCTAATGGAGACATGATTTATTTGACCTCGGATGGATACTATGATCAAATTGGTGGGCCTGATAACAAGCGTATGAAGAGAACTGGGTTCATGTCTTTGTTATCCGAAGTATGGAAGTTGGATGAAATAGAACAACAAAACCGAGTTGCCAAGCATTTCGACAGTTGGCTTAATGCCAACGAACAACTTGATGATGTAGCCGTTGTCGGTATCAGAATGTAAAACTTACATTCAGGTAGCCATTAATTCCAGGTTGTGGAATGCCGCCCCAGGTAAGGTGTGTTCTGTAGTAAGCGTCCAAGAGGTTTTCGATACCTGCATTTAGAGTTAAACGCTTTTTACCGAATGGGAAGAAATAACTCGCTCTGATGTTGGCAATAGCGTAGGATGCTGTTCTCATCTCTCCGAACTCTGGGTTGACACGGTTCTGAGCAGCAGCAGCCTCACACTCTGCGGCAACAAAACCACGTTTGTGGTTCCATTTTACGGAAGTGACATTCTTAAATGGCGGTACTAAAGGAAGAGGGTCTCCATTATTCGCGTTACCGAATATGTAAGAGCTGACATTGGAAAGTTCCAACCATTTCAGTGGGCGATAGCTCATTTCCAAGTTGCCGCCTGTCATCAAAGCCCAATCAATGTTTCGAGAAACTTTAACCCCATTGGCGCCAATGGTCATGGCATCCAACGTGCTGTCCTTAGCTCCCAGAATGTAATCGAACATGTGATAATAGAAACCCGTGAGACGGATGCTGGCTTTTTTGTGTTTCCATTCCAGACCAAGGTCGGCCTGAACGGCCTTTTCGTTCTTCACATCCTGATCTCCAACATAATCAAAGCCATCATTCGCATTGAAAATGTAGAAAGCGTATTGCTCTGTAACGGAAGGCGAGCGCTCAGCATAACCAGCCGTGACCCAAGCAGAAACACCTTTTTTAAATCGCTGCGCGAAACTGAGATTCACGCTTTTCAATAGTCGATGATCGACATCAGAAACATCCTGATTGAACACGCTTGCCTGTTGCACACCAAATTCATCAATAACGGATGTGTTCAGGTATTCTATTCGGCCATTGAAACTCAGTCTTCGGTTCTCGTTCAATGTAATCTCATCTTGCACAAATAGTCCGAAATCGAGCTTGTTCACATCTGGCCAAGTGAGCATGAACATAGGTGCTTCGTTGTTCGGATACATGGTCATTTCCGCACGTGCATTGGTGTGGTAGCCATCTAACCTTACGGTGATCTTGTGTTTCTTGAATTGAAGATTGCCATTGGCGTAACCACCATAAGTTCTGGTTGAACCAGGCATGTCCATATGCATGATCACATTCGTACGCTTGGTGTCGTCCATGGCATGCTCAATGGAATTACCATAGATCTTGGTTTCCAATTTCTCGAACCATTTAACCGATGGGTAATGCTGGTAAGTGAGACTGTAGATCTTTGCTTTCGCGAACAGCACATCCATGGGCAAAGCCGCATAGCCGATGTTGTAACCTTCATCCATGATGTAGTCCACTCGGATCACGTCCCTGCCTGTTGGCATGTATTTAGCAGAAATGGAACCGTTCCATTTTTCAAACTGCGTGAACTGAATGGTTTTCCCATTTCCTGCGCGGTAATTCTGAAATCTGCGATAGACACCGTTGGCAAGAATTGCCCAATTTTTTCGGCTGTAATTCAACGAGAAGAGTCCATTAGCGCCCAACGCTGCCGATTGAAACCCAGCACCGATCTCGCCACTTATCGGCTTGTTCGGATTGATCTGCGCTCCGTTGGTTTCCATATTCACGCTGCCGCCCAAACTCGAGCCGAACATGCTTCCAGCAGTACCGTGCTGCACAGAAACCGACTTCATGTTATTCGGTTCGACATAAGAAGTAACCGGATCCATTTTATCCGTACACGCACCGAAAATCTTCATGCCATCAATGGTCAGATTGATGCGGTCAGAAGACATGCCATTCAGAATGGGTTCGAATGCAAAGTTTCCGCGCTTCATCAACTCCATGCGGCCGTTCTTGGCCAGAATGGCATCGGTGCATGAAAAGCGGTTCTCAGAATAGTTGTCTTCTTGTGCCGAAGCACAAGAGCACTCTCCAACACATGCGCAGGTTGGCCTAACAAGAATCTCCTCAACCTCAAAAACCGTTTCGGCAATATTGCCTTTGTTGAAGAACAGAATGCTATCCTGCTCTTGCGCACTTGCCGAAACTGCTAGAAGAAGAAAGAAAACCTTGTAGGCCAACCGTTGCATGTTTAGATCATTGAAGGGTTACCTCGAAATAAGCCGTGTTGTCAACAACGGTTGAGCCATCCATTATGGTCAGGTTGATGCGCCACAGACCAGTCATGGTAAAGTTCACCTGTCCTTCGTAATGTCCGTTCGTGATGTGCGTAGGATTCACGTTATTCGGAGAACCATGACCCATTGATGGCATCTCAGGTTCAATCTGAACTGTGTAGTTCTCAATTGCAGGCCAAGACGTCATGCTTTCTTTTGAGTGCAGGGTGATCTCAAAATCATTGACTCCAACCTTTGGGTCGGATGGTTGCAAATAGGAGATGACCAACCGCGCATTTGGGTCATTTGCCGGAGTGATTACCCGAGTTCTCGTCACTGCTGGGTTTTTCACGGAAAGTGGAAGGGTAACGGTTCCAGAACCGCTGGTCAGATTGTCCACGGTCACATCCAATGTCCAACCCATTTCGCCTGGCATTTGAAACACCACGTTGCAAGGAAACATGCCGTCAATTGCAGCAGTGCTAGTGGGATTTTCGTATGGTGCTGAATGCTCCATATTTCCCATGTCCATCATCGGCATGATAGTAACCTGTGCGTTCTCTACCACTTCGTTGGATGCCGAATCCCGCACCTCAATAAAGAGCTGTGTGTATGCCGAGTAAAGCGAATCGACTGCATACAGTTTTACTTTCATGCTTCCTGCATCTGTGTATCCAGAGGCGATGAGAAGTAAATCTGTTGTATTGTCATCTGGCGTTGGGTCGTCTTTTTTACAACCCGTTATAATGGTGCTCAATAGAGCAGTGCCCAATAGAAGGGACTTGATTGAAAACTTCATTTTGAATGTATTTGATTGAATAAATTGCTTGTTGGCTTCCACATTTTTGGAGGCCAGTAAGGGGAAATTCAATCAAACTTTTGGCGGATGGAACACGCCAATAAGGTGTGAACCATAACTTTTCATCAAATACGGACTGTTGATGATGATTTCTGATTGACTTACTTGATCAACCCTGAAAGTTGGGAGATCATCGATGGTAAGTACAAACGAAATACCCTCATTTACCGAAATTGGGTTTTCAGATTTCTGATTCTCTTCCTGTTCTATTTGCTTTTTGAGATGACATTTGCCATTACAGTGCATTTCAGGCTTATCCGTGTTCTCGCAGAAGTTTTCGATAACGAAGTCCATGTTCATCTGATAGTTGAGCACGAGTAACGATGTGCTAGCAGCATGCATTAACATGATCAGTGCTAAAGCTATGGTCAGATATGACTTCACGATGCAAATGTGGTGTCTCATGGGTTTTGCCAACTGATGGAAGCAGGGAGTAACTATGACATATGTCATAGTTGAGCCAAGACTAATGGGGATTCACAGGATTATTGATTGAAACTTTGAACACATCTGAAATAAACATGCTGCTTCAATGATTCAACTCAATCTGCTTTCGTAATGTCACTGACTTGTCAATGTCTAAGAACGGTGCGCAATGCCCACATAGAATTGTCTGGTTTTTAATCAGATGGGCAATTCATCCTCAAAGAAGGAAACGGCATCGTGGCCGGTTCATTCATTGCATGTTCAAAGTATGGATCAATTGCGAGTGAGAGATACCCTGATTGGTTGTGAGCTGAACAATGTAAGTTCCAGACACCGGAGGTTTGTCCAGAATGACCTTGTTTTGCCCATTTACATTAAGTTGATTGATTAGCGTTCCCTGCATATCAAACATCTTTATGATCGCGTAATCAATAGTTCCTAAATCCACTTGAAAATTACCAGTGGAGGGGTTTGGATAAATAGTGTAATTCAGGTTGTCCGTGTACTCATAAGTATGAACAGGTAGGACTGACATCAGGTATTGGACATCATAAGAGCCAAAATCCTTTATCCAGTGGTCTGTATGAGTTATGAGTAAGGGATAATGAATCCCCGCTTTTAACCAAATATTCATCGTATCTGTATGCGGAATTACTTGATATGGCCACGTATCCGTAAAAACCAAGTTACCATCTTTGATTATACAAATTCGATAGGTGTCAGAAAATGTGCCTGATGGAAGATGCAGGGTGCCATGACCGTTGACATGAAGATAGCGCGCTCCTTCAATAAACCAAGGTTCCCCCGTTGGATAATAATTGAAGTAAGCCGTGTCAGTGCTTTCCAGGAGTACAGGAAGTGAAATGAGCGAGATTCCACCGGATCCAACCACATAATTACCGGATTTATATGCTTCAATATTCAGGCTAGAGGAAAAAAGGCCAATAACTTCAACTATCTCATTATTCGAATGGGTCAGTTGAACATCACCAAATTTTCCAATACCACCGATTGTAACCAGATTCGAATCAATCGGCTCACAAATGACTGTATCAATAGCTTCTTCAACAAACGAGGTTGAATAATCCCAAATAAGGTTCGTCCCAGTGGTCGTGTCACCACCAAAGCTCTCACATCCTATCACTATAAACTGTTCGCCAGGAAGAGGTGATACGGAGCTCGAATCAATAATTGTTTGAGCAGAGGTGTGATGACTTCCCAAAAAAATAAGTCCAATTATGAGTGCCATGCTTAAGGGTTTCATTTACAGGAAATTATTTGTTTAAATGAATTTGTGTAGTGTAAACTTAGTCACTTCTTTCGTGTATAAGATTCTGACGATGTTAAAGTCGTGGTTCTGTGTTGTTCGAAAAAGCAACGCGCATTGTGCCGAAATCTTATACAGAAGATGGTCTCAGAGACGAACAATGACGTAAGATTGTATGTCAAGTAAGAGTAGGTTTTTTCTCTTATAGACGATGAGGTTCAAGATAACTAAACAGAGATTGCCATACGGTTTCGAGGATGTTTGGTGGTAAGAATCTCTCGCTGCTTGGCAGAACTTACATGGGTGTAAATCTGAGTTGTCAGGATGGAGCTATGGCCAAGAAGTCGCTGAATGTATTTTATGTCAACTCCTTCCTCAAGTAAAAGGGTTGCGAACGTATGCCTATAAGTGTGTGGGGTAATTGGTTTCTTATTGCCTAATTGTTTTGCGTGTTTTTTGACAATTGCCCTTGCGGATTGTTCTGATAACCTTGACCCTAGTCTATTAATGAAGAAGAAACCAGTTGTTTCAATTTGTTCATTGAAGAGTACTCTATACTCAAACAGGGCATCCGTAACGCTGGAATTACATATTTGAATCACTCGGTCTCTTCCTCCTTTGCCATGAACTTTAAGCAGTCCTTCTGACAAGTTAATGTTGTGTGTTTTCAAGTGGGTTATCTCTGAAACCCTTAGACCTGTGGCGAAGAGTAATTCAAGAAAGGCTAAGTCTCTGACCAGTTCCTTGTATGAATAGGCAGCCTTATCTTCAGCTCGTTCCTTCTCGGAGTATACTTTTTCAAAGACTTTTCGAACCTCAGTGAAGTTCATTACCACCGGAACCTTAAATGGTTCCTTGAGTTTCAGTCGAATTTTTCGAAACGGATTGATGAAATCATCATGCTCAAACTCGTAAAAATTGAACATTGCCTTAATACAGGCCAGTTTACGTTTAATGGATTTTATTCGGTAACTCTTATGCAGATTACGATGAAAGGCGATTAACTGTTCTTTCGTGATGTCTTCAATACATAGAGAGCCGGAGTCGATGAACTTTCGGAATTGAACTAGATCTGTAGAGTACGCTTTAAGCGTTTTCCCATTTAAGTGCTTCTCGAATTGACAGTGAAGCAGAAAATTGTCGATGACTTTTGTTAGTAGGGTCATTACGGTTGTTTTTAGTTAGGGTGGGCTTACGCTTAACGGATGGCTTGGGTTGGGAAATGAATTTTAGTCCGACTTGTTTCTATTAAATCATTCAGGCTTGAATGAAGGATAACCCAAGATTATCGAATGAATTTCCCATTTGTAAACAGGATAAAAGAAATACGAACGCTCAACGCTAGAACGGAGCAAATTGGTAAGTCTAGAAGTATTGTACTGCTTAATGGCATTAGTGGCGTAGGTAAAAGTTCGCTTGCCGAGACATTCGTGTTGCGATGGAATGAGAGTCACCCTGCAATAAAGGTTCGATTAAACCGTGCTGACCGAAATACCTATACGAACGGTTATTTTATTAACAAGACAGCATCAACCTTAAACGACCATGCAAAGTCTGATAATAGGCTACTAACATTCGAGCAATTTCTAAGACAGAATAAACCTTCAGAGATTGTTCTTACCAAATTTGCTAAAAGTCTCAAGGAGGATTTTGCATCGAATGTTCCAGGAGGTTACTCTATCAGGACTCTGTTCGACCTGATAACTGGACAGGACGAATTTGATGAAGAATCGGTCTTCCAATCCACTAACTCGGAGCCCCAGACGCTTGTGGCAAACTACCTAGCCTCAGAAAGTAAAAGACAGCCACTTATTATCAACATTGAAAACATCCAAGCTGCCGATGCTATATCAATGAGATTTCTGTCTGACATTTCGAAGGAATGTAACAATTGCCTGTTCCTACTTGAGTACACCGAAGGAGATAAATCAGGTCTGAGTATAACTGAAGTAATAGAATATTTCGCTGATCAGGATACTGAAATCGGAGTTTTGAATGTTGAGCCTCTTCACCTTTCTGATGTGAAGAAGATTCTAGATGAGCACCCAGAAGTAAGTTGGGAGCTGATACAACAGTCTTTTGTTCAATGGGAAGGCAATCTAAGACCGCTTGTAGATATACTTTCTAGGTTGAAGTACAATATCTCAGACACTCCGTTAATGCCTACGGATGTTAATGGCGCAACCAAAGAACACCTGATGTCTTTGTCTGTCAATGAACGTTTTGTCTTGAATGTACTTTACTGGCATAATGAACCAGCCCCGAAGAGCCTTCTTCTGGGCCTCAGTAATTTCAAGGCCGCTAAACACCTCCTTTTTGATGTCAATCATATTGTTGATTCTCTCATTGAAAAGTCTTTGGTAGGAATTGAGGCTGGGCGCGTTTCAATTGCACATGATACCATTTCAACTGAGTTAACAGGCCTCGCTGATTTTACGGTTCACACCTTGCTTGCCCAGAAATATTGGTATGGAACATACAACACCTTTCTTGAGGGAAGGTCAGACCTATATATGTCAAAAGGATTTGTGCTATCCAAGGTGCTCTCCTACGCTTCTCATCTGGAAGATACCGATCGCATATATGAACTGCTTGATTTGATCAGTTATGAATGTTTACGTAGCCGAGAACCGGAGCGTATGCTGGAATACGTAGCTCAAACGAAAAACGCCCTCCTGCAAAAACAACATTTGGGATCCTCCAATAGGGTCAGACTGATTAATGTTTGGCTGATTGAGTTATGGTATAAACTTGGTCGAGCCAAATCGGCCTTTCAGGTCCTACAGGAATCTCCAGATTTAGGAAGAACAGGAATAGTTCTAAATGCCATTCTACTTGAACAGGTTGGTAAGCATTCAGAAGCAATTCAGTACTGTGAGACACATATTCCAATAGCAAAGACCATTAATGAAGAATTGGCTCTGAGACTAGTGAAACTGGTGACAAATTTTGACATCGGTAACTCAGCAGAAGCAGAAAAGGAATTCAATTTCTTGTATCGAAATGAGCGCTTTACCAAGTGCTTTGAATACGGATTCCTACTAAGAAATGCTGAGTTGGTATTCTCATTTCGTGACAGCCTTCCCTACTACAAAGAGAGTATTGCCGTTTTCAAAGAATATAAAGCTGCTAGGCAAGCAGCTTTTTCGCGAATTACCTACGGAGTCCACTTGGGATTGACAGGTAATTATAAGAAAGCTCGAAAGCAGTTTCACAAAGCCAATATTGAATTAGGTGATGTTGTCACAGAGAGGCATACTCTATTCAATAATTTGGCTGTTCTGCACATTATGCAGAAATCCAATTTACGTGAAGCTGAAAGTCTATTGCGACAAGCACTTTCAACTGCAACTGGGGATTTTGAGCGTCTTGCAATCAACATGAACTTTTTAGCAATCCTGGATTGGGAAGATCGTATGTCAGAGGCCGACAGAGTGATTGACACGATGATTAGAATCATTGATAATAGAAGCTTTGCCAGTACGGAAATTCTACTCTTTGCCTATTACAATATCCTTAAGTTTTACGAACGGATAGAGGACATGTCAAAGGTGGAATTCTATGTTTCCGTGATGCATGACATTGGAATTCCAAATGATGCACTTTGGAACAAGTGGTTTCGGGGATGTCCAGAAATACCAATTGAAGACGAGCTTCATTTTACTGGGTCCATTGACAGAGCCACTAGCTTTTTGTGTAACTGGAATATGGAGTATGATAGTTCATTAATGCGGTATGAATAATCCTTTGTAAGGTTTCGGAATAATTCCATCCTTGTCTTACACCAGCATCGTCAACTTCTGATTCTTTACCAAGATACGCATCAGGGGTTAGCTCTATCAACACAAAGCCATCTGCGGTAATCCTTCCGTCAATTCGCATGAAATCCATTTTTCCGAAGGACTTGAACAGGTTTTTCATTAAAGTGATTTCCTTGTCATTCAGAAGATGGTTGGCAGATCGATGCAAAATGTGTTCTCCGAAGAACTGTTTGTCCTTTGCTGTGTAAAGGTGATTTTCAAAATAAGATTCATCGTTCTCATAGTAGACCTCAAAACACTCGAAAACGTCAACATTCTCACGAGAGCCAATTAATACTGAGGACACCTCTCTTCCTTCGACAAACTCCTCTACTAGGACAGGTTGACAGAACTCCTCCAGATGTTGAATAGCCATCATTTTGGCCAACTCAACGTTCCCCACCAACGAACTTTCATTTATTCCAATGGAACTGCCCTCTAAGTTAGGTTTAACAACCAAAGGAGGCTTCAGTTCCTCAATATATCCAAGACGTGTAGGTTTATCTATCCAAATACCTTTTGGAGTTTTCAATCCAAACTGCCCAGCCAGCACTTTTGAAAGGGCTTTGTCTTGGCAAACAATTCTACCGTAAGGATCTGCTCCGACATATCTAACTCCATAACTCTCACAGATAGCTGGGACCAAAGCCATCCTATTTGCCGATGAGGCTCCACCGTAAACGGTCACAACAACAGAATTCTGGTGTGTTGAAATGTTGTCCACAAGTTGCTTGGGAGATTCATAGTGAACAAGTGAGTGACATAATTTGCCAAACCCATCAGTAAGGTCCTCAAAGTATTCATCTGAAATCTGTTCTAATTGGTTGCCAAAAACATCTGAGGACAAACAAGATTTATACGTCCTGTCAGCAACGAGCACAATCTCACTTAAAGGAAACTCAATCACCTGTAATCTTGGGTTATCGATGGTTGAAGGTATGGATCGTTCAGGTTAAAAGCATGTAATTTTTTTCTTTTGGTTGATTTGAATCTAATTACCAACTAGTTATTCAAATTGGCAATATGACCCTTCCATATACAACCTTACAATATTGTCTTCCAGCCATCGAAATCCGCGTTAAATCTCGATGCAAGATCCGCCATTGTATCTTGCCAACCTAGAAAATCATCTATAGACATCAATAATGGCTCCGTACGGGCAATGATTAACCAAGCGTCCTTTCCTTCAGCAAGGTCGATGAGTTCATATTCGTGGAATCCCTGTAGCATCTTGGCTAAATCCCAGGCCTTTTCATCAGAAGTTGTGGAAAAATGAAGCTGAATCTTTTTGGTTTCATCGTACTTGGAGTTGTCCAGAGCAAATTCCAGCATAGCCGAAAGGTCTTCGCTACCATCAGTCAGGTTGTTTTCCATATTCGTATTCTTTTTGGCCTCCATTTGATTGTTTGTATTCGTTATTGCGTAGAGCCTACCCAAATTACTTGTTCGATAAGCGGTTTATTACTGTATTGTTATGATTGATAATTGTTTCTTAGTAGTGATCTGGATTGTTAGATATTTCCCGTTATGACACCTTGCGTAGCGCAGTACGTTCGTTGATTTCGTCTATTGCCCGATTCTCAAGTTCTCGAGTAATTTTTGCGTAAACCTGCTCGGTTGTAGCCACCTTTCTGTGCATTAGCATGTGGCTTACAAATTTGATCTCTGTGCCTCTATCCATCAACACCGTTGTGGCAAAGCTGTGCCTTGCCAGATGATGGTTGATTGGGCGTTTGATTTTCACCAAATCTGCAAGTATTTTCAAATTAGAATTGGTTCTTTGGTTGGAAAGCCTACCTAGTAAATACTCGCCATCATATTTTTCAATCAGCTCGTTGTAAAGCTGTACGGCTTCATTGATCAATGGTCGATCAAACACTTCCCTTGATTTCTTAGAACGAATAATCATACGATAGCGACCGTTTTCGATATAGACATCTTCCTTTCGCATTGAAGCACTCTCGCTAAATCTAAGGCCCGTAAACAGCGACCAACAAAACAGGTCGCGAGCTTTTTCTAAGCCGTTAGTTCCGCTCAAGTCAGCATTCATTATCTTCTCTATTTCTTCCCAAGTAAGCGGCTGAACCTTGGCTACTGCTCTTGCGATTTTTACGCCATTGAACGGGTTTCGGACGGGACCAATTTCTTTCTGTATCGAAACGTTGATGATTGCGCGCAACTTGCTGAGATACTTCCCTGCGCTCGAAGCTTTGATGGGCCTGCCAGTTTCAGGGCTAGGGGTGGTAGTCAAGTACTCCTGAAATTCATATATGATTTTTCTCGTTAGGTTTCTAAGTAGTAGATGTTCCTCATTGATGGACTCTAAGAAAGCTGTAAGACGCTTCTGCATCGCCTTGTATTGAACCAAGGTGCCTGGAGAGAATTCATCTTCTGGTAGTTTAGAAAGTGTTAGGATATGGCCTTCGATGAAATCCAGTAGAGTAGGAGCAATACGGGTATCTTTTACACCATAGAATTCATCTCTAATGAGTTTGGCGGTAGGGGTAACGCCCTTCCGATGGACTATCTGATAGCATTCTTCTACTCGGCCTCTGACCTCTGAAAGCTGTCTGTTGATACTGCAGTTATATTGTAGGCACTCGGAGAATCGCTCCTCTTCAGCAATCCAATCATCCTTCTTACCAATTAGACCAAGAGAGCGTTCGACTTTCTGTCGGTCTACAGTCAAACGCATACTGATAATGGTGTCCTCGCCATTTGCTGTTGGTTTGGCGATGAATTTCAAGGTGTATTTCTTTCGCGGCAGTATCACTTCAGACGCGAGTTTTTCTGTAATAGCTTGTTGACGTCCTTCAGGTTGTAGAAAACTCTTCCTCCAAGGGTCGAGCCTCGTAGCTGACCAGACTTACGTAGACGCAGCAACGAAGACTTCGATACGTTCAGCAACTGGACCAGTTTTGGTTCAGACAGCCACTCCAGTTCTGAGTACTGATGAACCAACAGCGTTAGCGTTTCCATCTGATTTTTCAGTTCTTTGAGTTCTGTGGCAAGCATTTCGGTATTTGGATCTTCAGTTAACAACGAATTAAGCTGAACTTAAGGATTAGGGGAACAAACTGTTTGAAAATAGTGCTGGAGCTATCAACCAAATTGGCTTGTTAGACTCAGGATGCTGGTGCCAACTTGATATGGATTTCACCTGTCGAAGACATATAAGCACTTAGTCGAACCAGCGTGGTCCCAACAAATGCATCCGGTGCTCCTTTCTTTCTATGAAGTTTTATTGAATTTAAAGGTGAAGTCTCATTTTTTCTGGTTCTAGGATTAGGCCGAGGCGGTTTTCTATTGTCATTCACCATCTGCTTCTGCGAACCAGTATCACTCCCTGTTCTTGGAGATTCAGATTTACGAACACTCCTCGTACTTCTGATTTTTACCGGGTTATCTTCTCGGTACTCAATCAAGAGACCGATGATTCGGGTCAAGTACTTGTATTTGTTTTCCTCGCCTTCAATCAATTGATTGAGATCCAGGAGTAGCTCATCAAGCCTTTCTGAGGACGCCAAGTATATTTCGGGCTCGGTGATGTAAAGCATTTTGCTAAGGCTGCGAACGTAAGATTGGGTTGATTTGGATCTATTTTTCCTACAGCCTTTCAGTTTCTTTGCTGTAGCCCGAGCTTGAATCCATCGGATAAATTCTCTTCGTTCTAGTTTCCAGGAGATTTTGATAGTTTTCATTATTATTTGTGTTTATTGTTTACAGGATTGTTGTTTTTAGTTGGGGTGGTTCAACTCCAAATCGCCTGAAGACGATTTCTACCTGTTTCCGTATCTCTGATTCGTTCGATTCAGGTGTCCACCAGCTATCATGGATGTTCGTAAATGGTATCGTGAGATGCTTCAGAAGGCGATCATTGACGCGCCAGACCATTTTGCTTTCGATGCGTTGCATCGCACACGACAAATTCTTGTATGCGCCTTTATGTAAACGCTCTCCTGTTTTACGGCTGTAATAGAAGTCATCCATAAACACGAGATCAACTCGCTTTATGGCCTGGATCATCTCAAAAACGTGTGGAAAGAGATCCAGAAAAGCATTTCTAACAAGCAAAAGCTCGGTGTAGTTTTCCGTCCCGCGGTAGATTCTGTTCTTGCCGTAGAAAATGGCTTTGAAGCATCGCTGTTTGATCTCAGAACGTTCAAGCGTCAGGTTGGCTTTCTCTGAAATCAGTTCGTAGAAATCACCATTTCTTACAGAATCGAAGAACAGTTCGGTGTCAGGTTTGTCAGAGTGCTTCTGCAGAAGATCAGAAATAGGCATAAACTCAGGAATCACTGTTCGAATACACTTCGGGTTTTTCATCAGCATACCCGCAAAAAATGGTTGGCTATTTTGAATATCGATGTTGACGTGTGGGCTATTCTCAAACCCATTAAAGCGATACATTGACCTGTACTCGGAAGGCAGGTTGGTTACATGACTATACCGTCTCTTTCCAAAATCATCTACGCTGAATGCATCCAAGCCAACATCTGAATGCGTCTCAGCAAAATGCTCAATCAGCTCCATTTCCTCTTCACTGGTAGCTAGCGCCTTCTGAGCTTCCACCAGTTTTGCAACTGGCTTCAGGTCTTGTGTCATCTTAATCCACTTCGCTAGGCTCTTGTTCTCCTTAAGATTCAACTCTTCAGTAGCTTCCTGCCTCTTTTTCTCCAAGTGCTTCATCACCCGCTTTATAAGCGCGGCATTAGTGATAGATTCTGTCTTGTAAAGCGAACCTCGTTGAAGTGCCGCAAAATGCTGCCTTGGCACACGAAACTGAAGGCAGCGCCCAGGATAGAACGTTTTGAGGCCAGCACCATTCATCCGTTGTACAATGAGCTTGTGTTCTAGCATGAAATCCAGTACCTCTCGGTAAAAGTTTTTTCCGAGTAGTTGTCCCAGTATTTCAGAGCAAAGCGAGACCCAGGCTCCTGAACGAATCTGTCTTTTACCTTCCACACCGGATTCCCATAGTTTCATCAACTGCCGATACATCTGGTGGAATACCAGCCTGATGGAGTCCAGCAACAACTCATTACCTGCGGTAAGCGCCTTTAGATCGGGCGCGTTTTTCGGGATATGCACAGTGAGATAACTGCACGCGGTTTTTGCTTGTTTCTGGCTCATTTGGATCGATTTTCTATGATTTTGACCACATAGTACTTACTCCTAGGGAGGGTGCCAGACCAAAGTCTTTTACCATTTTGTAACGATCTCTCATCACGCCCTTGTCATCAGCTGGATTAACGAAGATTGAGTCCTCAAACCCGATTACTTCTGAAGGAGGGTTGAAGTCTGCTGACAGACGTTCTAGAAGATCATATACGGCTGTCTGATTGGGGTTTGCAACCTGTTCTCTCACTGATCGAACAACCTTATATGGTAGGCTACCTGGTTTGTAGTGTGTGGCACTTGTCTCACTCCAATCGGTAGACTTCGACCTTGCTTTGATGATACCAGCCACTACATGTGCCAACATCTTCATCTGGTCAGAGTCTAGCAGTGAAGGTGAAACTGCAATGAGGTAATCATCCATTGCTGCGACCTTATCAGGCCAGGCTGATGAGAGGTAGAAGTACTCAGTAGTTGAGATGAAATCTTCTGAGATCGCTTCAGAGCCAACTTCTCGATGACCCAGGTATCTAGTCATAAGCTGACGGAGAAGATAATCTCTACTTCTCATCAACTGATCTCTGTAAATCGATGCCAAGTTCGCATCATCTAGATGGGAAATCTGACGCCCAGTATCTGGCAACGTTATTATGAACGACTCTTCATCAACTGTCAATTGACACTTGAATCGTCTCTCGAAAGCCTGCATGATAAAGCATGTTAACGCGATGATGATGTGTTCGGTGAATTCCGAATCAATCTCCTGATTTATCAATTGGAGCCAAGCTGTAAGTGCTTGAGCGTCTTGCACTCCTCTATCACAGTAGGTGTTCGTTCCACCCATCTGTCCAATGGCGTATTTGCCAAGTTGAGAGTAGGCGTAGAAGCCTGAGTTGGACATATGGGGAACTACCTCCATTTCGAAGAGATAGTCGTTTACGAGCTCTTCAACTGGCATGTAAGCCGCTTTGAATCGATCTACTAGTGTTGCGTAAATTTTTATCATTCTGTTTGTTACTGTGTTGCTGATTGTTTCCTATTAAAAGTGTTTTTCTGGCATTCGCGGGTTTTGACCAAGGCTGTACGGTTCATGTCTCGCAACCTGCCAGAATGGTTTCTTCGAATTAGGTAGTAGGTCACCAACTATGGTGTAGATTTCAATTCCCGTTTCATCAGAAATTAGGCCTTGTATGACCTGCTGGGTTTCAAGCTTACGACCGTTGATTACAAGCCTTCGACCATTATTGTCATACATACATTTCAGATGCCACTTAATAATCTGTTCCAAAGCCTTGGTCATTAGATCCCCGAGTACTTGAACTGTAGCAAACCTTGTAGGCAGAACCGTCTGGTTGAAATCGTCAATCGCGGCAACCGCTTGAATAGCATTTGTATGCTTGTTGATACCGATACCATTCATAAGGCGATTTAGCGTGGCGCTGTTGGCTTCAATCTCCGCTGACCTTCCAAACTCCTGCTTGAAACCCATTTGTACTCCTGCATTGTACAATGGAAGAAGCGGTGGGAGACTGTCAACGGTTTCGATGGTTACGGACGAATCACGAAGATTATCTGGCGACCACTTTCGAAGCTGATCTAGGATGAACTTTCTGTTGTTGGTATCTGGAATTCTGTGCGCAACCAAGCTCCTCAGGTAAGCCACCAACCAGGAAATAATCTCATCTTGTTCTAAGCTTAGCCCAGTAATATGGCCATAGCGTACTCTATCTCTGAGTGCACAATCAATGGAATCTACTGTTCGCCAGTTACCTAGGTTGTTCCCGTATGCTCCTCCCATAAAACCGCTCCCCAGATCAGCAGACTTTGCTGAACCCAGTTCAAGATTCTGTTGACGGAGAAACCTCAATATGTTCTCCGCTCCCGCTTGCTGAAGTTTACTGTAAGATTCCATCCATTCTTGCGGTGTGATCCAACCCCATGCATCCAGCTCTTCTAGAGCCTGAATCCTTTCAGCTTCGATAGCTATCTGTGCCGCGATGTATTCGTTTTCTGGTTCGTAAGTGATCATTGGTCAGAGTCTTTGGGTTTGCGAAACGAGGTGACTTGTGGTTTACTGTTAGGTCTAAGCGGATAGCTTCTGTATTTTGGTTCAATCCACTCCAACCCGATTAGTCCGAAGAGATCTTTTTCTTCTCTAACTGGAACTATCTTACCATTCTTTGTAAGGTTGCCCTTTACACCACGGTAGCCTAGGCGGTACCAGCTACTAGCGAGTATTTTATGAGAAAAGTCCTTTGATCCCGTGCGAATGGCTTTCAAGTAACCCCAGTTGACTGGATTGGCGAAGAAGATGTCGATTTCGATGCCACTAGGATGTAGACGTCTGACGTACTTACATTTGTCAGGGTTGAGCTTTCCTTTCACATGATCCCAGCTGTCCACGACTTCTGGTAGGCCGTATTTCAGTAGGCCAATTTCATAGGGGCCAGGAATGATTAGTAGCTCAATGTCTCCGACTTCGGCTGCTTCCCTTCTGACTGAGCCTACGACTTCACACTTCACGCAATGCGGGTCTAACTGCTTGATTATCTCATCTGTGACTTTGCGTGCTTCTTGGTATTTGAATTTTGTTTTCATGTCTGTTTTTGTTTTGATCTATGTGTTACCGTTGGGACGTACTTGTCCACCCTCACTTTCGCGAGTCATTTTTTCCCTCTTCTGGCTGTTTGAGCTACCGTTTTCAATTTTCAGATGGCCTTGCCGAAAATTGTTGAAGTAGTGGGTGTAAAGATACGAATTTCAATATCTTAACTGACTGATTGTCAATATAATAAGTAATTAACCAAAATGAAAATCCTTCGATTTTCGAACCTTTAAAAAGCATCCAATCTTTACATTTGATCAAAGCCGCGTCATTACTCGGATGCGTCAATTTTGGACATTTTTAGATGGGGTGCAATAACGATGTTATGAATTTTCGAATTGGACTCAAATTTTTGGAAAGATGGCGTGGATAATGGCGCTAGTTTATATTGTTAAAGAGTTTCGAAAACCCGAATTCTTCCTAAATCCTAAGGTTGGGGGTGAAAAACGTGTATAGATCTTTTTCTAGCTCTACCGTGGTTGTCTGAAATCCAGACCTATTATTAATGAACGCGCGCACGCGCGAAGGAACGCCCAAGTCCCACTTCTGTGAGTAGCGGGCTAGACAAGCCATTGGAATCCAGTAGCATGATTTGTATGGTGAATTCACAGTTCCCAATTGCTTCAAAATGGGTTCCGAATTGGGCGAAATTGTCACACGCATCTGCTATTCTCGTGTATGACAAAACCTACTACTACAAGTTACATTGAGTGGAATCAGATGCTCGGTCTTTGTGAGCGTCTGAAATCCGATGGTCTTTACAGAGAATACCTTCTAATTCTGACTGGCTGCCACTTCGGGCTGAGAATCTCGGATCTGCTCTCACTTAGGTGGTGCGATGTAATAGAAAAGAGTCAGGTAACCATCATTGAACGAAAGACCAATAAGAAGCGCGTGATTGCAATTCATGATAGGGTGAAGGATGCTTTGGCCGTTTGCAAGCCTCATTTTGAAAAGCAACGCCATTGGACATTGCAATCACCATTGTTTGCCAATCGGTGGGGAGATGCTATCAGCGTTTCATACGTTAACAAGAGACTGAAGTACGTATTCGTCATTTATAGAGTGAAAACTGATAAGGCGAGCTCGCATGTGCTTCGGAAATCGTTCGGACGCCATTTGTGGTCAGTTTACAATGAATCAGAAAAGGCGTTGATCTTCCTTTCAGAAATATTCGGCCATTCAAACACCGCTGTTACTAGAAGATACTTGGGTATCACACAGGAGGAGATCAGCGATGCCTATCTCAGTTTGTGATTATTCTCCTGCTGCTATCAATTTCAAGGCTGTTACACCAGAGACCTTAGCAAGTGCAATCGGCTTCAGTTCTTTCTGATCGATCAGTCGTAAGAAGAATGGAAAGCCGACTTCAACTTTTGAAAATGAAATACAACAGCCATTAGGTAATTCATCCGAACTTGAACGGATTACTTTGAAAGAGTTGGGTGTGCTGCGCTGTATTTGAACCGAGATATTGTCGCTAAGACACATTTCTAGAATTACAGTCTCGTCAATTTCGGAGGCCACTAGCTTGGTTAGTGTTTGATCCGTCAATTTCTCGGGATTGAAGCTGTCAATAAGGTCGTCAAAGCAGGAGTGACCACAGTACTCGGCAACGGTATCCAGGGTGTAGCTTCTTGCAGCAGATGCGCCTTCAATGAAGCCCCATAGCCGCTTGATAGTGCTGGAGCTGATAGAGCGCCCTGTGGCCTTGGATATTTCCTCTGCCAGGGCATCGCATTCCACGGGGTAACGTACGGTGCTGCCATACTTGTATTCAACCTTATCCTTGATTGCCTTTGATAGCATGGAAGCGAATGTAGCCGTTGCGTAAACCCACTTGGCGGTATGACTTTTAAGATTGAATTGAACGAATTGAACGAAACGAATTATTTGGTTCTTCGCCTGAGATGTCCAGCGCGTTAAGTTTGGTTTCCAGCATCATAAATCTCTAAACACGATATATCATGGCGACCTACTGCGCAAACTGCAACAAGAAAAAGAATCTGTTTTCTGGTGCAATCGAATCTTGGTACACCTGTAACAGATGTGGAGTAATCTGCAACGATTGTGATCAAGGCAGTTCTATCAAGGTAATGATGGGCGGCAATAAGAAGTGTCCGAAGTGCGGAGGCAATCTGCGACCAATGAAATAATCTTCAAATGAATTGGAAAAAGTGGCTGATGGGCCTCGCCATCTTTGCGGTTATAGTAGAGGTGAACGATTTTTTCTGTGGTGATAAGCCATCCAAGAAAGAAGGTAAGCCGCAGGCCGAAACAAGTGGAATTGTCGAAGTGCCAAAGGTGAACCCATTGGACACCTCATTAATGTATAGCACGTACATAAGCGATTATGTGCCTTCCGTTATCCGTGGCGAAGAAGAGCTAAACAGTTATGTCAAGGACTACGCTGAATTCTGTGACGATTTCTATTCCTCCTTAGACGACAAACTGGAAATGATGGGGGAGATGGCAGGTGTTGTATCATCAGCAGAAGAAAAGAGCAAGGATGCAATAGACGGAGGCACCAAACTATTGAAGGCATTCGGTGCGTTAGGTTCAGGGTTAGGAACGATGGCATCTACTGTTTGGGATGCCAAAGGAGTAGTTGGTCTTGAAACCAAACGAAATGAATTGAAGAAGAAGTACGCCTCAGCGGTGTTAGATTCTGTTTGGGATGTCGAACAATACTTGAATAATTACGCCTACTACTCCTACGTAGAATTTCTTGCTGATCAATCGGAAAAAATAGATGAACACACGAGTGTTTGGAGTCAACCATCCGCGTTCACTGCCGATTATTTCGAGGAATTGGGTTTTGATAGAAGTAAAGATTTGCTGATGGCCGTTCGACAGGATGCTGCAAGGGTTCGTAAGCTTCTTATCTATAACCAGATGAAAGGAGTCGAATCCAAGTACGTTGAAGATGAGATTGAGAAGCTGCAATCATTCTGGTCAGGTGAAGAGCTTGAATTTGAAAGCGATGCCAGATTATTCAAGCCGATCTCATACTCCCTGACTCGGCTAAAGACCGACCTGTTTGAAAAACAGAGTAACCTAGTTGGGAAAAGAGCGCTTTGGAATGAAGATGCCATTACGGAGATGGCGACTCAGCTTGGTCGAATAGAAGATCTTGTTGAAGCCGATATTGAAGCCCTGAACATTTACGAACTGCCAGATTCTGAATGGAGCTTTTTTAAGGAGGATTAGTGGGTAAGCGAACGAAACAAATTCAGTTCTAGTGCATATAGTTTACGTCAACAGTCAATATCTGTTCAACTGTTGACGCCTTTTTTAACTTTCATTATTGTTGTTGGGCGGTCGGATGACCGCCCTTTCACCAGCATGCCATTTCTGACGCATTTAGTGAATCAATGTTGCTTGAAACATTCTCAATCTGATTGCATATGATGTATGAGTTTTGTTTTTACTCATGGCTTAAATTTTTGATTGGTTGAAGGGCAGCATTTCGCTGCCCTTCTTCTTATCGGCTTTCTAAGACTTCAACAGAGATGTCATCTCTGTTTGCAACGACTTGAGCTCGTCTCGTAGTTTGGCAGCCTGCTCATATTCTTCATTGTCCAGAGAGATCCAAAGAAATCTTCGCTTCTTGCAGATTCTGACCGAAAGTCGGTTGACCTTCTTTCTTCTTAGATCGTCTGCGGTCATTTGGATGGTTTTACTTTCAGCGAAAGCTCCTTCTCGCAAATGTCAATGACCTTGGTAATTCGGTTTGTGGTAAACTGGTTGGATACACAAACCTTACCTCCATCGGTCAACGTGATAACATCTTCATCATTAATGAAGAACCGCTTGCGTTCCTTTGAAGCCTCCTTAGCTTCGTGCAAGGATCGTATCATACCATATGGTGGCACGATTTTATCTGGGAAGATCTCCTTCAACTCGATCTGCGTGGGTTTCTTTTCAAGACAGTACCGCTTTACAATGGCCAATGCCAATCGCCCTTTAGAAAGTTGCTGTAGTCCTTCGAAATCGTACTTGGTCGTATCTCGTTTACTTGCTGGTTTCTCCGCAGTCGGATTGGAAGCCTTTGTATTGAACGAATAGAATTTCGTCTTACCAAGCTCTTCTACATTGATGATTCGATCATCAAGCATTGTCTTCAAAGCTGCCGATACTTGGACCATTGGAAGTTCACCGTTGATGCGCTCTAGAATCTCCGCAGGAGTGAGCTTGCCGTTGTTCTTTAAAATCTCTGTTACCTGTTCAATAATTTCTTTCTTCTTCATGTTGTAAATAGTTTGTTAGAAAGCGAGTGTAGCAGAATATTTCCTCACACGGAAGTGATAAATACGGTATGAGAATCCCCACCAATAGTGATGTAGCTGTAAACTATGATGAGGATGGAAGTCTCTTATTTGTGGCGTTGATGAACGATGGTGAGCGTATGACGGAACTGACAATCTCTCCCAGTCGCACCAGTTACAATTTGGAAATCTGGGGTCAAGAACCAATGCACGGAAGGATGCAGTCATTATTTAAATCAGCAAGAGGTATGAAGAAGGATTTTCCAGAAGAGTTGAGAGATTGGTTACGTGACGTGCTTTCCTGGGAAGAACCAGATTGCGAACATCAGCGCCACGAGAAGTTCATTATCGATGGAAGGAGGTTTGAGGTGCGTTTTAATGTGCGAACCGGTGCCATCAGATTTATTTTCCCTGAAATTGTAGTCGTCTCTGACCGATTGAGATTGGCGGACAACTACCCAGAGTTCTACAAGATGATGAATGGCAAGGTTGAGAGCCTGTTGCATCGATTGGTGGTTGAATCCGGTACGCATGAGGGCTTGCAGGTTGCAAACGACCAAATGCCGACTACCGTAATTTTCAATGAGATGAATAGAAATTTCGTTGAAGGTGTTGAGGTTATCACATCTTATGATTCAGATAATGATGTCACCTTTCTTAAGATCGATTCGCAAACGGTCGATTCGCATATCTGTCTGATCGAAGAGGATCTTCCTGAATGGCGGTATATCGCTCACGGTAAATTCAGAGAAAAAGTGTTAGAGATTCTTGCAAAGAATGGGGTCGAGTTGGAGGAAGAGAAGAACTCTTGACCAGTAGATAGCTTCTACGCTAAAAAACGGTCTGCTACCTTCGGTTCCATTCACGAACCCCAGCTATATGGAAGAGAAGGAGCAAAGCCAGCCAACGCGTAAGATCGATCCAGAACACCTAAGACAGTTCCAGCATGAGGCTGAAATAGATCGTCTGTTCTATCTCGAGTTTGAAAAGAACATTCTTGCGATTGAGAACCACGAACACTATTTGCAACGTTGTCTCGACTTCTGGGCCGATTACGGTGTTCCGAATTGCGACATCCGAACACTAGGCGGAGAGATTTTGTGTTTAGCGGATGCTTACAAACTCATGACACAATACTTTGAATTAAATGAAGATTACGAGTCTGCCGCGAAACTGGTGGTTTGTGAGGAAATGCCCGAGCAAATTCCACTGAACGAATGCTCGGAGGTAATGAACAAGCTGAAGCAGTATTACCTGGATTCAACCATGATGATGTCGTATGAGGAAAGCATGGTCAAGGTGCAGCAGCGTATGGTGGATACGACTGAATTCTATGGCCTTTCAAATAGTCACGATTATGTGAAAGTGATGGGCAGGGTGATGGAATACCACCACGGAAAATTGCCTTACGAAGAAATGATGGTGCTTGAAGGAATCAGGACGGAGACTGTTGAACTTTTTGGTGCTAATGACAAGAACAGATAGCTGTAATGGAATTGCTTTTAATGATGGAGATATTCCTATTGTAGATGGGGCATGCTTCAATTATAAATATCGTACATGCTCTAATTATAAATGGTGCACATAAATACTGGTAAAGGTTGTTTTAGAGCCTCTGTTGTAGGTATTGTTGGTTATAATGCTAAATATAATGATCAATTATTATTATATTTGTTTAATATATTGATACTTATGGCAAAGAATCAGGTGATATTACTACCAAAGCTGAAGAAGCTGCTGAAAGGATTAGGAGAGAATATTCGACTTGCTCGTTTAAGACGTAAACTAAGTGCTGAACAAGTATCTGAACGAGCTGGTATAAGTCGGAATACCTTAACTGCAATTGAGAATGGCAAAGTATCTACCAGTATCGGAGGTTATGTAAGTGTTCTTGCAGTACTTGGCCTTGAACAGGATTTATCATTGATTGCAAAGGATGATGAGCTTGGAAGAAAGCTCCAGGATGCTCAATTATCACATGGAGAAAGGGCCCCTAAACGGAGTTCGAAATAATGGGCATGGCCGCCACCAAACGAGAAATATTTGTTTATGCCCATTGGGAAGGAATTGAGGAGCCTACGCTAATGGGTTTACTCCAATCGGAGCAGTTGAGAGGAAAGGAAGTGTTTTCCTTCCAATACGATGATGAATGGTTGAGGTCAGATCAATCACGGGTTCTGGATCCAGAACTTGAACTTTATTCAGGTTTGCACTATCTGAAGGATGAAAAGAAACCCAACTTCGGAATGTTCACGGATTCATCTCCTGATCGCTGGGGGAGGATTCTGATGAAGCGAAGAGAAGCTGCATTGGCCAGAAAAGAAGAAAGGAAGGTTCAAACTCTTTTTGAAACGGACTATTTGTTGGGAGTATTCGATGGTCATAGGATGGGAGCACTGAGGTTCAAGGAAAGTACGGATGGTCCTTTCCTGAACGACAATGTGGAGATGGCAAGTCCACCGTGGGCATCTCTTCGAGAGTTGGAGCAGGTCAGCTTGCAATTGGAGAGAGAAGATGTTGTCGATGACCCAGAGTATCTTAAATGGCTGAATATGTTGGTCAGCCCTGGTGCATCACTTGGCGGTGCAAGACCGAAAGCAAGTATCACAGATACCGATGGCGCGCTTTGGATTGCAAAGTTCCCAAGTAGAAGTGATCAGTTTGACATTGGTGGATGGGAAATGGTTGCTTACGAGTTGGCTGTTCAAGCAGGAATCAATATGGCTGAGTCAAAGGTTCAGAAGTTCACAACCGATCAATATACATTCATGACCAAACGGTTTGATCGAACTCCAAAGGGTGAGCGGATTCACTTCGCATCCGCAATGACCCTATTGGGATACACCGATGGAGCTGACCACCATCAAGGAGCAAGCTATTTGGAATTGGCGGAGTTTCTAATGACCAATGGAAGTAACGTAAACCAAGACCTTGAAGAACTTTGGAGAAGGATTGTATTTAGTATCTGTGTATCAAATACTGATGACCATCTTAGAAACCACGGCTTCCTTTTGACCGAAAGAGGATGGAAGCTCTCTCCAGCGTATGACATTAACCCAATCGAAGATGGAACTGGTCTTACGCTAAATATTTCTCTTGATGACAACGCACTCGAATTGGATTTGGCTTTAGAGGTTAGTGAGTATTTCCGGTTGAAAGAGGAAAGAGCGATTGAAATCGCTGATGCTGTTCGTGAGGTCGTATCTGGTTGGAGGGAGGTAGCCGACCGTTACGGGCTGTCCAGAAATGAGCAGGAGTTGAAGGCTGCAGCCTTCAACTCCTGAGATGGACCAATTACTTATTGTAAGAATACGATTAGTTCAACCTGAACTCATTTGTTTTTTCCTTGTAGATCTCATCAACCAGCATCTTCATTAGGAAATTTGACCAATGTCGAACCCAGTAATCATCATTCATGATGTACTCAAATTGATTCTCTTCATCCATTAGAAGCCATTCGTTAGGGTCGAGGTTGTAGAAACTCGGATTTTCGTTGTGAATTGAGCGAACATTTTCCGTAAAATGTTCAACTGCCTGTGGCAGAATTGTGTTGTATTGTGTTTCTGTATTTCTTTCCATTTTTATTGGGGTTTGATTATTTCTTTTTCTGTGATTCGATGAGTTTTCGAATTAGTGTTTCGCAGTAGTTTTTCCTACTTCTCCCATCTGCCTTTGCTATTGCATCTAATTGCTTCGTTTCTGCTGGAGTGAGGTGGATTTCTATGCGGGTCTTCTTCATTTGTACGATAATAACACGACAAATATACGATAAAAATTCGATAAAAATTCGATATTTAGAATTGTTGCTTCACTTCGACATTATTGAATTCGCTTTTATTGATGGGTTTTGATTCTACGCTGTTAAATTTGAAGTACTAGAATAGATTTAACCTTCAATCATTAGCTGGAATGTGGAACGATAGCGAGTCAAGTTCGGATTTCATTGACTTTCAACATTATGTTGCGGCCATATCGGGAATTGTCGATAACGAGAGTCTTTTGCCTTGTAGTATCGGTGTTTTTGGCGATTGGGGCAGCGGGAAGTCTAGTTTGATGAAGATGGTTGAGGAGAAGTATTCTGAAGTTGATGATACCTTGGTCGTATCGTTCAACGGTTGGTTGTTTGAGGGCTATGAGGACACTAAAACAATCCTCATGAGCAGAATTGTTGATGAGGTTGTGAACCACAGAAAGCTCGGAGAAAAAGGAATTAAGTTAGCGGCTAAGCTTCTGCAGCGGATTGACATCATGAAGCTTAGTAAGTTTGGAATCAAACACGGACTTGGCTTTTTGACGATGGGTCCGGCAGGAACGGCTGTGGTTGGGGCAAATGATGCCATTAAGCAACTGAGCCTTGCAGATTATGAAGGGATTCTGAAAAAGGAGTCTGAGGTCGAAAATCCTGATGACAATCTAAAATCCAGTATACATCACTTCCGTGAAAATTTCGAAGAGCTTTTGTCTGAGACCAGGTTAGACAAAGTCGTGGTGTTGATTGATGATCTTGATAGGTGCTCGTATGATACCGTTATTGCTACTCTTGAAGCAATAAAACTGTTTCTCTTTGCGAAGAATACAGCATTTGTTCTTGGCGCAGATGAAAGGCTTATCAAACATGCTGTAAGGCGAAGGTTCCCCGAGATTCCAGGGGAAAACGCGGAAGTAGGAAGAGACTATCTGGAGAAATTGATTCAACACCCGATAAGGATTCCTCCTTTAAGCGAACAAGAACTTACCGTCTATTTAAACTTGCTCTTTGTAAGCTTACATGTTGACATTGGAGAGTTTGAATTCGTTCGAGAAAAAGTGATTAGTGGTAAGAATGAGGATCCGTTCGGGTTCTCATTCACGTTGGATAATGTTGGTCAGTATTTTACTGATGCTCCTTCGGAGGCCTTAAAAGAGGCATTATCCCTTTCAGCTCAGGTTGTGCCGAGTTTGACCGTTGGATTAAACGGAAATCCTAGACAGGCCAAGAGGTTTCTCAATGCTTTGCTTAATCGATGTAAAATGGCGGAGGAGAAGAAACAGACTCTGAACAAGCGAGTATTGGCCAAACTCATGTTGCTCGAATATTTCAAACCGCAAATGTTCGAGGCTCTTTACAAGGAGCAGGCGGAAAATGGTGGCATAGCAGTATCTGCAAGTTTTATGGAAAAATTTGCCAATGGCGAAGGTGATGCTGAGGAAAAACTGGAAGATTGGATAATCCACTTGCAGGATAAATGGATTCTTGATTGGTGCTCGACAGAACCTTCAATAGCCAATGAAAACCTGCAACCATACTTCTATTTTTCCAGAGACAAGTTGTCGGAATCAGGGGTGAATATCAGACGAATGAGTTCGCAGGCTCAAGAAGTCATGCTCAAACTCGTTGATAAGGCAGAAAGTGTTGTGAAAATTGGCCTTTCAGAGGTGGCGCATCTTAGTTCAGGTGATGCATCTGCAATATTCGAAGCCCTTTCTCACAGGATGAAATCGGAAGGAGCTCAATCCGGTGAAAATCCTACACTTAAGCGTCTTTGTGATTTATGCGCAGTTCGTAGAGAACTTATTTCTCAGTTCTTGTCACTTATTGATTCGTATCCGGATCAGGCTTTACCTATCACGGTAACAACCTGGATAACTGAGCTGACCGAAGGTACAGAACATGATAGTTCTCGAATTGCTATTATGACCAGATGGAAAGGAAGCAAAACGAATAAGCCACTGGCAACAATTGCTAGGAAGAAACTTGATAATTAATAATTACGATGGGAACCTCATCTTCGGGAATTGGACCGGTTGGAAAAACACCGCTGCTACCAGACTGGGCATTGGCTGACGGAGAGTCGACTTCGGAAGCAGATTCGCAAGAATCAGCGGCTCCGGAGGTAAAGTCTGAAAGACGACCAATGGAAAACACTACGGATGACCTGACCGGTGCAAAATCCTCGTTAACTAGAGTGTTCAACAATCGCCCGGGATCTAGTTTTAAAAGGGCGGCCAAAAACTACGTTCGTAAAACGGGGGGAGCCGGAAATGCTACGAAATCTGCACGAGCTGGAATTCGGGCTGGTAGTGCCTATTTGGGTTTCATTTCCAGTTTGTCAGCAAATGGTCTTAATCAGACCCTAACCGAATATGGACTTTCTGGTGTAATTGGTAAACCCGCGCTTGAAGTTTTGTCTAAAATATCGGATCAAATTGCTCCTCTGGGAAGCACAAACGATGAGGCGATTGCTCGAGCTTCGGTTATGGCTGCATTCGACAAGCTATGCGAAAGGCTTTTAAGTGAGGAAGACAACCTGGATGGATTGAATAATCTTACGGAGGATGACATTCGGGAGTCAGTTGTTGAGTATGTGAGCATTTACATTTTTAAGAAGTGGGTTTACGAACTCGGAATGGCAATTGAACGTAATGAATTAAGTGCCTCAGATGCGGTTACCCGAGAGGAAGAAATGAGAGTCTTTGTGGCCGAAGAAACCCGAGTTGCTATCTCTAAGATTAGCCTCTCTAATATTCGATTTGATGAAGGTGAAGGGAAGGCTCTTTTGGAATCCATATTCAATATGGCATACTCAACGTTAGAATCATGAAAGTTCACAACATAATATTGCGGAAGCAGCCTAACGATGATTTCGATATTTCCGTTCCAGAAAGTGAGGCAAAGATTGTAATTGACACTTATGGTCAAGGCGGGGATTTTATGGTCAGTACTAATGTTTTTGAGTTACTGAATAAGGGTCGCTTGGTTCCGGACACAAATGTTAGAGATTTGGTTCACTTAGCTATCGGAGTCTATTCAGCTGATCAGTTGGTTGCTAGAAGTGCACATGGCTTCCAAGGTTGGAGTAGGCATTTTAAAGTATATCTGCCAGTTACTAGTTTGAAGGAATGGGAGACCTGTTCCAGTATACTAGCAGAACTGTTGTCTTTCTTAAGTGGGGATAAATGGCAATTCCAGATAAGGGAAGATGTTCCAACTGCTCCTGTTCCAGAACTTCCTCTAAAGCCAAATCCAGATAATGTTCAAATTGCAACGCTGTTTTCGGGTGGGCTAGACTCGCTGATCGGAACCTTGGATCAGTTAGAACAGGGAGTATCGGTTGCACTAATAAGTCATTATAAGCGAGGGTCAGAAGGAAAGGTTCAAACGGCTCTGTTGAAAAGGTTAAAATCACATTACAAGAAGTCCACAATCAGTAGTTTTCAATTCTACGTTCAACCCAATCAGAAGTCAGAAGAAACAAGCAAGGAAAGAAGTTCGAGGGCTAGGTCTTTTTTGTTTTTGTGCTTAGGTATCACAGTTGCAAACGCTTTGGGAAGGGAAATAGAATTGCTCCTTCCAGAAAATGGTTTGATTTCACTTAATGTTCCTCTGACAGGAACGCGTCTCAGTAGTCACAGCACCAGAACCACACATCCATATTTCATACTGAAATTGCAAGGACTTCTGTCTGAATTAGGTGTGGCGAATCGGATCCGGAATCCGTATCAATTTTACACGAAGGGTGAGATGATGAAGTCGTGTAGTAACGTTAGGTTGCTGTCTAAACTTGCACCTGAAACGCTTTCATGTTCACATCCTGAAATTAGTAGGATGAAAAAGAGACCACCAGGTTTGCATTGTGGTTACTGTGTGCCATGCATAATAAGAAGGGCTTCCGAGAACCATAGCGGTATATCTGGAACAACGTATGTTGAGGATTTGGATTCATCAAAACTTGAAGGAACGCAGTCTGGTAGTGATTTGCGGGCGTTTAAGTTGGCCCTAAGCCGTTTGAAGGGAAAATCAGATAGGTCGTTGGCCTTTGAGATACTGGCTTCTGGGCCTTTGCGATTCAGCGATATAAGTGATTTAGCAGCTTTCATAGGGGTTTACAAGCGCGGAATGGAAGAAGTGAGAGCTTTGATTTATGGGGGTAATGAGGCTACATGATTCTCATTTTCATTTGGATCTTATGGAAGATCCAGAGCGGGTGGTGGATTTAGTTGAAAGTGCCAAAGTTTATACCATAGCTGTCACCAACGCACCATTTGTGTTTTCTCACACCAAGAACCTGACTTTGAAGAGTAAGTACATTCGTCCTGCTCTTGGGTTGCATCCTGAGTTAGTAGCAGGAAGACATCATGAGATTGCTCTCTTCGAAGAGTATTTGCCTTTAACTAGGTATATCGGAGAAGTTGGACTTGATAAGACTGGAATGGCCTATGCCAAGCAAAAGGAGGTATTCGAGAAGATTGTAGAGTTAACATCGGACGCTGGTCAGAAGGTGCTGACAGTTCATAGCAGAAAGGCAGAAAAGGATTTGATAGACATAGTTGGAGAAGGTTTTAGTGGTAAGCTTATTTTGCATTGGTACTCTGGTTCTATAAAGTCTCTGGAAACTGCTATAGCAAGAGGTTACTACGTTTCGTTCAATTCCAAAATGCTGCAAACTAAATCCGGTATGGAAATACTTGATTGCGTACCCTTAACGCGTGTTCTAGTCGAGTCTGACAGTCCGTTCGCTGGAGCGACAAGGTTTTTTTCCAAGAACGTGATTTCCTCTATTTACAGATCCCTGCATGCGAAAAAAGCAAGAGAATTGGACTTCGATACTTTCGTCAGGCAACTGCATCAAAATTTTAAGCGATTATTGGAATGAGTAATCAAGAGGTTAAAATGACACGAGAAGAAATAGAGAATCAAATACTGGCTCAAACGAAAACCGGTTCACACGATCTTGTTAAGATTGAGCTACCAAAGTTGGATGATGATTTGCTTAATCGACTGTATTCAGAAACTATAAGACGTAGAGATGTGGGGCCGTATGGGCTAAAATTATCTAGGTTGAGGTTTGACGGTGATGACAAAACGCTAAATATTGCTTTTGAAGATGCCTTTACCGTAAATTTTTAGATTGGAGATTATCTGTACAACCTTCTTGGTTATTCTGTTATAACTCATTAGCGTAGAGATTACATCGAATGATGAACAAACTTGAGAAATGGACCTACTGAGCGGATTGCAGGAAGTAGTTGTAAGACCCGCTGACCGTTTTGAAAGAAATAGGGAAGATGTTGAAAAGTTGATGACCTTAATTCCTGTCGATGAGACCTTGGATCAAAACCTCATCATTTATATAGGTTTTGATAAGGGAGTTGAGGTACCTAGCGAAATAACTTGCCATTGGTTTGATGGTCGATTCGAATCATATTCAAGCAAAGCCGTGTTGGCAAGAAATGACATTATATTCCGAGATGACAACTATTGGGAGATGGATGACCAACGGCTGCACGGGACAACAATTTTTCCTGGGTTTCGAAATGTAAATGTTCGATATATTGGATTTACACTGAAGCAAAATTCACCTGAGATGTCTGTTGTGGTCGAAGTTTGGAAGGGGTTTGTTTATCAGGTTCATAGCGACTTCTTAACGGCAAGTTTTATGTTGGAGAATAGAAGGAGAAATCATGAAGTGGGAGACATGTTTACTTACAACGGGTACGAGATTGTCGTAATGGAGATTGATGAGGTTGCGTGCGTTGCGAAGTGTGGTGCTTACCAGCGAAGAAAGTGAAATGGACATTGAAACGTTTTTGTCCAATGAAAATCTCCACCTTCCCTTGGAACAGGGAGTTAAAGGGCGGTTTAGGACGTTTGTAGATTCAACTTTGTCGGCTTATGAGAAGCGGGCAAAGCAGGTTGGATTTCCACGAGGTCAAAAGTCTAAATCTTTGCTGCGTCTAGGACTGATCATTGATGGAATCAAAAAGTCCGTCAATGATTACTATGATGGGAAGCCGTTCGATGCATATTTGGCAATTCAAGAGGGCATTACCAAGAGTGGCTTGAAAGATTATTGGGACAATTTGCAGATTGATGAAAATTGTAATCATTATCGAATCCGGCTTGTTTCTAACAATTACTCACTTGGTAGAGAGCAATTATTTCATATTCCGTTTGACAAACGGGGAAAAGTTTCCACACAGAGATTTAGTATTCCTGGTTACCCTAGTCTATACCTCTCCAATAGCATTTATACCGCTTGGGAGGAACTCAGGAGACCAAAACTGGATGACATTCAGGCAATGAGATTTGTGAATCAGAGGGCCTTAAAGGTTATGGATTTGACAACCTCCAGATACGGAACTGAAAGGAGAAAAAATCAAACTTTTTTGGAACAACAATATGATTTTTTAATGTGGCCGTTGATAGCTGTGTGTTCGGTTAAAGTCCAAAATGTTGATGATTTTTTCAAACCCGAGTATATCGTGCCCCAGCTATTACTTCAATGGATTAGAAATCACGAAACGGTTGTAGGTATCAAATTTTCATCGACTCATATAGATTTGAACAATGGCAAGTCCGAGGGTGAATTTTACAATGTGGTGATACCGGTCGTTGAAAACAAAGAAGAAGGTTATTGTTCTGTTGTTTCTGAAATGTTCAAATCAACGGATGTACTCTCATGGCAGTTATTACAATTTTCCTCTGGTTCTGCATCGTTTTCATATAATATCGGAGACGATTACGCCATTAACCCAGCAGTTCAACGGGTAGAGATGGTAGTGGGTAGGCCATTTCCATACTTCTTCTCCCCATTAGCTGACATTGAAAGAATTCTAAAGACGATGGGAGTGCAATCAATGGATTTTGGAAATAGCTTACCGTAAGGATTGGCTGTTGAGGTAGGTGGTTAGGAAGCGTTTCTAACTTGAAACATTCGCTCCAACCTTGAAACAAACCTTGAAACATTTTGACGTTTACAGCCTTCCTATGACATCCTATGACGATTTCATCTCACAAATCATCTCACACTTTTCGTTGTCGTTTTGAATGACGTCAGGAAGTGTTGATTGACTTCAAGTAATTGTAAAACAGCCCATTAAGGACGAATATTTGTCTTGAATTGCGGGGCTAAAAACGAAAAAAGCCCCACATTTCTGAGGAGCTTCTGCGGTCCGGACGGGAGTTGAACCTGAATTGTATAGCATTCTTTTTCAGTAAGTTACGGGCTTCTTCAAAATGAGGTCACCTAATGGGTCACCTTTTTAGAAGTTCGGAACCAAGTTGTAAAGCCCGTTTCCGACCCGTTTGGCTTCTGCATTCAAAGTACGGTATTTACCCAATTCATTGCAAGGGTATTCGGTCAAAGGTTTGGCATATCCTGAAGTGATCATCAACTCGTTGATACAGCGACCATCAGGAAGAAAGGCGTAAGCCAAATGACGGCCATAGAAGTCGATTTTAGAGACTTTCTCCTGCCGAATGTGTATGGTGCTGCCAATGGGAGCCAGAGCCGCCAAGAAACGTCTTGATTGGTGGCCGAGTTTGATGAGATACTGACCTGCCAACCGAGTGATTTTCTCGTCTGTCCTGAGTTTTTTGCAGCGTTTCACCTCTGGGGCATCAATCCCGTACAAACGAATTTCAATCACATCACCTGAAAATTTATGACGAATAATCATTCCGTCTCCATCAACCACTTTCAAAACGCTATAAATACCGTCAATCCTCATCATTTCAAATCAAATGTAATGTATTGAAAATAAGCAACTTACGTTCAAATATACGTATCTTTGTTAGCAGGTTGTCGGTGTGCAATCTGTGCTTAAAGCGATTATTAACTAAACATTCAGGAAATGGCTAAGCAGGTAGGATTACTAAGGTACAGTGGTACAATGGGTGGTGTGAGCCACTTTAAGATGAAAGGGTTGGATGGCGACTTTGCAAGGTTGGCAGGTGGCCCATCAAAAGAACAGATTGAAACAGCCCCAGAGTTTGCGAGAACGAGGGAAAACATGAGCGAGTTTGGAGGAAGCGCAGCCAATGCAAAAGCGTTGCGGGTTGGTTTGGCTTCGCTGCTTGGAACTATGGGCGACCCTCAACTGGCTGGAAGATTGACCAAGGTTTTCAAAGAAATCAACCTTGCGGGTATGGGGCAAAGAGGTCAACGACCTATTGAGCTTTCAAACAACGGGTACAAGTTGGAAGGTTTCAACTTTGACCGCAACATTCCGTTTGATAGTGTATTCAATGCAGGTTACACGATTTCAACTGCGCCAACTCGTGAAAGTTCAGACATCACGGTTGACCCGTTCAATCCGATTGACCTTGTGCATTCTCCAACTGGAGCAACACACTTTCGGTTGATCAATGCGATTGTGGTGGTGTCCAACTACAAGTACATCACTACTTCAAACAAGTACGAACCTGTTGACCCGATCAACAATAGTCTGAGTGCGGTTCAGTACTCAAACTACTTGCCGGTTGACATTGATATTCCAGTGCCTACTACATTGAACGCAACACTACCAGGTGCTCCAGTTCTTGGTCCAGAAGTAAGCGTTGTACAATGCGTTGGAATTGAGTTCTATCAGGAGGTAAGCGGTAGTTATTACCTGCTTTCTTCCGACAATGCTATGAAAGTTGAGTTGACCTTCTAAGGTTCAATTTGAGTTGTTCGGTGATAGGAAGCCCTGCGAAAGTGGGGCTTTCTTGTTTCTATACAATTAGTGCAATCATCCCTTAAACATCCTGCGGAGAGATTGGGGAGAAACCCGAAGTAGAAAATTAGAGGTTGGCTTAAAATACGGCTTGAGCAACCAAAAAAGCCTAAGCGTGGATTGAGCAAGGTTTTGGATATGAAAATACTACCCGAAGGGTGGAGATTTTCCTATTCAAACCCGTAGGGCTTGACCTTGTGTGCGGTAGGAGGGGATTATCTTGCTCCAAGACGAATTTTTATTGCAGCATATCGTGTCTTACCTGAATAGCACGAACCAGCTGTGCCGCCTTTGCTAATTTATCAGACTTGGTGTGGCCGTGTAGCCAGCTGAAAGCAGGTGAGTATTTGGATTTTATATACAGCAGGTCGCTGATATAATTTGACGGGCTAAGTGTAATTTCTGCTACGTGACCTTCTTTTTTTTCAACCTTATAACTCGCCTCTTTCAGAAATAAGGTGTAGAGTTCACTTTCTGCAAGCTGACGACCTTCACAATCCATGTATGCTTCCAGAACCTCTTGGTTTGAGTAAAGTTGATTGAATGCTGCGAAATCAGCTTTTCTCATTTTAGTTAATGCCCCACCGTGTTTCCATCCATGAGCTGGCCCTTCAAAAAACACAAACCGTTCACAATGTAGGTAGGTGTCTTCTTCCCAAGCTGCTACGAAAACCAACCCTCTACCGTAAGGTAGAATGTATGGTGTAGTGAAGCTAAGTATCTGTTCGTTTTGCATTGGATTGATGTTTTTCCAAAAATAATTCAATCAACTTGAGCGTTGGACTTTTAATACACAGGTTAAACAGCCTTGAGCAAAAGAGGTATCGTAACTGACGGATAACTGCACGGAGAAGCTACAACTGCGGTTTAGCACTGAGGTTTCATGCGAGCCGCCTGCGAGCGGAGCGAGGGTGCTGGAAGCGGTAGCCCGATTTTATGAGGGGTGCTTACAGCTACCGATGTCGGCAGGGCTGGCGAAGTTTTTGCCTATTGGGTCGGGAAGAACAAGCTCTGTGATTGAAGTAAGTATTGGACAAATCGGGTCGGGTAGTGGAGGTAGCTTGCCAATGACTTGCTGAACAGAACAGTGCTTGTGTGCGGTGCTAAAAGTGGTGCTTGAATGGACGTCAGGGAATGAGAGCATGGCTTTTGTCACATGGCGATACGCAATAAACTATGACAGCCCTATTAGCCCGAGCGACCCGCAGGCGAGCACAAACAATAAGCTGCGGCAGACCCCCTGTTCAATCTTTTGGTGACCAAAAGGAACACCTTAATGGGGTCAGGGGGGATGAAAAAGCAGCGGGTGAGGACTGAAGGAGGCGTGTGTAACAGACCAAGTGGACGGACTTACTTTGAGCACCTACTGGAGCGCAAAAAGTATGGACGGGAACGGTGGAAACAAGGGCAACCGTAGGGCGCTTGTATCACCCTTGTTTGCATGGTTCTGTGGAACAAAGACGAAAGAGGAACGAACACCTTATAACCTGTGTTTGACCTGCTGATTGCCCTTCAGGGGCATGAGGCAGGGCAAGGATTGTGCGGTGGGTTATTCCCCTTCTCCGTTGGATGAAAGAACGATTAGGTCGAAATACATGAGGCGTGTCTTGAGCGGTTCACCTTCTGGAACCTCCGTGTATTCCCGTTCTTGTTCTTCGGTGCTGAACATGAACACGAAATCGTTTTTCAAGTAGTAAGCCAATGGACCTTCATCATTGTATGCATCAACAGCCACAAACCTACATCCGGTCTTATTATTCGGGTCGATGAACCAAGATTTAACGAAGTCCATTAGTTCACGACCTATCCCTAATTTCTTGAAATCCTTGTTTACACCTAATCGACCAATGAGGACTGCGGGATAACTTTTTCTGTGCTTTTCCCGTGGGATTGATTTAAGTAGCTTTTTCTTCCTTGCGTTGGGAAGGTCATCAGCCTTAATACTGTCATTTGCTACTGTGAAAGCACAAACAATCTGACTTGGGTCTTCATCCCAAACAAAGCAATAGGACTTACCCATTAGCTGATTTCGATAGTCGAGAACGTCATCAGCAAAAAACTCGTTCAAGTCATCATTGCCGCAATCGAAAGGCTGACAATTTTTCAGGATTTCCTCTGTGAGTTCACGGAAAGTACACTTCTCGTAAAGAAAACTCACAGTGACTTTTTAGGGAGGATTAAGGAGATTAACGCTTCTTGGACTTTTCCAAAATAGCGTTCGTGACTTTCACTTGCTTAGCAAACTTTACTGTACCACGATTTGAAGCAGCTTGTTCAGCTTTTGCTATAAAAGCCGCTGCTTGATCGTTCTTTAAAGTCGGTATGCTCTTAATTGCGATAGCCATAATTACTTTCTATAGTGCAAAGGAAATGATTTCTTTCAATACTATCTCTAATAGCATCTCCATCACCTATTCCTTTACCATTTCAACGACTATAGTACAAAAATGTTGCCGAACAGTAACAGAAGCAACTACAAGAGCAACTGCAATACTTCTGGCTAAACCTGATTCAATACCTGATCAATGGCACTTGTATGTTCAGGTGGGAGAGCCGCCTGATCAGATAAAACGAGTGACCTTGATCTTCTTGAACTTTTTGCCCATCCCCAATGCAATTGCAGTTGAGTCTTTCAGTATCAGTTCTCCGAGCGAGAGCCCAGCGATGGCTTCCTTGATCTCTTGAAACTCATTACCTGAAACACCAAATAGGTCTTTGATGATGGAATCGGTAATGGACTGTTGTTTCATGATCAACGGGTACTGAGCATTAGCGTAGAAGTCGAAGTATCTTGATTTGTAGCTATCCATATTCTGGGTAGCGAGAATGATACTTAGCCCCTTGTTACGGCCAACTGCAATGAGGTCTCTCAGTGGTTTGTTGTCAAAGTCGAGCATGTAATGCGCCTCATCAATAATGGTGAAGTGCCTGATCTGCACACATTCTTCAGAAACAGCTTGCTTGGGTAGTGATTCATAGATGGTGTTCAGTTTAGAAATGATGAAATAGACGATTGCCTTTGCCAATGGTCCATCTTTCGGGTAACCATCCATCTTCACTACAAAGCTGTTGTTGATCAGGTCAATTGAATCTTCTTTTGCAAAAAGGTTGTTCCGAATAAGTTGTTTGAGCACCGACTTGATGCTATCGTCCTTGTTCCTATCCTTTTCGTCTTGCAGTCTGATGTATTCATTCAGGATCACATCGAATGAGATAGGCTTGTTCCTTGTGGTCTTGTAGGCCGCTATGACCGCTTCTGAAAGTCGGTTGCTCATGTTGGCACTCATACGGGCATTGTCGATGGCTACAATTGCGTTGGCCAACTCTGTTGCATAAAGGTTGATCTCGTTCTGCGTTTTACCTACAAAGTCTTTGAAGGGAGAAAACGGAAGAGGTGCCTTTATCGGGTCAAGGATGGCGGAATCATCTATCTCAAAATGCGTGAACCATGATCTGTTCGCTGGGTCGGAGAACTCTCCTTTGTAATCGAAAAACAGGAAGTTAACCGGATATGCCGTGTCAACGGTCATGGAGCGTATCTCACGCATTAAAACAGCAAGTAGATTGGATTTTCCTGATCCCGTTGAACCTGCCACAAGAATCTGCGTGTTCGGAATGTCTCTGCCATTGAGATTGAGCGTTGCGGGAATATCATCCTGATATGAACCGATATTGAGATCCAATAAAGGAATGTGGCCGAATGATGCCTTGCCCGAATTGACCGATATGCTGAGCCAATCATCCAAGTTGTCATCGTCCATGAGGTACTCCAACCCCTTCAGCATTTCATAGTTGATAACACGGCTACGGGTGACGGCCACGGACCAGTCAATATCGAGATGATTGTAGCGGTACTTGATCAACCCTGACCACAGATGCAGCAGGTCGAATTTCGTGAAAGTAGTTTCATGGATTCTAAGACCACTTTTGGACGAGATCACTTTCTCCACTTCATTCAATGTGCGCTTGTGGTTGAGTGATAATCCTGCGGCCAAGGTCAACCGCTGCAACAAGTTATTGTTGAGCATGATCTGCTTGGCATCCGTCCGATATTCGGGAAGGTTGAGGCGTTTTTCAATCTTCTGTTTCAGCGGAT
>JACJZP010000007.1 GCA_020635535.1 Flavobacteriales bacterium | reverse complement strand
GTGGAAATCTGGGTTGCTTTTCTTATTTGTTGAGAGCAATTGTCTAAACGTAACTAAAAAAGCATAAATGCTGGTAGAAGTTTAAGGATGTATCGAGAAAGCGTCCAATTTGCATTAATTCATTTTCATGGTCATCCATTACCTTTGAAGCATGACGACTGTGACGAAGAAGAGCCAGAAATCGAATGTTCCTGTTGATACGCTGAAGAAAGCCTTCCGGCTGATGTGCACGGCCAAGGCCATGACCACTTTGTATGAGGTCAATCAGCGGGTAACGAGTAAATACGTTCATGCTACTTCCAGAGGTCACGAGGCCATTCAGATCGCTTTAGGATTACACCTGAAACCACAGGATTTCGTAGCTCCATATTATCGCGATGACAGCATTCTGCTTTCCATCGGTATGCAACCGCATGAGTTGATGCTGCAATTGTTGGCCAAGCGCGATGATCCGTTCTCAGGCGGACGTACGTACTACAGTCATCCAAGCCTGAGGAGAGACGACATGCCGAAGATTCCGCATCAGAGTTCGGCAACGGGCATGCAGGCCATTCCAACCACAGGAATTGCCATGGGCGTGCAGTACCGCGAGTTGATGAACATGGATGCTGAAACGGACGAGAAACCCGTGGTGGTCTGTTCCATTGGTGATGCCGCTATTACGGAAGGAGAAGTAGCTGAAGCTCTGCAGATGGCGGTGCTCAAAAAGCTGCCTATTCTGTATCTGGTTCAGGACAATGAATGGGACATTTCTGCCAGTGCGGATGAGATTCGTGCGATGGATGCCAGTGAGTACGGAAAAGGATTTAAAGGCCTTGAAATTCAGTCGATTAACGGTAGTGACTTTATTGAATCATTCACTACGATTGAGAAAGCCGTAAATACCATCCGTAAGGAGCGTAGACCAATTATGGTTCACGCGAAAGTGCCCTTGCTGAACCACCATACTTCGGGCGTTCGAATGGACTTTTACCGTACCGATGAAAACCTTGCGGAGCACGCCAAGCGCGACCCGTTCCCGATACTGAGAAAGCAGTTGTTGGATGCCGATGTTTCGGAAGCCGAGCTGCTGACCATGGAATCGGAAGCAACGGAATTCGTAGCTGCGGAATACGAGAAAGCATTGGGTTTTGAAGACCCGAAACCAGAGGACCTGTTCACGCATGTGTTTGCGCCCACTCCCATAACCGAGGAGAAAGGCGAACGCGCCCCAGCGGGCAAGGAGCCGACCGTGATGGTGGACAGCGCCCTTTTCGCTATTCGCGAATTGATGGAAAAGCACCCCGAATGTCTGCTCTACGGACAGGACGTAGGTAGAAGATTGGGCGGTGTATTCCGTGAGGCGGCCACCCTGGCTGAAAAGTTCGGAGACCACCGTGTGTTCAATACGCCTATACAGGAAGCGTTCATCATCGGTTCTACGGTGGGTATGAGCGCAGCCGGGCTGAAACCCATTGTGGAAGTTCAGTTTGCCGATTACATCTGGCCAGGTTTGAACCAGTTGTTCACGGAAGTGAGCCGCTCGTGCTACCTGAGTAATGGCAAATGGCCTGTAAGCAGCATTCTACGCGTGCCTATTGGCGCGTATGGCAGTGGTGGTCCGTATCACTCTTCGAGTGTGGAGAGCGTGCTGTGCAACATCAAAGGCATTAAGGTGGCGTACCCAAGTACGGGTGCCGACCTCAAAGGACTGATGAAAGCAGCCTACTACGACCCGAACCCGGTGGTGATGCTGGAGCACAAAGGCCTGTACTGGAGCAAGATAAAAGGCACGGAAGGCGCACGAACCATTGAGCCGAGCGAGGATTACGTGCTACCCTTCGGGAAAGGGCGCGTGGCCTTGGAGGCCGACAAGGCCAAGATGGATGCAGGCGAAAGCGTGTGTGTAATTACCTATGGCCGTGGGGTTTATTGGAGCATGAATGCTGCCAAGCATTTCTTTGAAGGCCAGGTAGAGGTGATAGACCTGCGCACGCTACAGCCGTTGGATGAAGAACTCATTTACAGCACCGTGAAGAAGCACGGCAAGTGCGTGGTGGTGACCGAAGAACCCGTTTCCAACTCATTTGCGCAGAGCATTGCGGCCCGTATCTCCGATACCTGTTTCGAATACTTGGATGCACCTGTAAAAGTGGTGGGCTCAGAAGATGTACCGGCCATACCGCTCAACTCTACCTTAGAGGCTACCATGGTGCCCAGCAAGGAGCGGGTAGGGGATGCTATCCGTTTGTTGCTCGACTACTGAGTCTTTCCGACAGCATGAAAGCCAAACTGCTCAACCTGGTGCTTATTCTCACCTCGCTCATCGGGTATTTGGAGTGGGGCGGAGGCAATAGCACGTTTCTGGTGCAAGGAGAATGGGATGTGCTTGCTAAACTCTTCATCAACCCGACCTCTGCCGCGCACCCGTTCACGCTGCTGCCGCTCGTTGGGCAATTGCTGCTGGTGATCACCCTTTTTCAGAAGAAACCCAGTGCATGGCTCACCTATTTGGGCATGGGCGGCATTGGCCTTCTCCTGTTGCTGATGTTCGTTATTGGACTGATGGGATTGAACTTCAAGATACTACTCTCCACCGTGCCGTTTTTGATGGTTTGTGTGGGGGTTGTGGTGAATCGCAGGTATGAAGACAATTAGCGGTAGTTGCTGAAAACCTTTGCCTCAGGAATTCCTTTGAGATTTTGAATAACCGCAATCGGTTCTCCCAATTCTTGTTGCAATACTTGGCAATGGATAGGGTGAACATAGACCAGATCAATACGTTTTTCGCTTTTAAAAACCGGTTTTACTTTTCTTAAAAGACCTTGTGTTGCTTCTTCATCAAACGGATTGAAAAGGTAGATCACATCCACTTCTTCAGGAATTTCATATTCCAATGCATCACCCTCGCTTAACACAAATTCGGTATTTGGAAAGCGGTCACGAACCTTCTCCACGTTGGTATGGGCAATGTCATTTAGTTCTGAGGCATATTCTACACCTATCACTTTTCTGAAACCTGCTTCGGCAGCCAGAATAAGTGCACGTCCTTTGCCCGAACCAATGTCAAGGAACACCTTATCTTGGAAGTTGAATGGCAAGGCATTCATGGCTTTCTCAAAGATGATGGAACTGGAGGGCTGATAAAGGTGCCCGCCTAATTTGCTGTCGGCTTCAATAGAGAGTTCATTCGGAGCATTGGCACCAAAAGTTCTGATTCCGAGTTCGCGTTCCTTTTGCCATTCTCTCAAACCCATAGAGCAAGTGTTCATCAATCCTCGATGTTTCAAGGAATAAATGAAGTGACTCAGCCAAGGAAACCTGCTCTTGTGTTTGAAGTCCATGCTTGTCAAAGGTAGCTCTGAGAAAATTGTTGATCTTCAGATATCCCAGTTCCAAAAGCGCCACCAATCCTGTTTATCTGCAACACTCACCTCAATATTCGGATTACGTGAACGTAGTAGACGGATAAATTCGGATTCGTTTGCAGGAGAAATGAGCGCGTCTTTACCCTTGGTTTTAATGTAAAGCCTCTTTAGAGAGCCAGCTGGAGATGAGAGCGGATTGTAAGAACGCTCCACCTTCTCAATTTCGTTCAGCCTGATGCTGCTCAGAACAATTGGCCCCAGTTTGATGGCAAGGTGTTGCTCGCCTATTTCATAACGCAACAGCAGCAGTAAAAGCAGCGTAGCCCCCAAGCTAATGGTAAGTACTGTAACACCCTCATTGAAGTTCTCAGATGTAGCTCCACCCAACAGAAAAATAGGAAGGGTAATAATGAGGATGAAAAGCAGAATGGCCACGCTTATTCTGGATCGGAACTGATGCATCTCTACAATTTAACTACCTTCTTGATTGTTGATTTTCCATCGACTTGGATCTGACAGAAGTAGACACCGCTGTCAAGGTGTGATACGTCAATTTCAACTGATGAACTATTCAATTTCTTTGAAAGCACAAGTTTTCCGCTTAAGTCTATAAGGCCCAGAGAGGCATTATCGAAACCTAACTCAAACAGTTTAATGTTGAGTACACCACTTGTTGGATTTGGATAGGTTGAAACCAATGCATTTGCTAATTCTTCAACCGCCAATGGGTCACCTTTCAAGAACACAGGATATTCGCTGTATGGAATTGTTAACGATTCGGATGTACCGCCAGTGTAAACCATATTGTTGTCATACATGTAGATCCATTCGTATCCGGCAGGGAAATTCACGGTAATGTTGGTTCCTTCTTCTAAGAATGGGGCTACAAAGTAATCTGGTCCGAGCATGTAACTGTAATCGGTCTTATTGAAGAATTGCATGAGCGACTGCTGGTTGGCGTAGTAGCTCTGGCTGTGCTGCATGAGGTAGGGCATGAGTTCGTAACGCTTTGCCACCAGATTGCGGTAAATATCCTCCGTTTCCTGATCGAACATCCACGGACGATGCTCTCCACCGCCTCCGTTTTCCATCAGACCGCTGAAGGTGCCCAATTGCGCCCATCGAATGAAGACCTCTTTTGAGCGGCCAAGTGGTTGGTGCGCGTCATCTTCGCGATAGCCTCCAATGTCTGATCCGAAGGAGAGGTAGCCCATTTCGTAGGAGTGATACATGTTGTTCAAGGCCCAGGTAAGTCCTTCAAACGTTGCATCCTGATCACCTACCCAAGCGGCAAATCCTGTTTCAACGGGAGAAAACGAGACCTGATCACCACCAATATCTGCCACAGCATAATTGTCTACTGGGCGGGCATGGATTACGCAATCATCTCCAAGAAGATCTCGGGTGTAATCGAAATGCAATTGGTAGTAGGCATGCGAATAGTCTAATCGGGACACAAAACTGTTGGCGCCATCAGACCAAGGAGTCTGTATGGCGGAGAAATCAGTACCATCACATTTCCAGCCATCAATGCCCATGTTAAGCATGTTGTCCATGAGGCCTTTCCACCATGTAACGGCATCGGGGTTGAACCAATCAATAAGGCTGCCATCGCCTTTCCACCAGTTTACCACTGCTGGATCATTGTCAAAAGGCAACGTCTTCATAAAGTACCCTTGGTCTTTTGCGTGATCATACAGAGGCTGAACATCGATATTTACAATTCCAGTGATCCAGAGCAGCACCTTCACATTTCTTGAATGAAGGCTGTCTATCATGGCTTGCGCATCCTCGAAAAGTGTGGTGTCCCACTCAAAGGTGTTGTAATCGGTTTCCCACGGAGAATCGATAATGATAGCACTTACGGGAATCCCATGAGCTATGTAATCATCAACGATCTGAAGCGCGCTGTGCTGCGTGCTTTCATCTTCCCATACCCAATGCTCAAAAACCCATGATGGCCAAGGAAGATCGAAGGTGTCGGCAGTATTACTGCCAATACCTGTATATGTGAGGTCAACGACCTGAGCATTGACATGAAAAGAGAAGGAGAGGAGTGCAACAAGTAAAAATGTTCTCATGGTTGGGGTTTGCTGATTCCGAATTTAGGAAATCAACCCGACCGAGAACAGTTACTTGCTGTTCAGCTTTATAATGATGAAGCTGGCAACAAACGCTTCGAGCACACTGAGAGGTATGGCATACCATAAGATGCTCAACGGAAGAACGGCCATGTTGGCAGTAACCACCCACATGAGTACAAAGCCCATGAGCCATGAGATGAAAACCGTTTGTACAAGAGAAAAACCTTTTGAAATGAGGAATATGCCAATGGCATAAAGCAGTGACCAGAGTCCCCAAATGGCACCGTTAATGGGTTCTGATGGAAATGTTAGTCCGAGGTTGGTGTAATGTTCCGTCCAGTAGGATTTCAATAGAAATTCATTCCTAAAGAACTCTGAGACACTGATCCATACGGTTGCTAAGAGAATTGGAAGGAACGTTTTCTTCAACATGGCCAAAGCAGTATCTTATGTGTAAGGAATTGTATTGAGAATGTGCTCTAATGAGCGGATGCGTGCTTCGGTTTTCACGTTGGCGTCAATAATGGTCCAAGGACAAAGTTCGGTATTGGTCTTATCGAACATGATCTGTTTGTACTTGGTGTATTGATCCCAGAGTTCCTGCGCACGCTCGTCAACCGGACTCATTTTCCACCGTTTGAGCGGGTCTTTCTGAATGTCTTTAAAACGTCTGGCCTGTTCTTCTTTGGTAATGGAGAAGTACATTTTAATGAGGTAGGTGTCTCCTTGCACCAGCATTTTCTCAAACTCATTCACGTTCTCCATGAAGATGTCGTATTGCATTGGTGTGCAGAACCCGTTCACGGGTTCAACTACCGCCCTGTTATACCAGCTACGGTCAAAGAACACGATCTCTCCCGGGAAAGGCAATCGCCTTACATAGCGCTGAAAGTACCACTGACCGGCTTCTTCCTTTGTTGGCTTGGGAAGAGCTACCACGCGGTAAGCTCTCGGATTGATATGGGCCGTGGTTCTACGGATGGCTCCACCTTTTCCGGCCGCGTCTCGCCCTTCATAGATCACAACCAGTTTCTTCTCATTGGCCATTACCCACTCTTGCAGCTTGATCATTTCGGCCTGAAGGTCCTTAAGCTTATCATCGTACCTGGTATATTCCAAGGCCTTCTCCAAATTAACCTTGGAAGATCGTATCAACTGCCTGATTCCAGTTTTGGAATTGAGCAGGTTGACGTCTTCTTCGGTCAGCGAGAACTTATTTTCAACGGTGCTATCAGACATCAATTTGCTGTATGTGGCGGTAATACCTGACAATCACATTTGGGTCGGGCAATAGAAGCGTGTCTGCATTCTCCTTTCCATCATAATCGAAATGCGAAAGGATGTATCGCATACTTTCCAAACGGGCAGTACGCTTACTGTTGGTCTTAACTATGATCCAAGGACTGAATGCCGTGTGCGACTTGGCAAACATCTGCTCCTTGTAATAGGTGTATTCGTCCCAGTATTCCTGACCCTTCATGTCCACCGGGCTGAACTTCCATTGCTTCAGCGGGTTGTTCATGCGCGAATCGAAGCGTTTCTTCTGCTCATCCTTGGTTATGGAGAACCAGAACTTTATGATGATAACGCCATCTTCGTAAAGCATGTGTTCGAACTCTGGCACCTGTACCATGAACTGGTCGTACTGCTGACGGTTGCAGAAGCCCATTACCGGTTCCACAACGGCACGGTTATACCAGCTACGGTCAAAGAAGACGATCTCGCCAGGTTCGGGCAATTGGCTAATGTAACGTCTGAAGAACCATTGTCCTCTCTCTACATCAGTGGGTTTATTAAGGGCCACTACGCGGCTAGTACGCGGGTTAAGATGTTCTGTAAAACGCTTTATGGTGCCACCTTTTCCGGCAGCATCTCGGCCTTCAAGCAGAATGGCCACACGCAATTTTTTACGGTATATCCAATGCTGAAGACTAACCAACTGGGCCTGAAGCTTGGCAAGTTCAATCTCGTATTCACGGTTACGTAAATGACTGCCGATCTTTATGTCCTTCTCCTTGGCACATTTGATCACATCCTTTCGGGTGACGAAACTTTCCAGATCTTCTTTTGTGAACTTGGCCATGCGTGGAGCAAAGCTAAATAATTTGGTAGGTGGCCTGTGTTAAGAATTGCTCGATTGGAGATAGAGCATACAATCGGACCAATAGTGAAGAGCAAAGCTAACCGCAACCCCAAGAATGGCACCAACCAGAACTTCTGTTGGCGTATGACCCAGAAATTCCTTGAGTTTCACTTTTCCGGTTTCACTATCGGGAGATAGCAGTTGTTTGATCATTCGGTTCAGCACCATGGCCTGCTTACTGGCATTTCTTCTAAGCCCGGCAGCATCAAACATTACCACGGTAGCAAAACAAACCGCAATGGCATAGTTGGTAGATGCAAAACCGTCTATAAGTCCAACAGATGTTGCCATGGCTACAACCGTAGAGCTATGGCTTGATGGCATTCCGCCAGTTGCAAAAAGAATGGTCCATTTGAAGGTGCGCTTTTTAATGGCTACGGTCATTATCTTAATGAACTGTGCAATGAGATTGGCTACAATGAACGCCACAATGACCTCCCAACCTGTGTTCTGAATATGAGAAAGGTATTCGGTCATTCGATGCTGTCGAGGATACTAAGATAACTTGTAAACCGACTTTCGGAAATGGTTCCGCTTTCAACGGCCGCTTTTACAGCACATCCGGGTTCATTTCGGTGTAGGCAGTTTCCAAATCTGCAATGCTCCGAAACGGAAAAGATGTCGGGGAAGAAGTGCGATATCTCGCTTTCTTCCATTTTCACCAGTCCGAATTCTTTCACGCCTGGTGTGTCAATAACCGACCCACCACCATCAAGCTCAAACATTTCCGCAAAGGTGGTAGTGTGTTTTCCTTTGCTGTGTACATCAGATATTTCTCCTGTTTTAAGTTCAAGGTCGGGTTGAATGGCGTTCAGAAAGGTGCTTTTCCCAACCCCAGAGTGGCCAAATACCAAAGTTACCTTATCGGCAAGCTGCGCTTTAATGATGTCAATTCCTTCGCCCGTTGAAGAAGAAACCTCAAAAACAGGGTAACCAGCTTTTTGATAGACCGAACGGTAGGCTGTGTTCAGGTATTTGAGTTCGGAAGAGGTGTGCAGGTCGATCTTATTGAGCACCACCATGGCTGGAATACTGTATGCCTCGGCTACGCACAGAAATCGGTCTATGAATCCTAAAGAAGTTCGAGGTTGGGCAACTGTAGCAATGATGATGGCCTGATCGATATTGGCGGCAATAACATGCACTTCTTTGCTCAGGTTAACCGATTTGCGGATGATGTAGTTCTTGCGGTCATGTATTTCGGTAATAATACCCGAGCCATCTTCCTCTGTGGAGTAAGCAACATGGTCTCCAACCGCAACAGGGTTGGTGGTACGCAAGCCCTGCTGTCTGAAATGCCCGCGTAGTTTGCATTCTAATTTGCTACCATCTTCTGCACGAACAGTACTCCAACTTCCAGTGCTGCGTACTATTGTTCCGTGCTTTTCGTTGCTCATACACCCCAAATATAATTTCAAGCCGAGGGTCAATTGTTAATTTCACCTCAAATTATTTAAATGTCGATCAAAGTAGAGCGAGTTACAAAGATGTACGGAGAGCAGAAGGCGCTTGATTCAGTGTCTTTTGAGGTGAAGAAAGGGGAGGTGCTCGGTTTTCTTGGCCCCAACGGAGCTGGAAAATCCACCATGATGAAGATCATCTCTTGCTTTATTCCACCAACGGAGGGTAAGGTGACAGTTGATGGATTCGATATTGGGTCAGATTCTATGAAGGTTCGGTCGTTAGTGGGTTATCTGCCAGAAAGCAACCCGCTTTACTACGATATGTATGTAAAGGAATACCTGCAGTTCGTATGCGGACTGTATGGTATTACTGAAGGTGTGAAAGAGCGGGTAGAGCAAATGGTGGCATTAACAGGGCTTAGCAGGGAGCAGCACAAACAGATCGGCCAACTCTCCAAAGGGTACAAGCAACGGGTGGGCATTGCGCAGGCCCTTATTCATGATCCCGAGGTGCTCATACTTGATGAACCTACCTCAGGCTTGGATCCCAATCAATTGCAGGACATACGCAATCTGATAAAAGAACTGGGAAAGGAAAAGACGGTCATGTTCTCCTCTCATATCATGCAAGAAGTTGAGGCGGTTTCTGACCGGATAATAATCATTGATAAGGGGAAAATTGTTACAGACCGAAAAGTGAAAGAGACAACGGAAAGGCTTGAGCAGACCGTGCTGGTTGAGTTTGATGTTGTGGTTGAGACCTCACTCATCCGCTCAATCGCAGGAGTTGAATCGGTTGAGTTGATTGAATCAACCACTTATCGTGTAACTGGTAGGTCTGAAACAGACTTTAGGAAGTTAATTGCAGAATGGGCCAAGAAACAGGACTTTCTTGTTCTTACTCTAAAGCACGAGGACGAGACCTTGGAAGACGTTTTTAGAAAGCATACCTCCTAACTGCATGGTTCCGTCATGCAGGGGCTTTTTTCTATCTGCAAAAGTTTTACCTTGCGCGTTCAATTTTCAAAATCAAATACACTGTTATTTTTAACAAAACATTAAATGGGTTATTTATTCACATCAGAATCAGTTTCAGAGGGGCATCCAGATAAAGTGGCAGACCAGATTTCTGACGCAATGCTTGACGAATTTCTTCGTCATGATCCGCATTCAAAGGTTGCATGCGAAACGTTCTGTACCACCGGATTGGTAGTTGTGGGAGGAGAGATCTCATCTCAGGGAGAAGGAAAGGTCAAGGTAGACGAAATTGTAAGAAGAACTGTGAAAAAGATAGGCTACACGAAAGCCTCTTACAAGTTCGATTCTGAGTCATGTGGTGTGATCTCTGCCATGCACGAGCAATCTTCAGACATCCGTCAAGGAGTGGAAGAAGGTGCTGGGTTATACAAAGAGCAAGGTGCTGGTGATCAAGGAATGATGTTCGGGTATGCAACCAGCGAGACCGATAGTTATATGCCTGTTACCCTCAAAATTTCGCATCTGATCTTGCGGGAAATGGCAGAGATCAGACGGGAGGGTAGACAAATGACCTATTTGGGGCCGGACAGCAAATCTCAAGTTACGGTGGAATATAACGATCGAGGAAAGCCGATTAGTGTTCATACAATTGTAGTTTCAACCCAGCATGATGATTTTGATACTGAAGAAGTCATGTTGGAGAAGATCCGTAAAGATGTTCGAGACATCGTGCTGAGAAGGGTGATCAAAAAATTATCAGTAAAGGCCCGTAAACTTTTCGGCCGAGGCTGGCAAGACCGCATAATTCTTCACGTGAATCCTACAGGTAAGTTTGTTATCGGTGGTCCGCATGGTGATGTAGGTCTTACAGGAAGAAAGATCATTGTAGACACTTATGGAGGCCGTGGCGCCCATGGTGGAGGAGCCTTCTCTGGTAAAGACTCTTCTAAAGTAGACCGCAGTGCAGCCTATGCAGCCCGTCATGTTGCCAAAAATCTGGTTGCTTCAGGTGTATGCGAGCAAGCATTGGTACAAGTTGCCTATGCAATCGGTGTTGCAGACCCGGTAAGTGTTAATGTAAACACTTACAAGACCAGTAAGCTTTGGGAAGATGGAAGGCGTCTTAATGATGGTGATATTTCAGAACGCGTGGCCAAGTTGTTCGATATGCGCCCAGCGGCCATTGTGAATCGATTTGGTCTTAAGAACCCGATCTTCTCTGAGACGGCCGCCTATGGTCACTTCGGTAGAGAATCTGAAACCAAGGAGGTGGAAGTATACTACAACGGTGAGGGCGTAAGAGAAGTGAACGGTAAACTTTATAAGAAAGTTGAAACTTTCGGATGGGAGAAACTGGACATGGTTGATGTACTCAGGAAAGAGTTTGGAGTAGAAGACGGAAGTCGTAAAATTGAAGTGGCATATTGATAGTTCTGCTTTTACAAGTAACAAAGGGGTGCGCTCAAAGCGTACCCCTTTTTTGTATCGAGCAGTTTCAAGATTACTTCTTGCGCATGTATACCTCGATCGGAACTCCGCTGAAATCATAATGCTCGCGAAGCTTGTTTTCTAAAAACCTTCGGTAGTCTTCTCTAACGTATTTCGGGTGATTGCAGAAAAAAGCAAATGCAGGAAAATGCGTTGGAAGCTGTGTTGCAAATTTTATCTTAATGTAATGATGCTTGAAACTCGGTGGCGGTGTCATCTGAATAATGGGCAACATCAGTTCATTCAGTTCACGCGTTGCAATTTTTCGGTTTCTGTTCTCATAAACCTGCACAGCAATTTCCAGTGCTTTATGGATACGTTGCTTGGTAAGGGCGCTTACAAATAAGATCGGTACATCCTTGAATGGGGCAATTTTAGCTTGTATGTGCTCCGTAAATTTCTTGGTGCTCATGGTGTCTTTTTCCACCAGATCCCATTTGTTGACCAGAATTACAATGCCTTTATGATTCTTCTGGGCCAGGCCGAAAATGGTCTGATCCTGATGCTCAAACCCTTGGGTTGCATCAATCATTAGAATGCAGACATCGCAACTTTCAATGGCTTTGATGGATCGGAGTACGGAGTAGAACTCAACATCCTCATGCACCGATTTTTTCTTCCTGATTCCTGCCGTATCAACCAAAGTAAACTCAAACCCGTACCCTTTATACAGGCTGTCAATGGAATCGCGGGTTGTACCGGCAATGTCTGTAACAATATTCCTTTCCTGACCAAGAAGTGCGTTTGTAAGGCTTGATTTACCAACGTTCGGCCTTCCAACAATGGCAAATCTCGGCAGGTCGGATCTGTCTTCTTCTTTCTCGCTGCTTAAATGCTTTACCACTTCATCCAACAGTTCGCCAGTTCCAGCCCCATTCATTCCAGAAATGCAGTAATAGTCTCCCAGCCCCAATCCATAGAACTCAGTAGCATCTGCTATCCGTTCATTATTGTCAACCTTGTTCACAACCAGAAAAATGGGTTTTTCCGATTTCCGTAGCAGATTGGCAACAATTTCATCCGGCCCCATTATGCCAGCACTTACGTCAACTACGAACAGGATAACCGTTGATTCGTCAATGGCAATTTCCACTTGCTTTCTGATCTCACCTTCAAAAGCATCTTCAGAGCCTTGGATGTAACCTCCAGAATCAATCACGTTGAATTCAATACCATTCCACTCAGACCGTCCATACGTTCTGTCTCGGGTAACACCACTCTGCTCGTCCACAATGGCCTGTCTTTCACCTATCAACCTGTTGAACAGGGTCGATTTGCCCACATTCGGCCTTCCTACTATCGCTACAATGTTGCTCATGTTCTATTGATATCCGAATTCTTTAAGATCACTTTCGTTGCTCCTCCAATCCTTTCGCACTTTAACGGTCAGGTCCAGAAAACACTTCTTGCGGATAAAGTTCTCTATTGACTGCCTGGCATCTGTTCCCAGCCGTTTAATGGCTCTTCCTCCTTGACCTATAATGATGATCTTCTGCGATTCGCGCTCCACAAAAATGGTGGCTTTAATACGGTCAATTCTATCTTCTTCCTTGTATTCTTCAACTACTACTTCAACAGAATAGGGTACTTCTTTTTTAAAGTGTTTCAGAATTGACTCTCTTATCATCTCAGCTACAAAGAATCTAAGTGGTCTATCCGTAAGGTCTTCTTTACTGAAATATGGAGGATGTTCAGGGAGATAGTCTTTTATGAGATTCAACAGCTCAGAAGTGTTGAAACGATGCATGGCCGAAGTTGGAAGTAATATGGCCTTGGGCAGTTGTTCTTTCCAAGCATTCAGCCGCTCACCGATCTTCTCCTGATCACTGAGGTCAACCTTATTCAGAACCAGAATTACCGGGTATTTGGCCTTTCTGAGCTGCGTTATCAGGAGCTCGTTAATCGGTTCCTCTGGTTCAACCAGATAAAGTAGAAGGTCTGCATCTTTCATTGCAGCTTCAACAACTGACATCATGTTGGTCTGCAGTGCGTATGCAGGCTCAAGCATCCCAGGTGTGTCAGAGAATACTATCTGATGCTCATCATCATTGTAAATTCCAAGAATACGATGACGTGTGGTCTGCGCTTTCGGATTTGTAATGGAAAGCTTCTCTCCAATAAGGGCATTCATCAACGTAGACTTACCCACGTTCGGTTTTCCGATTATGGTAACAAAACCAGCCTTATGCGACATGAGAAAACCTTGCTTGAAATTTGGAAGGCAAAAGAACAAAATATATATTTGTGCCCCCTTAGAAACAAGCATGCTGCGCTAAGGCTGATGCAGCGGTTACAGATATACCGCGGGATGGAGCAGTTGGTAGCTCGTCGGGCTCATAACCCGAAGGTCGTTGGTTCGAGTCCAGCTCCCGCAACTAAGACCCGAGGTTCGAAAGAACTTCGGGTTTTTTATTTGCCTTTGCCTGTACTTGGAATATTATATCCAAAGCCCAAACGAATCAGTCCGGTAGAACGGATCTCGAAAATCGTTTCACTATCGTGGAATGTTTCCCAATCCAATGCAACACCAACGCTGTAATCATTGAAGAGATATACGTTGTTTCCAGCTTGATAATCGAATCCGATTCCAACTGTATTCTCTAGTAGATAGATTTTGTCAGGAGACCTGAACCCGTCCGCGCTATTGTCATACACACGCTTAAATTTTTTACCCTTATCGTGAGTTGTAAAAATGTTGTGGTAACCGAAGTATAGATTGAATTCTCTGTCTCGCGGGTTTGGATAGTACTTATAGCTGAGATACGTTCCCATAATTCCAGGGCCATCTTTCCAAATGTCAAAAACTTTGATGTTCAAACCAATATCAACCTTGCTGCTATTTCTGTAAATAGAAAAGGTTGGAGATACATCTAAACCAGCAAAGGAAGCAGCTATGCTACCTTCTACAGAGTAAACCGTGGTGTATCTTTGGTATGCGTCTTGCGCAAAGGAATTCAATCCCAAACAAACAACGAGTATTGTAAATAAACTGCGCATACTACAAAGTTAACTGCATTCTTGTTTATAGGTTGCCTTGCTTGTAGCCGGTATGAACAACAACAGTATGTATTTAATGTTCCAACCGATTAGCAACCTGTTGCATGTTTGACGTTCTATTGGTAGTTAGGTTGGATGCCGGGCTTCTCAATGACCTATAAAGACGATATTTGACACTTAGCTTTTTTCAATTGCGTTTGAACCCGTATTCTTTTCTCAGAAACATCATTTTACTTGCCTTTGTGGTTTCTTCTGCCAAGTTTGTCAATGCGCAGTGCGACCCACTTGCAACACTCTACAACGAGAATAATGGTCAGGATGGCATTATGTTCGACATTACCGCTGGGGTAGATGTTACCATTACCGGATTTGATTGTAACATGGGTGAAACGGTGACTCCTTATAACATGGAGATCTACTATAAGGCAGGAACGCATGTAGGCTTTACAACCACTCCTGGTGCTTGGACATTAGCTGGTTCCGCAAACAATATTGTAGGTCTTGGAGCAAATGTTCCTACGCCTATTCCTATTGCGCTGAATGTAGACATTCCACAGGGACAGACCTTTGCGTTCTATGTTACAGAAACCGGTGGGGCTGCAAATATTGATTACACGAATGGTACTGTGGTAAGCGCCTTATATGTAACTGACGGGAACATCTCTGTGTTTGAAGGAACTGGAAAGGATTATGCATTCGGTGCTGATTATGCTCCACGAATACCGAACATGACAATCTATTACGATTGTTGTCCGCAACCTGATACCTTGGTTACTCCAAACAGTTGTTCTGGTGCTCCAGACGGTAGTGTAGAGGTGACTGGCCAAGGTGTTGGTCCGTGGGTTTATGAGATTTCCGATATATCTGGTGTAATAGAGACCAGCAATGCCATTAATGGGTCATATACTTTTCAAGGTCTGATAGAGGGTTTGTACAACGTAAGCGCAACTGATGCGGATGGTTGTACTGCGGTTGTTCAAGTGGAAGTTTCCACTACCGATCCTTTGGTACTGAATACACAGGTAACGGATAACCTTTGTTTAGGAGGAACCTCAGGAGAAGTGTCAATATCCATCAGTGGCGGAACTGCTCCATTTGATGTTGTTTGGACTGACGCTTTCGGTTCACCGCTTCTCATAGATGTTCAAACCAATGGTCAATCTGTATTGGATGGTCTGGCTGCTGGTAGTTACCTGGTAGGAGCTCAAGACGCTACAGGCTGTTCAATTATTGCTCCAATTCTTATTAGTGAGCCCACAACACCATTGGTAATTACACTCAGTACAACCGATCTTTCGTGTTTCGAAAGTGCAGACGGGGAGATCGGGGTCTCTTACAGTGGAGTTTCTCCTTTCAGTTTTGAGGTAGTTGATGTAATAGGAAATCCTGTTCAGCAAACGAATAGTCAGGCTGATCACGTTTTCCAAGGATTAGATGCCGGGGTTTATTTCATTACGGCCACCGATGCTCAAGGATGCGAAGCAACGGAGAATACAGAGCTTTTTGAACCCGATCAGTTAGAGGTTGAAACATCTATGAGTCCGGTTCTTTGTTTCAATGGCAATGAGGGGGTTGCAACCATTGACCTGATAAGCGGAGGAACAACACCTTATGGTCAAACTACATGGGATGACCCTATGCAACAAGTAGGAAATACCGCAACAGGCCTCAGTTCTGGAACTTACACCGCTACCGTGGTGGATGCCAATAGCTGTACTGCTGAGGCGGTCTTTGATTTTGACAACCCGCCACCTTTAACACTAACGCCCCAATACTTGACGGACACCTGCGGTCAGGGTAAAGGTCTGGCATATTTGAATGTATCTCTGGGAACTCCACCATACAATTATCTCTGGAAGTTGGATGGCTCAACAGCACCAACCCTCGACAGTCTCTTTCAAGGTATGTATGAAGTGGTTGTAACTGATGCCAATGGTTGCAGAGATTCAACCATTGTTGAAGTATCTGACGATCTGCCTTATCCATTTGCAGCGTTTGACTATCGAATTGGAGGTGAAAATCTTCTCAATAATCAGGTTCAGTTCATCAACAATTCTGTGGGAACTTCTCAATGGACTTGGTTCTTTGGAGATGGAGAATCCTCTAATCAGAAGGATCCAAAATATCATTTTGATAGGGCGGGAGATTACCTTGTACAGTTGCTTTCATCAAATGGTTATTGCATTGACACGGCCTATCAATATGTTAACATAGACCCTATGCTCTTAGTTTACGTGCCCAATGCATTTACACCTGGTAGGAATGGAATTAACGACTATTTCTACCCACAGGGAGAGGGTATTGAACTTGAGAGTTATGATATGTACATCTACGACCGATGGGGTAAACTGGTCTGGGCAACAGGCAATTTCAGTAAGAAATGGGATGGAACAAACATGTTCTCGGGCAAGGAAGTGCCAGTTGGGACGTACGTTTATCTTATTAAGTTCAGGGAGTTTGCAGACCTTGACCGTCATGAATATAAAGGTATTGTTACCGTTATTCGCGATTAGCAACTCTCTGCATTGCAGTTCGTCTTTGTGTTGAAAACTAGTACGGTCTGATAACGGCTGTTACAATCAATTTGGCGTACTTCAACAACCTGATGAAAACCCCTATTTCGTTGTCTAAGTTTGGATTCAACAGCTTGATAAGACATATGCTGTTGTTGCTGTCGATGTTTGCATATTATGGTGCGAGTGCCCAATCTCCTACCTGCGATATTGCATTGATCAATAGCACGTTTACAGGAGCCGGATATGTGCCGCTTGCAGTTCAAGGGCAGCCATGTAGTATGTATTTCGTGAATCCCAATTCGCAGGAAGCCGCTCAAGCTCAAGCAGCAGCTGCAACCCTTGGCGCAAACCTGGTTGTAATGAATGATGCAGCTGAGAATGCTAATGTATCTGCGGCACTGGATGCCAGTGCATTCAACGGACAGACAATATGGATCGGATATCAACGGGTTGGCACTGGCACCACCGAGTTCTATGCCAGTGACGGTACAACAGGTCCGTTCATCCCTAACGGTACGCCAAGTGTCTATCAGAATTGGGCCGGTGGAGAACCGAATAACAACGGCTATCAGGATTATGGCCTTTTCGGGTCATGCGACTATGAATGTGAATTCGGTGAACAGTGCGTTCAGATCTATCCTGGAGGACAATGGAACGACCTTCAATGCAACGAAACCAGCATCTCCGTAATTGAGGTCAATCTCTGTCCGGAAATAACCGTTGATGTAAGTGCCAATAATGTTTGTGCCGGAACTCCGATAACTCTCACTGCATCAACTTTACTTGGATCAACGCCATACCAGTATTTATGGAGTACTGCCGCAGCTTCAGCTTCAATTACGGTTACTCCTCAACAGTCAGAGACTTTCGATGTCAATGTTACCGATCGTTATGCCTGCTCTGCTCAAGAGTCGGTCGATCTGGTCATTCTTCCTGGTCCAACCACCACTTTTACCGTTGATCCTTCTGCCTGTATCGGAGAACCGGTTAACATTACTTACACTGGAAATGCCACAGCAGGCGCAACTTACAATTGGAATTTTGGAACCGGTGTAGTGGTAAGTGGAGCAGGTCAGGGACCATATCAAGTGGCTTGGCCCACTTCGGGAAGTCAGACGGTAACTTTAGATGTAACTGAAAACTGTCCGGCTACACCAGAGTCTCAAAATGTTACTATTTCACCTTCTCCAACTGCCGATTTTACTTTCACCACTGTATGTGAAGGAAACCCTACTGATTTCACCAATACTTCTAATGGAAACGGTTCGGTGATTCTTGGAAGTGCATGGGTAATTGAAGGTGACACCATTATTTCTACCGATGCCAGCTATACTTTTCCGGCAGCCGGATCTTACACGGTTACACTTGGTGTTCTTACGTTAGATAGCTGTTATGCTACGGTAGACCAGCAGGTCACTGTCAATCCAGGCCCAACAGCAACATTCAATGCCACTGATGTAACGTGTTTCGGTGCGTGCGATGGAACTGCAGAAGCTGTTATAAATGGCGGTGCTCAGCCAGTAACCGTATCATGGAGCAATGGGGCTGCCACGGCTTCAATAACGGCACTTTGTCCAGGTCAGTTCACGGGTACTGTTTCGGATGCCAATGGATGCGAAATAATAGGACAGGTTGATATTGCTGAACCAGCTGAACTCACCGCAACTGTTGATGTAACTGAAACTTCCTGCCCCGGATTGAATGATGGTACCGCAACCCCAGTTCCATCAGGCGGTACACCGCCTTATACATTTGATTGGGCGGGAGAAGACCCGAACGCACTTTCGGTTGGAGTTTATGACCTTACGGTAACCGATGCAAACGGCTGCACTGTTGTGGCATCTTACGCAGTTCCAGACGGACTGGGTTTGGTGTTTGATTTCGCCATTACCGATAATATCTGCTATGGTGGAGATGATGGTCAGGCGGTGCTAACTGTTTCCAATGGCGCAGCACCGTATGATATTGTTTGGACGGATGCTTTCAACCAACCATTACAGGCGGACCTGGCCAGTCAGGGAACATCGACCATAACCGGTCTTATTTCGAGCACCTACAATGTGGTTGTTTCAGATGCAATTGGTTGTCTCAACGCTACCACCATCACTATTACTCAGCCCCCAGTTCCTCTTCAAATTGTTCTTACACCAGTAGATCTGAACTGCAATGGAAGTGATGATGGCCAGATAACTGCAACTCAGAATGGCCTATCTCCATTTAGCTATGAGTTGTCTGATGCTTTCGGAAATTCAGTGGACCAGGGCACCAGTGCCGGGGCATATACTTTCCAAGACCTCACCACTGGAATTTATTTTGTTGACATTACCGATGCCAATGGTTGCGTTAGTACCGATGCGGTTGAACTCTTTGAACCGGATCCTTTGGTTGTCGAGTCTACGGTAACCCCAATTTCTTGTTTTGGTGGCTCAGATGGGGTTGCACAGATAACGCAGATATCTGGTGGGACAACACCTTATGCACAGACCACTTGGGATGATCCCAATTCTCAGGTAGGAACTACAGCATCTGACCTTGGTGAAGGAACCGTTACTGCCACCGTAACGGATGCACACGGATGTGAAATTACCGAGACCTTCACGTTAGTGGCTCCACCAGAAATGATACTGACACCTTCTTACGTTACAGACACCTGCGGACAGGGAAAAGGCGCAGCAGTGGTACAGGCGGCTTTCGGAACTCCTCCGTACACATATCTATGGAAGCCTGATGGAGTTGCAACTGCAACTCATTTTGGACTTTATGCTGGAGACTACGAAGTGGTTGTTACTGATGCCAACGGATGTGCTGATTCTGTTTACTCATCGGTAGCTGATGACCTTCCTTATCCCGAAGGAGCATTTGAATACCGAATTTCTGGAGAGAGCTTTTTAGATGAAGAAGTTCAGTTCATCAATAATTCTAATGGAACCATTCAATGGCAGTGGCATTTTGGCGATGGTGAAATGAGTTTTGAGGAAGATCCGGTTCACCGTTATGATCAGTCTGGAGATTATCTGGTTCAGCTATTGGCATCTAACGGATATTGCAACGATACCGTTTACAATTACGTGAATATTGACCCGCTTCTTACGGTTTACATTCCGAACGCATTTACTCCTGGTCAGAATGGTGCCACCAACGATGGAAACAACGACTATTTCTACCCGCAGGGTGAGGGAATTGAGGAGGACAGCTACGACATGTTCATTTTTGATAGATGGGGCAAAATGGTTTGGCAAACGGGTAAGTGGGGCAAAAAATGGGATGGCATGCACATGGAATCGCTAAAGCCTGTTCCGAATGGTACTTATGTTTACCAGATCACTTTCCGTGAATTTGCAGACCTTGACAGGCATGTGTACACTGGGGTAGTGCACGTGATCAGAGACTGATCAATCTCCATATTTGATAACCACCGAGCGGGATGAAGGGATTGGATTTCCATTCTCTTTGGCCGGTGTCCATGAGGGCATTGAACGGACCACTCGAAGCGCATCTTCATCCAGTATTCCGTTAACTCCCTTTTTAACCTTAGCATTGGTAACACGACCATCTGGGTCAACTTCAAAAGAAATGGTAACGTTTCCGCCAATTCCCTGTTGTCTGAGTGCTTCCGGATAGTTCTTTCTCTGCTCAATGAACTTGTACATTTTGATGTCGCCACCAGGATAACGGGCTACATCTGTAGATCCTCGCTCAGGAGCAGACCGATCTGCATCGTAGGCAGCAGCTTGACCTCTTGTTGGCATTTGTGCTTGTTGCGAAATAGCTGTTGCCGGCTGTTCTTCCCTCTTACGTTCTGTTTCCGCAGTTGCCTTCTGTAAAGCGGACTCTTCCTCTGCAGTTTCTGATCGGATGTTTCCGTTTCCTGCCAGGCCTTTTTCAACACCCGTAGTGGCAAGATCCTTAGCATCATCTTTAACAGCAGCAATTACCTCATCAGAACGCTCAGTATCGCTAACCAGATCATCCATCATGGCCATGGCCTTTTCCTCAACTTGAGGCGAGGTATTGACATTTCCGACCATCTCGGCTTTTTTCTCCTTGAGCATCGCCTTGTTCGGCTCCTCAAATGGCTTAGTATCAGCTTCCGTTGGCGTTTTTTTCGGTTTGGCCTCCTCAACTACTAATGTTTTATCCTGTGCAGGCGCTTCATCAAAAATTGAATCGGTGAGTTCGCTCAGCGTCTCAGTATTGGTAGAAACCATAGGTTTCGGAGTTTCCTGTTCTACTTGGCCAGCGGAATTGTCTGCAAGTTCATTCTTGTTCCATAACTGAGAAAGTAGGAAGGTTGCACCCCCGATCACCACAAGTAATGCTACAGCAGCAGCCAGCTTACGATAGTCAAAACTGCTCTCATCTTTAGGCATGAGGGGAGAAGCGGCCTTTGCACCACTTCGTTCTTGGATCTTTGTATTCAAGTCATTTACCGCATGTCGCGTACGAGACGCATTGGCAGCCGACATGGTAAAACCATCCAACGCATCACGACTCATTTCGTCTGTTGCTGCAAACTCGTCTACCACCTTTCGGTCTGCAGTTGTCAACTTATCTTCAGAATAGAGCATAATGACCTGCATGCTCAGATTCCCGAATTCGTCTAAAAGCGGAATCTGGCTGCCATGGCTGTCATGTATGTAAACCTTCTCACTCATTTTGTTTGCTGAGTTGGATCTTTAAGTTGCGTTTTCCATTCTGTAGATGGCTTTTCACCTGCTTGTAAGTGAAACCGGTCTGAGCCTCAATTTCTTCGTAAGATCTCTTTTCGAAATAGAAGAGTTTGATGCATTGTTGCTGATCCTGCTTAAGATTGTCAACCGCCTGCATCAATTTCCTATCCGTCTCTTCCTGATTTTCTCCGTTAAGATGTTCGGGTAGGTCCAATTCCATGATCTGAGCAGACACATGTACGTATTCCTCATGCCTGGCATCTATCCGTTTTTCTTTACGAAGAAGCATCAGGCATTGGTTTTTTGCCACACTGTAAACCCAAGTACGGAAATTCTCAACCTGATGCCGCTTGAGGTCGTTAAGTACCTTTTCAAAGACCTCCATAACCATGTCCTTGGCCTGTTCTTCGTCTTTCAGGTACTTAAGGCAAACCCCGAAAAGCATGTGCGAATAGCGCTGGTAGAGTTCCCCGATATAGGCATTATCGTACGAATACCGGTATCGTTCGATCAGCTCATTGTCGCTCAGGTTCTTCTTGCTATTGGAGCTTAGGGAGAACATCGGATGGGTTCAACGAAATTTCTTTGATTTGGTTCTCATCTTAAGATCTGCTCTCCAGATACTAAATGACGAAGTTACACCTCAAAATGTAAATGGTTGAAAATCAGAATAAACGGATGCCAATGAGAGATCTGTCAGAGCATATTGATCTCTTTCTCGCTCACCGCATTTACAAATAGGATATTGCCCAGCCCTTCATAACCGAAGAACACCTCAGCCCCTTTGCGTTTCACAGATTCGCTACGGAAACCGATCAATGTAAGATCAGCTTGTGCTGAGCGCTCACAAATGATCTCTCTAATGCTGCGATTCTCCTCCTGTATGATGATGTTGATGTTCTTTGATGAGATAGGAAGTCGTCCACTGGTGGTCAGATCAAGCAGATAGTTCTTCTGCTCATTCATCTGGTCTTTACGAACAATGGCGTTGATACTTATCTCGCATTCTTCCCATTCTGGGTGGCCAAGAATGATGTAACCCAGCAGAATCATCAGGTTGGCATTCTCATAATCGGTAGGGGTAATCCAAATGTGCATCTGGTTGTGATAACCAAATCCTTTTTCTGTACTTCCAAGAATCACAGTATCAAAATTCACTGAGCGGATCAGTGAATAGTTCTCTACGATCTGCTCGAGGTCTTCTGGATGACTTCGGGCAAATTCGAACATCAACATGTTATTGTCTTTGCCCGAAATGCCTGGCAGCTGAATGACCTGCGCAATGGCTGAAGTGGCAGATGGGCTGATCAGCGTATCGAGATAAACGTTGCTGTGCGAGCTCTCTGCCATTTTGATGAGTCTTGTAAGCGCAACTTTTGCCTGTGCGTTGGTCTTTTTGGACAGATAGCCTTCAATAAGATGAATGAATGTTCCAAAACCATATTTGTACGATATCCATTTCAGCATATCGAACGCGGCAAACCGCTCAAAAGAATGGCTTGTAACGCACACCACACTCGGCCGCCAGTGTTCGGTCTCTTCTCCTGTATCTGCTTTCTGAAGGAACACTTGCAGTCTACGGCTTAGCTGGAAAATGACACCCTGAAAGACCTTGGCCATCTGTTTCTGCTGCGAACTGAAATACGTTACGCTGAAATATATGAGCAGCATAATGCTGAGCGATGCAATGGCGTAAACCGTGTTGATCTTGAACATGAGCCAAACACTCAGTACGGCTCCAAGTAAAGAAATGTACCAGCGCGAACGGAAAGTTGGTCTATAAGCAGGGTCGGCTGCGAAGTGTTCCAAGAATGAAATGAGACAGATGGCGCCATAGGTTACCATGAAGAACATGGTAATAATCTCTGCAACAAAATCAACCGAGCCAATGGCCACGAAAAGCAACGAGATGGCTCCGGTTATGAGTGAACCATTGATTGGTTCGTTGCCTTTGGCTGTTCCTTTAGAGAGCCATTTGTTCAATGCATCAGAAGGAAATATGCGGTCGTTGCCGATTGCCTGCAATGTACGTGGGGCAATGATCACTGACCCTATGGCAGAAGATATAGTACTGGCCGCCAGACCTATTGGAATGATGGGCCCCCAGAGCGCGATCTTCTCCATGACCATCATGTTCGTTCCCAGTTCATCTGGAGAAACCGAAAGGAACAATTTGTAGGCCACCAGCATGTAAATGACGCCTCCTGTAAGTGTTGCTACAATAGTGCCCCGTGGTATGGCAACCTTCGGATCTTTCAAGTCGCCAGAAAGGCCAATTCCAGCAGCAATTCCTGTAAAAGCCGGAAAGCAGATGGCAAAAACCTGAAAGAAATCATCAGGATCAGCAATGTGATCTGTAAGTGTACTGAAGTCCGCTTCATAGCCGGTTGATCCGAAGAAAAACAAGGCCAATGATGCTGTAAGCAGTGCTATGACAAGGTAGAGCAGTTTAATGCCCATGTCGGCACCTTTGTAGAGCATTAACCCGATTATGAGAAGCACAGTGGGTATGCTGATGGCCTGATTGTAAAGGATACGATATCCAAGCATTTCTGCCCACTCATTGATGATCGGCATAAAAGCTTCTGTGAAAGCTACCACGTAAAACGAAACGCTGATGGCCTGACTCAGATACAATGCAATTCCAATGGCAGCACCAATGTTCAACCCGAACGATCTGGAAATGATATGGTAAAGGCCGCCACCTTCTACCTTCTGATTGGTTGCAATTTCTGAAACGGCTAAAGCCGTTGGCACGGTAACCATATTGGCAATGATGACCAACGCAAAGGTTCCCAACAGGCTGATGTTTGCCACCGCATATCCAAAACGCAAGAAAAGAATGGCACCCAGAATAGTGGCAATGGAAGTGAGGAACACGGGCATGGTTCCCAATTGCAGTGAATTATTCTCTAACCGATTTGCCATTCAGCAGGCCAAAGTAAATATCTGTTACGAGACCTGCTAGGTTTCCGAAACCTGTAGGTCTTGATCGGAGTGCTAGCTTTGCGTTATGCGAATTGCACTGGCCCTTTCTGGTCTCCTGTTTCTTAATTCCTGTGCCTATTATTTCGGTAATAGTTGGCAGAACAGCTTCAAGAAGATAGAGAAGACCAATTACCCCGCCCATGGTAACCGACCCGAGCGTGTTTCGGATGAAGCGTTACAAACCCACCCGTTGGTTTTGGAGTTTGCCTCAAAAGATGTGGTAAGACCGCAGAAGAAAGACCAGCGCGGCCCAGAGCGGTTGTTGATCGCCAAGCTGGTTGCAGGCCGAGACATTGATTTTGTAAACAACTATCTGCTGGAATCTGTGCCTTGGGGAAACAGCGGCACCAGCGGTGCCCTTAACCCTAAAGGCGATTATGACTTCACCACGGTGATATTGGCTTCCATTCTGCATCGGTTTGCAGAAGATTCAACAATTCTTTGGAACCGAACCGAAGAGCATTTGGCGCATGTGCTTTTGGTAGAAGAAGGAGGAAGACCGCACAAGAAAACACCGCGAACCATGAAGATCATGAAGGATACGGAGAACCATATTCTCATGACCAACATATCGCAATACCTTAAAAACCAATGGATGTGGGCGCATGCAGAAACCGATGCCAAATACAACAACGCTACCAACGGATTGGAGCAATTCCTAATCGACAATCTTGAAGAACTTCACACCACGGGGCAATACGAGTTCAATTCAAAACCATACGAAGGGTACACCATCAGCGCATTGCTTATTCTGTATTCGTATGCTGATTCTGAAGCCATAAAGAAGAAAACCCAGGAAGTGCTGGATGATTGGGCATGGGAGTATATGCAGACCAGTTCCCATTTCAGAAAGAGTGCACCTTTCAGAAGAAGAATGGAGCGTTTCAAGAGTACATCGCTAACCGATAATGCCTCTACCAGCATGATGAAAGCATGGTGGCTGGAAAAGAACCAAGGTTCCTTCGAGCCAAAAGACATAGCGCACAATCATCATCAGGCAATGTCGGCAGTAATCTATGATTACCGCCCGCCAATGGATGTGTGGGAAGTGGATAACTCTGAACGTTTGCTGCTTATTGGTCATGGTAAGGGTAGTAGCCCCGAAATTCATAGTCGCGGCAATGGTTTTCTGCTTTCGGCCGGAGGTTTTCAGCGGGGAGAGGCTTCACAGATTGTGGCTCGGCCAATAGTATTGATGCTGGATGATGATGCCGTTGACCTGAACGATTGCTTTCACATCAATGGATCTGGCAAATGGCAAAAGTGGAACAATACCGGAGTGCACCATCGGTTTGCAGTGGCGCGTAGTGCAGTGCAGGTTCCCAGTCGGTACGAAGCCACAGACTCGTTGGGAAATTGGAAACTCTTCCAACCCAATAATGATGTAACGGTTGTTACGTATTCAGATCCAGACTTCGGACTCATTTATCTTCCCGAAGGAGATGTCAACTTGCAGCAATTGACAGCTGAGAATCCTGACCCGACAGCCGGTAGTTTCAAGAACGGCAGCGTTTCTATTGTTTACGATGTGCGTGCACCTAAAGGTAAATGGGTAATTACTCAGGCAAACGGACAACCCACAGATCGAAGAACGGATAGCTGGAAACGGGTGAGGATGTTCGCACAGTAGAGAGAAAATCTTTCGGGAAATACTACATTGCTGCAATGTCTCTACAACGGTTGGCCAACTTTATTGCGCTTGCCAGCATCAAGCTGTTTGCCATTACGTTTTACAAGGTGGAGAACACTTGGCTGCACAACCATGAAGAAGACCCATGGAAAGGCATGCGCCTTTTGGTTTTGCTTAACCACACCAGCCTATTTGAACCTTTGTTGTTGGGTGCCGCTCCATGGCGCATGCTTTGGCGCATTGCGGGGCGCATTATTGCTCCTGGTGCAGATGTTACCATGGATAGGCCCATTGCCGGCAAGTTCCTTAAATACATTGCCCCTAAGATGGTGCCCATATCGCGTGAGCGGGATGAGACATGGGACAATTTTCTGAATGCCATTGAGCCAGAATCCGTAGTGATCATTGCCCCAGAGGGACGTATGAAACGGGCAGATGGTTTGGACAAACACGGTAATCCAATGTCGGTAAGAGGTGGGGTGGCAGATATTCTGGAGATGCTTCAGACTGGTAAAATGGTGATCGTGTACAGCGGTGGTCTACATCATGTGCAGGTGCCAGGGCAGGGATTGCCTAAACTGTTCAAGCATATTCGGTTACAGTCTGAAAAGGTGGATATAGCAGACTACATTGAGCAGATGCGGCAGATGCCAGATGTCAGTTTCCGAAAGGCAGTGGTGCAGGATATGGAAGACCGAATGGAACTCAACGTGCCAAAATAGACTTCCCTCCTTATTCTCGGATCAGGGTGTTTTTGGTTTGTCTAACCAAAGCCCTGTTTCAAAGATGGCACCGAACCGGAGGGTCATGAAGCTCGGGTTCTGCTCCCAACCACCAAAGGGTGTTGGTAGTTCTGCACCAGTATGGAATATGGCAGAAGTGGCAAAGTTGATTCCGAAGTGTGGTTTCAGAATAAGCTGAGGGGCGATCATCCATTTATAAGCGAATTCCAAACCCAGTTCAAATTGCTTGGGTTCAAGCTCAAATGAAGATTCGTTTTGGATTGTTCCGGTAGAACCGATGAGGTTCGAAGGGCCTCCAACAATGGTCTGTGTGGAATATCCTTTACGCCTGTTAACGAGTTCCCAGCTTGGATGGAAGAGAATTGCCAGATGGAATTTCCGGCTCAATTCAATAACAGGTTTGATGTAAAAGCCCAGATACTGCATGTTCATTTTCTCGCTTACGTCTACATCAAGCCCTGCTGCCCCATTATTGGGAGCTGTGCCAGTGTCAACTTCAGCATAGGCCTGTAGTTGCGTGCTGTATCCTCTTCCTGAGAACTGAAATCCGAAAGCAATGGCCAACTTGTGGTAGATGCGCATCCGCGGGCCAATTCCAACATCGTAGCCAAGCCCGCCAACTGCTTGTTTGAATCCGCCCTGTATGGTTGATGGTGTGTAAAAGTGTGAGTAACCAACGGAGCCCCACGCCTCAATTCCCATTTTCGGTCCCCAACGGTGTAAGTCGTTGAGGTCGGTCTGGCTCATCGGTTTGCGCGTTTTTTCAGGAGCATAGTAATCTTCATCCTGCGCCCAGGCCGCAAGGGTTGAGATTGAAAGAATGAATAGTAACAGGGTTGCTCTCACGGTTTCAAAAATACCCATCAACAATTAGCAATGAACAATTATGAATTAAGAATGAACAATAGACCATTGAATCAGTTATTGAACGATGGCTCGGAGAAACACATTGGTTGGCATGATCACTTTATTTCTAACCGATTATTAGCGCACCCACAGCTTAAGTCTATCTTTGGTTTGTCAGGTCAGCTGTTATTGATAATTGTGCATTCTTAATTCATAATTGGTTTGTCCATTTCATTAGACTTTATTCGAGAGCGAATTGGAGGATTGCGCAAGCAATGCGAAGAGGGTAGTGTGGCGTCAGATATTTCGCTGGCGCATTTCACATCGGCATTTGATGTTCCTGCGGCACATTGGAGCAAGATGGTACACGAAAGTGGCAATTATCTGCTATCAGCGCCTTATCTGGCCGCCTTGGAGCAGCACCCGTACAAGGGAATGTGTTTTCATTACGTGGTAGCCTACCGTGCAGAAGAACCCATTGCCATTCTTTACTACCAGGAAACCGATGTGCACATTACCAATGTGGACAAGAATGTGGACACCGAAAAGGTAGGAGACACCAACTCATTCTTCAATAAGGCAAAAGGGGTTATTGCTTCCAGTTTGGAAAGCATTAAGGCCCGATTGCTCATTCAGGGAAACCTGTTGCAGTCTGGAGAACATGGAGCTTTTTTCACGGCAAGTTTATCCAAGCAAGAACAGGCGCTGATAGTTGACACGGCTTGGAGGAAGATCGTAGACTCCAACCGCTCAGGTAAGAAGATACGCTGTATTCTCATCAAAGACATCAATGAGCCGCTTCGCGATGAGTTGCAACTGCTTGACAAGGACCTGACACCGTTTGCAGTTCAACCCAACATGACTTCCACTATCAGAGAAGAATGGACCGATTTTGTCAGTGTGTTGAACGATTTCAGTTCCAAGTATCGCGTTAGGGCCAAGAAGGCCATTAAGCAAGCGTGTCATCTTGAACTGCGCGAGTTGAACGTGGATGAGATTCAGCAGATGAACGATACCATTATGAAGTTGTTCAAGAATGTGGAGGCAGGGGCAGACTTTCATATGGTGAGTATCCACCCGAGGTATTTCATAGACCTGAAGGCCGCATTGGAAGACCGCTTTGTGGTAAAAGGTTATTTCAAGGATAACGAGCTGATCGGGTTCTATTCTTACATCAAAGGTTTAGGACACAACTATGCCAGTTTTGTGGGTATCAATTACGATTACAATCATGAATTTGCCCTTTACCAGAACATGCTCTACAACCTGTTGGACGATGCCATTCAGGATGGTGCCAAGAGTATTGACCTTGCCAGAACGGCCATGGAGATAAAGAGCACCATGGGGGCAGAACCAGTGAACCATCATTTGCTCATTAAGCACCTTAACCCGATCACCAACTCTATTGTAAAGCGGTTCATTCAGAACATACGTCCAAAGGAGTGGGTTCAGCGCACACCCTTTAAGGAATAGTCGAAAGATTAACTTAGCCGCATGGCGTTTCTGGAAGGCTTTGCAATAGGGTTCGGAATGATCATTTTCATCGGACCTGTCTTCTTCACCTTGGTCAACACAACCCTTAACCATGGTTTTTGGCCAGGAATGCTGGTGACCATCGGAATTTTCATAAGCGACATTGTTGCTGTTTCGCTTTGCGCTTTTGGGGCCATTCCATTATTTGAGAATCCCACCAACCAGTTCTATTTGGCAGTGGTTGGTTCATTGATCCTGTTCAGTTTGGGGTTTCGTTACCTCTTGTTTCCCAATACCAATGTGAACAGCAATGTGGATTTGAAAGCCCATCACTATGTAACGTATTTCTCCAAAGGGTTTCTGGTCAATTTTGTGAATCCCTTTGTGTTTGTGGTGTGGATAAGCGTAATAGGAATGGGGCAGATCAAGTACGGAACAGGCGTGGAACTCTGGGTTTTTCTTGGTGCTGCACTGTTGGCGCTGCTGTTTACAGACAGCTCTAAAGTGGTGTTTGCAGATAGGTTGAAGAAACTGGTGCAGCCGCGCTTGCTGGGCAAGTTTTACCGTGTGGTCGGTGTGCTGCTGATAGGCTTTGGATTCAGGTTGGTATGGTACGCTTGGAGCAACTACGCGTTCTGATTCGGTTTGCTATCTGCCAGCGTGCGTTCATACAGTCGCTCATACATCGGAATAATGGAATCCTTTGAGAATTCCTTAGCGCGCAGATAGGCCCGCTGCCTCATCTTGGCCATCAGCTCATCATCCTTCAGAAGTTTCAACGTATTGGCTGTCATATCATCAATGTCTCCCACATTGCTCATAAAACCGGTTTCTCCATGAATGTTGATCTCTGGTATTCCACCAGTGTTGGAGGAGATGACCGGTACATGAGATGCCATGGCTTCCAGTGCTGCCAATCCGAAACTTTCTGTTTCTGATGGAAGAATAAATGCATCAGCCACAGAATAGACTTCTTCTATATGCTTGAGTTTGCCCAGAAAGTGCACATCCTTACAGGTGCCCAATTGTCGGCATAAGGCTTCAATCTTAGGTCGGTCCGGACCATCTCCGGCAAACAGCATCTTACATGGAATTTCCTCTCGAACCTTTGAGAATACCCTTATGGCGTCTTCCACACGTTTTACCGGACGGAAGTTGGATGCATGAAACAGGATGCGTTCACCATTGGGTGCAAATGCTTTTGTAACACCCTCTGTAGAGCAGCCTTCGTAGCGCGAAAGATCAATGAAGTTTGGAATAACCTCAATTTCTCGGTTCACATTAAAGTGCTGATAGGTGTCTTCCTTCAGACTTTCTGAAACAGCCGTTACCGCGTTCGATTGATTTATGGCAAATGTGATGACGGGTTCAAACGAAGCGTCTTTCCCTACCAAGGTTATATCTGTACCATGCAGTGTGGTAATGAACGGAATATTGATGCCCTGTGATCGAAGAATTTCACGCGCCATGTACGCTGCCGAGGCATGCGGAATGGCATAATGCACATGCAACAGGTCGAGTTGCTCATGCTTCACCACATCAACCATTCTGCTGGCCAAAACCAGTTCATAAGGCTGGTAATCGAACAGCGGATAATCGTTTACAACAACCTCATGATAATGCAGATTGGAGATGAAATGGTCGAACCGAACAGGAAGGTCGTAGGTAATGAAATGTACATCATGTCCTTCCAAGGCCAGTTCTTTCCCCAGTTCAGTGGCCACCACGCCACTTCCACCAAAGGTGGGATAACAGACTATTCCTATTCGCATGGCTTACGTTAGTCTATCAACCACAAACCCGATGAGTTGTTCCACCGAGAGATCATGATTTTTGCTGTATTCCTTCCTGAAACGGTTGGCAATAATGGCGCAGACCGTAGCGCACTCATGGCCTAAGGCCTTTCCGAGTCCAAAGAGGGCAGAGGTTTCCATCTCAAAATTGGTGATGCGATGGCCGTTATAGTTGAACTTCATTAGCCGTTCGTTCAGATCTGCAACGCGCGCTTTCAATCTCAATTGTCTTCCCTGAGGACCGTAGAAACCATTGGCTGTGGCGGTCATGCCGTGATGGGTGCCGTCTTTCAAAAGGTCAAAGAGTTTCTCTGAACCTTTAACAATATATGGTCTTGGAAAGTCCTCGTGCCAGTTCATTTGTCTTACAAACTCATCTGTAAGTTCAGCGTCTTCTATCTCTCGGCTTACCGCGTAATAGTTCAGCACACCATCAAAGCCAATACCATGGGTTGAAAGCAGGAAACTATCAACCGGAAGGTCTTCTTGCAATGAACCACTTGTTCCTAAACGGATAAGATTAAGACTTTTGGTTTCCGATCTTGCTGTTCGAGAATCAAGGTCAATGTTCACTAACGCATCAAGCTCATTGATTACGATGTCAATGTTATCTGTGCCAATGCCAGTAGAAAGAACGCTCAGTCTTTTAGAACCGATTCGGCCAGTGTGCGTCAGAAATTCACGTTTCTGGCCCGAATACTCCAGAACATCAAAATACTGGGATATTTTACCGACCCTACCTTGGTCGCCAACAAGGATTATGGTGTCTGCAATGTTTTCTGGAAGAAGGTTCAGGTGGTATACACTTCCATTTTCGTTCAATACAAGTTCAGATTCTGCTATTCTCTCCATGCCATTTTCTTAACTTTGCAGCCCTAAACCAAAACTATGAATAATCAAGACAAGGTGGGGGCAATTCTGGTACCGATCGACTATTCCGATCAATCAGTCATTGCTCTTGAGCAGGCGGTCAGTCTTTCCCGTGTTTTCGAAAGCAAAATACATGTGTTGAATGTTATCAGTGAGGAGTTCTCACTTGCAAAGCTTTTCGGAGACATAGATAAGGCTGATTTCGACAAGAAGGCCAAAGCCCGACTTGATGAATTCATTACCGAGCAGAGCAAGAATCTTGAAGTTGAACTGCATCCTATTCAGGTCCATGGTAAGATCTATGAGCAGATCGTTAATACAGCTGACGTTATCAATGCTCAGTTCATTGTAATGGGAACTGCGGGGGCTGATTCGCTCAAGAAGAAGTTCATTGGTTCCAATGCTCTACGAGTTGTGCGAGAATCTCACAAGCCGGTTATCACCATTAAAGGAAAACACCATCGTAAAGGATGCCAGAATATCATTCTTCCGTTGGACCTTACAAAAGAAACCAAGGAGAAAGTGACCAAGGCTGTAGAGTTTGCCAAGCGTTTCGGTTCAATTGTTCGCGTGGTTTCTGTTCTTCTAACAAACGATGAGTTTGTGGTTAACCGTCTTACAAGGCAGCTTGATCAAGTGAAGAAATACATTGAAGAGCAAGGTGTGGATTGTACTGCTGAGATCGTTCGTGCTACCAAAGGCGGTCAATCGCTTTCTGAAAGTGTTATCGATTATGCCAATAAATCCAAAGGAGACCTGATCATGATCATGACCCAGCAGGAGACGGATATCACCGATTATTTCATAGGTTCGGCAGCTCAGGGTATCATCAACGAGTCAGACATACCCGTTTTAAGTATCATACCTATTCCTAAAAAAGACACTTCTGTGTTCACACCATACTAAACAGACCAAACAGATGTTCAGCGAATTCAAAATTGACCGTATTCTAGTTCCGACAGATTTTTCTGAGACAGCCAACCTTGCCATTAACCATGCATTGGATGTGGCAAAAAGATTCAATGCAGAAATATCACTGATCCACGTTCTTGAAAAAGGAGCTTACCAAGGGATTTTTGCCCCAAGTAGGAAAACGGAGTTCAATGAACTGGAATCAGCACAGGCCCGTCTTCAAGAAGATGCCAATAGAATTGAAGAGGAGCATGGTATCAATGTCACCCAGGAAGTGGTAAGTGGTCGTATTTACGAGGAGATCGTAAGAGCTGCCGATGAGGTTGGTGCTGACATGATTGTAATGGGAACACACGGTGCTTCTGGTTGGGAAGAATTCTTTGTTGGTAGTAACGCATTCAAGGTGGTTACGCAATCATCTTGTCCGGTATTGAGTATTCAAGAACAAGCTAAGAACCCAGAATGTCTGAATATCATTCTGCCTTTGGATAGCACCCCTGAAACCCGGCAAAAGGTGCGCTATGCCGTAACCATGGCAAAGAAGTTCGGTTCAACAATTCACATTGCGTCTCTCCTAACAGAAGACAATGAGGAGATACGATACGATTTTGAGAAAAAGGTAAAACAGATAACGGAATATCTCGATAGGGAGGGAATTCCACACACCGTGGCAACGCTGGTTGGTTCTAACCTGGCTACCATGACCATGAATTTTGCAGAATCCAAGGGTGGTAACCTGATTGTAATGATGACCGAGCAGGAATCGAATCTCACCGGGTTTCTGATGGGGCCTTTTGCTCAGCAGATCGTCAATCATTCCAGAATTCCAGTGCTCAGTATCTCGCCAGAAGACCTTACCAACGTAGACGATTCATTTCACGCCCTCGGGTGATGTTGAATGATGTTCGACCGTAGATAGTCACGGTCGAGATGCGTATAGATCTCAGTGGTTGTGATGGACTCATGACCAAGCATGTCCTGTACAGCTCGCAGATCTGCTCCGCCTTCTACCAGATGTGTTGCAAAACTGTGCCTTAGGGTGTGCGGACTTATGTTCTTTTTGATGCCACCGTCTATTGCGGCCTGTTTCACAATATTGAAGATCATAACCCTTGAGAGTGGACCACCTGATCTGTTCAGAAAAACATGGTCTTCTGCGCCCTTTTTTATTTGAATGTGAACTCTAACCTGCTTCAGGTAATCGGAGATTCTCTTAGCGGCCACTCCACCAAGAGGAACCAATCGTTCTTTACTTCCCTTGCCGAAGATTCGCATGAAACCTTCGTTGAAGTAGATGTTGCTGATCTTCAGATCTACCAGTTCAGAAACGCGGAGCCCAGAACTGTAAAGCGTTTCCAGAATGGTGCGGTTCCGTTCTCCTTCCGGCTTGCTCAGATCCACGGAGTCTATAAGTGCTTCAACCTCCTCAGGCGACAGCGTTTCTGGAAGTTTTCGCCCGATCTTAGGAGTTTCCAAAAGGGCACTCGGGTCTGTCTCTATCTTATCTTCCAGTAAAAGGTATTTGTAGAATGAACGCACGCCACTTACCATTCGGCTTTGTGTATTGGCACTAAGCCCGATCTCTGCAATCTGCTGAACGAACTGTTTCAACAATTCCGATCTTACATCAATAGGAGATTCAAACCCTTGGTCTTCGCAAAAATGCTCCAGTTGGTTTACATCACGCAGGTAGGCCTCAACGGTGTTTGCTGAGAGCGAGCGCTCAAGTTGTAAATAGGAGCGGAAACCTTTAATAGCGCGTTGCCATTGCATATCCGAAATTATATCTTGCCTGCAAATCCTCTTCGGGTGAAGATATTAGTTGTTAACGGTCCGAATTTGAATCTATTGGGAAAGCGCGAGCCGAAGGTTTATGGGGCGCAGACTTTAGATGAATTGATGGCAGAGCTCAAAGCAGAGTTTCCCGAGGTTGAGATGACTTTTTACCAAAGTAATGTGGAGGGAGAACTGATCAATGTACTACAGAGTGCAGATGGCAATGTCGATGGAATAGTTCTTAATGCTGGCGGTTATACGCACACTTCGGTGGCCATTAGAGATGCCGTTGCTGGAATTGAGGTTCCGGTGGTGGAAGTTCATATGTCGAATATTGCTGCGCGTGAGGAGTTCAGACACAATTCATTGATAGCTGCGGTTTGCGTAGGAAGCATAGCTGGCTTTGGTAAAAACTCCTACAAGCTTGGAGTGGAAGCAGTCAGAACTTATCTGAAGGAAGTTTGCTGAAGGTCTTTCTACCCCTTAAGAAGTAATCGAAAACTATGCTTTTCTGGTAAATACCTGATAGGATAGGGTAGTGACCTTTCCTTTTTTTCAAGGTCTTTCCAAGTCTTCCATAAAAGGCCATGTGTGCTTTGAACACCGCCCAAAAGTCTTTGGATTGACCTGAAAGAAGGAACTTTAAAGCCGCAACTCCATCAAACATCATTCTTGCGATCAGCGTTGGAATCAATTGACGTTTCGGAAGGTTTTTTGCCAAAAGTTCAAGTCCGTTTCTGAAATTCAAGAAGGTTTTCCAAGGGTTTGATCTGGAAAGCGTTCCGCCACCTACATGGTAAACTACAGATCTTGGTTCAACCATTACCTTATGGCCTGCTCTTTTCATCCGCCAGCAGAGGTCTATTTCTTCCATATGTGCAAAGAAATCATCGTCCAACCCGCCAATTTCATTGTAAACCGACCTTCTTACAAACAAGCAGGCACCTGTTGCCCAGAAAACTTCTCGCTGCAAATCATATTGGCCAGCATCTTTTTCCAACGTCTCAAACAACCTACCGCGGCAGAATGGAAATCCAAACTTGTCAATGAATCCGCCAGCTGCCCCAGCGTATTCAAAACGGTCCTTGCCATCGTATTGAAGAATTTTAGGTTGGCATGCTGCAATGGAAGCATCTGCGGTCATCAATTCAACGATGGGCAATAGCCAGTTCTCAGTTACTTCAACATCAGAATTTAGCAGCACAAATATTTCTTCATCCAGATTCCTCAAAGCAGCATTGTAGCCACCTGCAAATCCAAGATTTCCGCCATTCTGTATGATGCCAACATTGGGGAATGCTCCTTCAACAAAATCAACAGAACCATCTGTACTGGCATTGTCGGCAACATATATACTGGCGCCTTTAGAATTCTGCACAACCGAAAGGAGGAACTTTTCCAAGTAAGACCTTCCGTTCCAGTTAAGTATGACTATGGCTACGCGCACAGCGTGCAAGGTGCAAGATCGATCGCTAATGATCAATAAGGATTCCTGAAAAAATCTTTTGAACGACCACCATACTGGTCTCCACCTTCCTCCACATCCAGGTCAATGGTCTGCGAACTTCTACTTTGCAGATCATATTGCCATCTGCGGTTGGTTATCTCATTCTTAGCATCAGAATGAATCAGACGGAACTCTTCCGTGCCTCGTTCCACATTGGCAAACACGAACTTCTTATTGGTCTGTTCTGCACTTTTAAAATCTCGCAGTACATAGTAGTGCCAGATCTCGTAAGGGTAGGTGTCTGGTTCAAAGTAGTTTGGAGAAATGGTATTAGGTGGACCATACTGTAGGTATACCCGCCCGCGGTCTGTATCGTATCCCTTTTTTATGTTGGTAGAGTAGTTTGCATTCACTTTTTCTACCTGAGCCAAATATTTTAACCAGGCAGCTTCTGGGTCTTCAGGATTTCGGGTTTTCCAGAAGTAGTAAAGAAACTCCTGCATCATGTTCCGGTCTCTGAAATTCATTCGTGTGTTCACTTGCGAAATTTCCAGCTGAGATGAAATAGGGTGGAGGCAGCGTAAGTATTCCTTTAGTAGGTCTGGATCTTGATACTTGCTCACCCATGAACCGATAAATTCCTTTTCATTTTCGTTTTGCGAAAGGTATTCCACAGGTTCTGGTTCAATTGCATTGTTAGAACGTTGGAAAAAACCGATTCTCCTATCAAGAAGGGTGTTCTGGCGGTCTCTGATCTCAACAACGATATCGTAATTGCCGGATGCCAGTTGATCAATTGGAAATGAATGCAATACCGGAACTACCTCTTTAGGTTCTCGCTTAAAGAATTTCCTCAGTCCCTCAACTACCTTTCCATTGTCAGCATTCTGAATAAAGATGTTGACCAGGAATTCTTTGTTCCGCTGTCCGTTTCCTTCGGGGTTTGACGGCTGTAGACCCAGATAATACTTGCTATTGAAGTACTCAATGGTATTGTAAACTTCGAAATACAGCCCGATCTTATCTTTTCCTTCAGGATAAAAATTCGAGGTGTAGGGAATCAGGTCGTATCCGGCTTTGGTCAGAATATTCGGACTTGTGGTTTTGTTATAACTATCAACCAGCTGAATATCAGAAAGAAAGTAGCCTGCCTTATAGATCTTGGGCGTTAAGCTTCCTAACGGAGCCTCATCTGGCAGAATTGAATTCATATCGGTAGTGTCGGGCACCAGTCTACCTTTTTTCTCAATAACAATGGTCTGACTGACCTTGGCAATGAAATCCGTTGAATCCTTCAGATCATCAATTGTTACTTCCAGCTGATATTCTCCAGGTTTAAGCGGAATTCTTCTTTGATCAATAAAATCCAATGGATATACTCCATGCTTGTTTACTGGACCTTTCACCTTGTACGCGTCTTTAAAAGGAACCCACACACCTTTTGAAACATGGTACGTGATCAGAACTTCTGAAAAGCTGCCTTCTTCTGTTTGTTCTTGAACCAGGCTGTTTCCTTTCAATTTCAAGTACGTTTCCAAATAAGGTCCTTCATCGGGAGCAAGAAATTCTGCCATAGCGAATTCTGCCTTCAGATTCTGCGCAATTGCTGAACCCGAGAACAGGGCTGAAACACCTGAAAGTATTAACATCAACCGAATCATGAATGCAAAGTTACCACTAGAACAACGAAACGAAATAAATGCTCAACATATTGACTTGTTAAATTACAGTTCTACGAATTGAAAAACTTTTACTTTTGCGCTCGGAGAGATGGCAGAGTGGTCGATTGCGGTGGTCTTGAAAACCATTGAGGGTTAAACCTCCGGGGGTTCGAATCCCTCTCTCTCCGCCAAGTGAACAGATTCCCTTCCGGTTTCGGAAGGGAATTTTTGTTTCACCCAACTTTGAACGTATAATGGACAAGAAGACATTGGTGGTAGGAGCAAGTCCGAAACCTGACCGCTACTCATATGAAGCTGTGGTAAGGTTGAAACATCATGGTCATTCGGTCTATGCGTTCGGACTGCAAACGGCAGAAATAATGGGTGTTCCTATACATACGGAATGGCCAAGTGAAGAATTCCACACGGTAACGCTTTACCTGAATCCAATGCGCCAACAGGAGTTCTATTCAAAGATCATCCAATTGAATCCAAAGAGGGTGATCTTCAATCCGGGAACCGAAAATCAGCAGTTCATGGAATTGCTGCGAAAACAAGGAATTGAGGTTGAAGTTGCCTGTACGCTTGTAATGCTCAGCTTAGGAAACTACTGAGCTTCCCGCTCGCAATAAACAATATAGTAACGCGGGGTGAAGTGTCTTAACAGAGGACGGATTCCAAGTTGATTCCAGTCGGCCGAGGTCCAAAGCTCGCTATCCTTGATTTTCCATCCTGTTTTCTCAAGCAGAAAGTCGAACTGTTTTGGTTCAAATTCATGATAATGCTTATCCCAATCATCCTTGTCATTCCAGTAAGCATCTGCAAACCACAGTTTTAGCGGAACCGAGGCGATCAGTTTCTTTGTTTTCAGCCCATTAAGAATGTTGAATGGAGCCAGCATATGTTCAAAGATCTCGAATGCTGTTACGCATTCTGCATCAGTATCAGTGTATTTCTGATAATCGGTATCGAGATTCTCTCCTTGGGTGTTTACAACTGAATATCCTGCCTCTTTCAAATATGGTGTAAATGGATTTTCAGTACCAAGATCCAGCAATTTGACGCCATCCTTCAGATTTCGTTTCATGAAGGATAGCGTTTTCTGATACCGCTTGTCTTTTAACTGTGCTGTTCTGTTCAAAACCACTTATTTTCTTGGTTGACAAAGATGGTTATTTCACCGCCTCAACGGAATAACCTGCTTTTTGCAACTGATTGATAAGACCGCTTTCTCCAACCAGATGCATAGCTCCAACTGCAAAGAAGTAAGATTTATCACCCAACTTCTCCTGAATTGCCTTTGTCCAGCGATCATTGCGTTCCGTAAGTAGTTTTGCTTCCATCTTATCGAACGATTCACTTTCTTGAGAAGTAGCTTCAAGTGCCTTTAGATCTTGAGCAATGTAAGCATCCAGCATCTCATTGTAATCACGCATCATGCTTGCAGTTGTCGATTTAAGATCATCGATCTGATCTTCAATAGGGATATTGGAAACGATTTCCATCTGTTCCTGTATCGTTTCAAGGCCAATTATCTCTTTACTGTCTTTCTTGGCAATGGAGGTTAATTCCTGTTCATACATCTTAACCTTTCCTAAGAGCTCATTCATTATCAGGCCGCTTATGTAAATGGGTCTGATCTTTGAATACTTGTCCACCTTTTTCTCTTTAATGCCAAGTGAGTCTACAAAAGCGGATTTTACCAACGCATATTCATCAGCAGTCATATAGTCAGCCCAACTTTTGCCTTCGGGCATGATCATTTGCGAAGCCATTTTCATTTGCTCTGCCAACGGAACTTCGAGCTCTGCCTCAAGGGCCAGAACATCACTGCTATTAAAGGCTTCCTGCATTTTTTCGGTGAAGAAATACTTGTCTTGCGGTAGCATGTGTATGGTACCGAACAGGTAAGATGGCTTGTTCATGTCTTTTCCGGAAACTTTCCAGAGCAGTGAATTGGTTTCTTGAGCAAAGCTTCCGATTGAAGAGCCGATGACAATGAGCGAGGCCGCGAGGCCAGAGAAAAATCTATTCATTTTAGGTTTATATGGATTCATTAATAATTCGGCATGCCTCAGCAATTTCCTCCTCCGATATGGTAAGTGGTGGGGCTATGCGCATCGCGCTATCACAAAAAAGGAACCAATCTGTTACAATGCCATTTTCTATACAGCGATCAATGGCGGCAAATAACTGCTCACTATCTCGCAGTTGTACGGCAAGCATCAATCCTTTGCCGCGTATTTCCCGTACCTCATTGTTTGTCAGTAGCTTCCGGAAAAGCTGTCCTTTTCTCTCGGCTTCTTGAGCCAGATCATTTTCGCGTATGACAGATAGACAGGCCGAACCTGCTGCGCAAGAGACAGGGTGGCCGCCAAATGTTGTGATGTGACCGAGTATCGGATTGTGACTCAGGGTTGACATTAGCTCTTTGGACGCAATGAATGCACCGATAGGCATACCTCCGCCCATTCCTTTGGCAAGCAAGAGAATATCTGGTACAATATCGAAATGCTCAAATGCGAACATTTTCCCCGTTCGGCCAAAACCACATTGAATCTCATCAAGGACCAACAGTGCTCCAGTATCATTGCACTGCTTACGAAGTGCTTGCATGAAATCTGCGCTCGGAACTCGAATACCTGCTTCGCCCTGAATGGTTTCCAAGAAAACGGCAGCCGTCTCTTTGGTAATGGCTTTCAGGTCATCAAAATTGTTGTGCCTAATGGTTGAGGTTTCGGGCAACAGTGGGTAGAATGGATGTTTGAACTCTTCATTTCCCATGAGGCTCAATGCTCCATTAGAACTGCCGTGATATGCGTTTTCAAAACAGATGAGGCCTTTTCTGGCTGTAGCTTTTCTTGCCAATTTGATAGCGCCCTCTACTGCCTCGCTTCCTGAATTCACGAAATAGACAGAGTTCAAATTTGGCGGAAGCACCTCTGTAAGTTCATTGGCAAACCGTATCTGAGGAGATTGAACATATTCTCCGTAGACCATCAAGTGCAAATGCTTATCGGCCTGTGTCTTTATGGCTTCCACCACCTTCGGATGTCTGTGGCCTACATTGCTCACTGAAATTCCAGCAATAAGGTCGAGGTATCTTCTTCCGCTCGGGTCGAACATATAAACCCCTTCGGCTCTTGAAATTTCCAAACCTATAGGGCTGTTGGAAGTAGGAGCGAGGTGCTGAAGCAATCGTTCGCGTTCGGTTGGCATGCGGCAAATGTAGAGCAAAAAAAAGCCCCGATCATCGGGGCTATCAATGGCACTTGTTGTTTGGTCAACTTGCTTTTCCTACAAGCTTAACTTCAAATTTAATGATGTCATCGATTGCTTTATCTCCAAGGTCATCGAAGAATGAGCCAGAGCCGTAACGCACATCGAATTTAGAGCGGTCCACTTCGATCTTCGCAGTAGCAGTCATGGTTCCGTTATCGCTGAATACAACTTTTGCCGGAAAAGTAACTTTATTGGTGATTCCCTTTATGGTAAGTTCTGCCGTCAGCTCGTCACCTCTTACATCAACAATTACCAGACGTGCAGTTTTGTGTTTATCAACGGCAAAGAAATCGTCATTTTTAAGGTGACCTTCCAATTTTTGTTTCATGTCACCATCAAGGTCGGTCACATTGATCGAGGTCATGTCAATGGTGAATTTGCCATGATCAACCTTTCCTCCTGCGACCATCAGTCCTCCTTCAACAAGTTTCACAGTTCCTGTGTGTGTTTTTCCAGTGATCTTGGAGCCTACCCAGTTTACCACACTTTGCTCGGTATCTATCGTATAAAAACCGTCTGATACTGAAGTGGGTTTGAATGCCACAAGTACCATGAAAGCCATGATTCCTGATAAGATTGCTAGTTGCTTTTTCATGTTAATGATTAATTGGTTTTAAATTGATGTTTGAACACTAAACTTACACATTCTTCAATTGTTCATTGCGTTTCTGCAATAAATCTGCCAATAAGTTTACCTGATGCAGACCTCAGGTAATAGACGCCATTTGCAAGTCGTTGGATGTCTATTTGCAAAGATTTTTTTTGAGATGCATTAACAGAAGCTCTAACGGTGCGGCCATAGGCATCAACTATATCGAAATCCGATCCACTGACCTCAAACAAAATGTTCAGATTGTCTTGAACCGGGTTTGGCCAGATCTTAACCTTCGATATTTCTGTTGGAAATTCATTAATTCCAACATTGATGAAGTTCCTTGTTTCAGACTCCCAAATGCCGCGACCGTATGTGGCAGCACGTATCATATTGGCATCTTCCTGTATTTCCAATTCGTTCACTATCACATTAGGAAGCCCGGTCATATAGGGTTCCCATTCGGTAAGGTCTCTGTCCCAGTAATATACTCCCACGTCAGTGCCAACATAAACTCCTCCGGTTGAGCTTCGTTCAATTTCTATGCAGTTGGCCGGAAGGTTTGGAAGATTCATGGTCATGTTTTCCCATGTTTCACCGGCATCTTGGGTTCGATAAACTTTTTTACCATCAGTGTAGCCAGACATGGTAACCCATATGGTGTTTTCATCCAGCGGGTCAAAAGCAACGTAGGTCATATTAAGCGCAGGCAGTCCTGAAACGATGTTGCTCCAATTTGAGCCCAGATCCTTAGTGAGATAAAGCGTTCTACTTGAACCTGAAACCACAAACTCGGTATTTGAATGAGCAACATCCAAGAGCACCAGTGGACCAGAATTCAATGAGGCAATTGTGGGGGAGAATTCCCACCATCCGGCACCACCTTGGTCTGACCTGTAAACTTTACTGCCGGATGCAGCATATATCACTTCCGGTTCTCCGGGTTCCATCATGAATGGAGTAACCCATGCACCTTCTGCCGGTGCTATATTGTCTCCAAAATCATTCCCTCCATCCAAGCTTTTGTGCAGTTCTCCGCGCTGTATGGTGCAATACACGATATTCGGATTGGAAGGGTGAATCATTGTTTCCATTCCATCGCCTCCAAATACGGCCTGCCAAAGTGTATTTTTCCAACGGAAAGTACCATTGTCCTGAGCTCCACCCATAATTATTGTTGGGTCTGAGGCGGAGTTTGCTAATCGGTAAAACTGTGTGATGGACATTTCAGTGCTGATGATCTCATAACCATTGAAGTAGTAAGACCGTCTGTAAACGCCACCATCATTGCCAGCATAAAACTGACCGGTGGATGGATGGAAGATCAATCTATGTTGATCGGCATGGACATATGTTCCATTTGCTCCGGTCCAATGCGCATCCAGCTGGAAGGTTGAACCTCCATCAAAAGACTCCCAAACATTAATGCCCCCAACTTTAACGTGATTGACATTGAATGGATCTACCGCAATATCCATTGAGTACCAGGCTTGGCCGCCACCTTCAGCTCCAAATTGATCTCCGCTCATCATATTCGGAGTGTTGGTCTGCAAAGACCAATTTTCACCAGAATCTGATGATCGGTAAACTCCTTCAAGACTTTGGTCATTTGCTCCGGCTACAGCGTAAACAACATTCGGGTCGTTAGGCGAAACTGCGATCTTCATTCTTGAAATACCTGAAGCGCTCATTCCGTTTGAGCTGGCATTCCAAGATTGGCCATTATCATAGGAAATGAAGAATGGTGGGCCTGATGAGTTTGCTCTTGAAGCATAAACCGTGTCGCTATTTGATGGTTTGAACTCAAGATCGCAGAAATTTCCTGCTTGAACCTGACTCCAGGTAACCCCTGCATCGGCACTTCTGTATATGCCATTGGTTGCTGCCGCAATGAGCACATTTGTGTTGGAAGAATCGAGTAGAAGCCTTCTGATATTTCGTGACTGACTAAGACCAAAGCTCAGACCAGTGGTGTCCCAAGTTTGTCCTCCATCAACAGATTTTAAGACACCATAGGTGTAAGTATCACTTGAGCTGCCATCTCCCGTACTGAGATACATTGTATCTGGAAAGTACGGATGAACCACCACCTCTGAAACACCCAAGTTCGGGAGGTCATCTGTCAGGGTTTCCCAAGATTGGCCATTATCTACCGATTTCCATAAGCCTCCAGAAGGCGCACCGGCCCACATTTGATTTGTATCTGTTGGATGAAAAGCTATGGCAGATACACGTCCAATGGATTGACCTGAATGGTTCTGTGGTTCATCAATGGGGCCAATAAGTTGCCAGTTACCACTGCCACCACGGAATTGCTGTTGCAATTGTGCACGCTTCAACTCTTCATAGATCAAACGGTGGTTTGGCATTTCGCCTTCGTCATTCAAACGTTGCTCCATGAACCACTCCCAGCGCTTGAATTGTTTCCAACCAGTTCCTTTCCCGCCAACGGAATCTCCAAATTCGGCATAAAAAGCATCCTGCACATCACGAAAGTTAATGGCAGGATCATTGATCATTTCCCGCCAATTCTGAGCGACCGAATTCAACGAGATTCCCAATGTCAAAAAGAATAGCAGTTTAACTCGGATCATCAGTGCGGTGTTTTTTGGAACCTTCATAAACGTCAAATCGAGCTAAACGACATTCTATTGAGCCGTTGAACAACTCTTTTTTGGAGGATGATCTGAGGCCAACCTTTTTCAATGCACCCAAATTTCCAGAGAAGATAAAACATGTGTGTCCTTGCCAGTTCTGTTTGAAGGCATCGCCCAACTTCTGGTAGAGTTCGTCAATGTTCTCTTTATCCATACGCTCACCATAAGGTGGGTTCAGAACAACCGTACCACGTTTTCCTTTCGGTTTCAGGTCGAAGAAGTTGAGGTGAGAAACCTCAATTTCATCTTCAAGCTCGGCATTGTAAATGTTCTTTTTTGCCTTTGCAACCACGTTCGAACTGTCATCGGAGGCATAGATCTGCAGTTTTAGGTCGGACATTCTGTCCAATGAGCTTTCAACGATGGTATCGAACAATGCTTTGTCAAAATCTGGCCACTTCTCAAATGCGTATCCCTGTTTTCTGAAAAGTCCAGGAGGCATGTTCAAACCCTTAATGGCCGCTTCAATGGCCAAAGTTCCAGAACCGCACATGCCATCATAGAATGGAGTTGTCGGATCCCATTCTGAAAGTTCAACAATTCCAGCTGCAAGAACCTCGTTCAATGGAGCTTGTCCGGTTATCTGTCGGTAGCCACGCATGTGCAAAGAATCGCCAGTTGAATCCATGGAAATGGTGACAAATTCCCGTTCAATGTAAATATGGATAGGAACATCCGGCTTATCTGTATCAACGTTCGGTCGGTCACCGGTTTTCTCCCGAATTCTATCTACTATGGCATCTTTCGCCTTCTGCGCCATGAAATGTGAATGACGAAACGTTTGCGAGTTGAGAGCTACCCTGATGGCCATTGTGTTCTCTGGCTTGATGATCTTTTCCCAAGCAAAAGACCGTATGCGAGCGTAGTATGCCTCTTCGTTTATGGCAACAAACGATTTGATAGGCTTAAGAACGCGTAGCGCCAAACGCGAACGGAAGTTGACCTTATAAATAAAGCCCAGATCACCTTGAAAAGTCACTGCGCGCCTTCCTATCTGTACATCTCTTGCACCGAACGAACGCAATTCGTCTGCAAGGATTTCTTCAAATCCGGACAGGGTAGTGGCGGCAAGTGGAAAGATCTCTGCGCTCACTTAATACAATTCGGGGTCAGTAATAATTTCCACGCCTCCTCGGTGTTGCCTGCTTCAAGCAATCTGTGAGCTTCTTTGTGCAAAATGCGCGTAACCTGTTCGGGTTTTAGTGAATACTCTTCCAATAACCCTTTAACTTTCGGTTGCTGGTAATAAGCGCAAACTTCTTCATCCGAAGGAAGTTCAGGGCTCATACCCAGCCGCCCAAGATCATTACCTGTAAGAACGGAACTGTTGCGAATATTATCTGGAATGGCATCAACACCCATTCCTACCACGCGGCCAGGTTTCGGAACTTCAAAAACCGCTTCTCCATGCGCTCGGCAATACCAGTTCTGTCCCATGCGCGAAACAAGGTCGAGTTTCTGCGGGTCTGGATTTCCATCTTCGCCAAACACATCATCGCGGAAATGCATCCTCACAACTTCAGAAACCACCAGATTCCCAGCGCCACCATTTTCTCCCAAATGGATTACTTCTCTAACCTTACATTCAAATTGTACGGGCGCTTCCTTCACACGGAACGGCTTAATTACTTCAGAAGGAATTGCCGAAAGACCTGATTTCTCGAACTCATTCACACCCGTATCAAATTCGCAACTGGCCAAATTCATCTGATGCAGCATATCGTAACTCACCACATTTATTACACATTCTTTCGTGGCTTCCACATTATCCAATGTGTGTTTGGTTGTATTTCCCTTAACCCGTCTTGCGGGCGAGAAAATGGCAATGGGCGGATTGGCACTGAACACATTGAAAAAGCTGAAAGGAGCCAAATTCGGATTTCCATCTGCGTCAATCGTACTAACAAATGCAATTGGCCGTGGAGCTATGGCACTCAGCAGCAATCCGTGCAACTGTGGCGTTTCCATTTCCGATGGGGTAAAACTTTTCATCGCGTTTCAGTTTGGGGTGCAAAGGTAAGGCAAGCAACGCCCGCTCAATGTGTTTAAAAATGCGTTTGGAAATTGAAAAAAGAAATTACCTTTGCGCTCCCGTTTTTCGGGAAGGTTCTTTTGAATTCTTGCGGATGTGGTGAAATTGGTAGACACGCCAGACTTAGGATCTGGTGCCGCGAGGTGTGTGGGTTCGAGTCCCTCCATCCGCACTTAAGAAACGAAAAAGGGAACTGTTGGAAGACGGTTCCCTTTTTTGCTAACGACAATCTGTAAATGAGCACAATGAACATTACCAAAGAGACCATTGACGAACTGAACGCGCGGGTTACCATTAAGTTGGAACCGGCAGATTATCAGCCTCAGGTTGAGAAGGTGTTGAGGGAACACGCCAAAAAGGCTAAAATGCCAGGATTCAGACCTGGAAAGGTGCCAGTAAGTATGGTGAAGAAGATGTATGGACCTTCTGTTCTGGTTGATGAGGTGAATAAGATGCTCGGCAATAAGTTGTACGAGTTCATTGGAAACGAGAATATTGACATTCTTGGAAATCCGCTTCCATCAGAAGCTGTTGAGCCCAAGGCAGATTGGGAGAATCCAGCAGATATGGAATTCACTTACGATCTTGGTCTTGCACCGAAGATCAATCTTGAGCTAGGTAAGAATTTCAAGTTCGATCATTATGTAATTGAAGCAACAGAGAAGGATATCGAGAACTCACTCGAGAACATCTCGAAGCGCAGCGGAGAAATGGTGGAACACGATACCATTGCCGATAATGACCTTGTTCGTGTTCAGTGGGTTGAGTTGAATGATGATGAGAGCATTAAGGAAGGCGGAGTAATGAACACTTCCAGCATCTCGCTCGATACTCTGAAAGACGATGTGAAGAAACCTTTGATCGGCAAGAAATTGAAGGACTCACTTACCGTGAAATTCAGAGATTTCTCTCAACACGAAGGAGATATGGCTGCCATGTTGGGTGTTTCAAAAGAGGAGCTTCCAAGTGTGAATGAAAAGTTCAAGATAACCGTTGAGAAGATTCAGCGATTGAAGCCAGCCGAATTGAACGAAGAGTTCTTCAAGAAGTCATTTCCTGACGGTTCTGTGAAGAATCTGGATGATATGAAAGCCAAGATCAAGGAAGATTATGCGGCTTACTTCGCCAAGGAAAGTGATAGAAAACTGAAGAATGACATTGTTCTCGATATTCTGAAAAACACCAAGATCGAACTTCCAGATGAGTTCTTGAAGCGTTGGTTGACAACAGTGGGAGAGAAGAAACCTACCCGTGATCAGATCGAGCAGGAATACCCGAATTACCGAGATGGTCTGAAGTGGCAATTGATCGAGAACAAGATCATTCGCGATAACGATATCAAGGTAACTTCAGATGAATTGAAAGAAGGTGTGCGGGCTCAGCTTCGCCAGCAGTTTGCCGCTTATGGAATTCAGCAGGCTGATGATGAGATGATGGAAGACATGGTTCAGAAGTTCATGCAGCGTCAGGAGGAGGTCCGTAAGGTGAACGACCAACTTTTTGATGATAAGGTAATGGCTTACTTCAAGGATCAGGCTACTTTGACTGAGAAGAAGACTACCAGCGAGAAGTTTTATGACATGCTTTCGAAAGAGAACAGTTAACGGTTAATAACCCGAACTTTTTGTAGGTGCCGAGTGTTGCTATTAATTGCGATATTCGGCACTTGCCGTATAGGGCAATTCATTAATAGACAAGAACGGATAAACGAAATGGACGGATACGAATTCAGAAAATACGCAATAAAGCATAAGGGCATTAGCAGTACCACTTTTGACGATGTGGTCAGCAGCATGACACCATATATTATTGAGGAACGTCAGCTCAATGTAGCGCAAATGGACGTTTTCTCGCGACTTATGATGGACCGCATTATATTCCTCGGAACAGGAATTGACGATACGGTTGCCAATATAATCCAAGCACAACTTCTGTTCTTGGAAAGTGCCGATAGCAAAAAGGATATTCAAGTTTATTTGAACTCGCCTGGCGGCTCTGTTTATGCTGGGCTTGGTATTTACGATACCATGCAATACATCGCCCCAGATGTGGCTACCATTTGTACAGGAATGGCAGCTTCGATGGGAGCAGTTCTATTGTGCGCTGGTACTAAAGGCAAGCGAACTGCGTTGAAGCATTCGAGAGTCATGATTCATCAACCGTTGGGCGGTGCGCAAGGTCAGGCTTCAGACATCGAGATCACCGCAAGAGAGATCGCAAAGCTGAAAAAGGAGCTTTACGATATTATTGCAACTCATTCAGGTCAGAAGTATGACAAGGTATGGGAAGACAGTGACCGCGATTACTGGATGACCTCTGAAGAAGCCAAGGAATACGGTATGATCGATGAAGTTCTCACCAGAACTAAGTAACTTAAAGCCTTGAAACCATTTACGGCATTGTAAGTAGAACTTACTTTGCTTTGGGATTGAGGAACAGGAACTAGATGAAAGCTACGAAAGAAAAGGATCACATCAAGTGTTCGTTCTGCGGACGGGATAAACAGGACACTGCGGTTCTGATCGCTGGTATCAATGGGCACATCTGTGACCGTTGTATTGCGCAAGCGTATCAGATCGTCAACGAGGAGTTTGCCAGCAAGCAGGATAAGAATATTCATCAATCGTTGAATCTTCTTAAGCCAATAGAGATCAAGACCTTCTTGGATGAGTATGTCATCGGGCAGGATCAGGCCAAAAAAGTGCTCTCGGTTGCCGTATACAATCACTTTAAGCGATTGGTGCAGAAGAAGAGTGACAATGACGACATCGAAGTAGAGAAGTCCAATATTATTCTGGTGGGTAGAACAGGTACGGGTAAAACCTTGCTTGCCAGGACCATTGCCAAAATGTTGAACGTTCCGTTTTGTATTGCTGATGCTACAGTGCTAACGGAAAGTGGCTATGTAGGGGAAGATGTGGAAAGTATTCTAAGTCGATTGCTTCAGGCTGCAGATTACGATCAGGCTGCCGCTGAGAAAGGAATCGTGTTCATTGATGAGGTGGATAAAATTGCCAGAAAAGGCGATAATGCATCAATTACTCGTGATGTATCTGGTGAAGGTGTTCAGCAAGGTCTGTTGAAGCTGCTGGAGGGGTCCATTGTCAATGTTCCGCCACAGGGTGGAAGGAAGCACCCGGAACAGAAAATGGTTGCCATTGATACCAAGAACATTCTGTTTGTATGCGGTGGAGCCTTTGATGGAATAGAGAAGATCATTGCCAAGCGAATGAAGAAGCAGACCATTGGTTATGCTTCTCATAACGGTCGAGAGGAAATTGACGAGGATAATCTGCTTCAGTACATTTCTGCTCAAGACATCAAGCAGTTCGGTCTTATTCCTGAACTGATCGGTCGATTACCGGTTGTTACACACTTGGATCCATTGGATGCAGATGCCTTGAAACGAATTCTTACAGAGCCTAAGAATGCACTGGTGAAGCAGTACAAGAAGTTGTTCAAGATGGATGACATTGAGCTTGAGATAGAAGAAGGAGTGCTTGATTTCATTGTGGAGAAAGCAATCGAATTCAGCTTGGGAGCTCGTGGGCTCCGATCAATCTGCGAAGCCATACTCATTGACGCCATGTTTGAATTACCATCAACTGATGACAAGCACATGGTTGTTACCAGAGAATATGCAGAAGAGAAACTCACTAACTCAACTATAAGTAAGTTGAAAGCAGCTTAGCTACGACCTTGATTGGAAAAAGAGAAGGCGAACCATCTGGTTCGCCTTCTCTTTGTAAAAGGATCAGGTTTATTTACAGTCCCAACCTTGATTCTCTAAGCTAAGGATATACGCATCATAAAGTTGCTGAGAACCGTAATTATCTCGGCAAATTTCAGTTTCCTGACCTTGATACGTGCATGTTTGACATTTTTTACATGCCACAGTGGAAACGGTTGCAACAAAGCAAGCTGCCAATAAAAGATACTTTGATTTCATGGTACTTTGATTTAAAGGTTCAAGCAAGTATAACCACCTGTTTGCATAAATCAAGTACGTAATATCTCGTAAATGCCGAAATCAGGTCAAACCCGCCTCTTGGCGCATTTGGTCGGAGGTTTTACTTCTTCCATCATGACTCCAACCCGGAGGAGCAAAAATGTAGGCCAACTTGCTTTTAAGGTCTGGAGCTTCCTTCACATCCTTCCAAATGTTCTGAAACTCATGGAACGCTATTTTAAACAGGTTGTAGGTGTGAATATTGGAAGTGATGCCATAGACAACTGGATCTTCGTCCAGTTCTTCTTGGAAAGTGCCAAAAAGTCTATCCCAGATAATGAAAATCCCAGCATGATTCCTATCCAAGTAGCGGGCATTACTTGCGTGATGAACCCGGTGATGGGAAGGAGTGTTCATTATCCATTCTAAAGGCCCCATTCTTTTGATGGTCTTGGTATGCACCCAGAATTGATAAAGCAGACTGATGCCCATCATGGTAAAAATCATGATAGGATGAAAACCTATAAGCGGAAGCATGATCCAGAAGGTGTATTTATAGAGGATTTCGGTCCAACTTTGGCGCAATGCCACAGCCAAGTTGTAATTGACTGAGGAGTGATGGTTGATATGGGCCGCCCACAGAATTCTGATATGATGACTTAGACGATGATGCCAGTAGAAGCAGAAATCATCTGCAAACAATAGGATAAGCCAAGCATACCACTTGTCCATGCCCAAATACTGGCGAAGTCCAAGAATATCAAACTGGTATAGATAGAGGAAAAGCCCGAATGCCGCGAATTTGACACCAAACCCAATGATCAACGAACCAATGCCCATTCCAATGCTGGCCAAGCTATCTTTCGGTTCGTGAATTTTCATCTTTTCGCGATGGCTCACATAGATCTCCAGAGCGATCAGAATCAAAAATCCAGGAACGAAGTACACGGTTACATCATCCGTAAACCCCCACACTTCTGGCGAACTGTATATTTCAAATAGGCTTTTCATTTCACACGAACGAAGATAAACTCACCGCAACTGACTCCACTGACTGCGGTCATTCATCATCGAATTTCGGGTTTCTTTCGTTGTCAATCGGTGGCAGCAACGGTGTGTAAATGGACTCACCACCGTCAACTGCAAGATTAACTCCAGTAATGAATGATGCAGCGGGAGAAGCAAGGAATACAACCGCTGCTGCAATTTCGGCCTCAGTTCCTAAGCGAAAATGCTGGTTGTGTTTCCCGTAGCCACGTACAAAATCCTGAAACTGTGGTGCGTAACTGTCCAACCCGCTTGATTCGATGGTGCCAGGAGCAACACTGTTAATTCGTACACCATATTTTCCCCATTCGTTGGCAAGACTCATGGTCAGGTTTTGAATACCGGCCCGAGCAGCCGCTGAATGAGAAAGCATCGGGAATCCATTTTTATTGTCCATTGTAATGTTGACCACTACACCGCCTTTGTTTCGCATGGATTGGTTGAAGACCTCTTGGGTAAGGAAAAATGTGCCAGTTAAATTGGTTTCTACAACTGCATGCCATCCCTTACGATTGATGAACTCTGCGGGAGATGGGAACTGACCGCCTCCGTTATTCACCAGTATATCTACGCCACCATGTTTTTTGACCACTTCGGTAATGCATGTTTTCACGCTTTCCTCATCGCGGATATTACATTCCAAAGCGGAAGCTGTCGAGCCATCTTCAAGTAGAATTTTCAATCCAGCATTCAGTTTATCCATACTTCGACTGGCAATGACAACCGTTGCACCCAATTGTCCCAATTCTCGTGCAATTCGCAGTCCAATGCCCGTTCCTCCACCGGTAACCAAGGCAACTTTACCTTCAAAGAGCCCCTCCTTAAAAACTGTATTTATCATTGATTTTTCTTTTCAATTGTTGATAGCAAAAGTTCCGCAAATCGGTTTGTCTGATTCCTTCGGGTAAATGTATGGTCTTCAGTAATGGTTGCTCCCGATTGCTCTTCATGGGAATGCATTCGCTCAAGGTATTCGGCAACCTCTTCTTCAGTAGAACAAATGCCTGCATTCGGTCTCTTCGATAGAATCTCTTCAAGCGGACCTTTGTCATTTTCAACCATCAGGATTGGACGACCTGTGGCCAGATAGTCGAACACCTTAGCATATATCTGGTTGACCTCTGGTGTTGCCAAGAGTAGTTGAACATGCGCTGAACAGAGCTTAGAAATCATCTCCTCATGGGGAATTTTGTCTGTGAATTGAATGTTTGTTTTTGATCGGAAAGATTTTATTCTACTCAATTGATCTGGGAACATGTTCAATCCGTAGAAGGTCAGTTCAATTTTTCTTTCAGGATGTCTGGCCAAGAACAAATTGACTCCCTCAAGAAACGTCTCAACTCTTTGAAACGGGTAGATTGTTCCAGCGTGAGCAATGCTGAAAACTGGATTAAGGGCTACTGTTTTCAGGTTTGAGTGCAACTCTTGAAAATAACCATTGTAAATGACGGGGACTGCTGAAGCGGGCTTGTTCATCAAGGCCGCAGATCTCCTCGAAAAGTCGGGAGAAGCAGTGGTGATCAGCTTTGCAGACTTAACGACCGCACGTTCAACACTTTTGAAATATGCACGGAACATCCGATTTTGAAATGATGGTCGATCCAAGTTGTTGTTGGTGCTCCATCCGTCACGGTAATCAGCAACCCACGGAATATTGAATTTCCGGCTCAGCTTTGCTGCATAGCTGAAAAGAATAAATGGCTCTCCAGTAGCAATGATTATGTCCACCTGATTGGATATCAGATAATTATCGGCTTCTCTGTAAATGCTGAACTTGTTGTCAAAGATGGAAGTGTGATGCTCCGAGAAGACCTGGAAAAGAGAAAGGGTTTTTCTCAATATTCCAGTCAACATTCCCTGCTTGGACATTAACCTGTCACGGAGATTTGGGTTGAACGGAGCTCTGATCACCGTTCCAAAATCTTGGGTTTCAATAACCGTTTCTCTCCCCTTGCTTGCTTTGTGATAATCGGCAGGAGAGTTTATATCGATGTCCCACAGTCGGGTTATCACCACCGGATAAATTCCAAACTCATGAAAGTATTTGAACCAGCTGTATGGGCGTTGTCCACCAATTGAATTGAACGGAGGGAAATCGTAGGCCAGAATCAATGCCTTTCGCATTGCTTGCTTTTAGTGTGGAACGTCTCAAATATAGAGATGTTCCTATTCCTGCCGCTCGTAGGCACCGATATCTACTTGAGCACCAAAGGGGCGGAAGTTTCCAATTACGTCTGTGCTCAGAATGCTTGGGAATGAATTGGTAATGCTTGCTTTACCCGCATCCATGGCTGGAGAAAGGGTGTCCAATTCGAAGTTGTTCTCCAAAGGCTTTACAAAATCCGGGTCCTGATTGTAGATGATCTCGTGGAATTCAGAAACGTTGCTGATATCAATCGGTTCATCAGCATCGAAATCAATTTTCATTAGACTGTTGTCAAACTCAAAGTTGAAATTGGAAGCAGGATTTTTATCCAGTCCAAGTTCGGTTTGATTATTTCCCCAAACAATACAATTTCCGAAATAGGCTCGGTTGAGGTCGTAGGTGTAGACAATTCCATCCACTTCTATCTGATTGTTGAGAAGTAGAGCAGGAGTTTGACGATTGCCATTAACCCAATAATTGCCAATAGTGCAGTGAAGAAAGTCGTAGTGTCCGCCTCGTGTAAGAGCTACAGAATATTGGCCAGCATTTCCAAAAACACAGTTATATGCTTCAATTGTAGCCTCTAAGGAAAGTAGCGATATGCCAGCCATGTTCTCAATTATCGTATTGGTCATTACCAAGTTTGGATTGGCATTGGCTTTGAGCGAATCTACCCTTACACCGATGTTTCCGTTTTTAATCAGTGCCCCATGGATTTCGTTGTCCACACTGCCAGCATAAAGCCAAATGGCATTCCATTCTCCAGCCTGATCTTCGTAAAAATCATCTAAACGATCGCTGGCAAAGGTCACTGGGTTTTGAGGTGTTCCGTTAACGATTAGAGTACCGCCTTCATCCACAATAATTCCAGAATTCTTGTGACTGTAAACGTTTGTACCTGCCTCAATTGTAAGTGTGCAACCCTCTGGTACAACAGCCCAACCATAGATGACATGTGGTTCAATTGAGGTCCACGTAATATCACAGTCCAAAAAGGTGTAAGGGCCAATAGGATTGTTGAAAACAGTGGGGTAGGTAAAGTCTGCGTCCCAGCCAAATGCGGCCAGATCCACATCTTGAATGTTTCCGTTCGTATTGAAAACGATGCTATCGGTTACAATAGCTGGTTGAGACTGATTGTTCGGATCCAGCGTTACATCCACAAAAACAAACAGTGAGTCTTTACCTGGAATCTTAATATTGCTGTAGGCGACTCCAGGAACGCCATCAAGATTCATTCGGTATTTAGACTGTTGACCGCCTGCCAGCATGATGGAGGAAATATTCACCTCTTTAGAACTCGGGTTATAGATTTTGAACTGGCGGGTTGCTGAACCTACTGTGGTGAATACCGTGTCAAAGATCACAGTATCAACCGAAAAGGTCAGTACGCCATCATTATTGAGGACATCTTTCTTACAACCGTTGCTAAGAAGCGCTACAAAAATGGCAACGGGGATTGACCAGCGCAGGATTTTCATGGGCGGCAAATATACTTATCGAGCGTAGTACGTTGAACAAACCATTAAATTGTGGAACCATCAAGAAAGCCATGAATTCTCCCATAGAGTTGATTACTGAGATCATTGAACGCTTCGGGCCGCGCAGAGCTGGAAGTGAGGCCGAGCGAAATGCGCAGCACCATTTGCGGTCTCATTTAGAGACATACTGCGACCGTGTCTTTGTTCACGAATTTGAAGATGCCTTAACGGCCAAGTTCAGTTCGCTGAAACTCTTCTGCATGGCTTATTACATCAGTTTGGCGCTTGTTTGGATATCAATTCCTGCTGCACTGATTGTTGCTTTGATAAATTCGGTTCTGTTCTTCGGGCACTTCGTAACCTATCTTAATTGGCTCGATTTTCTTTTCCCTAAAAAGCGGTCTCTCAACATTATCGGAACCATTGAACCAAAGGAAGAGGTCAGGTCAACCCTTATTTTCTCAGGACACATGGATAGTACGCCCGAGTTCATTTGGTGGTATTGGCTCAAGGATTGGGGTATTCGACTGAATGTGCTCAGCAGTCTTGCATTTGTGCTGTTGCCAATTCCACTTATAGTGTTGTATTTCAGTGGCTGGTCGCAATGGTTGCAGATCTGTTACTGGTTTTTTATGGCACTGATTCCTGCAACATTTTCATTCTTTTTTATCCATGGTAAAACAATTGTTGATGGTGCTCAGGATAACCTGTCTGGCGTGGCGGTAGCAGAGTCAGTGGCCCGTGCAATGAGTGGCAAGTTGAAGCATACGCGGATAAAAATGATCTCGTTCGGAAGTGAAGAAACTGGGCTCAAAGGGTCGGCTGCTTATGTTCGTTCGCATTTGGAAGAGTTACAAGCCGAAAACGCACATCTTATTAATCTGGATGGAATATTGGAAAGAAACGAGCTACACTTGGTAGAGCGGGAGCTTTCCGTTTTTGCCCGTCATAATGAAGGGTTGATTGCTGCTATTGAGAAGGTTTTTAAAGATGAGAACTTGGCGCCAAAACGCGGGGTTATTCCTGTTGGTGCAACTGATGGAGCGAGTTTTACCAAGCATGGAATTCCTGCATTGTCTATTGTGGCTTTACCAATGGACAGGTTACATCCGACCTATCATACCCGTTTAGATACAATTGAACATCTTTCAGAGGCCACGTTGAATGATGTCTCAGTTGCATTGCAGAGATTTGTTCTGAAGTGGGACGAAAATCAAGGATAGATTTTCAATTGGAATCATGTTTTTTGATTGAATCATTTCATTACCTTTGCGCTCCATTCTGAAAAACGAATTGAAATGAAAGAAGGAATTCATCCAGCAGATTACAGATACGTTGTATTTAAGGACATGTCTAATGAAGAGGCATTCCTAACCAAGTCTTGCGCTCAGTCTAAAGAGACCATTACTTGGGAAGATGGAAATGAGTATCCGTTGATCAAATTGGAAATCTCAAGCTCATCTCACCCTTTCTACACTGGTAAGATGAAATTGGTTGATACTGCTGGTCGTGTGGATAAGTTCCGCAACCGTTATAAAACACACCGTGCTTCTCAGAAGAAAGAAGGAGAAGAGTAAATCGATACGTTAAAGATTCTGAAAGCCCCGTACATCTGCGATGTGCGGGGTTTTTATTTTGCATTTTCGCAAGAGCCATGAACTACATTCTATTTGACCACGAACGAGAACGTTTATTACCGCTTACGTTCACGCGGCCTGTTGCAGAGATCAGAATTGGAATTCTGACCATAAGAGAAAAATGGGAGCAGCATTTGAAGGCGCCCGTCAGTTACCGGACAGAGGATTATTTGTCTACGAAATATCCGTTAGTAATTGGCGATGATAACCTTTTGATCAATGGTGGGATTTGCCCAAGTGCTGACCTTATTCAAGCGTTCAAGAAGCTGGAAGTTGGTCAAAGAATTACAAAAAATGGGTTGCCTATCGCGGTGAGGTTGCAGGATATATCGGCTATTGACACAATCGATTGGAATGATGTTGAATTTGAAGGTGAAATTCTGTCAGTTCAGGACCCTTGGGATATATTCTCCAAAAATGGCGATGCGCTGAAGCAGGATTTTGATCTGCTAACAGCTGGAAGGGAGTCTCAATCGCTTCCAAGTTCCAATACAGTTATTGGCAGTGGAGCCATCTTTCTTGAGGAAGGCGCAACGGCTGAGGCATGCATCTTCAACACGTCAAATGGTCCCATATATCTTGGTAAGGATACCGAGGTTATGGAAGGCTCTATCATCCGTGGGCCATTTGCTCTGTGTGAAGGAAGTCAGGTAAAGCTTGGCGCTAAGGTTTACGGCCCCACTACCGTTGGGCCTTATAGTAAGATAGGTGGCGAAGTGAACAACTCCGTGATCTTGGGCTACAGTAACAAAGGACACGATGGTTTCTTGGGCAATAGCGTGCTTGGAGAGTGGTGTAATCTTGGGGCGGATACCAATAATTCCAATCTGAAGAATAATTATGATCAGGTACGGGTTTGGAGTTATGCAGAACAACGGTTTGCCAAAACGGGGCTCCAGTTCTGCGGACTCATTATGGGCGACCATTCCAAGTCGGGCATCAATACCATGTTCAATACAGGCACTGTGGTTGGTGTAAGCTCAAATGTATTCGGGTCGGGATTTCCACGCAATTTCATCCCATCATTTCTGTGGGGTGGGGCATCAGGCATTGTAGAATATGACAAGCAAAAAGCTTTTGCTACGGCTGAGCGTGTCATGCAGCGGAGAGGAATTGAGTTCAGCCAAGTTGAACAGGATATTCTATCTGCTGTTTTCGACCTGACAAAGAGTTACCGAAACTGACCATTTGGCCGATTAGTTTCCAAATTGAAACTTCGGCACATTCGTTGACAATTCAGGGGCTGCTAACAATTTAGTTTTGCCACAAACCCCTAAGTCTATGAATGATCCGTTCGAGGATATTGTGAGTTTTTCGAATTTACTGGAGGAGGATTCGGAGTTCATTCCGCTTTTATCTCCAGAGGATGAGGAGAGTATGAATGCAGAGGATATTCCCGAACTGGTTGGGATTCTTCCGCTTAGAAATACCGTTCTGTTTCCTGGTGTTGTCATTCCAATAACCATTGGCAGGGATAAGTCCATTAAGTTGGTTAAAGAAGCCTACAATTCCACCAGAGTAATGGGTGTGTTGGCTCAGAAGGATGTAGCCGTAGAGGATCCTCAGCCAAAAGACATGAACCGTATTGGTACAGTTGCGCGCATCATCAAAATGCTACAGATGCCAGATGGCAGCACCACGGTTATTATACAGGGAAAGAGGCGCTTTGAAGTGCAGGAGATTGTGGAGGTTGACCCTTATTTCAAGGCTACTATCAAAGCATTTGATGAGATAAAACCGATTCGTAAAAGCAAGGAATTCAATGCATTGGTTGATTCGTTGAAAGACATTGCACTGAAGATCATCAAGCAGTCTCCCAATATTCCGTCAGAGAGCGAGTTTGCCCTTCGCAATATTGAAAGCCCTTCGTTTCTTATCAATTTCATTTCATCTAACATGGATGCTTCGGTGGCCGAAAAGCAGAAAATGCTTGAGGTTGCAGACTTGAGGCAACGTGCTGTGATGGTGCTTGAGCAGCTGACAAGAAATCTGCAGATGCTGGAGTTGAAGAACGATATCCAATCGAAGGTTAAAGTAGATATCGATAAGCAACAGCGCGAGTATTTCCTGAATCAGCAAATGAAACAGATTCAAGAGGAATTGGGTGTCAATTCACTGGATCAGGAAGTGGATGAAATGCGGAAGAAGGCCGCAAACAAGAAGTGGTCAGCAAAAATATCTGAGCACTTTCAGAAGGAATTGGACAAGCTTGGCCGAATGAATCCGAGTGCGGGTGAATACTCGGTTCAGATGAATTACCTCGATACGCTTCTGGAATTGCCTTGGGGAGATTTCACCAAAGACAATTTTGACATAAAGCATGCGCAAAAGGTTTTGGATCGCGATCATTTCGGTTTAAAAAAGGTTAAAGAGCGTATTCTGGAGCACTTGGCCGTTCTGAAGTTGAAGGGAGATATGAAAGCCCCAATACTTTGCCTTGTTGGTCCTCCGGGAGTTGGAAAGACCAGTTTGGGTAAGTCAATTGCCGAGGCTGTTGGCCGACAGTACATACGGGTTTCGTTGGGTGGTTTGAAGGATGAATCGGAGGTTCGTGGTCACCGAAAAACGTACATAGGTGCTATGCCTGGCCGTATCATTCAGAACATCAAGAAGGCCAAATCCTCCAATCCTGTATTCGTGTTGGATGAACTGGATAAGGTTGGAAATGATTTCCATGGAGACCCATCTTCAGCGTTACTTGAGGTGCTTGACCCTGAACAGAACGAAACGTTTTACGATAACTATTTAGAGGTTGAATACGACCTGTCGAAAGTGATGTTCATAGCCACGGCCAATAGCCTAAGCACTATTCAGCCAGCTTTGCGTGACCGTTTGGAGATTATTGAAGTGAGCGGATACACGGTAGAGGAGAAGTTGGAGATTGCCAAGCGACATCTTTTGCCTAAGCAGATTGAGGAACACGGCCTGAAGAAGGCTGATGTAAAGCTGAGCAAGCAGGCTTTGGAGAAAGTAATTGAAGAATACACGCGTGAGAGTGGTGTGCGTGGCTTGGAAAAGACCATTGCTAAGTTGGTAAGAAACCGAGCCAAGTTCATTGCCCTTGAAGAACCGAAGCCTGCGGTCATTTCGTTGGAGGAGGTCGAAGAGATTCTTGGTCCTCCAAAGGTGCAACGTGACCGTTACAGCGACAATTCGTTTGCAGGTGTTGTTACCGGCTTGGCATGGACCGCTGTTGGTGGCGATATCCTGTTCATTGAATCCAGTTTGAGTAGAGGTAAAGGGAAGCTTACGTTAACCGGTAACTTGGGTGAAGTGATGAAGGAATCGGCTGTAATAGCACTTGAATACCTAAAGTCGCATGCCGATAAACTCGGATTGAAACCAGAGGTTTTTGATAACTGGAATTTGCATATCCATGTTCCAGAAGGTGCAACTCCAAAAGATGGCCCATCTGCAGGTATCACCATCTTCACTGCCCTGGCATCACTTTACACACAGCGTAAAGTGCGAGATAAACTGGCCATGACGGGTGAAATCACACTACGTGGTAAGGTTCTTCCTGTTGGTGGTATCAAGGAAAAGATATTGGCAGCAAAGCGCGCCAAGATCAAAGAGATCATTCTTTGCGATGAAAACCGTAAGGACGTGGAGGAAATAGAGGAGGATTACCTTAAAGGGTTAACCTTCCACTACGTCTCAAACATGGATGAGGTGATTGCAAGAGCTTTGCTTAAGCAGAAGATTGACAATCCACTTACGATCGACTAAGGTCTTGTTGGTGGTAAACTGCACCAACAGCAATCATGAACTGACCTGTTAGGTACAGGATCATGTTAACTATCGCATCATAGTCAAAATCCACCACGAATTTATTGATGGCTATGACCATATCTGAAAGGATGAACAGAATGGCACCTATCAGAATCCAGTTGTAAGTTTTGGTGTTTACGTGTCCCTTTCGCCATGCTGAAGTGATTCCCATAATGCTGATAACAACCGTATAGGCCAGAACTGGGGCAAAGAGTTCGTCAGGCAGGCCGCCTTTCATGTAATAGAAGAATGAACCAGTTACTAATGCAAATGGAAGCGCCATTGCAATTGAACTGGAAACGTTGAATTTCTGGTTCGAGTCTGAAATGTTCTTTACAAAAGCATAGGCGTAGCCCAGATGAGCAATTAGAAAAGCGGCCAATCCCACCACAAATAGGATTTCAACTTTCTCATCAAACATCAGGGCAATGTCTCCAATCCAAGAGAAGAATAACCCGAACTGCACCAGTTTTGAGAAAAGTGACGGTAGCCCGGAAAGCATTTTCCATTGGAAAACCATCAAAAGGATCATGAACAGTGGTTTGGTGGCATAATGCAACCACTGAAGTTCAAAGATGATGGTACACAGAAATACAAGTGTTAATCCGAAATAAAGTGCTGAAAATGCTTTAACTGACGAGAACATGTTCTTCTTTTCTTATGTGTTTTACTACACGGCTGAACCATATCAAATTCAAAAGTGTCAAAACTGCGGCACCTCGCATAATAAGCTGAAAATCTGAATGTTGCCAAAAAAGCAAAGCAACCAATAGCGTGGATACGATTCGACCATATTCAGCAGGAATCAGCCACTCACGCCTTTCCATCAACCCTCCGTTTATTCCAAGAGTAACGAGCAGATAAATCATGGTTGCATAGAGTGGGAGTGTGGCTATTGTCGATTTCAGAAACAGCACTGCCGTTGCCAACCCCAAAGCAATAAGAAATACGAAAAAGACATAAATATGGTCGTGGCGCAGGCCATCAAAATCGTACTTCCTGTATTTGGAAAGGTCTATTTCCTGTGGGGCTTGGAAACCACCGAGATAAGCTGGCTGCCAACCAGGAGGTTTCAGAAACACTCTAACCTTGTCAAAACCCTTGCACTGCTTAGAAAGCTGCAATAGTTCTTGCCAGTAATGGAAGTTTGCCCAAACGGGATTCCAACTGTTCAATGGTTTTGTAATTCCATAGATCACTTCTTCTTCCTCCTTTTGGAATGTGCCGAACATCCTATCCCAAATAATGAGACTTCCTGCATGGTTCTTATCGATGTATTTTGGATTACTGCCGTGGTGAACCCGATGGTGAGAAGGCGTGTTGATGATCCATTCCAGTGGTCCGAGAGATTTGATGGTTGTGGTATGAATCCAGAACTGGTAAAGTGTGTTGAAAGAATTAACTGCCGCAAACATGATTGGGTCGAAACCTACTACCGCAAGAGGCAAATAGAACGCCCACGAGAACCATCCCTGAAACCAAGATTGCCTCAGGGCAACGGAAAGGTTGTAATCTTCACTCTGATGGTGAACGATATGTGCTGCCCAAAGCGCATTTATCTCGTGGCTCGCTCTGTGGAACCAATAGTAGAAGAAGTCGACCCCAAGGAATAGAAGGGTCCAACTCCACCAAGTATTGGGTATGTCAAATAATCTTCGGTCGTAAAGAAAGAGGTAACCCAAAAAGAAGAATCCTTTTACCATTACACCCACAATCTGCTGGCCAGTGCCCAGATTAATGTTGGTCAAAGCGTCATTAAAGCGATAAAGCTTTTCCTTTTTCAAATAACCGACCAAAAGCTCAATGCCTATAAGTAGGAAAAAGACCGGGATGGATAATGCTATGTAGCTCACTTTCATTACGATGCAAAATTAAGCGCAAAAAATAAGGGGTGAACATTCACCCCTTATCTTCAGTCGTTTCACGAAATTAATCGTTTTGTTCGCCTTGCATTTCAGACTCTTTCTTCTGAGCATCTTCAATGCTAATGCCTTCGTTGTTCAACTTGGCTGAGATAACCGGATTTTTGACTCCAAGTTGCTCAACCTGACGCTGTAAAGCTTCGGCCTCTGCAAAGGTCTTAAAAGATCCGATGGTGTAAACCTTAAGTCCACCCTCGGTAGTCTTCATCTCTACACCATGCTGGGCAATCAACTTTGAAAGTTTATCAAGCTGAATTCTAAGTCGGTACTCTCGCAGCTCAACCCCGTATTGAAGTACGTCAACGTTCGGTATTTGGTCAAGGTCAACTCCATTCTTTGATTGCTTGCTGTTCTTTTCAAACCCAACAACACCGATTTCAACACCTACCTCAGGAATGTAGTCATCATTTACTCCAAAAGCCTCATCGATACCACTTTTAATAAGTTCGTTCTGACGTTGCTCAGCTTCCTCAAAAGTTTTGAAATTACCGACAGTGAACACCGAAATGGAATCATTGACCTTATGCTCAACCAGATCTTCCATTTTAGCCAAACGAAGCTTGATCTGAGTAGGAATATCATAATTGGTGTAAGTTCCTACGTGTACAGTGTAATCAGGATCAACTGATTTCTGAGAGAACAGCCAATCCTTGTTTACATCGGCACGCTTCAATGAAATGGTGTCTTTACCATATGTTTTGTATATCTCTTCGTAGCTAATGGCCACACCGTCTGGATTGACGATTCTACCCGCAGTGGTCTTTGGTTCCTTATCGCGGTAATCTGGAATTCCATCTCCGTCTCCATCTGCTGGACAACCTTTCTCATCAACAACAAGACCTTTTGGGGTTCCGCCACATTGATCAACAAAATCTGAAACACCATCACCATCAGAATCTTCATCTACCAACTCACCGATTCCTTCATAAGCTGCCCCAGCCTCATCCACTTTTGGAGCTTTCTTCTTGAATGGGTCAAACTTGATGAAAAGTGACATGGACGTGTAGATGTAACCATCGTTAGAAATAACCGGAGTACTTCCTCCGCTAACGTTATCCATCATGTCAGTACCCGTAAAGTAGTAGTAAGCACCAAGCCTCAATGCAACATTTCTGTTTGCATTGAAATCGAAACCAGCTCCTACAGGAATGTTGTAAGTAGCAATTGGATATTCATTAAGGCGTGTTTCATACTTGTAATCGCGCTCCAAAACCTGAACGTTATCTGATTGTGGGGCACTTTGATCTACGTTTCGAATAAGACCATCATCCCAATAATTGTAGCTGTAGGTAACGTCATTTCCATTTTGGTCTTTAACAGTGGTCTGAAGATCAGAATAGCTGTCGAAATCTGAATAACCGACACCTATTGAAATGAACGGGGTGATTCCTGTTGGACTAAGAATTACATTCTTGAAGTTGTAAACCAAATTTGCTCCAACTGTGAAGGTCTTTGCTTGGAAATTTCTTGGTACATCGTGCTCAGATGGATTCTCATTCCAATTCAACTTACCCAACATGGCGTTGATGTTCACTTCCAGGTAGTTGGTCACATTAGCACCGATACCAAAATTGTATCCAGGAAGAATACCAATTCTATGAACGGTGGTTCCTTGCTTATCTCTTAGATCTCCGAAGTAATTCATGAGGCCTATGCCTCCATGAATATTGGCCATAAAACGATAAGGGACCTTTGCTTTTGGTCCTTTGCTTTCGGCTTTGATCTTTTTCTCTTCCTGCTTTTGTTCTTTGGCTGGTTGTTCTTTCTTAGGTTCGGAAGTTTCCTTCTCTATCTTTTCCTGTGCTATGACAGGAGAAAGAAAGAACACGGACAACAACAGTGGTAGAATGTGTCTCATGATTAGCGGGTTTGGTGCTGCAAAGGTAATAATCGGTTAGATACAACTCACTCTTCGAAGAACAGGTCAATCAGTTCATAGATCTGAGCCTCGGTGTATGGAGCTTCTCCTCTTTGGAATCGAGCAATCATGTAGTTCACCTCATTAGGAGTCAGCCGTCCATCACCGTTCATGTCCACTAAAGGATACTTGTTCACTAAGAAACGTTGGGTATCCGTAAGACCGTCAGAGCGATAGTTGTCCAGAATGTTGAGAGTCCCATCTAGGTAAACCGCCATGGTGCCACCAAAGTCAATTACTCTGGCTCCTTCCATGTATTCCTGATAGAAATCGATCAGGTTGTACAATTGAGAAATATTCAGGGGAGAAATTCCTTCCAATACCTCTTCAATTACCCTCATCACTTCTTCAGCAGTAATCAGTCCATCAGTGTTATAGTCAGCATCAACAAATTCCGGTGGAATGGTTGTGTTGATATTCTCTTCCTTGGTAATTGTAAGCGGACGGGTAGGGGATATGACCTTCTTCTCAATCAGTCGTTTGTAAACCTTATCAACATTCTCGTAAACATTGGTAACCGATCCAGCCTTTTCAGGAGTTTGACTGTAAATCTCTTTTCCTATCTCTTCAAACAACTTATCGAATTCACCTTCTTTCTCGATCTTATTCTGAATGTCGAGCATCATAATGGCCAGTTTGGTTGAATCTTCAGCGGTCAATGCAGTTCGCTTGGAGAGGATTCCGCTTGGATAGATCTTGTGCATATCTGCACGTTTGGTTGCCAAACTGTCATAATCTTCAAGCATTCGCTCGTCTGTAAGAGTTATTCCTTCCAGATCCACTACCGCTCCCATCTTTGTTGAATCTTCTTTGTCTCTGTAGTCGGCAATCACATCCATATCCGAATCAACCGGACAACCGTTCTCATCCACCTGTACTCCAGCAGGGGTTTTGGCGCATTTATCATCAAAGTCGCTTACGCCATCCTCATCTGAGTCTGCAATATCGAGAGTGTAGAAATCAATGTCTTCGTAATATTTTGTCTTCAGGCTTTTAGTGTAGTTTTTACCAACGCCAATGCTGTAACTTACTGAAGCTGAAGTGAAAAGGAACATATCATTTCTGGAATTCCCTTTTCTCATTCCCTCGCCTTTGTCCGAAATATCATCGATCAGGTCTGAGAAAGTGTAGTAGAACGCAGCTCCAAGTTTTGCACTCAGTCGTTTTCCCATTTTAAAATCAATTCCAGCACTTACCGGAAGAGAGAACGTGAACTGGTCGTATTTGCCCAAACCATCCTGATTCTCATCTCTAAGGTCAGATTCGAATGTGTAATCTCTTTGAAGTTCCACGGCCTGTTCTGCATTCGGGTCATCCTGAGGTAGGCTCATGATCTGGCCTTGATCCCAATAATAATATCGGTTGCCGTTAGAATCATATAGGTCAGATTTGCTATCGAAATTGATGAATGAAACCCCAAAACCGACAAATGGCTGAATGATTCCAGGTTTCTTGTAAAGGTGGTTGAAATTGTAGCTGACGCCAATCGTTCCAATGAACATTTCGGATTTGAAATTGAGGTTTCGTTTCTCATCAAAACCACCTATTTCCTTACCTCGTTCGTTAACGGTAATGTTGCCGTAAACGGCATTCAGGTCGAGGTCGAAATACCTTGATAAGTTGGCACTTCCTCTTACCTCTACGCCATACGTGCTGGTAAAGATGTGCTGGTAATTGTTGTCGTTAACATCGCCAAAGAAGGTGAATACCCCAGCACCGATTCCAACTCGAGGGGCAAGCAGTGCATCTCTACCTCTGTTGTCCAAATAATACAGGTCGCTTTTCTGTGCAACTGAAGGCAGAGCCGAAATGACAGAAAGTAGAATGAGGAGTAGTGATTTTTTCATAGGCGTTTCAGCACAAAACCTGCTAAAAATAGACAAAGCTCACTCTTGGTCAAAATAATAGTCGATCAAGTTCTGGATGTCCTCCACGGAGCGGTCTGCCTCTCCTTCAAATAGTAGGTCAATGAAATGAAGAACCTCATCAGGAGATATCCAGTTATTCTTGTTGAGGTCAGCCCAATGATATCCACCGGTTTCCTTGGGTTTGGTGTCTTGAATGCTTTCTCGACTCAGATCCCGTGTCTTAGGTTTTGTTTTATCCGGTTCAGAGCTTCCAGCAGTACTCGGTTTTGCGGACTGTTCCTTCTGACCAGAGATGGCAGCGTTAATCCCCTCAGCGGTTTGTGTGGCATCTGAATTTGAGCCTTTGAGGGACTTGCTGGTGGCAAGTTCTTCAGAAGAAATTGGACTGATTCGTTCAATAAGTTCCTGCTTTTGAGATTGACTGATAATATTCTGGTTGGCAAGGTTGATAACTTCAGAGGTTAGATCAGCTTCAAGCTTTTGAATTCCCTTATTTGGAGCAACTTGAACATTTTGCCTTGCTTTCTGTAGGTTCTCAATTCTATTCTCTATGATTTGGGCCTTTATCTGATTGTCATTGGAAGAGAATGAGGTTGACACCAATGATTCTGAAGCAGAACTTTCATCCAGCACTTTATTCAGATCTGAGGAAGCCTGAATCAGTTCCTCTTGTTTTTTTGAATTCTGCACAAGCCCAGATACTTCGCCCAAGCGGTTCAACGATTCAGCATTCGATTTCACAATACCCTCAAGAACTTCAATTTTCTGTGCAAGCGCAGGCAATTCAATCTCTTTTGTAGGAACTTGGGCTTTTTTCAGTTCAGCAAGTTGAATTTTGGCCACTTTCTGCGTTTGAATCAAAGTAGCTTCGGTCTGGTCTAAAATGGACTCAAGTGCAGATTTTGTGGCCTCTATTGACTTTTTGGTTGTAGCTTCTGCTAATTCGGTCTTTAGAGATTCTAAGCTCTTGGTCTGTTCGGAAAGTTCACTTTCAGTTTTTGCAGTTGAAGTCGCGACAGATTCAGAAACCCTGGTGGAGACGGAATTGACAGATTTGAGTTTGCTGTCTGTAGAAATAGTTTGAGCAACTGTTTCTAAACTCTTCAGATTTTCTTCTGATGCGTTCAACACTTCGGAGATTTTAGAGAACTCTTCCGTATCAATAGCGCCAGCTTCTTTTAATGCAGCCAGTTCCTCTTCAAATTTCTGAAGTTCAATTGAAGATTGCTCTACTGACTCCAGGTCATCTGCAATAATTGGATTTGCCGCAAGATCTTTCGCCTTAGCCTCAATTACAGCTTTTCTGGCTTCAATTATTGATTCGTTAATGACTGAAGATTCAGACCCGAAAACCTCTACGGTTCTATCCAAGCTGGTAGAGGCTAATTTTAAAATGGATTTGAGTTCATCCTCATTTTTCGAAGCTTTAATTTGAGATTTGGAGGACTCGACAACGTTTGATGCTGAGCTTATGGCTAAGCTTATTTTGCCTGTTGAGACAACTTCTGCCCCGATTTTATTGTCGCTTAAACTGCCAGCAGCACTCGAAAGGTCTGTTGTGACCTCGTTTATCTTGGTGTTAGACTCATTCAGTACGGCAACTGATGATTCCAGTATTCTGAGAGCTTCTTCTTTTGCTGCCCTTAGGTCGTCTTTACTCTTCAGATCTTTGCCGGCAATCAAGCTCAATTGTTCACTATTTGCTGAAAGGGTCTTCTCGGCAGCCTCATTTGATTCTGAAAGAATTTTCGATACACTGATCAATTGGTTAGCAGCGGTGGCCAATTCAGATTGCTCAGCATTTAACTCCACATTTTTTTCTGGACCTGATTCAGGTTGTGCGTTTGCTTTTGCCGTTGCAAGAGATTCCGTTAAGGTAGATTTCAGTTGTTCAAATTCCTGCTGACTTATGGTGCCTTCATCAAGTAACTCGGTCAATTCCCTCTCAATATCAACTTGCTGAAGTTCCGTTTCCGAGATTGCGGTTTGCGAAATGTTCGAAAGATTTTTCGCACTCATCAATATCAGCTGGGTTCTTCTTTCTACAACAGATTTTCTTGCTTCAAGAATGGCTTCATTCATTTGTTTCGACTCCTCTGTGAATATCTCATTCGTGTGGCTCAGATTCTTTGAAGCGATGTTCATTATCGATCTGAGTTCTTCAGGAGTTTTGGCAGATTTTACTTTTTCCTTCAGCGATTCTACCGCAGGAATGGCAGCTTTAACTGTGGTTTCAATCTTTTCCGTGTTGGAAATGCCAGTGGTTATGCGCTCAGTTGACAGGTCAGAGTAGGCCAAATTCAATCGGCTTGCCGTTTCACTAAGCTGCGTATTGGTTTCAGTCAGCTCAGAAATGGAATTCTCCAGAATACTGATGGATGCCTGTTTAGCATCCCTCAGATCTTTGTTGGATTCAATTTTTCTTTCAGCGATCTCTGCCAATTGCGTGTTGGCCTGCTCAACCAACTGGCCTGATTTCTCGGATAGGTCTTTAAAGGAGTTGGATGCATTGACCAGTTGCTCTGACATTGTTGCCAAAGGATCCTTAGCCACCTTTTTATCAGGTATCGATTCAATGGTAACAGATTTAGAATCAGAAGATTCAGTTTCTACAGCGGATACTTCCTCTGATTCTTTCTCATCGGATGCCATCAGGTCATCAAACCTCTTAACAGGCTCTGCCGATGGTTTTGTTCTTCCCAGAAACACACTCAAACCGACCGAGCCGTACAAACTATTATCGAAGCCCGCAGTTCCTTGTCTCACTCCGTCACTATCCTTGTTTACATTGTCAATCAGATCCGTAGTGTTCAAAACGTAAGCAAAGGCAGCATTGACTCCGACATTTTTTGAAATCTGAAACCTCACACCTGCATTGACAGGAAGTGTGAAGGCCATTTGGGAGTATTTCCTGAAACCATCAAGGTTTGCGTCTCGGAGGTCGGTTTCGTATTCGAAATCTCTTTCCAGTTGGGTGGCTTCGGTAATGTCAACCGTTCCTTCCTCTTCGGCATAGATCTGACCATTGGTCCAATAATGGTATGTGTTTCCATTTGCGTCTTTCAGATCTCCTTTCGATCGGAAGAAGACCATACCAACTCCAAAACCTACGTAGGGCCGAATCAGCTGTCTTCCATTGGCATCTGGTTTAAGAAGAGGGTAGAAGTTATACTCAATATTTAACCGTGGACTAACTAAAGAAGTGCGATAATTGAGGTTGACAAGGTCACGTTGTTCCTCTCCATAAATAGAGCCGGTATACAATTCAAATCCAGCATTCAAGAACTTATTTACCTGCTGTATAACGGTCAATTGATAGCCTAATTGGCGGAATGGAGAAGGACCATTGTTCAATTTCACATCTGTAAATGCATGGTTGAATCCAACGTTTATGTTAACTGTTGGAAGCGGGAACATGACATTGTCTTTGGCAAGTATCGTGTCTGTAGCATTCTGTGCCAAACACGAACCGACCACATGAAAGGCCAGAATGATCGTAAGAAGGTTTACAAATCGCATTCGCTACAAACCGAAGCGTTAAGATAAAAAATAACCCAGGCTTATTGGGCCTGGGTTATTCAGTCTTTTAACTGTGTCTTGATTATTGTCCAGCAATATCAAGTGCTTCTTTCACATGGATTCGAACGCCATCGTTGTAAGCAGTAACAAACGGACCTTCAACACTGTTGTTGTCTCTTAGTTCGTTGCTGAAAGTCTTTGCTGGTCTGTAAGAACCGAATTCACCAACAACATACTTGAAAAGCCCTTCATGCTCTTCAATAACAACTGCATCAGTGATTCCATACTTGCTCTGGAAAAACGCAGGATCCACTCTGTTTGGACCAGCAGCAACCTGAACACGGAAAACAAGGCCTGGCTTAGACTTCATCATCGCATCGTTGTAATCTGGAGCAGCTTGCTTAGGTTCTGCAACTTTTTTAGGCTCGACCTTCTTAGGTTCTTCTACCTTTTTAGGTTCAGCTTTCTTTGGTTCCTCAGCTTTCTTTGGTTCTGGCTTTGGAGCCTCAACCACTTCTTCAGCTACTTCCTCAACCACTTCTTCTGTTGCGGCAGCAACCTCTTCAACAACTTCTTCAGCTTCTACAGCCACCTCTTCAACCGCTTGAACTACTTCCTTGGCTGGTTCTTCAGCAGCTTTTTGAGTTTCTTCTGCTGGGGCAGCTTCCTGACGAGCCGCTTCAGCCGCCTCTTCTTTAGCCTGTTGTTCTTCCAGAATCTTATTCATTGCAGCCTGTTGAGCAGCTTCTGCTTGGTCGCTCTGAATAGCAATGATGTCTTTAGGAATCACAAACTTTTCAGTTTCATTTTCTTTAATGTAGGCGAATGTTCCTTCAATAATCTGATTGCCACTCAATGATGCATCAACAGCAACCTTATATGAGATTTGAAAATCATCACCAGGTAATGCCATCCAGAGGAATTTGACCTTCTGGTCTTTAAAAGAGAATGTTGCATTTGCGGTTTCACCTGCCTCAGCAGTAAATCCTGGAGGCAGAATCTGCTGCAGTTTCGCAAAGCCTGATACATCGCCTTTGGCAACATTAAGCTTAACAGTGAAATTGCCACCAGGAACGGCTGTAGCTGGTAATTCAGTGGTCACTGAAACCTGTGCAAACACAGCTCCCGAAAACAATATTGTAGATAGGGCACTGGCAAAAATTGATCTTGTGATCATGCTGTTCAATTTAAGGTTCATTGGGCGTCTAAGGTATTATTTTTTGTTATTGGTCGAAGAAGTAGTCTATCAGATCACTTATGTAGGAAGAACTGACATCAAGTTCTCCTTCAAAGAACTTATCTATGGCATTGAATACCTCTTCAATAGAGATTCTTCCATCTGCATTGCTGTCTACAGCTTTGAAGTTGGCACCAGCTGATCCTGAGTCGTTGACATTGGACGTTTGTGGTCTTGTCCTGTAAATTTCAGCGAGGTCTGGGTATACTTCAAACATTTTTGCACGAACGGTAGCCAATGTGTCGTATTCGGCCTGTCCTATCATGTCATCCGTAATTCCAACACCGTTCTCATCAACATTCAGGTTTGGATCGGTATTAGGTTCTTGATCGGCATAGTCGTAAACACCATCTTGATCCGAATCCAACGGACAACCATTTTCATCAACCATTGCTCCGTCAGGAGTTCCTGGACACTGGTCTGTCAGGTCTGGAATACCATCCTTGTCAGAATCGCCTGAAATGTTCTCGAACTCCATATCATCATACCTTGTCTTCTTCTCTTTTTTAGGAGTAAAGAAATCGAAATGGTAAGATACAGCCGTGTAAAGGAACATGTCATTCATGGCATCTCCTTTTCTTCCTTCAACACCATCTCGAGTGTAATTGTCAATCAGGTCGGTCAGGGTGTACGAGAAAGTCGATGATAGACGGATTATACTTCTTGGCGAAACGCGAAAGTTCAAACCAAATGTTACTGGAACTGCAAATGCGAATTGAGCATAATTGCCCAAGCTGTCCAAATTGGCTTTTCGCAGATCCGTCTCATATACGTAATCCGATTTCAGGATGTCTGCATTGTCTTCGTTGCCAGGTAATTGAGGGAGGCTTCTGAGCGTTCCATCAGACCAACTGTTATAAAAAACACCATTTTCATCCTTCAGGTCTCCCTTGGCGTCAAAGTTTATAGCACCAACACCTACAGATAGGTAGGGATTCAAAAAACGCTTTGGAGGAAGGATTCCTGCAAAGTTGTATGTAGCATGAAGGTTGAATGTAACCACTTCACTACTGAAATTTCGGAATACATCTGCTGTCTGTTCCCGTGCAGACATTCTACCGTAAGCAACGTCAAATCGAACGCCCCAGTCGGGAGTGAAATTCTTAATGACACTTGCTTGAAATCCGTAATTGTTGATGAGTGGATTGGTGCGCTGGTTATTATTGATTTCTCCGAAGTAATTGAAAACTCCAGCACCAAGACCAATTATAGGCTTGTATATGGTGTTCTCCTTATTCCAGCTTTTGCGTTCTTCTCTACGCGCATCACGTTCTGCTTTAGCCTGTTCCTTGGCTTCGGCTTCGGTTTGCTCCGTGTCTTGAGCGTATGCGGACGAAAATAGCCCGACAGATAAGAAAAGGAAAGCTAATGTCCTGATAAGCATGATGTTTCTACTGGTCAAAGAAGAAATCGATCAGATCATGAAGCTTAGCAGCAGAGAAGTCAAGTTCTCCTTCAAAGAATGCATCAATGGCCCAAGTAATCTCTTCTGCAGAGATGAATCCGTCACCATTTCTGTCAACTTCTTCGAAAGCGCCCAACTCTTTCCTTTCAGCTTCGGCTTCAGGTTTGTCAAAAGTGTAATAGCTGCCCACTTTCGGGAACTCCATGCTCGGATAAGCTTCATATATAATGTCGTGAGCAACTGCGTTGGTATCTGGCAATACAATGAAGTCAGGATCTATGGTAACTCCATTCGCATCAACCAAAGCAGAGTCAGCAGAAGTCTCAGCATCGCGGTAATCTGGAACACCGTCATTGTCAGAATCCAGCGGACAACCAGAAGCATCAACAGCTGCACCAGCTGGAGTGTTTGAGCAAAGGTCTTCAAGGTTTATTACACCATCACCATCCTCATCGGCCTGATCCAAAGCCACGAAGTCGAATGTGTCAAACTGCGTTGAATCAGGTTTCTTACTCTTAGCTCCAATGTGATAAGCAAAACCAACTGACGTGTAAAGGAAGTGGTCGGTCTGTCCGCCATTATCGTAGGCATCCAGCTGATCGCTCAGACTCCAATAGTAAGTAGCACTGATGTCTGCATGGAACTTACGACCGAATTTGTAGCGAAGTCCAATACCGAAAGGAAAGTTTATAGCTCCTGTGGCAAGTTTGCTACCATCATAAGATTGAGAAAGCTTTGTTTCATACTTGTTGTCAATGTCAAGCACATTGGCTGTTCCAAGGTTCTCAGGAGTTTTTGGACGGTCTCTTACAGATCCATCATTCCAGTAATAGTAAACGTTACCGTCAGAATCCAATAGGTCAGCTCTGTGGGTCATCTTGAAAATGTAACCCACACCACCAAAAAGGTAAGGAGACCAGTTAGATGCTCTGTTGATGAAAAGATTATTGTCCAGATACACATTCACCTTGAAATCAAGGTTCATGATCTCAGTCTCTATGTTTCTGTTTTCCGTTTCAATTGGAGAGCGTTCTGTTTCACCCAACCATCCATAGAGGAAGTTCAAAGAGAAACCGACTGCACTGAACGTACGATGCTCAATTCCGCCATTGATTCCCCATTTCCAGTTAGTGGTATTGTAAAGGTTGATGTCGTCAGAAATATCATCTGCAAGAAGGGACAGATTACCTCCACCCACATAGATGTAAGGCAATTTGTTATCGTAAAAAGGAGGACGGGGCTTCTTCTCCTTCTTCTCTTTTGGTTCTTTCTCTTTTTTCTCCTTTTGGGGCTTTGCATCATCTCCCTCGGCATCTTGAGCATAAGAGCCGAACGAAATTGCCACGATTAGAAGAGAGAGTAAAAGTCTAAGCTTCATCCGATTGGTTTTAGCGCTTGTTGGGGCAGTTTAGATGCGCGTAAAAATAGAATAAATCTCAGAATTCACGATTGTTTAACAGACTTGGTCAAACTTAGGTCTACAACCCGAGAATTATCAGAAATTCGGTTTGATGTCGTACTTCGAGTAGAATGCTTTAATGTGTGCTACGGCATCTTCAGCTGTATCTACCAATCGGAAGAGGTTCAGGTCTTCTTCGCTGATGTTTCCCTGATGTTCCAACATACGCTGCTTGATCCAGTCGAACAAACCGCCCCAATACTCCGTCTTTACAAGAACAATAGGGAATCGGGCTACTTTCCCTGTTTGAATTAGGGTGAGTGCTTCAAATAATTCGTCCATTGTACCGAAACCACCTGGAAGGACCACAAATCCCTGAGCATATTTGGTGAACATCAACTTCCTCACAAAGAAGTAATCGAAATTGATGAGCTTATCCATGTCGATGTATGGATTTGATTTCTGCTCAAACGGTAGGTCAATGTTTAAACCTACCGATTTGCCTCCTGCAAGACGGGCACCTTTGTTGGCGGCTTCCATTATCCCTGGTCCACCGCCAGTAATGATGCCGAAGCCATTCATGGCCAATTGATAGGCAATGTTTTCTGTGAGTTTGTAAAACTCATGGTGTGGCTCAGTTCGAGCAGAACCGAAAATGGAAACACACGGACCTATACGCGCAAGTGTTTCAAAGCCTTCAACAAACTCAGCCATGATCTTGAAGATCTGCCAGCTGTCCTTGCTTTTTATCTCGCTCCAATCTTTTTGAGCGAGGGCCTGTTCAATACGTTTTTCGTTCTCGGTCATAGGTGCAATATGAGTAATTCAAACGAGAATCAGCCTGCTTTGTTTTAGAGCAGCCCTAAACTTTCAAGCTCCTTTTTGAGGTAAACGGATGTGAATCCTTTACCTGACTTCGCCACTTGAACAGGAGTTCCTTCAACTATTATCTGTCCTCCTCGTCTGCCGCCTTCCGGTCCAAGATCAAGAATATGGTCGGCACTGCGAATAATATCAAGGTTGTGCTCAATGACCAGAACTGTGTTGCCTCGGTCTGCCAGCTTATTCAAAACTTCAAGCAGTATCCGAATGTCTTCAAAATGGAGTCCGGTAGTAGGTTCGTCAAGTATGTAGAAGGTCTTGCCAGTGTCTCGCTTGCTAAGTTCTGATGCAAGTTTGATGCGCTGCGCTTCACCTCCCGATAAGGTTGTACTGCTTTGTCCCAACTTGATGTAGCCAAGACCCACGTCACGTATGGTTTCGATCTTCTTGAGAATGGAAGGAATGTTCTCGAAGAATTCCACCGCCTCATCAATATTCATATCAAGCACATCGGCAATGGATCTTCCCTTGTAACGCACCTCCAAGGTTTCGCGGTTGTAGCGGTTGCCATTGCACGAAGGACATTGAATATGAACATCCGGCAGGAAATTCATTTCAATGGTTTTCAATCCGGCACCTTGACACTCTTCGCACCGACCGCCTTTTACGTTGAACGAGAACCTTCCTGGTTTATAACCGCGAATCTGCGCTTCTGGAACCATGTTGAAGAGGTTGCGGATATCCGAGAACACGCCCGTGTAGGTGGCTGGATTGCTTCTCGGAGTTCTGCCAATAGGACTTTGGTCAATGGCAATGACCTTATCAATGTGCTCAATGCCGCTTATCTTCTTATACGGCATGGGTATTTGCTGTGCGCGGAATATTTGCTGGTTAAGAATAGGGTAGAGGGTTTCGTTAATGAGGGTGGATTTGCCACTGCCCGAAACACCAGTTACGCAGATGAATTTGCCCAGAGGAAAAGTCACGGATACATTCTGAAGGTTATTTCCGCTTGCGCCACTTATTATCAGATTCTTGCCACTTCCTTTTCGGAATTTGTTTTTAGCAGGAATCAGAAAACTGCCATTGAGGAATGATGCCGTGAGGGAATTCTTTGCCAAGATTTCCTGAGCGGTTCCCTGTGCAACAATCCTTCCGCCATGAATACCGGCCTTCGGACCAATGTCAATTACATGGTCGGCCGCTTCCATCATGTCCTTATCGTGCTCAACCACAATCACAGAATTGCCAGTGTCCCGAAGCTTTTTCAATGCATCAATCAGTCGTTGATTGTCGCGCTGATGCAGTCCAATGCTTGGTTCGTCAAGAATATAAAGTACACCAACAAGTTGGGAACCGATCTGAGTTGCAAGCCTTATGCGTTGCGCTTCGCCTCCAGAAAGTGATCGGGCGGGTCGGTCTAATGAGAGGTAATCCAAGCCTACGTCAAGCAGGAATTGAACTCTTGTTTGAATCTCTTTGATGATCTCTGTGGCTATAATAGCTTGCTTTTCATCCAGATTCTTGCTCAATTCTGTAAACCACTTTTGCAATTCCTGTAGGTCGAGCGCAGCTATTTCTGCAATATTTCTGTTAAGTAACTTGAAATGTAGGGCTTCAAGTTTAAGTCTTGAGCCATTGCAGGTTGGACACGTTTTCAGGTGAGTAAAACTGTCGGCCCATTTTTGCAATGCGTTGCTGCTGGAATCTTCAGCCTGTCTTGAGATGAAGTTCACAATACCTTCAAACGACAGCGAGTAGGAGGAGGCACTTGAATTGGCATCTTTCACTTTGAAAACCTCGCTACTTCCGTAAAGAATGACGTTGAGCGCTTCTTCTGAAATGTCTGTAACGGGAGTTTTTAGAGTAAAATCGTACTTCTCGCCAATGGCTTCCAACTGATGGAATATCCAGTTTCCTTTCAATTCGCCTATGGGCGCAATGGCTCCTCTGGCAATCGAAAGTTTTCTGTTCGGGATGATCTTATCAGCCGATACTTCGGCAACTGTTCCAAGCCCGTTACATGTTTTACAGGCACCGTAAGGAGAATTGAACGAGAAGGCATTCGGAGCGGGTTCATCATAGGCTATGCCCGTTGTCGGACACATTAACGAGCGGCTGAAGAATCTGATGTTCCCTGATTCATGTTCCATCGTCATCATTGAACCCTTGCCATGCTTCATGGCCGTTTGCACGGAATCCGATAAACGTTTAGTGCTCTTGTCGTCAATCAATAATCGATCGATAACGATTTCAATATCATGGACTTTATAACGGTCCAGTTTGATATCGGAATCAACGTCAAGCACTTCGCCATTTACCCTCACTTTCTGAAATCCCTGCCGTTGAATTTGAACGAAAAGTTCGCGGTAATGCCCTTTACGTCCTTTGATTATGGGAGCCAGAATCAAGACCTTTTTATTTGAAAGTTCTTTTCTGATGATACGGATGATCTCTTCGTCAGAGTATTTCACCATTTTCTCACCCGTTTGGTAGCTGTAGGCTACCGATGCCCGTGCAAAAAGCAGTCGAACTAGATCATAGATCTCCGTAACGGTTCCAACCGTGGAACGGGGGCTTCGGTTGGTTGATTTCTGCTCAATGGATATTACAGGGCTCAGGCCAGTAATGTTGTCTACATCAGGTCTTTCCAGCGTTCCGAGAAATTGCCGAGCGTACGATGCAAACGTTTCAATGTAGCGCCTTTGTCCTTCCGCATAAATGGTGTCGAATGCCAAAGAGGATTTGCCGCTTCCACTTAACCCGGTAATGACCACCAACTGGTCTCGTGGAATTCTGACATCAATATTCTTCAGGTTGTGAACCCGTGCACCGTTAACTTCAAGAAAAGTGTCTTCGGCAGCAGCTTTCTCACTCATCGTCACCGCCAGTTAGAGTGTCTCTCTCGATTGGGGCTTTGAGCTCTGATTCGATTTCAGTTGAACCAAAATCGTGGTAACCGCTTTTGGGGAATTTGATCTCGTAACGTTTACCAGACTTGTTGGTCAGGTAGGTTTCACGCAACCAAGGGTTGAAGATCTTCAGAATCTTATAGTTCACTCCACGCTCCTCCGCAAATTTGGAAAGATCGGAAATTGAGGTGTCCACAAATACAGAATAGGTTTCAGGTGGGAGATAGAGATCCTTCAGCCGGTAATGGAAACCGTATTTGGTCGGATGTTCAATGATTTCTTTGGCAGCAATGATTCGGAACACGTAACGAGACGTTTCATCATTGAGTAGAAGATCATAGTAGTTCTGAACATTCTGGCGCTCCAATTGACGGTCAACGCCATTCATGCCCATATTGTAGCTCGCAGCAGCCAAGGTCCAGTTGTTGTATCGGTCATGAGCCTCAATCAGATACTTACAGGCCGCTTCGGTAGCTTTTTCTACGCTGTAGCGCTCATCCACATAGGAATTCACCTCTAACCCATATCCTTGCCCGGTATTTTTCAATAGCTGCCAGAAACCCGCAGCTCCAGCCGGAGACACAACGTTCATCAAACCACTCTCTATCAACGATAGATACTTGAAGTCTTCTGGCACCCCGTTTTTCCTAAGTATAGGCTCAATTACAGGAAACCACTTTGCAGCACGCTTGTGGTAGAGCATGCTGTTTGATTGCCAATAAGTATTCACCAGTAATTCCCTGTCCAATCGTTCATAGACATCCTGGTCAAATACCGGAACTTCTTCCCCACAGAATCTCAGGTCCTCAGGAATATTCAGGCTGTAAACCCGATAATCTTCATTGAACTTTTGCTGAAAGCTCTGATCTTCATTTTTGTGATCGTCACTTGAAAAAGTGAAAATCTCCAGACCAAGGAAAATGCCCACAGCAATTGCAGCGGATACGATAATCTGATTTTTCCCCTCGGTTTTCATCCTCAACTTTCCCGATCCCTATTGATTCTCGTGATACCATAAAGGAACGTAAATAGTATCAGGAAATATGCAAGGAACAGACCAAAATGCCAGTAATCCCAATCGTTTCCTATTACTCGGTCGATGACCACCAAGAATATAACAGACAGGAACGAAAGCCCAAAGAAAGATAGAGCGACCTGTCGGTCGGAAAGTCCCAAGTAAGACAGGTGATGCGTGGTGTGGTCGCGCCCACCCACAAATGGAGAATGTCCTTTAAGAAGTCTATTGATCGTCACCGTGGTAGTATCAATTATCGGTACTATGAAAACCAACAACGCTACAATGAACTGTTTTGTTTGAATTCGGAAATCTGGGGCTGCATGACCGTTCCATAAATACAGAATGCCTATAGCGGCTAAGAAAACACCAAGGAATTGGCTACCTGTATCTCCCATGTACATTTTAGATGGGTTCCAATTGTAGTATAAGAATCCAAGGAGGCCGGCTAATACTCCAAGTAGGGTAATGAAGTAAACGCTCATTACTTCATCTTTTACAACCAGCATGTAAAGGACAGCAAGAATCACGGAGATGGAAACCGAGGTCGTGATGGCATCCATGTTGTCCAACATGTTTATGGAATTCATTAATCCAACCACCCACAGGATTGTAAGCGAATAATCCAAAGCAATGATTCCTGAGATATTGATGCTTGTTCCCGTTGCAATCAGAATAATGGCACTACTGAATTGTGCAAAGAACTTCAAGAATGGTTTAGTGTTGTAGGCATCATCTGCAAGTCCTACCACAAAGCCCAGTGAACAGGCCGCCATTATACCAAGAAACCTGACGATGTCATTGATATAGGTTGTAGCTTCAAATAGAATGGAGTAACAGGCTATGGAGAATAGAAATAGTATGTAGAAGGATAATCCGCCAACAGCAGGTTTTGAAGTTGAACTCCAACGCACAAGACTCTCATCTTGATTCTTTGCTCCCAAAGTGCGAGAGAACTTTAGAAACAATCCATTTATCAGGAATGAGAAAAGAACTGCGCAAACCATAAAGGCAGCGTAAATCCAAAAAATATGGTCTGGATTTAGTTGTAGCATCCTAACGTATTAGTGATTCCAAGTGAATTCAGAACGAAAATCTTTGAAACTGGTAGCCTTGGCATCTTTTTCAGATATGATCGGGTTTTCAATGCCCCAGTTAATATCAATAGCTGGGTCATTCCAAAGAATGCTCCTTTCCGAATCCTTATTATAAACTTGGCTACAGTCGTAATAAAAAAGCGTATCGTTTTCTAACGACACGAAACCATGTGCAAAGCCTTCTGGAATGAGTAGGGCTAGTTTATTGTGTTCGGAAAGTTCGCACGAAAAATGTTTGCCATAGGTTGGCGACCCTTTTCTAATATCAACCGCAACATCAAGCACAGAGCCCTTAAGCACTCTAACCAGTTTCTGTTGGGCAAATGGAGGATTCTGTAAATGTAAACCTCTTAGAACTCCTTTCTTGGATTGAGAGATATTTGTTTGAGCAATTTTAAAATCAATGCCATTCTGCTCCCAAGTACGTTGATTGTAAGCCTCAAAGAAATATCCCCTGTCATCATGAAAGCTTTGACACTCAATAAGCAAAAGGTCTTTGATCGAAGTTTCTTTAACAACCATGTTTACTATTCATATTTCTTCTTGAATAATTTGGATAGGATTCCGAGTTTTTCGTTTTCATCTTCATTTCCTTCATCATAATAACCGTAGCCATAACCGTAGCCATAACCATACCCGTAACCGTAACCATAGCCGTAACCATATTGGCCATATCCGGTGCCCGTGCTTTCCATGCCATTAAGTACCACGGAAAGCTTGGAAATTCCATCAGTATCCTGAAGTTTTCTGATGTTTTCAATGAAAGTCTTCTTGGAGTACTGTGACCTCACTACATAGATCGGAACGTCTGCGATTCTTAGGTTATCTATCCCGTCTGTAACGATTCCGCAAGGTGGGTTGTCTATGATAATGTAATCGTAAGTTTTCTTTAACTCTTCAAGGGTCCCATTCATCAATTCGGAAATTATCAATTCCGATGGATTGGGGGGAGTTGGTCCGGCAGTAATAAAGTCTAAGTTCTCCAGTGAGCTATGATTGATACAATCAGTAACGCTGTTCTCACCAATCAGTATTGTGCTCATACCCCTTTTATTCTCAGTGCCGAATCCCAAATGTATCTTGGGCTTTCTCATATCCAGGTCGAGAATTACAACCTTCTTTCCAGAATAGGCAAGAATTCCTCCTAGGTTAATGGCCACAAATGTTTTTCCCTCGCCCGATATGGTTGAGGTTACAGCAATAATTCCCCGTTCCTGTGTTTGGGTCACAAAGTATCTGATGTTGGTTCTGAGCACTCGGAATGCTTCGGCAATACTGGATTTTGGATTTCTATCAACCAGGAGCAGGGAATTGGGAATGTCCTTCTTGTATCTGGGAACTACACCCAGTATCGGGATGTTATGATATTTCAGTATGTCTTGAACCGTGGTTATTTCATTATGAAGCAAGTATCTTATCACAATCAGCATACTACTCAAGACCAATGCCGCTGCGAAACACACTGTGATCACGTTTTTTTTGTCTGGGAATAATGGCGTTTCAGCCAATTTGGCTTCTTCCAGCACTCGATTTGTAGATACATAACCGGCTTTTGATATGGAATATTCAGCTTTCCGGTCTACCAGAGTGTTATAGAAGCTTTCGTTAACAGCAGCTATTCTGAGCAGGCGCGAGTACTCTATCTCATCATAACCGGCCCCGGTAGGCGAAAGTGTCTTACGATAGGCGGAAACTTGATTTTGAATCTCAGCTAATTCAAGTTGGAGTGATTTCTTTCTTGAACCTATGGTCTCCAGAATCAGTTTTTTCTGAATATCTATCTGATAGTTCAGTGCTTTTACTTGTGTACTGCTTGACTTTACAACGTAGAGCATCTTTTCCCTGCTCAATAAGAGAGATTGCAATCTGTCCAATGTTGAGTTTATGGAGTTGTTTTCCTCAGAGGTTCCAGAAATGAGGGCTACAAGATGGTATACATCCAGGCTATCTGTCTGACCGATTTCCTTTTCTACTTCTGACAGGAGTTCGATTTCCGCTTTCTTTGAAACCTGTAAGTTTTCGAGTTCCGATAGCCGTGAATTGGCAGTTGGAAGCATTCTTGGTTCGTAGTCGGATCCAGCTTCTGGGATACGGTGTTGCTTTCTGAATTCTTGAATTCGTGTTTCTGATTCGTAAAGCCGGTCGTATATCTTGGCCAACTGTTGATCGATAAACTTAAGAATGCTGTTGGCAGACTCTTGTTTCCTTACCTCATCATTTAGGATAAAGTCGCTAGAGATCTGGTCAACTACATCTTTCGCTTTTCTGGCATTACCATCTTTGAATCTCACCAAGATCGTTTTGGCCAGCTGATTGACAATCTCAAACTCAAGATTCTTCATGTAAGTGGATGTGAGCGATTTCGGGTCGTTCAAAATGAAGAAGTACTTGTTTTCCTGATCGCGCTGATTCCTCATTATGGTTTCATAATCTCTGATATCCAGCAGGATGGAAAAATCCTTGGAGATCAAGCTGTCGAGTATAGGGCCACTGATGCTTTCAACTTTTTCTGGAAGTTCATAAGAGAGTTCGACAGAATAATTTTCGTTGAATACGATGTATATGGGTGTTCCATAGATTGCAGGGTTCTTTACTGTGTAACTTACAGTGAAAGGCGAAGACCGGTAAAGCTCCGAGCTAAGTATCTCACCCTTTATCATGTAGCTTACTTCCAATGGAAGCTTGCTAAGCGAATTGCCAATTGATACAGGCGATTTGAGCAATTCCATTTCCTGAAAAATGGACTGTTCGTAGATGTTGCGCGCTTGTAGCAGCGCGTTAGACCTGGTGTCGTATCCTAATTGAACCGTAGCACTGGCTTCGTAGATAGGTGGAGTGAACCTCAGATAGATAAAAGCGGCAAGCGCAAAGAAACAGAAGGTGAGAATGACAGGAACAATACTTTTTCTGGCTATGCGAAGCAGCAGTATCGGGTCAACGTCATCGTTGAATGGCGATATTTTCTTTCTTTCATTTACCACCCAGAGATCTTACCGCAGTTATTAGAGCTATCGTGCTGATTACCGTTCCCAAAATAGAAATTATCGGGGTCAACTCTTGGAGTAGTTTTGTTGCGTACCGCTTACGAACTTCAATGTAAATGATATCGTTTGCCTGCATGACCAGATTTGCATCTCGCATGCCCTGAAGAGTAGAAAGGTCGATCAGATAAACATCGGGGTTCTGCAAATCGCCACGTATTATCTTGATCTTTCTGGACTTACCATCTTCTGGAATTCCTCCAGAGATTGCAAGAACCTCAAACAACGTCATGTTGTCGTTGGTGAGTTGAACAACCTGAGTGTTGTCGCCAGCAAAAATCATAACCCTTCTGTTGGTTACCGTAAGTAACACAAAAGGACTGTTATAAAATTCAGCGTACTTGTCTTCAATAAGCATTTCAGCTTGCCTTAAGGTCAAGCCTTCCAAATAGAGTCTTCCAAAAATTGGAAACTTGGCAAATCCATCAGACTCTATTCTGAGGTCGATCAAAGTTGCTCCACCAACAGATACTCCTTGGTCTACGCTTATGTTAAGCAGGCCTGCGCCATCATTGGTCAAAAGCCTTACGTTCAAATAATCGTCAGGGGCTAACCGATATTCCGTTTCAACAACATTTTCGAACTTGGAATACTCGTAATCGGAAGGAATGTCAATCATTCTGTTCTGGTACAGATACCGGTCGCATGAACTGAAACTGGCAATTACAAGTACCACCAAGAATATCTTTAAACGCATTCAGATAGTTGTTTGGGCAAATTTAGCTATTTAAAGGGCGTTCATGATGAACTTCGGTTGATAAGCAGATTCGAATAGAGCCGATCCATGTCCTTGATAAGGCGTTCATAATGGAATTGCTTTCCGACATGCTCCCATCCCTGTTCAGAAAGTTTCTTTCTAAGGTTTTCATCTTCAACCAGCTTTTTGAGCTGATCGGCAAATAGAAGTTCATTGTCAATGCTCACCACCAATCCAGTAACTTGGTCTTTGACCACATTGGCAACCCCACCCACATCGGTTGAAATGACCACCGTATTGCTTGCCTGCGCTTCTATCAATGACACGGGCGTGCCTTCATTTTTGGAGGTCAGAACTACAATGTCGAGTCCGGCATTTACCGTGTCAATGTCGGTCCTCCATGAGGTGAAAATCAGCTTAGATTGTCCAAGTCGTTCGGTTTCGTTTGAACTGCAATAAGGAATATTCAATTCCGTGGCCAGATTTTCAATGTTTGCGCGCTCCTCTCCATCGCCAACAATAACAGCTTTGAAAGGCTTTTCAGCATAATCCATCAAATGACGTATCAAACGCAAGAAGTAGGAGTGGTTTTTTATCGGAACCAGACGGCCAATGATGCCAATAGCCACTTCGTCTTCCTCTAGTTGTAACTCATTTCTGAAATTCAACCTTTTCTGTGGTTGATCTTCCTTAAACTGGTTAAGATTGAACCCTAGAGGTATAACCTGGATCTTGTCTTCTTCACAGATACGATGTACTCTGGTAAGTTCATGCTTTTGAATGTCAGAAATAGCGATGATGGCGCTTGATTTCTTCGCCATATTCCGTTCAATAGACTTATAGAACTGAGTTTTGTATCGCCCAAAATAACTGTGGAAAACATGTCCGTGAAATGTGTGAACGATAACAGGCACATTAAGATCAGATGCAGCTTGCCTGCCTATTGCACCTGCTTTCGCTGCGTGCGTGTGTACAATATCTGGTTTGAAATCGCGAATTATCTTTTTGACTTTCTTGTATGCATTCCAATCCAGACCTGGACTCAACTCCCGTTTCATTTCGGGGATGATGATGGGCTCAATACCAAGATCTTGCAGAATGTGGCTCGAACTGGCCTCGTTCTCTTCTTTATCGCCACCGATCAGTAAGGTCTCGTAGTTGCTGGGCATATATTTGGTGAGATAGGCCACATTGAATGTGGGCCCGCCCAGATTGAAGCGGTTGGCTATTCGTAATATTCTTGGCATTGGTCAGTGGCGAATATACCTTTTCCACCACGTTTGGAACACGATGAGGTTCCAAATATGCGTAGCAGAATCGCCCGGATCGTTGGAGTGTAATTTGTTGATGAGCGACTGAACCGCGGTCCAATTGAAAATCTCCTGTTCTTCGATCAGTTTTCTGCTCAAAAGGTCGTCTTTGATCAGCGAATCCAACTCTCCTTTGAACCAATTCAGCAATGGAACTTCAAAACCGTGTTTTGGTCTTTTGAAAAGCATTTCTGGCAGATCGGCTCTAAAAGTCTCTTGAAGAATTCGCTTTCGTATGGTTGAGGTGATCTTGTATTCCTCGGGTATCGAACAGGCAAATTCGATTACTTCATGATCTAAAAAAGGAACACGCACTTCCAAGCTGTTCGCCATGCTCATCAGATCCACTTTGGTGAGCATATCGTTCTGCAAAACTTGGTGGAGGTCGGTATAAAGCACTTCGTCCAAATCGTTCGTTGTCCCCAATTCAGCCGTTAACTCGGATTTTCTTCTTTTCAGTTCTTCCTTATCAACTCTGCCTCTTATCAATTTGTCAACTTGGTCGGTAGACCAGAAGCTCGCCCAATTCCAATATCTGTCCTTCGCGCCAAGAGAAATACCTTCACTGAACTTCTGCAATTGCCGAACTCTGTTCCCGATACTCGAATTCCTAGAAGCTGGCAATAGAAACCAAAGTGGTTTCAATGCAGCAACCACTTGTTCCTTCAGACCCAAATTGCGAGCGCGGAACTCGGCCGCGTGTTTGTTGTAACCACTGAATAGCTCATCTGCACCATCGCCTGATAGGGCAACGGTAACATGCTTCCGTGTGTGCTTGCACAAGATGTGAACGGGTAGGGCAGAGCTATCCGCGAACGGCCGGTCTATGTAATTCAGCACGTCATGCAAATCGGCATACAGATCGTCATTGGTCAGTTTGAAAACGGTGTGGTTTGAACCGATTTTCTTCGCCACCGCTTCCGCATAATGCGTTTCATCGAACAGCGGTTCATCAGCATATCCAATGGAAAACGTATTCAACTTATCTGTCTGCCTTGCTGCCAATGTGGCAATGATGGAACTATCGATACCGCCACTCAAAAACGAGCCCAATGGCACATCTGCGATCATCCTTCGTTGAACGGATTTCTCCATCAGATCACGCAATTTCTGCTGCGCCTGTTCGTATGTCAGTTTGGTTTTTGGAGCAGTTGGTTTCGGAATACTCCAAAACGTTCCAGTTGTCACCCTGAGCGAAGCCGAAGGGTCTTCCTTTACCTCGATTCGCATCCAACTCCCTGGTTCCAACTCCACCACATTCTTGAAAATCGTTTCAGGATATGGCGTGTAATTGAACTGATGATACAGGAACTGTGAATCAACATCGATCTCTCTCGGAATGCCGAAAGCCATTAACGCTTTCATCTCGCTACCAAACACTATTGCATTCTCATCCCGATAAACCAATAGCGGCTTAATGCCCATTCGGTCGCGGGCTAAAAACAACTCGTCTGTTTCCTTATCGTGAATGGCAAAAGCAAAGAACCCATTCAATCGGTCGAGAACTTTTTCGCCCCATTCAATGTAGCCTTGAAGTAGAATCTCCGTGTCGGAAGTGGTGCGTGGGGTAAAACCCTTCAGCTCCTCACGTATCTCGCGGTAGCTAAAGATCTCGCCATTGAATAAGATCGTGTATCTCCCCGAATCGTTCGTAAACGGCTGATTTGCCGATGCCGATGTGTCAATGATCGCTAACCGCGAATGACCAAGTGCCGCACTTCCCTCAATATACTTCCCCGATCCATCCGGACCCCGCTGTGCCATGGTGGCAATAGCGACATCCAGCTTGGAATGGAATTCCTTGCCTTTTTCCGTTAACGCATACGCTCCAGTTATACCACACATTCTGCTCGGTAGCTCAATTGCTTAGCTCAATGAATTGCAAATGACCAAATAAAAACCCGGTTTTGTACCTGATCTTGAAACCGAACGATTGCAGATAGCTCAGAAAATCAGATTTCACAAATGGCAAAAAGTACCTGCTTTCAAACGTGTCGATCAACGTGGCTGAAATGGAAGCAAGAAACTTGTTCTTAGGCAGGTCGTGTTCCAAAATGTAAATTCGTCCATCGGGTTTCAACACGCGCTTGCTTTCTTCCAGAACCTTGGTCCGCACTTCCAGCGGCATGTCATGCAATCCCAAGCTGATGGTAACGATATCGAAAGTGTCATCATCGAATGCCATCTTGCTCGCATCCATTTGCTGGAATCTGATGTTCTCGCTTTTCAATTTTCGTTCGGCCACTGCCAGCATCTTGTCTGAAAGGTCAATACCCACCACCGACTTTGCTTTCTTCCCCAACTCAATGGCCAGACTGCCGGTTCCGGTCGCCACATCCAGAACCAATTTTCCCATCGGATTTATCTGCTCAACGTTTTTCTTTCTGATGCGTGCCAAAAGCAGTTCAAACCCATCGTAAATAGGTGCCCAGCGCGAGAATAGCTTGTCGTTGTAGGCTTTGTGATTCATATGATGTAAAACGATCGATCAGCACCATAAAAACGAAAAACTTCTCGGCTCATAAATAAATGCGCCTATACTCTGCTGAAACGTTCTTTGATCTGTAAGAATCGTTTCTCAAAAAAATGAAACGATAAGTAAGAAATGAAAATCGTTCCCAAGATGGCAGTTGAGTATACGTAGATATTGAAAAGAAGACTTTTTTCAGAAGAAACCAGATCAAGCTTGAATATACCGATCAGAACCAACCAATGGTACATGTAGATGCCGTATGAGATTTCACCGAGACCCGAAAGAATTCTTGGCTCTGAACCGCCATCTTGATGCTGTGTGGTTATCAAGAAGATTGAAACGGCAAATAATACACCATACAACTCGTCCATTAACTGTGGTGTGTGGAATCCGCAATACCACATGATGAACGGAATAGAGATAATGGTCATTGACATCAAACGATGGATCTTCAATCTACCTTGATATTGCAGATGCAAAACCCCAGCCATACCTCCAATTGCGAGGCACTGAAACTTCGTTCCGTAGGAAAGTTTATTGATGAGCTCCATGATAGTTGGGTCTGCATGAATCCTATTCAGCGCGAAAAGGAGGACATGAGGAAGCAAAGTGAAAAACGATGCAATTGCCGCGAATACCAACAGAGGTCTCTTAAGATGTTTTACAACCATTGGCCAACCAAGGTAAAATTGCTCTTCAACACCAATAGACCAGATCTGAGGACTGACTGACCAGGCTGCACCTATGGCATGGGCCACGTTAGGAAATATACTCAAGCACAACACTAATGTTGTTGAAGATGGACTGAAATCGGTTAACAGGTAAGATATGATGATGATGAAGTAGTAGAGAGGCCAAACTCTAAATATTCGCCTTGCGTAAAATGCTTTCAGATCAATATCACTGTATCTCTTTTTTTCCTTGAGAAGAAGGATTGAAATAAGAAATCCGCTGAGTACAAAAAACAATACAACACCAATGTGGCCTCCTGTATATCTGAAAAAAGGTATGATGTTACGAGCATGTTCGATGTGGCGGTTCTCCTTAAAAACCTCTACATGACTTATAAGAACGCTCAAGGCCGCAATGGCCCTGAGTGTATCCAGCCCTTTCAGATGAAACTTTGACAATTCTTAGCTTACAGGTGAATCACCTCATCATAGGCCGCAGCGGCAGCTTCCATCACCGCCTCGCTCATGGTCGGGTGGGGGTGAACCGTTTTGATGATCTCATGGCCCGTGGTTTCCAGTTTGCGGATGGCCACGATCTCCGCGATCATTTCGGTAACGTTTGCTCCGATCATGTGTCCGCCCAGCAACTCACCGTACTTCGCATCAAAGATCAACTTCACGAAACCGTCTTTCGCACCGGCAGCACTTGCCTTACCTGATGCCGAGAATGGGAATTTCCCCACTTTGATATCGTAGCCCGCTTCCTTGGCAGCCGCTTCGGTGTAACCCACAGAAGCTACTTCTGGCGAACAGTAGGTGCATCCCGGAATGTTCTTGTAATCCAATGGTTCTGGGTGATGCCCGGCAATTTTCTCTACACAGATGATGCCTTCAGCGCTTGCCACGTGGGCCAACGCAGGACCAGGAATACAATCGCCAATAGCGTATACGTTTGGAATGTTGGTGGCGTAGTACTCGTTAACCTTAATGCGACCGCCATCCACGATAACGCCCACATCTTCCAGTCCGCAGCCCTCCACGTTGGCCTGAATACCAACAGCCGAAAGCACCACATCGCACTCAATTACTTCTTCACCTTTCTTGGTCTTCACGGTCACTTTGCAACCGCTGCCAGAAGTGTCCACCTTCTCTACAGAACTTTCGGTCATTATCTGAATGCCCGATTTCTTGAACGAACGGCCCAATTGCTTACTTACCTCTTCATCTTCTACCGGAACGATATTCGGCAAGTACTCCACAATGGTTACTTCCGTGCCAATAGCGTTGTAGAAATAAGCGAACTCCACACCAATGGCACCCGAACCGACAACCACCATTTTCTTCGGCTGTTTATCCAATGTCATTGCTTCGCGGTAGCCGATGATCTTCTTGCCATCCTGTTTCAGGTTTGGCAATTCGCGACTGCGCGCACCCAATGCCAGAATGATGTTCTTGGCCGAAACGTCACTTTTCTTTCCGTCAGCATCCGTTACCTCAACAGTCGTGTTGTTCTTCAGCTTTCCGAAACCCTGAATATGATCGATCCTGTTCTTCTTAAAAAGGAACTGAATGCCCTTGCTCATGCCATCGGCCACGCCACGGCTGCGCTTCACCATCTCTTTGATGTCGGCCTTTCCATCGGCCACCGAAATACCGTAATCGGCCGCGTGTTGGATGTATTCGAAAACATTCGCACTCTTCAGCAATGCCTTTGTAGGAATACAGCCCCAGTTCAGGCAGATACCGCCCAGCTCAGCGCGTTCAACCACGCCTACTTTCATACCCAATTGCGAAGCGCGGATGGCTGCCACATAACCGCCTGGGCCGCTACCCACTACTATCAGATCGTAACTCATCTTCCTTTCAGTTTAGTCTCGTTGCGAAAGTAGTCAGGATGACCGCAAAACCAAACCGTTGTCCGATCCAAAAGATCAGGCGTTCTAATACATTTGCGGCATGCAAGGTAGAATAGATTACAGTGTGCATTACCGCGAGCCGCATCGGCATTTCGTGGATCTGGAGTTGATGATCTCGGGCATCGCGCAGCCCAAGTTGCAGTTGCAACTGCCTGCGTGGCGTCCCGGAAGGTATGAGTTGGGCAACTTCGCCAAGAACGTGCAGCGCTTTGCCGCCTTCTCCATCAATAACGAGCCCCTCAACTTCCGCAAACTCACCAAAGACCTCTGGGAGGTCGACTGCCAAGGTCACCAGCGCATCAAGGTGGCCTACAACTACTTCGCCAACGAACTCAACGCAGGCAGCACCTTTGTCGACCACAGCCAGCTGTACGTCAATCCCGTCAATTGCTTCATGTACGTACCTGAGTGGGTCCACCGCCCAGCTTCCCTCACCATCCACATTCCCAAAGGGTGGCAGGTGGCCACCGGAATGACCTCTACGGGCCGAAACACCTTCGAGGTAAAGGATTTCCACGAACTCGCAGATAGCCCCTTCATTGCCAGTGCCAGCCTCAAGCACAACTCCTACGAAGTGGAAGGCGTGCTCTTCCATCTCTGGTTTCAAGGCGAGTTCAAACCCGATTGGCCGCGCATCATCGATGACTTCCAGAAGTTCACCACCGCGCAGATCCAGGCCATGGGAGATTTTCCTGTCAACGAATACCATTTCCTGTTTCAGATACGCACGTACAAAACATATCATGGAGTTGAGCACTCGAACTCAACGGTCGTTGCACTTGGCCCCAGTTACGACATCCTCAAACCCGTGCTGTACGATGAGTTTCTGGGCGTAAGCTCGCACGAACTCTTCCACACATGGAACGTCAAGGCCTTGCGCCCAGCCGAAATGCAACCCTACGATTACACCAAGGAGAATTACACGCGCCTTGGCTACGTGGCCGAAGGGGTTACCACCTATGCTGGTGATCTGTTCCTCTACCGCTCGGGTTGCTTCAGTGATTACGACTTCTTCAAGAACGTCCACACCCTCTTCATGCGCCATTTCCACAACTACGGCCGCTTCAACCTCTCGGTGGCCGATAGTTCTTTCGATACGTGGTTGGACGGCTACGGTAAGGGAATTCCAGACCGAAAAGTGTCCATCTACACCGAAGGCGCCCTTTTGGCCATGATGCTCGATATTTCCTTGCTTCGCGATACGCAGAACCAAGGCTCATTGATGACCGCCATGCGCCTGCTGTATGAGCGTTTCGGAAAAACGGGCATCGGATACACCGAGAAGGATTACCAGAACGCCATCGAGGAGGTGGGAGGTCGTTCGTACCAGCAGTTCTTTACCGATTACTATTACGGCACCAAAGACATTGAGGCCGAGCTCCGCGAATTGCTCAGTTATGTAGGCCTGGAGATTCAGGACACCCGCTCAAGGCTCTATTTCGAGAACCGCTTCGGGTTCAAGGTCGAATACATCAAGGAACGCTCTGCGCGCATCACCGACATCGCGCCCGGTTCCATTGCCGATCGTACTGAACTCAAGTTGGGCGATGAGATCGTATCCATCAACGGTATCCGCATTCTCGGAAACCTCAAAGAGTGGTGCAAATACTTTCAGGAGGAGACCATCACGCTCACCATCAATTCAGAGGATGATACCCACAAGGTGGAACTCACTCCCAATGACGAGCGCTATTACCGCACCCGTTGGCCGCACAAGGTTCATAACGCTACCGACATGCAAAAGGCCAACTTCATTGCTTGGACAGGAAGGAAGTTTTAGCCTTTGAAGGCCACCATACTGATCTCCACGTTCACACCTTTGGGCAATCCCGCTACCTGAACCGCTTCCCGTGCAGGTGGGTGCGAACCGAAAAACTCCGCGTAAACCGCATTCACCTGTGCGTAATACGCCATATCAGAAAGGTAGATGGTCGTCTTTACCACATGCGAAAAATCCATTTCCACCGCAGCCAACACTGCTTTCAGGTTCTGCATCACCCGATCGGTTTCCTTTTCAATGTTTTCCATTTCCAGTTCGCCCGTTACAGGGTTCAAGGCAATTTGCCCCGAGGTGTATAGAAACCCGTTGATAAGAATGGCTTGGCTGTAAGGCCCAATGGCCGCAGGCGCTTTATCGGTGTGTACAGTGGTTTTCATGTTCGAAAAATAGTGATTAGTGAATAGCGAATAGTGACCAGTTTCGGTTTCGAATTTGGGTGTTTCGAATTTCGGATTTCTTCATTCGGATATTCGTATTTATTCGTAATTCGTAACCTCGAATGAAAATCCTCATCCTCGACAACTACGACAGCTTCACGTTCAACCTCGTGCATTACGTGGAGCAGTTCTGCGATGATGTCACCGTCAGACGCAATGATGAGATAACTTTGGAAGAAGTCGAAGCATTCGATGCCATTGTGCTTTCTCCCGGTCCCGGGTTGCCCAGGGATGCGGGAATCATGCCTGAACTGATCAAGCAATACGCTCCAACCAAAAAGATTCTTGGTGTTTGCCTTGGTCATCAGGCCATTGGCGAAGCATTTGGAGCCAGCCTCAAAAACTTGAATCAGGTGCATCATGGAATCGCCATTCCCACCAACATTCTGGTCAGGGATGAACCTCTATTCCAAGACGTTCCTGATAGGATTGAAACAGGCCGTTACCACTCCTGGGTCATTGACAGCGAAACTGTGCCAACAGAACTGATCATTACCGCCAAAGATGATGCTGGTGAAGTGATGGCCGTTCGTCACGGAGAGTTTGACGTTTGCGGTGTTCAGTTTCACCCCGAAAGCCTACTTACCCCAGAAGGTCTTAAGATCATCGGGAATTGGGTGAACGGTTAGTTCAGGGTTCGAAGTTTCGGGTTTAACGTTCCGAGTAGCGTTTCGAATTTCTCTTTTTCGGATTTCGTGTTTCTCAATCTTTACATTTGAACCATGCCTAAACTGTTTGAAGAATTCCGTGCTCCGAGTGTGGATGAGTGGAAGAAGCTCACCGAAAAGGAGTTGAAGGGAAAGGATATCGATAACCTTTCGCTTTGGTTGGAGAGTGATGGTTTCGAAGCGCGACCTGCGTATTTCCGAGAAGAAACGGAGAAACTACCCATGTACGGCCAGACCATCCGTCCGTTGCGTTTCGACCAGCAGAACAACGATTGGTTGATCTGTACGGATATCCGCGTGGAAGATGTGGAAGAGGCCAATGCGGAATTGCTTCACAAACTCTCGTTAGGCGCTCAGGCAGTTACCATCGATCTGAACGGACATGACTTTGCCCGTGATGAGTTCGATGCGCTGTTCGATGGCGTGGTGGTGGATGCCATCGCGGTTTCTTTCACCAATGCTTATAACGCGCTGCGCTTTCAGTCGGATTACTTCGCCTGGACGGAGAAGAACGGGTACACAGCCGAAAATCTGATGGGCGGTTTCTGGTTCGAGCAGATGAACGCTGACCTTGCTGCCGCACTGATCAACGACAACACACGCCATGCTTTCGGTGCGGTCGGGTTGAATTGCCAGCAGTTCTACATGAAAGGGGCAAACATTCCGCAGCAGTTGGGTGCTTCCTTGGCGTGGGGAAATGAGATTTTGAATGGCCTACGCGCACAGGGAAATTCCTTCGAACAGGTTTCTGATAACCTTGGGTTCAGCTTGGCTATTGGAAGTTCGTTCCTGCCAGAGGTGGCCAAGTTCCGATTGATGCGGTTCCTTTGGGCGCGGGTGCTGCAGCAGCATGGTGCTTCCTCCAAGCGTTGGAAAACATGGGTGCATGCCCAAACGGGTGAGCGCCATTTGAGTTCTCTGGACACACCGGTCAATCTGCTTCGCGAGAATGCCCAGGCTATGAGTGCGGTATTCGGTGGGGTTGATGCATTAACGATCAACCCGTTCCGTCAGGATGAACGCGAGTTGGCAGATAGAATGGCTATCAACACGCAACACTTGATGAAGGAAGAAGCCCGCCTGGATCGCGTCATCGACCCGGCTGCTGGAAGCTATTATTTGGAGCATCTCACGGACATTCTTGGCAAGAAAGCTTGGGGTTTCTTCTTGGAGATCGAGGAGCGCGGAGGTTATTCCATTTGTGCTTCGGATGGTTTTTTGGAAGATGCTTTTGCCAAGACGGATGAAGCATACTATGCCGAGGTGGAAAAACTGGAGCGCGTGCTGATCGGTACGAACAAGTACCCATCGCCTTTTGAGAATTCGAACGATAAAGTGAATGAGGATTGAATTATTACACAGAGGAATAATTGAGGAAAGGAGAAACACAGAGAATATCTTCCTCGGTGTAATCCTCAAAAACTCTCTGTGCAAAAGACCAAACCATGAAGCCTGATTTCAAGAATACCGAGTTTTATCTGAGGTCTTCCGAACTGGAAGCGCGGGCTGACGGCCGGACCTTCGACACGCCCGAAGGAATTCCCGTTTCGGCAGACAACTACGAAGCCGAGACCGAGGATCTGGAACACATTGATTTCCTGCCTGGATTGCCTCCTTTCCTTGGAGGGCCTTATGGTTCCATGTATGTCAGTCGGCCGTGGACGATCAGGCAATATGCGGGTTTTTCCACAGCGGAAGAGAGCAACACCTTTTATCGCAGAAACCTGGCGGCAGGGCAGAAGGGCCTTTCGGTGGCTTTTGACCTGGCGACACACCGCGGGTATGACAGCGATCACGAGAAAGTGGTGGGCGATGTAGGGAAAGCAGGCGTTGCCATTGATACCGTGGAAGACATGAAGATCCTCTTCGATGGTATTCCTTTGGACGAGATGTCCGTTTCCATGACCATGAACGGGGCGGTTTTGCCGATCATGGCGTTCTACATCGTTGCGGCCGAGGAGCAAGGCGTTTCTTCCGATAAACTCTCGGGCACCATCCAGAACGACATTCTGAAGGAGTTCATGGTACGGAATACCTACATCTATCCGCCATTGCCAAGCATGCGGATCGTAGGCGATATTTTCAAATACGCGGCTGAAAAGATGCCCAAGTTCAATAGCATCAGCGTGTCGGGCTATCACATGCACGAGGCAGGCGCCACAGCCGATATTGAATTGGCCTACACCCTTGCCGATGGGTTGGAGTACATACGCACCGGGCTGAAAGCAGGGCTCGACATTGATGATTTCGCACCGCGCATCAGCTTCTTCTGGGGCATCGGCATGAACTTCTTCATGGAGATTGCCAAGATGCGCGCTGGCCGATTGCTGTGGGCCAAGTTGGTCAAGCAATTCAACCCTAAGTTGGAGAAGAGCATGGCGCTGAGGACGCACTGCCAAACCTCTGGTTGGAGCCTCACCGAGCAGGACCCGTACAACAACGTCATGCGCACCAACATGGAAGCAATGGCGGCCGTCTTCGGTGGAACCCAATCCCTGCACACCAATTCGTTGGATGAGGCCATTGCACTGCCGACTGATTACTCTGCAAGGATTGCTCGGAATACGCAGCTTTTCATTCAGAACGAGACGGACATCTGCAAAAGCATTGACGCTTGGGGCGGTTCATATTATGTGGAGAAATTGACGCATGAGCTTTGCGAGAAGGCTTGGGAACTCATTCAGGAGATCGAGGAGCTTGGAGGTATGGCCAAAGCCATTGAAACCGGGTTGCCGAAAATGCGAATTGAGGAAGTCGCTGCGCGCAAACAGGCACGTATCGATAGCGGTGAAGAGGTGATTATAGGCGTGAACCGCTATGAATTGGATGAAGAAGCGGAACTCGAAATCCGAGAGGTTGACAATAACGCGGTGCGTGAAGGGCAGTTGAAGCGCTTGGCGGAAGTCAAAGCAAAGCGCAACGCAAAGGATGTTCAGGCTGCATTGGATGCTATTACGAAGTGCGCCAAAGCAGGTGAAGGTAACTTGCTTGAGCTGGCGGTTGATGCTGCACGAAAGCGTGCCACGTTGGGCGAAATATCAGATGCTTTGGAAAAGGAATTTGGTCGTTACAAAGCGGTAGTTCGTTCCATATCCGGTGTATATTCGGGCGAGGTGAAAAAGAACGAAGATTTCATAGCGGCACAGGAAGCTGCCGATGCGTTTGCAGAGAAGGAGGGAAGACGCCCACGCATTTTGGTTGCCAAAATGGGACAGGACGGGCACGATCGTGGTGCCAAGGTCATAGCAACTTCATTTGCCGATATCGGTTTCGATGTGGATATCGGTCCGCTGTTCCAAACTCCGAAAGAAGTAGCAAAACAGGCGGTGGAGAATGACGTTCACATCGTGGGTGTCAGTTCCCTTGCCGGAGGACACAAAACCCTTGTTCCGGCCGTCATAGAAGAATTGAAGAACTACGGTCGCGAGGATATCATGGTCGTGGCTGGCGGTGTGATCCCCCATCAGGATTACGATTTCCTTTATTCTAAAGGCGTTGCATTCGTGTTTGGCCCGGGAACGGTAATTGCGAAAGCTGCACAGGAGATTTTGGAAAAGCTCAGTTAGAGCTTACTTTTTCCAACCTATCTGGCTCAGTTTGAAGCTGAATTCGCTATTCACCCTGTCTCCGATCACATCGTAATTCTTAAAGTGGATGTACGGCTCATCGGCCCAATGCACTTCAATCAATGGAGCAGAGTGAATTGTCACATCGGCTTTCATGGCGCGGTTGGTGGCAATTCCGGGAACCTCATTCTTATTAATGCCCGCTGCCATGATCTCGAAAGTTTTGTACTTCACATTATTCGGGCTGTGAAGCACTTCCACGTAGTGCTGGTCGCCTGTCACGAACACAACATGCTCGGCACCGGTTGATTTGATCAGTTCGAATAATCGTTCGCGAGATTTCCCTTGACGGATCCAAGCTTCCCAGCGTGTTGGCTTTTTCAACAGAACTTGATAACCGCTGAGAATGAATCGCAGGTCCGCTTTTTCCTTCAGTTGCTTTTCCAGCCATTTCCATTGGTTTTCGCCCAGCGCATCAGCCGTTGGACCAGGTTTGTCCTTATTGTAACGCCCATCCAGCATAATGAACTGAATGATCTTTCCATTCGGTTGCTTCTCCAGTTTCGCGTAATAGATGCCATCTTGGTCAGTGGGAATTTCGTTTTCCAATCGCCAGAATTTGCGATGGATCTGCTTGCTCGCTTCTTTGAAAACGTAATCCTTGTCACTGTCATTCAATCCATAATCGTGGTCGTCCCAAGTAACCATGAACTTTGAAGTTTCGCGCAGCTTCTTGTAGCCTTCCTTATTCTCCAAAACCTGCAATTGCCGCAGAATGTGCTGCGGATCGGTTTCCGTATCAGCATACACGTTATCTCCGATCCAAATGCTGTAGTCTGGCTGAAGTTTATCTGCGAAGTAGGGAATGGTAGGAGCGGGGCTTCCCTGATTGTGACAACCGAGCACGGCAATTTTAGTCACCGGTTCATTTTGTGCGCATGTGATGTTTACAGCCAAAAAGCAGATTATGTGTAGGATTATCCTTTTCATTCTTTGAAATTTCAAGGAAAATTACATCTCGTGCGTGTTAGGCATATTAACTAATGATGAAATAATTTCCTGATTCTGAGCGTTTGCAAACCATGAACCCATCAAAGAACAAATTGGTATTATTAATCGTGTTGACGCTTGTTGCATTTCTATTTAATGCTTGCACCAGCACCCATCATGCGCGCAAATGCGATGGCAGAAGAGCCATACAGACTCCTATGGGCCCAATGTAAGGATATGAGCTATGGTAAGCATTAACATGACTTATGAAGGTCATGAGTTTTGTTAATGTAATTTTGCCACATGCAGACTCAGCGAGGCTTAATACCCTACCTAACAGGTTTCTTGGTTGCTACTATATTCCTTTCCATGTTCTGCATTACGCTTTCCGGTTTCCAGTTGAATGAGAACGCATGGTTAAGCGTTATTGTCAATTCAATGAATGAAGAAGAGACTGAGGATATACAGATCGAAGATTCTGAAGTGAATGACGCTGAATGGACGGTTCCGGTGCAATTCAATTTTAGTTGGGACAAGTTATCAGGAACAGGTGAGTACAGTGACACAAGCCCTCATATCCAGTACGTAATGGAGGTAGTTTCGCCCCCTCCAGAGGCGTAGATCATTCTACTGCATTTGCGGTTCTTGGCCGTTAGGCCATTCAATGATTTTTCAATGGTCTCAAGTTCATTGGGACAAAACTGGATTTACGTGAATTATTATTTCAAACACCTTGGCTCCGATATTCCCGCTGGTATCGTGGTCTTCTTTGTTGCAGTTCCACTTTGTCTGGGAATTGCTTTGGCATCGGGAGCCCCATTGTTTTCGGGCGTAATTGCTGGCATGGTCGGTGGAATTCTTGTTGGTCTTTTAAGCGGCTCGCAACTTGGGGTCAGTGGTCCGGCAGCCGGCTTAGCGGTCATTGTTCTAACTGCCATTCAAGATCTGGGTTCTTACGAGGTTTTTCTGTTGGCTGTTGTGCTGGCAGGAGTTATTCAGATACTGCTGGGTCTTTTAAAGGCCGGGATCATAGGATATTACTTTCCGTCCTCTGTCATTAAGGGAATGTTGGCGGCAATTGGCATTATTATATTTCTGAAGCAGATTCCACATGCCTTTGGTTATGATAAAGATTATGAAGGCGACCTTGATTTCTTTCAGCGTGATGGTTTTAACACATTTACCGAATTGGGTCATATGCTCGATTTTGTCTCTCCAGGGGCAATGGTAGTAGCCGCTATGTCATTAGCCATTCTCATACTTTGGGAAAGACCTTTCATTAAAAGGATAAAGTTGTTTCAGGTCATACAAGGACCGATCGTTGCGGTTCTGATGGGAATAGTGCTTAACCTTATCTTTTCTGCCAACTCGGAGTTGCAACTTGCTTCAGAGCATAAGGTTAGTCTTCCGGTGTCTGATGGCTTCATAGGCTTTTTGGCGCAGTTCACCTTTCCTGAATTTGCAGCAGTAACCAACACCAAGGTTTGGACCATTGCATTTACAATGGCCATAGTGGCCAGTTTAGAAACGTTACTGTGTGTAGAGGCCACAGATAAGCTCGATCCTTTGAAAAGGAATACCCCTACAAACCGAGAATTGATCGCTCAGGGGGTTGGAAATGCCGTATCTGGACTGATTGGCGGATTGCCAGTTACACAAGTTGTAGTGCGAAGCTCAGCCAACATACAGTCGGGGGGCTTAACAAAGGTCTCTGCCATCTTTCATGGCATTCTCATATTAAGCAGCGCCATATTCGTGCCGCACATACTTAATCTGATACCACTGGCAAGTTTGGCGGCAATACTCCTAGTGGTAGGTTATAAACTTGCCAAACCATCCCTGTTCAAAGAGATGTACTCTGCTGGAAGAATTCAGTTCATTCCATTTATTGTAACCGTTTTAGGAATAGTATTTACTGATCTTTTAATAGGGATTTCGCTCGGATTGTCGGTAGGTGTTTTCCACATTCTGTATGAAAATCTGCGAACATCCTATTTCGTTAGACAGAGAGAAGAAGGAGAACACGTTATAATTGAATTATCTGAACATGTAACATTCTTAAATAAGGGAGCGGTTCTGAGCCTCTTGGAAGATATAGATCCAGGACATGACGTACGAATAGATGCGTCAAAAAGTGTTTTTATCGATCCGGATGTGGTAGAGATCATTGAGAATTTCGCTCAGAGCGAAAAGCATAAAGAAGATAGGATAGAAATCATTGGACTCAGTCCTGAAAAATCGATAATGAGGGTTTAACCCAATAACACATACTACAAGATGGAAAGAGCATTTTACAAGAAGTTGATAGACAACAATAAGGCGTGGGTTGAAGCCAAATTGGCTGCAGACCCTGAATTTTTCGAAAAACTCTCCAAAGGGCAGGAACCACCCTTGCTGTGGATAGGTTGCGCAGATAGTCGTGTGCCAGCAAACGAGATAATTGGAGCTCAGCCTGGCGAAGTATTCGTTCACCGGAACATTGCAAACATGGTGGTACATTCAGATATGAACATGCTAAGCGTGCTCGATTATGCGGTAAATGTGCTTAAGGTGAGACATGTGATTGTGTGCGGACATTACGAGTGTGGCGGTGTAAAGGCGGCAATGGGCAACCAATCGTTCGGACTGATTGATAATTGGGTGCGCCACATAAAGGATGTGTACCGATTTCATTTTGATGAGTTGGATTCCATTGAAAATGAACAGCAGCGTTTTGACCGATTTGTTGAACTGAACGTAGTGGAGCAGGTGTATGATCTGGCAAAAACATCCATTGTGCAGGCGGCTTGGAGGTCAGGGCAGTCACTGCATCTCCATGGTTGGGTCTATGGAGTTGGTTCTGGTATCATCAAAGACCTTAATGTGAACATAACCAACAACAGCGAGTTGGAAGAACGGTATCAGCTTAAGTTCTGATATTAGCGGTCGGCTCGGGAGGAGGCGAAAAACTCCTCCCCATACTTTATTGAAAGACCTTGCAAGTTCCAGTAGTAACATATTCCAAGGCCGAAGAACTGGCCAACACCATTTCGCATGCCATAGGCGGAGTAATAGCTGGTATTGCCTGTGTGTTCCTGATCTTCCAGAGTTCTGAACTTACCGAATGGGGAAAGGTCGGAATCTGGGTCTATGCATTCAGCCTTGTTCTGGCGTTCACCTCGTCAAGCCTCTATCACGGTACGATTGACAATCGGCTCAAACTGTTGTTCAAGAAGCTGGATCACATCAGTATCTACTTTCTCATTTCAGGAAGTTACACGGTGCTCATTCTCAATAGGTTGATGAATCAGGAGGGCTATCTTTTCCTATTTGGTCTTTGGGGAATGACGCTTGTTGGAATTTGGTTCAAGGCCAGATATGTTCACCGGTTCAAGGTGTTCTCCACGCTTCTTTATGTCTTCATGGGCTATATCATGCTCTTTGACCCGTGGCTGTTCTTTGGAGCACTGGGCCGAGAACCAAAGATTCTTCTGGTTCTAAGCGGCTTCTTTTACACAGTAGGGGCTGGATTCTATCTGTGGAAATCACGGAGTTGGACCCATTTTACATGGCACATCTTTGTGATCATTGCTGCTGCGCTTCATTACGCTGCGGTTTATGTTGAGCTGATCTGACCAAGTGCAGCAATTTTGTTAATGATCTGTTAAAGCATTTTTTGGCTTTGAATTGCACCATACCTTTGCAGTCGAAAAGCGAGATAAGTAGTGCGAAACAAGGCCATCCAAGCGTTTCTTTTTCTTTTCCTGAGCGTCTTTGTGTTCAATCAGGTGGCCGACTACGTTTACCATCACAAAAAGGAATCAGAGACGTTTGTTTTTGAAATGAACGAGGTTGAAGAGTTGAACGAACTCAACTCTCGACTGAAGAGCTTTGAGCCGTCTGATCTCCTGTTCATCAATCTGCATTTGGATGCTTTTAGGAATCTGTTTGCAGTTTCCGACAGCTCATGTTGGAATGGGGTGGGGTTGCGGTTGTTCTTTCCGCACGCTTTGCATTTGCCCATCTACTTGCAAAAGCGAGTAATCTTAGTCTGATTTTTCTTATTGGCCACTAATTGTGGCCTCTTCGTGTTGTGTTGAAGCCACACCGGCTTTCTGCTACGCGAAATACTCCCTGAGTTCTCAAACCTGTTCAATAAACCAGTGTTAGCACTAAATTTTAAACATCCATTAACCACATCATGAAAAAAATTGAATTCATGAAGAGACATTTTGCTCTATTAGGTCTGATCGCAGCATTTTCTCTTGCAAGCTGCCATTCAGAGAAACATCATCACGAAGAAGAAACCAACTTCTTTGTAACAAGCCCCGTACGACTCGATACGGTGGTTACAAAAGACTACGTATGTCAGATACGCTCAAGCCAGCACATTGAGCTGCGTGCTTTGGAGAGCGGTTATTTGCAAGAGATCTTTGTAGATGAAGGTCAGTTTGTAAAGAAAGGCCAGAAGATGTTCCAGATCATGCCGATGCTTTACCAGGCTGAGCTTCAGAAGGCACAGGCCGAAGTTGAGTTTGCACACATCGAGTATCAGAACACAAAGGTGTTGGCAGATAGCAACATCGTTTCTGCCAATGAGTTGGCCTTGGCCAAAGCACGTTACGATAAGGCAAAGGCAGAAATGGCACTTGCCGAAGTTCACCTGGGGTTTACAGAGGTAAAAGCACCCTTTGACGGAATTATGGACCGTTTCCATGTAAGATTGGGAAGCCTTTTGGAAGAAGGCGAACTCTTGACAGAGCTTTCTGATAACAGCGACATGTGGGTCTATTTCAATGTTCCTGAAGCGGAGTATTTGGAATACATGCGCATGAAAAAAGCCGGTAACGGCACAAAGGTGCGATTGAGAATGGCCAACGGAGAGGAGTTTGAGCATACAGGCAAGATCACAGCCATAGAAGCCGATTTCGACAACAAGACCGGAAACATTGCTTTCAGAGCAACATTCTCAAACCCGGACAGATTGCTCCGCCATGGAGAAACAGGAAACATTCTTATGGATTCTGAATTGAAAGACGCGTTACTGATTCCACAAAAGGCCACATTCGAGGTATTGGATCAACGCTATGTCTTCCTTATAGACAAGGAAAATGTGGCGCACATGAGCATGATAAAGGTAGGAGCTGAGCTTCCACACCTTTTCGTGGTTGAAGAAGGTCTTAAAGAGGATGACCGTATTCTGCTTGACGGTCTTCGTAAAGTGAAAGATGAGCAGGAGATAGGTGTACAATTCGTTCGTCCCGATTCGGTGATGATGAACTTGGAGATGTACGCAGAGTAAAAACCGCAACAGCAGAATTATCATGTTCAGTAAATTCATGCATAGGCCGGTACTGGCAATTGTGATCTCGATCATCATCGTGTTCACAGGTGTGCTGGCCATAGAGCAGCTTCCCATATCGCAGTTCCCGCAAATTGCTCCAACCACGGTAAACATCTTTATTGCTTACCCGGGTTCGAGTGCGGACGTATTGACCAAATCAACCCTCATCCCGCTCGAAACAGCGATTAACGGGGTACAGGGAATGCGTTACATAGCTTCCGATGCCACCAGTGCTGGTGAGGGCACCATTCGTATCATATTTGAACCGGGAACCGATCCTAACCAAGCGGTTGTAAGGGTTAAGACAAGGGTAGATCAGGTTATGCCGTTGCTGCCGCCTCTGGTGCAACGAGAGGGTGTTATCATTACTCCGGTTCAGCCAAGTATGCTGATGTACGTTAACCTGTTCAGCGAAGGACACGGCTTGGACGAGAAATTTCTTTACAACTACGCTTACACCAAGATGATACCTGAGCTACAGCGTATCAATGGTATTGCACAGGCACAGATTCTGGGTAGTAGAAAGTTCGCGATGCGTGTCTGGCTCAAACCCGACCGTATGCGAGCCTATAGTATTTCGGCAGAGGAAGTGTTGGAGGCCATGCAGGAGCAAAGTATCCTTGCGCGCCCTGGCCGTTTGGGCAGAAGTTCTGGAAAACAAGCACAGTCCTTAGAATACGTATTGGTTTACCAAGACCGATACAATGAGGCTGAGCAGTACAAGAACATCATTGTAAAGGCCACTGAGAAAGGGGAGCTTGTTAAACTGAGAGACATTGCAGATGTGGAACTTGGAAGTGAGTTTTTCGATATCTATTCCAATTTGGATGGTCGTCCATCTGCCTCTATCGTTCTGAAGCAGACTTTCGGAAGTAACGCCACGGATGTTATTGAGAGGGTTAAGGAAAAGCTGAAAGAGTTGGAGGAAGAGATGCCTCCAGGGGTTGATTACAAGGTGAGTTATGACGTTTCCAAGTTCTTGGATGCCTCCATTGAACAGGTAATTCACACACTGCGTGACGCATTCTTCCTTGTGGCTTTGGTGGTGTTCCTATTCTTGGGCGATTGGCGGTCTACATTGATTCCGATCATTGCGGTACCAGTTTCGCTCATCGGGGCGTTCTTCATTATGCAGATGTTCGGTCTGTCCATCAACCTTATCACCCTATTTGCACTGGTATTGGCCATTGGTATTGTGGTTGACGATGCCATTGTGGTTGTGGAAGCTGTGCACGCCAAAATGGAGGCGGAGCACCTTTCTCCTTACAAAGCAGTAAGTAAGGTTATGGGCGAGATCGGTGGTGCCATCATTGCCATCACATTGGTAATGGTGTCGGTGTTCATTCCGATATCATTCATGACCGGTCCGGTGGGTGTATTCTACCGACAGTTCTCCATTACCATGGCTGGAGCCATCATTCTTTCTGCTATCGTGGCATTGACGCTAACACCGGTTCTGTGTGCTATGATCCTTAAGCCGCATCAGGCGCATGCCAAGAAGAAGTCCATTATGCAGCGTTTCATCGATTGGTTTAACAGAGGTTTTGAGAAGCTGACAGGCCGATACATGAAGATTCTGAATATCATCGTAATGCGAAGGTTGGTCACATTCGGTGTGCTGGCTGCATTCTGTGCCGGAATCTATCTTACCAATCAAGTGCTTCCTGCTGGTTTCATTCCGAGTGAGGATCAGGGAACAATTTACGCCATCATTCAAACTCCTCCGGGCTCAACCTTGGAAAGGACGAATGAGGTAGCGCGTGAACTTCAAAAGATCAGTGAGGAGATTCCTGGTGTGGAGTCGGTTTCTTCGTTGGCCGGATATGAGATCATGACAGAAGGTCGTGGATCCAATGCTGGTACCTGCCTTATCAACCTAAAACCTTGGTCTGAGCGAGAGCATTCGGTTATTGAAATCATGGAACAGTTGGAGGAGGAAACCAAGAATCTTGGAGCAGTAATCGAGTATTTCGAGCCACCAGCGGTTCCAGGTTTCGGTTCTTCCGGTGGTTTCTCGCTGCGTCTGTTGGATAAGACCAATGGAACTGATTATCATGAGTTTGAGAAGATCAATAACGAGTTCATGGATGCTATGCGCGAGCGCAAGGAGCTTACTGGTCTGTTCACGTTCTATGCGGCCAACTATCCGCAGTATGAGTTGATCATAGACAATAAGATTGCCATGCAGAAAGGTGTTTCCATTGGTCGTGCCATGGAGAATCTGAATATCCTTATCGGTAGTACTTACGAGCAGGGTTTCATTCGCTTCGGCCGATTCTTCAAGGTTTATACTCAAGCTGCGCCTGAGTACAGAAGACTTCCTTCTGACCTGACCAACCTTTTCGTGAAGAATGAAGAGGGAGAGATGGTTCCGTACTCTTCTTTTATGCAGTTGAAGAAGCGTTTAGGACCTAACGAGATCACACGGTATAACCTCTATAATTCGGCTGCTATCCGTGGGCTTCCAGCTAAGGGCTACACCAGTGGCGATGCAATTAATGCGATTCGTGAAGTGGCGGAGAAAACGCTACCAAGAGGTTATGATATTGCTTGGGAAGGTCTTTCTTACGATGAGGCCAGACGAGGTAACGAAGCACTTTACATTTTCGCGGTGGTTTTGATCTTCGTGTATCTGGTGCTTGCCGCTCAGTACGAAAGTTTTGTGCTTCCGTTGGTAGTTATTCTCTCATTGCCAATGGGTGTGTTCGGTTCGTTCTTCCTGCTGCAATCACTCGGTTTGGCCAATGACGTTTATGCGCAGATCGGTCTTATCATGCTCATCGGTCTGTTGGGTAAGAATGCGGTATTGATCGTGGAGTTTGCCGTGCAGCGTCAGGCTCAGGGTGCTACGGTGCTTGAGGCTGCCATTGAAGGTGCCCGCGCTCGTTTCAGACCGATCTTGATGACCTCATTTGCATTCATTGCGGGTCTTATTCCTTTGGTTCTTGCCACAGGTGCAGGAGCAATCGGAAACAGAACCATCGGTTCGTCTGCCCTCGGAGGTATGCTTATCGGTACAATCTTCGGAGTGCTCGTAATTCCAGGGCTCTATTACTTCTTCGCCAGCATGATTGAGGGCAAGAGCCTGATCAAGGATCAGAATACAGAGCCTGTTTCTGAAGAATTCTACCGAGAGGCGGAAGAGGAGAGTAGGTCAAAGAAGACCATTCAGAAACTCAATGACAGAATAAAGAGACTGCTTTCATCAGGTAAAAAGGACAGCTAAATAGCATTGGAAATGAATCAATTGAATAAATATCTGGTTGCAGGAACGCTGCTGGTGGTGCTGTCACTTTCATCGTGTGTTCCAAGCATGAAACTGCGAGATGCAGACAAGACCGTTCCTGAGACTTTTTCATCAGGAACCGATACAACGAATACCGCTAAGGTCAGGTGGGATCAGTTCTTTTCGGACCCGTATCTGACTGCACTTATTGATACTGCCATTAAGAATAATCAGGAGTTGAATATTCTTATGCAAGAGATCAACATTGCAAACAATGAGGTGCGTGCAAGGAAAGGCGAGTACCTGCCAAGTGTCAACTTTGGAATTGGGGCTGGACTGGAGCGCGTGGGTAAGTATACCAGTCAAGGCGTTAGCGATGAGGTGGATGAATACGAACCTGGCAAGCATGTGCCTGAGCATTTGCAAGATTATATGGCAGGTTTCTTTGCTTCTTGGGAGATCGATATTTGGAAGAAACTCCGAAATCGGAAACAGGCGGCCATGTACCGTTATCTCTCAAGTATTGAAGGAAGGAATTTCATGGTTACCCGATTGGTTGCAGAAATTGCCAATTCGTACTATGAACTTCTGGCGCTCGATAATCAATTGGCCAATGTGAAGCAGAACATCGAGATTCAGCAGAATGCCTTGAAGATCGTTCGTATGCAAAAGCAGGCGGCCAAAGTAACCGAGCTTGCGGTGCGTAAGTTCGAAGCGGAGGTGTTGAAGAACCGTAGTCATCAGTTCGAACTTCAGCAGGAAATCATCGAAACAGAGAATCGTATCAACTTCCTTGTAGGTCGGTTTCCGCAGACGGTTGAACGCAATTCAGACAACTTCATTGAACTTGTTCCTAATGTGGTGCTTGAAGGTGTTCCTGTTCAGTTACTTGAGAATCGCCCGGATATCCGACAGGCCGAGCTTGAGCTCACTGCCACCAAGTTTGATGTGAAAGCAGCTAAAGCTGAATTCTATCCATCATTCGGACTGAAGGCCGGAGTAGGGTTACAGGCCTTCAACATCAAGTATTTCATTACCACACCGGAGTCTATCCTGTACAATATTGCCGCAGATCTGGTTGCTCCATTGGTAAACAGGAATGCTATCAAGGCTGGTTATTTCACTTCGGGGTCTAAACAGATGCAGGCCGTTTTCAACTACGAACGAAGTATACTCAATGCCCTTGTAGAGGTGTCGAATCAACTTGCTATGGTAGATAACCTGAGCAATAGCTATGATCTGAAGAAACAGCAAGTGGAAGCGCTGTCGCAATCTATCAACATCTCAACCGGACTCTTTAAATCTGCAAGGGCAGATTATATGGAAGTGTTGATGACACAGCGAGATGCGCTTGAAGCAAAATTGGAATTGATTGAAACCAAAAAACGTCAAATGAATGCCAGCGTAAACATTTACCAGGCATTGGGAGGCGGTTGGAGATGATCAATATGATATTGCCCGAACCGAGTTCCAAAAGCTCAATTTCGGTCGGGTAGAGTTGGAGCCCAAGGCCTAGGTTTATTGGTTGATGGGAAGGCCTTGGGTTTCCAACTTATTTTTCAAGAAACCATTGATTCAAATGTTTTCCAAAGCGATTCCTTAGGAACGCGCGCAACAAAGGTCATTTCCTTTTTGGTTACTGGATGCTCGATCTGAAGTTTGCGGGCATGCAGATGTATTCCGCCATCGTTGTTTGACCGCGGAGCACCGTATTTCAGGTCGCCTTTAATGGCACAGCCGATCTTGGCCAATTGAACACGTATCTGATGATGACGACCTGTTTTCGGGTTCACTTCCAAAAGTGTAAAACGGTCGCTTGCGGCCAAGGTCTTATAGGTCAGTTCACAATACTTGGTGTATTTGGCCTCTTTCTCAAAGGCCTTACTCTTATTCTTTTCCTGATCCTTTCTCAACCAATGGCAGAGTCGGTCATTCTCAACTGGAGGCCGCTTGGTAACCACGGCCCAATAGGTTTTCCGCACATGTCTATCAGAAAAAGCTTGATTCAACCGCTTCAGCGCCTTGCTTGTTCGTGCAAAAAGAACCACACCGCTTACGGGCCGGTCTATTCTATGCACAACGCCAAGAAAAACCTCTCCTGGCTTGTTGTATTGCACCTTGATATACTCCTTTACAAGGTCTAGGAGTGTTTCGTCACCTGTTTGATCGCCCTGCACAAGAAGCCCAGCAGGTTTGTTTACCACAATAATGTGGTTGTCTTCATAAATGACCTCAATGGATTGTTTTGCCATGGAAGGGAATCAGTATTGCTCTGATTCGTTAGGGAAATCCTTGTTACGAACATCTGTGATGTACGACTTTACGGCCATGTTCATGTCTTCGGCCAAATTCAGATAACGTCTGAGGAAACGTGGGCTGAACTCTTGGTTCATTCCCAGCATATCATGCGTCACAAGTACCTGGCCATCAACACCATTTCCAGCACCAATACCAATTATCGGTATCTGTACCTCCTTGGCAACCTGCTCGGCCAATTTTGCTGGAACTTTCTCCAAAACGATAGCAAAGCAGCCGGTTTCTTCAAGCAATTTGGCATCTTCTATCAAACGCTTGGCCTCTTCCTCCTCCTTTGCCCGCACTGTGTACGTACCAAACTTATAAATACTCTGTGGGGTCAATCCTAAATGGCCCATGACTGGAATTCCAGCAGAAAGTATCCGTTCAATTGATTCAACGATCTCACGACCACCTTCCATTTTTATTGAATGCCCGCCAGATTCTTTCATTATTCTGATAGCAGAGGTAAGTGCCTCCTTTGAATTCCCCTGATAGCTGCCGAATGGCATGTCTACTACAACCAGGCATCGGTCAACCGCACGAACCACGCCCGCTGCGTGATAGATCATTTCGTCAAGTGTAATTGGCAACGTGGTCTCGTATCCAGCCATGACATTGGAGGCAGAATCGCCTACCAGAAGAATGTCAATTCCAGCTTGATCCAATATTCTTGCCATGGTGAAATCATAGGCAGTGAGCATGGCTATCTTCTCACCGTTCCGCTTCATTTCCTGAAGCACGTGGGTGGTAATCTTCTTTACCGATCTATGTACAGACATCAGTCTTGTTTTTGCTGCGCTTGGCGCACTTTGATCGGCAAAGGTCGTGCTTCTATTTGCTTTTTCGAAACTTCTTGTGATGAAATAGGGGAGGCTGAACCTGAAACGGGCTCAGTATCGAAATCTTCCAGCGCTTCTTCTATCATTGCTGCCGCTTCAGGTGAGATATTGGATGATGAGTCTTTGGTGCTGATATCATCTGGATGCTTTTTTTCCCATTCATCCTGTTCTGCCTGCATACGCTTATCTTCTAGCTCCTTTTCTATCTCTTTCCTGGTTTCTAAGGATTCTAGCCGGTCCCGTTCGATCTTTTCTTTCTCAGCTTTCTTAATGGCTTTGTCCAGCAGTGCCAGTTTCAGTTTGTTGTACTTCTCATGGGTATACTTCAATGAGTCTTTATAAACCTGAACCTGCGATTCAAGCTTTTGATTCTTGATGATCTCGGCTTTCAAATTCTCTGCAAGTGTCAGGAATACATCCTCATCTACTTCCACAAGAACGTTATTCTTGAACTCCTGAAGCTGTCTGTTCTGAAGCGCCAGCCTATCATTCTGCTGCCTGAGCTGGCCCATTTCTTCTTCCAGTACTGAAACAGCCTTCTGCCTTTCCATTTGGCACTCTTTCAAAGAGCGCTTTTCCTGTTCAAGTTCATATCGCACTTTCGACAATTGTTCGGTAGCAGATCGGTCTTCTTCCTTTGCGGCCATTTGCTCTTCCGCAACTTGTTTCCCGGTTTCTGTGGTGTACACATAGAAGTAGTCGGACTTGGCCTTAGTATCAGGACCAATTAGGAAACCCATGTTTCCTGGTGTATAATCTATTACATCAAACGACTGAAGGAATTTGTCGTTCACGTAAATATCAACCTGTGGGAGCTGAACACGAATATCAACTACGTTGTAATCATTCTTGCCGGCCAATGCATTGCTTTTAACCCAACCTTTGGATTCATTATCGCCAGAAAGGAACTTGTAATAAGAACCTACCAATTGCTTGATGCGATACTGTTTGAACTTGTTGAATTCGAACACCACGGCACCTTTGCCATCTCGCTGAACAAGGAAGATCACGCCAATGGTCTGATTCTCATCTTCAGAAGGGCCAAGTTTGAGCGTAGTGAGAATATTGAATTCAGAAAGGTTGTTCTTCCAATCTGTGATGATGGCGTACGCTGCCGACTTATTTCTGCGGTGCATGAAATACTCATCCTTGTCAGGCACATAGAGATTCTCCATGGTTGTCAGGTAAGGCCAGTAATCATTTTTCTCAGAGAACTCCTCGCGAAGTTCAACCATGTTGTAATCCAATGAAATGGGGTCTTGCGCCCACACCGTATTGGCAATGGATACAATAATCGCTGTCAAATAAGCGATAGTGCTATTAAAATGAGACGTATTGGAAAGTAGATTATTCATGACTTCTCTTTGGGGTGTTATCTTTGCACGCCTAATGGTAAAAAGTATGGTACGTTATGCTATCGGGTTAGTTGCATTGCTGACCGTTTTTTCTTCGTGCGAACCGAAGGTGAACCTTACTGGTAAGTACGAGGAGAAAGCGCTTATCTATGGTCTGTTGGATCCTCGAGACAATCCATCTGCTGGTGGTACTGGCCATCTTTTCCGTATTCAGAAAGCGTTTTTGGGAGAGGAATCTGCATTTGTAATGGCGCAGAATCCAGATTCATCCTACTTCAAGTATGAAGACCTTTTTGTTGAATTGGTTGAATATGCCGGAACGAATGAGTCCAACCGATGGGTGCTCGATACAATAATAATCTCTAATAAGGATACTGGTGATCCGAGTGATAATGAGATCGATTTCTTTGGTCCTACTCAGCGCCTCTACAAAGCAGCAGTTAACATAAACGCTGACCGAGATTATGAGATCACACTGAAGAAACGTCCGGCAAGCATAGGCACACCCACCATTGCCAATATGGATACGGTTACACCTTTTGCAGATTCGAAGATCTCAATCATTGATGAGAGTACGTTCAGGTTTGAGAATCCTAGCGAAAATCTTGCAAATGCAGGGGCGCAGAAGATGACCCTTGTGAACACCAGTGGGGAATTTATCCAGTATAACATCAAATTTCGCCAAGCAGCCAATGTCGGTCAGTACGAGGTTTGGTTGCGTTTTCATTACCGAGAAGTGATTAACAATATTGAGACACCTAAGACCATAGAATGGTTGGCAAGGTCGATTGAGATAAACTCTGAAAATGAAGGACAGGCTGTATTGCAGAACCCTATAGTTGGGCAGGAGATATACAGTAGAATTGGAAGTGAGATTCCGGTAGATGCCGGTGTGACACGAAAGATCGGTAAAGCAGATGGAGCCCCGGGAGACCCTTGGCCAAATGATGGTCACACACAGGATTTTGACATTATTGTAAGAATGGGTGGTGAGGAATTGTTCAACTATATCGATATCAACGACCCGAATAATTCTGGGGTATTGCAGGATAAACCCGTCTACACGAACATCAACAATGGTCTTGGTGTCTTCTCAAGTCGTACTGAGATTGATTTTACCAATCTGATCTACATGAGTACGGAATCGTACAATGAACTGATTGATGGTCAGTACACATCAGGACGCGGGTTTGTGGTAGATCCGAACTGATTCTGTGTCGTTTTGTCACCATCGTGTCAGGCAATTAACAGTCTGATTCGTTCTCAACTGACATAATTTCCCGAAAAATCATGGCCAAATGTGGTGGCATGGTCTATGTCCATTGGCATCCGACAGTTTTTATTACGAATAAGTAAAACCAACATAATGAGTAAGATAATCGGAATAGACCTGGGAACAACCAACTCGTGCGTAGCCGTAATGGAAGGTAACGAGCCAGTGGTTATCCCTAACAGTGAAGGACGCAGAACCACTCCTTCAATTGTTGCCTTTGTAGATGGTGGCGAGAGAAAAGTGGGTGATCCGGCCAAGCGTCAGGCCATTACAAACCCTACCAAGACCATTGCTTCCATCAAGCGTTTCATCGGATCGAGTTTCGATGAAGTTTCTAAGGAAGTAGAGCGTGTACCATATAAAGTGGTGAAGGGAAAAAACAATACTCCACGTGTTCAGATAGACGACCGTGAGTATACACCACAGGAAATCTCAGCCATGGTGCTTCAGAAAATGAAGAAGACCGCTGAAGATTACTTGGGTACAGAAGTGAGCGAGGCGGTAATTACCGTGCCAGCCTACTTCAACGACTCCCAGCGTCAGGCAACCAAAGAAGCTGGCGAAATTGCTGGTCTGAAGGTGAAAAGGATCATCAACGAGCCAACAGCTGCTGCGCTTGCATACGGACTTGATAAAAAGAGCGAAGATGCAACGGTTGCCGTGTTCGACCTTGGTGGTGGTACCTTCGATATTTCAATCCTTGAATTGGGTGATGGAGTTTTCGAAGTGAAATCAACCAATGGAGACACCCACCTTGGAGGAGATGACTTTGATGAAGTGATCATTTCATGGTTGGCAGAAGAGTTCAAGAAAGATGAAGGAATTGACCTTCGCAAAGACCCAATGGCACTTCAAAGATTGAAGGAAGCTGCTGAAAAGGCGAAGATCGAGCTTTCAAGTTCAACATCTACAGAGATCAACTTGCCTTACATCATGCCGGTTGATGGCATTCCAAAGCACTTGGTGAGAACCTTGAGCCGAGCTCAGTTTGAGAAGCTTGCAGACAAATTGATTCAGGCTACACTTGAACCATGTAAGCAAGCAATGAAAGATGCTGGTTTGAACAAGTCAGACATTGATGAGGTGATTCTTGTAGGTGGTTCAACCCGAATTCCAGCAATTCAGAAAGTAGTTGAGGATTTCTTTGGAAAAACGCCTTCAAAAGGTGTGAACCCAGATGAGGTTGTAGCAATTGGTGCTGCAATTCAAGGTGGAGTTCTAACTGGTGAAGTGAAAGATGTACTTCTTCTTGATGTAACACCACTTTCTCTCGGTATCGAAACCATGGGAGGTGTGTTTACCAAGCTGATTGAAGCCAACACCACGATTCCAACCAAAAAATCGGAAGTATTCTCAACTGCGGCTGATAACCAGCCATCTGTAGAAATCCATGTGTTGCAGGGTGAGCGCCCGATGGCGGCCCATAACCGAACCATCGGAAGGTTCCATTTGAGTGACATTCCACCAGCACCACGAGGTATTCCGCAGATCGAGGTAACGTTCGATATCGATGCTAACGGTATCATCAACGTATCTGCAGCCGATAAGGCAACTGGAAAGTCACAGCAGATCAGAATTGAGGCTTCTTCTGGATTGACCGATGAGGAGATTCAAAAGATGAAGCAGGAAGCTGAAGCAAATGCTGATGCAGACGCCAAGGCTAAAGAAGCAGCAGATAAAGTGAATTCTGCAGACCAGATGATCTTCCAAACTGAGAAGCAGTTGAAGGAGTTCGGTGAGAAACTTCCAGAAGAGAAGAAGGCCCCGATCGAGTCTGCTCTTGCTGATCTGAAAAAAGCACATGAATCGAGAGACATTGCTGCAATCGACTCTTCGCTTGAAGCTTTGAATACTGCATGGCAGGCAGCTTCTCAAGAAATGTATCAGGCAACACAGGAGGCACAAGGTGGTGCTCAATCTGGTCCTGAAGCAAGTGCTGGAGGAGGAAGCGATGAAGTAACTGATGTTGACTTCGAGGAAGTGACTGACGAGAAGAGTAAGTAAGCCTTACTCCTGATTGAAAATGAAAAAGCCCGCTCGAATGAGCGGGCTTTTCTTTTGAATAGGGTCGAGGTTCTAACCGTTCATTGAAATAAGGAACTCTTCGTTGCTCTGAGTTCCATTAATTCGGTCGCGAAGGAATTCCATGGCTTCAACTGGCGTCATATCGGCCAAGTGGTTTCGCAGAATCCAGATGCGCTGCAGTTGATCCTTGTCAACAAGCAGGTCATCTCTACGCGTACTTGAAGCCACAATGTCAATGGCAGGGTAGATGCGCTTGTTGGCAATCTTGCGGTCAAGCTGAAGTTCCATGTTGCCGGTTCCTTTGAATTCCTCAAAGATCACCTCATCCATTTTAGAACCGGTTTCAGTAAGGGCTGTGGCCAAAATGGTCAACGAACCACCTTTCTCAATCTTTCTGGCAGCACCAAAGAAGCGCTTCGGTTTGTGCAATGCGTTCGCATCCACACCACCGCTCAAGATCTTACCTGAAGCTGGCTGAACTGTATTGTATGCGCGTGCCAAGCGCGTAATACTGTCAAGTAGAATGACAACGTCATGCCCGCATTCAACCAGTCGTTTAGCTTTTTCAAGCACGATATTGGCAATTTTCACATGCTTGTCGGCAGGTTCGTCAAACGTTGAAGAAATGACCTCGGCATTCACGCTGCGCGCCATGTCGGTAACCTCTTCAGGTCTTTCATCGATCAAAAGAATGATCATGTAAACCTCCGGGTGATTCTCAGCAATGGCGTTGGCCACTTCCTTGAGTAGAACTGTCTTACCGGTCTTTGGCTGCGCAACGATCAAACCACGCTGACCTTTTCCTATCGGAGCGAAAAGATCCATGATCCTTGCAGACATTCCAGCCTTGCGCGAAGGAGCGATATTGAATTTCTCTTCTGGGAAAAGGGGAGTGAGGTGCTCAAAAGAAACACGGTCACGCACATAATCAGGGTCGCGACCATTGATGCGCTCCACGTTTATCAATGGGAAATACTTTTCACCTGGTTTAGGTGGTCTGACTTCTCCTCGCACAGTGTCTCCAGTTTTAAGCCCGAAAAGCTTTATTTGCGATTGAGAGACATAAATATCGTCAGGCGAGGAGAGGTAATCGTAGTCTGATGAGCGCAGAAAGCCATAACCATCAGGCATTATCTCAAGAACTCCTTCTGAAATTACCGCGCCATCAAAGTTGTAAAATGCATCTTGCTCCTGTCTGCGTTGTTCCTGCTGTTCGTTTCGGTCTGAATTTCGGTCATTGTTCCTTGGGCCGCGCTGATTCCGCTCCTGGCCACCGTTGTTATCAGCACCTTCTCTTTGATTGTCAGTCTGGTTTGAACGGTCATTTCTTCTTCTCCTTGGGGCAGCGTTTTCTTCACTGCCACTTTCCAATTTCTCATCGGAGTTCAGCGGTAATTCTGGAGCTTGTTCCGCAGATTCATCCTTGGCAACGCGTGTACGCTTGCGTTTTGGTGCTTCTTCAGACGTTGGCGTTTCCTCCTGAACACCACCCTTTGCCGTTATGGCCTGCACAAGGTCATTCTTGCGCATGGTGTCCACATTCTCCACTTCAAGCTTAGTTGCCAAGTTGCGTAGATCTGCAACCAGCATATTGCTAAGTTCTTCTTCTTTGTACATCAAATGGTTTTACTGTGAGTAATATGTATGCTCGCATGGCCTGAAAGGCCCTTTGTAGTATGATCAGAATTGATTCAATTTCTACCCGATTCAGAACGAAATCGAGTTTGATTTCATGGCAATAATACAACTTTAAATTAACGTTGAACTTGATTGTTGAAAAAAATGGAAATTGACCGAATAGGGGGAAATCTTTTCCTTTGCCATCCTAAATCGAGTATCACATGATTCAACGCATTCAGACCGTATATCTTGCCATTGTCGGTGTTCTTTTATTGCTTTTCATTATTGTTGGAGTGAATTTGGCAACACTTGCGGCTGAAGATGGTGTCTACCAACTTACCGCGGTTACAGCCAGTTTTCTAACCGAATCAGGTTCGGAAACCGTTTTCAGTTCGTTTCCAGTTGCTGCAACTGTTGCTGTCTGTTTACTTCTTACTGCTTACGCCATAACTCAATACAAGAACCGAAAGCTTCAGATGCGTTTGATTCAATTTACCATGATACTACAACCCATTATCGGGATTGTTGTGTTTTTCTATGCCAATAAAATGGCAGCTTTGAGCGAAAGTGCATCACTCAGTTATAGTCCGTTTTTGGGTGTTCTGATTCTGAATCTGGTGCTTTACTTTTTGGCACTTCGGGGTGTTAAGAAGGACGAAGCATTGGTGCGCTCTGCGGATCGTCTGCGTTAACTGAACTGCAATTCGAACAGGGTTCGATAGTGTCCATCATTCTCAAGCAGGTCTTGGTGCGACCCCATCTCAAGTACTTTTCCCTTTTCCAGAACAAGGATCTTATCTGCGTTCTGGATGGTTGCTAAACGGTGTGCAATAACAATGGAAGTTCGACCTTCCATCAGTTTTTCAAGCGCGTGCTGAATGATATGTTCGCTTTCCGTGTCAATGGATGATGTGGCCTCATCCAGTACCAGAATGGCCGGATTGTGAATGTAAGCGCGGATGAAGGAAATAAGCTGCCGTTGTCCGACCGAAAGCATGGCCCCGCGCTCCATTACGTTGTAATCGTAACCGCCTGGTAGTTCAGAGATGAAATCGTGTGCGCCAAAATCTTTGGCGGCTTGAATCACGGTATCCAACGATATGGAGTCGTCTCCAAGCGTAATGTTGCGGTAAATGGTGTCGGAGAACAGGAATACATCCTGCAGCACAACCGCAATGTTCTTTCTTAGAAACTCTTTTGGGTATTCGCGAATACTCTGACCATCAACCAGAATATCACCTTTTTCAAATTCGTAGAAACGACTTAACAGGTTGATGATGCTGGTTTTACCAGAACCGGTTGCACCAACAAGTGCCAAGGTTTCTCCTTGATCTATCTTAAATGAGATGTCTTTAAGTACGTAATCATCCTGTTTGTAAGCGAACCAAACGTGGTCAAATTCGATATCGCCTTTGATCTCGGTTGGCGCTGCAATGCCATTGTCTTCAATGTATTCGTTGGTATCAAGCACTCGGAAAACACGTTCTGAACTTACCATTCCCATTTGAAGCGTGTTGAACTTATCTGCCAATTCTCTGATGGGGCGAAACAACATGTGGATATAGAGAATGAAAGCCACCAGATGCCCAACAGTTACATCGGTGTCCATTACCTGACGGGATCCGTACCATACGATGAGTCCAAGCGATGTGGCCGAAAGTATTTCTACCACAGGAAGAAAAATGGAGTAGTACCAGACCGAACGGATATGTGCATCTCGATGCTGTGCATTAATGGTTTTGAAGCGTTCCATTTCTCGTTCCTCGCGGTTGAAAACCTGCACAATATGCATTCCAGTGATGTGCTCCTGCAAGAAGGCGTTCAGTCTTGAAACTTGGGTGCGAACATCTTGAAACGAGGAGCGGATACCATTCTTGAAAATGTAAGTAGCAACCAGTAGAATAGGAATTGTAGCCAAAGAAATAAGTGTGAGCTGCCAATCCACATAGAACATCACTGCAATTATTGTGAGGAGCTTCAAAACATCTCCAAAAATGATGAGGATTCCGTTGGCGAAGATGTCGGCAATGGTCTCAATGTCTGATACGACCCGCGTTACCAGCGTTCCTATCGCGGTCCTGTCGAAATACTGCAGTTTGAGTTGATTGATGTGGTCGTAGAGTTCCGTTCTCAGGTCTTTGATCACTGTTTGCCCGAGCCAATTGGCAGAGTAGGTGTAGAAGTAGTAAAGAACAGCTTCCAATAAAAGCACTCCAATTATAAGTAAGGTCATCAGAAGCAGTCCGTCAGGGTCCGGAAGGACTATGTAGTGGTCGAAGGCATATTGAATGAGCATTGGCCTGAGCGGAGAGACCAGGGCGATAAGCAATGTGAGAACGAACGTGAAAATGAACCGTGACCGATACGGTTTCACGTATTTCATTACTCGACTGAGAATGTCGAGGTCAACGGCTTTTCCAGTTACTTCGCTCACGGGGTTTGCAGAAAGATTTCTTGGGGGTATTCAACAGCGGTCAAATATAGGCCGTGTGCAGGAACCGAACGGCCCGCTGCTTTGCGGTCTTTGGAATCGAGAACCGCCTGAAAATCTTCCAAGCTCATTCTGTTCTGTCCAACTTCAAGTAGGGTTCCAACAATGGCTCTGACCATGTTGCGTAAAAATCGATTGGCGGTAATGTTGAACAAGATCAAATTGTTTTCGATGGACCATTTTGCATGGTAAACCGTGCAGATGTCGGTCATGTTGTCTGAATTCGATTTACAGAAGCAGCCGAAATCCTGTTCTCCTAACATCAATTGGCAAGCGTTGTTCATGGCTTCAATGTCAAGTGGAAGATTGAAACGGTAAGCCCTGTTGTGCTCAAATGGATTTTTTTCCGTGATGATTCGGTACTCGTAGCTGCGTTTCGCTGCACTGAAGCGTGCATGGGCATCTTGCGTAACAGGAAAAATGCTTTGAATGGCAATTCCCCACGGAAGCATTGAGTTCAGTTTGTGTTGAAGCTCTGGAAATTCCAAGGGAATTTTCTCAGCCTCAAAATGAGCGAAATACTGCTTGGCATGTACACCTGTGTCAGTTCTTCCGCAACCAACAATTGGCGTTTTTACCTGAAGAATGGTGCTCAGTTTTTCCTCAATTTCCTGCTGAATGCTTGGCGCATTATCCTGAATTTGCCAACCATTGAAATCGGTTCCATTGTATGCCAGTTTCATGAAGTACCGCACTGCTATCCTCCGCTTCGTTTTACTTTGAATCCTTCGTCTTTCAATAGCCCGATAACCTTGTTCACATGGTCTCCTTGAATCAGAATTTCTCCATCTTTTGCGCCACCGCCCACACCACATTTCTGCTTCAGCATCTTTGCAAGATCTTCAATGTCGTCAGGATGCAGGTCACCAAAACCCGTGACCAACGTAACGGCTTTCCCTTTTCGCTGCTTTTTATCCAGACTTACTCTCAGGTCGAACTTGGATGCCGAAATTTCTTCCTGTTCCTCATCCAATGTATTTTCAATCTCTCTGTCTTCACTGGACTGTATGTTGAACAACGCACCAAGGCTTTCCAATCCTTTGGCAGATTTTGGCTTATCCTTTCCCATTAGGCACAATTACTTTTAAAGACATTGGGTTTATCTCAAATTCAATGACCTTCCCCAGATCAAACGGATCGCCATCTAAATGTGCCACATCATCTCGATCTTGCACAATGGTCATCTTTTTGAATTTGAACGTCTTAATGTATTTGCTCTGATGTAGATTTCCCTGAAATAGACGGTAGAAATTGATGAACATCTGTACGATAGGCATCGGATTCAGTACCACGGCATCCAACATTCCGTCATCAACCAAGGCTTTTGGAGCCACTAAGGCATCGTTTCCGTATTGCGAAGAGTTGGCAAGGTCTATCTGCCATGCCTTGCGCTCAAAATCGCGGCCATCTGCTGTTACCTTGTATCTCTGCAATTTGTAACCGGTTATCAACCTCACGCCTAAGACAAAATACTTGAAAAGACCACGTGTTTTCTGTTGATGGAATGCATCGCAAACTGCCGCATCAAACCCCACTCCGGCCATGTTCATAAAGGCTATTCCGTTGGCGAGACCAGTATCTATTGTTCTGAATTTGAAGTTGTTGATGTTCTCAACGGCTTTCTTCGGATTCATTGGAATACCTAAAGACCTGGCAAGCCCGTTACCAGAACCAGCTGGAATAATTCCCAATGCAACGTCTGTGCCTGCCAAGGTGGCCCCAACCTCATTTACGGATCCATCTCCGCCAGCAATAATCACTGCAAAGCAACCATCATCAATTGCTTGTTGGGTAAGTTCCGTTGCGTGACGGTGATACTCGGTCTTTACCAACTCGTAATCGAATTTGGAGGTGTCCAAATGCTCTTCGATCATCTTCAATGCCTTCTTCCTTCTTCCGCTTCCCGAAACGGGATTCACTATGATCCTGATCTTGGTCTTCATCTTTCTGCTTCCATCCAACGCTCAAAGGTCATGGCATTGTGGTTCAAAGCAAAGGAATAGTTCTCAATGTAAGCTTTCAAATAAGCTTCATTCTCTTTAATGGCCGCTAAGTTGAGTTCGCTCTCATCACATTTTTCAAGTTCATTTCCACGTACATGATATGCCAGGGTGATGTCAGAACCATCGGAACATATCAGAAGATCATTTCTATAAAGTTGAAATTGGTCCTGTTTGAATGCAACCGCCATGTGTTCTGCAGATGGATTCAACGCATCAACACCCAACGCAAAATAAGGTTGGTCATAGTTCAGTAGGGATAGTGCTGTAGGCAAAATATCGGTCTGCTGCATGATCTGATAGGGTTTTCCGACCAGAATGGAATCAGATGGATGAAAAAAGATGATCGGTATTCTGATTGAGCCGATCTTATTTTGAAACTGCTGGTATTCAGATAGCGATGTGTGATCGGCAGTAATAATAAACAGCGTGTTCTGGTACCAATCTGTTTTTGAAGCATTTCGAAAGAACTGTCGCAATGCTTCATCTGCATATCCGATGCTTTCGTGTATCGGGAGATTTCCTTTCGGAAAACGATCATGATACTCTGCCGGGAATGCGTACGGATGGTGACTTGAAAGTGTGAAAACACTACTGAAGAACGGTTTGGGGAATGAACTGAATTCATCAACGCATTGGTTCAGAAAATAATGGTCTGAAATTCCCCAATAACCATCATAATGTTCATCTGGAAATGGGTAATCGTCTCTGTCGTAGACCAGATCATATCCTGCATGCGTTGCAAACGACTCGAAATTCATTGAATTCTTATTGCCACCATGCATGAACGAAGTGTAGTAACCTTTCCGCTTCAGCAGGTTAGCCATGGACGTGATCTCATTGGAAGCATATTTCGAAGTGCTGTATGCTTCGTACATCAAAGTCGGAATGGATGCAACAACAGCAGGAATTCCCTCTATGGATCGGTGTCCGTTGGAAAATGCGTTCTGAAAAACGAGTGATCTGCTGCAAAGCGAATCAACAAAAGGCGTGTAGGTATGCCCGAGTCCATTCAGTGCTCCAATATATTCGGAGGCCATACTTTCCATGATGATGATGACCACATTTTGTCCGCTGAGATTGGTAGAGCCAGAATCATTTGTGGGGAAAATCACGGGGCTCATATCGGCTTTTTCCTCAGAAGGGAAGGAGTATTCCGCCAATTCTGGTTTGCCGACCGTTTTCAGCATGGTAAATGAGGTATTCAACACCACTGGGCTCAGGTGCGGTTGTAATTTTCCTGCATCAATTATGGACAAAGGCTTGTTGAATCCGCCTCTCGAAGCAATAACCAGAAAGACAACGGTAATTGGCAAGCCGAACCAATTTGGTGTGCTCTTTTCAGAATTACTGGACAATAGTTTGGTGATCAGAAAATATGTGACCACCATTATCAGTCCGTAAAAGGCCAATAGATACCAGAAATAGCTGAGTAGGTTAGGGGCTATGTTGAACAGGTCATCACTCAGGAAAGCGAATTCCACAAGATCATCGGTGGATCTTCGTGCAGTGAACTTGAAGAATTCCGCATCGATGCAATTTACCAGATTGGCAAAGGCCAATGCCGCCAAATAATACCATCTGAAAAAACCTCGCAGCGCAGCATCCTTTACAAGTGGAATTGCCAAAAAGAACGGCCCAAGTAGGAAGGCAACTGAAACAAGGTCAAACTGGATTCCTTGCAAAAAAGCATGAACAACTTCTTCTGCGGGAACCTTGAAATAACTTTTCAGGTTCAGAAAGAAAACAAGACGCGTAAGCTGAAGCGAGGCAAGTGCAATAAGCAAAGAACCGATAGATCTTTTCCAGAAATATCGGTTCATTCTTATACTTTAAGATGTCTTGAATCAGTTATCCAACCGCTGACCAAAGATCAGACAATCTTCGCAGACAATTTGGCCCGTTTGCATCAACTTAACGTTGTAGAGCACGGTTAGATAACCATCATCGTCAATGTGACCCTCACCAATAAATGTCATTGGAATTCCATGGACACTCAAATTCTGCATCGGAATGTCTATGTAATGTTTGTTGACCAAGGCTCTAACCGTCAGACTATCCATACCGAAGTTCAAGAACTTGATATCATCCTCTGGTTCTCGAAGGTTATCCTCTGCTACCGTCATATATCGCAGCGTTGGATCCTGCCTGTCTGGTAAGCTATCTGGCCAGTTGATGATGAGCACACGATAGATGCCCAAAAACTTATCGCGAGCATTGATGCACGAGCCATCATCCCTTACGGCATCTGGGTTGTAGTTATCAGACTTTCTGTTGGTACATCCTACTTCCTCGCGGCAGCCGGAAAAAGCCACTACCAGACCAAATGCCGCAATAATAATTGCAGGGAAGGCATGATAGGTCAGTATGTTGTTCAATTTTCTCATTGTGGAATCTGAACGTTTATCCTTCAAGCTCTTTAATGGCATATAAGTTCAACCAAATGGTATCGAGTGTTGTTGTTGCGTCTGGCAATGTAATCTCCTCCGTTCTGGTCATGTGAATTTCAAGTACCCTGCCGTTAATGTTTCCTTCTCCCCAGTAGGTGTAAGAACCTAATGACTGCCTTATAACTGAGAACCTGTAAGTACTGGAAACCTGCGCAGAAAGTGCATTAACAGGAACGTCAAAATTGCTGATGCCTATAATCAGGTCTGTAGGACCTACAGCTGTTGAGTCTACAATGTTCAAACCTACTTGTTGATACGGTACCAAGGTGTCCTGACCAATCTCAATGGTTCCGTTTGCTTCAAATTCACCCACAAATTTTTCTCTTGTCGGCACGCAAGTATCATCATCTTGCGTGGCATCTGGGTCATAATTGTCAGAGTATGCATCCGTACATCCTCGCTTTTCCTGACACCCGATTGCAACGGCAGTACAAATGATCCCTATGAGAAATATGTAGAGGTTTTTGTTCATGGTTGGCACACGGCTATGTTGAGGTTCAATTTGTGAAGGTAAGAATTTGTGAATTTACTGTTAACAACAATGGTTCATTCCAAGCTTTATTCTCTGAAGCAGCGTTCGAAACAATCATGAATGACCAGAGTTCCATTTCTCGTATCGCGGATTCTAATTGACAACTCAAGCGTGTCCTGTTGTAAAGAGACTCCAGCCCCCTCAACACTAACTCCTGTGCCAACCGCTTGTGGTTCAATGGTGATATTCTGTCCGAAAACCTGCGCATTCACATCATTCAACGTATCGGCCAACTTCGATATTGTAACCTCATACTCGTCAGTAGATTCACTTACTGTTAAGTAATATGGAGTGCTTGAACAGTCTGAATAGACCCGGAATGTTCCAAGGAATTTATCTCTCGCTGCTATACATGAGCCATCGTCAATGATCGCCTCATGATCATAGTTCTCTGAACCGAATTTCGTGCAGCCTGCATTCTTCTTGCAGCCAAACAAGGATATAACGGCCAAAGCCAAAAGAAGTGGTCTAACGAACAAAATTCAGGTTTTGCCCGCTGATACGCAGTGCGAACAATAGGGTTACCCTTAATTCACTTTTGTGCAGTAATAAGCAATTGGCTGCGGAACAGGAAGTAGGCTATTGGTGTAAGTAATGGCTAAAACCGCATCTACAGAATCATTTGCTAACCACGTTCCTGTACCCGTGTATGTCGAAGTTCCAAACGTGTGATATTCAAACACAATGTTGTTCTGAGCAACAGAGCCTTGTAGAAACAATGATCCATCAAAGTTCATATTAAAGGCATTGTGAGCTGTATTTGCCTCTGTTACCTGAATGGTGCCAAGTACAATGGTGTCGTTAGCTGTAACAACATCAGTCCATAGAGCGGTATAGGTGAAATTGCCGATCAATTTGTCTCTTGATGGAATACAGGTTCCATCGTCCTCCTCTGCATTAATGCTGAAATTGTCCGCTGTTTCTTCCGTACAGCCTCTTATCGGAGTGCAAGAATAGATAGTAAGACCAACAGACACCCAGAAAACACCCAGTAATAACTTGTTCATCACCTGAAATTATGTCTCAAATATAATCAGTTTGCAAACCGCGGTCCATTGACGATTGTTACTGCCTGAATAAAATCTATTTTTGCTCAAACTCATAACCAAAACGTATCGTAAAATGAAAAGAGTATTTGCATTGGCCCTATTGGGTGGAACCTTGGCTCTTGCCTCTTGCGGAGGTGGTCCAAGCGCTGAAGAAAAAGCTGCTGCTGAGCAGGCAAGATTGGATTCTATTAAGGCTGTAGAGCAAGCAAAATTGGACGCTGAGGCTGCCGCTGCTGCTGCCGCTGCTGAAGCTGAGGCTGCTGCTGAAACCGCTGCTGCTTCTGAAGAAAAAGCTGAGCCTGCTGCTGAGAAGAAGCCTGAGAATATTATTGAAGGCAAGAAGCAACAAGCTGAGAGCGCTGCTGAGAACATCATTGAAGGTAAAAAGCAGAAAGCTGAAGAAGTAGAGAAGTCTGGAGAAGACATGATTCAGCGCAAGAAGAAAGGTGCTAACTGATAAGCAGTTTGCGTGAATAAAGAAAGGGGCAGTTAGCCCCTTTTTTTGTGCCCGTTAACTGGCTTGGTACTTGTAAACTTTGGTGCTACAGCCGAAATCCATTGCCGCATATCTATGAAGTTCTACCTCGATATACGATGAGGGTTCTTTGATGAGCACTTGAACTCGGTGGAAAATTGGGCATAAAAAAAGGCATCCGAAGATGCCTTTCAAGATCACAAGACCTTAATGATTACTGCTTAGTGCAAGTCATTGTGCAATCGTCAGTAGAAGTACCAGCAGTTACATTGTAAGTAATGGTAAGAATGTTACCGCTGATCTGGCCAGTACCGCTGAAAGTACCACCACCAACTGTTTGGTTAGCAATTACAAGTTGGCTTGAGTTATCATTCTTTACAGTTGCTGTAACGTTTACACCGTAATCACCAAAGTTAGAGATGATGATAGTAGTGATGCCAGAACCTGAAGCAGCAGTAGTAATAGAGTAAGTGTAGTTACCAGAAGTACAAGCCTCAGTTACATTGTAAGTGCCGATGAATTTAGCACGCTCTTCAGTGTCGCAATCGGTTCCTTCGTATCCGGTATCGCATTGGCAATCACCGTCAACACAAGTTCCATTGTCACCACATTCAACATCTTTACAAGCATCAACCTCGCAAGATGTCATTCCGATAGTTGCGATGGCCGCAACACCTAAAATTTGAAGAATTCTTGTTTTCATTTTCGTTTTTAGTTTTTGATTGAACGTTGGCAAATGTAAGTAATTCACTTTTTTTCCGCGTTGATGTTTTCTGAGTCTTTTCAAAAGGGGTTTGTGAATAAAGACAAACTGGCTGAAAGAAATGTTTCTTGTCATTCAAAGGTCAGCCTGTTCAGTTTGCTGTTTTTCTACATTTGAGCGCATATAACCGACCATGAAGTTCAATCGAGCTAAACTGACAGATGAGCAATTGCTCAGGCTTTACAGAGCCATCCTCACTCCAAGACTTATTGAGGAAAAGATGTTGGTTCTTTTGCGGCAAGGAAGAATCAGCAAATGGTTCTCTGGCATTGGTCAGGAAGCAATATCGGTTGGTCTTGCAAGCGCGTTGGATGATGACGAGTACATTCTTCCGATGCACCGAAATCTCGGAGTATTCACCTCACGTAACGTGCCTTTGTCAAGGCTATTCGCGCAGTTTCAGGGTAAAGCCACAGGGTTCACCAAAGGAAGGGACAGGAGTTTTCATTTCGGAACGAATGAACATCATATTGTGGGAATGATATCTCATCTGGGTCCACAAATGGGAGTAGCAGATGGAATTGCTCTTGCTCACAAACTGGAAGGAACCGGAAAAGTGACGGCCGTTTTTTCTGGAGATGGTGGTGCGAGTGAAGGTGATTTCCATGAAAGCATCAATGTTGCGGCTGTATGGGATCTTCCTGTAATTTTTATTGTTGAGAACAATGGTTATGGACTGAGTACTCCAAGTAATGAACAGTTCAGATGCAAGCAATTCATCGATAAGGCTATCGGCTATGGAATTGAGGGTGTGCAGGTTGATGGCAACAATATCTTGGAGGTGTTTCAGACGGTTTCTGAACTGAAGGCTAAGATGACCAAAGACCCAAAGCCGGTGTTATTGGAGTGTCTTACTTTCAGGATGCGCGGTCATGAAGAGGCTTCAGGTACCAAGTATGTTCCCAATGAATTGATGGAGGAGTGGGCAAAAAAGGACCCCGTCAATAATTATGAGGCATTTCTTAAAGCAGAGGGTATCCTTACGCAGGAAGAGGATGAGCGTATGCGCGAAGAGATCAAAGCTGAAATAGCAGAAGGTTTAGAGACCGCATTTGCTGAATCGGCTATTGAATCTTCCACTGAACAGGAATTGGCGGATGTTTATGCTTCGCACGTGCATCAAGAAGTAAAAACCAGCGAATTGGTATCAGAAATGAGATTGATCGATGCCATTTCGGATGGACTTCGCGAAGCCATGAAAAAACATGCCGGTCTTGTTCTAATGGGGCAGGATATAGCAGAGTATGGTGGCGTATTTAAGATTACTGAAGGATTTGTTGATGAATTCGGTAAAGACAGAGTACGCAACACACCATTATGCGAATCGGCCATTGTTGGAACAGGGTTGGGACTTTCAATTTCTGGCAAAAAGGCAATGGTGGAGATGCAGTTTGCAGATTTTGTTACCTGTGGCTTCAATCAGATTGTAAATAATCTGGCCAAATCACACTATCGCTGGGGGCAGAATGCCGATGTGGTGGTTCGTATGCCAACAGGAGCTGGAGTAGGAGCGGGTCCGTTCCATTCGCAGAGTAACGAGGCTTGGTTTACGCATACCCCAGGTTTGAAAGTGGTATATCCCGCATTTCCTGCAGATGCCAAAGGGTTGCTCATATCATCTTTCGAAGACCCGAACCCCGTTATCTTCTTTGAGCAGAAAGCATTGTATCGCAGTATAAAGGGTGAAGTTCCTGAAGGATATTACAATGTGGAAATAGGAAAAGCCAACCTTGTTCGAACGGGTAGTGACCTTTCCATAATTACATACGGAATTGGGGTGCATTGGGCCATGGAGTTTTTGGATGAGCATCAAACCATTTCGGCCGATCTACTTGATCTGAGAACCCTTTTGCCATTTGATGAGAAGGCAGTTCTTGAAACTGTGTGTAAGACAGGACGTGCAATTATTCTGCATGAAGACACACTAATTGGCGGATTTGCATCTGAATTATCTGCATTCATCACGGAAAATGCATTCGAGCACCTTGATGCACCCGTAATTCGTTCAGCCAGTTTGGATACACCAGTTCCGTTTGCGCAATCTCTCGAATGGAATTTCTTGCCTAAAGCTCGTTTTGCAAAGCAAGTAGAGGAGTTGTTGGCTTTTTGATCAAAGCCTGCTAATGCATGGTGGATAGACACCAACTGAACTAACGGTTTTCTTCCAAAAGCTCTTTGAGGCGGTAAATGGCCTTCTGATTTTTTTCAGTGTAGGCCGATTTTTGGATAATGAGTTTTTCCTTGGTTGTCAGGTGCCAACTCAAAGAAATGTCCTCAAATTCAGGTCGGGTAAGCTCCAGATCAATCACATCAAGGTCGCCCTTGAACCAGTTCTGAGCATACATTATGAGGTCATCGTTGGTGTAATCCTGCATGGAGAACAAGTTGTCGTAAATATGCCCCAACGGATTTGTGAGGTAACTGAACAATGAACGCTGCGGCTCTGCATGGAGCTCTTCGATCTTCTTGCTATCCCGTATTTGAAGTATGATGACACCACTTGTATTCTTCGCCACCCAATTTCTAACCGCGTAAAGGTGTTTAAGCGCCAATGACGTTCCGTACGTGTCTCGGAATCCAGCATCCATTACCACAATGGTTGGGTCAGAAGGCAATGTAACCTGAGGCGAGATGTAGGGGAAGGTGGCATTCATGCGCAATACTGAACTGAACCAAACATTATCAGCATCCTGTTCTTTGAACAATCTTCTGAATTCAACTCCGGTCTGCAAAGTTTGTCCCTTCAATAAGCTGGGATGGTTGAAAGTGAGGTGAGAGACAGGCTGAGAGCTGATATACAATGCGCGTCCATCGTTAATGATACTTGGAGAGAAGAACATCATTGGAATAATTGCCTCCTGTTCCGGTGCGAAATAATCACCCAATCGTTTATCTACAATACCTTGAGTATTGTCGTTAAACTGTTTCTCCAAAGCATAACCCCGATCTTTGGAATAGATGTATTCCCCATCTCTGAATTTCTGAAATCGGATAAACCAATCATTCAGTGCAAGTGATGTGGCAATCGGGTTCAGAATATCCATTCCCAGACGGTCGGTATGCTCTCGCGAATCCAGATCTATCTCGGGGTCGGTCAATGAGCGCAAGTAAAGCTCCCTCCTGTATGCCAAACCGAACATACCGCCAGATGCACCGCACATAAGTTGTGTGTGTTTCATCAATTGGCCGTTACAGATGCTATCGGCCACTTGCATGGCTTTGTATGACCATAGCGCAGAACGCGCACCGCCACCGGTAGTGCACACTATAACCAACTTGGGCTTTTCCCATCTACGGTCAATGTTCTTCAGTTTCCACTTCTTAAGAATCTCATGATGGAGGTTCACATCACGTTCGTATTGTGCAAAATCCTGTTGGGCCACTGTAAGGGAGTCCAGATCATACACCGCTTTTGGTCCATCGTAATCCATGCCGTATGCACGGTTTTCGTAGAACAGAATGTCGTTCTGAACCATGAAATGCACCAGAACAACCATTCCAATAAGAAAAATGGTTGACCAACCACGCATGGCGCTGTGTATGGCACTTGAAACCATTAATAGCATGGTACAGGTAAGGAATATTACGGCACCAGCAGGTATGGTCAGCTCAGGAGTTTCACGATAGGCACCCAGAATAATGAACGTGGTGATGACCACAATTTCAAATACTGCGGCAATCATGTGGTTCTGACGGAACACTTTCTGCAATGTGGCTTTGTCGTAGTGGTCTGCGTCTCGCGCCAGTCCAATTTTGAACCAGTTTATCATGTAGGTAACCACCTTCCATTCATAGTCGCTCTCGCGAGGTGCGTCAACGCTACGCCATTGCAGGTTTTTCTGCATAAGCACCTGTATTGGCTTTTTGCGCTTTTGTTTTTTGAGGATTTCCTCTTCGGTTATTCCCAACACCTTGAAAATGTTCCTGCTCAGTGCCAAGAAATACATGTGGCCAGGAACCATGAAAATGAGAATACCCAATATGAATCCACCAATGTGCCAAGCAAGAGTAGAGGTGAGAATCAGGTCATTGCCAACCAGAAACAACTCATTGGCATATTGAAATGCCAATATTTTGTAGATGTAATAGACAAGGAATATTCCTGGAATGATGGAGTTGTTGAGCGAGTATTTGAAGAATGGTTTGTTGACCGTGGCCAAGAATGGAAATCGATAGGCATTCTGAATATAGCTCGATATGTGAAAAGCCATAAGAAAGCCACCGAAGGAAAAGCCGAGAATGAGAAACGACAGAAAATCCACCCGTCCCATATACTCTGGATCCCAGAAAAGGTAGGTTACGCCATATCCTTTACCTACATAGCCTGAAACAAGGGCAGCCAATGCCAGCCAAAAGAATAGAAGAACATAGTTTTTCTTAAGATGCAGAACAACCAACCTGAACGGAAAGAAATACAGGGTGCGCTGCACCAACTGGTGATTCCATACACGTTTTAAGAAGGCCATCGGTCTGTTTGTCGGTAACGCAAAAGGTGCGTCTGACCATTCAAACGCACCTTTTCAAATGATGTTACCTTAATTGCTGATTTTCAGCTACATCCTGATCACCGTTCTGGTGTATTGTTTATCGCCTATCAGCATGTTCAGATAGTAGGTTCCTTCTGGCAGGTCGCGTCCACTCACTTGTATATAGTGCAATCCTTGGCTAAGTCGTGTTTGAGGCTGGTCAATGACCAATGCCCCCTTACCATCGAACACCTGAACGCTTACCAACTGGCTCTGGAATAGGTACGTCTTGATCACAAAATTCTCCCAGAACGGATTAGGGTAAGTTCCTATCACTGCAGCAATGGGCTCTTCGTTGATACCGGTTCCAGAGGTATCCTCTGGGCTCATGCATGAGTTAGGAGGTAGCATGATCGGCATTTCCGAGCGAGGAACAGACGCTGCGTTCGCTTCGGTCAGCTCACGGGCCATATCGTTGGTATACCAAAATGGTCCTTCCGTGTGCGAATTATCGTCAGGATCTTCAATGTTTCCTACATAATTGAAGTCAACCTGAACCCGCTCTTGGTTGATGTCCATGATGTAGTAGCCATGTTTGACGAGATCAACATACTTGATGTGCGGGTTTGCACTTGAGATTACCGATGCTGGCAGTGCTACTGGCGAATTCATGGTGGTTATGCTTGTTGCAACGAATTCCACTCCGACCTTCTGTCCACCTTTTTCAAGGTTATTGGCCCAAGATGTATGGATGTCTCCTGTTAGTACCACAAGGTTTTCAATGTTGTTGACAAGAACCGTGTCGTAGAAATTGTTGCGTTCCCAGCGGTAACCGTTCCAAGCGTCTTCAGTAGCTGGTACAATTCCGACAAATGGAATTTCAAGTGCCGCCATCATTACTTGCTGACCCAGAACTTTCCATTGAGCTGTGCTATTTGCCATTTCGTTGGTCAACCAGCCCAATTGCGCTTCGCCAAGGATATGTCGACCTGGGTCATCTATGGCATTGGCATCCTGTTCATCGCGGCCAATGATGCGCGTATCAGCCATGAAAAGATCCACAAGATCGCCCCACTGCAGGGTTCGGTAGATCTGCAAAGAATCACTTGGATTGGGTTCACGGAATGGAATCCATTCATGATACGCTCTGGCTGCAAAGCCTTTACGGTCTTCCCAGTTGCCGTCTGTATTCGGGTCATGTGCTTCCGCACCTCCCATCCAAGAGTTATTGGCAAGTTCATGATCGTCCCAAACATTGATGAACGGATACATCTGATGAACGCATCGCAAATTTGCATCCAGACGATACTGTGAATAGCGCTGCCGATAATCGTCCAATTCAGTTATGCGTTGCAGCGGCTCGTGAGGTCTTCCTATCGTTCCTTCAGAACCGTTTTCGTAGATATAATCTCCTAAGTGAATAACGGCATCAACATCATTACGTTCCGTGATCTGACGGTATCCGTGGAAATAGCCATCAACATAATCAGAACATGAAACCACAGCAAAGCGCAGCGAATCAACCATTCCGGTAGGAGCGGTTCGTGTACGTCCCACCAAAGAATATTCTCCATTGTATTCAAATCGGTAGAAATACCACATGTTTGGTTGGAGTCCTGAAACGTCCACTTTAACTGTCCAATCTCTTGAGGCATCTGTTCCGAATGAACCGTTCTGAACTACGTCACCGAAACCCGTATCAGTGGCCACTTCCCAGTTAATTGTAACCGGATCTGCAGTTGCATCCGGGGTATAACGGGTCCAGATTATAACCCTGTCCGATAACGGATCGCCCGAAGCAACACCATGATAGAAAGGAGCAAGTTCTGGATCAACATCGCTTCTAAGCGAGATGTTGTTCTGACCAAAAGCTGTAACGCTAAAAATTACAGCAATAAAAGAGAGGTAGAAGTATTTCATGATTTGATATTGAGTCAATGAAATTAATCCTTTGAAAGAAAGATTCTCGCAGGTAACTATTCCTTAAAGTTGATCTACTATCTGGCGGAATATGTCTTCCCAGTTAAGTGCTTTCTGCGCAGCGGACCTTGGTCGGTCGTTAAATGAAACGATGATGATATTCTTATCTGGGTTGATGTAGATGTGCTGTTTGTAAAGGCCAATGGCCATGAAATCGTTGTAGTCCTTGTAACCTATGTACCAGCAATTGTGGTAGCCATAAGTACCTCCTTCTGTGGTATCTCTCTTCAGGGTATTGTCAATCCATTCCTTGTTCAGCAGTTGCTGGCCTTGCCAGTTTCCTCGGTTCAGATACAGCCTTCCGAATCTTGCATAATCCAACGCGGTGGCCTGAATACAGCAGTAAGATTTGATCCTGTCTTTTTTGTCAGCGCTCCATTTGGCATCACTTTCCATGCCCAATGGTGTCCAGATTTTATCTTGCAGATAATCGGATAGCGGTTTGCCTGTAACTTTCTCTAACACTTGGCTAAGCAGCCAAATGTTCATATTCATGTAAGCCTGATTAATGCCAGGTTCGTGTTTGAATTCAATGAACCGTTTAGCACGGCCTAAGTAACTGCCATAGTAAAGTAGCCCATCAACAGTCAGGGGGTGTTCTATTCCAGAAGTATGGTTGATCAAATGCTTGAGTTTGACTTTTTTCCATCGCGGGTCATCGCTCCAATCTGGCAGATAGTCATTTACGTTCTCATCTAAGGATGGGATCAAACCATCCTGAATAGCAAAGCCTACCAATGCAGAAGTGAATGATTTGGCTACAGAATAGGAGGGATGTAGCCTTCGGTTGGCGTCATCATCATAATGTTGGTAGAGAATGGTGTCGTTACGAATGATAACCAATGCCTGATTGGGATGCGCTTTTACCAATTCGTTCAAGCTGCGCCAAAGCGGCACTACAGCAGGCGACCAATCATTCACTTTGATAACATCACCAAAGTCTTTGACCTGATTCTGAGCAAAGCAAAATGGTTCATCAGGTGCAAGAACTTGAAGCGAATGCATGCGCTTATGGTCCTTGAGGTCAGGGCGCAGGTAAACGATACTTTTAATCGGAATTGCGCATCCGGACAACAATCCAGTTAGGATCAAAAACAGAATAAAACGGAACGGAAAAAGTGTCGAAAGGGGTGTTCCGTGCATTATCTCAGTTGAAAATGCCCTGAGTATGCAGGTGCAATCTCTTCGCCACTCATCAACCATTCCATGGTCATTTTACGAGGAACAGTTACGGTTTCCACTCGATGGAATGTGCCAAAAACGCGGTCCCATAAGCGGGTGGTAACGCCATGATTCAGCTTAGGCTGATGGAAATGATGATAGAAGTGATGCTTGCGCAGAATAATGAACGGTTTTGCAACAGGTCCCTTTCTATGGAAGCGGGCGTGCGTGGCTTCATACAGACAGTACATTCCCATTAGTCCGAGAACAAACGAAAGGGCTATTGTCCAATTCAGAATAACATTTAGAGTGGCAAAAAGACCAAGACCAACAATTACCGCAGCACCCATCTTCTTATAGGCAGGTGCAAAGTAATGTGCCTTTCGATGATGAATAAGGTGTTCGTCTTTGAAGAAATTCCTGCCCTTGTGTTCGTGGCCAAGAAAGCGGTGAATGACGTACTCTAAAAACGTCCAGAGGATTACTCCGAGAATGAATGAAACAAGCATTTGATAAGGGGTTAAATAAGGCTTCCTAAGTTCTTGAATATCAGTTGAAAAATCAACCCGAATCCTGTTAAAAACTTGTTAATGCCGTTGATTGCTTTTCAGGTTACGCAGAATGCCCTCCAATTGGATCTGTTTCAACGAGTCCAATACTTCTGATCCGGAATCCTGAAAGAGCGTATCCATAACGGTCTCAACTGTTAGCGGAATTGGAATAATGGAATCTGGAGATGTTCTCAGAAGGGTCAACCTCGGGTTGGCGTATTTATCGAAATAGGAGTATTCCCGATCAAAGAATCGCACTGTATCCAATCTGAACACCTGAAAGGTCCAGTTGAATTCATTTGCATCAA
>JACJZP010000006.1 GCA_020635535.1 Flavobacteriales bacterium | reverse complement strand
ATTATCGCTTCGGTAAAAGGGAACAACGGCCTTGCCATTGGCAACATCGTTGGTAGCAACATTGCCAATATTCTGCTCATATTGGGTGTAAGCGCCATGATTCGTGACCTGAGCGTAAAACGGAACACCGTTTGGCGTGAGATTCCATTCAGCCTTTTTGCTGCGCTGATTCTTGGCTACATGGTCAACGACCAGATTTCGGGCAATTATGCGAGCGATATGATAACCCGTGCAGACGGATTGGTCCTCATCGCACTCTTTGTGCTTTTCATGTTCTACACGTTCCGCTTAGGAAAGAATAACCTTACCGAAGAACTTCCCGAAACGCATGATGCGCGACCCATGTGGAAATCGATTGGGATGCTACTGGTCGGCCTTGCTGGTTTGGTGCTAGGCGGACAATGGATTGTGGATGGCGCGGTTTCCTTGGCGCGATTGTTCGGTTATTCCGAATCTTTCATTGGGTTTACCATTGTGGCAGTAGGAACTTCATTACCTGAACTTGCCACTGGCGTTGTTGCTGTACGAAAAGGCAACACCGATCTTGCTATTGGAAACGTAATTGGCTCCAACATCTTCAACATTTTCTGGGTGCTTGGGCTTTCGGCAACCATCAGCCCGATGGATTTCAACCCAGAAGACAACTTCAGCATTTTCGTCAACATCGGTTGTAGTGCAGTGCTTTTCGGACTGCTTTTCATCGGCAAGTGCCACACGCTGGAAAAATGGCAAGGTGGTCTGCTGCTGCTCGCCTACATGGCGTACATCAGCTATTTGACGATTGGGGGTCGCTGATCAGCGATGCTCCCAATCGAACGTATCCAACTCCTCTAAGCAGCGCTGAAGTAAAAGAATGCTCTTCTCGATGTCGCCTTTGTCGGCCATTTCAATAACCTGATGAATGTGGCGCGTTGGGATGGAAATAGCGCCCGAAATGGCTCCACCCGCACTGTATCGCTGAATAGCTGCGGTGTCTGTTCCGCCCGCAGTCAAAACTTCTGGCTGCCATTCGATTTTGTGCTTGTCCGCGGTTTTCTTCATGTATTCCACCATGCGGTAATCGCAAACGGTTGAAGCGTCCATGATCTTGATGGCGGTGCCTTTTCCTAGCTCGGTGATTTTCTCATGTGCTTGCGCGCCCGGAACATCATACGCTATTGTTGTGTCTAATCCGAAACCAAAATCAGGCTGGTGTTGCAAAGCCGAAACCTGCGCTCCGCGGATACCGATCTCTTCTTGCACAGTGAAAACACCATAAACATCATATGGCACATCGCCCAACGTTCTCAATGCTTCAATCAGAATGAAAACTGAAACGCGGTTGTCGATGCTCTTGCAGTTCACGCAATTACCCATTTCAATGAGTTTGCGTTCGCGGGTAACCACATCACCAACAGAAACATATTTCGAGACTTCCTCCTTCGACATTCCCATGTCAATAAAGAAATCCGTGGTCTTCGGGAGTTTTGTACGCTCCTCAGGCGTCATTACGTGAATCGGCTTTGAACCCATTACACCGATAAGATCTTTCTTTCCGTGAACGATTACACGTTGAGCGGTCAGCGTTTTAGGGTCGAAACCGCCAAGCGTGTGGAAACGCAGAAAGCCACCATCCTCGATGTGCGTTACAATGAAACTGATCTCGTCCATGTGTGCACCGATCATCACTTTCTTGTCCTTCTTGCCTTTTTTAATGGCCGTGACGTTGCCCATGTTGTCAACCTTCACCTCATCAACCAACGGGGTTACTTCGCGTAAAACAATATCGCGGATGCGTTTTTCGTAACCCGGAGCGCCAGCAACTTCACATATTTCTGCCAGCAATTGAACGTTAATAGCCATGATCTGAGATTTGTACGGAGGGCAAAGCTATGAAAACCAACATACGTCAGCTTACCATACTCAGCTTCATCATGTTGGAATGACCGCGTTCTGTAATTGGCATACTTGCGATGTTGATCACCAGATCGCCCTCCCTAACCATTCCTTCTCGTTTGAGGCGAAGTTTCAGGTCCGCAATGGTGTGGTCGGTACTCACGTACTTGTCGTAGAAGAACCCGCGTACGCCCCATACCAGGCTAAGCATGTTCAGAATTGCACGGTTATCGGTGAACACGAAAATGTTGGCTTTTGGCCGGTAGCTGGCGATTTTGAAAGCGGTGTAACCCGAATTGGTCATTGTAATGATTCCCTTTGCATCAGATTGTGCTGCAAGGTCTACTGATGCCTGACAGATGGAATCCGTAATGGTTCTATCTATGCTGGTTATCGGGTTCAGTTTTCGGTAATAGATATCGCCTTTGGTTTCAAGATGTCTGATAATGCTGTACATGGCTTTGATGACCAATGCCGGATGCGCTCCAACACTGGTTTCGCCACTGAGCATCAGCGCATCAGCGCCATCTAAAACTGAATTCGCCACATCATTCACCTCTGCACGCGTTGGCGCGGGGTTGGTGATCATGCTTTCCATCATTTGAGTGGCAATGATCACAGGTTTGGCCTCATTCAAGCACTTCTGAACAATTCTTTTCTGAACCACCGGAACTTCCTGCATCGGTATTTCAACGCCAAGGTCGCCTCGGGCAACCATTACCGCGTCAGTCTCTCTAATGATGTTGTTCAGGTCTTTAACGGCTTCCGGCTTCTCGATCTTGGCGACAACTTTTGTGCTGGCACCATGCTTTTTAATGATGTCCTTAAGCTCAAGGATATCCGCTTCGCTTCTTACAAAGGAAAGCCCGACCCATTCCACTTTGTGTTCCAAAGCAAAATTCAGGTCAGCAAGGTCCTTTTCAGTTAGGCATGGCATGGAGATCTTGGTGTTAGGAAGGTTCACTCCCTTGCGCGATTCCATCATTCCTCCATGCTCTACGGTAGCCGTTACCTCGTCTTTTCTGTTGGTGCCTGTAACCTGTAGAATCAATTTTCCATCATTGATGAGGATGGTGTCTCCTTCGGTTACATCCTTCGGGAATTCAGGGTAGCTCAGATAGACTTTCTCAGCAGTGCCTTCACATTCTTTAGTGGTGATGGTGAGCTGATGTCCGTTACGAATTTCAACGCCACCGCCTTTCACCTCTCCCAAACGGATCTTTGGACCTTGAAGGTCGGCCAGCAAACCAACATGCAGTCCCAGTTCGTCATTCAGTTCACGGATGTTGGCAATAACCTTGCTATGGTCATCGTGTGTTCCATGCGAAAAGTTTAGTCGGGCAATGGTCATGCCGCTCTCAATCATCTCTTTCAGAACCGTTTTCGATGCCGAAGCAGGTCCAATGGTTGCTACGATCTTGGTCTTGTTGAAGCTCATATCAGTGCATCAGATTCATGTAAGATTTCAATGAAGAGGTATCCGCTCTTTGTACAGCTATCACCACAGGTATCAAACTCAACTCATCAGCAATTTCTTCCAACTCATGTTCCTCAAACTGCCCGTATAGTTGAAAGAAATAATCAACCTTTGGAAGCTCGGGAATCAGTAATTCGGGTTGTTCTGCTGGAAAGAGGTCACCTTCATTTGCCACAACTTCTTTTAAGAGTGGCCGGTTTGCAATGATGAAGTATTCCTTGTGCATAATCCCATCTTTATACTTGAACTGAGCGTAGGTTGGAAGTTCTGGCTTGCCCTCTTCTTCAAGGAAGTCTTCAATACGTTTTAGGGAATAATTGAAGTGCTCATTCAAGGCAAAACACAATCTGTAATCTCTGTGGTGACAGTAAACATGAAACAGCTCAAAGTCTGGTTTCGAGGGCATCCAGTCTGTCATTTGCAGTTTCATAAGGATATCCCAAAGGTATTATTGATTGCACGCCAGCACAACGCATAACCAACAAATGATGGTTTGTTAATCGAGGAGCTTGAATTTCTGACAGGCTTGCTGAGCAGCGGCCTGCTCTGCACGTTTTTTTGTGCGGTCAGTTCCCTTGCCAACAATTTTCCCATCAACCTTAAGATGAATGGTGAATGATGGTCGGTGTCCATCCTTAACCTCGTTCACGGTGTCAAACTCAAATGCATGTTTTTCTTTCTGACACCATTCAATGATCTTGCTCTTGAAGTTGGCGTCTTCTTTAAGGAGCTTTTCCAGATCGATGAAGTTGTCCATCATCCTGTTCAGGATGAAGTTTTCAGCCACTGGGAAACCTCGGTCGAGGAAAATAGCGCCCACTAAGGCCTCCAAGGCATCACCACCAAGAGAAGAACCTGCTCGGCCCTGTTCATTGCTTTTCTGAACCATCTCAGGAAGACCAAGCTTTTTGGCCAATGCGTTCAGGTTTTTTCGGCTCACCACTTTGGAACGCGTCTCAGTTAGGAAACCTTCATCCTCGAAAGGATAACGCTGAAAAAGGTACTTGGCAACAACAGCACTTAGAACGGCATCTCCTAAGAATTCCAGCCTTTCATTACTAACAAGTGTTCCATCTGCCAATCGCTCTCCTGCCGACCTGTGGATCAAAGCCAATCGGTAGATTGCAATGTTCTTGGGCTTGAATCCAAGAAGATTCCGTAATGCTTCTGCCAGTTCCGTGTTACGACCGAAAAAGCTGCGCAGTGAGTTTAGCAAAGGGAATAAGCTTACTTGACGAACTTCTTTACAATGACCGATGCATTATGACCACCAAACCCGAAGGTATTGCTGAGAGCGGCATTAACGGTCCGCTGTTGTGCCTTATTGAATGTGAAATTCAGTTTTGGGTTGAATTCCGGATCATCGGTAAAATGGTTGATCGTTGGCGGAACGATATCATGCTTTACAGCCATTACCGAAGCAATTGTTTCAATTGCTCCAGCAGCACCAAGCAAGTGGCCCGTCATTGATTTGGTGGAACTGATGTTCATGTTGAAAGCCTGCTCACCGAATACTTCCATGATGGCTTTCGATTCCGCAATATCACCAAGTGGCGTGCTTGTTCCGTGGACGTTGATGTAATCAATTTCCGCAGGACCCATTCCAGCATCTTCCAGTGCAGCTCGCATTACGTTCATGGCACCCAATCCTTCAGGATGCGGGGCTGTGATGTGGTGTGCATCAGCACTCATGCCGCCACCAACAATCTCAGCATAGATCTTGGCTCCTCTTGCCAATGCATGCTCCAATTCTTCAACAATTAAGCATCCTGCGCCTTCACCAAGCACAAAGCCATCTCGGTCAAGGTCAAATGGACGCGAAGCCGTTTCAGGCGAATCGTTACGCTGCGAAAGAGCTTTCATGGCGTTGAAACCGCCAACTCCGGCCTGGGTTACTGCAGCTTCAGAACCTCCGGTAACGAAGATGTCAGCCTTTCCCAATCGGATATAGTTGAAAGAATCAATCAGCGAATTGGTAGATGAAGCACATGCAGAAACGGTGGTGAAATTAGGTCCACGTAAATTCCATTTCATTGATATATGACCAGCGGCTATGTCAGCGATCATCTTCGGAATGAAGAACGGGTTGAACCGTGGCGTTCCATCGCCCGAGGCAAACTCGGTGCACTCATCATAGAAGGTCTTTAATCCTCCAATTCCAGAGCCCCAGATAACACCCGCACGGTCGTGGTTTATGGTGTTCTCATCCAAACCAGAGTCTACCCAAGCCTCGGTAGCACTTACCAGCGCATATTGTGCAAATGGGTCGAGTTTACGGGCTTCCTTACGGTCAAAATGTTCTTCAGGGTCGAAGTTTTTCACCTCACAGGCAAACTGCGTTTTAAACTTCGAAGCATCAAAATGGGTAATTGCAGCTGCACCGCTTTTGCCCGCAATCAGGTTGGCCCAGTACGCTTCAAGCGTATTGCCAATGGGCGTTAGAGCCCCCATACCTGTAATTACTGCGCGTTTTAGCTCCATCTTTATGCTAATTACCCGCCACCCAGGTCCGTTTCTTACGGATGGGAAGCGGGTAGTAATGATACAATTCCCGTGTTAACGGAGAATTATTTTGCGTTCTCCTCGATGTATTTGATCGCTTCTCCAACGGTTCCGATGTTCTCGGCCTGATCATCTGGAATGGCAATGTTGAATTCCTTTTCGAATTCCATGATAAGCTCAACCGTATCAAGTGAGTCTGCCCCAAGGTCGTTTGTGAAGCTTGCCTCTGGCGTTACTTCATTCTCATCAACACCCAATTTATCTACGATTATCGCTTTTACTCTTGATGCAATATCAGACATGATTATCTGCTTTTGGTAGGTTTAAAATCGCTGCAAACATAAGCAAATTTCAATTCTGCAAACGTTTGTTATCCACCCTACGAGGGTAGTCTAACAACACCGATAACGATAAGTTAAAGGCCACCGGATATTCGTATTCAGTGAACAAAATGCCACTCGCGGGCCTTAACATTAATTGTGATCGATGAAAAGTCGGTTCCGACCATGGCTATCTCATTTAGTTAATTTTGGCGCGTGAAAACAGGGAGCATGCATTCAATAAGAACCATTGCGCTTACGCTGGCCTCGTTTCTGCTTCTCTCATCCCTCGATACGCTTGCACAGGATGAATGGACATTGGAGCGATGCATCAGCTATGCGTTGGAGAACAACATTCAGATAAAACAATCGGCCTTGCAGCAAGAGTCTGCTCGGTTGGATAAGTCGCAAGCTTTGGCGGGAATGTTCCCGAGTTTGAATGCAAGCGCCAGTTATAACGCCAACTTCGGTCGCAGCATCGACCCGGTATCAAACGACTTCGTTTCCGAGCAGGTCAATTCGAATAATTATGGTGTGCAGAGCAGTGTGACCCTTTTCAACGCATTCCGACTGCTGAACTCGTTCAAGCAATCACAGATCGATCTTCTGGCCGCGGAATACGACCTACAGGGATTGAGCAATGATGTGAGCATGAATATCGCTACTGCTTTCATGCAGATCATGTTCAACGAAGAGTTGCTGATGGTGGCGCAAGAGCAGATGGATGTGACCGCTGAGCAATTGGTCAGGACCAAGAAACTAGTGGAAGCAGGTTCAATTCCAACCGGTAATCTGTATGATGTGGAAGCGCAACTTGCTTCTAATGAACTTCAGGTGGTGACGGCCGAAAATGCGTTGAGCACGGCAATTCTCACGTTGAAACAAATGCTGAACCTACAGGCTTCGGATGAGTTCAGAATCAAAAGACCGGACACTGAAATTCCGCTCGAGGGCTTGGACAATAAAACGGTAGGAACCATTTACGACCAGGCATTGAACAATTGGCCTCAGATCAAAGCGCGCGAGGCGAGATTGGAAAGTGCTCGCAAGGGAGAGCGTATTGCGTTTGCAACTTACACACCTACGCTAAGTGCAAGTGGTTCGGTTTTCACGCGGTGGTCTGATGCAACTTTCCTGAACATTCCAGCCGATCCATATGGAACTCAACTCGACAACAACCTGAGTGAAAGTCTGGGTCTTTCATTGAGTATCCCTGTTTTCAACGGGCTCAGAAGCCGTACAACCGTTGCCAAATCGCGCCTGAGCACGATCAATGCCGAGTTGCAATTGAAGGACCAGAAAAACCAACTTTATTCTTCGGTTCAGCAGGCTTACAATGACGCTTCAGCTGCCAAACGGCAATACGATGCAAGCGATAAGAGCGTGAATGCCACTGAAAAGGCTTTCGAATACGCACAACAGCGATATGATGTAGGAATGATGAATACACTGGAGTTCAACACGGCATCGAACAACCTGACACGGGTACGCTCAGAACTACTACGCTCAAAGTATGACTATATCTTCAAGATGAAGGTCTTGGATTTCTACATGGGCAAACCGATTACTTTTGATCCTACCAAATGAAAAACAACAAGGTTTTATTGCTGCTTGTCGTGGTGGTTGTGGTACTGCTGGCAGGTGTTCTAATAGGTAAGAAGAAAGGCTGGATAGGTAAATCCTCGGCTATCAAAGTGGCGGTTGAGGAGGTTGCCATGCGTGATATAGTTGAAACCGTATCTGCAAGCGGAAAGATCCAATCAGAGTCAGAGGTGATCATCAGCCCTGATGTTTCAGGAGAGATCATGGAGCTTACCGTTAAGGAAGGAGATAAGGTAGAGGCGGGTCAACTGCTGGTAAAGATCGATCCAGACATACAGAAATCGAATGTTGAGCGATTGGAGGCGGCCTTGAATACAAGCCGAGCAAATTTGGCTAATGCACAATCTCGTCTGGCACAGTCGCAGGCCCGATTGACCAACTCCAAAGCAAATTACGATCGGGTAAAGAAACTGTTTGAAGATAAAGTGGTGGCACAATCAGAGTATGATGCCACACTCAGCGAATATAACGTAGCGCAAAGTGATGTGGAAGCATCGCAGCAAAGCGTAGAAGCAAGTCGTTTCCAAGTGAAAAGTGCAGAGGCAGCCTTGAAGGAAGCGGAGAAAAGCCTGACGAGAACCGAGATCTATTCCCCAGTGAACGGAACTATTTCAAAATTGAATTTCGAGAAAGGAGAGCGCGTAGTTGGAACATCTCAGATGCAGGGTTCAGAGATCATGACCATTGCTGATCTGGCTGAGATGGAGGTGGTTGTTGAAGTGAATGAGAACGATATTATCCGTGTAGGATACAATGACACGTGTGATATTGAAGTGGATGCATACTTGGGCAAGACCTTTAAGGGTATAGTAACCAACATTGCAAACTCAGCCAAGTCTGATGGAATGGGAACCGACCAGATAACCAATTTTGAGGTTAAGGTTCGTATTCTTAGAAGTTCGTATTCAAATCTGGTTAACGAGAAACAACCGGATCAATCTCCATTCCGACCTGGAATGAGTGCCACTGTTGACATCCGAACTCGCGATGTTCGAGGTGCGGTAAGCGTACCTATTCAGGCGGTTACCACAAGAACCAAATCAGAATTGGAGAAACAGGTTGAAGACCGGGAAGAAAGACGTGAACGCAGAAATGATTCCTCTTCTGATGAAGAGGAGGAAGAAGGGGAAACCATCGATAAGCCCGCTCGGGAAGAAGATGCCATTGAACTGGTGTTTGTGGTAGATGGAAGTGAGGTTATTGTTAAACAGGTCAAAACGGGTATTCAAGACAACGAATACATCCAGATTCTATCAGGCGTAGAGCCAGATGATCGCGTAGTTGTGGCACCTTATCGCGCCATTTCCAAGAAACTGGCTCCAGGCGATGAGGTAGAAGTTGTTTCCAAGGATGACCTCTACAAAGCAAACGAAGGCGATGGAGGCCTTGGTGATTAGTTTTCGGGTTAACTCGAGGGCATAACGATTGAAGCAATCTCATGCCAACCATTCTTCATATAGAAAGTTCCACACTGACCTGTTCCGTTGCTGTTTCTTGTGATGGAGGAATAACTGGGCTGCAGGAAAGCCACGACCAAACGTATTCGCATTCAGAGAAACTGGTCGTCTACATTGATGAGGCCATCAAACAAGCGGGATTCAAACCAGCAGACCTTGATGCGATCTGTGTCTCCAAAGGGCCAGGTTCTTACACTGGTTTACGTATTGGAGTTTCGGCCGCCAAAGGCCTCTGCTACGGGTTGGGAATTCCGCTCATTTCGGTCGGTTCGTTGGAATCCATTGCACATTGGGCTAAATCTGAATTTGCAGATCAATTGACCGATGCTTCCTTTTTCTGCCCGATGATAGATGCCCGCAGAATGGAGGTCTACACTCAAACTTTCAATACTTCACTGAAAGAAGTTGAACCAATTTCTGCAGTGATCATTGATGAAAACAGTTTCGCCTCAAAACTTGAAAAGGGAAAGGTGGCATTCTTTGGCGATGGCGCAGCCAAATGCAAACAGGTCATCAACCACGCTAATGCTGTTTTCTTGGATGATTTCAACCCAAGCGCAAGAGGAATGATCGCCCTGGCCGAAGCCAAATTTGCTGCCAAGCAATATGAAGACGTGGCTTATTTCGAGCCGTATTACCTGAAGGATTTTGTGGCGGGGAAGCCGAAGACGATTTTCTAATCCTCAAACTCCCTAAAATGAGGATGCGTGGCGATTGATAACATCTGATTGTCGCCATGGTCGTTGCCGTAAGCGTAGATTTCTGAGTAGTCTTCTAAGTTCAAATGTTGCTTCACGCGGTTTACCTTTTCCTTTCCACGGCAGTTTGGTTTAGAGAGGTCACCCGTGTAAATGCCATCTTTCAATTCCATTTCGGTGCAGAGGATTTCCAATTCCATTTGCTTAGCCCAATCACCCAGCCAAGCATCGCAACTCGCAGTTACTACAATTACCCGATGCCCATTTTCCTTATGCCAATTGATTTTGTCAATCGCTTTTGGGAATAAGATTGTGGGAATTACCTCAGCCGTAAAACGTTTTCGGGCATCGGCCATTTGTTCTTCCGTCCAACCTTTATAGAATGCACGAAGTGCTTTCACTTTTGTGAAGTGGCTCTTCACCAAACCCAGTTTCCACCCCGCAAACGTGAGGAAACCCACTGCCATGCGGAACACAAAAACAGGTGTTCCGTGCGTGAACTTCATGAAGGCGACAAAACTGTCCTTGTTGGAAATGGTGCCGTCAAAGTCGAAAAGAGCCAGCGTTTTCTTTTCGCTCATAGGCTCATTCGCTTAAAAATGAACTCAGGAATGTTGCGAATGATCAGCATCACCCAACGCCAAACCGATAAAACGTAAACGGTGTTTTTCTTGGAACGATAAGCACGTATCAAGGCCTTTGCCACATCTTCAGGAGTTGCTGTAACAATTTTTGGAGTTGGCTTGTGGGCTTTCATTTTGGTGTCTACGTAGCCTGGCTTCACCGTCACCACATGCACGCCTTTTTTGAAAAGATAGTTGCGTAATCCGTCCAAATAGGCGGTCATTCCTGCCTTTGCACTTCCGTAAACATAGTTGGAACCACGGCCACGTTCTCCCGCAACAGATGAAATGCCGATAATGGTTCCCGAACCTCTTTCGGCCATCGGTTTGGCCATATGACCGAGAATGGAAACCACCCCTGAGTAGTTGACCAACGTGCTTTCCAGTGATTCCTTTGGTTTAGTGAACGATTCGTCACCCTCGATCAGGACACCGAATGCCACAACGACCACATAAGGAACCGTAGGAAGGTTCTTAACAAATGCTTCATGCGAGTCAAAATCTACCGCATCGAAAGCGATTTCATTCTCATTTTGAGGATTTCGAACTGCTAGCAAGAGGTTGAACCCAGCAGCCGAGAACTCCTTCGAAATGGCTTTTGCCATGTCGGAGTTTGCGCCAAGAATGAGTACCGTTTTGCTCATGTAATTCCCAATCGGTCGGATTGCAAAGAACGGAATTTGCCCTCGGGGTCTATTTCGGAAAGCAGCTTTTTGAACTGACCCAATTTCGGGTAGCCTTTGGCAAACATGTCGGGTTTCATCCGTGCATCTTTCGCCAAATAAAGTCGGCCGTCCATTTCGGCAATCATATCATCCAAACGGTCAAGCAGTTTAAGCACTTCAGGTTTGATGCCGAAATCGACCGTCAATGTCACGCCTTTCTTCGGGAACGAAAGCCAACCTTCGTTCTGTTCACCGAACAATTTCAGCACGGCAATGAACGAACCTGTTCGACTTTTCACAATTTCTTTCATCACTTCAGAAAGACCTTGACGCGCATGCTCTTCTCCGATCACGAATTGGTACTGCGTAAAGCCGGTCCGACCATAAATGCGATTCCAATTGTTGACCGCATCAAGCGGATAGAAGTAAGGTTCAATGTCCACCACGGCTGTGCTATCCTGCTTTAGAACTTTGTGGTAGTAGAGTTCATCAAAGGCCTTTACCGTAAATGGATTGATGCTCCAACTTGGGAAATTGAACGGTATACCGATGATCGGTTTCGGGGTTTTGAAATCTATTAGTTTAGGTTCAGGAACCTCATTTTCAGAAGCGTGTTCGCCCAGATAAAGCAACGAGCGGCCCATGTTTTTCCCTGATGTGATGTAATCGATCCACGAAACAGAATACGTGTAATCCTGATTGGCGAAAAGCGCATCGACCAACTCGCTCAAGTTGCTGCATTTGATGGTTCGGTTAACGATTTTGGAAGTAGCAATCGGTTTCAGTTTGAAGGATGCTTCTGTAATGAAACCAGTTAGACCCATTCCGCCACAGGTTGCCCAGAACAGGTCAGCATTTTCTGTTCGGCTGCACACTTTGATCGAGCCGTCCGCCAATACAATTTTGAATGAAATGAGGTGTTCCGAAAAACAGCCGTCCTTGTGATGGTTCTTGCCATGAATGTCTGAACCGATGGCACCACCAACCGTGATGAATTTGGTTCCTGGCGTAACTGGAAGAAAGTACCCGTGAGGGACAATTTCGTCCAATACATCGTTCAGCATTTTGCCTGATTGGCAGGTATAAATGCCGTTCTCAGTATCAAAACCAATGGTTCGATTTAGGCTCAATGATGAAATTACATTGTGAGAAAGCGAAGCATCGCCATAGCTTTTCTTGGCTCCTTGCGGAATGAAGTTCTGGAGTTTGGCTTGAATTGCTGAAACCTCTTCTTCCGAATTCGGATTAGCCACTTCAGCCTTGATTTTCGGGTAGTTTCCCCAGCCCGCTATTTCCGTTTTCGACATCAGAAATACAGCAGGTAACCGAATGTGAGGAGCCAAGCCAGAACAATGAGACGTGTTGGATTGTCTTTCAGCAGAATGAGCGTTGGGCTTCCTGTATTTTCATACACTAAGGCCAATTGCAAATAACGTAGCACGCCTAGGAACACGAACAGCGAGGTGACATAAACATGCGAATTGCCAACACGCGCAATCACTTCAGGCGAAAGTGTGTACATGATATAAGCCACCACGGTTATCGCGCTCAACATCACCGAAATAATGTTCACGAACTCCAGACTGTAGCCACGTACCGCTTTGCGCACCTCTGTTCCTTCGTTTTTGAGGATGAGGAGGTCATCTCTTCGCTTGCCAAGTGCCAACAACATGGCCAAAAGAAATGCCATGATATACATCCAATTTGAAATTGGAACGTCAGCGATAACACCACCAGCAAACAATCGGATAAGGAAACCGAGCGAGATGATCGTTATGTCAATTAGTGCGAATTTCTTGAGCCAAGTTGAATAGAGAAGGTTTTGAATCAGATAGATCACGCAAGCGATCAAGAACAGTTTACCGATCATAAATGCACCGGCAAGCGATGTTGCCAATAGCAAAGCCGATATTCCGTAAGCTGTAGTGACGCTTACCTTCCCTGCGGCTATCGGTCGGTCTTTCTTTTCGTTGTGAAGTCGGTCGTCAGGCGCGTCAATAATATCGTTAAAGATGTAAACGGACGAGGCCAAAAAAGAGAAGCACAGAAAGCCAAAAAACAGAGTGATCGCATTATCGGTATTCAATGCCTGCGCAAAAAATGCCGGCAGAAAAATGAACCCGTTCTTCACCCATTGATGAACGCGACAGAGTTTTATGATTTCTGAGAAATTCAATTCCGGGTTACTTTGAGTTGAATGAAATCCGAATTGTGTTCGGGCATCCCCAAGGCAAAATCCAACCCGAAACGGATAAAATACTTACCAGGCTCTTTTGGAATTTGCACGGTGAAAGATACTGGTTTCGACTCTTGGGGGTTGATGATTCCACTGCAACCATTGCAGAGGATTTCCTTCGAGGGAGATTGAGTTCCATTCAGGTAATAGAAAACCTTAAGAGGTCGTTCAACCAGTAACTCATCTAAGTTCAAATTCCTACTTGTGCGATTTACCAGCGTGCCGCGCAATTCGATTGTTGAGCCAGAAATAGCTTCAAGCGATTTTTCTGGGAATTCAAATCGCAGATTTCTATAGGAATGATATTCGTTTTGAGGATAGACAAACATTGGTTTGAAGCCATCGACATGTACCATTTTTGAGCTGTCCTGTCCCATTCCAAAGACCAGCACAAATGGCCTTCCCTCTACAATGCTATCCATGCTCCAAAGCTCAAATTGATTGCCGTTGTAATTCAGGGGGCTGAAGTGATAGCCTTGCTCACCACTGTAGAACGAATATTGCGAAGCCAGTTGATAGGTGCCCGAAAAGAAAACCGGCTTTCCATCAGCCTTATCCCTTATGGCATTTGCCCATACAGGCCATCCTTTAAGCGGGAAGTTGACTTTAATACCGTCACCGGCCCAAGGACTTGCAATGTAAATACGGGCAAGAATCAGGATTGAAGCACAAACTACAGCTGTTGGTTTCAAGATTCGGTTCAGTTTCTCTTGATTCGGAATGTTTCGAGAACCGAGTATGATCAGTGGAAGAAATGCCGTGGCCGTCCAGTTGGCCTCGACCTTTCCTCGCAGCGCGAGAATGAAAAAGAACCCGAAAAATCCAACCACGATTGCGTTGAGCATGCGGTCAAAATCAGATTTGGCTTTCGATTTGACCAATGACACGATTAGGATCAAACCAACAGGCCCAAGCATGATCAGTTGTCCTGCCAGATAATCGAGCAATACCATGATGTCCCAAACCTTTTTCTCGCGCACCACCCAATGGAATTTGAACGAGACAAGGTCATGCTCGAACTGCCAGATTATATGCGGGATGAAAAGCAGGACTCCGACCAAAGCCGTAAGCCAGAACGATTTTCGCAGCAGCAATCTCGGAACGGCAACTATCACGGAGGCGAACAGCACAATTGCGTGGTATTTGCTGTACATCAGCGCAGCGGCCACAATTCCAAGGCCGATTGCGGTGATGAGCTTGTCTTCAATCAAGTATTCTCTCAGCAAAACCAAAAAAACGAGCGTGAAGAAGATCAATGGCGAATCCGGAACGGCCATAAAAACGCCTGCATGGGTCAGAATCAGTCCCAGAAAAATGAGAATGAAGGTTTTCGGAGATTGGGTTTTGCTCAGTTTGTAAAGCATCAGAATGCCCAACGAACTGGCAGGCACTGTAATTAGCCGAACACCCAACTCGTTTTGAAAAAGGGCATATCCGATCTTGATGAAAACCGCGATCATCGGTGGTTGGTGGAAATAACCCCAATCCATGAAACGGCTCATTTGCCAATAGTAAGCTTCGTCAGGATGAAGGTCCATCAAAGCCGCTTGAATCAGCCCGAGCACAAACCAAATGGCCGTGAAGATCCAAATGGGTTTGGGTATGTCTTTGAACCAGTTCAGCATTGTGGCGAATATCGCACTAAAAGAAAAGGGCACGGAACCCCGTGCCCTTCAAAATGCATGTGTCTAACTTTTGTTAAAGCGTTCCGCGCAATTCTTGCTCGCGCTCAATGCTTTCGAACAGCGCCTTGAAGTTTCCAGCACCGAAACCACGAGCGCCCATTCGCTGAATGATCTCATAGAACAGCGTTGGGCGATCTTCCACAGGTTTGGTGAAGATCTGCAGAAGATATCCTTCCTCATCCGCATCGATCATGATGCCGAGCTTAGCCAATTCGTTGATGTCCTCCTTCATCATTTCCATGTGCTTGCCTAGGCGCTTCGGAATTTCATCGTAGTAAGCTTGCGGAGGTGTTGAAAGGAACTCCACGCCACGGCTTCTGAGGTCGGCAACGGTTTTCAGAATGTCATCAGTAGCAACGGCAATATGCTGGCAACCAGGCCCTTCATAGAAATCCAAGTATTCTTCGATCTGTGATTTCTTTTTGCCCTCGGCAGGTTCGTTGATCGGGAATTTGATTCGGCCGTTTCCGTTGCTCATTACCTTGCTCATCAGGGCAGAATACTCGGTATGAATCTGCTTGTCATCGAACGAAAGGAAGTTCACAAATCCCATCACGTCCTCGTACCATTTCACCCACGTGTTCATCTCGCCCCATCCCACATTTCCAACCATGTGGTCGATGTACTTCAGGCCAGTTGGCGCTGGGTTGTAATCTGATTTCCATTCCTTGTAACCAGGCAGGAATGTGCCATTGTAATTCTTGCGCTCCACGAACATGTGAACCGTTTCACCATAGGTATAGATGCCCGCGCGGACAACCTCACCATGCTCATCTTTCTCAATGGTTGGTTGCATGTATGGCTTGGCACCGCGCTTGGTTGTTTCCTCAAATGCGGCACGCGCATCTTCAACCCACAACGCAACGACCTTCACGCCATCGCCATGCTTCTTCACGTGTTCGCCAATGGGCGATTCGCTGTTCAAAGCCGTGGTCAGCACCAATCTAATCTTATCCTGCTTCAACACATACGAAGCGCGGTCTCTTACGCCCGTTTCCAAACCTGCATACGCAAGACTCTGAAATCCGAAAGCGGTTTTATAAAAATGGGCGGCCTGCTTGGCGTTGCCCACATAGAATTCAACATAATCGGTACCCAGAAGCGGAAGGAAATCCTGCGCTCCTTCGAAGATCTTTTCTAAACCGTATTCAACATTTTTTACTTCAGCCATGATAATTAGCGAATTTGATGATTAGCAAATTAGCGAATGACGGGTTCACCTGCCATTCAAATTATGTTTTGATGTCGCAACGATCTTGTTCAATATTCTCAAAATGACATTCATTTCATTCAACAGTTCGGTGGTATCTGGATAATGCTTTGACGCTTGACAGAGCAACAACCAATAATCCGTTTCATCGGCTTCCTTCAGCGCGATTTTCATCTTGTGAATGAAGTCCGCCTTGCTTTCAGCACTCTGCGCTTCACGAATGTTGGCCCCAATGGAGGTTCCACTTTTCAGCAACTGCTGACCTATGACAAATTTCTTCTTCTCAAAAAGATCTTCGGTAAAGTCAATGATCGAAAGAGCGAATTCGAATGATTTCTTCAGAATGGGATTGTCCTGATAATGAGAACTTTGAGTGTATTGGACAGCGGGTTCGGAAACCATCACTTCCGACCACTGCATCAACAGTTTATTTCTTTCAGCTAACCACGTTTCCTCCATCAGTCAAACCATTTGCTAATTAGCTAATTCACTCATTTGCTAATTGTCATCTCACTCCAACCAACTCTGGTAATACTTTCCGTCATCAATTTTCAGTGCCTCTTCCGTTACCATCAAAGGTTTGAACGTATCCACCATTACAGCCAATTCATCCGTTTTCACCTGTCCGATGGAACGTTCCATGGCTCCTGGATGCGGTCCGTGTGGAATGCCTGCTGGATGCAATGAAATATGTCCAGGACCAATGTCATTTCGGCTCATGAAATCGCCATCCACGTAGTACAACACCTCATCACTGTCAATGTTGCTATGGTTATATGGCGCAGGGATGGCCTGCGGATGATAATCGTACAGGCGTGGGCAGAATGAACACACCACAAAAGCACCTGTTTCGAACGTTTGATGAACAGGAGGCGGCTGATGCACACGACCAGTGATCGGCTCAAAATCGTGGATGCTGAAAGCGTATGGGTAATTATAGCCGTCCCAGCCCACTACATCGAACGGATGCGTGGCGTAAACCAACTCGTGCATCATTCCCTGCTTCTTGATCTTCATCACGAAATCACCTTTCTCGTCATGCGTCTCCAAGTTTTCTGGTCTGCGGATGTCGCGCTCGCAGAATGGTGAATGCTCCAACAACTGCCCGAACCAATTTCGGTAACGCTTGGGCGTGTACATCGGATGATGACTTTCCACAATAAAGAGGCGGTTGTCTTCCGTGTCGAACTCGATCTGGTAGATCATTCCGCGCGGAACAAGCAAGTAATCACCATAACTGAATTTCAGATTTCCGACCAGCGTTCTGAGAACTCCTGTGCCTTTGTGAATGAAGATCATCTCATCGCAATCGGCATTCTTGTAGAAGTAATCGGTCATGCTTTTGCGTGGCGCGGCCAGAACAATGCTGCAATCGGAATTCGTAAGAATGGTTTTACGGCTTTTCAGGTAATCATCCTCTGGCGTGGTCTTGAAACCGTGCAAACGCAGCGAACGCATGTTATTCTCAACCGCAATTTTTGGCTTTACCGAAACAGGCTCTTTCAAACTCTTCACCTGCGTTGGTCGGTGCACATGATACAGCAAACTCGACATGCCATCGAATCCGATGGTACCGAACAATTGCTCGTAATAATGCTCGCCTTTTTCGTTCTGGAAAACTGTGTGACGCTTGTGCGGAATTTTACCAAGTGAATGATATATCGGCATCGAAAATCTTTTGAGACCTCGAAGTTACGTATTCGGTATTGGCATGAGAAATGATGATGGTCAGCACCTTGATTCTTGACGCGGTCACATTCGAATTCCAGTAAATTAGCGCTTTGATGAGAAAGTTCGTATTCCTTTTGTTACTGTGCTCTCAGGTTGGGTTTGCCCAAGACATGGAGTATGCGCGGGAAGTATTGAATGAATTATGTTCTGATGCTTTGGCGGGCCGTGGATATGTGGATGAAGGAGACAATGCTGCTGCCTTTTACATTGAACAAGAATTCAAGCGGAACGATCTTTTTGCATGGGATTACAACTACTATCAGACCTTCAGTTTTCCCGTCAACACATTTCCGGAAAATGTGGAACTGATCGTTGATGGGGTAAAACTGGAGGCGGGGAAAGAGTTCTTGGTGGAAGCTGATGCACCAAAACTGACAGGAAAGTTTGAACTGACCCATTTGGATGCTTTGCCGAAAATTGCGCCATCAGGTCGGATGGTCGATAGTACAGCCAGTTACAAAGGCATAGTTGTCATTGCCGATAGTTTGATTGCCAAACTCCCACCATCCATCAGAACCTCTTTGTTGCATGGCATGAAAAAGGCTGGCGCTAAAGGCGTAATTCGGGTGACGGATGCCAAACTCACTTGGACGGTTTCAAAGCAACAAGCTCCACTGGCTCAGCTAACGGTTAAGCGAGAAGCATGGAACGAGAAATCCACAGGAGTGGAAGTTAGCATTAAACCTGAATTCCAGAAAAAACACCGCACGCAGAATGTCTTGGCTTTTGTTGAAGGGAGTCAGCATCCTGATAAATTCATTGTTTTCACTGCCCATTACGATCATCTCGGTAAAATGGGCAAGGATGTGATCTTCCGTGGAGCGAATGATAATGCGAGTGGTGTGGCCATGCTTCTCAACTTGGCCAAGCACTTTGCAACTCCCGAATTTCAGCCGAGCTATTCGATGGCCTTTATTGCTTTTGCCGGAGAAGAACCTGGTCTGGAAGGCTCGCTATACTATGTGCAGAACCCAATCTTTCCGCTCAGCGATATCAGGTTTCTTATCAATCTTGATATTCTCGGGACAGGAAATGATGGAATTACCGTTGTGAACGGGGCGGTGCATGAGACTGAATTCGATGCGTTGAAAGCCATCAATGACGAAAACGGTTATTTGACTGAGGTGAAGAAGCGCGGAAAAGCAGCCATTTCAGACCATTATCCGTTCTCTGAAGCAGGCGTTCCGTGCTTCTACATTTACACTATGGGTGGAATTCAAGCATACCACGATGTGTATGATGTGCCGGAAACGCTGCCACTTTCGGAGTTTGCGGACATCTTCAAACTACTCACCGATTTCGTAGCCCGACTTTAATGGGAGTGCTTTACATTGTTCCAACCCCGATCGGCAATTTGGAGGACATGACCTTCCGAGCCATCAACGTGCTGAAGGAGGTCGATCATATCTTGGCCGAGGACACACGAACGTCTGGTAAGCTGATGAAGCACTTTGAGATAGGAACAACCATGAGCTCGTTCCACCTCAATAATGAGCACAAAGTCGTTTCCCGTTGGGTGAATGAGCTGGAAGCAGGAAAGAACATTGCGCTGATAAGCGATGCTGGAACGCCCGCCATTTCCGACCCGGGTTTTCTGCTGGTTCGCGAAGCAGTAAAAGCGGGCGTTGAAGTAATCACTTTGCCTGGTGCCACGGCTTTCGTTCCGGCCTTGGTCAATAGCGGATTGCCCTGCGAGAAGTTCCATTACGAGGGATTTCTACCCCACAAAAAAGGACGACAGACACGGATTGCCGAGTTGGTTGAAAAGGACGTGACAAGCGTTCTGTACGAAAGTCCGCACCGCCTTTTGAAGACGCTCGGACAATTGTTGGAAGCCGCTGGCGAAGAACGATTGGTTTCCGTTTCGCGGGAGATCAGCAAGTTGCATGAAGAGACCGTCCGCGGTACCATTCCAGAGGTCATTGAGCATTTTGAGAACAATCCGATAAAAGGAGAGTTTGTGTTGGTGTTAGCCCCCTCCAACTCCCCAAAGGGGGAGAGAAGGTATCCGGTTAGGATGCTGGTGTAAAAACGAGAACTTTGCGGATGCAAAGAAATCCCCCTTAGGGGGACTAAGGGGGCAAATGGAACTCAACGGCAGTATCAAAGACGGGCTCAATTTTATGCGGAAGGTCACTTTCCGCAGGGCGGGAAATGCGCTGAAAGTGCTGTTCAGTTTCTACTACACCAAATGGACGGGCAAACCCACGCAATTGGGCGTTCCGATCAGCATTTCGTTCGAGCCAACTACGAGTTGCAACCTACGATGCCCTGAATGTCCGAGCGGATTGAGGCAGTTTACCCGACCAACTGGAATGCTCAGCAACAATTTCTTTAGGGATACGGTTGAGCAGTTGAAGGATGACCTGTTGTACCTCATTTTCTATTTCCAAGGGGAGCCGTATCTAAATCCTGAGTTCTTGGATATGGTCAAGTATGCATCTGACCGTGGTATTTACACGGCCACGAGTACCAATGCTCATTACCTGAAAGATGAGAATGCCAAGCGAACGGTGGAAAGTGGCCTCGACCGCTTGATAGTTTCCATTGACGGCACCACGCAGCAAACGTATCAGAATTACCGTGTGGGCGGCAACTTGGAGAAGGTGATCGAGGGCACCAAGAATGTCATCAAATGGAAGAAGGAATTGGGCTCAAAAACGCCCCATGTTATCTTCCAGTTTCTGGTTGTGAAACCGAATGAACATCAGATCGAGGATGTGAAAAAGCTTGGCGCGGAAGTAGGTGTGGACGAGGTTCGTTTCAAGACCGCGCAGGTCTATGATTATGAGAACGACCCGAACAATCTCATTCCCGACAACCAGAAATACAGTCGGTACAAGAAGACGAAGGACGGGCATACTACCATCAAAAACCCACTGCTGAATCATTGCTGGAAGCTGTGGCATTCGTGTGTGCTCACATGGGATGGACTGGTTGTTCCGTGCTGTTTCGATAAGGACGCCACGCACCAGTTGGGCGACCTGAAAAGGAACTCCTTTGATGAGATCTGGCAGGGGGAGAAATACCAAGAGTTCCGCGCCTCCATCTTGCGAAGCAGAAGCGAGATTGACATTTGCGCCAACTGTACTGAGGGTACGAAGGTCTGGGCGTAGAGACGCGATTTATCGTGTCTTTGGACTAAGGTCATAATTTCAACACGCGATGAATCGCGTCTCTACGATCTGTTCAAATGCGCCTGCACCATCCGAATCTGTCCGTAGGAATACTGCCCGTTCAGTTTGCCGTAGATCTCTCCTGAACCCGCTTCGGAATTATCTTTCAAAACCTGTTCAATGGTCTCACGGTCGTCCTCGTTCATGAAGGTTTTGATGTCAACTTCTCCAGCTTCTATCCCTTTGGCGATATGTCCTTCAATGGTGCCGGGCACCAGTCCGCGTTTTTCCGCAATTTCCGCAATGCTCAAACCGTCCTTGGCAAGTTCGTAGGTTACTTTATAGGTCGCTCCTTTTTCTGGTGCAGCACCTTTTTCTTTTTTCCCTTTTCTCGTTTTTCCAGACTTCCGTGACGTGTTCTTCGGATTCTTCTCCGCTTCCTTTTCGGCATCCGTTGCCAACTTCCTGCGCAGCAGATTCCGCTCCGTATCGCGTTCCAGATTCTTCTTTATCTCGTGGCCCTGAATAATGGCTTCGGCCACATCGCGCGCCTTGTCCATCTGCTCCCAGTTCTTCATCAGGATCAGGTCAATTTCATCCAGCGCATCGCGGTAGGTTTTTGTCTTGGAAAACTGCTTCACGTCTTCGATGTGCTTTAGCAGAATGCGGAGGTTCTTCTCCACAAAATCGATGTAATACTTGCTACCTTTTGCAATGCGGTCGAGTAGGCGTTTGTGGTCGTTCTCCTGCAAACAGAAACGCAGTTGCTGAACAAACTTCTGCGTGTTGGCCATTTCCGTTTTCATGTTTGAAGAAATGACATCCAACGCTGAGCGCATTTCTGCATCTTCAAACTGCCCGACCGTTTCGTGCTTTTTGAGAATAGCTTCGATGGCGCGCACCACATCCGAAAAATCGAACGTGGCCGAGAGCATGCGATCGAGGTACTGCGATTGATCTTGTTTCAGCACCGCATCCAGCGGCTGCTGACGGTCTTTCGTGTGCGAGAACTCGACCACCTGTTCATCGGTGCTCACCACACTCGGGTCGATCTTCGTTCTCAGGATCAAACCATCCAACGATGTCAATCGCGAAAGCGCCACATAAACCTGTCCGGGAGCGAACGCTTGTCCGACATCGATAACCGCTTTTTCAAACGTTAACCCTTGGCTTTTGTGAACGGTAATTGCCCAAGCCAACTTGATTGGATATTGCCGGAACTCACCTATTACTTCCTCTTCAAGGTCTTTCACCTTTTCGTTTACCGTGTAGCGTTTGTTCTCCCACGTTTCGCGCTTCAGTTTGTATGGCTCGGTTTCGCCATCCATCATCACCTCAATGTCACCATCGTTAATGCTGGAAACGGTGGCCAGCTTGCCGTTGTAGTAGGCGCCACCTTCCGAATCGTTCTTCACAAACATGATGCGCGCACCCTCCTTCAGCTCCAGACTTTCCATTACTGGGAAGATGTTCTCTGGGAAATCGTCCTTCACTTCCGCTTCAAAGTAGTGCGTTTCGCCCTTCAGGTTGTCCAACGCTTCGCGATTGATCGCATCGGCCTTGTGGTTGTGCGTGGTGATGGTGATGACATCCTTCGGCACATCGCGCTGCTCGCGGTAGTGCTCATTCAGCTGCTGAATGTCGGATGTCGTTACCACATTATTTCTGAGGTTGTTCAGAACACTGATGAACGTATCGTCCTGCTGGCGGAAGATCTTATCCAATTCCACATACACAAACCCGCTTTCCTTCAGAGCCCGCGCCTCAAAGAAGTGTTGGCTGGCGTAGTACTCGCGCATTTTGCTCCATTCGTGGTCTTTCACAATGGGCGGAAGCTGGTACATATCGCCTATCATCAGCAACTGCACGCCCCCGAACGGTTCGCTGTAATTCCGCTTCACGAATCGCATTCGGGCGTCAATCGCATCCAACAGATCGGCCCGCAGCATACTCACTTCGTCAATGATCAATAGGTCGATGTTCCGCAGAACATCTCTTCGTTTCGCGTTGAGCGGATGCCTGCGAACCAACGTTTGCTGCGTGTAGAAATTCGCGCCTTCGGGCAATTCCATCGGGAGATTCCTATCTGGAAGAAATGTCCCGAACGGCAAAAGAAACTGTGAGTGGATGGTCACTCCGTTTGCGTTCAGCGCAGCAATGCCAGTTGGGGCAAGGATCACATGACGCTTGTGCGTGGAAGCCGCCAGTTGCCTCAGAAACGTGGTCTTGCCCGTTCCAGCTTTTCCCGTTAGGAAAACATGCCGGTTGGTGCTGTTGATGAACTGGGCGGCCAATTGGGCCATTTCGGTTACTTCCATCTTGCTCATGGTGCACGAAGTTGAGAAAAGTCTTGGATTAACGTATCAGCGTAACTGTGCCCAGTTTTTCGAAGGAACTGTTGTTATAGAAATCGGCTTTAACTCTGTAAGCGTAAACACCCTGAGGCGAATCTTCACCAGCAAACGTACCATCCCATCCATGCAGCAGAATGTCTCTTGTATTTACTGACTGATAGACCAACATTCCCCATCGGTTGTAAATGGATAACTCGGCAGAAACCACTCCCAATCCATAACCTTTGAAAACCTGGTTCTCGTACCTGCCATTGGGCATAAACGCGTTAGGGAAGTAAATTGCCGGTTGCAAGAGTACTTCAATCAGAACGGAGGATGTGTCGAAACAGCCATTCGCATCGGTTGCTGTAAGGGCTATCGTGTAAAAGCCATCAGCATTATACTGATGCGTTGGAGATGCATCGGTGCTCGTTACTCCATTACCAAAGTCCCAGACAAAACTAGAACCGCCCGTTCCAGTGTAGTTGAATTGCGCATCGGTTCGTGTGGTGATCACCTCTGGAGAAACCAGAAAATCAGCCGTTGGCGGTGCGTAAACACTTACGGTCTGTATCACGGTATCATCTTGGCAACCTCCAATAAAGTATGCGGTAACCAGATAATCTCCTGCCGCTGCATATTGATGGGTTGGATTCTCCAGCGTGGAGGTCATTCCATCACCGAAATCCCAATACCAACTGGTGGGGGTTGCGTTTGATTGACTCTGGAAAATCGATTCTTCGCCAAAGCAGACGCCATCAGCTTGAAACTCAGATTCTGGTGCCGATTGCGTGAGGCTGACTGTTTCCGAATCCGTACAACCGATACTGTCGGTAACGCTTACGGTGTATGTTCCTTCTGGCAAGTTCGACTCCACTTCGGTACCGTTTGCAGAAGACGACCAAGTGTACGTGAATGGTGATATACCGTTGGTAACAGCCGCTTCAATTTGCCCATCACTCAGACCACAACCAGGTTGCGTCAAATTCAGGTTTAAAGAAGGTGCAGACACACTATCTACTTTCACATTCATGATTTGAATGCAATTGTTAGCATCTGTTATGGTAACGAAGTAGTCTCCCTGGGTAAGACCCGTAGCAGTGGCCCCTGTTTGCGGAGGAGTAGAATTCCAGGAATACGTGTATGGTGCCGTGCCGGATGTCGGAATCACAGTTACAGACCCTGTTGCCTGGCCGCAGTCGGGAACCCGATCAGTGATGTCTGCACTTGGAGCAAAATTGTTTGTGAGTATGATGTTTTCTGAACTGCTACAACCAGATTGGTCGTCAACAATTACCGTGTAAACGCCCGCGGAAACTCCAGTTACTGATGCTGTGTTCTGAATAGGATTTGTGTTCCATTCGTACGTATATGTTCCAGTTCCTCCGGTAGCTGCGGCTGTCAGTGATCCGTTGGCAAACCCGCAGTCTGGACGTACGGTGGCAACATCAATGGAAATAGCGTTTGGCTGGTTGATGTCAATGTCCAGTTCTTCGGTACAACCTGTATTGTCGGTAATGGTAACGGTAACTGTTCCGGCAGGCAGGCCTGTGGCGTTCTGACCGGTTTGTGTTGGCGTGGTCGACCAAGAGATGCTGTAAGGTGCTTGGCCTCCAGTCGGGATGAGTTGAGCCGTTCCGTCACTTCCACCGAAGCACGTAACATCGGTGGAGCTATTGTTGGTGAGATTGAACGGGCTGTTGTTCTGGATGACCACATTCACTCGTTCCTGACACCCGTTGGCATCGGTTACCCGCACTCGGTATGTTCCTGGTCCAAGTCCTGTGGCAATTTGAGTGTTCTGGGTCGGAGAACTGTTCCAGTTATAGTTGAAAGGAGGTGTTCCGTTCAGAACAACAGCTTCGGCCGAGCCTTGGTCAAGCCCACAGTTGGTATGAACTACATTGGTTACGCTTACATCAGGGCCAATATTATCTATATTGAAGGTGAAAGTGGTGCCAGCCGGAATTTGATTGTTGCACCCGTCCGTAAAGGTGTTTCCATCAGAACCACTATTTATGGTAATGGTGTAGGTTCCGGTAACCATTATCTTATCTTGAAACCTGATTCGAAGACGGTCTGTGGTACCACCGTTGCAATTCAATCCAACCACTTGTGTAACGTTTACCCCAGAAGGTCCGGTCACTGTGATCTCGCTGGTGCCAGAAATACTAGAACAATTGAATTCCTCAGTAAAAAACAGGACTACCTGTTTTGGGTTACAAATATTCGCGAGGCTGATGGAGTCAGGAACAGCCGAGGCATTGTCTGCAACCGAAGCGGAGCCTCCAAAGTCGAGACTATAACCACTTTGCGATGCTGTAAAGTTGCTGACCATTAGGGCGTAAGATTCTCCCGCAATTACATTGAGAGAAGCATTCTGATTTGGCCCGCTACTTCCATTGCTGTTTCCAATTCCCCCGTTGCTCAAGCCGGTTGCACCTACCGAGCTGGAGTAGTTACAACTGATCGGAGAAAGGGTTCCGTTAAGAATACCCGAACAAGAATCGTTGGTAAGATTGAAAAGTGCAAAATCGTAATCATCATTTGGGTTCAGCGGATTCAATTGAAACGTTAATGAACCCGTATTATATACCGTGAACCTGTACCATACAGAGTTTACCTCGCCATTACCCAAGCAGGTGGTTGCAGGAGGCACTTCTTGTTCTGCGCCAACCCCAGTGTAAGCGGTGTTCTGGGTGTAACTACTATTGCATACATAGATGGCATCGAAACAATCTTGCTGCGCAAGTGCCAAGTTGCCGCTTAACGCAACAAGACACACAATCAGTATGCTTTTGATATGTCGTTTCATAAAGTTGAGGCGCTCTGAGAACGACCTGAACTGGGGTTGGTTGCTGTTTATGAACTCGCAAACTACCCAAAAGCCGTAACGATTTATTTAAAACATGTTTCGCCTGAGGCATACTGATATTGCGATATTTGGCCATGCGCCAACTGGTTTTCCCGCTTCTACTTTGTGTAGCTTTTTTTGCATCAGCACAAACGGTAGATCAGCAAATTGCATCCAAGCATAAGCGACTGGAGCAGATCCAACAGGAGTCGAAAACGATTCTTACCGAACTGGAAGAGCTCCAAATGGCTTGGATTCGAGAGCAATTGGATAAACTCGACTATCCAAAATCTTCAACGGATTATGAGATTGTGAAGCATTCCGCCCTGACTCTCGGTTATGCCGAAGAACACGAACAGGCGGCTTGGGTGCAGCACGTGGTCATTCCGGAAGTGGAGTTTGCCAATGTTTCGCGCACCAACGATTTCCGGCCAGATTCTTTGGTAAGCACCGGCTCGGCTGTTGAGCAGGATTATTTCCTGAAAGAGATTCTGCCAGATGGCGAAATGAAATACGATGGTTTTGGTTACGACCGTGGCCATTTGGCGCCTTCGGCTGATTTCCGTTGGAGCCAGAAAGCGCTCAGCGAAAGCTACTTCTACAGCAACATGAGTCCGCAGAAACCGGAGTTCAACCGCGAACGCTGGGCCGAATTGGAATCGTGGATCAGAACGTATGTTATCGACTTTAAAGAACCTGTTTTTGTGGTGACCGGCCCAGTTCTGAAAGACGGTCTTCCGAAGCAAGGGCAGGATTCAGTTTCCATTCCAGCACAGTTTTACAAGATTGTACTTGATCTTACTGGAGATGAGCACAAAGCAATTGCGTTTCTGATGCCAAATGACCATTGTGCATACCCGGTTTCTGGTTATGTGACCAGCGTGGATGAGATCGAGAAACTCACGGGCTTGGATTTTTTCAGTTCGTTGGATGATACTGAGGAAGCCAAACTGGAAGCCATGAATTCCATTGACGGTTGGATTCATTCGGAGAACAATGAGTTCGGAGAGGTTTCGCCTCTGAAACCACCATTGCCGAAAGGCTACTTCAACACGCTTCAGGCCAAGTACAAAGTAGGTGAGAAGACCAATATCTGCGGAACCGTGGTTGCAACCAAAAAGAGCAGGAAAGAGGCTATTTACCTCAACTTCGATCAGAAATATCCACGCAATGTGTTCTACGCCACAATTTGGAAGAACAACCAGAACAACTTCAGTTTCGATCCCGAAAAGGAATTCCTTGGTAAAACCATCTGCGTGTTCGGCAAAGTGGAGTTCTATAACGATCAGGCTCGCATCAGCATAAATCGCGAAGAACAGGTGAGTTATTGGGATGATGTGATCGGAGAGAACGACTGATGATTGCTTATCTGCAACCGATCGAACAGCTTTTTGAGGCCAACGCCAATGCTGAAAATGCCAAGTCGATGAAGGCGTATTTGAAAGACCATTTCGAGTATTTCGGCATCAAATCCACTGAACGCAGAGAGCTTCAAAAGCAGTTTCTGGCGGACCACGGTCTTCCAAAACCATTCGATCCAGTGGTTTTCCGCACGCTTTGGAAAGCTGACCAACGCGAGTTTCAGATGTTCGGACTCGACCTTCTACGAAAGCAGGCAAAGAAGGCTCAGGAAAACGACCTATCGCTTATCGAAGAACTCATCATCACCAAAAGTTGGTGGGACACGGTGGATGGACTTTCATCCTGGGTGTGCGGCCCATACTTCTTGAAATTTCCTCAAAAGGTGCGCCCCGTGACTGATGCTTGGGCGGTTTCTGAGAACATGTGGCTTCGCAGGGCGAGCATTCTGTTTCAGTTAGGCTACAAGGAAAAAACGGATACCAAGGTTCTGACAGGCCACATCGAACTGAATCTTGGTTCCAAGGAATTCTTCATCAATAAGGCCATCGGCTGGGCATTACGGGAGTACGGGAAAACCAATCCAGAATTTGTTCGCGATTACGTGAAACGAATGGAAGTGCAGATGCATACGCTTTCCGTTCGTGAGGCATTGAAGAACCTTTAAATCCGTGCAACATTTAGACTGATGTTCGAGGAGTTCATCGGGTATCTTTGCGGCCTCAAATCCCAAGCATGCTCAGAACAACCCTTTTTCCCTTTCTAGTTTTCTCATTTCTCTTCGCGCAAGCACAATACAAAGACCCAAAAGGTTATGTGGCCAGCGATGTAAATCAGGAAGTGCCGTTCAAGTACGATTGGGAACGGAACGCCACTTACAAGAAATACAAGCGCGAGAGTTACTATCTGGTAATGCGCGATAGCGTTAAAATTGCCATCGATGTGTACATCCCGAAGGTGAAAAAAGGGCACCATGGCAAATTCCCAACGGTGCTGCACCAATGGCGTTATTGGCGAGATTTTGAGCTGAAATGGCCGTACAAGTGGCTGAGCAAAGCCCCGAACGGACCGCTCGGCAAATTCTTCAAACAGGTAATTGCCAATGGTTATGTGTTGGTGAGTGTGGATTCGCGCGGTTCGGGAGCATCAACTGGTTCGCGGGCGTATCCGTGGACTCAGGAAGAGCGCGATGACATGACAGAGATCATCGACCATATCATTGCACAAGAATGGAGCGATGGAAAAGTGGGTGTCGCGGGCGTTTCGTACAGTGGCACGACTTCCGAGTTTGCCGCCATCCAAAAGCATCCAGCCGTAAAAGCGGTGGTGAACATGTACTCGCTTTTCGATGTGTATCCGGATAACGCATTCGTGGGTGGAATTCACAACATTGGGTTCACGGAAGTTTGGGGCGAGGCCAATGAAGCACTTGATAGAAACGAATTGCCACCAAAAGCCGGCAAGGCCAAGAAGTTGGTGAAAGGTGTTTCCATTCCGAATAAAATCTTTGATGGAAGAAGTTCTGATGGCATTTTCGAGCAAGCACAAGAAGACCACAAGAAAAACGCGAATGTTAATGATGGCGCGTTGACCATTGTGTACCGTGATGATGTCGCAAAAAGCAAGGCTGCGGTTTCATCGGAGGTTTTCAGTCCGCATAATTTCTGGAAGGAAGAAGATGCCAGTGGAGCGGCCATTTACAGCTGGAGCGGTTGGTTTGATGGTTCGTACAATGATGCGGCCGTGAAGCGTTATCTCACGCTCACCAATCCTGAGAACAAACTCATTTTGGGGCCGTGGGAACATGGCGGAAGCTTCAACTGTGGGCATACAAATCCAGGTCGTTCGGGATTTGACCACATGGGTGAGATCATGAAGTTCTTTGACCATCACCTGAAAGGTTGGGAAACAGGTTTGGAGAAGGATAAGCCGGTGCATTTCTTCACCATGGTGGAGGAAAAATGGAAGTCTTCAGACGTTTGGCCGCCAAAAAACACGCAATACCAATCGGTGTTTCTAGAGAAGGATAACAGTCTTATTTGGCGCAACAACTTTTCATACCACGAAGACAAAAAAGGAGAGTTGAAATTCTGGGGAGATTCGCTCAATCACCTCAAAAGCACCGGAATCAATACTATTCTGCAGAAGTTAGAAGGTGAAGGTCGCGTGTCTTCGGAAGAGGAAAAAATGCTAGAGGCTTACCGAAAAGTAGAGGAAGAGTACAACAAGGCTTTGGCCACGCTGAACCAAGAGGCTCCGAAAGTGAAGGAATGGCGGGATACCGAAGGCGGAGCCGACACGTATCAGGTTGATTCAACTACCACAATGGGTATGTATGTGAAGTTCCGTTCGGTTTCTGGTCAGTTGAAAACGCCTCATACGTATCCAAATCGAACCGAGGCCGACACGCTTCTTCTCGTGTACGATTCTGAGCCGTTGGAAGCCGACATGGAAGTGACAGGACATGCGATTGTTGACATTTTTGTGAGCTCATCTACCAATGATGCACAGGTGTTCGTTTATCTGGAAGATGTAAATGAGAACGGTAATGTGGAATATGTTACCGAAGGCGAATTGCGTGCATTGCACAGAAAGATCAGCAATGAAAAAGCCCCTTACAAGCAAATTGGGCCATACCATTCCTTCCTTCGGGAAGATGGTCAGCCGTTGAAAGATGGCGAAGTGGCAGAACTGAAATTCAGCATGCTACCGATCTCGTACTTGTTTAAGAAAGGACACCGAGTGCGAATTGCCATTGCTGGTGCAGATGCCGATCAGTTCCGCAACATGACCAACGATGAGCCTGTTTACACGATTCATCGCTCGTTCAAATACCCGAGTAGAGTGGAGTTGCCAGTGATCAGGTAAGTATATTTGATTGGCATAGGCCAATTTTATGATGAAATACATAGTAAGCCTGTTTGGTTTGGTCGCCTTTTGGCATCAGACTTCTTCTCAGCCGAGCACCGTAACCGTTGGAAGTACCATGTTGGATGTGCGGGTGGTGATTCCAGGCCCAGGCTCTCAGTATGCCGTCAATATTCCTTGGGAGATAAGGTGGGGAACGGACAACCACATTTGGATGACGGAACGTGTTGGCAGGGTAAGCAGGTTGAATCCCGAAACGGGACAGCGATTTATCATACTTGATATTAGTAATTCAATTTACAACACGGGAGAAGCAGGCTTACTGGGCATGCAACTTCATCCTGATTTTGAGAATAACCCTTTTGTATATCTGGCACACACTTTTTCAGATGGTCAGATAAAGGAGCGTGTGGTTCGATACACGTACGATAGTTCAAGCGGAATGCTTGAAGACCCATACACATTAATTGATGACATCAGAGCAAACTATAACCATAGTGGTTGTCGTCTTTTGATAATGCCAGACAATACCATGCTGGTTAGTACAGGTGACTATCTCAGCTTCACAGCTCCACAAGATTTAAGTTCATCGAGTGGTAAGATTCTGCGGATGAACTTGGATGGTAGTATTCCCTCAGATAACCCATTCGGGCCAAGCAGTTACATTTATTCTTTAGGCCATCGCAACGCACAAGGACTTGTTCTAGCACCGAATGGAAATGTGTACAGTTCTGAACATGGCCCTACCAGTAATGATGAGCTGAATGTAATTGTGGCCGGGGCAAATTACGGTTGGCCAATTGTGCAAGGTTACTGTAACACAAGCAGTGAGCTTCTTGCCTGCGACACCATCTTAAACTATGAAGAACCCATCGCGATTTGGTATGAGAACTCAACCATTGCTCCTTCCGATTTGATCTGGTATGATCATCCAGCCATTCCTGAATGGAAAGAGAAGCTATTGATGACAACGTTGAAGGCGCAGCATCTCAAGGTAATTGAGGTGGATACGATTGAAGGAACGGATATCATTTCTGAAGAGATTCTTTTCAATGAAGGTCATGCTGCTGATTCAACGGAGTTCGACCCCAGCATTTTTGGTCGATTAAGAGATATATGTGCTGCGCCAGATGGCCGCGTTTTCTTGGCAACCAACAGTTCGTATGGAATTGTTGAGTTGAAAAACTCCAGCTATGTCAATGGGTTGGATGAACTTACCCGTTTACCTGTATCCATCACGCCCAATCCAAATGATGGTATCTTCAGTTTGAAGTTCCCGAAACGGATGCTTCATGCAGATTTCCGCTTGACGGATGTTGCTGGAAGGATTGTGAGGAAGGGAAGTGTGGAACAGATCAATATGGAAATTGATTTGTCTTCCGATTGTAAAGGCATCTATTTTTTGAAAGTCAATAAGGACAATTACACCTCCGTAGAAAGAATTCTGGTGACGCACTAACTTGATGTCTGAGAAACTGGAGCGGTGGTGACGGGTTCTGTCCCCTTTGCTCTCCGCTCACAAACCTTCTCAAACGTCTCTTCATACTTGGCGTGATTGGTGCCCATCAGGCGGTCCCAAACATTGAAGTAAAGACTGTAATTGCAGCTGAAGTACTTGTGGTGCATGTTATGGTGCGTGCCCGTATTGTGCCAGAAAGTGAGCTTGCTTGTAGTGAAGCCTTTGGGCAGAATCTCATAGCCTAAATGACCAAGGACATTCAATGTGAACTGATAAAGTACCCAGGTCAGAATGGCAATCGGATGTGCTGGAATAAGCAACGCCACAATTGGGAAATAGGCTCCCTGAACTATCGCCTCCAACGGATGAAATGAAAAAGCCGCCCAAGGCGTTGGGTCGGTGCTTTTGTGATGCACCAGATGCACGTATTTGAAGATCGGTTTCCAGTGCATGGCGCGATGTGTCCAATAGAAATAGGCGTCATGCAGGATAATCAGCATTGGAATACTCAGCCAGAAATACAGCTGTCCGTATTCGCTGATATCCATGTAAATGGCGCTACGGCCTGTTTTGATCATGTGTAGCGTGAACATGCTGATGATGGAAAACACCACAATCGAGCTCAGCGAGTAAAGCACTTCACGCTTGATGTCCTTTGCTTTCGGAACTTTCTGCTGAATCTTCATCCGAAAGGTCTTCGACTGAAACAGCACGTAGAACAGGATGTATGGAATGCCCGCAAAAATCACATAGCGAATCAGGTTCTTACTGCCTGATTCAATGAACCTATCGAGATAGATCTGCCATTCCATCTCTACGAATATAATGGAATGCGATTACTATTCCTTTTCACGAAGCTTTGATGCCCCTATTGCAATGCCGCCTGCCAACAGCAAAAAAGTAAACCCATCAAGAGGTGCGGCTACTGGATCTGGCGGAAAAGGCTGAGCCATGGCTTGCATAGTTGCAACCATGAAGGTGAAAATGGAAAGTGCTATTACCCGGAATATGCGCATGTTCTGGTTCTATCCTGATTCTATTGGCCAATGACCACTTTTCTGGTCACGTTATACTGATTGTCGTTGGATTGGAAATGAGCAGCATAAAGGCCTGAGGCCAATCCATTTACCTGATCGGTTCCAACACCGTTAACAAGGGTCATTGATCTGTTGTAAACCTCTCTACCACTCATATCAAAAAGTCTGATGGTTCCTGCTGTGTTCATCGCAGACTGATTCCATTTTACTATCAGGCCGCCATTTTGGTTCCAATAGATATTTCCAACCGACTCTGCTTCATCAACACCTGTAACCAATGCTGGGCTGAACCAAAGCTGGAATCGCCCGAATTCATCATTGCTTGTCATGGCAAAGCTGTATGAATCGCCTTGTTGCAATGGATATAGCATGCCGTTACTCAGATCTTGCAGGTAAACGTTGTGGTCTTGGAAACCTTCCATACTATCGGCCACAAACGTGTAGGTTCCTGATGTTTCCACATAGGTCATCAATGGAATAACCTTGCCAGATTGTGGAATTGACGCGTAAGTAGCAATGACGTAGGTCTCGCCATCCTGTTGTGCGCCAATGGAAATGGCCTGATTGCCCCGCAGTTTGTAAGCATCCACACCCCAGTCTTTCTGGTCGGTAGCATCTTCACTGAAGGCTACCAATGTCTGGTTGAAAAGCTCAAGATCATCATTGTTGATGCTGAGCCACATGCGCTGATTATTCGGTGCGGCCGTTCGGAAGAACTGGCTGTTGTTGCCTCCTCGTTGCCCATTGTTGAAATTGATTGGTCCAGTAGCATCACAGTTAACAAAGAAACCTTGGCAGGATGGTATACTTCCATTGGGAGAGCCGCTACTACCTCCGCCTGTAAGAGGAACTACTGAACCACCTGTTGAGTAGGTTGCATAATCATCTGAGGAATACGCTGAAGATCCTGCGTTCTCATCTGACCAGAAGTATAAAGCACCATCAATACGCGAACTATTGTTTGCAATGAACAGGTCTGCATCAATTGCAGATGGATATGGATTGCCAATAAGGTTAAAGAATGTAGGTGCCGTAGTTGATGAAAGCGGCTGCGCACTACTGGTAACGCTGGGTGAGTAAGAACCATTGTTTGCCACACCAACAAAAGTGGCCAGCCCTCCATTTGTGGAGAAGTATCCCACTCCGTTGGTCATTGGGCCTGAAGCAGCTTGCCAACCATCATCTGGGTCAGGGTTGTTGTCATCTGCATTACTGTTGGTTCCTTGGCTCGAATCATACCAATACGCATTACTTCCAGGAATGGAGCCCCCAACAACGGGAGAGCTCCAAGCGTTGTAGCCTCCAGAGCCGTTGCCCAATCTTTTAACTACAATGTTTCCAGAAACGGAACCACCACCGTTGGGAGTCCCAACACCATGCAGTAATTGCGCACCGTCTTCAAGTACAAGGTGCCCGTTGGATGCCAGTGCCCCACCAACTTCAGAGCGGGCAATATTGCTTACGGTTACCGTTCCGTTCAAAGTCACATTGGTGCTTACATGGTAGTTTCCAACGTTTACGTTTCCGGTTAGGGTTAGTGTGCCAGTGCCTTCCATGGTCAAAGTGCCATCACCGAAAGCGGCAGAACCATTGTTCACAACATTGCCCCAAACATTCAGGTAACGGTTGGCATTGATTGTCAGGTCTGCACCTGCATTGATGGTCAGATTCTGGCAAGTAGCTGCTGGCGCGGCTGCGCTGATAACCGGCTGGGTTGCCACGTTAGGAATTACCACATTATTGGTGTTGGTAGGTACCGCTGGACAAGGCCCCCAATTGTTAGGCTCATTCCAATCGGCATTTACAGAACCGTTCCAGATTCTGGCGGTTGTACTCGCTGTAGTAGCGGTAGGGATGCTGAAATTGTCGAAATAGGCGTCATTACCAAGACATGAGGAATTATGCTTCCAAAGAGCCCCGAAATATCTGAGATCTAAATTTGTATAATCCGTGTTGGCCACGGTAAACGGCCCTGAAAAAGCAGGGCTATCCACATCTGGGGCGGTAAAAGATGAACCATCATTGCGGGCATAAAGTGTCCACTGACCAGTACACGGGTCAAAACTCACCCGAACACTTGCGTGGTCAGCATCAATGTCAATATCGCTGGAAACAAGGTCAGTAATTACGGTAGGTGGATTCGGGTTAGAATGATTGGCGAGACCGTTGACAAAATGTACAAGTTTGATATAGTCAGTAGTGCCACTGTTTCCAACCACAACCGCATATCCTGTAGCACCAATAGCTGTAAAATCAGCAAGATTGCATCCAAGAACGAAACCCATACCATAACTTGAACCGGCAAATCCAGAGAGATTGCTGTTGTTACTTCTCATGTTGAACAACCATTCCAGTGGGCCTCCTGCATCGTCATAGGTCGTTTCGAAATAACTGGATACATTGAACGCAACTAACTCAGTTGTGGTACCGCCAGAGGTGGTGGTTGGTGGAGACTCAACACAGTTGTCAAGCATCAACTGTCCATTGAATATCCTGACCTTGGTTCCGTCACCTGCCTCGTCTTCCGTCCATGAAGTTGAGCCCCCGCTGCTGGGTATTCCAATCACTGAATTGTCCGCTCGGTTAAAATCATCAAAAAGTTGGTGCGGCTGATCTACCACATTGATGGAAGCGTTAACGCTGGAATAACCACTTGCAGATGCAGTTACCTGAATGGTCTCTTCAGTATCATGGTTAAGCCCGGTGAATGTATACGTGCCATTTAGAAGGTTTGCAGAGGTCAATCCTGAAAGTGTTCCTGAACCTCCGGTCTGGGTAAGGGTCACCAAGGCAGTTTCATCGGTATCGATATTGCCATTGGCATCAATTGCACTAACTGTAATGCTGAAGTTACTTCCCACACTTACTGTTGCAGGAGCATCAATGAACTGTAGTGTGGCGGTAATATCTATGCCATTGAGTGCCGCATTGCTTGTTTCGGTGAATGTTCCAAGCTGAGAATAAGTTAGCACATCAGTATCAACGGTAACATCCGCATCGTCAATGCTGAAGCCGAGATGTTGACCATCGGTTCCTGCTGGCAGCGAAGCATCCAACGTTATGCGCATGGAGATTGCTGCGAACCCATTGTCAGCCACCGTTATAGGAGTGGTAGGAGTAAATGATATGGTACTGGGACTAACCAAGAATGAACCCGATATCGGTGTTGTGCTGGCACCAAGGAAGAATTTCACGTTATCGATGACTACGTCCCAAGCCGGAACGGTATTTCCAACCGATTGACGGATGGTGAATTGTTGGTAGACAGTAGACTTGGAATCAGCATCATTGGATGAACCATCGCCATCGTGTAGTCTGAACTGCCAAACCTGAGTTCCTTGAGAGCTGCTGGTAATAGTTCCGTTAGTAAGAGACGAGATGCTCGCAGCTTCTCCTCCTTGACCAACAATGGCACTTTGGTATGAAGTGAGATTGTCGTTATCGGCAATGTCAAGTGTAACCGATGCCGGTGTGCCAATATTAAGACCTGAACTTTGGTTGTTCAAGGTGAATGTTGCAGTCTCAGGACCCTCTACATCTGCATCGTCATTGACCGTGAAGGAAACGGTACCCTGATTGTTACCATTAGGTATGGTTACGGTAACTGTGCTCCCAAAATTCACCCCAGAAAAGTCGGAAGCGGTTAGACCTGTTCCGCTGAGTATGATGTCAACCGTTTGTGCTCCTGTTACATTTACATCGGTTGCAACGGTAAGGGTTATAGATGTACCTGCCGCCTCTGTGCCCGAGGTAACGTTGATACTCAATGTGGCTTCCGGATTTGCCACATAGCAATCGCATGTGTGACTTCCAAGATCGGAAACATCGTCAATGCTGTATTGGGTCCATTCGGTAGCAAGCGTAGTAAATGCACCTGCGCCAGTTCCTGTTGGGTTCACGTCAATACCTGCCTGCACAGCTGCATTCCTGACCAACGTTTGATTAGCCGTTGTATTTCCACCAGATGTCCAAGCCGAGCCTGGGTCGTCACCAATGCGGCCGAAAATGTCAATAGCTGTTCCATTTTTGACCAAGGCCACAGCATCATCTCCACTGAAATTCACGGAGTTGTTAGTGGTTGCCGCTGGAGGTCCTGTGTACACGGATGCACTGGAATTTTTGAATACCATTACTCCGTATGCAGGAATTGTTCCTGACAAGGCATTATTCGATGCGGACGAACTACCATTGGTATATAAGCTAAGGGAGTAATTGCCCGCAGCAAGATCTATGGCGCTTGCCGTTGGATTGTATATCTCTATGTATTTGTTGTTGCTGCTACCCTCAACATACTCTGAGATGAATAGATCAGCGCAAGGCGCGGCTGGTGGTGGATTTACCGACCCATCCAACGCCACATTAACGCTCGTTGCTCCACCACCAGATATGGTTGCATTTCCTGAATAGGAACCTTGCGAGGTGCCGGTCAGCCTAACGTAAACGGTAAGCGGTTCTCCGGTTACGTTTCCTCCAGATACCGGGATGCTGAGCGTAGAGGTATAGGTACTGTTGTTCAATGAATACTCAAAACCTGAGACGGCACCCAAAGACAGGTTTCCAGAAAGGTTATCGCCACTAATGGTGAAGGTCTGTTCCGTGGAAGGGGTTCCTTCTGAAGTGGAGAATCCGCTCAAAGACCCCGTACTTGTAGTAATCACTGGTGCATCATCGTCTGTAATGGTAACTGTATGCTGATCAGTAGAACCAACGGTAGCATTTGTTCCTCCGCTCGCCCCCGTCAAACTGAACGTTATCGTTTCATCGCTTTCAGTAGACGAATCATCATTGATATAAACAGTTACACATTGGTCTGATGATGAACTACTCGGAAAGGTGATGGTTTGTGAACTTGAAAACGAGGTGGTGAGCCCAGAGTTGCTGAAATAATCACTTCCATTGGTGGCGCTACCACCGGTGAGGTTTAGTGAGACGGTTGTGGCGGTGGCACTTTCGTTGGTTATTCCAACACAGACCTGCACAGATGTACCATCTTCCGAAACGGTACTGGTTGCTGATGTGAAGTTCACTTCGGTGTCTGATGAAGGAGGAGCGCAATCTGTAACGGTAAACATATTGGTTGACAATGTCGTGGAAGAAAAACTATTGTTCTGAGTCCAGTTTGACAGAGTGTTTACCGAGGAATAAAGGCTAGCTTTAGTACCGGTCGTAGTCCCGGTGTATTCACCATTATCACTGCTCAAGTCAATCAATGTTGCCGAGGAGAGGCCGCTGGGTGTTGGAGAGATGGTAGCGTCAGATACTGCATGTAAAAACGTTGTAACAGCCCGAGTTCCAGAGTTATAACCTTGGAATGCAATCACCTCATCACCACTATTACCTAAGGTGAAAGAACCTTCTTCCGTGCTGAAGTTGGAGCTATTGGTCAGTAAGCCAACTACGGTACCGCAGCTTATAAACGTGGGAGCCGTATACTTTAATAGACCTTCGCCAGTGTTGATTGAGGTTGCTGTGTTGGTTTCATTATCGGTAAAATAGATTTCCGTTCCAGCATCAATATCCGTCAACAAAAGGAAGGTAAAATCCTCATTGTCTGTGTTGACACCGAGAATAACCAAATCTCCAACAGCCAAAGTAGTTTGCCCTATTGAACGAGAGATCTCTCCAAAGACAAGAAAAACCGATAAGAGTGACAGTAGAACGTGCTTTTTCATTGTAGGTGTGAAAAAAGTGGACGACAAAATTAGTGCGAGAAACGCGTAGGAAAGTTAACTCATCATTACCAAAGAAAAACTTAACATTTGATTTGTGTCAAGATTAAGACCGATTAAGTTCTTACCACCTCACCGCCACTTTACCCATTGACTTACGGCCTTCCACAAACTCATGAGCTTCAGCTAATTGGTCTGCCGGGAATTCGGCACTGACCACTGGTTTTATTTCACCATTCTTCCATAGGTCAACAACTGCTTTCATGGTCCGGGAAAGTACTTCGGGTCGGTCATCTGCAATGTGAAGCATGTTCACACCTATCATGGCCTTGGAGTGCAATAAAAGCTGGATGGGACTGAACAGCCCGAAGTTGGCTGCGAATTTCAGCGTGTTCAACACCTGAATGCCACCGCCAACCTGTTCAGAAGCTCCGAAACCGACAATTCTTCCTCCTTTCCCGAGCGCATTGAATCCGTCTGAAAAACTCTTGCCACCCAACGAATCGAATATGATATCCAATCCTCGTTTGCCCAGTTTTTCCTTCACCACTTTGGTGAAATCCTGCTTGCGGTAATTGATAGGAACGTGCACGCCTTGTTCTTGGATGTATTTCAACTTTTCTTCGGAACCAGCCGTGCCGTAAATAGTGCAGCCTTTCCGTTTAAGAAGCTGAACCAAAGCTGTTCCAACGCCACCTGCTGCGGCTTGCACCAGAACATGGTCTTCAGGGAAAACGGAAACACGTTCTTCGGCACAGTGATAAGCCGTGCAATACTGCACAGCCAGTGCCAATGCTTCTCCCAAAGGCATTTCTTCCGGAATTGGTTGAACCGCCCTATCATCGGCCAGAACATGTGTTGAATAACCTCCGAAGCGGGAAAAAGCAAGCACGCGGGTGCCCGCCTCAATGCGCTCATTCCCAATGGTGCAGTCATCCATGGTTCTGCCAACCGACTCATAACCTACCACGCAAGGCGTTGGTGGCGCATCTTGATACAGCCCTTTTCGTGCCATGATGTCAGCGAAGTTGATGCCGAAACCTTCAACCTCAACACGAATATGGCCAGCTCGCGGCTGCGGAATTTCCTCTTCGCGAAGCTGAAACGCAGTTCTTGCCGAACCGTGTTTGGTAATGTAGTACGAGCGTTTCTTTTCCATGAGGCCAAGTTACGCCTCACATAAGGAACATCAAACTTGCTCGCCCTTCATCATTTTGTTCCAATACAAGTATGGAAGCATGTACTTTTTCAACATCCAAAGTCGCCAATGCTCCTTGTCGGAGTTGAAGACAAGCATCTGCTTCAATTTCGGGTCTGGAGTGAAGGTGTTGGTGTAATCGAACTCGGCCAGCACCATTTTGCCGTAACCTGTAACCAGTGGACAGGATGAGTATCCATTGTAAATCTTATCGCTAACGCCATTTCGTTTGAGAACCCGATCAATGTTTTCGACCACAACAGGCACCTGCTTCCGAATGGCGGCTCCTGTTTTGGCGGTTGGTAGTGCGGCTACATCGCCCAATCCGAAGATGTTCTCAAAGTACTTATGTTGAAGCGTTCCAGTGTCCACGTTCAGCCAACCGGCATCGTTCACTAGATTGGATTCGCGGACAAATTTTGGCGCTTGCTGGGGAGGCGCCAAGTGTAACAGGTCGAATGGCATTTTGATGGTGGAGTCTCCTTCCATACGTTCCTCTAGCGCATTGCCCTCGTTGATCACGCACATGTTTTCAGCAGGCGCAACACTTTTGAAGGTAATTTCCTTGTTGTCGCTATCAATCTTGATTGGGGCATAATGCGTTTTAAGATGGATATCGTACCGATTGATTACTTCCATAAGCGTGTGAGCAATCGGTTTCACACCAAAAATGACCGAACCAGGTGTTGCAAAAACCACATTTGTTTTGTCTTTCAAGCCATGCTTCTCAAAGTAGTCAGCGGCCAGATAAGCGATTTTCTGCGGAGCTCCACCACACTTAATTGGAGTGGTTGGCTGTGTGAAAACGGCATTTCCACCTTTGAAATTCTTGATCTGTCGCCAAACCTCTTCTGGGTCCGTGTAGTTGGAAACAGCGGTTTTTCGTTCTAATGCTTCCGGCAGTCCTTCAATCAATTCAGGTGCCATCACCAATCCTGGTGCAACCACAAGCACATCATACGTGTATGAACCTTTGTCGGTGCTTACCGAGTTGTTTTCCGGTTCGAATCCCGTAGCGTATTCCTTTATCCAAGTAACGCCTTTCGGCATCACGCTCGACATTGGTCTGGCGGTCTGTTTGAAATCAAAAGTGCCTGCCCCAACCAAGGTCCAAGCCGGTTGGTAGTAATGCGTTTCAGCTGGGTCGATGATGGCGATATCCGCCTTTGCGTTCTTTTTGAGTAATTGGGCGGCAACCATTATTCCTGCGGTGCCCGCGCCAATAATCAATACTTCGTGGTGGTTTTCCATGGTCAATCGATTAAGGTAACTCTAAAGGTTTCTGTTGTATTTTAATTGAATGGTGACAATTATTACATATCGAGGCTGAAGCAATGGATGCGGCCAGTAAGCGTTGAATGCTTCAAGTGTTTTCTTTGTGCCGATGCGAATCCTCACAACCATCCTTATCCTGTTCATGGCGGCACATGCTTTTGGGCAACATTCCCTATCGGGTTTTGTGAAGGATGAGAAAACCAAAGACCCGTTGGTCTTTGCGCATGTGGTGCTGAATGACGGTCCGCGTGGAACAACCACCGATCTGAACGGATTTTTCAGTGTCAGGTCAATTCAACCGATCACCAAATTGAAGGTGAAATACATTGGTTACGAGACACAGGTTTTTGAACTGAATTCGGGAAGCGATACGCTGGAAATTCTTCTGAAACGTTCAACGAATCAATTAAGCGAAGTGACTGTGTTTCCAGGCGAAAATCCCGCGGATCGAATCATCAAAAACGTGGTGAAGAACCGCAAGGAAAACGACCCGGGAAATCTTCCATTCTTCACGTACAAGGCTTACGAAAAGACCATTTTCACGTTGGATGAGGATACGGCCATTACCAATAAACGGTCTGCGGAAGATACCATGGTTGTAGCTATCCGAAACCTGTTGGATAAGCAGCATATCATGATGTCGGAGAACGTTTACGAACGCAAATTCCGCAACGGCAAATACACCGATAATGTGGAGGCCACGCGCTTTTCGGGTATGAAGAATCCGCAGTTTGCCATGCTGGCTAGCCAGATGCAATCGTTCTCTTTTTACAAGGATCATTTCTCACTCGGGCAGCAGGCCTTTCTCGGGCCTATCAGCCCAAACAGTTGGAACAATTACTTCTTCAATATTGAAGATACGCTCATGGTCGAGCAGGATTCGGTTATCATCATCAGTTATCAGCCCAAAAAGGGGAAGAGGTTCGATGCGTTGAAAGGTCAGCTGCACATCAACATGACCGATTTCGCGCTCATGAATGCCACCGCCAATGTGGTTGACGGCCAAGGTGTGGAGATAAAAGTGCAGCACAAATACGAGAAACTGAATGGCGAAACGTGGTTTCCCACGCAGCTGAATACCGATTTCAAAATGCTTGGATTGAACTTGGGAGGATTCCACATCAAAGGAATCGGCACCACATTCAATCGGGAAGTTGATTTCACAGAGAAGGTGAAGGCAACTGACATCAGCACCAACACGATGGAGCTCGATTCCAAGGCGCACAAAAAGGATTCGGTGTATTGGAATGGTGAGCGCGAAACTCCGCTGAGTGAAAAAGAGGAGCGCACCTATCATGTGATCGATAGCATCGGTAAGGAGATGAAATTGGACAGGCGGATCAAGCTGCTGATCACTGCCGCTACAGGTCGTTTTCCGATTGGGCCGATTGAGTTGGATCTGGACAAGATCATCGATTACAACGATTATGAAGGATTCCGTTTGGGAGTGGGTCTGCATACATCGCCCGACCTTATAAAGTGGGCCAATTTCGGTGCGTACGTGGCCATCGGATTCAAGGATAAAGAGGTGAAGTACGGTGGCGATGCGGCATTCACACTTCACAAAAATCTGGGGTTGCAGCTGCGAGGCGCGTACTACCATGATGTGCGCGAAATGGGCTTTCAGGAATTTCTAGTGGACGACCAATCTTCGTTGAGCGCCATGTACCGCGACCTGGTTATTCAGCGAATGGATCTGATGAACGGCTGGAATGCTGGCGTTCGGATAAACCCGTTGCGTGGTTGGCATTTTGAAGTGCAGTTCCAACATCAGGACGCAACGAGCAGGCACAGCTACCGATACGTTCCTGGGAACACCACAGACACCATCAATAAGTACCAGTTTGCGGAGGTTCGGGTAGGCTTCCGTTTTGCGCCTTTCGAGAAGAAAATGCGTTTGGGTAACCGAGAAATTGTTCAGGACAAAGGCGCTGTGATTCTTTGGGCAACAGTCACGAAAGGGTTGAAAGGTGTGCTTTCATCGGATTACGATTATTGGAAAGCGGACGTGCGCTTGCAAGGTAAATTCCGCATTCGGAAAGTTGGAATGGAATTCTGGCAGTTGAGCGCAGGTTGGATCTCCACGCCCGTTCCATACCTGAAAATGTATACGCCACCTGCCAACTTCGATGACCTTTCGCTGTATTCACCGAACTCATTCGAAACCATGCGGCCGAACGAATTTGTGAATCAATATCAGATCGCTGTTCATCATCGCCATAATTTCGGTTCCGTGAAAACGGGCATCAATTGGATACGGCCGGAGTTCCATTGGGCTAACAATTTCGGTATCGGTTGGCTTACCAGACCAGAGGTTCATTACGGTTTGACAATTCAGGACATGAGCATGGGATTGTTTGAAACAGGTATTGTGATCGAAGACCTTATCAAGGTGAATCTGATCGGAATTGGTGGCGGTGTTTTTTACCGCTACGGAGCCTATGCTTTTTCCGATCAATTTGACAATCTTGCGTTCAAACTCAGCTTGAAAGTTGGATTCTGATGATTCCTCCTAAATCGGTAGGCGTAAAGGTTAAATCCCCTGAAAATGGTGGCAGAAGATTGGTGATAACCGATATTCACGGTTGTGCCAATACGTTCATCAAGCTGGTTGAAAAGATCGGGCTGAACCATAATGATCAGCTGTTTCTCCTTGGTGATTTCATTAATCGCGGTCCGCGTAGCAAAGAAGTGCTTGATTTTGTTCTCTTCCTTATTGAAGAAGGATACAATATCTATCCTTTGATGGGCAATCATGAGGAAACGGTTCTGCACATTATCCGAGAACGTCCGGAGCAGTTACGTCTGCTGCTTAGATCGCGCAATTCAATGGACCTGCTCAACAAGAACAAGAAACTCCGAAAACGGTTTTTCAGGTTCATTCGGTTGCTACCGTACTATTATGAGTTGGACAATTTCTATTTGGTGCACGCGGGGTTTAACATGAACATTGAAAAACCTTTGACAGATACGCATGCAATGGCATGGATCAGGAATTTCTCGCTTAACAAGAAGTTCGATAAGAAGCGTGTCTTCTTTGGCCATACGCCTACCAAATTCTCCAAGATCAAAGAGGCCATTGCATCAAATGCCAAGTCCATCTGTTTAGATAATGGATGCTCGCACGCCTATCTGGGTAAAGAATATGGTCGATTGCTTTGCTACGATCTTGACACGCAAGAACTTTTCAAGCAGAAGAACATCGATTGAGTATTACTGGAACGTGAAGCCAACGCTTAGCAAAAAGCGGTGGTACTTCTCGTTCATGGCGGCATTTACCAATGCATTGCTGTTCTCATCAACAATTGTCTGTTCAATCCTATTTCCGGCATTAATAAACTGGTAACCCAAAGAAGTATTTACCAGCGCATGGCCACCCAGTTTTATGGCAATACCCAATGCCGGTTCCAAGAAAAAGCCGTCCCACTTATACCAATCCGGGTTTAGGGTATTGTCCAATTCTTCAAACGAAGCAAAATGATAACCACCACGGAAATCAGCAAAGGGCCTGAATCTGCCCCTTGCAAAATTCAAACGTGCATGCCCGAACACAGAAACCTGATGTTCCTGAGCGTTGTTGCTGTCTTCAGCCTGAAACGTGTAGCCAAGACCTGGACCAACGAATAGCACATCGGCCAACAGAATACCGAATGAACTTGAGATTCGGGGTGATGGAATCTTTCTTCCGGCCACCTCTGTTTCCAATTCACCACCATTGTATGACGTTATCCGGGTGGTCTTACCCATTTGAAAGCCGACTGCAAATTCTGTGATATTGTTGAATCGCACAATTCTATGCTTCTTTTCATTCTTATCCTGTGCCATTACCGAGGAACTTAGAACTGCCAGGGTAATTACGATTGTCAGTAGCCTTTTCATACCTCTTCGGATTATTGGGTTACGGCCATAAACGGTTTGCTGACTACGATATTACCCGAAAGACGTGTTCAAAAACAGCGAATGTGGTGAAAGAATCCCCAACCGATTGTGCAAAAGTGGGTCGGTTGAAGGTCAATCGATGGGATGAAAATCAGCTTTTGTTGCCCCTGTCTCATTTTCTTCGAATTCCGACTCAGGGTTCAAATGAAACGTTTCAGAGCTTAACAAGGAAAGACAATCAATAACTCCGCGATGAATAATTGGTCAACGTCAATTTATTGATAGATAAGGTATCAATTGCTCAAAATCAGAATACGCGGATTAACCTAGATTTTTGCTTCGAATAAGGTGTAAAGTTGTGCTGATTAACCGGCATGGCGTAACATAATTGAAAGGCCAATGCTTTTTAGCACCTGTAATATCGGTCATCATCATTTTCAGATCAATTTCCTACAATTCTGCAAACGGGATGTTATAAATGTTGAATGTTGATTTAACTTCGCTTTAAGCATTTGTACGGTAACCACATGAAATCATTTTTCCCATTGTTTCAGTACTGGTGTTATCTGCATTGATACCTATTCTAGCGCTTGGGAAAAGAGATGCCACAATGTTAAATATAGATTGCCAGATTAAACAGAATGAGTTTCAGCAAATAGAAATTGAAAGTCTCAAAATAGTTAACAAATAGTCAGCTACCATAAATACAAACCGATAGATCAGCCAACCATGAAAATCACTCGCGCCCTATTGCTGGCCTTGAGCCTTGTGCTGCCGTTCCTTGCCTTTTCGCAGGGTGTTCCGCAAAAGATGAACTACCAGGCCGTTGCCCGATCGGCCGATGGTCGGTTGATTGCTGATCAGGAAATTTCCCTTCGTATTGCCATTGTCAGTTCCGACAACATGGAACGTGCGGTCTATGCTGAGGAACATGTAGTGACCACCAACAAACTCGGTCTGTTCACCATCCATATCGGAGACGGTCAGCTGCTTGATGGCAGTATGCAGCAGATAGATTGGGGCTCATCGGCCCATTATCTTTCTATCCTTTTGGATGCAGACAACACAGGGCGATTCGTAGAGATGGGAACCTCGCAGCTTTTGACAGTTCCTTACGCCTTCTATGCGGAACGCAGCGGAAGCTCAGCAGCCGATGGTGGCCGTCTTGACCCCGACAACTGGGCACTGAACGGTAATGCCGGAACAGATGCCACCTACGATTTTGTGGGCACTACCGATGAGCAGGACCTGGTTTTTAGGACAAACGATATTGAGCGTGGACGCTTCAACCAATCAGGGCAGCTCATTTTACCGACAGGCAGCGATGTGCGCATAGGCACTGCCAATGCCCTGAACATGGATGGTATACGTAACATCCACATAGGCGAGAATGCTGGCGCCTTGAGTACAGGTGACCAGAACGCCTTCATCGGTTACAATGCCGGACAGGTGAACACCACCGGTTCAAAGAACACGTTCATAGGTCCAACGGCAGGTCGGGTGAACACCAGTGGTGCTCAGAACGCCTTCATTGGTGGCCGTGCAGGTTTCAATAATACAACGGGGGGGCAGAACTCATTCATCGGATGGCAGGCAGGCCGCGATAACAGTACTGGAGGAGAAAACACCTTCATTGGAAAGTATGCTGGCCAGACCAACACCACAGGTTCACTCAACACCTACATCGGTTCCAATGCGGATGGAACGGCCGCTTTGACCAATGCCACCGCCATCGGGGCAGGCGCACAGGTAACGCAAAGCAACTCGGTCATTCTGGGAAACAATGCCAACGTGGGCATCGGCACCTCCGCTCCCGCCTACAAGTTGGATGTAAAGGGAGATGTTGCCGTAACAGGTAAATATGTTGACTCAAGTGATGATGCGGGAACCCCTGGACAGATATTGGTATCTACAGGTACAGGTACTAATTGGGAGGACGCTTCTACCTTGACAGGATCCACAGGCGCTACGGGCCCGATTGGCCCACAGGGAATACAAGGCGAAGTCGGACCGCAAGGACCGATTGGATTGACAGGTCCGCAGGGAATTCAAGGTTTAACCGGTTCTCAAGGCCCTCAAGGGATTCAGGGACCTACAGGCCCCTTGGTTTCGGGAACAATTGGCCAAACCCTTAGACACAACGGAAGCACCTGGATTGCCAATAATGCGTTACGTAGCAATGGTGTTTCGGTTGGAATCGGAGTTGAGCCAAGTAGCAACTATGTGTTGGATGTGGCAGGTACGGTGAATGCAACAGGACTTCGGATCTCAACAAATGCAGGCGAAGGAAAGGTGTGGGTAAGTAATGCATCTGGAACAGGTGCCTGGATGGATCCAGGGTTCATTTGCACCATTTGTGATGAAGGCGCTGATGAGGCTTTTTTCATAATAAGTGAAAACGACAGTTCTCTTGTTGTTCCACGAAATCCAGACAATGCTGGTAAGTCATTGGTTGTAGGCTCTCAGACGATGGCCGATCCAGATGGATTTCAACCAAGTAGCTGGGCGGGCAGAATGTTCTTTGCTGCAGCCACTACGAATGCCTTTCGAGTAGGCGTTTCTGATAATGGTGCTTGGAACCAAACCAATTTGGGAGACAATTCCTTTGCCGCGGGTTACAACACGCAAGCTAGTGGAACACTCTCCACGGCCATGGGCGACCAGAGTGTAGCCTCTGGTTTGAATGCTATGGCATTTGGCACTTCAAACGTTGCCAGCGGGGTAGGTTCGTTGGCCATGGGAACGGGTTCTCAGGCAACTATGTTGCAGTCTACTGCTATTGGTTACGATGCCAGAGCAACAGCCCAAAGTGCCACGGCAATAGGATCCAATGCACGCGCAACTGGACAGAATGCTCTTGCCTTAGGTGGAATTGCTCAGGGAGGATCGTCCACTGCATTGATGGGCGGCACGGCAGAAGGAAGCGTAAGTCTTGCTTTCGGCTATGCATCACGCAGTGTAGGCAACAATTCCGTAAGTCTCGGTTATGGAACCGAGGCACTGTCTGGCCAAGAGACCGTTCTGGGTTCATACAACACCATCTATACGCCAACCAGCAGCACAGGTTGGAATACTGCGGATAGATTACTGGTGGTGGGAAATGGGGACTTCTTTAATCGAAGTGACGCGGTAGTTGTGAAGAAAAACGGACGAACTGGCATCGGTTCAGATCTTACCCAGGCACAATTGCATGTTTCTGGAGAAGATGGACTTTTGGTTACTGGAGTCCATGGAAGCGGAGCAGATATTGAAGTGTCTGGGGCTGGCACAAGAATGTTCTTCAATCCCCAAAAGAGTGCGTTTAGGGCAGGCGCAGTCAGTTCCACCAGTTGGGACAACACCAATGTTGGCAACTACTCTTTTGCAAGCGGGAATAACGTTATGGCATCTGGCGACAATTCCGCAGCGTTGGGAAACAACAACTTGGCATCAGGCACCGGTAGTATGGCCTGGGGACAAAGTAATATAGCATCTGGCAGCACCTCCACTGCTGCAGGATTCAGTTCAGATGCCACAGGCACATCATCTTTTGCGTTGGGGAGCGATCTGGTATCACCTTCAGGTTATGAAACGGTAATAGGTCGATGGAACACAGCTTATGTACCTTCATCCACTACAGGATGGAGCTCAACCGACCGACTCTTGGTGGTCGGTAATGGAACTGCATCAGGTTCGAGAAGTGATGCAATGGTCGTCCTTAAAAATGGCAATGTGGGCATAGGCGATTCAGCCCCAGCGGCAAAGTTGGGAGTTGCGGGAGATGCGCTCATCAATAGTCATACAGTAGGCAGAGGTGGAGGAAATAGCAGCACCAATTTGGCCGTTGGTCTTGGTGCTTTGGATGCGAACATTTCCACTGGGATACGAAACACGGCCATTGGGCGACAGGCCTTGGTCCGAAATACCTCTGGAGACGACCAAGTGGCCGTTGGGTATGATGCATTGGGCAACAATACCACGGGCAACCGGAACGTAGCGATCGGTTATCAAGCCATGGGTCTGAATGCATCAGGTACAGCCAGTACATCAAACGTGGCCGTGGGTTATCAGGCCGGAGGCAAGATCACGACAGGTTACGGCAATGTGTTCATAGGAGAAGAGGCAGGCAGAGAACTGACGACTGGTTACGATAATACGTGGATCGGGAAACAGATCGGTAATTCTGGTACGCCCAACTTTGTCAATTCAACAGCCATCGGAAACAATACCCCGGTTGATGCTAACAACAAAGCCCGGATCGGCAATTCATCAGTTACAAGCAACGGTGGTCAGGTAAGTTGGACAGCTTATAGCGATGGCCGCATCAAAGACAATGTGAAGGAAGAAGTTGTAGGCCTTGATTTTATCAAAGCGCTTCGTCCCGTTACGTACAACTTCAATGTTGATAGACAGAACAAGTTGCAAGGCGTGGAGTCAGAAAACTTTGATGGTAAGTACGACATTGAGAAGATCAAATTCAGTGGTTTCATTGCACAAGAAGTTGAAGCTGCTGCAAAAACCGTTGGCTACGATTTCAGCGGGGTGGACAAGAGTGGTGATCTCTTGGGAATCCGCTATGCAGAGCTTACTGTACCGTTGGTAAAGGCGGTGCAGGAATTGACCGAACTATTGGACGAACGCACTGCACGCATTGAAGAACTTGAGTCGCTGGTCCAGCAACTGTTAGAGAATTCCAAATAAGGATTTCAGTGTGCTTCTACGAAGTACATTTCCATTTCGCCCTTTCCCTTGGCACTTATTTTACCTCGGGGAGTGAAATGGAAATGTTCCCTTGCTAATTGATAGGTGCTTTCCGAAACATTGACCTTCCCTATGGCTCCGCTGCTTTCCATTCTGCTTGCGGTGTTGACCGTATCTCCCCAAACATCGTAGGCGAATTTTCGGATGCCTACCACACCGGCAACCACCGATCCGCTGTGCAAGCCAATCCGCACATTGAACCGAGCCGAAGTTCCATTTGCCAACCGAATGGAAGGACGGGTATCGATAAAATCGCGCATTTCCAGTGCAGCACGGATGGCTACTTCAGCGTGATCTAGCCTTGAACTTGGAATACCCGAAACAGCCATATAGGCATCTCCAATGGTCTTTATTTTTTCAATTCCATATTTGTCTGTGATCTGGTCAAATCCTTGAAAGCAGGCGTCTATCTCAGTCACCAGTTCCTGCGCGGTAAGAGATTCGGAAATGGCAGTGAACCCACTGAAATCCGAAAAGATCACAGTAACAGCATCATAGGCTTTGGCATTCACACGTCCGTGTTCTTTCAATTCGTTGGCCACTTGTTCGGGCAGAATATTCAATAACAGCTCATCCGACTTTCTACGCTCTTCCTCGATCACCAGATTCTTTTCGGCCAGTTCTTCGCTTCGCTTTAAGAACATTTCCCGTTCATATTGCACTTGAATAAGCCTGTTGTTCACCTGAATTGATGTAAGCTTATTCGAAACGCGGTCTTGAGTAATGGAATGGTCGATATCCTTGAACAGTTCCTGATACTTAAAGGCCTGTTTGAAATCTCCCATTTCAGAATAACAGGCCGTGTAGATTTCATACACCAGTTTTCTGAGCCGCTTGCTGGTGTTCTTAAGGAGGTCTTCCGGAATTTCGCTCAGCTTATCGATTGCCAACTGTCGGTTTCCCATGTAATAAAGCGATAGGGCCATCGACTTTCTGATATCCATTTGTCTATCTACATCCTTCTCCCCTAGCATTTCCAGACACTCAGCATGCAACTGTAACGACTTTGGGTACTGCTTCTGATTATTTCGCAGGATGGCCAATAACTGCGTAGCCCTTAAGCGAACATCTGCATTTTTCGCTTGCTTTTCGGGCGAATGGCAAGAAAGAATAATTGCTTCGGCCTCGTTAAGATCGCCTTTAAAAAGAAGCACATTTGCTCGGTGTAAGCTGGCCAGTTTGGCCTTGGTACTGGTCGCAGCGCTATCCTCTGCCTGTTGATAGTAAACAATTGCTTGCGGGTACAATCTATGCAAGAGGTGTAATCGGCCCAGTTTCAATGAGACAGCATGGGTTTTCTTTTGGTCCTTTAAAACATCAGCGAGATTCAATATCTGTAAATAACGGTCAATGGCTTCGGCATGATCTTCCATCTTCTCATAAATACCTGCAATTCGTCCAAGTACTTTGACGCGGTTCAAACGGTCCACGTCTTCCGAAAAGGATTCCAGTTGCCTATGAAGCTCAATAAGCTTCTTTTCATGAGGGTTTGCCACGATGATTAAGACGTTTAGATATTCCTACAGTTGATTCCTCAATCCACGATATTATCAATAAGGAACTCAAATAAACGAACAATGGGGATCAGAAATCCCCATTGCATTGTGAAAAAGTGCCCGAAGTGGGAGTCGAACCCACACGCCTTGCGGCACACGCACCTGAAACGTGCGCGTCTACCAATTCCGCCATCCGGGCAGTGGTGCAAATGTAATGCAGGGATCAGTTGATGGTGCATGGTTTAAAGGAATCGTTAAAACTCCATTTTGCTTTCTGCAAGACCATTGTGCCTTTAAGAGATAGTCTACCTTTGCACAAAATTTAGCACCTATCAACATGAGAAAATTTGTACTTGTCCTTGCTTCAGCCATCGCAGCTATTGGAGCGAATGCCCAAACACAGGACTGCTCTGAACTTTTTATTTCTGAGTATGTAGAGGGATCTGGAAACAATAAGGCAATCGAGCTTTACAATCCGACCAATGCAGCAATTGACCTGTCGCAATACCAGTGCGGACGTTTCAGAGACGGTTCTGGAACACCAATGATCATACAGCTTTCTGGTTCCATAGGGGCTTATGGAACATACGTGATCGTTCTTGACAAGCGCGACCCCAATGGAACGGGTAACGAAGCACCTGTGGACGCGGCATTGCAAGCAGTTGCAGACACTTTTGTAAATCCGGTGTATGTACAGTCCAATTCTCCATTCTATTTTAACGGAGATGACGCCTTTGGTCTATTTAAAGGAGACGGAACTGTTTTGGTTGACCTTTTTGGAAAGATCGGTGAGGATCCAGGAACCGCTTGGAGCGATGTGAATGGCACTTGGTGGACCAATGATCACACGCTTATCCGAAAATCTACAGTTCTAAAAGGTGTGACAACAAATCCAAGCGAGTTCTTGGTGCAGACAGAATGGGATAGCTTGCCAGAGAATACATTCACTGAATTGGGTTGGCATACTTGCGATTGTTTCGGACTCGGGGTAGAGGATGAGCAAGCGGCCGAGTTCAACATGTACCCTAATCCTGCAGTGGACAAGGAGTTGATGATCTCTGCATCCAAGAACATCGAAAAAATTCAGGTCTTCAATATCCTTGGTCAAGAAGCCGCGCGCATTTCCTTGGCCAAAGAAGCAACGTCAAAACATAAACTGAGATTGAAGCAACTCAACACTGGAATTTACATTGTTCGGGTGTCACTTACAGGAGGTGCCGAGGTGTCTAGAAAAGTGATGCTCGGAAGGTAGTTTCCCTATGCGCACATTCCTGATCGTCATCGCTGCGGCTCTGTTGGTCGCATTATCAGCCAGTGCACAGAAGACCCGTGTTTATGGCGTGGTAAAAGATGCAAACTCTGCTGAACCGCTCATTTCTGCCAACGTTGTTTATGGCGAGGGGCAGGGTGTTGTAACGGATTTTGATGGTAAATTCTCCCTAAATCTTCCCAATGGCGATTACACGCTTCAGGTATCCTACATCGGATACGAAACAAGCACAAAGCAGATCAGTGCCAAAGGAGGACAGCTGGAACTCAATTTCGACCTTACTACGGTAACGCTCAATGAGGTAAAGGTTGTTGCAGACATTGCGCTTGACAGAGAGACCCCGGTTGCTTTCACGAACATCGAACCGGCCAAGATAAAGGAGGAGCTAGCCTCGCAGGATATTCCAATGCTTCTCAACTCAACACCAGGTGTTTATGCCACACAGCAAGGTGGAGGCGCAGGTGATGCACGCGTAACCATTCGGGGTTTTTCTCAGCGTAACATTTCTGTTCAGATAGATGGCGTTCCAATGAACGACATGGAAAATGGATGGGTCTATTGGAGCAACTGGTTCGGATTGGATGGAGTTACCCAACGTATTCAGGTACAGCGTGGATTAGGGGCCAGCAAGCTTTCCATTCCGGCAGTTGGTGGTAGCATGAACATTCTTACCACGGGAATCACCTCTAAACGTTCAACCGAAATTTCACTTACTGTAGGTAATAATGGCCTCATTAGAACCAATATCGGATTCAATTCCGGCAGGTTGAAAGGTGGTTGGGGTGTAACCGCAGCCTTTGCTTATGATAGACAAGATGGTTGGGTTGATGCAACGTGGGCCACTAGGTTCTTCTACTATGTCAAACTCCAGAAGCAGATCGGTAATCATACACTTAGCCTCTCGGCTATGGGTGCACCACAAGAGCGCGGACAGCGACCATACAAGGAACAGATCCATATCTATGATCGGGAATATGCGGAATCCTTAGGCGTTGATCTCAACCATAATTCAGTAACATCTGATCAGCGGGCAGGCAATTATGGATTGCGATACAACGCGCAATGGGGTAACATTATTCGAAATAGGAATGACCCTAATGCCATGTCAGAGTTGCAGAGCACGTCTATCAATTTCTACCATAAGCCCATCTTTAATCTAAAACATTTCTGGGCTAAGGGTAAGTGGGCGGTTTCAAACATCATCTATGGTTCTTTCGGAAGAGGTGGAGGCACGGAAATGCGCGGTGGAGCTGCGGATCTGGATAATAACGGACAATGGGACCTGACCAATGTTTATCAATTGAATATTACTGGCGGACCGTTCAGTACACCTTATGATCTTTCTGCCGTGAATGATACGGGTCAGTACAAATCAACCAAGTACATAAGAGCCAATATGAACAACCACTATTGGTATGGATTGCTTTCTACTATTGACCATAAATTCAACGATTCATGGGATCTTGCCGTAGGTGTTGATTTCCGAGCTTTTTCGGTTGAAAAGTACAGTACTCCATATGATCTGTTAGGGGGCGATTATGTGGTTATAAACCCAGAGGGCACAGATAATAATGAGCTATTCTATCCTTATAACGACCCTCAGTATTCCGTTAAACGACCGGGCGATGTATCTGGATTCAGAACAACAACAAGTGTTTACAATGCCGGACTTTTTGCCCAATTGGAGTATTCGAAGGATAAGATTTCTGGTTTTGTAAGTGTTTCTGGTGCAAACAATTCCTACATAAGATCAGACAAGTATCGTAAGCGCGACCTTGTACTTCCTGACACCACTTATGAAAGGGCACTTGGGCTGAATGACACGATTGTTCATAATGGTCAGGTGTACACACATGAAAGTAAAGAGGCACGTATTGCCACAACCGATTGGGTGCATTTTCAAGGAGGAACAGCCAAACTCGGTGTGAATTACAACATCAACGACCATATGAATGTGTTTGTAAATGGCGGAGTCTTTTTCAGGCCACCAACTATAACCGATGTGTATGCGGGTTACAGCTATGAGGTGGTAAAAGGAATAGGAACAGAGATAGCTTGGGGAGTTGAATTGGGCTACTCCATTAAGTATTCGCGGTGGGCGGCAAACCTCAACCTTTACAGAACTACTTGGGAAAATCGGCCGGTTCAGACTACAACCAACATCGGAGGTCAGCCTACAAGGATCGTCCTTCCGAATTTAGGTTCTGTGCATCAAGGAATTGAAATTGATGCGATATATAAGACACCATGGTTTGTTGATATCGAAGGCTTGATATCTTACGGGGACTGGCGGTGGAAGGGAACAGCTATTGCCTATCAATATGATAACAATGGTAACATTGACGCTGCAAACACCGATACTGTGGATGTAGATGGGGTTAGGATTGGCGATGCGGCCCAATTCCAAGTTTCAGGAAGTATTAAGATAAAGCCGGTAAAAGGCGTCTACATCAAGGGGCAGATAACTTATTTTGATAACAACTTCGCCAATTTCAGACCGCTCGATCTTCAAAATGCAAATGGAGGAAGACAGTCTTGGAAAATACCTTCTTACTACTTGTTGGATGTGCATGCTGGTTGGACCATCAAACTCAAGAAAATGGATGTGATGCTTCGCGCCAGCGTATTGAATGTACTGAACACCACTTACATCTCCGATGCAGACAATAATGCCGCAGGAGGCAACCCGTTGACATTCGATGCTACAACGGCCAAAGTTTTCATGGGAATGGGCCGAAGATGGACCGCCACCATTGGCGTAAAATTCTAATCAAGAAAAATGAAAAAAGTACTCTCAGTAATTATCGGTGGATTGGTTTCTGCCAATGCGTTTGCTCAGGCAACCTTACCAACCGCCTGGAACTTTGATGACCCTCAGCCAATTGGCTGGACCGAGCATTTAGATGAATTTGCAAACGGAACGCGCTACACGAACGGACTTTTGGGTGCTGCTTGCAAGCTGGATGCCGATGACGAGTTCGTCATGGTTCAGTTCAGTGATGTATGCGGAGGTGTTACCTACAACATTAAAGGTCAGGGAAGCGCTGCCAATGATGTTTTCACCGTTGAAGAATCGACCGATGGAAATACATGGACCGCACTTCGGGTATTCAATGAAACGGATCTTACTGCCGTTGGTTCAGCCTTTGGAGAATTTACGGATGTACCGCAGGCCAGTAGTAGGTATGTTCGCTGGTACTTTACTAACAAAGAAAGCGGCCGAAACGTGGCTTTGGACGAGGTCTCTTTGATACCACAGGTACCAACCGCGGCTCAAGAGATTGGGGTAAGCCAAGGAACCGACCCAATTGTAAACAACGGAACCTTGGTTGTGGGTAATCAGGCCAGTGTTACCATAAGCATAGAAAACGTGAACCTTACCGGTGGTAATGACCTTAACATAAGTGACATTCAGCTTGGAGGCGCCAACGCGGGCGATTTTACCTTGGGCGTAACCCCCAATATTGTGACAGCAGCTTCATCGGAGTCATTTCAATTGAACTTTACTGCAGGTGCGAGTGGTTCGCGTTTTGCCACACTTACCATAAGTAATGACGATGCAAATGGAGACGAGACAACGTTTGTCATAAACCTTTACGGTATAGGTGGAAATTATGCCACCGAGCCAACTGCTGCACCAACAAACCTATCATTCTCCAGTGTTACATCGTATGGTTATGACGTTAGTTTCAGCGATGCCGCATCAGTACCAGAGAGCTACATAGTTGTTCGGAGCATTGGCGCGGCCCCGACCGGAATTCCTGCTGATGGTTCAACATATGTTAAAGGAGATTACATTGACGGAACAACTCAAGTTGTACATGTTGGTTCATCAGGTACATTCAGGCCTACGTACAATGTGGCAGGCACCACCTATCATTTTGCTGCATATTCTTTCAATGGCCCAAGCGGTTACGAGAATTACTACACTTCGGCCAGCTCAGCCAATTCTGTTACTACTCCAGAAAACATGATGGGCAACTATTATGCAGGTATCGACCCAAGTTCAACTTCCTTCCTAACAGATTTACAAACCCGAATCAGTCAGAACTATGATCAGATCTATTATGGCAGTTACGCACCTGTCATGATAGATAAATTCGCACACCGAGACACAACTGCTGGGCAAAAGGTGCTTACAGGAGTCTATTCTGGATACCAGTACATGTATACTGGGGCATTTTTTTATGATGTTATGAGCCGTGAACATTCTTGGCCGCATAGTTGGATGCCCACCTTCCCGGATGAAGACGGTATGGAATATTCAGATCTGCACAACCTGTTTCCAGTACACCAAGACAATGCCAATGCTGTACGCAGTAATAGACCGCTGGGCGAGGTGGTTTCGCAAGAGAGTTCCTTTCTTGATGCCCAATATGGAGATAATGCCGATGGGCAGCGGGTTTATGAGCCAAGAGACCAGCACAAAGGCGATGCCGCAAGGGCAATTTTCTATATGGCTGTTAAATGGAACGGAACTGGAGGATCATGGGAATTGCCGAATCCGATTGACTTCCTTGTCCAGTATGGCCAAGATCAGGATGTGCTAAAGCAATGGCACTGGCAAGATCCGCCAGATGCTTGGGAAATTGCCAGAAACGACTTCATCCAGAGCGAGCAAGGTAATCGAAACCCGTTTGTTGATAGCGTGAACTGGGTGTGCTATATCGATTTTGAAACGTTGACCTATATCGGAGAGCAGGCAACTCCATGTACAGTTACGCCAGATGGAATTGAAGAGCAACTTCAAGGCGAATTTTCTATCTCCCCAAACCCAACAGATGGCATTGCAGCACTGAATTTGAACTTGAAAGATGCTCAAAGTCTTACAATCAATGTGATTGACATAACTGGAAGAACCGTTTCAACCAGAACCAAGAATTTCAGTGTTGGAATGTCTCGCGAGATGTTCGATCTATCTAACCTTGATGTAGGAATTTACCACGTTGTCCTTCAAGGGGAAAGTGGAAGAACTGCTTTGAAAGTGGTGCTTCAGTAACTGAAACTGAATTAGATTGAAAAGCCGTTGGCCTACAGGTCAGCGGCTTTTTTGTTTCAGTCGATGAAATCTTTCACGGTTTGGATAAACCCTTCTGGGTCTTGCGCATGAACCCAATGGCCCGTGTTCAGAGTTTTGAAAGTGGTGTTCGGAAAAAGGCTCAAAATCTCAGGCTTATCATCCTCAACCACGTACTTCGATCGTGTTCCATAGAGAAAAAGCGCTTCCACATCAGAGCCTTTCAGAATCGGTAGTCCCATTTCCTCAATGTCATTTGCAAGCACATCCAGATTGAAACGCCAAGCATATTCAGCCGATCCATCTTCCAAGTTCTTTCGGTAGATGTTTTTCAGCAGGAATTGAATAGTGCTTTCTTCTTCATCGAGCAAATGCCTCAGTTCTTCTTCCGCTTCGCTGCGTGATGCAATATTGGCCAAGTCAAGCGCTTGCATGGCGCGGATGATCAGGTCGTGATGAACAGGATATTGCTTTACGCCCATATCTACCACAACTAGTTTGTCAAGAAGGTCTCCGTGTTTGCCAGCAAATGTCATGGCGGTTTTTCCGCCCATTGAATGACCGATCAGCACCACATCTTTCAGGTCGTGCTCTTGGAAAAACCCGTAGAGATCCTCCGCCATTTCCTCATAGGTGTGGGAGCCGGTATGTGGCGATTGTCCATGATTCCGTTGGTCAACTAGATAGACGTGATGCTTATCCGCAAACGCTTTTGCCAACGAGAACCAATTATCCAACGAACCGAAAAGCCCATGCAGGATAACCAACGGTTTCCCCTCGCCATATTCCTTGAAATTCAATTTCACCGAAGGCAGTTCTTGTACATTTTTACCGTGTTGCTCAGTCCGTAATAAATGGCATCGGAAATGAGCGCGTGCCCTATCGAAACCTCCAATAGGCTGGGAATGTTCTCTGCAAAGTATTTTAGGTTCTCAAGACTGAGGTCGTGACCTGCATTTATCCCAAGACCAACCTCTTGGGCAACTTTGGCGGCCTCAACAAACGGAGCGATGGCTGCCTTCTTGTCCGCAGGAAATCCAATCGCATAGCTTTCTGTGTAAAGTTCAATGCGGTCTGTTCCTGTTTCTTTCGCTGCGCGAATCATCTCGGCATCCGTTTCAATGAAAATGGAAGTTCGGATTCCTGCATTTTTCAGATCGGAAATAACCTTTTTCAAAAAGCTGGCGTGTTCAACGGTATTCCAGCCAGCGTTTGAAGTCAAAACTCCTGGAGGGTCGGGTACCAAAGTCACCTGCTCGGGTCGAACGTCAAGCACCATTTCCATGAATGTTTGATTCGGATAACCTTCGATATTGAACTCCGTGTGAACTACGGGTTTCAGGTCATACACATCCTGATATCGAATGTGTCTTTCGTCTGGTCGTGGATGAATTGTAATGCCATCAGCACCGAATTGCTGTGCCTTTATGGCAGCTTCAACCACGCTTGGGTTGTTTCCTCCACGACTGTTTCGCAGGGTTGCGATCTTGTTGATGTTGACGCTGAGTTTGGCCTTCGTCATGTCGGTTTTTCGGTCGGTTCGGGGTCAAAAGTAGAGTTCGGCAAACAAATTGCTGTTAGCTATTTCGCCAAATGGCATAACAAATTCGAAACAGATTACGTTTACTTTGCAAGCGACCCAAGGAAATGTTAGCGCGAGAACTCATATCGAAAGTTGTACCACCTCTCAGACCAAATGATGAGGTGGCACGTGCTTTGGCTTGGATGGATGAGTTCAAGGTTTCGCATCTGCCGGTGGTTGATGGACAGACATTTCTTGGTCTGATCAGTGAGGATAATATCCTCGATGGAGAAAAGGACGATACGGTTTTGGCGTCTAAGGACGCTTTTATTGACGCCTCGGTTTCGGAATCTCAGCACATTTACTATGTCATTCGTAAAATGGCATCTACAGATCTTTCTGTTGTGGCAGTATTAGATACTGAGGGGAAATATGTTGGATGTATAACGCTATCCGACCTTGTAACCAAATTTGAGGAGTTGGCAGTGATCAATCAGCCAGGTGGAATCATTGTTCTTGGACTGAATAAGAACGATTATTCCCTTGCCCAGGTGGCTCATGTGGTGGAATCGAACAATGCACGGATTCTGAGCAGTTACATATTTGAACGACCGGAAACAGGCAAACTTGAGCTCACATTAAAGGTGAATCGGGAAGAGTTGGGCTCGATAATACAAAGTTTGGAACGATACGATTATGATGTGATTGCCCATTTCCAAGAAAGTGCGCATCTTGAGGACTTGAAAGGCCGCTATGATGAGTTGATGCGGTACATCAATATCTAAGTGTCGCATATCGCTCTCCGTCTCTTCCTTCTTTTCATAGTTGTTTTTAACCTGAGTGTACAAGCTCAGGATGATGTGCTTATCGGCTCACTGACCTTTGAAGGCAACAAGATCACGAAGGAGCGGATACTGCTCCGTGAAATGACATTTAGGGAAGGACAGAGCATCCCTCGTTCAAAACTGGACTACAATCTCAACAGGTCAAAGGCAAACCTATGGAGTTTGCAGTTGTTCAACTTTGTTGAAGTTGACACGTGTTGGTATGGCAGTAACGAGATTGATGTGGTGGTCAGAATAACCGAACGATGGTACGTTTGGCCAGTTCCTTTCGTTGAGTTCGCTGATCGTAATTTCAGTGAATGGTGGCAGGATAAGCGCTGGGACCGCTTAGATTATGGCACCTTGATCAAATGGAGCAATTTCAGGGGAAGGAGAGAGGAGCTTACCTTTCACTTACGATTCGGATACAACAACCAGTACGAATTGAGGTATGAGATTCCTTATCTCGATCACGCTCAGAAATGGGGAATTGAATTTCAAGGAGGCTACCGACAAGGCCATGAGGTAGCATACGCTTCAGTAGGCAATAAGCGCGTTTTTTACAAGAACCACGACCGCTATATTCGGAAGGAAGCTTTCGCAACAATTACTCCCAGATGGAGGCCAAATCTTTACAATGTGCATAGGCTTGAAATCGGGTTCACCCATTTCTGGATTCTTGATTCAGTGGCCAAGTTACAGCCCGAATATTTTGGTGCGGGAGAAAATCTGGTCAAGTACTTTTCCATCGAATACAACGTGAAACGGGAAATGACAGACTATTCGGATTACCCTTTGAAAGGTTATCGTTTTGAATTGAACTTGCGAAAGGATGGGATGCGGATTCTGGATAGTCCAATAGACATTTGGTCGCTGGAGGTAGAGTTTGCAAAATATTGGCAACTGCACAAAAGGTGGTATTTCGCACATGGGCAGAAGATCAAAGTTTCATCCACTAACGGGCAAGCGTACTCACTTCAAAAAGGACTCGGATATGAACATGATTTTGTAAGGGGATATGAGTTGTATGTAATTGATGGACAGCACTATGGACTGCTAAAAACCGCTTTGAAGTGGGCAATTCTGCCTTTTAGAAAGGTGAAGCTTAAGTTCCTGAAGTCGGAGAAGTTCAATACGCTTCCATTGGCTTTTTATGCTAATCTGAATTTTGACATGGGTTATGTGGTTGACAATCAGTTCAACAAAGGAAATCCATTGGCCGGTCAACTGCTTCTGGGTGGAGGTTTAGGAATTGACATAGTAACGTTCTACGATATTTCTTGGCGTGCTGAATACTCCATGAACAAAGCACTGGAGCACGGTTTTTTCTTACATTTCACTAAGCACATTTAACGTATGCGGGTAGCTGTTCATGGAAGATTGCGGTATGAGGCTGATCGGCCAAGACTTGAGGCAATATTTCAGTTGTTGAATCAGAGGTTTGAGGAGGTTTTTTATACACCCGACCTTGCTGAGATTGATGGCATTGGAAATGGCTCAGTGATACAGAATACGCGATTTGAAAAAGACCAGTTCGATGTGCTCGTAAGTATTGGTGGAGATGGAACCATCCTGGATTCGGTAAGAAAGGTCGGTCGGTCAGCCATACCCATTTTTGGTGTTAACACTGGCCGTTTGGGGTTTTTGGCCAGCACACCTTTTGAGGAGTTGGGGCAAATGCTGGATCGTGTTAAAAATGGTGATTTTCAGGTTGATCAGAGAACACTTGTTCAGGCAAGCACCAAGCAAAATCTGTTTGGGGAGGACAATTTCGCCTTGAACGAGGTCAGTGTTCATAAAAGTGCCACCTCTTCCATGTTGGTGGTCAAGGCATTTTTAGATGATTTTTTTCTGAGCACATACTGGGCAGATGGCCTTATTGTGTCAACTCCTACTGGTTCAACAGGTTATTCCCTGAGCACCGGGGGGCCAATTATTGCTCCGAGTACCAGCAACATTATCATTACGCCAATAGCTCCACACAATCTCAATGTTCGTCCTTTGGTGATAAATGACAATACGAGAATTACCCTGAAGATCGAGGACAATGACCCCGATTTTATGATTTCACTTGACTCACAATCAAAAGTAGTTGGAACGGATGTAGAGATACAGGTTTCAAAAGCCGATTTCACTGTTGGCCTGGTCAGATTCGGTGAGTTCGATTATTTTGAAACATTGCGCAGTAAGCTAATGTGGGGACATGATAGGCGCAATTGATCTGATTTCCAGCTGAATAATGGTTATATTTGCGAACTTGGCTCAAGTAAGTCCATGAACAGGAAAGCGCTGATACTTTGTTTGATTATTCTGCCAACCTTGGCGAACGCTCAGCGTTGGAAGCGGCAGCGATACGAATGGGTGGCTGCTATTGGTGCCACGCAGTTCTTGGGTGATGTCGGAGGTCGTAATCAGATTGGCTCAGATTGGTTTTTTGACCTTGATGCACCATCTACACGGTATGTTGCCAACATTGGTTTCCGGTATAAAATTTCACAATACGTTTCTGCTAAGACGGGTTTCAGCTTTGGCGAGATCTACGGGGATGACAGGTACACCAAAGAGGCGTATCGTAGTAATCGAAACCTTCATTTTCGCTCTCCTATTGTGGAATGGGCTACTCAGATTGAGGTCTCTTGGATGAGGGAGTCAATTGGAAGTAGATACAAAATTAGACGTGTACGTGGTAGGGGTAGAAAGGGAAGTAGGGTTTATGTGTATGGTTTTGCAGGTGTTGCCTTGCTCTACATGAACCCAATGGCCAAGTATGATGGCAAATGGTACTCCCTACGTAAGCTACATACAGAGGGTCAGACTTTTGTGCCATCGAGGAATGAATATTCCAATTGGCAATTTGCAATTCCTTTCGGAATAGGCATGAAGTACGCCATTGACAAAAAGAGCAGCATTGGTATTGAGTATGGTTTACGTAAAACGTTTACTGATTACATGGATGATGTAAGCACAAGCTACGTTTACACGAAGTGGGCACCAAACGCATTGGAGATAAGAGACGCGCTTAATTATGATGATGTAGCTGCAGGTTTGGCGGATCCGTCTCTTTCGCCAATCTCACCAGATGCGGAGTGGCAAGGAGGATGTTCTGCGTGTCCGGGTCAGCAGAGAGGAGACCCTACAGATTTGGACTCCTATATGTTCATGATGATCACCTACCAGCGAAAGATCCGTACAACAAGAAAGGGACTTCCGAAGTTCTAATGACCTTGTGTCATGAGTCTTGCAATGAAATATCTTAGCGTTCTTTCCTTAGTCCTTCTGATTTCGGCCTCAGTTTCCAAGGCCCAGTACTCAGAATTCGGTGTTGGAGCGGGGGTGTCTTATTACATGGGAGACCTCAATCCTGACGTTCCCTTTAAGAAGGTTTTGCCCGCAGGTGGTGTCTTTTACCGGTACAATTTCAATGATCGATTTTCTGCTCGTGGAATGTTTTCCGTAGGTTATGTCATGGGAGATGATGCTAAATCCAAAGTTCAGTCGCAGCTTGAACGGAATCTAAGGTTTGAATCATGGTTGTTTGAATTTGCCATCACTGGCGAGTTCAACTTCTTTAAATATGCGCCAGGAGATATGCAGCATCCCATAACCCCATTTCTATTTGGAGGAATTGCTGTGTTCAAATTCAATCCACGGGCAACAGCCGGTGATGGTCATACATATGAGCTTCAGCCATTGGGCACTGAAGGTCAGGGCACCACATACTATCCTGACAGAAAGAAATACTCCTTGACCAATGCTGCCATTCCTTTCGGCCTAGGGGTGAAGGCCAATATTTCTAAGACTTTCTCGGTTGGTTTGGAATGGGGAATGCGATATACGTTTACAGATTACTTGGATGATGTGAGTGGAACTTATGCTTCTCCAGATGTTATTCAAGCTGAACGAGGTGACATTGCATATGAGCTTGCCAATCGTTCAAATCTTACGGATGAAGTGTTGGAAGGCCGACAGAGAGGAAACTCCAAAACAAACGATTGGTATTCATTCGCCATGGTTACCTTGTCCTTCAACTTGAAGGCAAAACCGGCCAAATGTCCAGCATATCAGTAAGTCTAAAACAGTAGAGTACATTTGCATCGCCTTTCGGGGCGATTTTTGTTTTTAAATGGGCATCGACCAGCACATAGATCAGACCAGATTACCCAAACACGTTTCCGTGATAATGGATGGCAATGGACGTTGGGCCAAACAACGGGGTAAGCTGAGAACTTTCGGTCACAACAAAGGTGTTAAGGCCGTGAGAGAAACGGTAGAATGCGCAGCTGAAATGGGAATTGAGTACCTCACACTATATGCGTTCTCAACAGAAAATTGGAACAGACCGCAGGTTGAAGTAAATGCCCTAATGACCCTTTTGGTAAAGACCATAAACAAGGAAACCAAAACCTTGATGGATAATGATATTCGATTGAATGCCATTGGAAATCTGAATAGTTTGCCAAAATCGTGTTTCAAGGAATTAAATGAGGCCATTGAAAAGACCAAGGACAATACCCGAATGACTTTGACGTTGGCGTTGAGCTATTCATCGAAGTGGGAATTGATTGAGGCAGTGAAGACGATTGCAAAAAATGTTAAAGACGGAGAATTAAACCCAGATGCAATTGATGAATCAGTTATTGATCAGCATCTTTGCACGCTTGGAATCCCAGACCCTGAACTACTTATACGCACAAGTGGCGAGCAGCGAATTTCCAACTTCCTGCTTTGGCAGATCGCCTATTCAGAGCTTTATTTCACCGATAAGCTTTGGCCCGATTTTGACCGCAAGGATTTTGAAGCGGCAATAATTGACTATCAAGGACGAGAAAGAAGATTTGGAAAGATCAGTGAGCAGGTCAGTGCCTAAGCAATATCTAATACTATGGATTGCCATGTCGCTGCTGATGTTCACATCGGTATCGGTCAATGCACAGTCTATTTCCATTGGACAGGAAAAAATCGATTATGCTGTTCCAAAACAGTATGAGGTTGGTGGAATCACTGTTTCTGGAACCAGATATTTGGACAAGAAGGTGCTGATACTTCTCTCTGGGTTGAGCGTAGGAGAGACTATCCAAGTTCCTGGAGAAGCGATTACTGAAGCCATTCGAAAGCTATGGGATCAAGGGTTGTTCAGTGATATTGACATTCGTGTTACCAAGATTGCAGATGGAAAGATCTTCCTCGACATCAAGCTGGAGGAGCGACCGAGGTTGAGCAAATTCGCTCTTAAGGGAATGAAAAAAGGAGATGCCAATGACATCCGTGAGTCCATTCATCTTGTTAAGGGTAAGGTTGTTACTGACAACATCATCGTATCCACAGAGAACATCATCAAGAATCACTTCATTGATAAAGGGTTTTTGAATATTGAGGTAAGCACGGAGACTGAACGCGATAGTACGCTACCGAACAGTGTCATCCTTAAATTCAATGTCAACAAGGGTAAAAAGGTCAAGATCAACAGAATCCTTTTCCGTGGCAATGAGGAGGTTAAGAATGGCAAGCTGGCCCGTTCTATGAAAGAAACCAGACAGAAGCGCTGGTGGCGAGTTTGGAAAACATCCAAGTTTCTTGATTACGAGTACGAGAACGACAAAAAGGCTGTGATTGCCAAGTACAACCAGCTGGGTTATAGAGATGCGCGCATTATCAGCGATACAGTTTACAAGGTTGATAAGCGTAACGTCAACATCGAGATAAATCTGGAGGAAGGACGTAAGTACTATTTCCGTAACATTTCATGGACTGGGAACACCAAGTATTCGGCTGAATTGTTGGGTAAGATCCTGGGAATAAAGAAGGGCGATGTATACGACCGTTCGCGTTTGGAGGCCAATCTCTTCATGAACCCCAATGGGCGGGATGTAAGTTCCCTGTATTTGGATGATGGATACCTGTTCTTTAATGTAGAACCGGTTGAAATTCTCGTTGTCAACGACAGCATTGACCTTGAAATGCGGATCAGGGAAGGAAAGCAAGCAACCATCAACAAGGTTACTGTGGTTGGTAATACCAAGACCAATGATCATGTTATTATGCGTGAGATACGCACCAAGCCAGGTCAGTTGTTCAGTCGGGCAGATATCATTCGTTCACAGCGGGAACTTTCACAGCTTGGGTATTTCAATGCCGAAACATTAGGAGTAGAACCCAAACCGAACCCAGCAGACGGAACGGTTGATATCGTTTACACCGTTGAGGAGAAGCCCTCGGACCAGATTGAGCTTTCCGGTGGCTGGGGTGCTGGCCGAATTGTAGGTACACTGGGAGTGGCGTTCAATAACTTCTCCTTACGGAACATGTTCAAAAAACATGCTTGGAGACCACTTCCTGCAGGCGATGGACAAAAGCTGAGTCTGAGGGCTCAGTCTAATGGTCTTTACTTTCAGTCGTATAACTTCTCTTTCATGGAGCCGTGGTTGGGAGGAAATAAGCCCAATGCGTTGAGTGTGTCGGCATACCATTCCGTGCAATCAAACGGGGTTCAGAGAGGCGGAGAGAACCGACAAGCTATTCGTATCACAGGTGCCACGGTTGGTTTGGGCTCAAGGCTTCAGTGGCCAGATGACTTCTTCTCTTGGCGAGTTGACCTCAACTACCAGAACTATATTCTCGAGAATTATCTTTTGATTTCCGGTTTTAACAACGGGCATTCAAACACAGTGAGTCTGCGGTTTACGTTGATGCGAAACTCAATTGGCGACCCGATTTTCCCAACCTATGGTTCAACGCTTACAGGAAGCGTGGAAGTGACCCCACCGTTCTCTGCATTCACCCAGAAGGATTATACAAATGCCGATCCTTCGGAAAAATATAAGCTGATAGAGTATCATAAATGGAAGTTCGATGCCAAGTGGTTTATCGGTTTGGCAAAGAATTTGGTTATAGCCACCAAGTTCCAATTCGGATTCTTAGGACTCTATAATCGCCAACTTGGAATTGCACCGTTTGAACGGTTCTATGTGGGGGGTGACGGTCTGAGCGGTTTTGGGTTGGATGGACGAGAAATATTTGCATTACGTGGATATGACAACAACTCACTTACACCGCAGCTCAATGGAACGCAGGTCGGAGGAACGATTTTCACCAAGTACACGGCAGAGGTCAGGTACAGGGTTTCTCCAAACCCGCAGGCAACGGTCTACGTTCTTGGATTTGCAGAAGCAGGCAATTCGTGGCTTGCGTTCAATGAGTTCAAGCCATTCCAGCTCAAGAAATCGGCAGGTTTGGGAGTTCGTATCTTTCTACCCATGTTTGGACTACTTGGACTGGATTACGGTTGGAGATTTGACGATGTGCCAGGATACCCGAACATGGCCCCGAGTCAGTTCCACTTCTCAATCGGACAACAATTCTAATTCAATATGATCATGAAAAGAGTCGTTTTATCATTTGTTATAATAGCATTTTCGGTAGCCGCACAAGCTCAGCGATTTGGCTATGTAGATACTGATTACATTTTGGAGAGCATTCCGGAATACCAACAGAAACAGAACGAACTGAATGAAATCTCGGTACAGTGGCAACAGGAGATAGAGGCCATTTACACTGAGATAGACCGTATGTATAAAGACTACCAGGCCGAGCAGATCCTTTTGACGGATGATATGAAGCGTAAGCGCGAAGAGCAGATCATTGAGAAGGAAAAAGAAGCCAAGGAAAAGCAGAAGCAGCGTTTCGGCTATCAGGGAGATCTGTTCCAAAAACGTCAGGAGTTCACCAAACCTATTCAGGATAAGGTTTATGCGGCCATCAAGGAGATTGCTGATGCCCGAGGTTACGCGGTCATTTTTGACAAAGCCGGGACCTTGACCATGTTGTATACTTCAGCAAAATATGACCTTAGCGAAGATGTATTGGACGAGATGGGCTACTCGGTCAAGACAGAGGGAAAATAATCTTTAATATTGCGCCCCGAAAAATTGAAAACAATGAAAAAACTATTCATCATACTAATTGCTGTTGCATTTGCGGTTCCAACCTTCGCGCAGCAGAAATTTGGACACATCGATTCATCTGCGTTGCTTGAACTGATGCCAGAAAAGAAAAAGGCAGAAGGCGAATTGGAATCATTCGCTAAGGAATTTGAAACGGCTCTTCAGGACATGGCCAAGGAGTACGAAGGAAAAATCCAAGCATTTCAGGCTGGAGAGAAGTCAATGGTTGAAACGGTTCGTAACACCAAGATGCGTGAGATTGCTGATCTGGAAAGAAGAATTCAAGAATTCCAGCAGCAGGCACAAGAAGAGATCGGTAAGAAAGAGCAGGAGGTTCTTACACCTATCATCGATAAGGCGCGTAAAGCCATTGATGATGTTGCGAAGGAAAAAGGTTATACCTACGTATTCGACAGCTCATTGGGTGTGTTGCTTTATGCAGATGATAGCGAGGACATTATGGCCGATGTAAAGACCAAGCTCGGACTTTAATTAACCCGACATAATTGACATCTTTAGACCTGCCCTCGTGGCGGGTCTTTTTTTATGGCTGATCATCCAATAGGCATATTCGATTCAGGTTTTGGAGGGCTGACCGTGCTCCGAGAAGTGGCAGCCCTTCTTCCTCAGTACGATTACCTCTATTTGGGTGATAATGCACGCTCCCCTTACGGAACACGCTCATTTCAAACCGTGTATGAATACACGCGGGAGTGTGTTTTCAAGTTGTTCGATGCTGGCTGTCCATTGGTCATTTTGGCCTGCAATACGGCTTCGGCAAAGGCACTGAGAACTATCCAACAGAAAGACCTACCAAAGATGGACTCCAAACTGCGGGTTCTGGGGGTAATTCGGCCAACGGCCGAGGTGATCGGTAACTACTCGATTTCAGGAAAAGTGGGTGTGCTTGGCACATCAGGCACGGTCATTTCGGGTTCGTATCCTATGGAAATAGCCAAGACGTTTCCGAATGTAGAGGTGTACCAGCAGGCCTGCCCCATGTGGGTTCCACTCATTGAGAATAATGAACACATGGGCTCGGGAGCCGATTATTTCGTTAAGGAGTATGTAAAGCAGTTGATGGATCAAGCAACAGGAATTGATACTATTCTGCTGGGCTGCACGCACTACCCGTTACTGGCAGATAAGATCCAACAACATGTGCCAGAGCAGGTTTGCATACTATCGCAAGGAGAAATTGTAGCCGATAGCCTTAAAGATTACCTGCATCGGCATCCTGAAATGGAGAAAACCTGCAGCAAGAATGGCACGCGGAGGTTCCTAACAACAGATGACACGGCCAATTTCGATGCACATGCTTCTATTTTCTTTGGTAGCGATGTCAGGTCTGAGCACTGTTCGATTCCGCGCGTTTCTTAAGGGCCGAAGTCTAGAGTTAGTATAGCTCGATATATAACTATTATAGCTTAATGCATAGTTAGTATGGCCCAATGTGTAGTTAATAGAGTCTAATCTTGAGTTGGTATAGTACGATAGATAGCCAGTATGGCTTAATACGTAGTTAGTGCGACTTTATGTGTAGCTAATAGAGACTGATGTGTAGTTAGTATGGCTCGAAGTGTAGTTAATACAGCTTGTTCTTGAGTTAGTATAATTCTATTCTCAAGTTAGTCTCATTCAAGAGTGGGTATAAGCTGGCAAAGCAGCTATTGGATTGACCATACACACTTACCGTTTGGAATGGAACTGTAAAGGCGAGAAGAAGGCCGTGTTCTCGGATGCCGGAGACCACAGCGGCTGGCTGATAGACCGTGTGGAATAGTAATGCCTATTTTCATGGCCATGACCAAACTGAGCGTGTTTTCAGATAGAGGTTGGGAACAAGGAAAGATCAGTTCGGAAACTGTTCGTACTGAACATCACACGAGTGACCCTTCGGAACACTCGCGCGGGCGGGGGAAAGACCTACGAATGGGGATTAGCCGATAGCCAATTATTCACCACTCGCATACCACCCACTGTACATAACGTACTTGGCGGCAATACCCTTTAAGATTTCAGGAGAAGTATTAGGGTCCAATTCCTTCACCTTTTTAGCAGGTGTACCAGCATAAATGCAGTTGGGCTCCAGTATCTGATTCTCTAAAACCACTGCTCCTGCGGCCACAATTGTTCCAGATGGAACCACTGCGTTGTCCATTACAATGGCTCCCATCCCTATCAGAACATTATCGTGAAGAACGCAACCATGTACAATGGCATTATGCCCTATCGTAACATCGTTGCCGATTCGAGTTGGACTCTGCTCAAATGTTCCATGCAGCACCGCACCATCCTGAATGTTCACCCTGTCACCAAGAATAAGGTCGTTAACGTCTCCACGTAGCACACAATTGTACCAGAAGCTGCACTGATTACCAGCGGTAATGCGTCCGATCAGTGTTGCATTCTCCGCCACAAAACAATCTTTACCGAGTTTCGGTGTAATTCCTTTCAGTTTTCTTATCAAGCCCATTTCAAACAACCAAGTTGGTTACCGTGCGTTAAATAAACGAAACACGGGAAGATTGATGACCGTTGCAACCTGAAGGGCCGTCTATTTTGTGTAAAATTGTAGCCATCGTTTCCAACATGCCGCGTAGTCTTCAAGGAATATTGTCAACACTATGTTTGATCTGTGTCTTCACTCTGGCAGAGGCACAGGAGTGCGGCATTATCTATGTGGCTCCAAATGGTGCTACAAGCGGAACAACTGGTACCAGAGACAACCCTGCCGAACTCATGCATGCCTTTACACTGGTAAACCCTGCCAACAACCATATGAGGCTAGCCCATGGGGTTTATGAACTTACTGAGACGTTGGATATTCCTTCTGACCTTGTAATTGAAGGAGGTTTCAATGAGTCAAACTGGTTCAAGACCAATGCAGATTCAACCATATTTCATCGTAATGCAAGTAATTATGACCAGGTTAACAAGGCTCTCATAGGTTTGAAGGCGCAAAACCAGTCAAATTTCCGTATTCAGGACATTACATTGAAGGTTGATGATGCTCCAGACAATGGCGTAAGTGTGTACGGAATGTACTTGGAGGGGTGCACCAATTATTATGTTTCCAGATGCATTGTGTTTACTGGAAATGGCTCTGATGGACTTCCTGGAGATGATGGCGAGACAGGTATGGATGGGGCCAATGGTGCAGACGGTGAGACCGGAGAGGATGAAGGCAATTGTTGTAGGGCGGGAGGACTCGGAGGTTCGGGTTCATTCCCGGGAAGCTTCTCTGGAGGAGCAGGAGGCGAAGGTGCCGAATGGGGAGGGTTTGCGGTACAAGAAGTCTGTGTTCCGGTTGTAGACCTCTGCCAATGGATCATTACTCCAGATAGCGAATTCACCAATCCCGGACATGATGGAAACGATGGTCAGGGTTCTGGAGCGGGGCAGGGTGGCCAGCACGGTATTGGCCTTTGCGAGTTGACATATGCAAATACCAACTGTCAGGCAACTCAGCTCAACCATGGTGAGGACGGAACGGACGGGTTAGAAGGCGTTGATGGGGGGCCGGGCATTCAGGGGTTTGCCTCTTTCGTTGCTGGCTTCTATGTGCCTGGAACTGGTGAGGAGGGAGACCCAGGCCAAACACACGGTGCCGGAGGCGGTGGCGGTGGTGGCGGTGGTGCCAAAGGATGCGAACCAGCAGCCTTGCAGCCATACATACCAACATTTGGCTCTGCGCCTTATAATGCTGATACAGCTTACAACACGGCTGGTTCGGGTGCCGGAGGCGGTGGCGGTGGAGAAGGTGGCCAGAATGGTGGTGGTGGCTATGGCGGAGAAGGAGGCGGAGGCACTTTCTGCATCTTCACCTATGCTAATGGGATCAATGGAGTTGTTCAAGACTGCGCGTTCTATCCAGGAAATGGCGGACAGGGAGGCAATGGCGGCTCAGGTGGGCCTGGCGGTCAGGGTGGCGAAGGTGGGCAAGGAGGTAACCTTGCAAACAATGGTCCTATGCACAGTTGCAATAATGGCGAAGGTGGCAATGGAGGTAGAGGTGGCGATGGAGGCTTTGGTGGACAAGGCGGAAAGGGTTCTGATGGTATAAGCCGAGGGCTTTTCCAGTTGGATGGAAGTCCTGTGCAAGACCCGAACATCTACAACCGATTTGAGCCAGAGATATCTGTTGAATACTTCGGATGCACCAATTCGAATGTTAGGGTACAGACCAATGCTACGGGAGTTATCAATTGGATCTTTGGGTTTGGTGCAGAACCAACCAATAGTACTGCTCAGGTTGACACGGTTCAATATTCAGGGCTACTTGGTTCGCGGAATTTGACACTGATCGTGGATGGCGTTCCATATTTCTACGCCAATTACATTCTGGTGGAGGAAGACTTTGATCCTCCTGTCATCGATGCAACACGTAATACCATTTGTGTGGGCGAGAGCACAGATCTTTCAACAACATTTATTGGAGAAACTTATCAATGGACAATTCCGGGCGGTAGCATCACCACCTCAACCGATCAGAACCCCGGAACAGTAACCTTCAACACGGCAGGAGACTATATCATTCAGCTTATTGCTACCAGCTGTTGTGGTACATCTAAAACAACCGATACCATTCATGTTTTGGATCAGGTTGAAGTTGATCTTGGAGATGATCTGCGGGCATGTTTTCTGGGAGACCTTCCAGTGCTGGACGGAAATGGAAATGATGGTGCCTCTTACATGTGGTATTTGAATGGTTTCCCCACCGGATTACCAGACCGTTACCTCGAAACAACGGTTACAGGTACTTATGGCGTAGAGGTGAGTTATGGTTCAGGGTGTTCTGGTACAGACAGCATACATGTTGAGATCTACACGGTTACTCCAGTGGATCTTGGCCCTGATCAGGCAATCTGTGATGGTAGCCCACTTCCGATTCTTAACGCTGGGATTGATAGTGCAGATTATGCATGGACAGTTGACGGAAATCCAATTGGTACGAACAGCATTGAGTTGGAAGTGAATTTGCCCGGTACGTATTCTGTTTCTGTCATTGAACAGGATGGTTGTGCAGGGGAGGATGAAATAGAAGTTCTTGTAAGTGAGCCAAGTGTATTTCTTGGTGCAGACATTAATGTATGCGCGAACGCAGCTTTCCCAGTTTTGGATGCGGCCAATCAAGGCTCCACCTACGAGTGGTTCTATGAAGGTCAAATACTTCCAGGTGAAACCGATCAGACACTTCAGACCACACAAGGAGGAACCTACCAGGTAACTATAACGAACATATACGGTTGTCAAGCATCAGATGAGTTGGATATAAATACATTCCCGGCCATCAATGCAGATTTCAATGGACCATCCAGTGCTACACTTGGATTATCGGTGTCTTTCCAAGACCTGACCACACCTTCTGCAAACAGCTGGACATGGAATTTTGGTGATGGTACTCCAATATCAACTCAGCAGAATCCAACGCATGTATTTGCCGCTGTGGGCACAAGACCGGTGTTTATGATTGCATCTAATGGTATATGCTCAGATACCGCCTATTCCGATGTCGATGTAAACTGGAATTGTCCGATGGTTGGACTTACCGCAGCGTTTAGCATGAGCACAGATACCGTTGTTCTATCTGGTTTTGGAAATGTTCATCTCACAAATCAAAGCCAGAATGCAACAGAGTATCAATGGGATTTTGGAGATGGTTCGGGGCTTGACCTGAACGTTGATCCTACACATGTCTATATTGAACCAGGGACATATACCATTACGTTAACGGCCATCAATTACAACTGTACCACAACTACATCTCAATCAATAATTGTGGTTGAATTCGGGGTTGGTATTGGAGAGATTATTTCAGATAACGGACTCACAGTATATCCTAACCCTAATCAAGGACAGTTTGCAGTGGAGCTTGAGCTCAATGAAGCGTCAGATGTTGAGATTGAGTTGAACAATGTCTTGGGTCAGCGGGTTTATCAGACCACGCTGTCAGACCGCACCTACTGGAGAAAAGAGTTCGATATGACTTCCTATGTGAAAGGAATTTATATGTTGAGAATCTCCACAGATAAAGGTGTGTTGCAGCGAAGAATCGTCATCGACTAACTCATGGAAAAAACCATCCCATATACCATTTATGCAGAAGCTACGCCCAACCCAACCACAATGAAGTTTGTGGCCAACCGAGTGTTGTTGGAAGATGGTTTGGCGGAATATACCAGCATGGATGAAGCTAAAGGAAGTCCGTTGGCTTTGAAACTTTTCGGATTCCCATTCATCACGGGCGTTTTTATTCAAGGGAACTTCATAACACTGATGAAATCCGACATGGTTTCGTGGCAGGATGTGGTTATGGAGCTTCGTGAATTCGTTCGAGATTACCTTAACTCAGGAGGCCTTGTGGTAACGGAGCTGGATTCCAATTCAATTCGCACCGATTCGGAACTCGCCACAACCACTGTGCATGCTGAAGCAAGTTCTGAATTGGAGGAGAAGATCATTGCAATACTTGACAATGAAGTAGGACCGGCAGTTGCTCAGGACGGTGGTAATATTACCTTCAAAGGGTATGAAAATGGCGTGGTGAACGTGGTGCTACGAGGTGCTTGTAGTGGCTGTCCATCCTCTACCGTTACCCTTAAAAATGGTATTGAAACGCTTTTGAAGAACCGTCTTCCGGGAGAGGTAACAGAGGTGGTTGCAATCAACGGTTGATCTAAGTCTGCGTGACTGTCGATCAGAAAAAGCTTTTTCAGCGGCTTAAGAAGGTCAATCCACGACAACTGGATTCGCTTATGCATGATGCGCACGAGAAGGCGTTTTCTTGCATCGATTGCCTGCAATGTGCCAATTGCTGCATAACCACAGGCCCGCTTTTAACAGACACCGACATTAAGCGTGTTTCCAAACATCTCCGCATGAAAGACGCTGAGTTTGTGGAGCAGTACGTCCGTGTGGATGAGGATGGCGACCAGGTTTTCAAGTCGATGCCTTGCCCGTTTCTTGGGGCTGATAACTACTGCTCCATATACGAACATAGGCCTAAGGCATGCAGAGAATACCCACACACGGATCGCGTAAAGCAGCATCAATTACTCAAACTTCATTTGAAGAATGCGGAAATCTGTCCTGCGGTTGAACAGGTTTTGGGAGATGTGAAAACCCGCTTAGAGTCCTAAAAGAACCTCTTCACCCGTCTTACCACCAAATAGCATGGTTGCAGGGTTTTCGAGCATGTTCTTCACTTTCACCAAGAACGAAACAGATTCTTTTCCATCAATGATGCGGTGGTCATAGCTCAGCGCCAGGTACATCATCGGACGAGCCACGATCTGGCCGTCTTCCACAACTGCGCGCTCCACGATATTGTGCATTCCAAGAATAGCACTCTGAGGTGGGTTGATAATCGGTGTGCTCATCATCGAACCGAAAACACCACCATTGGTAATGGTGAATGTTCCTCCTGTCATATCCTCTACGCTGATCTTTCCATCGCGTGCTTTGATGGCCAAACGTTTGATCTCAGCTTCAATTTCTGCCAAACTCATCTGTTCTGCATTACGCACAACAGGAACCATCAAACCTTTCGGTGAGCTTACAGCGATACCGATGTCACAGTAATCGTGGTAAACCAATTCCTGACCATCGATCATAGCGTTCACCGCAGGGAAATGATACAAGGCTTCGGTTACCGCTTTGGTGAAGAAACTCATGAAACCAAGGTTCACTCCGTGAGAATCGGCAAATTGGTTCTTGTACTTGTTGCGCAAGTCCATTATCGGCTTCATGTTAACCTCGTTGAACGTGGTAAGCATGGCTGTTTCGTTCTTCACAGAAACCAAACGCTCAGCCACTTTTCTGCGCAGCATGCTCATTTTCTCTCTGCGCTGCTCGCGACCACCAGCCCAGCTTTGTCCAGCATCGCCCAAAGCAAATCCTGAAGACATTGCTGCCAACACATCTTGTTTTGTAATCCGCCCGTCTTTGCCAGTTGCTTTTACTTGATTGGCACCAATCCCGTTCTCGCTCATCAGCTTTTTAGCTGCTGGAGAAGGTGTTCCGCTTGCGTATGAATCCGCTTTTGCGGCTGCTACAGGCGCTTTCTTCTCCTCCTTGGCAACGGGTGCAGCTTCCTGCTTCACAGGTGCTGGCTCTGGCGCTTTTTCAGCTTTAGGAGCTGCGCCACCAGCAGGTGCTTCTCCATCTGTATCAATGGTTGCAATTACACCACCAACGGGTACTGCTTCACCTTCAGAAACTTTCCAAGTAATTATTCCTGCCTTCTCGGCTGGAATGGCCAACGTGGCCTTGTCCGAATCAACTTCACAGATCTCCTCGTCAAGGAAAACATAATCGCCATCCTGCTTCAGGAGTGTTGCGATTTCTACTTCGGTGATCGACTCTCCAGGACTCGGAACGGTAATTTCTACAACTGGCATTTTGTGGTGTTTGCTGATTTATGATTAGGCCGTAACCTTCAGGTTGGCGAATGCTTGATCCAATAGTTTTGCCTGCTCGGCACGATGACGCTGCCCAGAACCCGTGGCAGGCGCACCAGAAGACGGACGCGAAACAAGTTCAAGGTCAACTTGGCGAAGTTTACGCAACAGATGCGCCCAAGCGCCCATGTTCGCAGGCTCTTCCTGAACCCAAACCCATTTGGCCTTTCCGTATTTCTCTTGAAGCTTGGCAATTTGCGTACGCGGTAGCGGATCCAACTGCTCCAAACGAACGATGGCAACTTCTTCCGCGTTCAATTCTTCTTTCTTCTCAAGAAGATCGTAATAGATCTTTCCTGAGCAGAGAAGCACGCGCTCTACCTTCTTCGGATTTGCAGTTGCATCATCGATCACCTCTTGGAAACGGCCAGAAGCCAATTCCTTCAGCGATGAAGTACAACGCGGATGGCGCAACAGACTCTTCGGTGTGAACACGACCAACGGCTTGCGGAACTCGCGCTTCATCTGTCTTCGAAGCACGTGATAGAAGTTTGCTGGCGTGGTACAGTTCACCATTTGCATGTTGTCGTCTGCGCAAAGCATGAGGAAACGCTCCATGCGTGCGCTGCTGTGCTCCGCACCCATGCCTTCGTAGCCATGAGGAAGCAACATAACGATGCCGTTCATGCCTTTCCACTTCTCTTCCGCAGAGGAAATGAACTGGTCGATAATGATCTGCGCACCGTTGTTGAAATCACCGAATTGCGCTTCCCAAATGGTCAGGCAGTTTGGGCAACCGAACGCATAACCGTAGTCGAAACCGAGCACGGCATATTCAGAAAGGAACGAGTTGTAAATGTTAAACTCGCCTTGGCCTTCGCCCAAGTGATCCAACGGCACATACTCGGCTCCTGTATCTTCAATTTTGAGTACCGCATGGCGGTGAGAGAACGTTCCGCGCTCCACATCCTGACCAGAAATACGCACTTCGTGACCTTCTTTCAGGAGTGAACCATAGGCCAAAAGTTCGGCCATGCCCCAATCGAGTTTGTCGGTCTCGAAAACCATGTTCTCACGGTCTTTCAGGATCTTCTGCATTTTACGGAACACCTTCACATCCTTCGGAATTGTGGTCAGAACCTTCGAAATTTCCTTCAGTGTGTTCTCCTCAACTCCCGTTTCTGGAGAAACTTCAAAGTCTTCCTTCTTCGCAAAGCGATAGCCCTTCCATGTATCTTCCAGGAACTGCGTAACTGTCGCCTTCTGAATCTCTTTGGCCTCATCCAAACGCTCTTGCAGCATTTGGCTGAAATCGGCTTCCATGTCTTTCACGAGGTCAGCACCAACAATACCTGATGAGGTCAGTTTTTGACTGTAAATGGTCAATGGATTCGGGTGCTTCGCGATGATGTCATACAGGTTTGGCTGTGTGAAACGAGGCTCATCACCTTCGTTGTGGCCATACTTGCGGTAGCAAAGCAGATCCACAAACACATCGCTCTTGTATTTCTGACGGAACTTCATGGCCATACGAACTGTGTGTGACACGGCTTCCGCATCATCTCCGTTCACATGGAACACAGGAGAATGCGTCACCTTGGCCACATCCGTACAGTAGATGCTCGAACGCCCATCCAAATAGTTGGTCGTAAACCCTACCTGATTATTGATGACAATATGAATGGTTCCGCCCGCTTGATAACCATCGAGTCGAGCCATTTGAACCACCTCATAAACCACACCTTGACCAGCCACAGCTGCATCGCCATGGATCAAAATTGGACAAAGTTTACTGCTATCACCTTTGAATTTGCGGTCGATCTTTGCTCTGGAAAGTCCTTCAACCACAGGATCTACAGCTTCCAAGTGCGATGGGTTCGGGCAAAGGTTCAGCTTCACCTTTTTACCGTTGTCGCAGGTCATGTACGAAGTGTAACCCATGTGATACTTCACATCGCCTTCAATGTCCGCGTCTTCATAATCTTTCCCCTCAAATTCGGAGAATATCTCTTTGTAAGTCTTGTTGAGAATGTTGGCCAACACGTTCAATCGACCGCGGTGCGCCATTCCCATCACAAATTCCTCAATGCCGAGTTGCGCGCCTTCTTCCACAACCATGTCCAAAGCAGGAATCAAGGATTCGGCTCCTTCCAAAGAAAACCGCTTCTGACCAGTGAATTTCTTGCCCAAGAACTCTTCAAACAGCACCGCCTGACTGAGTTTTTTCAGCACCTGCTTCTTCTCCTCCAACGAGAAATTGGGTTGGTTGCGGTTGCTTTCCAGCATCTTCTGCATCCAATCCAACACCTCAGGTTTGCGGATATACATGTACTCCACACCTATGCTTCCGCAATAGGTCTTTTCGAGATGATCGATGATGTCCTTCAGCGTAGCAGGACCGATGCCGATCATCGTTCCTGCACGGAAAGTCGTGTTCAGGTCATCATCGCTCAGTTCAAAGTTTTCCTTTGCGAGCGTTGGTGTGTACTTTCTTCGCTCACGAACCGGGTTGGTGCGCGTAAAAAGGTGTCCGTTCTTTCGGTATGCATCGATCAGATTGATGACATCGAACTCCTTCTTGACGTTGGCCGGGATTCCGAAACTCGCATCATCCTGATCATAGAGTTCTTGCGCAAAGTCGAAACCAGCAAAGAACTGCTGCCAGTCTTCTGATACGGATTCAGGGTCGGATTTGAACGATTGGTAGAGATGTTCCACTGCGGAAACATCCATGTTTGAGAGGTAGGAAAATTTATCCATTTACTCTGGGACGGTGCCTGTTCGTTTTTGTTGGCGCAAAAATACGATTCTCAAGGCGGGTTAAGAATACGTTATCAAGACGAAAACGTTTTTTCAGGGAAGTTGTTTACCCGAATAATAATGGCGGATGACCACCTTCTGCAATTCGCGTTTCAGGATGAGGTCGGTGAGTTCGTGAATGGCGTCTGTTTCGAGGTCGTTTCCGAACAGGATTTCCTTCACTTTGCGTTCACTGAGGTCAATGCCGTATACAAGATTCCAGAAGGTTTCAGCCTGATGCTCAAGCATGTATTCAATAACGGGTTTGAGCTGATTCGTCAATTCCTGATAAGCGGTCTCACCTTCACCGGAAAATTCGACATCAAACCCTTGAAGCCTGAAGTCTTTGTTGATCTGAGCAACCACTTCTTGGAGTAACGAAACACTCCGTTCGTAGCGGTCGAAATCGGTTTTAGTAAGCGGAAGATCCATATCAATGCTCGCGGTGCATCAGCGCGTGGGTGAACCCTTTCAAAGTGGAAATCCACTCTTGGTTTCCATTCACTTTTTCGAGGCTTTCGATGCCAGAATTGTAGAACTGCCACATGCGTTGCTCAGCCAATTCACGGATGTTGAGTTTATCGTAAATACGGATGACGGCATCAACTTTTTCCGCTTCGTTAGACTTAAGCAAACGAGAGAGTTCTGAAGCATCGTTTCCTTCTGCCAATTCCATGGCTTTCAGCAACAAAAACGTCTTTTTGTTGGAAATGATGTCGCCACCTTTCTGCTTTCCAACCTTGTTGCTTTCGCCATAAACATCCAGAATATCGTCCTGCAATTGGAATGCGATTCCTGTGTTCAGGCCGAAATCATAGAGCAACTGCGCTTGCTCTTCATTTGCGCCACCAACAGTTGCACCGACTTTCAAACAAGCGGCCAAAAGCACGGCTGTTTTCAGTCGGATCATATTCAGGTAATCATTGATGGAGACACGCTCCATTTCCTCAAAGTCCATATCGAGCTGCTGTCCGTCACAAACTTCCAAGGCTGTTGTGTTGAATATCCGAAGTACGGTTACCAGCACATCTTGTTTAGTCTCAAGTACATGCTGATAGGCTTGAATCATCATAGCATCGCCCGAAAGAATGGCGATGTTAGTGTTCCATTTCCGATGCACGGTGGGTTCGCCTCTGCGCAGTGGCGCATCGTCCATAATATCGTCATGCAGCAGTGTGAAGTTGTGGAACAGCTCCAAGCCGATGGCCGGATGAATGGCATTTTCAATGGATTCGCTGAAAACCTTGCAACCAAGAAGTACCAACAGTGGCCGCATACGCTTTCCGCTGTTGGCAAGGGTGTAAGAAATTGGTTGGTAAAGGTTCTTGGGTTTCGCAGGAATTTCCAAGTTGTTCATAACCTGGTCGATGCGCAACCTGAGTTCTTGGAGTTTCTCCATTTACTTGATCAGCGAAATGAACTGACCGTGTTGAATGACCTCTTTCAATCCTTCTTCCAACGGAGTTACCTCGCGGTCCAGTAGAATTTTCATCTTGCTTGTATCTGGAAGTCTTCGGGTCATATCGCCTTCTTCCAATGCGGGCAAGTGAATCACTTTTGAACTGGAACCGGTGACCTTAATGATGATGTTGGCCAATTCGAGAATCGGCACTTCGATGTTGCCACCTATGTTTACCACATCATTTACATACATGGCTTTGTAAAATGCGGCAATACAAGCATCCACATTATCATTTACAAAGCAGAAGGTACGCGTTTGAGAACCGTCTCCATAAATGGTGATGTCCTGATTCTGTAAAGCCATGGAAAGGAAGCGTGAGATGACGAATTCTTTGCTCTGCTTGGGGCCGTAGGTATTGAAGAACCGGAATATGGTGTATTCCAGACCATACTCTCGTTGGTAAGATTTCAGGTATGCTTCACCTACGTTCTTTACAATTGCGTAGGGAAGGCGCGAGTTTAGGGGCGTAGTTTCCTCATTCTGAGGGAATTCTACGGGTTCCCCATAAACCTCGGATGAGCTTGAGTAGTAAACGCGCTTTACGCCTGTATTCTTGCTCAACGAAAGAATGTTATTTATGCCGGTTATGTCATTGAGAACCATTACCGGGTTTTGCAATGTGCGCTTTACACCTACTACCGCTGCGTAATGGAACACGTAATCGAACGTGTAGGCATAGAATACGCTTGAGATATCCTGATGGTCGTTCACATCGCACTTAATGAAACGGATGTTATTGTGCTCAGAATCGGGAACTTTCTTGATCGACCCGGTGAGTAGACTGTCTACAATGACCACGTAATTCTCTGGGTCTTTGGCCAACTTTTCGGCTACGGCACTTCCAATAAAACCAGCACCGCCAGTTACAAGTATCTTATTCTTAATGTTTGCTGGATATCTCATTTTTGCTTCAGCAATTTCATAAGGTAATCTCCGTAACCGCTTTTTTGAAGTGGCTCGGCAATGGTTTTCAGTTGTTCTGCTGTGATGAACTTCTGCCTGTAAGCAACCTCTTCTATACAGCCAATGGCCAATCCTTGTCTTTCTTCAATGGTCTGAACATACTGGCCTGCCTGCATCAACGAAGCAAACGTTCCAGTGTCCAACCAGGCTGTTCCACGACCCAACAGACCGACCTTCAGTTTGCCTTCGGCCAGATAGTGTTTGTTCACATCCGTGATCTCGTATTCACCACGCGCGCTTGGTTTCAGGTTCTTGGCTACTTCAACAACCGAATTATCATAGAAATACAGCCCTGGAACGGCATAGTTAGACTTCGGTTCCTTCGGTTTCTCTTCAATGGTCAATGCGTTGAATTCCTTGTCGAATTCCACCACACCATAACGTTCAGGATCACTAACGTGATACGCGAAGACAACTCCGCCATCAGGATCGTTTACTGATTTGAGTGTTTGCTCCAAACCGTGGCCGTAAAAGATGTTGTCGCCCAGAACCAGGGCAACCTTGTCATTGCCAATAAACTCTTGGCCAATAACGAAAGCCTGTGCCAGTCCGTTCGGCACTTCCTGTACCTTGTAGCTGAATTTGCAGCCGATCTGCTCTCCCGAACCAAGCAGCCTTTCAAAGTTAGGTAGGTCCTGCGGTGTGGAAATGATGAGGATTTCACGGATTCCTGCCAGCATCAGTACACTGAGCGGGTAGTAGATCATTGGTTTGTTGTACACGGGCATCAGCTGCTTACTAACGGCCAGCGTAAGCGGATGCAAGCGTGTACCAGAACCCCCAGCGAGTATAATTCCTTTCATGCGGTTTGGTCTTGAGCGCTCAGTTCAGATTCTTGTTCTTCGATGTCGGTTGGTTCAAGCCCAGCGGCTTTGAAATATTTGTCGGTTAATGAGCGCTCCAAAGTTAGCAATAGCGATGGTAGGAGTATCAAATTGGAGAACATTGCCACTAACAATGTGATTGAGACCAGCATGCCAAGTGCTTTTGTGCCGCCAAAGGTGCTAAGGTTGAAAATGGAGAACCCGAAAAACAGCACGATGGAAGTGTAAGCCATGCTTATACCTACCTCATGAAGTGCCAAGATCACGCTCCGTTTGATCTTCCAATTATTGGCCTCCAGCTCCTGCCGGTATTTGGCCAGAAAGTGAATGGTATCATCTACAGAAATCCCGAATGCGATGCTGAAAACAAGAATGGTGGATGGCTTGATGGTAATGCCCAGAAAGCCCATCAAAGCACCCGTAAAGATCAGCGGAACGATGTTGGGAATGAGCGATACGGCAACCATTCGCCACGATTGGAACATATAGGCCATGAGCATGGCAATAAGCACTACGGCAATGCCTAAACTCACAAAAAGGTTTTTAACCAGATATTCGGTTCCACGCAGGTAAACCACAGATGTACCCGTTATAAGTGTGTTATACTGTTCTGGATTGAATATGCTGTCCAGAATTGGGCGGATCTCGCCAAGTAATCGCTCAGTTTCTCCACTGCCCGCATCTTTCATTTGAAAGCTGACACGGGTTACTTGATTGGCACTGTCAATGAAACTACGCAGTACCTCGTTTCCTCCACCATTGCTTTTATTGTTCTCAGCATAGGAAAGAATGAATCCACGTTCAGCACCACTTGGCAGTTTATACTTTGAGGGCATTCCATTGTAGTAAGCCTGCTTCAAAGATTTTACTACTTCAACCATGCTCACCGCACGCGAGAATTCCGGGTATTGTGCAACCGCATCCTGTAGTTTTTCAATTCGCTTCAGCGTTCCTGCAGAAAGTGCCTTGTCCGGTTTCAGAGCGTCAATCTCAATCTCAAATGGAATAACGCCACCAAAATGCTTTTCGAAGAAATCGAGGTCTTGCAATACATGATGTCCTTCGGGGAAATCGCCCACGATCTTACCATCAGAAGTAATAAGCGTGATGCCATAGATGCCAACAACCACACAGGTCCCGAAAAACCAATACACGCGGGTTCGATAAGAAAGAACGATTTCCACGATCTTGGAAATGAACACCTGCGATTGCTTGCGTTCCAAATGCTTTACGTGGCGCGCTTTCGGTTCTTTCAAGAAGCTGAAAATGATGGGAACCAACAGCAGCGACAACACAAAAATGCACATGATGGAGATGGCGGCTACAACCCCGAATTCGCGCATTACCGAGCTTTCTACCACCGTGAATGTGGCAAAACCAGCAGCGGTTGTGGCGTTGGTCAAAAGTGTGGCTTTCCCAACTTTTCGTACCACGCGCTGCAAGCCTTTTATCTTGTTCCCATGCGACCGGAATTCCGTGTGGTATTTGTTCAGCAAGAAGATGCAGTTTGCTACACCGATCACAATGATCAGCGGAGGAACCAGGCCTGTAAGAATAGAAAGCCTGAAACCCATGATTCCTATAAACCCAATGGACCACAGAGAACCGACCGCAACCACAGCCATGGCAACCATGACCACCTTGAACGAACGGAAGAAAATGAACATGATTATAGCTGTGACCAGAATGGCGTAGAGGATGAACAGGAACATTTCCGATTCCACGATCTTGGCCAACAGACTTCGGATGTAAGGCATGCCTGAGTAGCGGAGGTTCGCTCCTAAGCGCTCTTCGTATTTCTTTCCGGTCTTGATGATGAGGTTGGTGAGCCCGACCCGTTTTTTACTGTCCAGCACCTTGGCATTCATGGTAATCGCCATCACGGCAATACCCGTTTCGTCATCCCAAAGCAGGTTATCATAGAATTTCAGATCATTGATCTGCTGCTTAATGGAATCCAATTCAGCTTGAGATGCCGGAAGACCCTCAGACAGCATCTTGAAATCGAAGCGTTTCAGGCTATCATTCCTAACCAGATGATAGCAGCGGGCGGCAGAAAGCACTTCTTCAATACCATCAAGTTGATCTATCTCTTTGCCCAACTCGTACCATGCTCTGTATTTCGATTCGGTAAAAAGTTCGGGTTGCTCCAATCCTATTACCAAAACATCTCCATCCTCTCCAAAGCGTTCTTTAAATGATTTATAGTTGATAAGCGTGCTATCTGTTGCAGGTAGAAGGGCAGCAAAATCGTAACGGATCTTTACCCTTGTTGCCATAAAGCCCATGACAATCGTAATTAATCCGATTGCTACCAGAATGGCAACGCGGTTTTTAAGGATGATACGAGCTATGGTCTGCCACATGAGTAGCGCTGAATCTCAGCGATTTGCTGGTTTTTTGGGTCTGCGAAGCTAAGAAAATCACTAAGGCACTCAAATGATTGAATTGGTCTGGGGTGAGACGACCTGAGCACCGTCATTCCGGCTAGGCCTCGCATTTCGTTACATTCGCGGTCGTATGCGTCATGTATCAGAAATAGCATTCACCGATCCGGTGGACCAAGAACGAACTGGTTCGGCCTTAACCGAATTCATGATGCGCTTCATCCGCGATGAGCGCGATGTAGTGTTCATCCATCTCATACTGAAGATCCTGTTGGTCATCATTCCTATTGCGGTGTACCTCTACATTCCTGGTCAGTTCAACTGGTGGGTGGCGGTCGGTTATTTGGCCATCAACTGGGCGTTCTTCACACCGCCATACATTCTCATGCTGCATTGCACCAGCCACCGACCCCTTTTCAGAAGAGAATACGATTGGATGAACAAGATCATTCCGTGGTTCTTGGGTCCGTTCTTTGGCGAAACGCCCGAAACGTATTTCGGTCACCACATGGGCATGCACCACCCCGAGAATAACCTGCGTGAAGACCTCAGTAGCACCATCGAATATCAGCGCGATAGCTTTGGCGATTTCATGAAGTATTTCCTGCGGTTCTTCACGTTAGGAATTATTGATCTGACCAGTTATCTGAACCGAAAAAAGCGTTTCAAGATTGCCAAGAACACGCTGCTTGGTGAGTTGAGCTGGTACGCGTTTGTTATAGCGTTGAGCTTTGTGAATTGGAAGGCCACGCTGGTGGTTTTCATCATTCCGTTCGTGTTCACACGGTTTATGATGATGGCCGGAAACTGGGGACAGCACGCGTTTGTGGATGCCGATGCACCCGGAAACTGTTACCGAAACAGCATTACGTGCATTGAAGTGGCGTACAACAAGAAGTGTTTCAATGATGGGTACCACATTATCCATCACATTAAACCCTCCATGCATTACACGGAGATGGCACAGGAATTCCGCGATAATTTGGATGCTTATGCCCGTGAAAAAGCCATCGTGTTCGAGGGCATCGATTTCTTCATGGTGTGGTTCTTCCTCATGACCCACAATTATAAGGCATTGGCAAAGAAGTTTGTCCGTTTGGATGATTCGCTGAAAACGGATGAGGAAGTGATCGCGTTTTTGAGAACACGGGTTCAGAAGTTCCCTCCAGAGAAGGTGATATGAATCTCAAGAAACTTACTCGGTCAAGGAAAAAAGAACTTGGATTGGCCGAGCTGATTGCCATTGCCTTGGGCGGCATGGTTGGTGGCGGAATCTTTTCCATACTTGGAATATCTGTTGAGCGAATTGGTAATGCCACACCCATTGCCATAGCAATTGGTGGCTTATTGGCCATGTTTGCAGCTTTTTCTTATGTGAAGTTGGCATTGCTTTACAAGGATGAGGGCGCTACTTACTCCTTCTTCAAAAGAACATTTCCTAACTCTCATTTTGCTTCGAGCGCCATTGGTTGGCTTGTGATTTTCGGGTATATCAGTACGCTGGCACTGTATGCATTCACCTTCTCAACGTACTTGGGAAGCGTGCTTCCGTTTCAGAACGAAATATGGATAAATCGTGCCATTGCGGGAGGCATCATTCTACTGTTCACCATTGTCAATCTGGTAAGTGTAAAAGGAATGGGAAAGGTGGAAGATGTGATGGTTTACACCAAGATCGTCATCCTGCTGGTGATATCGGGGCTGCTGGCGGGCAAGGGAGACACGGCCAATTTTCTTCCGTTTTTAGAAGCTGAAACCACATTCACCAACATCATCATTGTGGCTTCAATCACCTTCGTGGCCTATGAAGGCTTTCAGTTGGTCATTCATGCCTATGATGAGATGGACGAACCATCGCGCAACATTCCAAGAGCAATCTATAGTGCGATTCTTATTGCAACCTTGCTTTATGTGGCATTGGCTTTGGGTGCGTTAGCAACCATCCCAAAAGAACTCATCATCCAAGACAAGGAATACGCCTTGGCTGCCGGAGCACAGAGTGTGCTCGGAAACTTGGGCCGATTCATAGTCATTTTCGGAGCATTGCTTGCTACTTCCAGCGCCATCAGCGGAACGCTTTTCGGAGCTTCGCGATTGATGGCAGTGATTGCTCAGGATGGGTATCTACCCAAAAAACTCGCTAACCGAGTCAAAGGTCATATTCCTAACTACGCCATCATTACCATGAGTATTCTGGCATTCGTGCTCATTCTAAGTGGTGGGCTTCAACTCATCCTCGAATTCGGTAGCATTACGTTCATCACAGTTTCGTTTCTGATGGCTTATGCCAATTTCAGAAAGCGGAAAGAGACGAATACCCATGGGCTTATTGCCGTTATGGCGATGTTCGGCCTGCTGCTTGCCGGGGTGCTTATACTGTGGTATGAATGGACCGTTGACCCGTTTCAACTTGGGTATATTTTAGGATTGTACGGATTACTTGGAGCAGGTGCTTTTGCGTACTCGAAAACCCATAGAGCCTAAAATTGATTTTCCACCTCAAAATAAAGGCACTCAATACCGTACCACGTGCCTGTGCCTTTTTCCTTCAAGCCGATCTTCTTGATGACAGCTTGCGAGGCAAAATTGTCGGGGCGCACGATGGCTGCAATTTTCTTCAGGCCAAGTGTTTCGAAACCATGCTTGAGCAACGCTTTCCCTGCTTCAGTTGAATAACCGTTTCCCCAGAATTTTTTCTTTATTCGGAAACCGACTTCCACCTCGCCACCATCTGGCAGGTGTTTCAGAATGTACCAACCAATGAATTCGTTGGTCTCTTTGAGGTAAGTCGGCCAAAGTCCGAGGCCGGGATGTTTCTGCATGTACTTGAGCAATTCGGGAATCCGTTTCTCGTAATGTTCTTTGGTCTGTGGCTTGCCATCCGTGATGTATCTCATCACCTCCGGGTCACTGTCCAGATCAACAAGCAGGTCAATGTCATCAATCCTAAGGGGTCTGAGAACAAGTCTCTCGGTCTTGAGCGTTGGACAGATCATCCGACAAAGGTCGTAATTCACCTTTTCGCGGTATTGCTGGTGGCAATTGGCGCAGATACTTTTGATATGTGCAAACAAAACCGCAGCCTCAGAATGAAGTCCAAGAACAACCTAAGTTCTCAGATTTCCTTGCATTCGAATTCAAGAAGAAGAAAAAGAAGCAGTGCTGCGAAAAGTACAAGCGCAAAGGGAAGCGCTGCGGTTCATGTCCGCTGAAAGGTTGCGCCTGATCTCCACTGAGTTTTCCCATCTTTGGATGCATGAGAATGGTTCTCTGCATCATTTTATTCTCCATCCAAAGCATTACCACTATGGCTCAGATAGAAATCGTCAAAAAGGACGTAAACGGATTCACCTTCAAATGCCGTGTGGCTGGCGACCCGTCTGGTGAGCCCGTGATTTTGTTGCATGGTTTTCCCGAAACCTCGCATATGTGGATTCCTCTATTGGAACGTCTTTCCGAAAACGGTTATTACTGCATAGCACCCGATCAGCGTGGCTACAGTCCGCAGGCAAGACCAACGGACGTAAAAGCGTACGAGATAGAAGAACTGGTTTCGGATGTTGTGGGTTTGGCTGATGCTTGCGGATTTAAGCAATTCCAACTTATTGGTCACGATTGGGGTTCGGCAGTTGGTTGGGGTGTGGTGGCCTATCATCCCGATAGGGTAAAGAGCTGGACTGCACTTTCAGTGCCGCATTTGAAAGCGTTCAGCGATGCAGTTCGTTTCGACAAAAAGCAGAAGAAGATGAGCCAGTACATGGGTTTTTTCCAGCTGCGAGGAATTCCAGAGTGGTTCATGCTCAGAAAAGACCGCAAAATGCTGAGAGGAACGTGGCGTTCAAGCTCAGAGGAAGAAAAGCAAGATTACTTGGACGTGATAGGAAACAAGCCTGGACTGAAAGCCGCCTTGGCATGGTATCGTGCCAATTACAAGGTCCTCAAAAAGGGGCAGAAAATGGACAATTACCTCGAAGTGAAAACGCCAACCCTGTTGCTGTGGGGCAAGAAGGATTTTGCCATTGGACCTGTCGGTGTGGAAGGAACGGCCCAGTACATGAAAGGCGAGTACAAGCGAGTTGATATTGAAGCAAGCCACTGGTTGATTCAAGAAGCATTTGAGGAGTGTGCAGCACCGATTCTGCAACACCTTAACAAATACCGTTAGTCGCAATCTGTAAACCGAACCAGAAGCCAACGGTCTTCTCTTCGGTCGAACTCATAAAGCAGTTCGTAGCGATTGTTTTTCACCTCAAAGTCCTGCGTTAGAAAAACATCTTCGCAGTTTTTTCGCTCGATTGAATGCAGCACATCTTGTCTGTTCCATTCAATGTAAAAGCCGTGTCCGAACTTGAGACTGGCCTCATCATTCACCGTATCGTACTTATAAAGCCATAGTTTTTTGCCTTTGGTCAGCTCCGCGATCATCTCGCCATGGACACGATACTGCATGTGCTCGCCCGTTTCTGCTCTGGCGGGAAGCACAAAAGCATCGAACTGAAAACGGGCAAAGATCAGCAGGGCTATGAGCCACCACATTTGTGTGCTGAACCGCCTTTTGTACGACATGTATCCGATTACGAGCAGAGGAATCAAGCTCGGAAATGCCAGTGCGATCGGAGCATTTTCCAATCCTATCTGTGAGGCGAAAAGGGGAAGCGTTCCAATTGCCAATGCGCAGATGGCGACAATGAAGAGATTCAATCCGCGCAATGTATTTTCCACCCACTCATACCTTTTGGAGGCTTCTAGGAACAGCCACGAACAGATGATAACGGCCATCGGGTAGAGCATGTAAACGTAGCGCGACCGTGTTCCTGGCGATATCCAATAGACGAAGATGTTGGCGATGAAGAGAATGGAAATGAATTGCAGCGCAGGGTCATTCCAAAGTCGCTTGCGTATGGTTGGTACGAAAAGGAGTGGGAAAAACAGGGTAACGGGCAACAGATCGGTAAAAACTGTTGAAGGATAGGTTAGGAAATGAATGAATGTTTTACCGAATCCGTGGTTGGCAACCGTCTGATCGGATGATTGTCGCCATACGGCATTCACAAGGTTTTCGATGGGATTGTACTGGTCGTAAGCCAATGCAAAACCTCCCAGCATGGCAAGAAACAGCAATCCGCTGAGCACATGCTGCCAAGAGAAAAACCACTTCCAATTTCGGGTGATGGCGAAATGTGCCAACAGACCGATTCCAAGAAACACGATGCTTGGCGCACCTTTGGTTAAAAGCCCGATGGCACTTAAACCGTAAATACTGAGGAAGTACAGTAGCCGTTTTTCGCTCGTGTAAAACACAAACAGGGAGAGGATGGAGGCGTACGTGATCAGTGAGTAGAACAGGTCGATTTCCGCGAACATTGATCCATAGAAAAGCAGATGAACCGAGGTCAGAAACAGCAATGCAGCCATCTGTCCGAGTTTTTCGGAGTGGTATTTTTTACAGAACCAATACGAAAGCAGCCCCATCAACAGAAAGGAAACGATACTCACGGTTCGGCAGGCAAACTCAGGATGTTCGCTGAAAAGTTGCATCGATCCAAGAATAACCCAATTGAAAACAGGCGGTTTCCGGTAGTAGAATTCACCATAAAGTGTGGGTACCAGCAGGTTATTCTGTAGGTACATCTCCAGCGCCACCATGGCTCTTCGCGGTTCTTCCAGAAAAAGCGGGTTGATGCTAACGTTGATGAACAACGAAATGCCCAGCAGCAGGAACAGAAGCCAGAAAAGGTGTTTTTCCTTCATGGGTTGTTGTTGCGAATATCCGTAAAATTGACCGCTGGCTAGTAGCCAATTATGCCGTTGATCGAAGACATATCAGTTGGGAAGAACCGCTTAGGTCTTTGGAAGATCGATGGTTCGGAAATCCGATTTGAAAGCGCGTTTCCAGAGTTGGCTGCGCAACTTTCCGTTCGCCATCCAAGAACTCAATTGCAGCGCTATGCTTCGCGTTTGCTTCTTGCAGAAATGCTGGGTGAAATGCCGGACGTTTCGAAAGATGAAAATGGCAAACCCCTGCTGCTGAATCATTCTTTAGAGATTTCCATTTCGCACACCGAAGGTTTTGCGGCCATTCTTCTCGGAACAGGAAAATTGGGCGTGGATGTGCAGCATTACAAGCCCAATGTGATGAAAGTGCGCGACCGCTTTCTCGATGACCGAGAGTTACAAATGGCTCAGGATATTGAAACCACCACGCTTTTCTGGGCAGCAAAAGAGGCCATTTACAAGTACAATGCAAAGCCAGGTTTGGATTTCCGTGACCCGATCACGGTGCATTCCATCCAACCCGAAATTCTGCCTATCAGTTTTGTGTATGCAGGAACGGAAACCAAGCTCGATTTAGGCTGGAAAAAACTGGAAGGAGCGATGCTCGTTTGGACAGTTTAATTGTTTGGTCGTCATTTTGACCGAGGAACGAGTGGAGAAATCTTTGGATGTCTCGACTTCGCAAGCTGCGCTCGACATGACAAAATACCGCTAGCGCTTAATGATGAACCATGGGTTCAGCAGATTCTCTTTATTGTAGCGAAGCGGAGTAACCTCATCCTTTTCGGTTACAACGCAGCCAGCGTTTCTAGCAATGGCATCGCCCGCGCCCGTGTCCCATTCCATGGTTGGAGCAAAACGTGGGTAAACATCTGCAACACCTTCAGCCACGAGACAAAGTTTCAGCGAACTTCCCATCGATACCATTTCAACGTCTCCGTGCTCAGCTTTCATCTTGTCGAAATACTCCAACGTCTCATCACTCATGTGCGAGCGGCTACCAACCATGGAGAAGGTTTTTCTGTCGGATGCGATAGGCAGCTTATTTCCCTTTGAAAGTAGATCATTCAGGTCGGAATGAGATACATGCACCTTTGAGTAATCATTGATCTTGAACGCGCCTTTTCCCTTGATTCCAAGATACATTTCATCCTTCACAGGAACGTAGATCACGCCCGAAACAGGAACACCATCCTCAATCAGAGCAATATTCACCGTGAACTCGCCATTGCGTTTGATGAACTCCTTGGTGCCATCCAACGGATCTACCAACCAGAACTGTTTCCAGTCTTTTCTATCAGCATACTGAATGTCTTTTCCTTCCTCGCTCAATACAGGAATTCCTGTGTCTTTCAGGAATTCCATGATTTTGAAGTGAGCTCTTCGGTCCGCTTCTGTAAGAGGACTTTTATCCTCCTTTACATCTACGCTGATCTCGGTTCCATAAACTTCCAGAATCTCCAATCCGCCTTCATAGGCGCCTTTTATCGCTTGCTCTATCATGGCCGTGAAAGTAGGGTTTGAGCAGCAAATGCTAAGTCAGGTCATAACGCACAGCGAGTAGGATTGTGCTAAGTGTGATATAAATCAGGGTAAGCGGAAGCCCGATCTTCATGAAATCTTTGAAGTTGTAACCTCCGGAACCGTATACCATGAGGTTCGTCTGATAACCGATAGGCGTGATGAAACTGGCCGCGCCTCCGAACGCCACAACAAGTACAAATGGTTCGACCGGAAGGTTCATACTATGCGCCAAACTCACCGATATGGGGAAGATAAGCGCAACGGCCGCTTTGTTCGTCATGTAGGCGCCAAGAATGTTGGTCACCACGAAAATTCCTGCTATTACGGCAATTGGCCCTAGGTTCTTGCCAACGTTTAGGACTGTTTCGGCAATTATGTCAGCAGCACCGCTGTTGATCAGTGCTTTTCCCAATGCAAGCCCGAACGCCATGATGGTCAACAGGTTCACATCCAGACCTTTTCTTACTTCGGTTGCCGTTAGAATACCACCTAAAAGCGTTCCTGCGAGAACAATTAACAAGCAAGTGAACAGCGGAATGGGAGTGGTTGCGGAAACGAGAATAGAAGCCAAAACACCGAGAATGACGTAAAGCGCTTTTCGTCCTTGCACACGCACATTCTGCTTTCGCGAAATGGTGTAGAACGCATTTTCCGTGGCGCGTTTGTAGAAATCGCGACCCGCGAAAAGAAGCAATGCATCTCCCGCTTGGAGTTCCACATCTCCGAGTTTTCCGGAGAGTTTTTCGCCATTGCGATGAACAGCTACAATGGCCGCATCATATTTCCCTCTGAAATCAGAATCCTTGACGGTTTTACCGATGAGCGAACTGTTGTACGAGATGACCACTTCTACTACGTCTGACAAATGGTCTGCCTCACATGTTTTGGGTAGGCTCAGGCCCATTTCGGCCTTTACCATGTCTTGAATCGTGTCCAATCCTCCCGTGAAAATCAGCCGGTCGTAGGAGCGCAGAATATGAGTGGGCGAAACAGGCGTGATGATGCGCTCATTCCTCGCGATCTCCACCAAGAAATTGCCTTTCAGATTCCGCAATCCTGCCTGTTGGATGGTCTTCCCAATGAGCGAGGAAGTTTGTCCGACCTCCGTTTCCACGAAATACTCGCGCCAATCCTCGCTGAATTCGGCCACAGCATCCTTGTGCTTCGGAAGCAATCTGTCGGAGAAGAAAAAGAGATACAGACCGCCAACAATGGCAAGCGGTAAACCGATCCATGTGAAATCGAAAATGTCCAAACCTGGAAGGCCTGCATCCACGGCCATACCGTTGACTATCAGGTTGGTGCTGGTTCCGACCAACGTCATACAGCCGCCCACAATGGTCACATACGAAAGTGGAATGAGCAGTTTGGCTGGCGACATCCCGTTGCGCTTCGACCAACTGTGCACATACGGCATCATCATGGCCACAAGCGGAGTGTTGTTGAAGAAGGCCGAAGCGGGAGCGATGAAAAGCATCATCCTTCCAACGAACGAACGTTGACTTTTCGTTCCCTTGAAAAGTCGGTTGAAGAGCGCGTCCATCACGTTCGTTTTTCGGATGGTATCGCTGAGAATCAGCAGCAGAATGATAACTGCCAGTTGCTCGTTGGCGAAACCGCTGATGGCCTCTTTCGGGGTGAGTACACCGAAAACCGTTAGAAACATCACAGCCGAGAAAAAGGCTACTTCCGCCCGTATTTTCCCTGAGTAAAGGGCTACAAGCAGAAATAGGACCGAGACCCCGACCAGTATGGGCGCGAATTCAGGCATTTACGTCAATATCCCGATTTCGCTCCCGCGATGTTCTCAATCGGATGCCAGGTGGTTTTCACTTCCTGCGTTTCGAGAAGCAGATAGGGGTCTTCGCCCTGTTTGTTCCAATCGTATTTGGCCCAATTGAGCACACGTTTCACGTTCAGTGCCCCGTTCTCCTGTATCCTTTTCAGATGCTTTTCGCGGCAGTAAATGGTGGCATTCACATCCATGTGTGAGCTGAAATGCTCAGCCAACTCATCTTCTTTTCCAGTGAGAATGTTGACCACACCACCAGGAACATCTGATGAATTCAATACCTCGGCAAACGTCACCGCCACATGTGGCGAATTCTCGGAAGCAAGTATTACGCAGGTGTTTCCACCAGCGATGACTGGCATGATACAACTCACCAACCCAAGCAATGATGGACTTTCTGGCGCGATGATGGTCACAACGCCTGTAGGTTCGTGAACGCTAAAGTTGAAATGCGAAGATGGAACGGGGTTCACGCTTCCGAAAGCCTGCGTGAACTTATCGCACCAACCCGCGAAATAAACGCAGCGGTCGATAGAAACTTCCACTTCCTTGGTTGCGGCTGCTCGCGAAGCCCCGACAGCAACCAATTCCTCAACGAATTGAGCCTTTCTTCCTTCTAGCATTTCTGCAATGCGATACAGAATTTGGCTTCGGTTAAATGCCGCTCTACTGCTCCAACCTTCGAAGGCATTTCGCGCAGCAACGACAGCGTTACGCAGGTCCTTTCGACTGCTGAGGCAGATGTTGGTCACGGTTCCGTTTTTCAACTCAACGGGGTAAAAACGACCACTTTCCGTTCTCGGAAACTGCCCTCCGATGTAGATCTTATATGTTTTGAGTACTTCCAATCTGCTCATGTTTTTTCTTTTACCGCGGAGACGCGGAGTTTTCGCAGAGAGCGCGGAGTTTTCCGTTAATAATTCCTTGCGCTCTTCGCGCAGTCTCAGCGTCTTTGCGGTTAAATATCATAGCCCATTTACAACTCGTTGTATTCCTTTCTTCAACACGGAAACGTTGAAATTCATCAACAGACCCAATTTACATCCGCTTAGCTTCAGGTAAGTAAGCGTTTGAGCCATATGAACGTCCATTAGCCTTTCAACCGCTTTTAACTCAATAATCAGTTTGCCTTCCACCAACAGATCAATTCTGTAGCCACAATCCATTTCAACTTCCTCATAAACTAACGGCATCGGCTTTTGAACCTCGACCCGAAAACCAGATTGACGTAACTCATATGCGAGGCATTGCTCGTATGCGCTTTCCAGCAATCCAGGCCCCAAAGCACGATGAACTGCAATTGCACATCCAATGACCTCTGTCGCCAGCTCATTTTCAGTCATTGTATTTAGTTCGTTCATTATAATCTCTTTGCGCCCTTTGCGAAAACTCTCCGCGTCTTTGCGGTTAAACCAAATTCACGTAAGGCAATAATCCATGCAGCCCGCCTTCCCTTCCAAAACCACTTTCCTTGTAACCACCGAATGGCGATGTCGGGTCAAATTTGTTGTAGGTGTTCGCCCAAACCACACCCGCACGGAGTTTGGTGGTCAGGTTGAAGATCTTCGAACCTTTGTCCGTCCACACACCTGCCGAAAGCCCGAAAGGCGTGTTGTTTGCCTTGTCGATCACCTCATCAACCGTTCTGAACGTTTGAACTGTCAGTACGGGACCGAAAATCTCTTCCTGCACAATTCGGTGGCTTTGCGATGTCTCGCAGAAAAGCGTTGGCGGACACCAATTCCCTTTGTTCGGTAGCGAGCATTTCGGCTGATAGATCTCCGCGCCTTCTTCCTGCCCGATCTTCAAATATTTATTGATGGTGTTGAGTTGCTCTTTCGAGTTGATGGCACCCACATCGGTGTTCTTGTCGAGTGGGTCGCCAACGATGAGCGAACCCATGCGGTCAATCAGTTTTCGAAGCACTTCATCCTTCACATTCTCCTGCACAAAAAGCCGTGAACCAGCACAGCAAACATGTCCTTGGTTGAAGAAAATCCCGTTGATGATACCTTCAACTGCTTGGTCGATGGGCGCGTCATCAAAAATGATGTTAGCGGCTTTTCCGCCCAATTCAAGCGTTGCTTTTTTGTGCGTTCCTGCAATCGCTTTCTGAATGATCTTTCCAACTCCCGTTGAACCCGTGAATGCGATTTTATCTACATCGGGATGATTGACAATGGCTGCACCAGTCGCACCTGCACCCGTCACCACATTCACCACGCCAGCGGGCAATCCGCTATCGTGAATGAGCTCGGCTAATTTCATGGCTGTGAGCGGAGTGGTTTCGGCTGGTTTCAGCACAACCGTGTTTCCGCAGGCCAACGCTGGCGCAAGTTTCCAAGCGGCCATCAGCAACGGGAAATTCCACGGAATGATCTGTCCCGCCACGCCAACAGGCTCAATTTTCTTTCCTGGGAAAGCGTATTCCAATTTATCGGCCCAGCCAGCGTAGTAGAAAAAGTGGTTGGCCGCCAGCGGAATGTCAATATCGCGGCTCTCACGGATCGGCTTGCCGCCATCCATACTTTCCAGAACGGCAAACTCACGCGCGCGTTCCTGTATCAACCGCGCAATGCGGAAAATGTACTTGGCGCGCTCCTTCGCGGGCATCACGCTCCAAACTTCCTTGTACGCCTTTCGCGCAGCCTTCACCGCCTTATCCACATCGTTGTCAGACGCTTCCGCGAAATAGGCAATGTGCTGGTCGTTGCTCGGGTTGATGGAAGCGAACTTCTTTCCACCCTCGGCCTTCACAAATTTGCCGTTGATATAAAGCCCGTATTCGTCCATGATGGAGGCGTGGTCGGCACTTTCAGGCGCAGCCGCGTACTCCCATTTTGAACCGAAATCGAGCTTGTTTTCTGTCTTTTGTGCCATCGTATTTTGGCTAATTAATCAAATTCTTCAATGCCTCAATGGAAAGCGGTGGGTTTTCCTTGTGCAACATGGCGTGGCAGTTTGGGCAAACAGGTCTAAGATCTTCAATCGGGTTTATCTCGTAATCCTTTTCAATTGATGACAAAGGTGTAAGATGATGTATGTGAATGAAGCCTTTTCCTATTTCCCCATATTTTGAACCGAAATCAATTCCACAAACACAACAATCAGTTCCCCAGTGTTTAATGCAGGCATTTCTTGCTTGGGATGAGCGTTCATAAACGTTCACTACGATTGTCTTTTTTGCACCTTCGGTCAAACCCAACCCTTCGTCTAACGGAATTTCCTCAGGAAACTGAACAACACCCGTTAACTCGGTTTTTTCCAGAGCTTCAGCCAGCTCATCATAAAGTTTCCAAGGGAATAGATTTCCTTCAGCTTCGCTACTGAAAAATGTGTCCCAAAACCTCTCCTTGTTGTTATCTTCTCGAATTGAAAACTGAATTGGGTATTCATGTTTCTTTATGCGGTCAGCATATCTCCAAATCTCCAAGTTCAGTTGGCTCCAGGGCTTTTCCCCTGGAATTCCCATGATTGCTGCGGCTTGACTTGCTGCGGCAGAATGGTTCTCGAATGCGTAAATGGTCTGCAAAATTTCAAGTCCAAATGGTTTAGTGATTTCTTCGTTCAGAAGAATTTCAATCCACTGGTCAACCGATAATTGAGACTTTGTGTGCATCAGTCTTTACTGAAATAATCCAATCCTTGATATCGGCCCTCGGCCTGTTTTGCCAGTTGCATCAACACATCGTTGGCCAAGCTGCTGGCCCCGAAACGGAACCATTCATTGCTCAGCCATGCATCGCCCAGCGTCTCTTTCACCATGACCAAATAATGCAGTGCCAACTTGGCTTTGCTGATGCCGCCTGCAGGCTTCATTCCCACCATTTTTCCCGTAGCGTAGTAGTGGTCGCGAATAGCTTCCAACATCACCAGCGATACGGGCATTGTTGCCGCTGGGCTGATCTTTCCTGTGGAGGTTTTGATGAAATCGGCTCCAGCAAGAATGGCGATGTCGCTGGCGTGGCGCACGTTATCCAATGTGGAAAGTTCACCTGTTTCCAAGATCACTTTCAAACGGGCCTTCCCACACGCTTCTTTGATGGCCGCGATTTCATCAAACACAAAACTGAAATTCCCCGAGAGGAATTCGCCCCGCGAGATGACCATATCCACTTCGTCCGCCCCCGAATCAACCGCAATCTTGGTGTCTGCCAATTTTATCTCTCTCGATGAATTTCCCGAAGGAAAAGCCGTTGCAACGGAAGCGACTTTGATTCCTGTTCCTTTCAGCGCATCGACCGCAGTTGATACGTAATTCGGGTACACGCATACGGCCGCAACCGTTGGTAGATCGGGCAGCGCATCGTGCAAATGGGCCGCTTTGTAGCACATCTGCCGCACCTTTCCTTCCGTGTCCTTGCCCTCAAGCGTGGTCAGATCGATCATGTTCAAGGCCATTTTCAGCCCCTGAATTTTTGCCGCATTCTTGATGCTCCGTGTCTGAAAACGGGCCGTTCGTTCCTCCACTCCAACTTGGTCGATGGAGCGTTTCAGACCTATCAATTCGTTGTTCGTCATCCTACAGATTGATGGTGCTAATGTACAATTTCGGTCGATGGTCGGATTTTGCGTTTTCGGCACAGATTTACACTTGTGCGCCATTCGCCTACAGTTGTTTCAGGAGGCGCGACCACGGTTTGATCAGGCAAAATTCAGCTGCGACCTCAAGGTAAGTTTGAACCCTAATCCCAAAAATTTAGAGTTATGAAGAAGATTTACATTTCGATGTTGATGATGGTTCTGGCGCTGGTTGGAACAGATGCGATGGCCTGTCACAATTCCTATTTTAATCTGGTTTCCATGAGCGATCTTGGCGGAAATCAATATGAATTCACAGTTGAGTTCTGCGTTGGAGCGGGGCGTTCTGGCAACGATTTCGGTGCGGTTGGCTACACAGGTACGTGGGCTGTTAAAGTGGATAACGGAGCGACTGTTGCCAGTTTCCCAGCTACGCTTACTAGCCCATTCACAGGAGCAGTTTACACGGGGTACAATAATTTGTATGGTCCTGAATATTTGATTTTCGACAGACCACTAAGCAGTTGGAATGACTGCTGGGCGAACGTTGAGTTGAACTCAGGGACGCCTGGTTCTTATTGCGTTGCGTTCAGCTTCGTCACCAATGGTTTCCCAAATACGTTGGAGTTGATGGGTGCTGAAGGTGATGGCGTTGGTGTGGCTCCTTATGGTTGCAATGGCCAGTCAGACATGATCGTTGACCTCGTTTCTCCAAGTGTGGATGCTGGCCCAGACGTGGAAGTGATCTACGGCTACGGTTCAAATTGCACCACTCTTTCTGCATCTGCAAGCGGTGGTGTTCCGCCATACACGTACAGTTGGAGCAATGGCTCAAACAGCGCTTCAGCTAACGTTTGCCCGACATCAACAACCACCTACACGGTAACTGTGACGGATTTCAACGGCTACACCGCAACCGATGATGTAACAGTGGAAGTGAACGACATCCGCTGTGGAAACGGTAAGGTTTACGTGTGTCACAGAGGAAGAACAAGATGCGTTCGCACCAACCAAGTTGCTGATCACTTGAACCATGGCGATCAATTGGGTGGTTGTAATTCTCGTTTGGCCGCTCCTGAAATTGATGGTGAATATGGTCTGACAGCTTATCCGAACCCAACAGATGGGCATTTAGATCTGAATATCATGATGGATCTGGATGATGTGGCAAACATTGACGTGTATGGAATTGATGGCCGTTTGGTGATGGGCATTGCCAATGATGTGGAACTGTTCATGGATGAGATGGAACACATCCACGCAGACCTTTCAAGTTTGGAAAGCGGTGTTTACTTCGTTTCAGTCAGAACACAGTCAGGAGAGCTCATGACCGAAAAAGTGCAGTTGGTCAAGTAATCCAACCCCGTTTCCGTGTTCTGAAGCCCTGTTATGTCAAGTGCATAATGGGGCTTCTTCCTTGAGATAAGTTCGAATTCGGTAAAGCGAAGGCATTTGCGTACCTTTGCGCGCCCAAAATGAGCACGCCAGAGAATATTCACACAACCTTCGACAGCATCCTTCAACGAGAGGACAAGGAAAGCCTTTTGAACCAGAAGGGTTTGGTGGTTTGGATGACTGGACTTTCGGGTTCGGGAAAGACAACCATCGCGGCAGCGGTGGAAAAGTTGCTTGCGGAAGAAGGAATTCTAACGCAGGTTCTGGATGGTGACAACATTCGTTCAGGAATCAACAACAATCTTGGTTTTTCTGAGGAAGATCGAAAGGAGAACATTCGGAGAATTGCAGAGGTATCGAAGTTGTTTGTGGACTGCGGAATTGTGACTTTGAATTGTTTCGTGAGCCCAACCAAAGACATCCGCCAACAGGCGAAGGATATTTTGGGAGATGATATGTTGGAAGTGTTCGTCAACACACCATTTGAGGAATGCGAAAAGCGCGATGTGAAAGGGCTTTATGCCAAAGCGCGTGCTGGTCAGATCAAGAATTTTACGGGTTTGGATGCCCCTTTTGAGGCGCCCGAAAACCCGTTTTTGGATGTAAAAACAGTAGGCCGTTCAATTGACGAATGTGCCCAACAGATATTTGATGCGGTGTTGCCGCTCATCAGAAAGTAGAATATGGAATCATACAAATTATCACACCTAAGAGAGTTGGAATCGGAGTCGATGTTCGTGTTGCGCGAAGTGGCCGCCCAGTTCGAAAACCCTGTCCTTTTGTTTTCAGGAGGCAAGGACTCGATCGTTGTTGCGCATTTGGCACGCAAGGCTTTTTGGCCAGCCAAGATCCCCTTTCCGATGATGCACGTGGATACGGGACACAACTTCCCTGAAACCATCGAGTTCCGTGACAGATACATGGAGAAACTGGGGGCGAATCTGATTGTGGCTTCGGTTCAGGATAGCATCGATCAAGGAAAGGTTGTGGAGGAAACTGGCTTCAATGCAAGTCGAAACGGTTTGCAAACGGTCACTCTTTTGGAGGCCATCGAAACGGGCAAGTTCGATTGTGCCATCGGTGGGGCAAGACGTGATGAGGAAAAGGCGCGCGCGAAGGAGCGTTTCTTCTCGCACCGTGACGATTTCGGACAATGGGATCCGAAGAATCAACGACCTGAGCTTTGGAACATCTTCAACGGAAAGAAGCACATGGGCGAGCATTTCCGGGTGTTCCCGATCAGTAACTGGACAGAAATGGACATCTGGCAGTACATCCTTTTAGAAGGAATTGAACTTCCAAGCCTGTATTTCAGTCACAAACGCGAGTGTTTTATGCGGGATGGAATGATCCTCGGAAAGACAGACTTCATTCAGACACGAGATACGGAAGAGGTGAAGGAAATGCAGATCCGTTTCAGAACGATCGGTGATGCCACTTGTACGGGAGCTGTTCTTTCTGGTGCGTCAACACTCGAAGCCATTATTGATGAAGTAGCATCAACACGCGTAACTGAACGTGGTGGCCGTGCAGATGACAAGCGTTCTGAAGCGGCAATGGAAGACAGAAAGAAGCAAGGTTATTTCTGAAAGCTGAAATCAGAAAGTTGAAACCAGAAATGCACACACACAACGACCTAAAGCACCGAACCAAGCTTTTTGCTTTGGCAATTGTGAAATTCTATCAGAATTTGCCTAAGACCACAGAAGCGCAGATTCTCGGTAAGCAACTTTTGCGTTCGGGAACTTCAGTTGGTGCCAACACGAATTCTGCATTTCGAGGGAGATCGGAAAAGGAATACAAAGCAAAACTGGGTGTTGTAATTGAGGAGGCCGATGAAAGCGCTTATTGGCTTGATTTATTGACTCTCGCGAATATCATCGGAAAAGAACAAACAGAAGCACTTAAAAACGAAGCAGAACAATTGGTTGCGATTTTCGTGTCTATCGTAAAGCGGTAGCCGATTTTCAGCTTTCAACCTTCATATTTCACATTTTATGGAAGAAAAATACGATAGCAAAGGATACCTGAACATGGAGCTTTTGCGCTTCACCACCGCTGGTAGTGTGGATGATGGAAAGAGCACCTTGATTGGTCGATTGCTGTACGATAGCAAGTCGATTTTCGAAGACCAGATGGAAGCTATTGAGTCGGTAAGCAAAAGAAAAGGCGAGGAGCATGTGAACCTTGCTCTTTTGACAGATGGACTTCGTGCTGAGCGCGAACAAGGGATTACCATTGATGTGGCTTACCGCTACTTCGCAACGCCCAAGCGTAAGTTCATCATTGCCGATACGCCTGGACACATTCAGTACACCAGAAACATGGTTACGGGCGCTTCAACCGCCAACTTGGCCATTATCCTTGTGGACGCACGGCATGGTGTAATTGAGCAGACCAAGCGCCACGCGTACATCGCTTCTCTGCTTCAGATTCCTCATGTAGTGGTCTGTGTGAACAAGATGGATCTTGTCGATTATGACGAGAAAGCGTTCGAGAAGGTGCATAGCGATTTCGAAGATTTCTCGGCTAAATTGGCCATCAAGGATGTGCGTTTTGTGCCTATTAGTGCATTATTGGGAGACAACGTAGTTGACCGATCAAAGAACATGGATTGGTACCAAGGACCTACGTTGATGCACATCTTGGAGAATGTTCATATCGGTAGCGATCAGAACCACATCGATCCGCGTTTCCCAATTCAATATGTGGTGCGTCCGATGACGACCGAGTATCACGACTATCGTGGTTATGCCGGTCGTGTTGCGGGTGGTGTTTTCCGTCAAGGAGAAGAAATTGCGGTGCTCCCCTCAGGGTTCACTTCCAGGATCAAGTCAATTGACACCATGAACGGGCCGATAGATAAAGCCTTTCCTCCAATGAGTGTCACCATGACCTTGGAAGATGATATTGACATCAGCCGTGGCGATATGATCGTGAAGGTGAACAACCAACCGGAATCAAAGCAGGAATTTGACGTGATGGTATGTTGGCTGAACGAAAAACCGATGCAAGTTGGTGGTAAGTATGCGTTGAAGCACACTTCACGCGATGCACGTTGCATCATCAAGGAAGTGAAATACAAGATGAACATCAACACCCTTCAGAAATTGGAAGATGATAACGCCATCGGGTTGAACGATATTGGCCGAATTACGCTGAGAACCACCGTTCCGATCTTCTTGGATGGATACCGCAAAAACCGCAACACAGGATCAATGATCTTGGTGGACGAAGCAACCAACAATACCGTTGGTGCGTGTATGGTTGTGTAAATTCAACCTCAATTTATGGCAGCACAACCGCGCATATTGGTAATTGGCGACATCATGCTCGACCAGTATGTGGCGGGAAACGTGACACGCATAAGCCCTGAAGCACCGGTTCCCGTTGTGAAAGTTGACCGTGAATGGTCAACGTTAGGTGGAGCGGGAAACGTGGCCGCCAATGTGGCCTCATTGGGCGGAAAAGCAACGCTTCTTGGTCTTGTCGGAAATGATGCTGCAGCAGCTACAATTCTGGATTGCTGTAAGAACGTTGGAATTACACCTGCAATGGTTGAAGGAAACCAGCCAACAATTGTGAAAACACGTGTGGTTTCTGGTCAGCAGATTGTTCGTTTCGATAGAGAAGAAGAACTTGTTTGGAGTGATACGCAGTTAGCGGAACTCACCTCAAAGTTGGATGCGCTGATTCCAGAATCAGACGTAATTCTGCTTTCTGATTATGCGAAAGGAACCCTTTCGGATGAGGTTTTGAAGTTGATTTTCGATTTGGCTCTTGCAAACGGAAAACGAATTCTAGTCGACCCGAAACGTGCCAATTGGTCAGTTTACAAAGGGGCATTTCTGATCACTCCGAATTTAGCAGAGCTGGCCATGACAGATACTGGGAAAGGCATCAAGAATGACGATAATCTGGTTGTTAATGCATGCCAGAAATTGCGCAATCAGTTTGCCATTGAAAATATCGTTGCTACTCGTTCCAGCTATGGAATGACGGTGGTTTCTGAGCAAAAAGTCTTGAATATTCCAACTCGTGCGTTGGAGGTTTTTGATGTGAGTGGAGCGGGAGATACTGTTCTTGCAGCAATCGGTGTGAGTTTGGCCGAAGGAAAATCAGTGATAGAAAGTGCATTTGTGGCCAATGCAGCCGCTGGAATCGTTGTCAGCAAGCGCGGAACGGCAGTGGTTCATCGTTCGGAATTGGAATCCTTCCTCAAAGGTGGTTTCAAGGAAGTTTCGCGAAGCGAGATTGAGTCATTCAAGCGGAAAAATGCTGGGCGAAAAGTGGTTTTCACTAACGGCTGTTTCGATGTGCTTCATCAAGGTCACAGAAAGCTACTGCACGAAGCAAGGCAGTTGGGCGATGTGCTTGTAGTTGGGTTGAATGCTGACGATTCCATCAAGAGACTTAAAGGAGAATCGCGACCGATAAACATGGTAGATCAACGTGTAGAAGCATTGGCCGCATTGCCATCCGTGGATGCAATCATTGTTTTTGAAGAAGACACACCTTTCGAACTCCTTACGCAGTTGCAACCTCAGATTATCGTAAAAGGCGGAGATTACGAACCCAATAATGTGGTTGGGGCTGATCTGGTTGATGAAGTGATCATCATTCCATTGGTTGAGGGGGTTTCTACTACCAAGCTAATCAATTGAAAATGAATGGCAGAAGTTGAAACTGTACTTGTTACTGGCTGCGCTGGCTTCATCGGGATGCATCTCACTCGCGGACTTTTAGCGGAGGGATTTCGTGTGGTTGGGGTAGACAATCTTAACGATTATTATGATGTCCAACTGAAAATCGCAAGGCTGCGCGAACTGAGATTCAATGTTGAGGGGGATGAAGACTCTTCAATGAACACGGATAGCGGTTTAACACCATTTGTGTTTGTGAAGCAAGACATCGCGGAGGTGGAGGTGATGTCTCGGATCATCAAGAATTACAATGTTTCTCAGGTCTTTCATTTGGCCGCGCAGGCCGGAGTAAGGTACTCCATTGATAATCCACAAGCCTACATAGATAGTAACGTGGTTGGAACGACATCATTGCTTCAAGCATGTAGAATGCATCGGGTCGAGCATGTCTATTTGGCGTCATCGTCAAGCGTTTATGGCGCAATCACAGAAACCCCATTCCGAGAAGATATGACATGCGACACCCCATTGTCTATTTACGCAGCAACTAAGGCGTCAACTGAGCTTATTGCTCATGCTTATAGCAAGTTGTTTCAACTTAAAGTCACCGCTCTTCGATTTTTCACAGTTTATGGTCCGTGGGACAGACCAGACATGGCACTGCACAAATTTGTTGAACGAATTCGAAAGGGAAAACAGATTGACGTTTATAACAACGGTGACATGCAGCGAGACTTTACATATGTCGAGGATCTTGTCCGAATGGTGTTGAGGTTATCAGTTGCTTCTACGGCTGATAATGATAAGTTGTATCAGGTATTCAACGTAGGTTCAGGAAACCCTGTATCTCTCTCCAAGTTCATTGGTGAGATTCAGAAAGCCCTTGATAGGGAGGCATTGATCCGCTATTTACCCATGCAGCCGGGAGACCTGAAACAAACGTATGCAGATATGACGAAGCTTACCGCAACAATAGGCAGCTTGCCAAAGACAAAACTTGATTTTGGTATTGCTGAAGCGGTGCGGTGGCATTCGGAATATTACGGTCAGGTTTAGGAGGTTGCCTGTTCCGCTCATTTTGTATTTCACGGAATTTAGCTCAATCGCGGCTTGAGGTTCATGTTGGTCATTGGTATGACCGTAAGCCATAGCTATGTTGCGATTAAATTTTCATTGAAGCAGTTGAATTGTAGATTTGCGCGAATTATGCGATAGCGAATGCACAAGCAAGACCAATTATATGTTGCAGGTCACCGCGGAATGGTGGGTTCGGCCATTGTGAGAGCGCTGAAATCCCGCGGATTTGAGAATATTCTTACTGCGTCATCCTCTGAACTCGATCTCAGAGACCAATTAGCCGTGAACCGATTTTTTGAAGAGAAGAAACCGGATTACGTCTTCATGGCTGCAGCTAAGGTGGGTGGCATTCATGCCAACAACACCTACAGAGCAGAGTTTCTATACGACAACATCATGATCGCAAGTAACGTTATTCATGCTTGCCATCTATTCGGTGTTAAAAAACTATTGTTCCTCGGGTCATCCTGTATTTATCCGAAGTATGCAGACCAACCGTTGAAGGAAGAGTACCTCCTTACTGGCGAGTTAGAACCGACCAATGAACCTTATGCTATTGCCAAGATCGCAGGCATTAAACTTTGTGAGGCTTATCGCGACCAGTATGGGTCCAACTTCATCAGCGCGATGCCCACCAATCTTTATGGAATTGGCGACAATTACAACCTGGAGAATTCGCACGTGCTGCCTGCACTTATTCGCAAATTTCATGAAGCGAAAGAGAACTGCAGCAAGGAGGTCGAAGTTTGGGGAAGCGGAACTCCAAAGCGTGAGTTCATGTATGCAGATGACCTTGCGGACGCCTGTCTTTTCCTCATGGAGAACTATGATGGTAAGCAGTTCGTGAATGTTGGAACAGGAGAAGACGTAACAATAAAAGAACTGGCCGAAACCGTTAAACATACGGTTGGATTCGAAGGTAGTATCAGGTGGAACACGACCATGCCCGATGGTACTCCAAGAAAGCTTATGGATGTGAGCAAGCTGAAAGAACTTGGCTGGAGTTACAAAGTGAGACTACAAGAAGGGGTTGAAATGGCCTACAATGATTTTTTGAAAAACAAGGAGCAATACGCAACATGACCAAAGTAGCATTGATAACCGGGGTCACCGGTCAGGATGGAGCCTACCTCTCAGAGTTTCTACTTAAAAAGGGATACGAAGTTCACGGCATTAAGCGAAGAAGTTCTTTGTTCAATACAGACCGCATTGACCACCTTTATCGCGATCCTCACGAGACGAATGTCAAATACCATCTGCACTACGGTGATCTGACAGATTCAATGAATCTTACCAGGATTATTCAGGAGGTTCAGCCTGATGAGATTTACAATTTGGCAGCCATGAGTCACGTGAAAGTGAGTTTCGATGTGCCGGAATACACGGCCAATGCGGATGGCACGGGAACACTTAGAATATTGGAAGCGGTTAGATTGCTTGGACTGACAGAGAAGACCAAGATCTATCAGGCATCTACATCAGAGCTTTATGGCTTGGTACAGGAAGTTCCGCAGAGTGAAACGACCCCATTCTATCCGCGTTCACCTTATGCCGTTGCCAAGATGTACGCATATTGGATCACGGTCAATTATCGCGAAGCGTACGGCATGTATGCGTGCAACGGTATTCTGTTCAATCATGAGTCTCCGATTCGAGGAGAAACTTTTGTAACCAGAAAGATCACGCGGGCAGTTTCAAGGATTGCTCTTGGTATGCAGGATATGTTCTACTTGGGTAACTTGGATGCGCAAAGAGATTGGGGCCATGCCAAGGATTATGTCGAGGCCATGTGGCTGATTCTGCAACAGGAAACTCCGGAGGACTTCGTTATCGCTACTGGCAAGACCACCGCTGTTCGCGAATTTGTGAAGATGGCCTTCCGTGAATTGGGTATTGAGCTAGAGTTCAAAGGCGAAGGTGTTAATGAAACTGCGTATGTCTCTTCATCTTCAAACCCTGATTATCCGTTGGAGGTTGGAAAGCAGGTATTGGCCGTTGATACGAAATACTTCAGGCCAACAGAAGTGGATCTTCTTATTGGAGATGCCACCAAGGCCAATACCAAGTTGGGTTGGAAGCCGAAGTACGACCTTTCAGGTTTGGTTGCTGATATGGTAAAAAGTGATATTGCTTCTTTCAAAAAAGACAGGCTGCTTAGGGATAGTGGTTATGAGACCCTAGATTATTTTGAATGATCAGTAGACGATTTGAACGACTTAGTTCAACGCTTCTTAAAGGACATGAAAGAAGCGTAAAGGCTAAGTTTCAAATTATCTATTCCATCTTCATTAAAGGGATCAATATTTCCATTGGATTCGTTCAGGTACCTTTGATTTTGGCTTATTTGGGAGAGACCAAATATGGTATTTGGTTAACCATCGGATCTGTCGTAGGGTGGTTCTCTTTCTTGGATGTTGGGCTAGGAAACGGTATGAGGAATCAATTGGGGGCAGCACTTGCTAAAAATGACCTGACAGAAGGAAGAAAATTGGTCAGCTCGGCCTATTACGCAATAGGTCTTATCTCGGTCGGTATGTTCGTCATTTTTGCGGTTGCAAATCAGTTCATTGATTGGGAAACCTTGCTGAGCGCGCCAAGTGGACTTTTGAATGATCTCAGACTTGTCATATTGGTTGTGTTCGGTTTGTTTTGTCTCCGATTTGTGCTCAAACTTGTCGGTATGGTTTTCATGGCGGATCAACGACCTGCTTTGAATAACGTGATAGTACCGTTGGGAAGCGTGTTGTCTCTGGCGTGTATCGTTATGGCTATTCTTCTCGATGCACGACCAACCATTCTTTTGGTAGGGACAGCCATCACGGCCCCTATAGTACTGGTGTACCTTGGTGCTAGTTTTTACGCTTATTTTGGTTCTTACAGCAAGCTGCGACCGTCTATCGACCTGATTGACAGGGCCAAGATCCGGAGCCTAGTGGGTTTGGGCGTCAAGTTCTTTATCTTACAGGCAGGGCAGGTCATTATTTACACAACTGATAACATGATCGTGTCCCGCCTTTTTGGACCATCCGAGGTTACGTTATATTTCATACCCCATAAATACTTCAGCATCATTACTATGGGTTTCAACATATTGATGGTTCCAATGTGGTCAGCTTTTACCAATGCACACGAGCAAAATGATGTGGCTTGGATTCAAAAGACTGTTCGGAAACTAATGAAAGTATGGGTCGGTTTTTTGGGGCTTTCAGTCTTACTTGTAGTTATTTCTCCATTCGCTTTCCTTTTATGGGTAGGTGAAGAGACAGCTAGCCGTATTCCGTTGATGCTTTCCGTGCTGATGGCGGTTTTTGTTGTTCTTAATACTTTCACCTCCATATTCATCAACTATCTGAATGGAGTTGGAAAGGTGCAAGTTCAACTCTTGGTAATGATTCTGTCAGCTGGTCTGAATATTCCATTGTCAGTTTACCTTGGTTCTAATCTCGGTCTCGGTAGTTCGGGGGTTATTCTTGCAAGTATCATTTGTTTGGCAATGTTTGCCGTTATTGTACCGATGCAATATTCAAAGCTGATCAACGGCCGTGCAAAGGGACTTTGGTTGAAGTGATATCCGAAATGAAGCAAATACTGAAAAGCTGTCCTGCACTCAACTGGCTTGCTTCAACATTGCACAGACTCAACGTGTTGAACTCGAATAGGGGTAAACAGCTTATGATGGGATTTCGGAATAAGGTGACCCGAGTTCAATTCGGGAACTACAATCTCCTGACGAATGATATCATAATCAGAGACTCAGTGATTGGTGATTACAGTTACGTCAATAACCGAAGCATCATTCAGGATGCCGTCATCGGAAAGTTCTGTTGTATTGGGGAGGATGTTCGAATTGGACTTGGGATTCATCCGGTTGACACAGTTTCCATGCACCCGGCCTTTTATTCGAATAAGAAGTCACATTACTTTGCAGACTCGAATATGTTTGAGGAATACGAGACCGTACAAGTGGGAAATGATGTTTGGATTGGAGCAGGTGCGAAAATATTGGATGGAGTTACCATACATGATGGCGCGGTAGTAGCGGCAGGTGCTATTGTTACCAAAGATGTTCAACCTTATTGCATTGTGGGAGGAATTCCGGCAAAGGTTATTCGCAAGAGGTTTGATGATGAGCAGATTGCCTTTCTTTTGCAGGATCGCTGGTGGGATCGGTCGTTTGATTATCTGAAGAAAAACCATTTGCAATTTACGGATACGGTTAGGTACATGAAGTTTGCCAAAGCCAATTCGGAAACCAATAGCCAGTTGATGTGAGAGTTATTATTAAGGTCTGGAGGAAGGCGATTTCCGTATTATTGAAGATTCTCGCTAAGGCGTATGTGTCTGTTCAAAGCATGGCCTTTCGGATTCGGATAGGTAAAAACCCAACATTCAATGGCATTCCTCAGTTTGTTCTTAAAAAAACATCAAGTCTGATCATAGGTGATGATTTCAGACTCAACAGTGGGGGCAGATTCAACGTCATCGGCAGAAATCAAAGAAGCGTGATACATGTTGGGGATGGGGCCTCGGTTGTAATCGGCTCGAACGTTGGCATGAGTTCCGTTGCCATATTCTGCACAGATAGCATAACATTTGGCAATGGAATCAGAGTTGGTGGAAATACCGTATTCTATGACACGGACTTTCATTCGCTGGACTCTGCCGAAAGATGCGCATTACCAGAAAGAACAGACCAGGTAAAACATGCACCCATAACGGTAGGTAATGAAGTGTTTATTGGGGCACATTCTACTATACTGAAAGGCGTGTCAATTGGCGAAAGGGCCATCATTGGAGCAGGCTCTGTAGTGAGTAAGGATGTGCCCGCAGGAGAGATATGGGCCGGCAATCCTGCACGATTCATCCGTTCGGCAATCTAATGGGGTTTAAATTTGGCAATAGAGTCTTTGAGAGGGGATTCAGGTGGTTTTTCCTGTTTTTGCTGGTTGGGCTTTCTGGAATACCATTTATCTACAAACAGCCAGTAGGGAATGTGGCCAACTTATTTGGCGTACTTGTGTTGGTTGTAATACTGTTTCTGAAAAAACACCGGGTTAAAAAGGTTTTTTTGGTCATGGTTTCTCTTTACATCGGCATTTCTGCCATGCAGATATACACGTACAAGGTTCTTGACCCAAGCTATGTGAACATCGCACTTAGATTGATCCTTGCGTATGGAACCATGCACCTGCTTGGATCCAGTTTCAGTTCAAGATATGTGAAGCTGCTCTATTTTCTCAGTGTATTCAGCCTCTGTCTCTACATTCCCAGTGCTTTGGTACCATCCGTAGAAACTGTACTGGAAAATAGCATAGCAAAGCCATTCGACCTTTACGAAGGGCCCGAAATGTACCGGCCGTTTCCATCTATTGTGGTATATACCTTCTGTGTAAACGACTACCGAGCAGCAACAGGAATACCAAGAAATGCCGGGCCATTCTGGGAGCCTGGGGCATTCGGAGGGTTTTTAATATTGGCGATTATATTTAACCTTCTTCGCGGCCAAGAGTTCTTCAGTCGGCAGAACAAGATATTCATATTGGCGCTGGGGACCACGTTTTCAACCACCGCTTACGTGGCCTGCTTCCTGCTGTACCTGTTTTACATGTTACTGGTCAAAAAGAATAAGTATGCCCTTCTAGGTGGACCAGTGGTAATTGCCTTGTTCCTATTGGCATACAATCAGGTGGATTTTTTGGGAGGAAAGGTGACAGCACAGGCCAGTTTCGATGTCGACAAGGCAGATGAACTGACGCGAAATAGGATGGTCAGCGCTGTACTCGACCTGCGCGACATGATGGAGAGTCCTATAGTGGGAAAAGGAGTTTCAAGGGAAACCAGGTTTGAAAATGCAGAAGCTGGAACGAGTGAAAACCACCGGAACAATGGTACTACGGATTTCCTGGTCAGATTTGGAATTCCTGGCTTTTTCCTGTTCTTTTTTGTTGGTTATCGAATGGCCTTCCGGTCTTTGGCGGAGGTTAGATTTCCTTCAAGTTTCTACTGGGCATTGGTCCTGGTGATTCTGATGTTGGGTTTCTCAGAGATGTATTTCCTCAAACCCCTGTTTCTTGGATTTCCACTTTTGTTGATCAACAACAATCAAACATGAGCATCGCTATTGTAATACCCACCTTCAACAGGAAGAACCACCTGAGGAAACTGCTAGAAAACCTTGCGCAGCAGGTTGGTGTCAAGGAGATGTATCAGATTGTGGTGGTAGTTGATGGGTCTACAGATGGTACCACTGAAATGCTGTCGAATGAATTTCCTGATACCCATGTGGTGAATGGTACCGGACAATGGTTTTGGACCAAGTCCTTAAATGAAGGAATCAAATTTGCCAAAAGCTTAGGTTGTAAAGGGGTACTTCACTTGAATGATGACCTTACCGTACCGGAGACCTACCTATCAGCGTTGGAAATTTCTGTTGCCGCCCATCCTGACACCATTATCGGGTCGCTCTGTCTTACTGCAGAGAAACATCCTAGGATATTCTTTGCCGGAGTGGAACGGATTAACTGGTGTACGACAAGACGAAAACACTATTTCAAAACATTTTCCCCTTATGATGAGAGCGTACACAAGGGGACGCGCCCTTCGTGCGAATTGCCAGGAAGAGGAATGTACCTGCCTACATCGGTAATTGAAAAGACCGGTTTATTGGATGAGGTTCGCTTCCCTCAATACAAAAGTGATACTGATTTGACATTAACAGCTGTGGAGCGCAATATCAAAGTAATAATTGATTATGATCTGGTTCTATACAACCAAGTGGATTTAACTGGCGCTGGAGCATCGTTCAAAAAAGAGCCGATTGTTCAATTTATCAGAGGTTTTAAAGGAGTTCATGCCCATAATTCTCTGATCTGTGACTGGCGGTTCTATAAAAAACATTCAAAGTGCTTTTTTATTTGGTCGTTCATGATAAGCAACCTTCGTAAGGTCGGAACATATTTCAGGGTCAATCTCTTCAGTTGATTTTACCTGCCGTACTTAAGTCAACCTGTTAAAACAAAGCTATCTTGCGGCACCAATTCAAATAGGTAAAACACCTAAATGAAAGCATTCTGGCGTAAAGACAATTTTCAGGTCAAGAACATGATTCCATTCTTGGAACTTCTATTGGCAAATGGATTAACCCAATGGACTTCTCATAAAGGGAGAATTAGAAACCCTGTGATAATATTGGGCTGTGGAAGAAGTGGTACTTCAATACTAAAGGAGGTTTTGTCATCGCATAAAAGCCTTGCTACTTACCCATTTGAAGCAAATGAATTATGGCATCCAAGATATTATCCTTGGCACGAGTCCGCGATGGATATTGCTCCTTTTTGGTATGACCCGAAGGCTTTCAGCCTACATACCCAAAGGCAAATGAGCGAAAAGGACGAGCATGCTCTTCTGGCATCGTTTGGGAACTTTCAGTCCCTGACTGGAAAAAAACATCTTCTGTTGAAAAGCGCAATGGTGTCGTTTATGATTCCAAGGTTGTTGGAGTTGATACCGGATCTTAGGTTCATTCATCTGGTAAGGGACGGAAGAGCAGTGGCACTCTCCTACGCAAAAAAACAGCAAAGACTTGCATCCGATAAATCAGACCTGTATGGCTCATCTGAATATGATCTCAGCTTTGATGATTTGCTATTGAGCTGTTCACAGTTATGGCAGGACACTATTGATGATATGATAGTTCATGATTCAAATTTGGATTTGACAGGTAGTGGTAGAATGCTAACTGTTCGCTACGAGGATTTCTGTAAGTCTCCCGAGCAATTAGCCAATGAAATCTACCAGTGGATGGGATTACCAGGAAACCCTTTTGGTAAAAAGACTTATCCGAGTGTATCTTCCATGAATTCGGGGGTTGAAAATAACTTAGACCCTAAATACGCGGATATTATGCTTAGTAAAATGAGTTCAGGTCTTGCTTTTCATGGGTATTTAGCATAAGGGATTTGTTTATCCTGGAATTGGATGACTTAAGCTCTTCACCATATTTAAACAATAAGCTACTAGCGCTTAAATTGGTATTCTTGTCTGTTCAAGCGCAATCAGCTTTCGGAATAGGAATCGGAGCAAAGTATTCACAACAATGAGAATTGCGTACATCTATCTGTTAATGAAAGACAGCTCCGTTGGGGTTGTAAGAAAGGCAGAGCAACAGGCCGAAGCGCTGCATCGGATGGGAGAAAACAGAATGGATGTCATTATACTAAAGGCGGAACACAATGTGTCAGACCATCGGCTTATGAAGATAAGGACGCGATTTGCACTTCCTGGTCCGCTTCACCTGATAGAGTATTTTTTCTTTAAGCGGCAGTTGATAGAGAGAAGCATAGATCTGGATGGTTACGATGTAATAATTCTGCGACACTCTTCCACAGACCCATCCTTGTTCAAACTGTTTACGCAAAGAGATTGCATAGCAGAAATACAGACGATGATCATAGAGGAGCTACGGTCTAAAATAGCGTCAGCACCATACCGGCCAGCGGCCTTTTTAAGGAGAGCGCGGCTATTCATGGAACAGCGGTTATTGTACAAGGCTCTGGCAAAATGTAAGGGAATGATTACGGTCGGTCATCATCTGTCATCGCACTACCGATCAAATATTCCCCAAAACATTCCAGTGAGGGTCATATCCAACGGATATACGAATCTGAGGAATGAGAATTTCGGTTTCAATCCATACGATGGTCAAACGTTGAATCTGCTTTTCGTGGGAAGTAGGCCGGATGTTTGGCATGGACTGGATAGATTGGTGAACTCGGTTTTTTCTGGGTTGGCCAAGGGGAATGTCCCGAAAGTGGTCGTACATTTTGTAGGAGGCTTTTCGGCAAAGGATGTAGCTGGTACTGAGGATTACCCTGATACCTTCAAATTCTACGGTAAGTTGAGCAGAGAGGAGATAAATGACCTTATTCCGCAAATGAATCTGGGAATTGCACCGTTGGCACTTCATAGAAAGGGCCTGAATGATACCTCGGCCATTAAAACCGTAGAGTATGCTTTTAAGGGTTTACCATTCGTAATTTCATATCTGGACTCTGGTTTTGATGCTGTTGACCCTGACAATTCCTTCATTTTGCAGGTAGCTTCAGATGAGAGTGATATTGATATCTTGGAGATTATCCGATTTGCTGATAAAATGACGCAGTGTAGGGAAAACATGTTGAAGTATATGCATAGCTATGCCCAGAACAATCTTACTTGGGAGGCAAAGCTGAAAGAGTATCTGAAATTTGCAGAGGAGTTGACCAAGGGTCGGGTATCGTAAAGTATCGGCATCGTAAATGGAGAAGAATCGGGTTGGAGTCATCGGATTGAAAGGATTACCTTCATTTGGCGGAGCTGCAAGAGTTGGTGAGGCCATCATTGAGCAACTAAAATGCGAATATGAGTTTACGGTTTACGCTACCAGTTCTCATACGGAAAAGGAAGGGGATCTTGGCGGATACCAGCAAGTGGTCTTTCGTAAACTACCGCATTCTAGAATCAATGTGTTCTACTACTATCTGGTATCGGCCCTACATGCTGTGTTTCTGGGAAAATACGACCTGATACACTTACACCATGTGGATGGAGCATTTGTGGTCCCACTATTGCGCTTACGGTACAAGGTAATAGGTACCACCCATGGCCGCCCACAGGAAAGGGATAAATGGAAATCGGTGACCTGGTACTTTAAGACGGTAGAAAAAATCTTTCTACAAACATGCGATGTCATCACCTCGGTGGCAAAGCCGTTGCAGCAGACCTATGAGCAGATGGTATCACGCAAGATTGAGTATGTTCCAAATGGAATCAACGTCTCTGAAAAAGTTGACGCGGGGAAACTCCAGTACTCAGACTATCTGATGTTTTCTGCAGGTCGCATTATGGCCACTAAAGGCTGTCATACATTCTTGGAGGCCTTGCGAAAACTGGATTATCACGGATTGGTGCTCGTAGTTGGGGATTTAGGTCAGATACCGGAGTACGAACAGCGCATACGGAATTTGGCCAAGGGGCTTAATGTGGTGTTTGTTCCTTTGATTAAGGAAAAGGCCGTGCTACTCAATTATGTGAGGAACGCAAAACTGTTTGTTTTTCCATCCAGCATAGAAGCCATGTCTATCATGATGCTTGAGGTGGCCAGCATGCAGACTCCACTGATCTGTAGTGACATTCCTGAAAACAAGGAGGTTTTCAATGATGAGGAAACCCTATTCTTTCGCACTGAGGATGCCGCTGACCTTGCAGAAAAGATTACCACGGCATTGAATGAACCTCAGGTGATGAGAAAGAAGTGTGAAATGGCCTATGCTAAGTTGCATCGGGAGTTTTCATGGGTAAGTATCGCACAGCGGTATTCAGAGCTTTATCGGAGCGTTCTCATGTGAAGCTCGATCAATCTTCCTGATGAAACAGGTCAGAAGGGGTGGACTTTTCCCCGCCAACCTTTGACACAGTGAATCACTCATTTTGAATGGGGGCGGATTGACTGCTCTCACCTATCTTTGATGCTTCGAGATGAGAGATAAACAATCTGGTCTGTTCGCGTTCTTTCTGGCATACGACATCCTAATCATGGTTGTAGCCTTCTTGGGTAGTATTTATCTCAAATACAACTCACTTCAACCTGGAAATTATACGATCTTCCTACCCTTGGTCATAGTTTTATGGACTTTGACCAGGCTTTTCACTTCACGTAATCTAAAATTCCGCGAGGGACTGATAACCCATTTCAGGGAGCAGGTGGTTGATATGGTAATAATGGTTGGTATTGTTTCCTCAGTGGTACTCATCTTTGAGCTTCGTCTCTATTCGAGAACGGTTCTCTTTGGAACCATCACGCTTTTCTTTGTTTTCAGAAACATTGGTCTGTTGATAGTTTACAGATACCTGTTCTACATGAGACACAAAGGAAGGCATGTGCGAAGGGTGCTTATTATCGGTGCAGGAAGAATAGGGAAAAGGATTTATAAGGTACTTTCTAAAGACCCGACTCTTGGATATTTAGTTGTAGGGTTTTTGGATGACGCTCAGGTGGATGATGAACTTTCCGACCATGTACTTGGCCGAGTCGATGACATTGGACGAGTGATTGAAATGGACCGAATTGAGGAAGTGGTACTTGCTATTCCACTTACTGCTGCAGAAAAAATCCGTAAGGTTATCGATGTATCCGAATTTTACGGATTGCGAGTAAGTATGGTTCCAGATTACTACCGCTTGGTTCAGCGGACTTTTGAAGCAAGGAACCTTGCAGGCATGCCCTTGGTCAGTTTTAGGGAGGTTGCCCTAGACAAATCAATGAATAAGGTTCTGAAACGGGTATTTGACATGCTGTTTGCCTTTGGAGTATTGGTGGTATTGTCTCCATTCCTGTTCCTTATTGCGGTTATCATCAAGTTAACCAGTCCTGGTCCAGTGTTCTACACGCCAACCAGAATCGGTTTACAGGGTAAGGAGTTCACTTGCTTGAAATTCAGATCCATGATAGTGGACAGTAGCCCGAATCATCACCTGAAAAGTACGGAAAAGGATGACCCAAGAATTACTCGTGTTGGTGCTTATCTCAGAAAACACAGTTTAGATGAACTGCCGCAGTTCATCAATGTCTTGACCGGAGAAATGAGTGTAGTAGGGCCCAGACCGCACAGGAAAGCCCTGAACGTTGATATGCAAAATGAAGTGAGCGGATATATGCTCAGGCATTACGTAAAACCAGGTATAACCGGATGGGCACAGGTGAATGGATGGAGGGGGCCGACAGAGACCAAGGAGCAAAGGGAACAGAGGACTTTACACGATTTATGGTATGTCGAAAACTGGTCCTTTTTCTTGGATATCCGAATAATTTTCATGACGGGAATTGGTCGGTCCAAGGAAAACGCATTCTGATGAGACATCTGATCGTTCTTTTTTGCCTTTTGGTATCGAGTGTTTCAATGGCACAGATGGTACCATACCATGTTTCACAGAATCAGACCTACGAATTTCTTGAGGAATTGGCCTCACTCAGGGTCATTCAATTGAACAACGTAACCCTTCCATTGAGCCGTAAACAAATAGCGGATCTGCTGGAAAACGCTAATGACGAAAGGCAAAAACTCAACTCACGGCAGCGTGCCGACTTGGAATTTTATCGACAGGAGTTCATCAAAGATCGAGACACCATTACGGGGCTGGATTTCATTGGGAAAGGATTGAAAAGAGGGGAAGTGTTTCCTCTGCATAAAAGAGCAAAGCGCTACGATCTGTTTCATTATAAAGACTCGTTATTCAACATCACTGTGAATTCCCGGTTTGGAGGCGATGGATGGTGGAGTCCGGGAAACGCTTACTACCAAAGCGTGGTTGGGGCCACCATATTTGGTAATGTGAGCAAGCATTTTAGCTACTTTGCCGACCTTACGGATCATCGAGAATCTAGGCAGCTAAGTGACCCGGATTATCTTCAACAGAGGTCTGGTGGGAACTACAAGTTCGGCACTGATTACAGCGAAATGCGAGGAGGCATGGCTGCGTCAAACAAGTGGGGTTACCTCGCCCTAATGAAAGATCATTTGGTTTGGGGAAGTGGTTACAATGGGGCCAATATTCTATTTGGAAGTAGGCCTCCTTCAGTGCCGATGATCAAGTTGCATCTGAGCCCCGTCAAATGGTTCAGTTTCGATTATGTGCATGCATGGCTGGTCTCTGGTGTCGTTGACTCTGCCGCCACCTACAATTCTGGAAATGGAACTAGGGAAGTATTCCGGTCTAAATTTTACGCTGCCAATATGTTCACCGTTAGACCGATCAAGGGGCTGCATATCTCTGTTGGTAACAGTATTGTCTATGCTGATAAGTTCCAACCGGTGTATCTGATTCCTTTCCTTTTCTTTAAGTCTGCAGATCACACGCTGAACAACACGGGACAGAATCATAATCAACGCGGACAGAACTCTCAAATGTTCATGAATATCGTCTCTCGGCAAATCCCTTATGTTCAGCTCTACACTTCGCTGTTTGCGGATGAACTACGATTGACCACCATGTTTGAACCGAGTAAGGCGCGCAATCACATGAGTTGGAAAATTGGATTCCGCTTTACGTCTCCAGGTAATGTGAATCTGTCATTGCTATTTGAGTATACCCGCAACAATCCGTTCGTTTATAGACACTTCGTCAATACAACCACTTATGCCTCAAATGACTATTCCATGGGCCACTATTTGGGGGATAATGCAGAGGAATACCATGTCGCTTTGATATACAAACCAGTAGCAAGGTTCGATATGATTGCTTCATTTACGCTAGCTAGAAAAGGAGAAACCTATCCCTATACCAGCGGACAGGATGGTACTGGTTTCAAGCTTATATCATCAGAACAGTTCAGAAGATATACTTTCAACTGGAGAGCGACCTATCAGGTAGCTCATGATGTGCGTGTATCACTTGGCTACCAATATCTTTCAGAAACAGGTCCGGCAGCATACTCTACCCTTCCAGCTTTTAGGACTATTAGCCCTCATCGCCTGTCAGTAGGTCTGTTTATAGGTATCTAACCAAGAGACGGAAAAATCTAACCCCTCCCAAAAAAACGATTCCAGATTCCCTTTGATTCGGACTCTTCATAGGATCCATAACCATATCCATAACCATATCCATAACCATAGCCGAACCGTGAAGTTTTTACATCGTTGAGTAGTAAACTGATACTCTTGATCTTGCCAGATTTATAAAGACCATCAACATACTTCAACGATTGGACGTTCGTAACATTTTGACGTACTACATAAACGGTTGTAGCCGCGTGTTCCGAGATGATTAGGCTATCTGTAACCAATCCTATTGGCGGAGTGTCTAATACAATGTGATCATAAGACTGTGACAACTCATCAAGCATTTCCTTCAATTTAGGACTCATTAATAGTTCCGCAGGGTTCGGAGGGATGGGGCCGCCAACTAGGATATCCATGTTCTCTATACTTGAACGGATTATTGCTTCTTTCAATGAAGCCAGCTCAGCGAGAACCGAACTCGCACCTACCTGATTAGAGCACTCAAAGTACTCGGCCAACTTAGGTTTTCGTAAATCGAGTCCTACAACAATCGTTTTACCTCCACCAAGCGCCATGGTTGCAGCAAGATTGACCGAGGAAAAGGACTTTCCTTCAGAACCCACGGCCGAAGTTAGCTGGATGACCTTGGATGAAACCATTCCATCCAATTGCTTGTTCCCAACCATAAAGTTCAGGTTGGTTCTTATTGATCGGAATGCTTCTGCAACAGCAGTATTCACCCCCTTTCCGACAACTATATATCCTTCCTCATTATGATGAGGAATAATGCCAAGAAAAGGAATATGTGTTGCTCTAAGAAGCTCGTCTGCATTCTTGACCCGACTATCGAAAACTGAGAGGATCAGAACATAAAGAATAGGAATACCCAAACCGAGGGCCAGACCAGTTAGGTATACCACTAACTTTTTAGGGCTAATGGGTTTGTCAGAACTTCTGGCGACATCAATTACCGTATTGTCTGAAACCGTGGAAGCCAGAAGGATTGAGTTTTCAGAGCGTTTTTCTAATAAAAGCAAATAAAGACTTTCCTTAATGGAATACTGACGTTGTAACGCGAGTAGCTCATACTCGGCCTTTGGCAATGAGTTAGCCTTCGCCTCGACACTTTTCAGTTGGTTCTGAACCTCTCGTTTTGAGGCCTCCAAACCGCTTCTAATACTTGATATGTTCTTTGTAAGTGATTGTTTTGCTTCCTTGATACGGACGTCAATAGCATTAACCACTGGGTTATCTGCTTTGGTAAAAAGGAGCGTTTTCTCCCTTTCTGCAGCCAGCTCGCTAAGTTCAACTATCAGCTTCTGTAACAGGTGGTCTTCAATGCCCAAGCTGGAAGGAGATGCGTTCATCAGATTCTTATCACTGTTGATGTATTCTTCCAGATAATTGATTATACTCAATTGGACATCGATCTTGGAGATAGTTTCGTCTAACCCACCTACTTGGCTGAGAAAGTATTCTGCCTCAGAACTAATGTCTGATACACCATATTTGGTCTTAAACGATTTTATCTCGGCTTCAAGGCCTTTCAGGTCGGTTGCTATCTGATTAAGCTGCAACTCAATAAACTTCAGCGAATTGGCGGCAAGTTGATTCTTTTTTTCGATGTTGCTTTGGATGTATACGTTCAGAAGCTCATCAATGATATCGACACCGCGTTCAGGTACCTGGTCTTCCAAATGCAAACGGAGGATGCTTGCACCCTCTCTTGCCTCACTTACCTTGAATACTTTCAGATAATGAGATGTAATAACGTCATCACTCATGTAAATAAGATGATACGTTTGGCTAATGGCCGAATCACCCCGGACAAATTGATCAAAGAATTCGGTTTCGATGATGTTGAAACGCCCGAGTTCATTTTCAAAAGAATGTTCTAAAAAAACATGTTGGGTAAACTGTTTGCTATCCCCATCGGGCAGAGGGATTTCGAATTCTAGATTTGCTTCATGCCCATCGTTAACAAGGTTCATTGAGAAGGAGAACGATGATGGGGCATTTTCTAGCAGTTCATATTGAAGACTTATCGGCACCTTGTTGTATATCACTCGCTTTTTAAATCCGAAGTCAGCCTGATAGGAGACGTTCAGATTTAGATTGCTAACCGCTTTATTCATCAATGAGCGGGATGACAGAATGGCTATCTCGTTCTCTATGTTTCTCTTCTTGCCTAGTATTCCAACTTCATCTAGAATATTCTGCGAGATATCATTGCCTTCATCTTCGGCCAAAACCGTTGCCTCCATCTCATAGACAGGCTGAGTGTACCAAACGTACCCGTAACTGAATAAAACACCAAGAAAGACAAAGACAACGAACAGATGCCACTTGTCAATAGCAATGTTCAATATTCTTCCGAGGTCAATCTCTTCTTCTTCATGCGAATTGTTCGCAAGAGGTTGATTGTTCATCTTCAAATGAGATTAAAAACCAATATTGGTGCGTGTAAGGAAAAGTCCTAATGCCGTAAGACCACTGAAAACAATTGGCAGTATTTTGTACCAAGCATCTGCCGATGCAAATTTTCCTTTCCCTGGCTCCACGTAAACGATATCATTACTATGCAGATAATAATATTCGGATTCGAAAAATTCTTTAGATGTTAAGTCAAGCTTAACGAATTGACGTTCAGCCTTACCTTCTCTAATTACTAGCACGTTTACTCTTCTAGCAAAAATTGTCATATCTCCAGCGAGGCCCAAAGCTTCAATCAATGTTATTTTCTCATTAGGAATAGTATACACACCTGGCGCTGCTACTTCTCCCAAAACAGTAACCTTGAAATTCCTAATTCTAATATTGACGGTAGGGTCTACCAAATACTTGTTCAGCCTCAATTTCAGACTGTCTCTGGCTACTTGTGTGGTCATCCCCTCAAGCCTAATTGTGCCAATAAGTGGCATTTCTATAGCACCCATGGCATCTACTAAGTAGGTATTGGCAACTTGCAGGTCGGTCGTCTCTCCCACAACATTGAAAAAACTGCTAGCCTCTTTACTTAAACTTGAAACATGCACAGACAAAATGTCTCCCGGTTGTATAAGCGCTTCGAAATCCTTGGTAATAGACTGGGTAGTAAGCGAATCATTAATATCTTGAAAATACGAAATGTCTTTTCTAGTGATGCACGATTCTGACAGAATCAGAAAGAAAAATATTGAAAGCAGCAGAATTGCTGATTTAAATTTCATGGGCGCAAATATAGTTTCTAGTTCCCTAAAAACTCGGGTCTCTTTTGTTCTAGGAAAGAGCTTACTATACGGTTTATTTTCCCGTAGTGATTTGATTGTTTATCCAAGCGTAGGTTTTTTCTATGCCTATGCGCAATGGCTGGGAGGGCGCCCACCTGAGATTTTCCAAGATCAGTGCATTATCTGATCTTCGACCTCTAACCCCCTCAGGTCCCGGAATATTAATGATGCTCAGTGACTTTCCAGATATACCTATGACCAATTTGGCAAAATCATTTATGGAAATCATTTCCTCTGACCCAATGTTAACAGGACCAGTGAAATCGCTATCCATCAGACGCCTAACTGCCTCGATACATTCATCGATGTAAAGAAAGGATCTCGTTTGTTTGCCATCGCCCCAAACCTCAATTGAACCTCCGTCTTTTGTTTCAGCAACTTTTCGGCAAATTGCTGCGGGTGCTTTTTCTCTACCACCCTGCCATGTACCCATAGGTCCGAATATGTTGTGAAATCTGGCAATACGAACTTTAATTCCAAAATTTCTTGAGTATGAGAGGTATAGCCTCTCACTGAATAGTTTCTCCCAGCCGTATTCACTATCAGGTTGAGCAGGATATGCGGTGTCCTCAACACAGCTTGGGTTCTCAGGGTCAGCTTGATTAAACTCAGGGTAGATACAGGCAGAGGAACTGTAGAAAACCTTCTTAACACCCTTGCGTCTTATGTTGTCTAAGACGTTCAGATTGATGGTCGCACTGTTATGCATTATGTCAGCATCATTTTCTCCAGTGAAGACAAACCCAGCTCCTCCCATATCTGCAGCAAGCTGGTACACTTCGTCCAGGTCTTCTGATACAACTGAATCAACAACAGTAGGATTTCTAAGGTCACCGATTATGAATTCATCGGCATTACAATTATCAAATTCGTTGTGCTTTATGTCCACGCCACGAACCCAATAACCATCTTCTTTCAGTCGATTTACCAGATAGCCACCAATGAAACCACCTGCACCACAAACAAGAGCCTTTCTCATCTTTTAATCGTGTATTATTCGAATCCCTAGTTCATCCAACTGCGCCTTGTCAATAACAGAGGGCGAATCGATCATCATATCGCGGCCAGCGTTGTTCTTTGGGAAGGCAATGAAGTCGCGGATGTCCTTCTGGCCTCCGAAAATGGCCGAAAGGCGGTCGAAACCGAAGGCGATACCACCATGCGGAGGTGCCCCGAATTCAAAGGCATCCATCAAAAAGCCGAACTGGTTCTTGGCCTCTTCCTCGGTGAACCCGAGCAGGTCGAACATTCGCTTCTGCTGCTGCTTGTCGTGGATACGGATGGAGCCTCCGCCCAACTCGGTGCCGTTGATCACCATGTCATACGCATTGGCACGCACCTTTCCAGGATCCGTCTCCATCAGATGAAGGTCTTCCGGTTTGGCCGATGTGAACGGGTGGTGCATGGCGTGGAAACGGTTGGTTTCTTCGTCCCATTCCAACAACGGGAAGTTGACAACCCACAACGGAGCAAACTCATTCGGATTCATTAGCCCTTGTAGGTCGGCCACGTGTAAGCGGAGTTCGTTCAACTGCTTACGCACTTTATCTGTTTGGCCGGCAAGAACCAACATCAGGTCTCCAGATTCTGAACCAAAGGCGCTACTCCAATCGGCCAGTTTATCCTCTGCAAAGAATTTGTCTACAGAACTTTTGAAGGTACCGTCCTCATTATGTCGGCAATAGATCAATCCAGTAGCACCTATCTGTGGACGCTTCACAAAATCTGTAAGCGCATCTATCTGTTTTCTGGTGAATTCGTTGCCGCCTTTTACGTTGATCCCTACGACCAATTCGGCATTGTCAAAAACCCCGAATCCTTGGCCTTTCACAACTTCGTTCAGTTCTACGAACTGCATTCCGAAGCGGATATCGGGCTTATCTGAGCCGTAAAGACGCATGGCATCGGCATACTCCATTCTTGGGAATTGCTCCAGCTCAATGCCTTTCACTGTCCTGAACAGATGACGGGTCAAGGCCTCAAAAACATTCAGAATATCCTCTTGCTCCACAAATGCCATTTCGCAGTCCAATTGAGTGAACTCTGGCTGGCGATCTGCACGCAAATCCTCATCGCGGAAGCAGCGCACTATCTGGTAATACTTGTCAAATCCAGAAACCATAAGCAACTGCTTAAAGGTCTGTGGACTTTGCGGAAGTGCATAAAACTGCCCTTCGTTCATTCTTGACGGGACAACAAAGTCTCTTGCTCCTTCTGGTGTGCTTTTGATCAGGTATGGCGTTTCCACCTCCAAGAAACCCTGCTCATCCATAAACTTGCGGGTTTCAATGGAAAGACGATGGCGCAGTTCCATGTTGCTGCGCATCTTGTTTCTTCTCAGATCGAGGTAGCGGTACTTCATACGGATCTCCTCACCACCATCTGTTTTGTCTTCGATAGTGAAAGGAGGGGTTTTGGCTGCATTAAGAATTTCCAATGTTGATGCAATGATTTCGATATCGCCCGTTGGCATATTCTTGTTCTTGCTTTCGCGTTCGGCAACCTTACCTTTTACCTTGATAACGAACTCGCGACCAAGCTCGCGAGCTTTCAGGCAAAGCGATTCATTCACCTCCATGTTGAAGGCTATCTGCGTGATTCCATAGCGGTCACGAAGGTCAATGAAGGTCATTCCGCCAAGGTCGCGACCACGCTGAACCCAACCACTCAATGTAACTTCTTGGCCGATGTTTCCGGCACGCAATTCTCCGCAGGTATGTGTACGATGCATCTGTACTTGATTTGAGGCCGCGAAGGTAATGGGTTATTGGGTTATTCAGTTATTCGTTATTGAGTTATCGGGGAGAAGGAAGGTTGCGTTTCTGATTCGATTAGAAAGTCGCGCCTCACCTTGATAACCAATAACCCTCAACAAATAACTTTGTCATCCATGGTACTCAGCGTTTTTTCGGACGAGCATTTTATGAAGGAGGCCCTGAAAGAGGCGAACAAGGCCTTCGATAAGGACGAGGTGCCTGTTGGGGTGGTGGTAGTGGCCAACAAGCGCGTCATTGCGCGAGCGCACAACCTTACCGAAGCGCTGAATGATGTAACAGCCCATGCCGAGATGCAGGCCATTACCTCGGCTGCCGATTTCATTGGTGGAAAGTACCTGAAGGGCTGCACCGTATACGTAACGTTGGAGCCCTGCGTGATGTGTGCAGGCGCGCTTTTCTGGAGCCAAGCGGACCGCGTGGTGTATGGCGCCAGCGATGACAAACGGGGTTTTTCAACGGTAGGGAATCTGCTGCATCCCAAAACCAAAGTTACGGCAGGCGTGATGGCCGATGACTGTGCCGAACTGCTGAAGATGTTCTTTCAAAAGAAGCGGAAATAAAAAAGCCGCTTGGGAAACGAAACCAAGCGGCTTTTTCAAAATTGCCTTAAGCGTCTAGTTATTACCAGCAGTAACCGTAAGATTTACCACTTCAATTTCATACGGTAGTTTGCTAAGTCCATCGTATATGGTGGCCTTATCACCAACAACTACAATGGCCATTTTTTCTGGGTTGATGTATTTGGCCGCCAATTCGTTCACTTCTTCTTTGGTCAAATTCTTCAGCAACTCGTTCTGCTGATCTGTGTAATCTGCATCAAGTCCGAAGCGAAGAATGCCGTTCAAGAAGCCGGTCTTCTGGTAACCCGCTTCATATTTCAAGGCATCTTTCTGCCCAACGGAACTCTTCAAGAAGGTAAGCTCATCATCGGTAATTCCGCCTTCAGCGAATTCTTTGAAATGCTGGATAAAGGCAGCCACAGCGCTGTCGGTGGCCTCTCGCTTGAAACCTCCACCTGCTGTGAACGGACCTTTATGCTCAGAACCATTGAAGTAAGTGTAAGAGCCATAGGTCCAACCCTTATCTTCACGAAGATCCTGATTGATTCGGCTGTTGAAATTACCTCCAAGATTGAAGTTCATCAACTTGGCCTTGTAGTAATCGCCTGTTGCATCGAAAGGAAGCGCCAAGTAACCCATTCTTATCTCGCTCTGAGCTGCCCCGGGTTTATCAACCAGGTAGATCTTGGTTGCAGCCGCTTCTGGCGTTGCAGGCTCTGTAGGGTAGGCCACCTCTTTCTTTGCCCAACCTTTTAGAAATCCGAGTTTTGTAAGAACGTCATCTTTTTCCACGTCACCCACAACAACCAGATTGGTGATGTTCGGTGCAAACATTCTGTCGTAAAATTCCTGAACGTCTGTAAGTGTCACAGAGCCAAGCGTGGCTTCCGTGCCGATGGCAGGAATGGCCATGATGTGACCTTCTCCGTATAAGACTTTATCAAATTGATTGTCTGCCAGTGTTGTAGGTTGGTTTACCTGATTGGCAATGGATTCCATTTGTTGCGTCTTCAAGCGGTTGAAGTCTTCTTCTGTGAATAGAGGCTTCAGCAGCACTTCTTCCAGAAGACCGATGGTTGCATCAAGATTTTTGGTGAGTGAACTTACGTTAACAATGATCTCATCTTCGCTTGTATATAAATCGATTGAACTTCCCAATTTTTCAAGTTCACCGGATAGTTCCTCGCCCGAATAGCTCTGGGTGGTTTCTCCAAGCATATCTCCAACAAGGTTGGCAATACCAGCCTTCGAGGCATCTTCGTAGCGATGGCCAGCTTTGATACCGAAACGCAGGTAAACTTTTGGAATCTCGTCATTCTTGGCACCGATCACCTTCAAGCCATTATCCATAGAGGCGGTCCAGAATTCTGGAACCTTGATCACAGGGCTTGGTCCAGAAGCTGGCTTAACACTACGGTCGAATCCATCTTCCTCTGGTGTTGGTTTGGTGTATGTTAGTCCTTCGTACTGCGCCAAGTTCGGCTTCAACGTGGTGTCTCGAACGTATACGAAATTGTCTTCTTGCGCTTTGAGAGCCGCCATACCTTTAGGAACTACGCTAAGAATTACGGCATGCTGATCTTTGACGTATGTGTTGAACACCCGCATCACATCTTCTGCCGTAACATCCATATAACGCTGCAGGTCTTTCGCAACGAAATTCGGGTTGTCATGAACGTATTGGTAACGTGCTAAGTTTGTTGCTTTTCCTGAAACAGTTTCCAACCCACTGATCATTTGACTTTCCATGGTGGCTTTGAAACGCTTGAGGTCATCTTCGTTTACTCCTCTTTCTTCAAACTCTTTCAGCGTAGCGCGGATCATTTCCTCCATTTCAGCCAATGTTTTTCCCGGGTAAGGAAGAACCGTAAGCTGAAACTGACCGGCCAATTCCTGACAAGGGTGCTGCACTGATGCCTGAATGGCTACTTGAGCCTTTTGGAAATTCTTGTAGAAAAGCGAGTTCTTGCTTCCTCCCAAAATGTCTGAAAGCACATCTAATGGCGCTTCGTCTGCATGATAGTTAGGAACCGTTGGGTAAGAGAACTGAATAAGCGGGAAACGGATGTTGTCCTCGTAAGAGATGTAACGGTCCTCATCAAGAACAGATCGCTCAACGGTTTGGTTTTCAACTTCAGCACCTCTCGGAATTGTTCCGAAATACTTGTTTACAAGCGCCAAAACCTCGGTAGGATTCACGTCTCCAGCCACGGTAAGTGCAGCATTGTTGGGTCCGTACCAACGGAGAAAGAAACGTTTTAGGTCATCAACATTGGCAGCATCAAGATCTTCCAAGTAACCGATGGTTGGCCAATGGTAAGGATGTGTTTGTGGATATTGAGCCTGCATCACTTTTTCGCCCACCAATCCGTAAGGGCGGTTATCGTAGCTCTGTCCTCGCTCGTTCTTAACGGTAGCGCGCTGAACCTCGAACTTCTCTTGTGTTACCGCATCTAAAAGGAATCCCATTCTATCAGCCTCCAGCCAGAGCGCTCTTTCCAACTGATTGCTTGGCAGGGTTTCGAAGTAGTTTGTTCTGTCTTTATTGGTTGTTCCATTCAGTGTACCACCAGATTCTGAAACGGTCTTGAAATGTTCCTCATCGGCAACGTTATCTGAACCTTGGAACATCATGTGCTCAAAGAAGTGGGCAAAGCCCGAACGAAGAGGTTCCTCACGTGCAGAACCAACGTGGTAGGTAACGTCCACATGTACAATTGGGTCTGAATGATCTTCGTGAATTATGACCTTCAGTCCGTTAGCCAGTTCATATTTCTCATAAGGAACAGAAAGGCCAGACTCTGCCTTTTCAACCTTTTCAATGAGTTTAACTCCTTCAGGAAGCTTGGTGTTCTTCGTTCCCTGATTACAGGCCGCAAGCAGGGAGACAGCTGCGACAAACAATGCAATTCGCTTCATAGATTTTTGATTTTGGGAGGGTCAAATATAGAAAACCGTGTTACCGAAGTTTATTAAGGTGTTGTAAGAAGTGTTAAAAACAGAACGGGCGACCATTTGGTCGCCCGTTCTAACCGAAATTTCGGATACAATTATTTGAAGGCTTTTTTCAGAACCTTAGCGTAAAAGCTCTTTGCCATTTTCTCAAATGATTCGCCAAGACGCTTCTCAAAAGTTGCTCCTTCTATAGCAGCAACCACTGCCATTCCAGGAATACTCTTTGCAGCACTTGCTCCTTTGATCTGATCCATTGTGAGAGAAGAAGAAACGTTATCAGTTCCAGTTTCAACAACCTCAATAATTCCGCTCAACCAAGCGTCTGAGGCAGAAACTCCCATGCTGTAACCTGGGTCCATATAGGTAACCTTAACACGAATGGTATACTTGGCATTATCAAGGCCTCTCTTTACAAGAGTACCTTCCCACATTTCAGCCATTTTTGTCTCGAAGCTTGATTCAAAATTGCCCGGCTTGGCTGCTTCCCAACGCTTTTTCCAGTCGTCTCCTGTGCCTGCTTCTTTTTCGTTTTTCTTGTCAACGATCTTCTGAAGCCATTCTGCTTCTGGCATGGCTTTCCAAGTTGCAAATGGAGACCCACCTCTAACCTGAGCTTCGGAGTAATCCCATACAACGTTCACTTCCTTTTGGCCTTTAAGCTCAGTGAAATTTCCTTTGGTAACCTTGGTTTTCTGAGCAAATGCCATACTTGTTGCAGCCATTAGTGCTGCTGTAGCAAATAGTTTAATTGTTTTCATGATTAATTGATTTGGTTTAATGTGTTAGGTCTGACAAAATTAATGCCGACTTCAAGAATTAAAGTAGGTAAATCTTCGTATTCTTAGAACTGATTGAAATCAACGTGTTTCTACTTTTAGGCCATGAATCAGAATTTGGATCCATCCGCTGAAGGACAGCTGCCAATTGACCGTGAAACAGAAAAAGCTTTACGGCCTAAGGGTTTTTCCGAGTTCAGCGGACAGGACAAGGTGGTTGAGAACCTGAAGATTTTTGTGCAGGCAGCCAAACAGCGAGATGAGGCTTTGGATCATGTGTTGCTCCATGGTCCGCCCGGATTAGGGAAGACCACTTTGGCAAACATTATCGCGAATGATCTTGGCGTAAGCTTGAAACTGACCTCGGGGCCTGTTTTGGATAAACCAGGCGACTTGGCGGGATTGCTCACGAATTTGGAACCGAATGATGTGCTTTTTATTGATGAGATACATCGACTTTCTCCCGTAGTTGAAGAGTATCTCTATTCGGCCATGGAAGATTATCGCATCGATATTATGATTGAGACAGGGCCGAATGCGCGTTCGGTGCAGATCAATCTGAATCCATTTACGCTTGTCGGTGCTACAACTCGCTCCGGATTGCTTACATCGCCTCTGCGTGCCCGTTTTGGAATTACATCAAGGCTGGAGTATTATGATGCCAAGATCCTTTCTGGAATTGTGAAGCGATCTGCGGCCATTTTAGATGTGCCGATTGACGACAGTGCTGCAATTGAGATTGCGCGTAGAAGTAGAGGAACACCTCGAATTACCAATGCACTGCTAAGGCGTGTTCGCGATTTTGCACAGATAAAAGGAGACGGAACCATCAATAAAGAGATCACTCAGTTCGCTTTGGATGCATTGAATGTTGATAAGCACGGATTGGATGAGATGGATAACCGCATTCTTAGGACCATCATCGAGAAATTCAAAGGAGGTCCTGTTGGCCTTACCACCGTTGCCACGGCAGTAGGGGAAGAGGCAGGAACTATTGAGGAGGTCTACGAACCGTTCTTGATCATGGAGGGATACATCTCGAGAACACCCCGCGGGCGGCAGGCCACCGAACGTGCCTACGAGCATTTAGGAAAGATCAGTCCTGGAAGGGAAGGAACGCTTTTCGAGTAATTTTCTCACGCAGAGACGCAGAGAAAAAGGAGTTTAAATGACTGAAAACGAAATTACAGGTGCTATTCTTGATTGTTCGATAAAGATTCACCGAGAACTCGGACCTGGTTTATTCGAATCTGTTTATGAGGAAGTCCTGTCGTATGAGTTGGAAAAACTTGACTTTGAAGTTGAACGTCAACGAGGTGTAGAGGTTGAATGGGATGGGCGAAATATGGGCCTTGGTTTTCGGGCTGATTTGATTGTTGAATCCAAGGTCATTGTAGAATTGAAGTCCGTAGAAAAGCTGGACAAGGTTCATTTCAAGCAACTGCAGACTTACCTACAACTCACAGGAATAAGGGTTGGTCTGCTCATCAACTTCAACGAATCTTTGCTGAAAGATGGCTTTCATCGGGTTGTCAATGGATATTGATCATTATCGTATTGCCAAGGAATCTGTCAACATCTCTGTTTCTCTGCATCTCTGTGTGACTACAAAATTCACTTCGCGTGAAAAATGAAGACCTCATAAAACAAGAAGCCCAACGTTTGGGGTTTCTGCAATGCGGTATTTCCAAGGCTGATTTTCTCGAGGAAGAAGCACCTCGATTAGAGCAATGGCTCAACTCCAATATGCATGGCCAAATGAGCTACATGGCCAATCACTTCGATAAGCGATTGGACCCAAGAAAATTGGTGGATGGGGCCAAAAGCATCATCACCGTTCTGCTCAATTATTATCCTTCCGAAACACAGAAAGACCCTGAGGCTCCGAAGATTTCCAAGTACGCTTACGGTGCAGATTATCATCATGTCATTAAAGGAAAGCTGCGCGAATTGGTCAATTTCATTAATGAGGAAATTGGTGAAGTAGGAGGTAGGGCATTTGTGGATAGCGCACCGGTAATGGACAAAGCCTGGGCAGCAAAAGCGGGTCTGGGTTGGATCGGTAAGAACTCAAATCTGCTGAATTCTAAAGCAGGCTCGTTCTTCTTCATTGGTGAGTTGATTCTAGACATTGAGTTAGAACCGGACGGACCTACAACCGACCATTGTGGAACCTGCACCGCTTGCATTGATGCTTGCCCAACCGAGGCTATCATTCAGCCTTACGTTGTAGATGGCTCCAAGTGCATTTCCTATTTCACCATTGAGTTGAAAGATGCGATTCCCCCATCGATGAAAGGCCAATTTGACAATTGGGCTTTCGGCTGCGATGTATGTCAGGATGTCTGTCCTTGGAACCGTTTCTCAAAACCACACGCAGAACCGCAGTTCAATCCACACCCCGATATGCTGGATATGACCAAGCAGGATTGGGAAGAACTGACGGAAGACGTCTTCAAAAAAGTGTTTCAGAAATCGGCTGTAAAACGCACTAAATTCAGCGGACTGAAACGCAACATCGAATTCCTCAAACCGTGAATCGCATTCTCCTAATTCTATTGCTGCTGCCAAATCTGCTTTGGGGTCAGAATCAGTATTGGGCGCAGCAATATGGTTCGCGGTCGGCATTGCTTGGTGGCGCAGTGGTTGCCGGGGCATCAGACAATAGCGCGCTTTACTACAACCCTGCGCTGCTTTCATACATCGAGAACGGACATCTTTCGGTAAGTGCCAATGCTTACGGATTTGAATATGCGAAGCTTAGAAATGGAGTAGGAACGGGGCTGGATGTCGTGTCGTTTCAGACCTTGATCTATCCTCAGATCATTTCGGGGATGATCAATCTGAAGAAAGCGCCAAAATTCAAGTTGGCGTATGGCATCCTCACGCGTTTCAACAATAGGATGAAGCTGAACCTGCTTACCGAACAGGACATTGAAATAACGCCTCTTGGAGCGGGCACGGAGTATTACAAATCGAGCTTTGTCTATGAGCTTTCGAATATTGAGCAGTGGGGCGCATTATCGTTGGGTTACCAGATCAGCGACAAGTTTGCGGTCGGCATCAGTCAGTTCGTTTCGTACCTCAACAACGATTCTCGGTTGTCGATTGAACGTTCTGTGGATTTGAATTCAGATTCGGTCAGTTTCGTTGCGCAACAGTCGTTTTCAAGCAACAGCATCATTAACCATGTTGGGCTGTTGTATAAAATCGGATTCTCGTTCCAGAGCAATGGTCACAAACTTGGTATAACGGCCACTTCTCCGAACATCAAGATCTGGGGAAGAGCCAATGCAAGAGATGCACAGAACGATTATCATATGGATCAATTGGCAGCCGGTGAGCCAGTTCCGTTTCCTGCAGAAGAGACATTCATTGTGGAATCTCAGAACCGAAAATTGGATGCGAATTACAAGCTTCCGTGGTCGTTTGCGCTGGGTTACGAATATGAGTTTAAGAGCGGAACTCGGATCATGTTCGCATCTGAGGTTTTTCTGCCCGTGAAACGATACACCGTTTTTCTGGATGATCGCGCAGTGAATATCCGTCCGGTGGAAACGTACCAAGGAGCCACGATCGACAGTGTGCTTTTTAAAACCAATGAACTGCAATTGGTTGTCAATGCAGCAATCGGTGTGGAGCAGCCGATCAACGAGAAGTTCAGTTTTCTTGCGGGGTTCCGTACAGATTTCAACTCCACGGATTTCGATTCTGAAAGGAATGTTTCTGCATCCATCAACACAACGTTTTGGAACTCATACCATTTCTCTACAGGCATAACCTGGAAGCGTACCAATAGCAAAATGGCGCTTGGTTTCAACTACACATTGGGCGAGTCGGCAGCGCAAAATCAGCCTATCAGTTTTTCTGGGCCCATTAGCGCGCAATCGTTACTGGGCTCAACGGAAAAGAACTTCGAGCCTGTTGTGCATGGCTTCAGCGTAATTGTCGGTTACACGTATTATTTGCCGAAGTAAATCAATCGCAAGCCTTATTCGGCTCGCAGACTGCTCCCTCAGAAACTTGAAGTTGAACGGTCGGATTTGCGTTTCGCCATTCGGCAAACGACTTTTCCAATGTTTCGGTAAATGCTTCGGTTGGCTGAGCACCCGAAATCGCATATTTTCTATCGAACACGAAAAAAGGTACACCACGAACTCCCAACTGCTGCGATTCTTGAATGTCACTTCGAACCGCTTCAGCGTATTTGTCGCTGTTCAAAACGGCTTTCGCTTCATCTGCATCCAACCCGATTTCCTTTGCTAACGCGATGAGTGTTTCTGCATCGTCAATGTTCTTGCCCTCGGTGAAGTAGGCTTTGAACAAACGAGATTTCATTTCCTGTTGCTTCAAGTTTGCTTTCGCGAAATGGATCAATCGATGTGCGTTGAACGAATTTGCCACAACGCACTGATCGAAGTTCAGTTGCAACCCAGCCGACCTTCCCATTTGTGCGGCATGACTTCCCATTCCCTTTGCTTGCTCAACCGGAATGCCTTTGCTTTCTGAAAGATGCTCGTAAAGCGATTGTTCAAGATTGGTTTTCAGGTTCGGATTGAGCTGAAAACTCTTCCAAACAAACTCGATGTTCTCTTTCTCGGCAAACTGCGCCAAGGCTTCATCAAAATGGGCTTTGCCGATGTAACAGAACGGGCAGACCACATCACTCCAAACTTCAACTTTCATTTTTGCTTCTTTGGTGTTCTGTGCTTGAACGTCTCCCGAACAGATCAAGACCAAGATGACCAAAAACAGAACGAACGGTGAATATTTCATTGGAAATAGTGAACACAAACGAAGGTAAAGAGTTCGCGGTCAGTTCAAACTCGCCAACTCCGCTTCCATCTGTGGTTTGGTGGTAGGCGTTAGCGAAAGGTCCTTTTTCAGTTTTGGACTGATCGTTACAGAGGTATTTGCCATGTAAGGCACATCTTCCATAATGGAATAACCCACCAATCGGACTGAGCGACCAACGGGAACTCCGCTGAAAGTAACTGTTCCTGTACGCGAATTGTAGTTGCCGTTCATCACTGAGCTGATGTCATCGAACACCATTCTCACCGAAGGGCGCAGCGTGGTATCCACCATCACAATCACATCGGTCACGTTCTCCTCATCCATAAACTCATCGCAATTTATCCAACCGAGTTGGTCGCTTTTCAGCAGATAAGCGTCAATTGCCTCATCATTGGCTGCAACTTGCTCGGCAATTTCCTGCTCGCGCTCCCAAGCGGCTTTGCGGTTTTCCCATTCCTGAATGCTGGCATAGTATTCTTCCTTGGTCACTTTTTTTCCGTTGATGAAGAACGTTTCGCGGGTCTCTGAAACACGCACAGTCTTCATCTCAGGAACCCAATCAAAATTCCCTTGTCGGTCGTAACGCCCATTGAAAATCTCCATGTTTTCGGAGACCGTTTCGCCATGTGGAAACTCGAGTTCCAATTCTTTTCCTGTGGCAACACGCGCCTGTTTGCCGTTGGTGTGTGCATCTATATGAATAGTACCGCCCGAATTGAGCATTCTGCCGCCAGAACAGGTGTGGAGGTTGGCCTGCACGATCTGTCCGTTGCCGTAAACCTCGGTCAGTTCCACCGTCATTTCTGATGGTACGGAACCGTTGAGCAACGCTAAGGTGTAAGCCGGAATGTTGATCACCGTTCCCTGATTTCCAACCAAGCGATTATCCTCTTGCGGATTGATAGTGAACGTTTGAACCGGCAATGGCAGAAACGCATTAATGGAAGTGAATTTCGGTGCTTCCCAAGCAGCAGCTTTGGTCAACAAAACTTCAAGCTCCCAAGGTTTATTGGAAGCAATGTCGAGTGGTTTTGGTCGGTAAGGATTGGAGACATCTTGTATTAAAAGGGTGTCATTTTCCGACCCAATGGTTTTTAATAGCTTGACAATATTATTGGCACGTTCTGCATTGATGCGGTTTTTTTCGAGCGTATTGTGCACACCTGAAATCGGCCCATTAATACCGAACCGTACCTTTTCGCCAGCAGAGAGTTGAGAATAGACAGATTCCACCACACGCGCTGGACTGCCTTTCAGCTCGGTGCTGTTGTACGCGAAAAAGACATTGTGGCGTGGAATACTTTGGTCAGCGTTGTACGCGATCAGCGTTACGCCCAGTAGGAGGGAAAGAAGAAGTTTCATGGCTCGTGGTTTTAGACATTCGAACCATAAACGGAGCGCTATCTGTGGAAATTATTTCTCCCAAGCTATTTTCTAACTAAATGTTAATCAGAACAATAAGCAACCTGATGTTGGCGTTTCTATTGATTTTCCTTGTCACTCCAACGGAACGAATCAAGGTCAAATCCAGCCAGATCAAGAACACGGTCAACCACGGTTTTGGCCAGTGCTTCAAAGTCTTTTGGGTTGCTGTAAAACGATGGACTTGCAGGAGCAATGATGCCACCTGCTTCCGTGATCGTTTTCATGTTATTGATGTGTATCAGGCTCAATGGCGTATCGCGAGGAATGAGGATCAGTTTTCGCCTTTCTTTTAGAATCACATCAGCCGCTCGGGTCATAAGGTCGTTGGAAACACCTGTTGCAATACGGGCCATGGTTCCCATGCTGCAAGGTGCAACGATCATGGTATCGTACTTGGCAGATCCCGAGGCAAAAGGCGCCATGAAATCGTTGGCGCTGTACACTTTGAATGGCAGTTTTTCGAAATCGGAATTGCCCAATTCGAGTTTCCACACCTCTCGGGCGTTGGAGCTGAAAACAACACCAACATCTCGGGTCTGAGCATCCAGCTCAACCAAACGGTCGAAAAGCACCTTGGCGTAAATGGCGCCACTGGCACCTGTCACCCCAACTACAACTTTCTTTTTGCTCATTCCTCTTCCGTGCTTCCAGTTTCCACCTTCACATCTATTGCGTTCTTCTTCTTTGTGGCTTCTATCTTATCTCTATCCAGCGTGGTCTTAAACCAGAACCTAACAGAAAAAGCGAACACGTGGTTCATCCACCAATCTCTATTTCCCTTCAAGGAAAGGATTGAATTGCTGTATCGGGCGTTCACTTCGATCTTGCCCTTCCAGAAATAATAGCTCAAGCCCGCTGCCCCGCTGAATTCGGCTGGTTTGAATAGCGGGTTGTTGGTTGTGGTCGGAATCGTGTTGCCTCGTTCTACCGTACTGAGAATAATTCCAGCCTGAAGACCAAGTTCCACACTCATGTTCTTGATTCCGTACCAGCGGTACATTACCGGAATCTCCAGAATGTTCTGATTGTGTACGTAAAGCACTCCATTGTTCTTAACGGTTGGTGCCTGTCGGCTTCCTTTCTGAATGAATGATAGTTCTAGTTGTAAGGTTGACCTTGGCGTGAACCGATAATCGGTAAACCCTCCTGCCCAAGCACCTATCTTGTTGAATCCACCGATGCCGTCTCCAGATACCTGAGATGTGCTGATCCCTGCATAAAGCCCACCGCCAAAGCCTTGGCCGAAGACCAGAACCGGAAGAAATAGAAATATGAAAACGATTGCCCGCATTAGCGGATGCGAAGTTACTCTTCTATCACATGTCGGTGGTCAGCTTGGATCACTTCCTTGTTACCTGTTTGGTAAATGAAAGCAACCACATTACAATGCCGATCAACCCACTCTTGATCCAGAACCATGGAATAATTCCCCGACTCAACAGAACCCGCAGCAAGATTGCCAGTGCCAATTTGATTGCCCCAAGTTCCATTGAAGTTGTTACGGAGCATGTGCATATGAACGTAATCTTCTATGCTTTCATCGGCCAGACTTGGGTCGTAGTCCTTCTGCCAGTCGATAATACTGTCTTCGGTAAGGCAAACAATGATGTTGTAAGGTCCGCTGTTAAGGTCTTTTATCACATTCACATCAACGGCAACACTTACCGTTCTGGTCGACTCCGTGTAGCTCACATCCATTCCGATGAAGACCTCTGGTTCTTGAGCAAGTAGGGTTGCCACCTGTGCTGCCCAATCTGTATAAGACTGTGGGTAGCCACCACCTTCCTGTCTTCGGTTTACCAGTCCATTAGGAAGTCCTTGCGCACTATTACCAAACTCGGTATTCCATTGGTTGCCCGCAGGGGTTCTAAAGTCAGATGCATAGCTTCCGTCAGGGTTGTTCTGCGGTTCAGCAAAGAAGCCTACATGCACTGCCATGGGCACTATTCGAGAGCCATAGGTTAGTTCGAGGTTATGCAAAACCTCGGCTGCCCTTGGGCAATTGCCGCAGGTGTGACCCGTGTAGTCTTCAACCAGCACGTTCCGCTGACCCTCGTAAGTACAATCGCAGTTGTTGGAGGTGGCCAACGGGTCATAATTCAGTGCTGATGGGTCTGTACATCCAAGTATCACATTCGGGTCAGCAAGGTCATACTCGCAATTACCCAAACACGGACCATTGGCATGGGTGGCATTCGGATCGTAATTGATGGCATTTGGATCTATACAACCGTAGTAAGGCGGATTCACAACATCGCAACTGTAAATGCTTAGCCCAAGTCCGAAAGCAACAACAAGCAGCTGTATGAAATGTCTTTTCATCTGTTAGAAGCTTGAGGTAATGGAAAGTGAAACACCGTTTGAGGCAGGCACATTTCTACATATACCGCCAACGCAGAAGATTCCAGCTCGTTGCCGTCCGTACCCTAACGTAATGCGTGTTGCGTTATGAATGTATCCGATGTTAATAGAAGGGTAGTGTAGGCGTTTCTCCTCATGTGGATTGCCATAATTCCACTGATCAGTAACAGCTACAAACATGTGTGGAGCCCACTGATACTCCAACAAGGCCATGACCCAATCTCCTTGATCAGCACGGTCCTTGGTCCAGAGCCCTTGCATTTCGAGCCGCAATGAATGACGGGAAGCCACCTTGTAAGTCATATCAATAATGGCAATATTGGCTTTGATGGTTCCATATCCAACCAAACCCTGAACCACGTCCTTGTTGTAGGCAAGGTTCAGATACTTGGCAATCATCTTGAAATTCTTGGTGAATTTCTTGTTGACTTCAATGTTTATATCGCGGAAGTAGAGATCGCCAAGTTCAAAGAAGTTGTTGGTGTAGCCGCTACCAGCTTCGTTAACCGTGTTTACCAACCCATGAACCTCAGAATAATTGGCAATTATACCCATTCCATACTTGCCCCCCAGTTTGGAATTTCGCGGAATCTTGTAACTGACTTCTGCCTGAAACGCCCATTCTCCATTGGGCTGTGTTGCATACGGGTAGAGGCTCGCAGCCAATTGATAGGTGTGTTGTTTGGTGAGTGCTGGTAGATAATTGATGTTCAGGTTGAAACCAGTTGCAGTTCTATCTGAACGGAAATCCATGTTATCGATACGCTTGGCACCTACCACAACTCCCAGCCCCTTTCTGGAATAGGCCAAAGTGGCCAGAACTCCATCTCCCGAATTGTAATTCTTACGTAGTAGGCCTTCGTGTAGGAAGGCGTTGGTTGCCTGCGGATCGTTGATCTTGTGAACGTACTCTCCATACAGGTTGAATCCTTTGTAAAGCAGGTTTGCCCTGGCTGCCCAAGCACCGACATTCTCCGGAAGCTCGAAATCGGGATCCTCGTCTTTCTGGTATTTGCTCACATAGCTTCCTCCGATAGTTGCCTTAAAATCATGATCTTCAATTGCTTTGAAAGTCTCGTTGATGTTTATCTCACCATCAAAACCTCGTACAATTCCTTCTCCATAGGTGAAGAAGGAACGCTGACGCCCGATAAGTGCTGTGGCATAAACCCCACCAAGTACATGGGCCTTTACCCGTGCACCGTCAAGCACATTATCGTAGCCGAGTCCTCTTTCCTCATAAGCTCTGAGAATCATTCCCGAACCGAACTGTTCATAGAAATTACCTACAGTAATGGTCAGGAAATCTGCATCAAACGTGGCGTAACGGTATGTAATGCCTTGCCCTTGGTAGCGTCTGTCAAAGCCTTGCAGGGCGTTCAGATAATTTTCGTAGCGCATGCCAACCTGAAACTTTCCTTTGGTATATATCAGATTGGTAAAACCATTCATTAAGAGCTTTTCAGGAACTGGCGGGGCTCCAATTGCAGAATCCGGGTTATAGTACTGAGCATCAAACTGTACGTTCCCGTGTATTTCTCCCCATTTGCCCGAATCTTGAGACCAAGCCTGCGGCCCAATGCAAATGAGCAATAAACCACTGAAGATGCGGAGGGTAAGCTGTTTCAAGAGGTAAGCGTTTGTTACTTGCCAGAGTTCTCTTTCACAATTTCATAGAGTTCCTCTTCATCTCCTGGCGCATAGGCATTGTGCGACCACACAACCTGTTTGTCTCCGTTCAACACAAATGTGTGCGGAACCGTGTTAACATTCATTACGCGCTTGAAATCTCCGTTTGGATCCATGTAAACCTCGTATTCCCATCCTTTTCCGTTAACGAACGGAGCCACCTTTGCCGTGTTCCTTGCATCATCAATGGAAATAGCTATGAGTTTCACGCCTGTTTCCTCTTGCCAGTCGGCATACTCATCCATAATGGTGTTCAATTCCAGAACACATGGCTTGCACCAAGTTGCCCAAAATGAGATAATGATGGGTTTGTCATCGTTCTCAAAGGTCTTGGTGTCAACACTTTTTCCGTCAAGTGTTTTGACCATGGCCGATGGAAGATCCCAATCTTTTTTGGCAATCTGTGCGTTCAGATTACCGGCAAGAAATATGGTGGCTATTGTGAGAAGTATGTTTTTCATGGCTTCAATATTAGAAGAAAATCTGAAGGCCACAGACCAAATACCATTCCGTACCTGACCGTGGCCTTCAGTTTATGTTCTACCCGTTATTTGGTAATGCTTACTCGGGTTGAGTACATTCTGCCTTCAACCAGTAGGTTCACCATATAGATTCCGGCATCCAAATGGGCTGCAGAGATAATGCTGCTATGCGTGCCCGCAGCCTTCTCTCCCATATTCTGCGACATGACTTTTGCTCCAAGGATATTCACAACTTCAAGAGATACTTCCGCAGTCTCGGCCATGCTGAAAGAGATTCTTGCATTGTCTGAGAATGGGTTCGGGTAAACCGATAAGTCGTTAACCAGTTCCAGGTCATCGTTGATTCCAAGAGAACCACCCACGTTGATCAAGCGTTCATCTGATGACCCGAATTCACCACCCGTATAGAGGGTTACTCCATTGCTTTTCAAGGTAAAGCTGCCTTGACCGTAGGAACAGCACATGCCATCTCCGTACTGGTCATAAATCTCAAAAGTGTGACACCCATTGGCCAAACCGGTAACATTTTCAGTAATCGTTTGGCTAGAACCATTTGTGTAAGGTCCACCAGATGCCACAACCTGACCATTCGGGTTGCGAAGTTTCCAAGTTGTTTCACTTCCGTAATTATCGGTTACAATTACAATATCCACTGCCGAACCGGAATTCTTAGCAGGATAGAATGTGGCAACGGCATCATTGTTTGACGCGACCTCATCGGACTGTCCGTTGGGAGACGTGGTTGAAACCCAGAACACATTCTCCTGCATGTGAGTGAACGATGTACTGGGCAGGGTAACTTCTTCCATACTTGCGGTTGCCAGAGAACCGGTCCAGTTGTAGGTCTCTATCGGTCCTCCATTCACGTTATACCTGATTGTCAGATTGGTCAATGTCTCGTTCCCCATGTTCTGAATAGTGACCTTTGGTTCAATTTCACTTTCACAGAGGTATTCTGGGAGTTCAATGGAAGCTGGGAGTGCATCGTACGTATTTGGCGATACTACTATCAATTCTGCCTCAGATCCTGTAATAATGTTCTCATTCCCTTCGGCAATGTAAACTACAACCTCAAGATTGTTAAGGTCAAGCGGAATGTCATTGATTTCCGCAGGTACATCCCAAGTGTATGTGTCGGTAAAGAACGATCCTGTTGATGTTGGCGAAACACTGGCTCCCCATTGTCCGGTCAGGAAGTGTCGCAACATGTGCTTATGATTATAGTTACCGTTAGGAAGAACCTGCGTTTGGTTGGCAGACGAACCATCTTGAGGACCCTCCACATTGTTCTGAAGTACCGCAACTGTGAGTTTGTTACTGGTGTTAACAGCATCTCCAGTGTAGTACGCTTCAACCACCACGGTCAATTTGCGAGTTGAGAGATCCAGAGTGGCCTGTGCTGCCACATTGACCGGAGAGGATTCTTGAAGAACCAGACCTCCAGATGTTGACCAAGTGCCACGAGATTGAGCGGTTGGTTCCGTGCCACAAGGGTTACCACTCTGGTTTACTTGATAGTAGTTTGGGAAATACTCTCGGTTAACCGTACCGGCCGGGTAGCCACAGAGCCCAGACTGATTGGCCAGAGCAGCTCCGAAACTTGTTTGAAAATTAGGGTCGTTGCCGCTGGGTTGGGCATAGCTTCCGGTGTGAACGTTAACCAGTACTACATCTCCAGGGTTGTTATCAGCAAACTGCTGAGCCTTCTTGTGGCCATCAGGACAGTTTGGGCAATAAATCCCAGTGAATTCTTCCAGAACAACATTACGATTCTCAGGATTTGTACTCACGAATGTCTGTGCAAAGCCATAAACACTAAAGGTTGTGAGGGCTAACGAGAGTAAATGTTTTTTCATAAGTGCGATAAACGAATAAGTGAAGTTAGATTGCAAACTTAACCTTGCGCATAGCGTTGTTTTGTATCCGCACCGACCATTATTGAATAATGATCGGTTAACTTTGGCAACCAATCGAACTTATTTGCATGAAAAGGATTCTACTCTTGATTTGTGTTGTGCTGGCTGGTTTCGGCACCAACGCTCAGAACAGTTTATCAATTTTGAACTTGAATACCATGGTTTGGGGCTCTGTGGATCAGAGTATTGTACAGACCGAAGGAACCATTGAAAACACAAACGGTTCTGCGCCCATAAATGTCAAGGTCATGAGAATGACCATAGACACCGTTCCAGGAACAGATAATTATTTCTGTTGGGATCAGTGTTACGAACCACCTGTCAGCGTATCGCCAACTGCTATTACAATACAGCCGGGGCAACGGGTAGAGCAATTTTATGCGGATTACAAACCAAATGGTCAAGAAGGGGTTAGTACCCTTGCCTATTGTTTCTATGATCAATCTAATGAAGCTGATTCTGTGTGTGCTACTGTTAGATTTCTGATCACACAGGTTGGTATTGAGGATGTTTTCATGGGTAACGAGTCTGGAATTTCAAGTTCGTATCCGAATCCTGCCAGCTCGGTTGCCAAGATCAATTACGCGCTGAAAGCAGGTTGGCAACAGGCCAAGATTGTTGTTTACAGTATGCTTGGTTCAAAGGTGAGAGAGATAAAACTGGGCCAAGATCAAGGGACACTCAAGTTGAATGTTTCATCATTGCCTTCTGGCATGTATTTCTACACGTTGGTTGTAGATGATCAAGAGATCAGCACCAAGAAGATGCTGGTTACAAAATAATTTCTCCGTTCAGTAGTGAGCGGACAAGCCGGGGCAATGCTGCTCCGGCTTTTTCATTTATGGGAGTAATTGAATCAGGGTACGATAATTCGTTTGCCTTTGGGTCAATGATCCAAATGGGCGTATCGGGTCGTGCATATTGATACAATCCCGCAGCAGGATACACGTTCAGCGATGTGCCGACAATAATCACGGCATCTGCCCTCGAAACAATTTCTGCAGCAACCATCAAGTTCGGAACTTCCTCACCGAACCAAACAATATGTGGGCGCAATTGATGCCCATTCTCACAGGTGTCTCCAAGTCTCAGTTCCCAGCCTTCCAGATCATAAACCGTTTGCGGATAACCCGTGCTGCGTACCTGTTTCAGTTGCCCGTGCAGGTGAAGCACGTTCTCATTGCCAGCACGCTCATGCAGGTCATCCACATTTTGGGTTATTACCTGTACATCAAACTGTGCTTGTAATTGGGTAATGGCAAAATGCGCGGCATTGGGTTCTACCTCATAAAGTTGTTTTCTACGGAGGTTATAGAATTCCAACACCAGTTCAGGATTCCGCTGAAATGCCTCTGGAGTGGCCACATCTTCTATGCGGTGGTTCTCCCAAAGGCCATTGGCATCTCTAAAGGTGCTGATGCCACTTTCGGCACTGATTCCAGCTCCTGACAAGATGGTAATCTGTTTCTTCATCGAAAAGCACGCTATGGTTCAACTTGAGGTAAGCACGGAGGAAGTTAAAAATCTTTACTTTTGCCGTCCTTCAAAAATTTAAAGCAGCATATATCGATTCTACTTTACCTGAACTGAAGTAAACGTTTAGATGATCACACACCTGAACGGGGTCTTGGAAGAAAAGACTCCCGCAAGTGCTGTTATTGATGTTGGAGGAATTGGTTACCTGCTTTCCATATCCCTGCATACATACGCCCAATTGCCCGATAAAGGAACGGTTCGGCTGTTCACGCATTTGGCCATTCGCGAAGATGCGCATGTGCTTTACGGATTCTTTAACCAAGATGAGCGTGAATTGTTCAGACAGCTGATATCCGTATCGGGTGTTGGTGGCAACACGGCCCTTGCTATTCTTTCTGGTCTGGATCCTGCGGGTGTTAAGGAAACCATAGCCAGCGGTGATGTGGGTCGCCTGAAATCAGTTAAAGGCGTTGGGCCTAAAACTGCTGAACGGATAATTGTGGACCTTCGGGACAAGGTGGCCAAAGTTGAAGTGGGGCAACTTGGTTTTGCCAGCGAGCAAAATAAACAGCGAGAGGAGGCGTTAACCGCGCTGGTTACGCTCGGGTTTGCCAAGAATTCAGCCAACACGGCCATAGATAAGGTCTTGAAAAAGTATGGCTCCGACCTTGGATTGGAAGAAATAGTCAAACACGCGCTAAGCAATTTCTGAGTCTAAGAACCCGTATGCAGCGTTTGCTCAAGAACATATTCGTATTAGCTTCTGTTTGCGGTGGGTTCATTCTATTGGCTGGAGCTGGCGCAAAGACCACAAGTGCCAAGCGAAGTCGCAATTACGAGCTTCTCTTTCCCGAGTTGCTGATGTTCTTGGCCGATACGGACTCTTTGGCGCTTCCGTATCCGATTCCTGATAGCTATGACCCAACGCCAACAGGAAACAACAACGGTCTTTATCTGAACGACCCAGACAACATCCAAACCGAGGTGGACTATGACCCCGAAAGTGGCGATTACAATATTGAGCAGAATGTGGGTGACAATATGCATTATAGGCCACCCACTTACATGTCGTTCGATGAGTACCAGGACTACAACGCCAATCAGGCCATTCGGGATTATTGGCGAGAAAAGGCCCAGAGCCAGTCTGAAAGTCAGCGGAAACCGCTGATTCCGAAATTGAATATCAAGAGCAAATTGTTCGAGACCATTTTCTGTGGAAGTACGGTTGAGATCAGACCTCAGGGCTCTGCCGAATTGATTTTCGGTGTCAATGTTTCCAAGATCCAGAACCCGGCTCTGCCGCAGAAGCAGCAGACCAATACCACCTTCAATTTCGATCAGAGCATTCAGCTGAATGTTACGGGTAAAATTGGAGATGCCATGTCGTTGGGAGTGAACTACAACACCGATGCCACCTTTGATTTTGAGAACCAGATGAAGTTGGAATGGGAGGCGTGCGATGACGATATGATACTGCGGAAGATCGAGGCGGGTAACGTATCGCTGCCACTGACAGGGTCATTGATATCGGGCAGTCAGAACCTTTTCGGGGTCAAGGCCAAGCTTCAGTTCGGTCGTCTTTCTGTAACAGGAATCTTTTCTCAACAGAAAAGTGAGACCAATACCGTAGAAACCCAAGGAGGTGCGCAGGTTACAAAATTTGAACTGAAGGCAGATGCATACGAAGACAACAAACACTTTTTCCTTACCCAGTTCTTCCGCGATGGATATGATCAGTGGTTGGCCGACCTTCCGTTGGTCAAGTCTCCGATCAATATTACCAGAATTGAAGTTTGGAAGACCAACACCAACGGGTCTTCAGACGGGGGTCAGCGTAACGTTGTGGCATTTATGGACCTTGGAGAAAAACCAGGGGACACCTATAACACAACGTTTGTACAAGGAGGCTCGGGGAATCAGCAGCTTCCGAACAACAATGCAAACAGCCTTTACAATGCGTTAACTTCCACTTACATCGGTGCTCGAGACATTGACAATGTTGAAACCGTACTTTCTCCTCTCTCAGCTGCATATAACTTCAACAACTCGCAAGACTATGTTCGCTTAACGCTGGCTGAGAAGCTTGATGAGTCTGAATATACCGTGAACCGTCAGTTGGGTTATATCTCGCTCAACGGCCAGTTGGACCCGAACCAAGTATTGGCAGTTGCCTTCCAGTTCACATATGGCGGTCAGGTCTATCAGGTGGGTGAATTCTCAACAGATGGTATTACCGGAGAGAATGCGCTCTATGTGAAAATGCTTCGCAGTAACGTCATCAACCCGAAATGGCCCATGTGGGACCTGATGATGAAGAACGTCTACAACATCGGGGCGTATCAGCTTTCGCGTGAGGATTTTCGTTTGGATGTGATCTACGACAACATTGAGGCCGGAACAAGGACCAACTACATCACAGAAGGAATCATAGATGGAAAGATCCTGCTCCGCGTGATGAACGTGGATCAACTCAACTACAACAATGACCCTTATCCCGATGGGTTCTTCGATTTTGTGGAGGGAGTTACTGTGAACAGTCAGAACGGGCGGATCTTCTTCCCTGTAGTGGAGCCATTCGGTGAGCATTTAAGAGGAGAATTTGCGGCAGGAGAAACCGAGATAGCAGACCGCTACGTCTATCAACAGCTTTACGATTCTACGCGGCAAGCGGCATTGAATTTCCCGCAACTGAACCGATGGATCATAGCAGGAACATACAAAGGGCAGGGTGGTGCTGAGATTTCGCTTGGCGGAATGAACATTCCGCAAGGAAGCGTTACCGTAACGGCCGGTAGCCAAACGTTGACTGAGAACGTTGACTATACCGTAGATTACACACTTGGACGTGTTAAGATCATCAACGAGAGTGTTCTAGAATCTAATCAGCCTATCAGGGTGACCAGTGAGAGCAACTCCCTTTTCAACATTCAACAGAAAACCCTTGGTGGGGTTCATTTGGATTATGTGGTGAGCAAGGACCTTGCGTTTGGTGGTACAGTTTTGAATCTGAGTGAACGGCCTCTGACCCAAAAGGTGAATTTCGGAGATGAGCCCATTAACAACACCATATGGGGCTTGAACGGAAATTACCGCACCGATTCTCGGTTACTTACCAAGATAGTGGATAAGATACCGTTGATAGACACCAAAGAAACCTCAACCGTTTCTGTTTCGGGCGAGTTTGCCCACCTTATACCCGGCAATGCAAGAGCCATTACAAAGGGAGGAATATCCTACATAGACGATTTTGAAGGGAGTGTGAATTTCATTGACCTCAAAAGCCGCCAATCTTGGGCGTTGGCCAGTACACCTCAGGGCCAATCGGATATTTTCCCAGAAGCATCGGTAACGAGAGACATAGGTAATGGTATGAACCGCGCACGTATTGCCTGGTACATCATTGACCCACTTTTCTTCCGAAACAATAACCTTACACCAAGCCATTGGGGAACCGCAGAGCAATCGTACGAGCTTTCGCGTGAAGTACTGGAACAGGAGATCTTCCCTAATCGAGACCCGAACATCCAAGGGCAGCGTACCAACCTGCCCATGTTTGATGTGGCATTCTATCCAAGTGAAAAGGGGCCCTATAATTATGACGCTGACGGAAAGGACTCCCTTGGAGTGCAGTATGGTTACGGAATCGACTCAGACGGACGGTTGAATGAACCTGAGAAGCGTTGGGGTGGAATCATGCGGCAGATAAACACCAGCGACTTTGAGCAGAACAACATAGAATTCATCCAGTTCTGGTTGATGGATCCGTTTGCCGAAGATGATCAGCTCCAGCATCAGGGCGGAGACCTTTACTTTAACCTTGGTCAGATATCTGAGGACATTCTAAGGGATGGAAGCCAATCGTTTGAGAACGGTTATCCAACTCCTACAAATGATCTTCCAACTAAGACAACTCCAGTTGCAATTGTACCCGATTTTCAGCGTATTAACGATGCCTTTGATAATGATCCAACCTCTAGACCTTATCAGGATGTTGGCTTTGATGGTATGAATGATGCGCAGGAGTTGAACTGGCACTCCGTCATTCACCCTGATTATGTTACAAAGCTGCAGGCAAGACTCTCCGATCCGGTGAATCCGCTCACTCAGGAGGCCTACAACCGATTGATATCAGACGTTTCTTCAGACAACTTCCTTTTCTATAGAGGAGATTCATTGGATAATGTCCAAGCATCCGTTTTGGAGCGCTACAAGTTTTTCAATGGACTGGAAGGGAACTCGCCAACGGCTGATGAGAGCGGTACGTCATTCCAAGCATCTTCATCCATCAGCCCAGATGTGGAAGACATCAACAAGGACAGAAACCTCGACAATGCTGAGAGCTATTTCCAGTACAAGGTAAGTCTGAGAAGGGAAGACATGGTGGTTGGTAAGAACTACATTACCAATGAAGTTGTGGGTACGGGTCAGTTGGCTAATGGGGATCAGATCACAACCAGATGGTTTCAGTTCAAGATCCCGGTGCGCGATCCTGATAAGGTTGTTGGAGGTATTCAGGATTTCCGTTCTATCCGCTTTATGAGAATGTTCTTCAGAGGATTTGAAGACTCAGTGGTGGCACGTTTTGCCCGTTTGGAATTGGTGCGGGGTGAGTGGAGGAGATATCTGTTCTCCTTGGAGGAGCCAGGCGAATATGTGCCGGGCGACCCGAACGATGATACGCCTTTCGACATCTCCACTGTGAACATTGAAGAGAATGGTGCCAAGGAACCGATCAACTATATTCTGCCTCCAGGTATCTACCGTCAGCAGACACCCAACAGCAGCACCACGCTGAGAAGATTGAATGAGCAATCGTTGTTGCTCAAGGTCTGCGATCTGGCAGATGGCGATGCAAGAGCAGCCTTCAAGAACACACAGTTCGACATCCGTTCTTACAAGAAGTTGAAGATGTTCATACACGCGGAGGCCATTGATCCGAATCCGCTGGCGGATGATGACATAACGGTGTTCCTAAGGTTGGGTACAGATTTCGATAACAACTATTACGAGTATGAGGTTCCGGCAATTGTTACCCAGCCGGGTGCAACAGATGAGTATGAGGTTTGGCCGATCCTGAACAACATCGATCTGGAGTTCAATGAGCTGATCCTTGCCAAGCAGCAGCGTAACCGCGACCTCATATCAGACCCCGATGTTTCCATTACCAAGCGGTACGAGTATGAGCATGGCCCAAGAAACAAGATCATTGTAAAGGGTAATCCGAACCTGGCCAACATCAAGTCTATGGTTATCGGTATTCGAAACCCGAAGAAGGAAGGCCCCATGGACGGGGATGATGGCCGAACCAAGTGTGCCGAGATCTGGGTTAACGAACTTCGTTTGACAGATTTTGACAATAAGGGGGGGTGGGCAGCTACCGGTCAGGTAAATATCAAACTGGCAGACTTTGCAAACCTATCTGCTGCGGCCAACTACAAGAAGTTCGGTTTCGGTGCGTTTGACAGTAAGCCAAGCGAACGACTCAGAGAAAGCATTGCCAGTTATGACCTTTCTACCACTATTGCACTTGGCAAATTCTTCCCAAGCAAGTGGGGTGTAAATGTTCCAATGTATCTCGGATTCTCCGAAACGTTCGGAACTCCAGAGTATAATCCGCTCGATCCGGATGTAACCATGGCGGCATCATTATCGAATTTGGAGACAGAAGGGGCTCGCGATACGCTGAGGCGGCAAGTGGAGTCTTACACCAAGCGAAGGAGTATGAACTTTACCGATGTGCGGAAACAGAAGACCGGAAAAGGACCCACCATGCCGTGGAGCATATCGAATTTCTCGTTCAACTATGCTTACAATCAGCAGTATCAGCGCAACATACAGGTGGCATCTCAACAGACCCGAACCTACAGAGGAGGTGTGAACTATGATTACAGTCCGAAGGGGAATAACGTGCGCCCATTCTCCAAGCTGAAACTGGTGAATGCCATGGTAGATAAGACCAAGGAAAAGCAGGCGGAACGGCACAAAGAACAGAAGGCGGTTGTTGACAGCTTGAAACGGGCCAAGGTAAAGGGTGAGGAGTTGGCCGAAGCCGAAGACCAACTGGAGAAATACGCCAAAAGGAAGGAGCGGTATCAGAAGTGGTCGCGTAGCATGTTGCGATCAGAATGGTGGAGACCTATCAAGGACTTCAACTTCAACTATGTTCCTGGTCGTCTTGGTTTCAGAACCGATATGGACAGACGTTATACGGAACAGAAGTTGCGGAACACCACTGATTATGACATCCGTATTGATCCAACGTACCAGAAATCGTTCTTCTGGAATAGGGAATATCATTTCCAGTATGATCTTACCAAGGCCATCAAGATCCAGTTTGATGCATTCAACTTCGGTAGGGTAGATGAGCCAGAGGGCGCGGTGGACCGCGACCTCGATACGTGGCAGCACATGCGCGATTCCATTATTCAGAATATTTTCCAACGCGGAGGTAGAACAACCCAATATAACCACACCACAACGGTTAACTGGACGTTGCCGATCAACAAGTTCCCCATCTTCAGTTGGATAACTTCCAATGCATCATACACGGGTAACTACTCATGGAATTCTGCTCCGTTGGAAAGGAAGGATGACGGCTCATTCGGCATAGCCTCATTTGGTAATACCATTCAGAACTCGCAGAACTGGCAGATAAATGCCAATGCTAACCTTACGCAGCTCTACAATAAGATCCCATTCCTGAAAAAGGTGAATCAGAACAGCAGGAAAACAGCCAGCGCCCGTAAGGCCCAGGCAAAGGCCAAGGCAAGCAAAGGTGGTGAGGATGCAAAAGAAGACACAACCAAGAACGGTAAGCCAAGGATCAATTTCGGGAAGCTACTTGGAGAGGGAGTTGCCAATTTCCTTATGATGGTGAAAACCGTGAATGTTACCTACTCTGAGAATAACGGAACATTGCTGCCGGGTTATATGCCTGGCTCTAAGTATATGGGTCTGTCTGACACCATGCAGAATACCATAGGTATGGTGCCATTCATTTTCGGATGGCAGCAATTCGCATTTGATGATATTTCGACCGGTTATGATATTCGGTCTGAGGCAATAAAAGGCGGGTGGATATCATCGGATACGTTACAGAGCAACCCACTGGTTCAGACACAGTCGAGCTCTTTGAACATGCGGGCTACCTTGGAACCGATCAAGGGTTTCAGAATTGACCTTACCGCTACAAGGACATATACAGAAGGTGTTTCGGAGTTTTTCCGTTGGGATAATGAACTGCAGCAACCTACCAGTTTCAATCAGGTAAAGACGGGTAACTTCAGTATGTCTTACATAACGGTAAACACCACATTTGCAAAGCAGCGCGATGACCTTTCGTCACCCACATTCGATCAGTTCAAGGAAAACCGAACGGTCATTTCACAGCGGCTATCCGATGCTTATCCGGGCTTCCTTGTTCAGAATACGGATGGTTTTTCAGAAGGCTATGGAGGCACACAACAGGACGTTATCATTCCAGCGTTCCTTTCGGCATACGGTGTGTTCAATGCAAATACCATTGAGACCAGCCCATTCCCGCGCATCCCGCTTCCTAACTGGCGTGTCAATTACGATGGTATCGGAAAGATCCCATTCGTTAAGAAGTTTGCACGTAACGTTACCCTCGGACACGCCTATCGGTCTACCTACAGTGTAGGGAGCTTTACCAGCAACTTGGCGTTTGACCCGGTGGTAACTACGGAGGGCATTACCAAGTTCCCGAATACGCGAGACAGTTCTGGAAACTTTGTACCAGAGCTGCAGATCGGTAACATTACCATAAGTGAGCAGTTCAGCCCATTGATCAGCTTGGATTTCAACTTCAAGAATTCGCTTACTGCCAAAATGGAGGTGAAGACCAGTAGAACGCTTTCGTACAGTTTTGCAAACAATCAGCTAACGGAAGTTACCAGCGAAGAATACATTGTAGGGGCAGGGTATACTTTCAAGAATGTTACGTTCCCGATCCGCTTCGGTAAGAACACCAAGAAGATCAAATCGGATCTGAATTTCCGTGTTGACTTCTCGCTACGCGATAATAGAACCATGATCCGAAAAATGGAAGAAGATCTGAATCAGGCCACTTCTGGGCAGAAGCTTATCAGCATTAAGGTCAACGCGGATTATGTGATCAACCAGCGGTTCAATATCCGCCTGTTCTATAATGGAGCTATTAACGAACCGGTTGTCTCCACCTCATTCCCAACCCAGAACCATGGTGCAGGTCTGAGCCTGAGATTTACTTTGGCCGAATGATAGACGGTATGGCTAAAAACATAATTTTGGCCGTCAAATAATTCAAAGCATACGTAAATGAACATTCCAGCAGACCTCAAGTACACGAAAGAACATGAATGGATAAAAGTAGACGGTGACGTTGCCACTGTTGGAATTACGGATTTTGCCCAGGGCGAGCTTGGCGATATCGTTTATGTTGAAATTGAAACAGAAGGCGAAACCTTGGATGCTGAGGAAGTGTTCGGAACGGTTGAGGCGGTGAAGACGGTTTCTGATCTTTTCATGCCCATTGGTGGTGAGATCCTTGAATTCAATCAGGGATTGGAGGCTGACCCAGAGGCCGTAAACCGTGACCCTTATGGAGCTGGATGGATGATCAAGATTCAAGTTGCCAATGCGTCTGAATTGGATTCATTGCTTTCGGCAGACGAATACAAAGACCTTATTGGGGGCTGATCGAACAGACTCCTGCAATTAAATGGATACTGGCCGTCTTCTGGACGGCCTTTATTGTTTACGGACTTGTTTCTCCTCAAGATGATGTGTCGCATTTCCCATGGCTTGAGATCGAAGGGGTTGATAAGTTGATACATGGTGTGTTGTTTGCGGTAGAAGCCGGGCTCTTGCTTTGGGCAGTTGGTAGAACATCTGCATTATTTGCCATGGCCGGTGTGGTTGTTTGGTGTATGGCTTTGGGTGGTGTATTGGAGGTGGTGCAATTCTATTGGGTAGAAGGTAGAAATGGTGATCTGCTGGACCTGCTGGCCGATACAGTTGGAGCCCTTGTTGGAGTGCTTGCAATTGGCGTTCTGCGTAAAAAATGATGTGGGTTTGTGGAACACGGTTTGGGTTGGCATCAAACATCCGACAGTTGCAATGCGGAGATTGCAGCATTAATTATAAATTTACCCGCCCATAAAAATCAGACTATGGAGATTAAGAAGAATCCTGAGGTAGACCTGGAGAAAAAGCGATCACTGTTTCTTGTGGCCGGCTACGTAGTAGCCTTGGCCGTAGTGCTTACCGCTTTTGAATGGAAAACCTTTGATAAATCAACGGCCGATCTTGGTCAGTTGATCATTGATGATCTGGAAGAAGAGATCATTCCTATTACTGAACAGGAAATAAAACCACCACCACCGCCACCGCCACCACCACCAGCTCCAGAGATCGAGATCGTGGAAGACGATGTGGAGATTGAGGATGAAGTGGAGATCATGGACGTTGAGGCCGACATGGAAACCGAAGTGGTTGAAATTGAAGAGGTGGTTGAGGAAGAATCCAACGAACCAGACTTCTTTACCATTGTTGAGGATATGCCAGCTTTCCCAGGTGGAGATGCGGCACTGCTTAAGTACATTGCTGAGCACGTTGAATACCCTGCCATTGCCAAAGAGAACGGTATTACAGGGGTTGTTTACGTGAGCTACATTGTAGATAAGGATGGCTCAATCAAGGATGTGAAGGTTGTGCGAGGCGCAGACCCATTCCTTGACAAAGAAGCAGTTCGAGTTGTGAAAACCCTTAAGGGCTACAAGCCCGGTAAGCAGCGCGGCAAGCCTGTTCCGGTTCAGTTTACGATTCCTATCCGTTTCGTTCTGAACTAATTTCAGAAGACCTATTTAGAGGATCCCGCTTAGCCATTGGTGTTAAGCGGGATCTTTTTTGCAATAAAGCAGGGTTTGACATCGTTAAGAGACAAACCGCACTACATGCCGCATTCTTCTACTTAAACATTTAAACCCACCTGTTATGAGAACGAAGAATGCATCATTGGAAAGAAAAAGACCATTGTTCTTTACTGCCGGCCTGTTATTGGCCGTGTCTTTGGCACTTGTGTCATTTGAATGGAGAACACCTTACACGGCACCGCAAATACCGGTGGTTGAGCCCATAATTGACGATGAGGTTGTTTGGGTCTTGCCCATTAAGATAGAGGAACCGGAGCAGAAACTGGAGAAACCGGATCTGCCCAAGAAACAACCAGAACCGAAAACTGAGTTCAAGATAGTGGATGAACAAGTTTCGGATGCCGCAGATACGGATGAGCCTGATCTAAGTGATGATGATCTGACCGACATCAGTGGCCCAATTGAAAAACCGGTTGATAATGATGTGGACGACTTTGATGCGGGGCCTATAACCTTTGCTGCCGAGATGCCAGAATACTGTGGAGGTGAAAAGGCCATGTTCGCGTTTTTGGGAGAGGAGCTGAAGTATCCGGAAATACCAAGACAGAATGGCGTTACGGGAACTGTTTATGTTCAGTTTGTAGTTGGTAAAGATGGAAAGCTGCGCGATGCGGAGGTTAAACGATCTGTTGACCCGTGGTTGGATGCCGAAGCACTGCGTGTGGCCAAAATGCTCGATTGCTTTACACCTGGCAGACAGGGTGGTAAGAATGTAGATGTGTACTTCATTCTGCCCATCCGTTTTACATTGGGTGGCTGAACCGCTGCCTAACCACTGTAAGTAATACCTTTGTTCCAAGCCGTGTAGCATGCGCTTGGGACTTTTTTTTGTGGTTGTCATATCTGTTTTGGTTGCCGTTCCAAGCTTGGCTCAGGAGCAGTACAACCATCCGTTCAATCATACGCAGTATACCGAATTTGAGGGGCTGCTTCAGCAGAAAGGAACCGATTTTCATACGGGTCTGAGGCCGTTCAGGGTGAAGCAGATGAATGAGGTTGCTCCGTTCGACTCCATTCGGTGGATCAATCATCACAAAGGCAAATTCTCGCGCACGCTGGTGGGTAGAAAGTTGTTTCGCGTAAGCTTGCTACGGGTAGATTCTGCCAAGTATCAGTTCTATGTAGACCCGGTATTCAATCTGGAAATAGGAATGGATGCGGTTACCAAGCAACGGCTTACGGTGAATACCAAGGGCATTACCTTTCGAGGTAGCATTGGGAAGACGGTCTCTTTCCGTACTTCTTTCTGGGAGAATCAGGCCACGTATCTTCCTTATATGAATGCTTGGATCGACCAGAATCAGGTAGTGCCGGGAGAAGGTCGGATCAAGGATTTTCAGTTTGACAATGCGCTGTACCGGTTTTTGGGAGTAACGGTAAAGGGGTATGACTTTTCCATTGCATCGGGCCATGTTTCTTATTCACCCATTAAGGCGGTAAACTTTCAGTTGGGGCATGAGAAGTTCTTTATTGGTGAGGGTTACCGATCGATGCTGCTCTCTGATGCCGGATACAACTATCCTTACCTGAAGGTGAGTACCAAGCTTTGGAATTTTCAGTACGACTTCATTTTTACGCAGCTACAGGACCCAAGGCTGTTCACCACGTTTGAATCTGGGTTCAAGAAGAAATGGACCACCTTCCATTATCTGAGTGTAAATGTTGGGAAAAGCCTTCAGTTGGGGCTGTTTGAGGGGGTTATCTTTAAGAGTGACAGTATGGGTAATGGCAACTTCAACTGGAACTACTTCAACCCCATTACCCTTTTCCGTTCGGTTCAGTATGCTTATGACCATTCTGGGAACAATGCGCTGGTGGGTATCAATGCCAAGTATATTCCATGGAACGGGGCTGTGTTCTATGGTCAGTTGGCCATTGATGAGCTTGATTTTACCAAGCTATCGCAGGGCGGAAATATAAACCAACGGCTGGGTTGGCAGTTGGGCTTTAAGGTTTACAGCCCGTTCAAGATCAAGAATCTGTTTGCCAGACTGGAGTACAACGGGGCGTTGCCTTATACCTATGCACATGAGTCTTCGCTACAGAGTTACACGCATTACAATCAACCATTGGCGCATCCGCTTGGGGCCAATTTCCATGAGTTTGTGGGCGAGCTGGTTTACCGCTGGCGCGATCTTAGGTTCAGTTATAGGCTAAGTTATGCTTCTGTAGGCCGCGATTCTGTGGGTGTGAATTACGGCAATGATGTCTATCTGCCGGATACGGATACGTACCTCGGGCCTGATTCTTACGGCAATAAGCTGGGCCAGGGGGTTAAGACCGCTCTTACTTACCAGAATGTGGAGATTGCCTATGTGGTGAACCGTGCTTCTGACCTGAATATTCTGTTGGGCCTCAGGCATCGCGTTAGCAAGAATGACTTTTCTAAGGAAGAGAACGCCTATGTCTATTTTGGGATACGGACCATGCTAAGAAACCTGTATCATGATTTTTAGGTACCTGTATCTGATAGCATTGCTGTTGCCGATGGTGGTTTCGGGCCAACGGTTGGCGGTTCCGCATTCGCCTTTGTTGGAAACGTATCTGTTGGAGGAGCCCATGAAGAGCGGGCTTCCCAATTTCCATGGGAACATACAGCCGCTGGTTCTGAACTATGACCTTGAGCAGGAGCGCGACCAGAAATTGCGCTCGTTCGTTTTTTCAGATACGGCAGCATTGCACCGTTTTTCTCAAGGGCATTTCTTCGATTACAAACGGAAGTGGTTCGGTTTGGAGCTGAATCCGATCTATCATTCCATAGCACGATATGGTACGGCCTCAGGGTTTACCTCTGAACTTATAGGAGGGGTGCGTGGAGATGTGCTGCTGGGTAGGAATTTTGTGGGGCACTTTTCTGTGCGTGGCGGAGCATTCAGGCCGGTGGAACATGTGGAACGGTACATGGATCGGCATAACGTTAATCCGGGACAAGGAGAATTCTCAAGACATGCGTATTGGAGAACGTTCTTTGACCCAAGTGGATACATTTCCTATTCTCCTTCTGAGAAGTTCAATGTGCAGGCCGGGTATGATAAGGTGGTCTTTGGCAATGGTTACAGGTCTTTATTGTTGAGCGACAATGCCGATCAGTATCTGTTCTTGAAACTTGATACTCGGGTTTGGAGGCTGCGCTACGTGAACATGTGGGCCAAGATGCGCGACCCGCGACCGGGTGCTTACAGTAAGCTTGCATCTTTCCATTATCTGTCTTTGAATATTGCCAAGCGTTTCACCTTTGGGATGTTTGAGAGCATTATTTGGCAGGGTGGCGATTCTACCGGTGTAAGGGGGTTTGAGTTCAACTACATCAACCCGATCATTTTCTACCGTCCGGTGGAGTTCTCTATCAATTCTCCGGACAATGTGCTGCTGGGATTCGATTTCCGTTACCGTATTGGAAAGAACAACCATCTGTATGGGCAGATCATTCTGGATGAGTTCCTATCGAGCGAGGTTTTCAGTTCGTTCCGCGCGAGAAATGACTCTACCGTGCAAACGGGCTGGTGGGCAAACAAGCAGGGCTTTCAGGTTGGTATAAAGGGCTGGAATCTGTTCTGGATCAAAAACCTGTATTATCAGTTTGAGTTCAATTGGGTAAGGCCGTTCACGTATACTCACCTTACCATTGAACAGAACTATGGGCACAACAATCAGCCTTTGGCGCATCCCTATGGTGCCAATTTCATGGAATCTGTGAATGTGCTGCGGTGGCGTAAGAATAACTGGCTTTTTGAAGGTAAATTCATTTATGCCAATTATGGGCTGGACACGAACAACATCAGTTACGGAGGCGACATTTACAAGTCGTACCTGTTGCGAGATGGGGAGTACAACCATGAGATGATCCAGGGGTTGGATACCAAGCTTTATCTGTGGCAGTTCAGGGCGGAGTATGTGCTGAATGCTTTTTGGGATCTGCGCGTAATGGCCGGGTTTACGAGCAGGGTGCAGGAGTCTGCCATTCACAGGAATGAGGAGCTTTATTTCTTCTTCGGCATCTCGTCTGACCTGACGAGGCCGTTCGATGATTTCTGATGTTGTTGATCAGCAACCATTGAACAGCGCCCGTTTGGAGGTGAGCTGATTCATAGGCGGTGGATTGGTGATGATGCGCCTGTTGAATGATGTGGGATTGCCCGATCTTATGCAGGCTGTGGATCAGGGAACCACTGCGGGGGTGAGGCTGAAGTCTAAGGTGTAGGAGTTGCCTGCTGTTGCTTCTACGGTTTGCGTGGTTTCCTGATAGTTGATGGCCGAGACCAGTACGGTGGCGGTTATTGTGCCACTGACGGGCACATCTGTAAACTCCAAACGGTAGAAGCCATTATTATCTGTGTAAATGGTGTAGGGCTCTGGGCTTATGGGCGATGTGAATGTGACCGCGGCTCCTACTATGGGCTCTGAGGTCTGTGCGTCTGATACGGTACCCGTAACTTTGAGGTCGTTGGTGGGTGTTCCGTTTGAGCCTCCGCCATTTCGGTTAATGATGATGCGCGCCTGCTTGTATGCGCTGTAGAGCAGCGGGTCTGAGGCTTTGAATGTTAGCATAAGCGGATCGAGCTGGTCTTTGAACAGGTTTGCGGTGTCTGTAAAGAGTGCTTTAAGTGTCTCTGTGTGCAAATGGCGCGTATTTACGGCCTCTCTGGGACTTTCGAGCACGGTCTGGTAGTCGTTCAAGGCGGTTTGCCATTCGGTTATGGTTGCGGCATCTATACCGTAGTCTGCCATGGATGCGAGGTTGTCGTTGATCAGGGAAATACGATGGTTGCAGAAACCTATCACGGTATCGTCTTTTATGCGCTGTATTTCGCTGATGGGGTAATTGAATTCTGCAACAAGGGTGTTGTTCTCCATTACGCTTGCCCATGTTCTGGCTGATGCCAGTGTGATTGCCGCGATACTGTCGAGCTTGTTTCTGAGCGCGGTCTTATCCAATGCTACCCCTGTGGTGTTAGAGGATTGGCCGGCTATTTCCTTATTTATTGCTTGAATGTTGTTCTTGAGTTTGCTGAAGGCAGCGATGCGTGCGGGCACGGCATCTATAATTACCTGATTGTCTGCGTAGAAGCCCTCTACCACGAGGTACATGTCGAGTCTGTTTGATTGTGCGTCTGTCATGATTTCTATTTTTTATGGCGGCCGACCCCAGAGCGAGGCCGACCGGCCGGTTAGTGCTATAAAAACATGGGTGTTGTGGTGGAAATTGTGATGGGGCAGAAACTGTCTTTTTCCTTTGGCCATTAAGCGGCTATTGTTCTGCACGAAGCGGAGATAACATGACGATGAGCGGTGAATGGGAAGCCATGCGTGGCGGATGGGACGCAGGAAGGCGTTACCGGCTAACCAGAAGTGGCGATTTCTTATCCAGCAGTGGTGATTACATGACCAGTAGTTGCTATTGGGTGGCGATGTGTTGTGATTGTTTCACAATTCTTTGCATTTGGGTAACACTAAGCGCTCGTTTATGTCGTTATGTATGCTGTTAAAATGGTTTGCAATGCTTGTTCTGAACTTAAAACGGTTGATTGAGATGCGCGGTGTGAAACAGATGCGCAGTTACCTGGTTAATCATGGATTTACTGACTCTGTGGCGCGCACCTTGGCGAGCGGTGAGACGAAAATGGTGCGTTTGAGTACGCTGGTTAAACTGTGTGAGTTGTTTGAATGCACTCCGAATGAGTTGTTGGACTGGCAGGGTGACCCGCGCCATGTACTAGGCCAGGTTAGCAAGAGTAAGGCGCCTGATATTTGGAAGCTGCTAGAGGGGAAGAGTGCTTTGGAGTTGGAGGAGATTTTGAAGCGAATAGCGAATGGTGATTAGTTGGGAGGATTGGCGATTTACGATTGGCGATTGACGATTGACGATTTACGATTGACGATTGGCGATTGACGATTTACGATTGACGATTGGGAGGAGATTCGCTACGCTCATTGGGTTTTCTCGCGAAGACGCTCCCGATAGCTATTGGGAGACGCAGAGATAGAGAGATATGGAGACAAGAGATAAGGGACGGGAAGAGGAAATCGGAAATAGGAAAAAAAGAAATAGGAAAAAAGAAATAGGAAAAAGGGGAAAGGGAAAGGGAAAAAGGAGAAAGGGAAAAGAGATTGGAGCTGTTTGCTATGGGTGTTTCTGCGTTGGGTTTTTGAGGCCGTAAATAGGTTGCGGTGTTGGGGTTGATGTTTGTTGCCATGAATGCAACGGTAACGCGTGATGACTTTATGCGCTTTTTTAGGGATGATGAGGCGCTGGCTACTCTGACAACGGATGACCGTATTGAGGTGTTTCTTGAGATTCTTTCTGGTGCTTCTGATCTTATGCCTGAGCTGCTGGAGCAGTTGATGGGGGATTATTTGGGGTATTGAGGAAATAAACTGAATAAGTTTTTGAGGTCGTAAATAGGTTGCGAGGTGCATCCTTTTTACTTTGTAAACCATTGGTTGAAAGGATGAAGTATTCAAAACTGCGCATAGAACTTGGTGTTAACGTGATTAAAGGTGACTCAGAGGAGTTGGCGATTCTTACACATCAATTGCAATCAGGTGCTAAAACGGAGTTTTCAGTATTTGAGGAAGAAGCGATAGCTTACACGAAGAGATTGAATGGGCAGGTCAGTAGAAAATCTGCGGATGCTGTTCAATTGAAAATGCCTATCGAGTGGGATATCCCTTTTC
>JACJZP010000005.1 GCA_020635535.1 Flavobacteriales bacterium | reverse complement strand
AAGAAAAAAGAAAAATGGGATGATGCAGGTCTCAAGCGACCTGAATATCAAGGTGAACTTCCAGAAGGAAATGACGGATTGGGTCTTTTGCTACTTGGCGTAACGGGAGATGAAGTGCTTCCAGCGGATGTGTATGCCAAAATCAAAGCAGATGCATTGAGCAAGGTGCGTGGAACGGTTCAGGCGGATATTCTGAAGGAAGACCAAGCACAGAACACCTGCATTTTCAGCACGGAATTCGCGCTGCGATTGATGGGCGATGTGCAGCAGTATTTCATCGAGCATAACGTGCGCAACTTCTACTCGGTGAGCATCAGCGGTTACCACATTGCCGAGGCGGGCGCCAACCCGATATCGCAGTTGGCATTCACGCTCGCCAACGGTTTCACGTACGTGGAATACTACCTGAGCCGCGGCATGGACATCAACAAGTTCGGGCCGAACCTGAGCTTCTTCTTCAGCAACGGCATCGACCCAGAATATGCGGTCATTGGTCGTGTGGCGCGAAGAATTTGGGCCAAGGCATTGAAGCAGAAATACGGTGCCGACCCACGCGCGCAGATGCTGAAGTATCACATCCAAACAAGTGGTCGCAGTTTGCACGCGCAGGAGATCGATTTCAACGACATCCGTACTACGCTACAGGCGCTGTACGCCATTTACGACAACTGCAATTCGCTACACACCAACGCTTACGATGAAGCCATCACTACTCCAACGGAGGAAAGTGTGCGCAGGGCGATGGCCATTCAGCTGATCATCAACCGCGAGTTGGGATTGGCCAAGAACGAGAACCCGATACAGGGTGCGTTCATCATCGAAGAACTGACCGACCTTGTGGAAGAGGCGGTGCTATTGGAATTCGACCGCCTCACAGAGCGCGGTGGCGTGCTGGGCGCGATGGAAACCATGTACCAACGCAGCAAGATCCAAGAGGAAAGTCTGTACTACGAAACGCTGAAACACACGGGCGAATACCCGATCATTGGCGTGAACACGTTCCTCAGCAGCAAGGGCTCGCCTACTATTCTACCGAAAGAGGTGATACGCGCCACCACCGAAGAGAAGGAATACCAGATAGAGATGCTGGGCAACCTCCACAAGGCCAAGGCCGAAAAGGCGGAAGCTTCATTGGAAAAACTGCAACACGCAGCCATTCAGAATGCGAACATGTTCGATGAAATGATGGAAGCGGCCAAGCATTGCTCCCTCGGACAGATCACCAATGCGCTGTTTGAGGTTGGGGGACAGTATAGGAGGAATATGTGATGATGAAAGGATTAGGTTTTCTTCTTGTAATGCTACTTGGTGCAGATAATCTATTTGCGCAACGACAAGACCTCATAGTATTACCCCAATTTCCCAATGGGGATTCAGCACTTTATGAATTCATTAAACAAGAGGTTCATTCTCCTGAAAGCTCCGAAGAAAGTACCGCAAGAAAACAAGTCAGATTCCGCCTTTTGTTTGATGAGAACGGCAGAATTATCAATAAAAATCTGTTGAATGATGATGCTGACCCACTTCTCACAAAGGAATGCGAACGCGTTTTGGATTTACTGCCTGTGTTTTCTGCTGGAACGATTGAGGGCGAACCATCCACTTTTGACGCCTTTATTGATTTTAATTTTTTCTATCAAAAAAGCGGAGACAAGACCATTAATAAACTGGTTACGTCATACCTCGAATTCCCGATAGCTGTGGATGTTCATACTATTGCCGAAAAAATGCCTGAGCATATAGGAGGTTATTCACAAATGTGGGATTTTTTGGCATCGGTTATTGAATATCCTAAGGACGCTAAAAACAGCGGGGTTTCGGGAACGGTATATGTAAGTTTTACCGTTGATGTAGACGGTTCCGTAATTAGTCCTAAAGTGGAAAAAGGAGTTATCGAGTCACTGAATCAGGAGGCACTTAGGGTTGTTAGGCTAATCAAAGGATTCAGACCAGGAACTATAGAAGGCAAATCTGTCCCAGTCAAAATGACAATTCCGTTAAGGTTTGAATTGGATAAATCAGGGGATTCAAACAACAATAGAATCGAAGGTTCCTCCATAACAATAAGATCGACTAACCGGAATCCTCACGGGTACTATTTCAAAAGACCTGTTGAACATCCATACCTGGATGAGGCAAATAAAGCGTTCAATGAAGAGAAATTTGGAGAGGCTATACAGTTCTACACAAAGAGTATTGAACGAGAAGAAACTGAATCTCAAGGGTACTTCATGCGCGGTCTTGTGTATAATAAGACTGGTGAATTCGAATTAGCCGAAAGAGACTTCAAAAAAGCCATTGAGTGCACAAAGTTCACAAACGTTGCTGCTCACATGGCAAGAGGCAACATGCGAATGGAAATCGGCCAATTAGATAGCGCTATTGTTGATTTTAAAGTTGTTTCTGACAGTAAGAATGAGAGGTATGAGGCTAATTTGAAGTTAGGGCAGTGCTGGTTAGAAAAGAACGAACTAAATAATGCGATCCAATACTTGAAGCTCGCGAATAACGCCAGACCCTATAATGAAAATGGTCATTACTTTTTAGGAATTGCAGAAATCACGAGCGGCAATTATCACCGCGCAATCGAAAGTTTTGACAAATTGCTTGAAGTGAATCCCAAACATGCCAGCGGCTATTTTAACCGAGGAATGGCCAAAGCTAGAATGAGAGAATTAGACGCTGCCTGCGCAGACTGGATCAAAGCAAAAGAACTTGGCTACAAAGACGCCATCCAATTAGTAGACAACCAGTGTTCCAGCAAGTAGAGAATTTGCAAAAGTTTAGACCATGAAAAAAATAGGTATACTCGGTTCAGGTGTTGTAGCGAAAACCCTTGGCGCTGGTTTTCTGAAGCACGGTTATGAAGTGATGCTCGGCACGCGCAGTGCCGAGAAACTGGAAGAATGGAAAGCCGCCAACCAAGGTGCGCAGGTCGGTTCTTTTGAGGAAACTGCGGCATTTGCTGATATTGTGGTGCTGGCCGTAAAAGGCACGGCCGCCAAAAGCGCGTTGGAACTGGTGGGTACCGATAACCTCAATGGTAAGATCGTTATCGACACTACCAACCCGATAGATGGCACACCGACCAACGGAGTGCTCAACTTCTTCACGGAACAGAACTACTCGCTGATGGAGCAGTTGCAATCGGCATTCCCGAAAGCGCGCTTCGTCAAATCGTGGAACAGCATCGGTTCGGCCTTTATGGTCAACCCTGATTTTGGTGGTGAGAAACCTGCCATGTTCATCTGCGGCAATGATGATGCTGCACGGAAGGAGGTTTCAGAAATCCTCGTTCAGTTCGGTTTTGAGGTGGAAGACATGGGCATGGCCGAAGCCGCCCGCGCCATAGAACTGCTTTGCATGCTTTGGTGTATTCCTGGTTTCCGTGAAGGAAGATGGAGTCACGCGTTTCGGTTGCTGAAGAAGTAGTTGCATGTTTATCTTGGGGACAAATTGAACCAATGAAACATCTTCTCTTTGCCCTTTCAGTTCTGTCCTTTACTACCAAGTGCCAACCCGTTGACACCAATAAGGCCCAAGACGGCAAGTATTCACCCTATATGGGGCAGGATTTCGTGCTGTACGCAGATTCTGAAGACACCATTTTTTGCGACAAGGTTGACCTGCTAATGCAAGGGCAAAGGGTGAATGAATTGAGTTACACGATTGGTGGCGAAACCAAGATGTTAAAAGGTGGGCACGTGCTAAAACTTAAAGCGTTCTATGCCAACGGAATGGCGCTGATGGAACTGATGCCTACCGTGCCCGATGAACCTGATGGAAACAAGCAGCATTTGTTTAAAAACCTGGTTGGGTACTTTACCATTTGGTCAAACAACCACAGCGAGTTGTACAAATTTCAGAGAGGCCCCACATTGAACGTTGGGTCCAGCAGGGGTTTTCGCACATCTTTCCACCTGATAAGTATTGAAGGCGGGCCCATTTTCAACCCTGCAGAAAAAGGTGCCAAAAAGAAAATTATCAAACCACTTTTAGAAACCTGTGAGGGCATTCAAGAAAGTTCTCGCACATACCTTGAAGTGAACAAGATGGAACTGATCGACCAGTGCTTCGATTATAACCGCCTGTGCGCCCCAGACTACGGGCAGTAATTACTGCTTCTGCCCAGAGAACTGCTCGTTATTACTGTTGTAGTTGTATGAGAGGTTGTAAACGCCATTCACTTTGGTAAAGGTGATCTGGTTCTGAGAAACGCAACTGATACAGGTGAAAACGCCCGCTACATTGGTCAGGTGGGCGGTCCATTGTGTTCCGTGTCCGCCTTGAGGCGAAATCTTAACCACCTCTGTACTTACAGATGTCACCACAACTGAAACTGCCGTGCTCTGAAAAGATGGGTCGGAAATGTTCATGGCTCCAACGTAAGTACCAAGTATCGGATCCACCAGATCTGGATCGTTTGTATTGCAAGCACCTATGGTTGCTACTGATAGAACAAAAAGCAGGTTACGGAAAACGGTTTTCATCTGATTGAATTTGGGAGCAAGATAAGCAGGTTTAGCAGTTGAATTACCAACTACATTTGCTCACTTTTTCAGAATTGCTGCGTGAACAACACCGTTGCGCTGATTGCCGAACAGCTTGATCGGCACGCGATTGCGATAGTTGATGATCTTCTTCCTGAAGACGTCCTCAGCCAACTTTTAGGTGAATCGAAGCAATTACTTGGCGAAGGCGAATTCCACCCTGCGCTGATAGGCCGCGGAGTTACCGAGCAACGCATTTCGGAAGTGCGTGGCGATAAGATCCTATGGCTGGAAACAGAAAACCTGAGCGAAGCACAGCAACTGTACTTCAACTTTTTGGAAGAACTCAGAGAGTCTCTTTCCAACTTTTTTCGCATTGGCCTTCCGTGGTTTGAGTGTCATTTGGCCGCCTACCCTGCGGGAAGTTTCTACACGCGCCACTTTGATCAGTTTCGAGAAACCAACAACCGCATCTTCTCCATCATTCTTTATCTGAATGAGAACTGGAATGAGACAGATGGCGGCCAACTGCGCATTTATGAGAACGGAACACATCGCGATGTTGAACCCAAGATGGGGCGTTTGGTCTGCTTTCGCAGCGACCTCGTGGAACATGAAGTTCTGGTAACGAACAGAACCCGTTTCAGCATCACGGGTTGGATCAGAAGGGACGAACCCACGCCTGTTTTCCTTTGATGTTTTCGCATCTTCGTGAATTCAAAAAAGATTCATGAAACTCATCTCATTCAACGTAAACGGAATTCGTGCAGCGGCCAAGAAAGGATTGCTGGAAAGCATTCAGGAATTGAACCCTGACATTATGGGATTTCAGGAAACCAAGGCAACAGAAGTACAGGTTCGAGAAGTGCTTTTCGGACTCGATTATCACATTTATGCTTTCTCTGCCGAAAAGCTTGGCTATTCTGGAACGGCCGTTATCAGCAAGAAAGAAGCGTTGAGTGTTCAGTACGGAATCGGCATTCCTGAGCATGACGACCAAGGCCGCGCCATTACCTGCGAGTTTGAGGATTTCTATTTTTTGAATGTGTATGTGCCAAACTCAGGAAACGAGCTGGTGCGTTTGCCTTACCGCAAAACGTGGGACGAAGCACTGCTGAACTACATCAAGGAACTGGAGAAGAAAAAACCAGTGGTGTATTGTGGCGACCTGAACGTGGCACACCGCGAGATCGATATCAAGAATGCGGCTTCCAACTACAACAAAACGGCTGGTTATACACAGGATGAGATCGATGGCATGGACAATTATCTGAACTCCGGATTGGTGGACACATTCCGAACCCTGCATCCCGAAGTGGTGAAATACAGTTGGTGGAGTTTCCGTATGAATGCGCGTGCCCGAAACATCGGTTGGCGCATCGATTACTTTCTGGTTTCAGAAAACCTTATGCCACGGGTTAAAGAAGCGTTCATTCTCAATGAAGTGGAGGGATCCGACCACTGCCCTGTGGGAATAATCATGGAATAGTAACAATCGTCAGCTTGGTAAAGTCTCAAGACTTCTAACTTGTCCGCAAAACCGATTGCCATGGACAAGAAGAACTTTAGACCAGAAAGCCTGATGATGTCTTACGGGTACAAACCCGAACTATCTGAAGGCGCCATCAAGTGCCCGATTTTTCAAACATCCACGTTCGTTTTCAAAACAGCAGAAGAAGGAAAAGCCTTTTTCGAAGTGGCTTACGGACTGCGTGAAAAGGGTGCAAAAGAAGAGCTCGGACTCATTTACAGCAGACTGAACAATCCTGATCTGGAGATTCTTGAAAATCGCCTTACACTGTGGGATGGTGCTGAAGAATGTGCTGTCTTTGAAAGCGGCATGTCGGCCATTTCAACGGTATTCTTGGAGTTCCTAAGACCAGGCGACCTTCTTGTTTTCAGCTCGCCTTTGTATGGTGGAACAGACCATTTCATTCATCATTTCCTGACCGATTTCGGCATTCATATTCTTGGTTTCCAAGCAAACCAGTCTATGGATGAGGTTGCTCAGAAAATCGAAGAATCGGGCTATGCCAACAGGCTCAAACTCATTTATGTGGAAACCCCTGCCAATCCCACCAATGCACTTATAGACATTGAAGGTTGCAGTGAACTGGCCAAGCGTTTTTCAACCAAGGAGAATGAAGTGCTGGTTGCGGTTGACAACACCTACATGGGGCCACTTTGGCAACATCCGTTGAAACACGGTGCCGATCTGGTCATCTACTCCGCCACCAAATACATAGGCGGCCATAGCGATGTAATTGCCGGTGCATGCTTGGGTTCAAGTAAACTCATCGGTAGAATAAAAGGACTACGGACCTTTCTCGGAAACATGGCAGGACCTTGGACGGGTTGGCTACTCATGCGAAGCTTGGAAACACTAAAACCACGCATGGAAACTCAGGCCAGAAATGCGGAGAAGGTGGCCAAGTTCCTGAAAGACCATCCAAAAGTGGAGCACGTGTATTACCTCGGCTTCATTTCTCCAGACGACAAGGAAACTTATCGCATCTTCAAAAAGCAATATGAGAGTAATGGAGCGATGATCTCGTTCGATGTGAAAGGCGGGGAACATGAGGCCTTTACATTCTTGAATAACCTCAAGCTCATCAAACTCGCGGTAAGTTTAGGAAGCACCGAGAGTCTTGCAGAGCATCCAGCCACCATGACGCATGCAGATGTCTCGCACGAAGACAAAACAGCCATGAACATCACCGAAAAGCTGGTCAGACTTTCAGTTGGGGTTGAAAACCCAGATGATCTCATTTGGGACATTGGTCAGGCCTTGGACGCTATTTGATCGGCACTAAACAAACTGCCATGAAAAACCTGCTGAAACTGGAAGAACTCGTCCTATTTCTGGCGAGCATTTATGCGTTGTACCTACACGAAGTGCCTTGGTGGACTTACCTCCTACTCGCTCTCGGGCCTGATGTCGGAATGATCGGTTACCTCATCAATCCGAAGATCGGGGCTTACAGCTATAACTTGTTTCACCACAAAGGAATTGCGGTTGCCATTGGTTTAGCTGGATTCCTCACTGGTTCAACCGTAATATTCTTGGCAGGTGTTGTGCTGTTCGGTCACTCCAGCATGGATCGTGTTTTCGGCTACGGATTGAAGTTCGAAGACGAGTTTAAGAATACGCATTTGGGGAGAATCGGATAATCACTTCTTAAAGAAGTACGTTTCCAGCATCACGTTTTCCCACTCATCATCTTTCATGGTGCCAACCTTGAACATGTATTTGTCGGGCTTGATCCAGATGAGCGCATCGGTCATGTAGGTTTTCACACCTAGCGAATCTTCATAGGCATATTCGTACATGATGGTCTTCTGCTTGGTCTTCACATCACCTTCAATCACGTTTCCGAGCACATCCTCTACTTTGAATTTGATAGAATTGGAAACCGTGTCCCAACGATGTACGCCATCTGAAAACTTCCCGAACTGGATAAAACTCTTGTCCAAATAACTGTTGGTTTCCATCAGAACCTCCTCTTGGTCATCAGACCATTTATAGGTCACTTCCTGCTTGAAAGGCGTTCCGTCTTTCCACTTTCCTTCGGCTTTCCAAGTGGCATTCATCAACGCCTCAAATGGCATAAGCATAATGTTTCCCTGTGCGAAAAGTGAAAATGGGAAAACGAAAAAAGAGAAAAGGGCAATGAGGTTTTTCATGTTTTCAAAGGAAAGAAACATCTCACACAATAACTGAAAAAGAAAAAAGTTAATACCTAAGAATCTTATACTTAAGAATATTATGCATATTTGCCCTATGTATTCACCAGAGCTCATAAAAGGAACGCTTCAGACCATAGTTCTGAGCCTTCTATCAGAAAACGAAAGGATGTACGGCTACGAGATAACGCAGCACGTTAAAGACCGCACGCAAGGTGAGATCCAACTCACCGAAGGCGCGCTCTACCCTACTTTACACAAGTTGGAAGCAGACGGATTGCTCACCACCGAGAAGGTCAGCATCGGTAAGCGTGTGCGCAAATACTATCGACTTACCGAGAATGGCAACAAGCAAGCAAACGATAAGGTGAATGAGTTCCGAAGGTTCTCTGAAACTATGAACGACCTTCTCAACAGTTTCACTCCAAATCCAGAACTGTCATGGCTGAGTTGACTCAAAATAAATCCTCCGCCTCGTTCCTCGGCACCTCCTTTGAAAAGGAAGACCGCGCTCCTTCCCCCTTCAAAAGGGGGTGGATTGAAAATGAAGCTTGCGGAATTTTCAAGACGGGGGATTAAAATCAATGAAATCAGTAAAAAATGGAACTAACCGAAGCACAAATTGAACTGGTGAGTGCCTACATCAAGCAGAATGGTGTGGCGCAAGATGAACTGCACGATGATCTGCTGGACCACGTTTGTACCAGCATTGAACTGAGAATCCAACAAGGCGAGTCGTTTGATGAGGCCTTTCAATATACGATCAAGCTCTTCGGACCTGGGGGTTTAAAACAGGTTCAACTAGAAACATTTGAATTATTAACCGAAATGAACGAAACAATGAAAAAGTTAACGTTTGGTTTCGGGCTGACTTCTACATTTCTTCTCTTGGCGGGGACGATTTTCAAACTGATGCATTGGCCGTTTGCCAGCATTCTCATTACGCTCGGCACGGGGCTGCTGGTGCTTGGGTATCTGCCCATGATACTCACGCACAAGCTCAAGGAAAGCCCGCGTGATGAGGCGCTGCTGCACATCACCGGATTTTTGGGGCTTACGCTCACATCCATCGGTGTGCTGTTCAAGGTGATGCACTGGCCAGGTGCTGCGGTGACGCTATTGGGCGGCATGGGAATACTGTCATTCGGATACGTTCCTATCTATTTCTTCAAGCGCTACAAGGTGAGTGCGAACAAACCTGTTACGCTATCCAGTTCCATTGTGGCAACGGCATGTTTGATACTCATTTTCGCTTTGATGAAAACGGGAAACAGCAGCTGGTATGAACATGGCGTTTTGCTGACCGATGAAACGCTGACGGAAGAACTGCACAGAATGTCTGATTCAAATGATGCGTTGTATGCATCCATGCGTTCTTCGAACCTATCAGAAATGAAATCGGAAGCGGATAAGTTGGTAACACACATAGATGCGCTGAAATTGGAGCTGATGTCTTGGGCGGCAAATGTTCCACCAAATGAAGCGACCAAAATCAGCTTGAGCGACCTTGAAAAGAAGCACGACATGGCGGTGGTTCATGACCTACTACTTGGGGCTGATGATCAGCTTCGCGAAGGGCTTTTCAGTGCAACGGAGTTGAAAGGCATGATGGACCATTACAGAAACACGGTTCTTGGAGAATATCCGAGCGAATTGCGATCGGCCATGAGTTCCGGTTTGGCACTACGGACCGATGGCACTTTCAGAAACGCCCACGGACAGGAACAGGATTGGATTCATCATCAGTTCGAATACACGCCTCTGTTCACCGCAATAACGAACCTTACAAAATGGCAATTGGACATCCGACAGATGGAGAACCAAGTGCTGTTATCGAAGATAAGTCGGCCCGAGGCCTCAAACCCGCCAAGTTGAGGCCGGGAAAACCGAGCCCCACCTGAAACGGTGGGGCTTTTTTTGTTCCAAGAGTAATGCCCTGAGATTTAAACAAAGTCTAAAAAACCTATATTCAGCCGTTAAAATCACCCCTATGTTAAAATCTTTTCTTGTGGCGGTCATTCTGATTGCCTTTCAATCGGTTTACGGTCAATCTACCGAAGACTGGATCACTCACTTTACCAATGATGATATCAGAATAAGTGTGAGACGCAGCGACTGCCATTATCCTGAAAAAGGTGTCCATAACGCCTATCTTCTCTTCAGGTTGGAAAACCTTACTGATTCGCATCTCTCTGTTGCCTATGATCTGCAACGTGCATACAATGGCAAAGCATCGAATCCTGACACAAATGGTTTTAGCTTCGAGCTTGAACCGGGTGAAGAAATCGCATCAGATTGTGATCATCTTAAAGATGGCCTGCATTTATTCATTAAAATGTTGGAACCTAAAGGAAAGTCGATTCTTTCAGGCTTTGAGTTAATCGATCTGACCATTAACGGTAAAAATATAGCGCGATGAAAAAGACCATTCTACCTCTGGCCTTTGCCGCCCTATCGGTTTTTGAATCTGAAGCCCAATGTACGGTTGAAGCCTTTCCTGCAGATACGGTTGTTCTGACCTGCGGTGAAACGCTTGATCTTGAACTGAGTGCTTTCGGCCTAAGTGGCAATTTCGCCATCAATAATGATTTCAACGCTGGAAATGCGGGACAAGGATGGGATGGCACGCTTGCCGCCACATACACAAATCCATGTGTAGATAGCCCGGATGGCTCCATTTACATGTGGATGGGTGATGCCACCCCTCAGCCGCGTATTCTGACCACTCAGGCCTTTGACCTGAGTACAGGTGGAACCATCTGCTACGAGATGCGCTATGCTGTTCAGGCAGAAGCCGCACCATGCGAGGGGCCTGATGAACCTCAAGAGGGTGTTTATCTGCAATACTCCATTGACAATGGCGCAAACTGGGTAACCATCGATTACATCGACCCTATTGGAGGTTATGACCCAGTGATAACTTCATGGCAACAGTACTGTTACGGTATTCCGCCCGCTGCTCAAACCACCAATACAAAGATCAGGTGGTTTCAAGACGCAACGAGCGGTGCCGAATACGACCACTGGGGTCTAGACAATGTGTTTATTTCAATCAACGATCCGTCTTACAGCTATCTATGGGAACATAATGGTTACACTGGCCCTGAACCTCCCATGGTTACCGTTGATGGCGACTCGATATTTGTAGTGAACTATGGTAACGGAGTAGATGATTTCTGTTCAGATACTGTTTACATTCAAACAGTTCCTCCTGTCTTTTTTGTTTCAACAGTTCCTGATACATCCATTTGCGGTGATGGTTGCATTGACCTTAATGGTGTTGCCAATGTGCTTGTAAGACCTGAAAGTAGCCCAACATTTGAAAACAACGAATTCCAGCCCTTGGTTCCTCTTGGGCAACAGACGGTTATTTCGGTAGCTGTTGGTGGAGTTCCAATGCAAACAGTGGGTGCCGGAACCATTGAAAGTGTATGTCTTAACCTCAACAACCCCGCGTTACCCTTTCCTATAAACATGGGAACCTTCACTATTACCTTGGAATGCCCTGGAGGTGCAAGCGTAACACTTATTGACCAAGGGTCTGTATCTGGCACCAGTCTTTCAAATACTTGTTTCTCTGACAGTGGTTTGCCACTAAGCTCTGGAACGGCTCCTTATTCTGGAACATTTCAGCCTGCATCTGGATCCATGTCCGATCTTATTGGCTGCTCGACCAACGGAGTTTGGACTGTGACCATTGTCAATTCAGATTTCTTGGCTTTCGGATTCTTCAATTCTTGGGCAATCACATTCAATGTTCCAGAGATCAGCTACCCTGGGGTTTTCGAATGGTCGCCTTCTACCGGACTGGACGACCCCACCTCTCTGGATCCAATGGCCTGCCCTCAAACATCAACCACGTATGAGCTTATGGTAACCGATTCATTTGAATGTGCAACCACCGTGCATGAGGTAACCATTGGCATCATAGACCCAAATCAACTGGCCGTACAGGCAGAAGTAACCGATGCCAACTGTGCTGCAAATGACGGAGCTATCAATTTGACGGTGATCGGGGCATCAGGGAATGAAACAGTGGAATGGCAAGATGGCACAATGGGAACCGTACTTACCAATGTTGATTCTGGCCTATACCAGGTAACAGTGGTAGATGGATGCGTTCTGGACACACTCATATCGGTTGGAACAATACCAAGTGATCTTTCCGTTGAAGCCACCGTTACCGATGCGGATTGTGGGTCGGCCAATGGTGCAATAGAAATAACGGTCATTGGTTCGTCTGGCAACGAAACAATTGAATGGGAAGATGGAACCATGGGTTCTGTTCTGGTGGATGTGACCACTGGAACTTACGGTGTAACCGTATCTGATGGTTGCGTGCTTGACACCATGATAAGTGTTGGAGCTTTGGGAGGTCCGATTATCGATTCTCTCGCAGTTGAACCTCCACTTCCAGGTTCAACGGATGGGGAGATTGAGATATTGGCAACAGGTGGTACGGCTCCTTTGCAATACAGTTTGAACGGAGGAGACTTTCAAGCTGTCAATATTTTCAGCGCGCTCGACACAGGATCATACTACATTGTGGTTCAAGATGCTTTTGGCTGTGAAGACACAGTTACCATTTCAATGGATGATTTCATAGAGGTAACCATTCCGTCTATTTTCAATCCGAACAGTTCAACAGAACGGAATAGAACTTTTGTGATACTCGGAATGAATGAGCCTGAGCTATTGGTTTACAACCGTTGGGGATTTAAGATATATGAGTCTGATGCTTACCAGAATGATTGGGATGGCGACAAGTGCGCAGATGGTGTGTACTACTACATTGCTAAAAACCGAGCGGATGGCAAAGCCTACACTGGTTATGTCCACCTTGTGAGATAGAACCTTAAAGACATTGAAAAAGGCCAACCGCAAAGTTGTGGTTGGCCTTTTTTTATGTCGAAATACGAACGGAATCAGCGTACCATCAACTTCTTGGTAACCGTTTGGCCATCAATAGCTATACTGATGGCATATAGCCCAGAAGCCTCTGTACTCAAATCTACCATCTGTTTTGACGACCTGCAATTGAGCGTTTTGATCAACCTTCCTTCCATGTCGTAAATGGTAACAGTTGCATTTTCAAGTCCTTCAAGCGTAACCCTATCCACCGCAGGATTAGGATAAATTCGAATCTTATCTGTAAGAAAGTCATCAAACCCTACCACGCAACTGGAAATGATAGGGTTGCTTTCAAGTTGCACCCCGCTACTCAGATCCCTTCCTTCAAATCCGGGAAAGTTTACAGGATATTTCTCCGCTCTGAACACAAGATTGGCATGGAAAGCCCCACCTGCTGTCAATGGAACAGGGTCCGTTGAACTGAGCGTACCTGTATTTGTAACAGGGTTAACGTAGCTCCAAACAACTTCACCATCATAGGTCACTTCAAAAATATGACCCGATTCTCCCTCACAGATCATTGTATTTCCAGATGGCAATCTTCTTGCACCCGAAATGAAATGCGAGTAGAAACTTACCGAATCTGGTGCATGGTAGTTCCATACGGTAGTTTCCGGACCAAAGGCTTCTCCAACACCAAGATCGTATATTCCAGGAGTGCTCTGGGGTGGCATGATCACATCGATCTCCGACATGGAAACCGGCCTATCCAAACCATTGTTGTAGATCATAATTGCTCCTTCATCCAAATAGCCGTTCGGAATCCAGTTGGCGTCATGTTGTCTCCATAGTTTCTGATCCTGTTCGGTACCACGGTCATATACCTGCGGATTACCCCATCGATACAAGAAATCGCCTCCTTTGCCATAAGTACCTCCAGTATGTTCAGCTGCTTCTTGGGTGGTTGTGCTATGATCGATGATCCAAATTTCACTCAGAACCTGAGAGCTCAAAAGGATCTGATCCAGATCGGCATTGTAATCCACCGCATTCAAGTGAATGAAATCTCCGCCTCCAGGCTCATCTTCATTCAGATTGAGCCAGTTTATATCCAATAACTCAGGATGATCGGCTACAACTCCATAGTTATCCTTTGTTTGGTCGAATTCCTGTATCAAGTGATCCCACAGGCTCCATTCCCAAACAATGTTTCCAGTAGTAGGCCCGGTGGGTTGAACCTCAATGATCTTTTCATTCAATAACAGATTGTAGGTCAGGTTGGCTGGGTCTCTACCAGCTTGAACACTTGCTGCTTGATCTTTCAGCTCCCACACAATGGCAAGCACGTTTCCATTTGGGAGAATCTCTATATCATGATGTAATCTCTCGGTTTCGGTGTAATGAATGTAATCCCAAGTAACTGTACCGTCCCATTGCACCTCCTGAATACGCTCTCCGCCACCACCGGCCTGAATAACATGGTTCTGAGCCGAATCGGCTTTGGCGCAACGGATCATTGTACCATCCTCTTTCACGTAGAATGCATTTCCAATGCTTACGCCATCTCCTTCCCAAGTGTGAACAATTTCCCCACAATTGTTCATGATGTACTGGTTGTGCGAAAATATCGGACCCCAAACAACATATCCTTCTTCGGTTTGCCAATCATATTGAAAAAGTCCAGTGGTTTGTTGAGCCACGGAAATGGCCAAGTTGAAAAAAAAGAGACACGTAAGTAAGAGATTCTTCATTGAAATAGTTTAGTGTTAGCAATGCGCTAATGTAACTATCTGCATCTTAATGCATCGAAACACCAAATATTACATCAGAAACAACTTGTAGAACAGCAGGCCAAGCCCGGAAAATCCCATTATGGCCAGAAAGAAAGTGCGCCAGAAGAAATAACCCTGCCTCTTATGATAGCTTGCTGAAATCCATGCAAACAGCAGAACAACCGTACCGAATATGAGCCAAGTTTTGCTGATCATCTCACTTGGCGAATTACGTACTTTCGGCCAAACGAATGCGTGACAGCCATCACATGCACCAGATTCCTGAATCCGTTCTCAGTGTACTTTCTGACCTGACCGGAGATAGTTCAGGCGCTATTGAAGAATCATTTCAGCAGCCAGTAGGCACCAGCGTGCGGGTAAATCGAAAAAAACTCCACGGTGAATTGAACTTGGAACATGTGAGTTGGTGTGATAGCGGATATTTTCTTCCTCATCGGCCCAATTTTGCATTGGATCCGCTATTTCATGCTGGGGCTTATTATGTTCAGGAGGCGAGTTCAATGTTCTTGGAAGAGGTTTTGAAACAACATATTCCACTGAATGAGCCGTTAGCTGTGCTGGATCTCTGTGCCGCTCCGGGAGGCAAATCAACTCACTTGCTTTCACTTATTTCTGATGAATCCTTGTTGGTAAGCAATGAAGTGATCAGAGCCAGAGCCAACATACTTTCAGAGAATCTCACCAAATGGGGTTATCCTAACCAAGCCGTCATATCGAGAGACCCATCAGTCATTGGAAATTCGGGCATTCATTTTGATTTAGTTGTAGTGGACGCGCCATGTTCTGGCGAAGGTCTTTTCAGACGCGATAACGAAGCAATCAACCATTGGTCTGAAGAGAACGTGCAACTCTGTAGTTTAAGACAGCGCAGAATTCTGGCAGACATTTGGCCTGCGCTGAAACCGGGTGGATGGCTTATCTATTCTACCTGCACCTTTAACAAATTGGAGAATGAGGAAAACCTCAAATGGCTGTCCGAACAGTTCGATGCTGAATGCTTGCGGTTACAATTGAATGACGACCGAATTCTGGAAACCGAGGAAGGCAATTATTTCTGTTACCGTTTTCTTCCTAATCGGGTAAACAGCGAAGGCTTTTTCATAAGCATTTTCAAGAAAAACGGAGAACGGATTACCGATACCTTTCAACAGAACTCCAGTAAACGAAACAAGATCGACCTCCCCCCCGACCTTTTGCAATTGAACGAAAACGTAACACCGCAGAAAATGGGAGACTCCATTCGTGTGCTTCCTGCTGGTTGGACGAACTTTTTGAACCAATTGGAAAAACTGAGACCCATAAGCATTGGAACAACTGTTGGAGAATGGAAAGGCAAGGATTTCCGTCCGGATCAGGCGCTGGCAAATTCCGTCCTCATCAGTGAGCGCATCGCACAGATTGAACTGGATCACGATGAAGCACTTGATTTCCTTTCAAGAACGGAGCTCAGACGGTCGGAAACCCCCGGTTGGAAACTGATGACCTTTGACCATGTGGCACTTGGCTTCGCAAAATCAATTGGTAATAGACTTAACAACAATTTTCGGAAAGAATGGCGTTTAAGACTTGATCATCGACAACGGAAAGGTGAGATTTTCAGTATCCATTCATTCTTCAACTAGCATGGTACATTTGTGCATGCGTCTGTTCACCATTGTAGTTCTCCTGCTCAGTTACCTGACTTCATTCGGCCAGGATGAGAAATTTCCGCAGACAATTACCGCAGGTGCTGAATTCCGCCCCATTTTTCCAGCTGCGTTTCTCAATACCGGAGAACATTCGGTAAGTAATAATTCGTTCAGCGTGAATCTTGCCCCCAAATTCGGTTTCTCTGCGGGAATGACGGTTCGATACGGTTTCCACAAACGGTTTGCCCTCGAAACCGGAATCAATTATATACAGCGCAGTTACAATCTTAGCATCAAACGAGATTCAGTGGCTCCTTTTGGAGTCAACCCGGCCAGCCCGGCATTCAATAGTAAAACGGACTTCACCATTATTGGCTACGAACACCCCATAAAACTGCTCTTCTTCGTTCAGCTTGCCGAGAAATTCTACATGAATGCTGCTGGAGGCCTGCAACTCACTTTCTTTCCTTCCGATATTTTTACAACCAACGAGGAATCGAACACAAACGGACAGTATTTCAGACACTACTCCACTCGACTCGGATTTGATGGCAAGCCCGGGAACGATGGTTTCATTCATGGTGGTGGCATCCTGAATCTCGGAATGGAATACAGAACTGAAAAGGCCGGATACTTCTACCTGGGCGGCACCTACCACGTACCGTTTGCCAACATTTACAGAAGCCGTTTCGAATACACGGATGAGAATAATCCAACCCCTGCCTCTGAACAGGTTCAACAGATCTACCTGAATGGCAGCTATTTGACTTTCGACATCCGATACTTTTTCACTTCGCAGAACATCGTAAAAAAAGAGAAGAAGAAAAGAAATCGAAAAACCAAGAAAAACAAGTCAGAAGAACAGTAGGTCAATTGCGTCTTCCGCGTGACCAAACTGTTAGTTTAATATTAATTCTACGTGAATCACGCAGGTTCCGTGTTTAATTTTGCCTACTTAAACAAACTGAACAAATGAAGCGAATCTACATGATGATGGTGGCAGTCATTGCCACAATGAGCGCGAACGCGCAAAGTGTATTTTTCGAAGATTTCGAAGGAGGTCTTCTTAACCAGATGACCCAAGAATATGTAGTAGGAACACACAATTGGGTAACCTCAGCCACAGGCATCAATCTTGGTGGTGCTCCGGCCGCATTCGAAGGCGACTCGGCAGCCCATTTCTACTACCCTGGCTACACGGGTTACATTACCACACTTACCACTCCATCTCTTGACCTTTCTGCTGGTGGTTACAAGCTGGGGTTTGCGTTGGCCCAACCCAACTGGATTGGCGATCAGAACACGCTTTCCGTTTACTACTCTGGAGACGATGGTGCAAGTTGGATTCTTATTGACAGTATAGGTGCTGACCTAGCTACTTTTCAGGAATTTGAGTTCAGTCTTGATGATTATGCAACTTTGACCGCCACCTCTAAGTTGCGTTTCAGCGGCTGGATAGATTATGGCTATGCCATAGGATTGGATGCGGTTAATGTGTTCCTTCCTCCTGCAGACGATGCTGAAGTGGTTGCAGCAATCTCTCCAACTACAGGTTGCGGTCTTGGCGATCAGGAGGTTTCCATAGTGGTTTTCAACAATGGTCTGAACGCCATCTCCACCATTGATGCTTCGTATATTCTGGATGCGAATCAGGCTGTATCTCAAACCTTCAATGTGTCAATTGCTGCAGGAGAAACCGATACCTTGACATTCACCTCTCTTGCAGATCTTTCAGTTCTGGGCATGCACGACCTGACCATTTGGACCGATCTGGCCAACGACCTGGATGCTGCCAACGACACAATTGAATTCTCAGTCAACAACATTCCCGTCATAGCAACCCTTCCTTATTTTGAGGATTTTGAAAATGGCGCTGGAGGATGGGCAGCAGGTGGAAACCTGGTTGATTGGGAGCTCGGTGATCCAGAAACAGCTTTTATCGATACGGCTCATTCCGGAATCAATGCTTGGGTAACCAATCTTGACGGCCCATACCAGAACGGTACAGACCAATATGTGGAGTCTCCATGTATGGATTTCTCCGCTCTTTCTGTAGATCCAGTGTTCCGATTCGAGTTCATTACCAGCGCTGAAATTGGTTGGGATGGTACTTGGATAGAGATATCAACAGATGCAGGAACTACGTGGACAACCGTAGGAAGTGTAGGAGAGGGAACCAATTGGTACAATAACGCAGATGAGCATGGTGCAAACTTTGACCTGGATTGGTGGGATGCTCCTTTGGGCGGAGCTGATGAGTGGATTACAGCTACCCACCTTCTAACGGGAGCTGCTGGAGAATCATCTGTGAAGATCCGTGTTTTCTTCCATTCAGATGTTTCAGGAATTGATGAAGGTTTCGCCTTCGATGATGTTCAAATATTCGAGCAACCATCCATCAACGCAGGTGTGGTTGAAATTCTTTCGCCAGTAAATGGCTGCGGTCTTACTGCAAACGAGACAGTGACAGTTGTGTTACAGAACTTCGGAGATGCCGACCTTGTTGATTTCAACGTGGAGTACAACGCTGGAAGCGGCATTATAACAGAAATGGTAACAGACACCCTCTTCTCTGCAACTACAGACACCTTCACTTTTACCACTCCGATTGACCTTTCTGTTGCGGCCACTTACAATTTTGGAGCATGGACCGCAATTGTTGGCGATGGCGATGCGCTGAATGACTCACTTTTCGTGTCGGTTACCAACTCTCCTATTATCACCTCACTCCCTTACATGGAGGATTTCGAGAACGGACAAGGCGGATGGATAACTGGAGGCACAAACAGTTCTTGGGAATTGGGAGAACCTGCAGGAGCATTCATCGACACGGCCAGTTCTGGCATCAATGCCTGGGTAACCAATTTAGATGGATTCTACAATCTGTTGGAACAGTCTTATGTAGAGTCTCCTTGTTTTGACTTTTCTTCATTACAAATTGACCCGGAACTGACCTTGGCCGGTATTGTTAGTTCAGAAGAAGGTTGGGATGGTGCCTGGATAGAAACCTCTGTTGATGGCGGTGCCACTTGGACTGTCTTAGGTGCAGCTGGCGAAGGAACAAACTGGTACAATGACGAAGCCCCCTTCAATACGCTGTTCCCAACAGGTTGGGATGGAGAACTTACTCAGACCGGAATCTGGTTCGAAGCATCGCATCTGCTTGATGGTACTGCAGGTTACTCCAGTGTGAAGATCAGGGTCAATTTCACGGAAGACGGTTTCTTCAATGAACAGGAAGGATTTGGGTTTGACAACATTAGAATTGAGGAGCAACCTGCCATCAATGGTGCACTCACTGCTGTGACCTCTCCAACCACTGGCTGTGGTCTTTCAGCCGCTGAATCCATCACTGTTGAGGTTGCCAATCTCGGCTACATTACAATGGATTCAATCATGGTATCCTACATGGTGAACAATGGAACACCGATGATGGAGATCTTCGATGGCCCATTGGCCCTTGGCGGAGACACCACCCTTACCTTCTCAACAACCATCGACATGAGTGTTCCGGGAGATTACGACCTCACGGTATGGGTAACTACGGTTGGCGATGGTGACACATCCAACGACACCTTGAACGTGATGGTGACCAATGTTCCCATCGTAGCAAACTTCCCTTACAACGAGAATTTTGAGAACGGTGCCGGTGGATGGACATCGATGGGTACGAACGGAATGTGGCAATTGGGCGATCCTGAAGGAATCCTGATCGACACTGCCTACAGCGGAGTCAACGCTTGGGCAACCAATCTTGACAGCCTTTACTACAATGACGATCAGCTCTCATATCTGGTGTCTCCATGTTTGGATTTCTCAAACATGAGTGATGACCCGATCATCAGTTTTGCGTTCATCGGACAATCAGAACAAGGATTTGATGGCATGTGGCTTGAAGTGACCACCGATGGCGGAACCACTTGGACCACTGTTGGTCAGGTTGGAGAAGGCACCAACTGGTACAACAATGCCGATGAGCATGGGGTGAACTTCGACCTCGATTGGTGGGATGGACAGACCGATGGCTGGCTCGTAGCCGAGCGACTACTTGACGGTGTAGCCGGAGAATCAAGCGTTCAGGTACGTTTTGTATTCAATGCAGACAATAGTTTCAGCGATTATGAAGGTTTTGCGGTGGATGACATCAATATCCGTCCTCAACCACAGCTCGATCTGGTTATCGTAAGCATGGAAGCTCCCTTGGATGGCTGCTCTCTGGATCAGGAAACTGTAACGGTAACCTTTTGGAACAAGGGACTTCAAACCGTATCAGGCTTCAACCTTGGTTTCATGGTTGATGGTAATACGGCCCAAACCGAAACGTACACGGGCTCAGTTGCGCATGGCGATTCTGCCACTTATACGTTCACTACGGAAATGGCAGATCTTTCAACTGCAGGAGTACATTATATTGATGTGTTTACGGCCTTGGCAGGAGATGAAAATGTTAGCAATGACACTTTGTACAATAATCTTGTAGAGAATTTTGGAACAGGCACTCCTTTGAGTCAGACCGAAATGCCAGGATTGCCTATAAGCTCAACCATTTTGGAAGGAACCACCTCTCAGATATTCTTCTGTGGTCTTCCTCAGTCGTTGGATGGATGTTTGGAAATTGAGAGTGTTGTCATTGATTCAATTTCGCACACATGGCTGGCCGATCTTGACATTTATCTGATATCTCCAGCAGGCGATACTCTGGAACTCTCTACCGACAATGGAGGCTCTGCTGATAACATGTCAAATGTGGTATTTACAGACACCTCTACAAACGACATTACTTTACAGACACTTGACATATTGCCAGGGTATTACCATACAGAAGACTCGCTCGGATTTGCCAGCCTATACAACGGTCAGGATCCGAATGGAGCTTGGTCACTGTTTATTATTGATGACACGGGAGGTGATCAAGGTGAACTGATCAGCTGGTCAATGACATTTACAGATAATAGTCCAAGTCCTGTAATTGCCTACTCGGATACAAGCATCTGTCTGACACATATTCTTGATGTTAGCACCGATGAATATGATTCGTATCTATGGAGCACTGGGCACAACTCACAAACTGCTCAGCTTTACGGAAATGTACTTGGTTTAGGACAGCACGAAATTTATGTGACTGTTGATCAAGACGGATGCACCGGTGTAAGCAACTCATTTACGCTAACGGTAGATGCTTGCGCAGGCATAGAAGAATTAGGGAACTTGGAAATCGAGGTTTATCCAAACCCAAGTAACGGAATAATTGTGCTGAACATTGAAGGTTCAACAGCAGAACTTGGACTGACAGTGCTTGATCTGAACGGCAGAATGGTCTATTCTGAAAGGTTAGGTGAAGTGAACAGCCGATTGCGAAAGAACATCGACCTAAAAGGTCTGGCAAACGGGGTTTACCTGCTACAACTGACCAATGGCACTGACTCGCTCGTCAAAAAGTTGGTCATCCAGTAAGATGCATATCTTATCAATGAGCTAAGAAAGGCGGAACATCAGTTCCGCCTTTCTATTTTTGACATATGGCAAGAACACCTACTGTAGAAATGGAGCTCGGTTATAGCGCTCCAGACTTTTTACTTCCAAATGTGGTTTCAGGAAAGTCTACGGGCTTCTCGGATGTAAGAGGAGAAAGAGGTACCGTGGTCATGTTCATCTGCAATCACTGTCCTTTTGTTATCCATGTTATGGATGAGTTGATACGGATTGGCAGTGATTTCAAGGAGCGTGGAATCGGGTTTGTAGCAATCAGCTCCAATGATGTAAGTACACACCCAGATGACTCACCTGAAAAGATGAAAGCACTGGCTGAAGAAAAGGCATTTCCATTTCCGTATCTGTATGATGAAACGCAGGAAGTAGCCAAAGCATACACTGCTGCATGTACTCCAGATTTCAGCGTGTTCAATGCTGAAGCCAAATGCGTTTACCGAGGTCAGCTGGATGATAGCCGTCCGGGCAATAACGAACCCGTAAATGGGAAAGACCTTAGAGAGGTATTGGATAAACTTATTGCTGGTGAATCAATTCCAACCCAGCAAAAACCGAGCTTAGGCTGCAACATTAAATGGAAGGTTGGAAACGAACCTGAGTATTACTGATTCTCAGCGTAGCGCTTAAAACTCTCAGCACTTTTTTTGAGTTGGCGGGTCATGGTTCCTTTCAACAGACCACCAGCTAACTTCAACGCGCCTTTCAACTCAACCTGCTGGTTAATGATGAATTTGGTGTTTTTACCATCCAATTCTTCCAACTGATAATTGGAATAGCTCACATAACCCTGTCCTTCGTAACGCATAATGTACTCTTCTGGCAACGAATTACTGATGACCGTTTCGGTAATGAGCATTCGGCCAGCCGGTGAATCGAACACCACCTTACTTACCGCGCCAGGCTGTCTGAATTCTCCAGAAACGTGTTTGACCGACCTCAACCCTTCCAGCCATTTCATGGTAACATCCGGGTCTAAAAGCAACTTTGACAACAGGTCTACCGGCTGGGCAATTTCAACTTCAAATCTGAACTTCATTCGAATTGATTACAAGTTCAAATAAGTAAAAAAGGTGCTCCTGATGGAAGCACCTTTCACAACAGTTATCAAAATCTTATCAATGCACACCGATCTCGGCCAAATAGCGCTCGGCATCTAAAGCTGCCATACAACCGGTACCAGCAGCAGTCACCGCCTGACGGTAAACCTTATCCGCGGCATCTCCAGCTGCAAAAACACCAGCTATCTTGGTCTTAGAAGTACCTGGCTGAACCTTAAGGTATCCGGTATCATCCATATCAAGCCAGCCTTTGAAAATATCGGTGTTAGGCTTGTGACCAATGGCCACAAAGAAACCCGTACAAGGAATCACGCTTTCCTCATTGGTCTGATTGTTAACCACCTTAACTCCTTCCACATTCTTTTCGCCAAGTATCTCCACGGTGTCCGTGTTCCATAGAATTTCGATGTTCTTGGTGTTCAGAACACGGTGCTGCATGGCCTTTGACGCCCGCATCTCATCACGTCTTACCAACATGGTAACCTTAGAGCATAGCTTGGCCAAGTAAGAGGCCTCTTCGGCAGCTGTGTCTCCAGCGCCAACGATCACAACCTCCTGACCTTTGTAGAAGAAACCATCGCAAACGGCACATGCCGAAACACCGAACCCATTCAATCGCTGTTCAGACTCCAATCCGAGCCATTTTGCAGATGCACCAGTGGCAATGATAACTGAGTCTGCAAGAACTGTCTTATCATTGATAACCACTTTGTGAACCGGACCTGTGAAGTCAACTTCGGTTACCATTTCGTACCGAACCTCTGTTCCGAAACGTTCTGCCTGTTTGCGGAAGTCTTCCATCATTTCCGGTCCATTGATCCCCTCAGGATAACCCGGGTAGTTGTCAACCTCTGTTGTTATGGTCAGCTGACCCCCAGGCTGCATTCCTGTGTACATCAGAGGTTCCATATCTGCCCTTGCAGCATAAATGGCTGCCGTGTAACCCGCTGGGCCACTGCCTATGATCAAGCACTTGCGTCTTTCAATTTCTTCACTCATTTTCTTTCAATTTCTCGGCCAAGCCGAAATCCAACATTACTATTTCACACACACAAACGTGTCGAGAGTGGTTGCATAACCAGCCCAAACACCTCGTCCGCCATTATCAAAATTCGAAAATACAGGGGTAGGAGAACTGAACGGATTCAGGTTTGACGCTGCATCAACAGACTCCCAAAAATCATACACACCCTGATCTATGGTCCCAAGTTTTACCACCACGGTATCTCCTTCTCTGAACCACCAGTATTCTTCACCGCTACCATTGTCATTGGCAAGGTTGGAACCCTGATAGATGCTGAATGCAATGGTTTCTCCATTAAAAAGTCTGTCTCCGAAACTCGGCCCACCATCAATGGGAGCCATTCCTCGGTCTTGGGTCAGATTCTCGGTCCAAACGTAGTAGTAATCTGTGGTTGCTGCCGGGTCGGTAAGATTAACCCAAATAGAACCGAAACTATCAACAGGAATCTCATCCTTGTACCACAGACTATCGAACGCTACCGTATTGCCAATGGTAGTAGTTGCAGAATATAGCTGGCCTTCCACATAGGCACGCAACGTGTAAGTCTTACCTAACTCGCCTACCATTGAGAAATTAGCATTAATGCAGAGGTCCAATCCTGTTGGAAATGACTCAAAACCAAGAAGTTCCAAGGCCATCTCCTGTTGTTCTGGCGTAAGGTCTGAAAGACAGATCTTTGGAAGTTCAACCCTGTTACCGTCATACTCAACAAACACACTATCGGCTTCAACCAATGAATTCACAATTGCTTCTGCAGCGGTTTGTATAGGGTCGAAATAATTAGAGCTACGCGAAATGATGACGTACGGAAATTGGCCATTCTCTATATAACCTTCAAACACGATTCCACTCACGCCTTCAGGCAGGTCTACATCAAGTACTTTTTCGCAGGATGAAAATCCAACAACCGCAATCAGCATTAAGAATATGATCCGAAGCTCTCTCATCAGAATTTGAAATTCCATGTTACACTTGGCAGAATTGGGAACACCGAAACCTGTCTGGCCTCAATGGTAATGGTCTGGTCGTTCTCATCAACTTTGGTGGCAAAGTAGATGAAGTACGGATTCTGACGACTATAAACGTTGTAGATCCCGAAGTTCCACGTGCTCTTAAAGCGTCTGTTCTTCTTCGGATTTGGATGAAGCGTTGCTCCGAGATCAAGTCTGTGGTAATCGGGCATGCGGAATGAGTTTCTATCACCGTACTCGGTTACAATGTTGCCGTTGATGAAGTAGCGCGATGCGGGTACGGTCATGGCACTTCCGGTACCATACACAAAAATGGCAGAAACCGACCACCGCTCGTTTATGCGATAAGACGTAACAACCGAAAGATCATGTCTCCTATCATACCTGGCTGGGAAAGGTTTTCCGTTGTTCAGATCAGGAAATACCCGGTTTGTCCAAGCCAAGGTGTAACCGATCCAACCAGTGAATTTCTGTCCGTTCTTGCGAATGAAGAATTCAGCTCCGTAAGAATCTCCTTTGCCGAACACGAAGTTGTTATCTGGATTATTGTTGATGTTCTGATCCGGGCTGAAACCATCGCGATACTCGATCAGATTGTTCATGAGCTTGTAATAACCTTCTACGCTCACTTCAAGCTTATCATCAAAGAAGTTGTGGAAATAGCCTAGTGCCCATTGGTGGCCTTTCTGGGGCTTTACAATGTCGGTACTTGGAACCCAGAAATCGGTCGGGAAACTGATAGAAGCCAAACTTGCCAAGTGAATATACTGGTAGTTCATGGCGTAAGAAGCCTTGATGGAATTGTGCTTACCAAGCATTACACGGCCAGAAATTCGGGGCTCAGCCACACCATAGGTTTTCACGTTTTTGAGCGTTCCGTAGTGCACCGTATCTACCACCTGACCGACCTCATTCTGAATATACCGGTCGAAAGGACCTGTGTGCGCAAACATGGATCCCCGAACTCCAACGTTCAATCGGAAACGGTCAGAAATATCCCAATCGTCCTGAACATAGATTGCGGCTTCATGAGCGTGGTATTTCACCACTCCACCAAGATCCAATTCGGTATCTCCTGTTCGGGCTGAAACGCTACTTGGAGTAAATGTGTGGTAGATGTAGTTTGCTCCGTACTGAATCTTGTGATTCACGTTAGGTAGCCAACTGAAATCCAACTTAAGATTGAAATCGCGGATACCTGACTGCAATGCCAGATCGAACTCCGACTGACCCGCACCGAATTCGAATTTATAATCACTGAAAATGAACGAAGCATTCATGAAAAGCTTCGGGTCGAAGATGTGATTCCATCTTAACGATGTGGTTGCATTACCCCATCCGATATTCGCTTTGAAATCATCTTGACTCTTAAAACCGAAAACATCTCGTCCCCAATAACCACTGAGGAACAGACGGTCTTTCTTGCCAAGCGTGTAATTGATCTTTCCATTCAGATCAAAGAAATAATACGAGGCTCCCGCAAAGAAACCTCCGCCATTGCCTGCATCATTGTCATTGGTAGCGGCATTTGCAATGGCACCGCCCAACAGTCCGGCATAAGCAAATCGGCCAGAGAAAATGAACGAGCCCTTGTCCTTGACTATTGGACCTTGAACCGTAAGCCTCGAGTTAATTATGCCAATACCACCCTCCAATTCAAACTTCTTATTGTTCCCTTCTTTCATGCTAATATCAAGTACAGAAGAAAGTCGGCCACCGTATTTGGCAGGCATTGATCCCTTGGTCAGTTCCATTCCCTTAATGGCATCTGCGTTGAAAACCGAAAGGAATCCGAAAAGGTGCGAAGCATTATAAACCACCGCTTCATCAAGCAGCACAAGATTCTGATCAGGCCCACCACCTCTAACATATAGCCCAGCGTTACCTTCAGAGCCTGACTGAACTCCAGGCATCAGCTGTATGGTCTTGATGATATCCACTTCACCCATCAAGGCTGGGAGTTCCTTCACCTGCTGTATAGGAATCTCCACCGTGCTCATCTTGGAACTTTTGGTGTTCTCATCCTTTTTCTCGCCTTGCACCACTACCTCTTCCTTGGTGTAGGCAGACTCTTTCAACTCAAGATTGAACTCATAGTCTTTGTTAAGGTCTATTTCCTGAGAATAGGTTTCATAACCAAGAAACGAAACCTTCAAGGTGTATTTACCTTCTGGAATAGTGATGGAGTAAAAGCCGTAAACGTTGGTGGTGGTTCCCTTCATCAACGGTTCCACAAACACATTGGTGCCTATCATGGTCTCACCATTTGCGGCATCGGTAATGGTTCCACTAATGGTGTACTTCTGCTGTGCAACAGCTACAAAACCCACAAGTAACAGTAGAAACAGAGAAGAAATCTGCTTGATCTTCAAGCCCATTTTAATGTCCGCGGATTTTCTGTTAACAACGTTTGATTTTTGAGGGTGCAAATGTAACCCACTTTAAGCGGTTTTGTTGCCAGAAAACCCAATTGTTGTGCAGAAAAAAGGTGACCGAGGTCACCTATTCAAAATTTGGTCGGGGTGACTGGATTCGAACCAGCGACCACACGCCCCCCAGACGTGTACTCTAACCGGGCTGAGCTACACCCCGAATGTGAGCGGCAAATGTATCACTTTTCCGAACCCAAGAGAAAAGCCACAATTGTGGATAGAGTATGAACTCAAAAAATCGTTAATCTTGTACGACCAATTCAGGAAAGCTAAAACTCATGAAAATGCTCAAAAAATCAGCTCTTTTCTTTCTTTTCGTGATAGGTACCGCTACTGCCAACGCACAGTGTACCGAAGGAAACTGCTATAACAGCAATGGAACATACCTTTTTGAAAATGGCGACCAGTACAAAGGTCTCTGGAAAAAAGGTAAGCAAGATGGTTATGGTGTTTATGAGTTCGCCAATGGTGATGTTTACAAGGGTGCTTGGAAGGAAGGTTTGATGTCAGGTCGTGGAACATACACCTATGCCAATGGAGATAAGTACATCGGCATGTGGAAGGATGGCAAAATGGATGGTCGTGGTCATTTTTACTGGGATCTTCCTGGTGACCTGATGACCAATGCTGTATACGAAGGCTTTTTCAAGGAAGGCGCTCCACAGAACTTGGAGTTCCCCGAAACCGGAACACCGCTTGAACAACCAGAACGGTAAATAATAAGATGAGGGCCTTGAGCCCTCTTTTTTTTGCCCAGTATGATCCGAAGCCCTTGGGCAACGCGTTGTATATTGCAACAGAAACTTCCAGAACAATGGCTCTACCCTATCCTTTTTGTAAAGTAGCTACAGCGATTGCCTTTTCTCCCTACGCAGAGGCCAACCTTCATGAAAGCGCTAGAATAGCAGAAATGCTGGAGGCTGAGCTTGTACTGATACACGTAGGTAGCAAGACCGAACAGAAACTCAAGAAGCTAGACCTGATGGTGTCTCAGACTGTGATCGATCCAGCTAAGGTCAAGGTAGAATTCCGCGAAGGCGATCCGGTAAAGTGCATTCTTGATTCATGTGAGGAAAATGGTGTAGATCTGCTGATTGCAGGTGCTCAGAAAAAGGAAAATCTGATAACCTTCTACACTGGTTCTGTTGCCAGAAAACTCTGCCGAAAGGCAAAGTGCTCCATCTTGTTGCTTACCGACCGTTCGGTTATTCGAAACAAGTGCCGAGAAATCGTGGTTTCAGGAGATGACCACAGTAAAACAGAAGACACGGTTCGAACCGCAAACTATTTCGGGAAAGTGCTGGGTGCTGAGCACATTACAATTGTGGATGAGATTGATCCAAAGAAGGGTGTTACTGCTGCAGACGATGACAACCAGCTTGCCGAAACTGCCAGAAAGCGAAAAGAGATAAAAGAAAAGGAAGACCAACGCATTGAAAACCTTGAGACCAAACTAAGAGAGGATGATTGCATAGCAGTGGGCCACAAATGCATATTCGGCAAACCCGGTTATACCATTGGTCATTATGCTGCGGCCCATCAGGCAGATCTACTGGTCATGCATTCTCCAGATGCTGAGCTGGGAATCATGGACCGTGTTTTCCCTCACGATCTTGAGTATGTTCTCTCCGATCTTCCGTGCTGTCTCATGATCGTTAACCAAGCCTCTAAAGAAGTTGCATGAACTTGTTCTCCAACGGTTTAAGGGGCTGGAAACGGTCATGGAAGGATGATCTACGTGCATCTGTAAGCGTAGCTTTCATTGCCATTCCACTTGGGTTGGGAATCGGTTTGGCATCCGGGGTTCCTCCCATGTCTGCTGTAATCCCCGCTGTTGTGGGTGGTTTGATTTTCGCTTGGTTCAGTGGCGGAAATGTGATTGTGCACAGCACGCCCAAAATGCTTATTGGGGTCACAGCAGCAGCAATCATCACTTTAGGCGCTGATGATCTGTTTCAGGGATATCGCATCTATTTGGCGGCCATTGTTTTTGCAGGAATGATTCAGTTTCTGCTTGGCACTTTGCGGCTTGGCGTTATAGGTGACCTTATACCGGCAAGCGTCATCAAAAGCCTTTTGGCGGCAGTTGGCATCATCATCATTGTAAAACAGTTGCCAGTTCTGTTAGGCTCTCATCTTCACCCAAAGAACTTGATAGAACTTTCGCGGGTTGTTCCTGAGGTGATGTCCGATGCCAACCCCATCGTGGCCATCATTGGAATTGCATCTCTGGTGATCATGTTCATTCATTCCCAAATTGAATTACCTGTAGTTAAAGCAATTCCCGCTGCGGTATGGGTTATCATTGTTTCCATTCTCTACTCCTACGGATTCGATTTTCAAAATGGAGGGCAAATACTCTTTTTTGGCTATGGGCCAGAATTTCTGATTGACATACCAGCTCATGTTAGCGACATCGTAGTGCATCCGGATTTCAGCCTTTGGAAAACTTCCACTTTTTGGAATGTGGTGATTGCTGTGGTACTCATAACCAGTATTGAAGGTATTCTTAGCACAAAGGCTATAGACCGATTAGACGGTTTGAAACGCAAGTCGAACATCAACAAGGAGCTTAGCATTTCTGGCTTGGCAACCAGCATTTCAGGTCTTATCGGAGGCATGCCCGTAATTCCAGGTATTGTTCCGAGTTCGGTTGGTGTAGCCCATAACGGAAAAGGAACTTTGATGAACGTTTTCCAAGCTATCTGGATACTTGTTCTGATTGTAACCCTGAGTTCTCAGCTACAGCATATTCCGCTGGCCGCGCTGGCCGGAGTACTCATTCATACAGGGTACAAACTGATCAACCCCAAGGAAATCGTGAATATTTATCGGATTGGTTGGGATCAAATTCTAGTGTTCTCTGTAACCCTCATTGTCACTCTGGTTTCTGACCTGATCTTTGGAATTCTTGCGGGAACAGTTCTCACCATTGTCATACACATCGTTCGGCTCAGGTCAGTGGTCAAATTGTTCACTATTCTGTTCAGGCCCAATGTTGTGTCTTACCAAGAAGATGAGGATGATTCCTACCACATCAGCGTCAGAGGCTACAGCAATTTCCTCAACTATCCACAACTGAAGAAAGCGTTGGACGTAATTCCGAACAATGCTAAAGTAGTGGTAGACCTTTCATTGGCGGAGTTCATTGACCACACTGTGATGGAACACCTTGCAGAACGCGAGGAAAATCACATCAGAAGAGGAGGAGAATTCGAGATCATAGGATTGGACACCCACCTTACTTCGGCCACACATCCACTTTCGGTAAGGTATAAGGGCTCAAAAGTTGGAGTTTCAGGTAGGCAGACCCTAACCTCAAGACAACAAAAACTACAGTCGCTTGCAGAGGAGGTCAATTGGCAATTCGACCCAAGTGTTGCGCTGTTTATTAAAGATTTGGATTCATTCCATCTTCTCCGGCATAAATCCATTGACCGCGCTTACAACAAGGTCTCAGGAAATTTTAATAATGCACAGGTCATCATTCAGGATATTGATTTCCACGAAGGAGAATTTCAAACCAAGGTCACCGGGCAATCAACAGTTGCAATCATTGGTCTCACCAACACCATTCCACTATTCACCATTGAGAAGGAATACCTTTTTGACCGAATTGCGGCATTGGCCGGGTTCGATGACATTGATTTTAAAAACTTCAAGAAGTTTTCCAATACCTTCCGCTTAAAGGGTGAAGATGAACCCGCAGTTAGAGACTTCTTCAGCAATGACCTCATCCGATTCTTGGAGGAAAACCTACCATACCGATTGGAGAGTAATGGACATCAAATACTACTGATCGGGAAAGAGCGCCCCATGAGCCTTGGTGAAATTGAGAATCTGCTTGAATTCACAAAAAATCTTATCCGTGTACTTCCACAGCATTAGCTCTTTGGTCAATTACTCGGATTGTCGTTCTTTGCAACAAATTCCAAAAAATGAAATCCACGCTGATCACAATTTGTTTTGTTGTAGCAACAACCATGAGTTTTGCGCAGAAAGTTGCCCACGCGGACATCAACGCCATTCTTTCTGTAATGCCTGAGAATCAAAAGATCAACGAAGACCTGAGAATATATGCCACAGGACTATCAAAGATGGTTGATGATAAGAAGGCTCAACTCGAAATCGTTGTTGAACAGTTTAACCAAACTCTTGGCCGTGGCGATACTTTGAAGGCCATTGAGCTCCAGAAAAAAGGATTGGAGTTAGATAAAGACTACCAACAGTCTGGAGCGCAGGCCGATCAGCTGTTACAGCAAAAGCGCAACGAACTCATGCAACCGGTTCTAACACGCATCAGAGCTGCCATGGAAACTGTTGCTAAGAAAGGTGGTTATGAATGCGTTCTCAATTCAGTAGATGGTGCGGGCACTTCAGTAGTGCTTTGGAGCCCACAAGGAACAGACATAACAAGAGCTGTTGTTGAGGAATTAGGAATTGAATTGAAGAAATCAGAACCTGCCACTCCTTCTGAGCAGAAACCTGTAGAGGATCCGGACAAGAAGAAGAAAAAATAAGCTTAAGCAAAGGTTAAACCTTGAAGCCGCTTTCGTCTCTTACGAAAGCGGTTTTTTATTTTCGAGCTATGCGATACCTTCTCCTCTCTCTACTACTCATTCCCTTTCTGTCCGAGGCGCAACCATTGCAGCCTCAGGAAGTTCAGATTCCAATGCGCGACAGCGAAAGCCTTGCAGCAGATGTTTATGTTCCATCAGGCTGCTCAAGCTGTCCTACCATTCTCATTCAAACACCCTATTGGAAAAACTGGTTCCGATACAATCTTCCTTTGGATGTTGGAACAGACATCAACAATAGTCCATATGCCTTTGTGGTAGTGGATTGGCGTGGATTTTACGGTTCAGCCGGAGCGCTTAACGGCCAACCGAACCGAGGTGAAGACGGCTACGATTGTGTGGAATGGATCGCATCGCAAACTTGGAGTAACGGAAAGGTTGGAACTTGGGGACCAAGTGCATTGGGTGTGGTTCAGTTCCAGACCGCAAAAGAGCATCCGCCACACCTAACATGCTGCGTTCCTGTGGTAGCCGCACCCCAATTTGATTATCTGACCTATTATCCAGGTGGTGCCTACCGAACGGAATACGTAGAGCAATTGGATGCATTGGGATATGGGCTTTCAACCATTCTTCAGGCCAACCCTTATTACAACCTCACTTGGCAATTTGCGGAGAATGGCGCTTGGTATCCGGAAGAAATGGACGTGCCGTTTTTCATGATTGGCGGTTGGTTCGACCATAATGTGCGAGACATGTGGAATATCTTCCCAGCCATGGTGCAGAACGAACCCACAAATGTGGACCACCGCATGCTTTTCGGACCATGGACCCATGGTGGTCATGGATCAGCAGCACCTGGAACAGCCCAGCAGGGCGACCTCAACTTTCCTGCCGCAGAAGGCTGGGAAACCGAAAAGGCCGTGGCCTTCTTCGCTTACCATTTGTTGGAGCAGCAGAATGGCTGGCAGAACGAACCACGCATCCGATACTTCCAAATGGGAAGGGACGAATGGTTGGAAGCCTCCGAATGGCCGCCTATTTCTCAAACGGTGAATTATTATTTGGGTTCAAGCTCGGATATTTCGACCACGCTGGGAGCCAGTGGAACCAGTCAATACAGCTCAGACCCAACAGACCCATCGCCTACCATTGGCGGACCAACCTTACGAGCGGACCTTTTACAAGGACCTTACGACATTTCCGGAACGGTAGAAGCAAGATCGGACTACGCTCTGTTTGAAACCGAAGCTTTGACAGATGATCTTTCCATTCAAGGACGCATCAACGTGAAGTTGTTTGTCAGCACTGATCAATTGGATGGTGATGTGGCCGTTCGCCTCACGGATGTTTTCCCGAATAACCAGAGCGTCCTCATGCGCGATGGCATTCAGCGGTTGCGATTCAGAAATGGGTATTCTCAATCAGATGAGGTGTTCTGTTCTTCTGGCCAAGTGTATGAAGTGAACATTGAACTGGACGATATTGCGCATACTTTTCTGACAGGACACAAGATCCGGTTGCTCATTTCTGGAGCCAATTACCCGAGATTTGATGTGAATCTGAACAATGGCCAGCAGATGTACACTTCTGGCGATTCTATTGTTTCCACAAGCAGTGTTCACTTCGGAACAAACAACCCTTCACGATTGGAGCTACCCGTTGTCATGAATGTTTCTGTCGGGAATATTGATGATGAACCAAACGATTTGAACATCTATCCGAACCCAGCAACGGATGTGGTCTGGGTTGAAATGGAGAGGGCTCAAAACGCAAATTTGCGGTTGATCAATACACTCGGAGAAACTGTCGGCCAGTTCAATGTTCAAGGCTCAAGGCTTAAGTTCGATGTGAGCGGGCTGAAACAAGGAATTTATCTTTTGGAAGTGGAAATACCCAATGGCGTGACAAACGTCAGCCGATTTGTAAAGCTCTGAGGACTAACTTTGAACTCAGAACTTCAAACTTTGAGCTAAGCCATGCTTGGACTGAAACTACCCACCGACCCACGTTGGGCAAATATTGCCGAAAAGAACATAGAGGAAATTCTTACCGACCACGCGTACTGTGAGCAGAAGGCTGCTTCGAGTGCCATTTCGTTCATCATTCTGTATCCAGAGAAAACAGAATTAGTGGAAGCCATGGCTGCTTTGAGTCGTGAAGAAATGGAGCATTTCCAAATGGTGCATGAGCGTATTGTTGCACGCGGACTGGAATTGGGACGACCAAGAAAAGATGAATACGTGAAACAGGTTGCAGATTTCTTCAGCAAGAACGTAAGTCGTGACCAACGACTGGTGCAAGACCTGATGATAGCTGCATTGATTGAAGCACGCAGCTGCGAACGTTTCCGAGTTTTATCCGAGAATATTGAGGACAAGGAATTGGCTGAATTCTACCGCAACTTGATGGTAAGCGAAGCCAACCATTATACCATGTTCCTCAAATTTGCCCGACAATATGGTGGCCGAGAAAAGGTAGATGAGCAATGGAACGCACTACTAACGTTTGAGGCCGAAGTGATGAGAAATCTCGGCAAAGAGGAAAAGATTCACGGCTAAGCCTTTACCTCCATCGCAACCTTCCAATCTTCTGGAATGGCAACGGAAGTATTCTTTTCGTAATCGAACGCTACGATAATGTTGATGCCTTTGGCAGCTGGGCGCTCGCCCTTTTTGTCTGTTTTAGTGATGAGGCACTCGAGCGTAACGCTCTTCCCTCCCACTTTGCCAGCACGCATGTATACTTTCACTTTATCGCCTAGAAAAACTGGCTCCATATAATCGATGGAAACATGAGCCAAGATGAACCCGATCTTGGTCCAATTGATGGCTGGAAGTACAGCATCTGAAAAGGCCATTCTCCCCAATTCCATCCAGCTGAGATATACAGCGTTGTTCACATGCCCAAGCGCATCGGTGTCTCTAAATCTTACCTGCGCCTCTACCGTTGCTTGAAATTCTTCCATTTGGTTCTGTTTGATATTTGACCCCCTCCCCGCTTCGCGGCACTCCCCCTTTCAAGGAGGAGAGCTGGTGCGCTGATCAAACGTTTGCTCGAAGCGCACTCCCCTCCTGCTTAGGAGGGGTTGGGGGTGGTCCATTATTCCATTCTTAGCTTGCAAAGAGCGGTCGTCCGCTCATGAGTTCATTTACCTGTGTTTTCACTTCCTCGATGACCGCCTCGCTTTCGTGATTCGTGATGACGCGATCCATGAGGTCAACAATCGTTTTCACTTCTTGTTCTTTGAGCCCGCGAGTGGTGATTGCTGGTGTTCCTACTCGAATACCAGAAGTAATCATCGGAGGCTGCTCATCAAACGGAACCATGTTCTTGTTCACGGTAATTTCCGCCTTGCCAAGTGCTGCATCAGCTTCTTTTCCGGTCACGTTTTTAGAACGCAGGTCGATGAGCATACTGTGGTTATCCGTTCCACCTGAAATGATCTTGTAACCACGGTCAACGAACTCGGAAGCCATCACTTTGGCATTCTTCACCATCTGCACGCAGTATTCAAGGTATTCGTCTGTCAAAGCCTCTCCAAAGGCAACTGCCTTGGCAGCGATCACATGCTCCAACGGACCGCCCTGCATCCCTGGGAAAACTGCGCTGTTCAGGATCATGCTCATTTTCTTAACCGTTCCTTTCTGTGTGGTCAATCCCCACGGATTTTCGAAGTTCTTCCCGACCATTATCATACCTCCACGCGGCCCGCGAAGCGTTTTATGCGTGGTTGTAGTAACGATGTGGCAATCTTCCATCGGATCGGTAAGCAATCCACGGGCAATCAATCCGGCAGGATGCGAAATATCGGCCATCAGCAGTGCACCAACTTCATCAGCAATCTCGCGCATACGCTTGTAATTCCAATCGCGGCTATAGGCCGATGCACCAGCAATGATCAACTTCGGTTTCACCTCTTTGGCCGTCTTTTCCATCGCATCGTAGTCCACCGTTCCGGTTTCACGGTTTACTCCGTAGAAATGCGCGTTGTAAAGAATTCCGCTGTAGTTGACAGGCGAACCGTGCGTAAGGTGACCGCCATGCGAAAGGTCGAAACCAAGAATGTTGTCACCTGGCTTTAGACATGCCAACGCAACAGCAGCATTTGCCGAAGCACCAGAGTGCGGCTGCACATTCACAAATTCACAGTTGAAAAGCTGCTTGGCACGTTCGCGAGCAAGGTCTTCTACCTGATCTACAAACTCACAACCACCATAGTAGCGCGCTCCTGGAAGTCCTTCCGCATACTTGTTGGTTAGCACAGAACCCTGCGCTTCCATCACCTGTGGACTCACAAAATTTTCGGAGGCAATAAGCTCAACGCCTTCCAATTGGCGGTGCTTTTCCTGATCGATCAGGTCGAATACTTCAGTATCGCGTTGCATAGTGGTGTGTTTGATTTGAGGTCAAAAGTACCTAGGCAGATATAAATCCGAAATTCGAAATGAAGAAATTCGAAACGGGTTTTAAACAAGCGCTTTTGAAATCCGAAGCGTCAAATGAAGAAATCCGAAATGGACCAAACAACGGAAAGTGAAACCTGAAATTCTAAAAATCTAAATTCGAAACGTGGCTACGGAAAAGAAATACGACCTAGAGGATAGAACCTTAGCGTTCGCAAAGCATGTTAGAAAGTTCGTGCGCAAGCTCCAAATGGACATTCCAAATCATGAAGATTGCAAACAGCTGGTCCGTTCATCAGGTTCCATCGGAGCAAATTATCTGGAGGCGAATGATGGCTTGAGTAAAAAAGACTTCCTCTACAGAATAAAGGTTAGCCCAAAAGAGGCAAAGGAGAGTAAATATTGGCTCAACCTTATCCAAACATTTGGTGATGACAACCTCGAAAAAGAAAGATCAGAACTTCTGAACGAGGCCAACGAACTAATGCTGATTCTTGGAGCCATTCTCAGAAACTCAAAGTGACACGGCTAAAGGTTTCGACTCTCTCTTTTTCGAGTTTCGTGCTTTCTTTTTCTTTGTTTCGAATTTCTTCGTTTAGGATTTCGTGCTTTAACCGTTTAGAATTCAGTGCTTCATGAACAACAGAATTACAGAGCTTTTCAACATAAAATATCCGATCATTCAGGCTGGAATGATCTGGTGCAGTGGTTGGCGTTTAGCAAGTGCCGTGAGCAACGCTGGCGGACTGGGAATCATCGGTTCGGGATCGATGTACCCTGACGTTCTCAGAGAACATGTGCAGAAGTGCAAAGCCGCGACCGACAAGCCATTTGCTGTGAACATTCCGCTGCTTTACCCAGACATCGACAAGCACATTGAAACCATCATTGAGGAGAAAGTGCCGATCGTATTCTCTTCGGCTGGAAGCCCTAAAAAGTGGACACCACTTTTGAAAGAAAACGGCATTACTGTGGTTCACGTGGTTGCAAGTTCTGTTCTGGCCAAGAAGGTGGAAGATGCGGGTTGCGATGCGGTTGTTGCCGAAGGATTTGAGGCAGGCGGACATAACGGCCGTGAAGAAACGACCACGATGTGTCTGATTCCACAAGTTGTGGATGCTGTGAAAATCCCAGTCATCGCGGCAGGCGGAATTGGCACTGGAAAAACGATGGCAGCAGCTTTCGCTTTGGGTGCAGAAGGAGTTCAGATAGGAAGTCGTTTTGTGGCTTCGCCCGAAAGTTCTGCTCATGAATATTTCAAGCAAGCTGTGATTGATGCCAAAGAAGGCGACACCAAACTGAGCATGAAGAAATTGGTTCCTGTAAGACTTCTGAAGAACAAGTTCTTCGAAGAAGTTCAAGCATTGGAAAGTCGTGGAGCTGAAGGTGGCGAATTGCTTGAACTACTTGGAAGAGCACGCGCCAAAAAGGGCATGTTTGAGGGAAATATGGATGAAGGTGAACTCGAGATCGGACAGATATCGGCTTACATCGATGCGATGAAACCCGCTGGTGAAATCGTAGCAGAGATTGTAGAAGAATTCAACCGAACCTGCGAACAATTGGGCGCACAAAGACTTTAAAAGAGCATGAAACAACTGACATTCAGAAACGGAGACAAACTCGACATTCTCGGACTTGGAACTTGGAAATCGAAACCAGGTGAAGTTTATGATGCCATTCGGTCGGCCATCAAAATAGGTTACCGCCATTTCGATTGCGCGTTCATTTACATGAACGAGAAAGAGATCGGACATGCATTCGCAGATGCATTTGCGGCTGGTGATGTAAAACGAGAAGATGTTTGGATCACTTCCAAACTTTGGAACAATTCGCACAAAAAAGAAGATGTGCTTCCTGCTATGAAAAAGACGCTTTCTGACCTACAATTGGATTACCTCGACCTCTATCTTGTTCATTGGCCGCATGTTTTCAAAAAGGATTTCATGGGGGCTACGAAAGCTGAAGAAACATGGTCAACTGCCGAAGTTCCGCACATTGAAACATGGCGCGAAATGGAAGCCGCTGTGGACGCTGGATTGGCAAAGCACATTGGTGTTTGCAACTTCAACAAGCACAAACTGAAAGCACTTTCGGAACAAGCCTCTATCATTCCAGAAATGAACCAAGTGGAACTGCACCCTATGTTGCATCAGAACGACCTATTGGAATTCTGCAAGGAAAATGGGGTTCACGTGACCGCCTATTCTCCGCTCGGTTCACCTGATAGAAGCGCTGGAATGAAAGCCTCTGACGAACCGAACCTGTTCGAGCATCCAGTCATCAAGGAATTGGCGCGGAAGCACAATTGCACTGAAGCGCAAATTATGATCGCATGGGCCATGCAACGCGGAACAGCTGTTATTCCAAAGTCGGTAAACCCAGAAAGACAACTTCAGAATTTCCTATCTACTGAGATCAATCTCTCTGAAGACGATATGCAATTGATGGCTTCAGCCGATACGGGTTACCGCTACGTGAAAGGCCAGTTCTGGGCATTTGAGGGAACCGAGTATTCTGTGGATTGGCTTTGGAACAGATAGCGTTCTGTCGATAGTTCAAAGGCTTTCAGTATCTTAGCATTCAAGATGAAAAACGAAGACCGTCTGATAGAAGTAATGGCTGAACTGTTGGCAGAGGTGCATGAAATGCGAACAGACACAAGCAAACAACTTGGTGTGCTTCAAAGTGAGATTCGAACACTTCAAAAACAGCAGGCACAGACGAATATCGAACTCAGCGAAATGCGCCTTTCAATTATGAAACTGGCCGATATGAGCGACCGAGTTGTGAGACTTGAGAAAGCCGTTTTCAAAAAGGCAGGATAATCTTTCTCTTTTCTGATTTCCTATTTCGAATTTCTACTTTGAGGGAATATTCCACTTGATGGAAGTGCCGTTGAATTCGAGCTGTTCCCAGATTTTGCGCTCGTTCTTCTTCCAATGACTTTTGTGAACTCCGAGCATCACTGCATCGAAAATGAGTAGAAATCCCCCTTGCAGAATGAGCGAATAGCCCATTCCCTTGAACGAATTGCGCACGTTATCATTGCTGTACCTATTGCCGAATTCCTGTAGAAAAACACCCGAACCGATATACAATCCATCGGCCACCATATTTATGGCGTAAAGCGTTTCCTGTTGCCGTTGCAATTTGAACGTTCCGGGAATGTCGTATTGTTTTCCTAACCGCTTTCGAGCCCCGAAATAAGCCGGTAATGCAATGCCCAAATTGACCACATTCCAAGATGCGTTCATCAGATGAAAACTGAACATCATGGAACCCTTTTCGGTAGTCAACGCACCGGCTGTTCCTACAATGATGTTTCCAACACCCCAACTTCCCAAAGCTATCATTCCATTCCGTGAATGCGTGTTCAGTTCCCGATTGTACTGATTGAAAATCTCCATATCCTGAGCGTGCACTTGGAGGGAAAAAGAGAAAAGGAAAAACGATAAAATGTAGGTCTTCATGTCCTTGAAATTAGCCAACGAAACTTGTGATGCCACGGATACGTTTTTCATTTTCTCCTTTTTCGTTTACCAAAGTCAGAACAGTAATAATCTTCGATTGTTTCGCGTTGACGCGTCTGACACGAACAGTTAACTTCGCGCACCAATGTGGGCACTGCTTAAAAAGGAGATCAACAGCTTTTTGAATTCGCTTATCGGATACATCGTCATCTCGGTGTTCCTGCTTTTCGTTGGGCTTTTCATGTGGGTTTTGCCTACAGAAGCCAACGTGATTGACAACGGCTATGCAGACCTCAATACGCTTTTCATTGTGGCTCCTTGGGTGTTTTTATTTCTCATTCCGGCCATTACCATGCGCAGCTTTGCGGATGAGAAAAGCAGCGGAACAATTGAGTTGCTGCACACGCGGCCACTCAGCGATCTGAGCATCATTCTGGCCAAATATTTTGGAGGGTTGTTTTTGGTTGTATTCTCTCTCATTCCAACATTGGTTTACTTCCTATCGGTTTATCAATTGGGAGACCCAATTGGCAACATCGACACAGGAAGCGTTTGGGGTTCTTACATCGGTTTGCTTTTGCTTGGTGCCGCATTTGTGAGCATTGGAATTTTCAGTTCCGCCATCACCAACAACCAGATTGTCAGCTTCATTCTGGCGGTTTTTATGAGTTGGGCTCTGTGGATCGGGCTTGAAACCGTGGCGTCATTTCAATTCCTTGGAACTTGGGACCACATTCTCCTTAGCATCGGCATCAACATCCACTACAGCAGTTTGAGCCATGGGGTTATTGACACCCGCGATGTGGTTTATCTCATCAGCCTTATTGCAGTTTTCATTGCGCTTACACGAACCGTTTTAGAAAGTAGAAAGTGGTGAAAAAGCCTGCGGTTCGAGATATTGTCCAGTTAGCCGTGATCATTGGAATTGTGATTACGCTGAACGTGCTGAGCGGATTCTTCTTCACGCGTTTTGACCTTACTTCTGAGAAGCGATATACGCTTTCCGAAACTTCTAAAGAGTTGCTTTCTGGAATTGATGATGTGGTCTATCTGCGGGTTTACCTTGATGGCGAATTGCCTGCCGGCTTCCGCAGGTTACGAGACAGGACCCGCGAAATGCTGGATGAATTCCGCGCCTATTCCAACAATAATATCGAGTACGAATTCATAAACCCGAGCAATCAGCCAGACGAGAAAAGCCGCAATGAGCTTTACCGTCAGTTGGCAAAGGATGGCCTGATGCCAACCAACATCCAAATAAAATCGGAGGATGGTGTAGAGCAGAAATTGATCTTTCCAGGCGCCATCATGAGTTACCGAGGTGAGGAAACTGCCCTTCAACTCCTTAAAAGTCAGATGGGTGCATTACCTGAAGAGATGCTGAACAGTTCCATTGAAGACCTTGAGTTTGAACTGACCAACGGCATCCGAAAACTGACCGAAGTACGTGCAGACCGGATCGGTTTTATTACTGGCCATGGAGAATTGGGCGAGCGCCAGGTGGCCGACATGGCCAGATCTCTCTCTGAATATTACCAGTTGGAGCGTGTTGAAATTGACGGACAATTGAACAGTTTGGTGAGTCGGGCTGAAGGTGATAGCGGAGCCGTGATCTTCCCCAAATACAAAGCGATCATCATTGCAAAACCAGACACAGCATTCAGCGAGAAAGACAAGTTCATGATAGATCAGTTTGTCATGTACGGTGGGCGTGTACTATGGTTGGTTGAACCTGTTTTCTGCAACATGGACAGTCTGCGTTATGCACCTTCAACACTGGCCATTCCGATTTCGCTGAACTTGGAAGACATGCTTTTCAAGTACGGTGTACGCGTAAACACCGACCTGTTACAGGACGCACGTTGCGCGGCCATTCCAGGACCATCTGGGTATGTTGGCAATCAATTACAATGGGCACTCCAACCATGGATATATTTCCCCATTACAATTCCAGAAATCGACCACCCGATTGTTCGAAATCTGAACGGAATCAAACTGGAGTTTGCTTGTAGTATTGATACGGTCGGCAATCCGAACATCAAAAAAACCGTGTTATTGCGAACTTCTGATAAAAGTCGCGCGCTGCGAACGCCAACTCAGGTGAGTTTGGATGCGATGGTTGAAGAACCGAAACCTGAGCAATTCAATCGGCCACACATGCCAGTTGCTGTTTTGCTCGAAGGCAAATTTGAAAGTGTTTACAAGAACCGCCTCACCACCATGATCAAACAAGACCGTGATATTAAATTCAGAGCTGAGGGGGCTAAAACGAAAATGATCGTGGTATCGGATGGCGATATGATCCGCAATCACATCAATCCTGATGGAACTTACCTTCCGTGTGGTTTCGACAAATACACAAGTCAGCAATTCGGGAACAACAAGTTTTTGCTGAATGCCATCAATTATCTGTGCGATGATGAGAACCTGACGGCCATACGTTCAAGGGCGTTGGAAATCAGATTGCTTGACCGAAAGAGAGCCGAAAGTGAACGCACCAAATGGCAAATTATCAACGTAGGAATTCCGATCATCCTCATTATTCTGTTCGGAATGCTGAATGCCTACCTCCGCAAAAAACGATATGCTTAGAAGATGAATAGAAATCTTATTGCCTTACTCATACTTCTCATTCTCGGTGCTCTTGCATTTTGGGTTTACACAGAACGCGGTTCAGGAACCATCAAACCAGAATTGCATGACTTTGCAGTGGAAGACACTTCTGCAATCACCAAGATTTTCTTAGCCGATAAGACCGGACAAAATGTTCTCTTAGAACGAAAAAGCCCAAGTGAATGGACAGTGAATTCAGCTCACAAAGCACGGAAAGATGCTATAGATGTGCTTCTTGAAACCATCAAACGTGTGGAGATGAAAGCTCCAGTTGCCAAAACTGCACATGACAATATTGTAAAGCTGTTAGCGGGCAAATCAACCAAGGTTGAGATCTATCAGGGCAACAAGAAAATCAAGACCTACTATGTAGGAGATGCCACCAAAGACAATCTCGGGACCTATATGCTTATTGAAGGCTCAAGTACACCGTTCATCTGTCATATTCCTGGCTTCTATGGCTACCTCACTGCTCGGTATATGACGCGTGCTTATGAATGGAGAGACACCGAGATTTTTGACCACCGTCTATCACAGATCGCAGAAGTGCGTCTGGACTTCCATCAAGAACCGGAGCGCTCATTCAGAATCAAGCATTCTGCAGACCGTAGGGTTGAGCTTTTTACGCTTTATCCTACCGAAAAACGCGTTGAGAACATGGATACAACCGCAGTTAAGCGCTATCTGTTGGCCTACCAGAACATCCGATTTGAAGGCGTTCAGCCCTATGATGCCGAACGAGTTGACAGCATCGTAAATTCTCCGCCCTATTTCACCATTTCGTTGATCGGTACCGATGGCGAGAAGCGCTCAGTTACCTCTTACCGCCTACCAGCCAATCCGGGCGCAACAGATATAAATGACCAGCTACTTGAATGGGATCCTGACCGGATGCATGCGGTGGTCAATGGAAATGAGGATGAGATCATGCTGATCCAGTATTACAGCTTTGACCGTTTGACCATTCCATGGAAGTTCCTTGTGCGCGACCCGAATGCTGAGAAGGATAACTAATTCAGAGTTTTCAACACATTCGGGCAGACAAGGCCATTAGGCTATATTTGTACCCCATTCGAAAATTACACGCATGAAATTCATTGTTTCAAGTCAATTGTTGCTTAAGAATCTACAGGCTATCAGTGGCGTTGTCAGTACGAACAATACCTTGCCTATTCTGGATAATTTCCTTTTTGAAGTTGATAAGAACCAATTGACTGTTTCAGGTTCTGATCTTGAAACTACCATGACCACAAGCTTTGAGGTTACGTCAAAGGAAAAGGGTCAAGTAGCCATTCCTGCAAGAATCCTGCTCGATCTTCTAAAGAGTTTCCCAGATACGCCAATTACTTTCACCGTTAATGATGAGACACGTGCAGTGCGATTCACGTCTGAATACGGTGAGTACAATGTAGCTGGCCTTGATGGTGCTGAGTTTCCGAAAGCGCCAGCAATTGAGGCTGCTTCATCTACAATTGTTCCTTCGGACCTTCTGGCCCGGGCTATTTCTAAAACAATTTTTGCCGCTGGTAACGATGAACTTCGTCCAGTAATGTCTGGTGTTTATTTCGAGCTTCACTCAGACAACGTAACATTCGTTTCTACAGATGCGCACAAACTGGTAAAGTATACCAGAACGGACGCCAAGGCAGATAGTGGTGCAACCTTCATTATGCCTAAAAAGCCGTTGAACCTATTAAAGAATGTTCTGGCCACTGAGGAAGCAGAAGTTACCATCGAGTACAATGATACCAACGCAAAATTCAGCTTTGGCGATGTGACCTTGGTCTGTCGATTGATTGATGGCCGATACCCGAATTATGATGCGGTCATTCCGAAAGAAAATCCGAATGTGCTGACGGTTAATCGTGGTCAGTTCCTGAACTCCGTTAAGCGTGTTTCTTATTTCTCAAACAAAACCACACATCAAGTGCGTTTGAAAATGGCAGGAACCGAACTTCATGTCTCTGCAGAAGACCCGGATTTTGCAAATAATGCTGATGAGCGATTGACCTGCAGTTATAAAGGAGATGACATGACCATTGGATTCAACTCGCGTTTCCTTATTGAAATGTTGAGCAACATTGAAACAGAGGAGGTTGTGTTGGAAATGTCGGAGCCGAATCGTGCGGGCATTCTGCTTCCGAGTGAGTCAGTTGTTGAAGGCGAAAATCTTCTAATGCTGGTTATGCCGGTTATGCTGAACAGCTAATTTCAACTTATCGAAAGCTTTATAGGCGCCTGACTGCTGAGTCGGGCGCCTTTTTTATTCCGTGATTCCTATGCTGCGATTGAAGCGATGGAATTCCTCTATCATGGCTCCGAAAGCCATCCAAAGCGGCAGATAATCGAATCGGATGTAGCCCATGAAATGCCAACCGGTCTGATATTCCCACGGACAACGACCAGTAGCCTGTTCCAAAGCAAATCCAGCTATCAATTCCACCAATAGAATACAGATTCCGTAGACAAAGTATCGCAAGAACCGATTGTATTTCTTGAGTAGATTGAATCCGATCGGGAACAGAATTGAGGTACTACCGTAGATCGGAAACATCCAGATGTAGCTGACGCCCATTAACCTGAGATTGTCCACACTACCATTTATCAGATCAACAATGGCCGTGAAAAACACCTCCGTTGTAATTCCCAATCCGCCATAAAGCACAAACGAGAATACACGCTCTTTAATCCCGATCTTCCTTTCCTTCATTCTGTTTGTAAACGTACTTTATGTTGATGGATTTCGGTTGATGTTCCTGAGCTATTTGCTGTTCTCGAAGTTGCTTCTCAGCCTGTTCTCTCCTGATCCGTTCAGGGTCAGGATACCAATCCGGCACTTCCTCTTCATCAACCAATTCCCATGAATATTTAGGACGCTGCGGCCCTTGTTTTCTATAGACAATGGCCACAACAATTCCAGCAAGAAGACCGAATAAATGACCCTCGTATGAGATCTGATGGTCAACTGGAAAAATACCCCAAACTAAACTTCCATACAGAAAAACCACCAGCATGGAAAGTGCCATCAGTTTCAAGTGTTTCCTAAAAAGACCACTGAAGAAAAGGAAACCAAAAAGTGCATATACAATTCCACTGGCACCGATGTGAAAATTCGGTCTACCACCGATCCATAGCCAAACTCCACTCATTAGGTAAACCCAAAGAAGGGTTTTGGTGGCAACTGGCCGATAGAAATAATAGAGCATGGTTCCCAGAACCAGAATGGCCGAGGAATTATTTATCAGATGCTTCCAATCTGAATGAATGAACGGATAGGTCAATATTCCAATCAATCCTGACAACTTTCTTGGAAATACCCCAAACTGCACCAGATCGACCTCAAAAACCACCTCCCCAAGCTCAACAAGCGCCATGGCAATTACCAGTATTGCAGGAATGAGAAGACTTGACCGAAGTTCATTGAGCATTATGCAAAAGTAAGGCCCCGTTCAAGAACGAGGCCTTTCAGTGCAAGGGGTTGGATCGGAGGGGAATAATCCTAACCTCTTAACTCTTTATGTAACGAACAGTAACACTGCTATCGGCAGCATGAATTCTAATGAAGTAGACACCGTTTGCATAGCTACTAATATCCATTGGCTGGATAAAGTTGTTAGTGCTACCAATAACAACGGCCGGTTGCAATGCCTGACCAAGCATATTGGTCAACTCAATGGTAACCTCTTCATAAGTTGGCATTTGTCCGCGTATTGTGAACTGCCCTTCTCCTGGATTAGGGTAAACTTCCAACACGTCAAAAATGCTCAACTCATCAACTCCAGTTTGAAGTGTGAACTCCAGAACGTACGTGGAAGTTGGACAACCATTCGGCCCAATATATTCCACATGATAGTTACCACTCTGAATTGCAGTGTATTCGATTCCTGTTGCCCCTGGAATAGGGTCACCATTCAGGAACCACTGATACCCAGAACCTGGCGGGTCTACGGTAAGATCGTTCCCATTTTCCAAGATCACCGCCTCATCCATTGGTGTTACGTCCACGGTAATCGTATTGGAAACACCAACACAACCGAATTCGTTTGTAACCGTCACGAAGTAATCTCCAGACTGCGTTACCTGTGTTGAAGAACCTATTCCGTTGGTTATTTCCCACTCATATGTTCCCTGATTAGGAGCTGTGGAAAGAACTACAGACTCTCCTTCGCAGAAATTCACTGGACCATTTGCCGTAATTACAGGTTCTGGATTTGAATGTACGGTGACGTTAGCCACGGCAGAAGTACTTTGACAGCCGTTAGCATCGGTAGCTATAACATAGTATTGTCCGCCATCCGTTACCGTTATTGTACTTCCGCTTCCACTTGGACTCCATGTGTAATCAACAAATCCTGACGATGCGGTCAGATCCATTGATTCTCCATCGCAAAGTTCCAATGACCCACTGTTACTCGATGTAACAGTAACAACAGGTGCCTGTCCTACTTCAATATCAATTGAAGCAGTGTTGGAACAACCATTCTGGTCAGTATACACGTAGGTAATTGTATGGGTGCCCTGACCAGCACCGTTTGGATCAAACATACCGTTGCTAACGCCTGCTCCAAAATAATCTCCGCCAGCAGGTGAAGCATTCAAAGCCACCGGATCCGCAGACTCACAAAGGGGTGCCACTGCATCTATTGCCACATCTGGTAGTGCATTAGAAAGCGCAAAGGCAGGGTTTGAGAAGTCAGACCAACCAAGATTCGTGATGGTATTGTAACCGCCAGCGGTTCCTATGGTCTCATTCATCATATCCTCCCACTGAGGAGTACTTTGCCAGTGAGCACCTTTGGACCAATCACCATCATCAGCCAGTACGTAATAGTGTGTGATGTCTGCTGCATCTGACCCACTTGTCTGATCGATCAAATGGTAAAAAGCATCGTTCACAAAACAGAGGTTCGGAGAAATCTGAGACACATCAAAGCCCTCAGAGGTTGCATCAACATTTGCAAAACGAGCCTCAAATATGTTTGGTGAAGTAGATGCTGGAGTAATAGCCACTGGACGTATTCTTGGTGTCCCAACACTACTTCCCAGCGGGAAAACATAGGTGTCAGTACTGTTGGTAGACCATGCCATACGGCCAGCTCCAAGACTACTTACAAATCCACCATTTTCAGTTACGGCAGTAGAAGAACCGTTCAATACTCGAAGCGTATTAACATCTGTTGCCAATTCCAGGTTGTTCAATTGCAGCACACCATTAACCTCTGCATCAAGGTCAAGAGACTTTATGCCCGAACCAAGGAGATTGAGATTGTAAAAGCTACTTATCTGAGTTCCAGTAACCGTTTGACTGGCCCCGTTAAGGTTAACCAAACTCTGGTCAGCCGTAAACACAGAATTGTTTTCCCAATCACCTGCAACGTTGAATATTCCAGTATTGGTTGCGGCTCCTGTAAGAACATCACTGTTTACAAGATCTCCATCAACTGTAATTCGGCCTGCATTGTCAATGGTTCCGTTGTCATTATCAAGGTCACCAGTCACAATCGTTACAATGCATCCCTGCGAAACTGTAACCTCTGCGCCATTATTGAAGACCACGAACTGAGCGGAAGCATCATAAAAGATACAAACGGCCAATATTACCAGTGAAAAGTTCTTCATTACAATAGTTTTCAGATTCATGTAGGAGATTTGAACTGACTATTTAAAATCCGCTCGGTGCATTACACTCAATCTTATCCGCACCATACCATCCTTAGGATCGCTTAAAGCCACTCCGAGTATCATGCCATTACCAATTGATTTCACTGCTACTCCTCCCTCGCCTGGAGCCAAGAGGTCTCCTTCATGTACAATTCCGTTCAGGTCAGAAATCTTTACAGACGTCACACCTTCACTTTTAATAACCTCGTTTCTTCGGTTTGAATTGAGCCCCGCAAAAACCCCGACCAGATACTCATCTGCATTATTTGATTTTCGAAGTTGTCCTTGAAGAGAACCGTCAGAAGAACTAACCACATCCCCAACCTCAAATTGGTAGTTCCGAAGCAAAGGAGCTTCCTGTCCATAGGTCTCAAGACCAACTGATATCAAACTCAGCAAAAACGTTAGTTGAATTATTATTGCTTTCATAGTATAATCTATTGTGAGGTTGTTGTTTTATGGTCGAATCTCGGTAACTGAAAGGTATCTCTCTTTCATGAAGAATGATTCAGTGCCTGCGGCAAACGTATTAGCAATCCAACACTCAACAGAGTATGTATGATTGCCGCCAGATGGTTGGTCGCGCACGATGAGAGAGACGCCATTGTTATTGATATACCAGTCTTCATCGTTGACATGAACAGCAGTTCTACCGATTTCAGTTCCATCTCTTAGAACTCTGAAATAAATGACATCTGGTGCCCAATACGAATAATCATCAGCTTCAACATGACCACTGAACGCAACAAGCAATGAACTACCAGCAGTAACTGTGCGAGAAAGCGACATTGCATTGACACTCTGAAAACTACCAGGAGTGTATCCTGCACCCGCTGCAAGACTGAATGAACCATCATTCGCACCAACTACTTGAACCTCATTAGATGCAGACACGAAACTAATGCCCTGACCTGTGGTTCCTGCCAAACCTTGAGGCCCTTGAGGGCCCGCTGGACCTTGCGCACCTTGAATACCCTGTGCGCCAGCCGGACCTTGTGGACCAGGCAAACCTTGAACGCCTTGCGGACCCTGAGGACCCTGTGGCCCGATCAATCCATCAGCTCCCGTTGGACCTGCAGGACCTGTTGCTCCCTGAGGACCGGTGGCACCATCTGCACCATCTGCTCCTGATGGACCTTGCAATCCTTGAAGCCCCTGTGGACCTGTTGCACCTTGAGGACCTGTTGCTCCCTGAGCTCCGGTAGGACCTTGGGCACCGGCAGCACCTGCTGGGCCTTGTGGACCAGGCAAACCTTGAACGCCTTGTGGACCCTGAGGACCCTGTGGCCCGATCAATCCATCTGCTCCCGTAGGACCTGCAGGACCTGTTGCTCCTGATGGACCTTGCAATCCTTGGAGACCCTGTGGACCTGTTGCACCTTGAGGACCTGTTGCTCCCTGAGCACCTGTGGCTCCTTGAGGTCCTGTGGCACCATCTGCACCATCGGCTCCTGATGGACCTTGTAATCCTTGGAGACCCTGTGGGCCTGTTGCACCTTGAGGACCTGTTGCTCCCTGGGCACCTGTGGCTCCTTGAGGTCCTGTGGCACCATCAGCGCCATCCATTCCTGCAGGTCCTTGCAATCCTTGAAGTCCCTGTGGACCTGTTGAACCTTGAGGTCCAGTTGCTCCCTGAGGTCCTGTGGCACCATCTGCACCATCGGCTCCTGATGGACCTTGTAATCCTTGAAGACCCTGAGGACCTGTTGCACCTTGAGGTCCAGTGGCTCCCTGAGCACCTGTAGCTCCTTGGGGCCCGGTTGCGCCATCAGCACCATCTGCCCCGGCAGGACCTTGCGGACCAATAGCTTGAACCCAGACAGACCCATCGAAATACCAAAATTGATTGTCATCTGAATCATACACCATCAGACCAGTGGCTGGGGAAAAAATAGCAGTTCTCTGCGAGGTTGATAACCTTGGAACAAGGAATCCCTTATCTGAAGCGTTAAGGTCAAGAACAGCACTTGGATCTGGTGTAGAGGTACCTATACCCATATTATCTTGGGCAAAAGCCGCATTCGTCAACAATCCAGTAAGAGCTAAAATCAGTAGTAAACTTCGATTCATATTAGTAAGGTCTGGTTAAGTCAAGTCTCGTTAGAGTATTTTAAATCTTAGATGAACTCATCATTTTCATCGATGAAACAAAAGTAAGGGCAAACGAAACAATTTTCAAAATATTTAACATCGCATTTAGACGAACGACAAGGTTTTCAACTCAACCTAACCGAATTTCGTACCGTTAGACCCGAACCATTGTCTAACATTGATGTTCTTACAACATGTCAACAATACTTCAATTAATTCTACCGCTTGGTTTGCTATTGGCAGTGGACCTTTACTTTTTCCAGATCATCAGAACCGTATTTGGAAATCAACCTGATTCTTTGAAATTCGGGATATACATCTTGTATTGGATTCTTAATACGCTCATCATATCAGGACTCTTTCTCAGTTCTGATAGGTCACTATTACCTAATCATACCCGATACTACATTTTCAGTGTCATGCTGGTATTTTTTATTCCGAAGCTTATCGGCTCCATCTTTTTGTTAGGTGAAGACTTGTTTCGATTTGTTTCCGGCATTGTTGGAATATTTCAGGGGAGCGATGACACATTTCTACCAGCAAGGAGAACATTCATTTCCAATGCCGGAATCATTGCCGCTGGACTTCCGTTTGTCACCATGCTTTACGGAATGGCACGAACAGGATTTGCAATCAGTGTTAAGAAAAAGAAGGTATTCTTCAATGACCTTCCAAAAGCCTTTGATGGATTGAAAATCGCTCAGATATCGGACCTGCATTCTGGGAGTTTTGGTTCGGTGGAATTTTTTGAAAAAGCCGTTGCCAGAATCTTAGACCAACAACCCGATCTGATTTTCTTTACTGGCGACCTGGTCAACAACGAAGCAATTGAAGCAGAGCGTTTCGTTTCCACTTTTCAGAAACTAAAAGCGCCACTCGGTGTATATTCGATTCTTGGCAACCATGATTATGGAGACTACGGCCCATGGCCATCACCAGAAGCCAAGGCAGAGAACTTGCAACGTCTCAAGAATATTCATCAGGACTCTGGTTGGAAGCTGCTGCTTAATGACAATGACATTATTGAACTGAACGGAGAGAAACTGGCCATTGTCGGGGTTGAAAACTGGGGGGCATCCAAACACTTTCCGAAAAAGGGCGATTTGGACAAAGCCGTTTCTGGAGTTGAGGAAATACCGTTCAAATTACTACTCTCTCACGATCCGAGTCACTGGGATGCTCAGATAAAAGATCATGCTCAGAAGTTTCAATTGACATTTTCTGGCCATACACATGGAGCCCAGTTCGGTATTGAAATTCCAGGATTCAAGTGGAGCCCAGCTAAATACATTTACAAGCAATGGGCAGGATTGTACGAAGAATCTGACGGTCAAAAAATCTATGTTAACCGTGGTCTTGGATTCATAGGATACATGGGAAGAATTGGAATTCCACCGGAAATCACAATTCTCGAACTCCGATCAACAGAAAATTCCTAATTTGTAGGCGAGTTCATTTCCACTCACCTTCTTAGAACATGAAAAAGTTTTTCACCTGCTTAGCGCTGGTCGCTGGGCTTAGCTCCGCTGTGCTGGCCGATGATGGTCAATACCGGTATTCCATTACCGTAAATCCTGAGGATGTGACCATAGTCCGCGATAAATGGGGTGTGCCGCACATTTTTGGCAAAACAGATGCCGATGCGGCTTACGGACTTGCTTGGGCAAATGCTGAAGATGATTTCTTCACCATGCAAGAATTGGTCATAACTGGAAAAGGACTTGCTGGAAAGCTATTGGGAGTTGAAGGAGCAGAGCGAGACTTCTTTACACATGCCATTGGCTACAGAGAACGTGTTGAGAAAGATTGGCATCTACTTTCTGATGATTATATAAGGTACATAGAAGGGTACTGTCAGGGAATCAATGCATATGCTAAGGCTCACAAGAAAGAGATCCGTGTGCGTGGCACTTTTCCAGTTACGCCAAAGGACATTGTAGGTTCTTACATGTTTGCACTGAGTGCATTGATAGGAACACCAGGCGCAGTTGGCAATGTGATGAATGGAACCTACGACCGCGACCAACCTTCTGACAAACCTTATGGTTCAAATGCATTTGCTTTTAACAGCAACAAAACGGAGGATGGAAGCTCTATGCTATGCATTAATCCTCATCAGCCAGTAACTGGGCCATTCTCTTGGTATGAAGCGCATTTACAGAGTGATGAGGGTCTGAACATCCATGGAGCCATGTTTCCAGGAAGCTCTACTGTGTTCTTAGGAAATAACGAGAATCTGGGTTGGGCACACACATTCAATCACCTCGATCTGGTTGACGTTTTTCAGTTGGAGATGCATCCGAAGAAGAAACGAACCTATCGTTACAATGGTGAATGGCATGAATTGGAAAAGAGACCCGTTTGGCTTAAAGTGAAACTCGCCAAGGGAATCGTTTTCCCCGTCAAAAGAATGACCTATTGGAGCAAGTATGGCGCCACGCTTGAATCTCCAAACGGGAATTTCTACGCGGTGAAATTGCCAGCAAATGAGCGTGTTCGTGTTGGCGAACAATGGTATAGAATGGATAAGGCCTCGAACTTTGAAGAATTCTACGCTGCCATGCAAATGGAATCCATTTCCATGTTCAATGTGATCTATGCTGATAAGGAGGACAATATCATGTATTTGAACAATGCCGTTGTTCCGAGACGAAATCCTGAAGTGGATTATACCAAGGTGGTTAGAAGCAATTCTGACAAAACGCTTTGGCACGATTTCCACGATGTGGAAGACATGGTTCAGACCACCAACCCGAAATGCGGATGGGTTTTCAACACAAATAATAATCCTGCGCATGCCACCGCGCGCGAAGAATGGCAGGATATAGATGACTATCCGAGCTACTTTGGCTGGGGTGACGACCTTGGCATGAATAACCGGGCGATGCGATTTTTAGAGTTAATGGATGAACCAGCTTCTGAAAAAATCTCTTTCCAAAGGATGAAAGACATGAAGTTCGACTATGAATTTCCAACCTGTAGTCCTTTTCAGAAATCACTGGATCATCTTTTTGCCGTAAATGCAGACGAGTTCCCTGAACTTAAACCACTTATCACGGCCATCAATAATTGGGATAAGGAGGCCGACAAGGATAGCAAAGGCGCGGCCGCATGGGTTATCACTTTCCAGAAGGTGTTCAGCATGCTTGGATTTGGAGATGGAGAATTCAAGAAGGAGGTAATTGTACCAGACACAACCTATCTCAAAGCTCTTCGATGGGCAAAGAATCAGATAGATACATATTATGGTGGAAAGATTCCGAAACTTGGCGATGTGCAACGCCATGTTAGAGGAGAAGTGAATCTTCCATTAGGAGGATTCCCTGATGCATTGGCAGCCAATTACAATGAAGAATGGAAAGATGGTAGGTACAAACCATGGGTAGCTGACTCTTATGTACATTTTGTGCAATGGAAACAAGGGGAATTGGTGCGAATGGAAACTTTGCACCCTTTCGGAGCATCAAATCGTACCGATTCGCCTCATTATACCGATCAAATGGAGCTTTACGCTAACCAAGAGACGAAAAAAATGTCCCTGAACAAGGATAAGATCTTCGCAGAGGCTGAACGGGTATACCATCCGAAGCCGTGATTTCGTAATTACTTGACACATAGTTAATAGTGAGTGGGAATTTGATGGGATACCTTTAGGCTCATCAAATATTAACACCCTAACATCTCACTATTTAATGCCCCTAAAACACTTCTTGCTGGCTGCGTTCATCTTGGCCACCAACGGACTGATTGCCGGTCCATCAAAAGGCAAAAAGATTTCCGAAAACTCCACAGAGTCTCAATTTGAGCGGGTGGATAACACCAAGATCCAGATTGTGCGCGACAGTTGGGGTGTGCCGCACATTTTTGCAGACCAGGATCACGAAGTAGCTTACGGTCTGGCTTGGGCCAATGCCGAAGATGATTTCCAGACCATGCAGGAACTGCTCATTGCAGGTCAGGGTCGTTCAGGACAATTGATGGGAAAAGATGGCGCTAAGCGCGATTTCCTGTTACACACTTTCGGTATCCGTGATATTGTTGACGCAAAGTTTGATTCGTCTTTCACCTCAGAATACAAGCAATATCTGGATGGTTACGCACAAGGGTTGAATGCTTATGCCGAATCTTATCCTGAAGAAGTTTTATTGCCGGGTCTATTTCCCGTTCAAGGAAAAGACCTTGTATATGGAAACGTGTTCGCGGCTTGTATCGTTTCTGGAGGCCACACCGAAGTGGCCAAGATCATCAAAGGAGAATATGATGGTGGGGCTACTTGGATGGGCTCCAACGCTATGGCTTTCAATCAGAACAAAACGGCAGACGGAAGTTCCATTCTGGTCATCAATCCGCACCAGCCTATGGAAGGACCTTTCAGTTGGTACGAAGCTCACCTTTGCAGCAACGAAGGTCTGAACATTCTTGGTGGACTCTTCCCTGGTGGACCATCTGTTTTTCTGGGCACAAATGAGAATCTCGGTTGGGCTCATACGGTTAACAAACTCGACCTGGTAGATGTGTACAAGCTCAACATGAGCGAAGACAAGAAACGCATGTACAAGCTCGATGGCGAATGGCTTGAATTGGACAGACGGCTCACTTTCCTGAAGGTAAAATTGAGCAACATCCTGACCGTTCCGATTCCGAAACTCACATACTGGAGCAAGTACGGTGCTACTATCCGTTCGAAAGATGGAGAATATTATGCCGTAAGATTGGCTGCCAATCAGCGCATCAATACCATTGAAGAGATCTACCGCATGAACAAGGCCAGCAACTTTGATGAGTTCTATGAGGCCTTAAGCATGGAGGCACACCCACGCTACAATGTGATATATGCTGACAAAGAAGGCAATATCATGTACTTGAACAATGGTCTGATCCCGATCAGGAATGAGGATTACAACTGGGCATCCGTTCTTCCCGGAGACACAAGTGCCACACTTTGGACCGACTTCCACCCCATACAGGAACGTCCTCAGGTCATTAACCCGAATTGTGGTTATGTATTCAACACGAACAACACACCCTTCAATGCCACTTGTGCCAGTGAGAATCTGAACCCGATGGATTACCCTGCCTACTTCGGGTTTGAGCCGGGCGATAACAATCGGAGCACGCGTTTGATGGAGCTCTTGGAGCAGTATGATAAAGTGACCTTAGAAGATGCCAAACGAATGAAATTTGATAACCAATTCCCTGATTCGAGTGCGTTCCTTTCATCGGTTGACAATTTCATGGACCTGAACCCGAACCAGTTTCCAGATGTGGCAGAGAGCATTGTGAAAATGCAGAACTGGGATAAGCGCGTAGACAAGGACAGCGAGGCTGCCGGCATGTACCTCCTCACCTATCACTACATTTTCGAAAAGCTTGGGTTGGGAACCGAAGCATTCATTGAAGGAATGGACGTGGAAGACAACCTCTTTATTGAAGCGGTGCAATACGCCAACACGCACTTGATGGAATACTTCAAAACATTGGATGTTACACTTGGCGAACTACAGGTGCACGCCCGAGGCGATAAGGAAATTGGTGTTGGTGGTTTTGCTGATGCGCTGGCAGCCAGCTACAGTCTGCCATACACCAACGGGCGTTTCAAAACGTTTGTGGCCGACTCTTACACGCAATTTGCGCAGTGGAAAGATGGCGAACTGCACTTGGAATCACTACACCCTTATGGAGCTTCAAACCGCGAATGGTCTAAGCATTACAACGACCAAATGGAGTTGTACGCCAACCAACAGACCAAGCGTATGACGCTGAACAGGGAAGAGATCTACGCTAACGCGGAGAAGATCTACAACCCCAAATGAAAAAAGGCCCGATAATCGGGCCTTCCTATTAGTTGTATGACAACTTCATTTTCCTAAAGGTCTTGTCGTCTATAGATTCAATGGCCGTTTTAACAGCATCATCCTGCGCATTGAAAACGCGGTAGAATGCCTCTGTTTGCCAAAGGGTTCTTGCCAAAAGGGCTTTCAATCTGGTACGGATGATCTTACCAGAAACCTCCAATCCTTCTTTCACCATTTCATCGTCAGAAGCAGTTTCACTCACTTCTTCCCCATCCTCTTGGGTTGCGCTGTCGCCCTCTTCTTCATCCTTGGATTTCTTGAAAAGCTCGCCCTTCGAGAACTCAATGAAATCATTCATGAAACCATCATCCAAATTGAAGTTACTTTCGAATGTCTCGTAATCTGGATACTTCTTGTTCAGCTCATCACGATTGGCATCAACATACTCGTTGATGTACTGATAGAACAGTCCGTTGCTGAGCAGTTTGGTGAGGAATTTCGAATTCTCTGACGTGTCAAGCGGAATGAATATATCTGGTAATATTCCACCGCCACCATATACAACCCGCTTGTTATCGGTAAGGAATTTTTGCTCCTCATCTACCTCTACGCTGTCCATGCTGAAGAACTCTCCATGATCTCTTCTTCGCTGGTTTTCCTTGCGGTATTCATCATTTCCTTCTTCATACGGACGCTGAATACATCGGCCAGCAGGCGTGTAGTATCTGGCTGTTGTCAATTTCAGGGTTGAGCCATCACGCAGTTTGAACGGACGCTGAACCAATCCCTTACCGAATGATCTTCGGCCAATGATAAGACCTCGGTCATGATCCTGAATGGCCCCGGAAACAATCTCGCTTGCAGAAGCAGAACCTTCATCAATCAGCACTACCAATTTCCCTTTCTCAAAACGGCCTTCCTTGGTGGCCAAATGGTCGCGTTTCGGGTTGGAAACCCCTTCCGTGTAAACGATCATTTCCTTATCCGCTAAAAACTCATCAGAAAGCTGAATAGCCGTATTCAAGTAACCACCTGAATTTCCACGAAGATCGAGTACCAGATGCTGCATTCCCTGCGGCTCAAGCTCATCCAGTGCCTCATAGAATTCCTCCATGGTTGTTTGAGCAAAACGGTTCAGCTTGATGTAGCCAATGTCTTCGGTTAGCATGTACGAAGCATCTACACTGAAAATTGGAATCTTATCTCGCTCAATGGTGTAAGCAATCAATTCCTTAACTCCCCTTCTGTAAATCTTGATGCGAACCTTGGTTCCTTTATCACCACGAAGCTTGTCAATTACATCTCGGTTGGTGATGCCAATGCCCGCAACCACGGTGTCTTCAATCTCCACGATCTTATCACCAGAGCGGATTCCCAGCTTTTCTGATGGCCCGCCTGAAATGGGCGAAACCACGGCAATGGTGTCTTTAATGATATTGAATTGCACTCCGATCCCTTCAAAATTCCCCTTCAACGGCTCATTCATCTGCTCATACTCCTCAGCGGTCATGTACTCGCTGTGCGGATCAAGTTCCTTCACCATGCCGATAATGGCCTCATCAACCAGCGCGGTGTAATCCGGATGGTCCACATACTTGGTTTCGATGAGATTGAGAACATCATCGAACTTCAGTTTGTATTCCTCTTTTATGGTTCGCTGTGCAGCTGCGTTTCCAGCTATTGTTGCAATAAGCGCAACAGCTGTGACAAATCTTCTGGTCATCATCTTCTTGTTCAATTCTACACTTCCAACGCTAAAGTCGCCAAAATGGTGCCGCAATCAGTATCGGATTTCTTAAAACTTGTGAAAGGCCGCACAAGCAGCCACTTGAGACTAACGTAAGAGCACAAGAAAGGTTCGGGCCAACTGATCAGATCAATCAATCAGACTGAACATCCTTCTCCAACGGATTCTTTCCGAGAGTTTCGTTGCATTCTTATCAATGGACAACCAGATGAACACAGCCTTTCCAACAATATGGTCTTCAGGTACAAATCCCCAAAAACGACTGTCGGCAGAGTTGTGTCGGTTATCGCCCATCATGAAGTAGTAATCCATCTTGAAGGTGTACTCACTTGTTTCAACTCCGTTGATGTAGATCTGGCTCTCCTCTATTTTCAGGTCATTTCCTTCGTAAACCTTGATCAACCGCTCGTAGATCGGAAGATTGTCCTTATTGAGTTGAACGGTTTCTCCTTTCTTCGGAATGGTGATTGGTCCGAAATTGTCCACGTTCCAAAAGAATTTTTTACCTGCGGTTGATCGGAGTCCCGGATCTGAATTCGGAAAAATATACTCTGCATAGGCCCCTGGTTCTGCAAGGGAGGCTTTGACTTCCTGAACATTGGCCAATTTCTCTACCTCGTCTCTGGCCTCGTCTGTCATGGTCAACGAGAAATCTCCGAGATTGGAAGTTCTTCCACCTTCGGTAATGTCCAACTTGCGGAGCACTAGCTTATTGAAGCCTGTTCCATTGGTCTTCACATTATAGGAATGCTGCATCTTTTCCGGCTTGTCGGCTTCCTTATCGTTAATGAAAAGCACACCTTCTTTTACTTCCAGCTTATCTCCCGGAATGGCCACGCAACGTTTAATGTAGTTCTCCCTTTTATCAACCGGTCGGTTAAATGGAGCATCCGATTCCATCGGATAATTGAAGACCACCACATCATTGTTCTCGATATCTCCGAAACCGGGTAACCGGTAATACGGCAACTTGATCCACTCCAAATAGGCTTTGCTGTTGGTGCCAGGAAGTGTGTGATGCGCAAACGGAAAAGCCAAAGGTGTCATCGGAATCCGCGGTCCGTAACTCACCTTGCTCACAAACAGGAAATCGCCAATAAGCAGCGACTTTTCCATAGATGAGGTAGGAATTGTATAGGCTTCAATCAGAAACAACCTGATGATTGTGGCCGCGATAACGGCAAATACAATGGCATCAACCCATTCTCTAACAAAGCCTTTTTTCTTTTTCGCAGGCTTATCCTTCTTCCAAAATTTCCAATTCATACCCGAAGTAACCGATCTAAAGTGAATTTATTTAGCGAAGCCTTCGAACTTAACATCCTTTAAGAGGTCGCTCATGGTGTAAACACCTTTTTTATCTGTGAGCCACTCGGCAGCAACAACGGCACCTTTGGCAAAACCAACTCGGCTCTTGGCCGTGTGTACTATCTCAATATCGTCAATGTCCGACTCGTACTTGACCACGTGAGTCCCAGGCACATTCTCCACTCTGTGAGAGACAATTTCCAACTCGTAGTCCTTGTCGGTTTTCTCATTCACCCAGAGATTCTTGCGGTCGAGATTGTCGATAATGTCATTGGCCAATTTGATGGCTGTTCCGCTGGGAGAATCCAACTTGGCAGTGTGGTGTGTTTCCTCAACCGTGACTGAATACTCCTCATGATCGTTCATGAGCTTGGCCAACACCTTATTCACTTCAAAGAAGAGGTTTACCCCGATACTGAAATTGGATGCGTAAAGAATGGAGCGATTGTGCTCGTGACAAACGTCTTTCACATGTTCCAACTGCCCGAACCAACCTGTTGTTCCGACCACCACAGGAACATTTGCATCAAAACATTTGAAGATGTTGCTCACAACGCTGTGAGGCATGGAAAATTCGATGGCCACATCGGCTTCAGCAAGTTCTTTTTCCTTGCCGACCCAATCGTTTGGGTCATTGAATTTGACGACAATCTCGTGCCCTCTTTCCAAGGCGATCTTCTCAATCTCCTTACCCATCTTACCATAACCAGAAAGGGCAATTTTCATCTTCGAATCTTGTAGGTCTGAGGCAAAATTAGCCTTTTATCTGAGTCTGAGGGTGAGGGCCACGGCTGGCGTTGGCATCATGGCTGGACCCACTGGTTGCATGGTCGGTCTTACCTTCAGCGTAAGGTCGTCACTTACATCAAAATCCTTAAGGTGAGCATCAACGCTGGCATCAATGATATTCAGCGCATAAAGAACTCCCGTAAAGATGAGCGAAAGATCACGATTACGCTGGTAAAAGTCCACCAACTCCCTCAGGTTGGCATCGGAGTATCTCCCCTCAAATTGATCGGTCGTATTCGGGTCATCATCAATCCGTATCAAGTACGCATCGCGATACGTTCTGCACTTCAGATCATTGAAAACCGAGCTGTATATCAGACCTCCAAAGCCTCCATAGATAATAGGGACCTTCCACCATTTTCCATTATAAACCTGCCCTAATCCTGGCAGAGCCGCACTCATTATTGTGGCCCTGAATGGCGAATGCTTTTTCTTCTTGACAACCGTTTCTGTTGTATCGGTTGATGATTTGACCACTGGTTCTGCCTTCTTTTGGCCAAAGACATGTTGTGCTGCGATGAACAGCAGCAGAAACGCACATGTCTTGATTCGTAACAAAAGTTTAACGTCTTACGGCCAAAGGTCGAGGATGGAGAGAACGCGCTTCAACTCCTTTTCATTGTCAAAGGCTATGGAAATTGTTCCTTTTCCTTTGGCATTGACCTTCAGGCCAACCTCCGCGTTCAACTGATCTTTGATATTGTCTTGAATACGTTTGTACTCTATGGGCAACTCCTTAGAACTTGAAATCTTCCGATTCTTAACTGATTTTGAAGCCTGCTCAGTGGCTCGTACCGAAAGACCATCTTTAATGATCTGCTTGAAGAGTTCCAATTGCTGCGCCTCATCATCAATATTGATGATTGCCCGAGCATGACCCATGGTAAGCACCTTATCCATAATGGCCTTTTGAATCTGAGGTGGCAATTTCAATAACCGCAGATAATTGGTAATGGTTGAGCGGTTCTTACCAACTCTCTCTCCCAATTTTTCCTGTGTCAGGTCACATTCTTCAATCAACCGCTGGTAGGAAATGGCAACTTCAATGGCATCAAGATCATCGCGCTGAATGTTCTCAACTAAAGCCATCTCCAGCATTTCCTGATCATTGGCCACACGAACGTAAGCAGGTACCGATTTCAATCCGGCCAACTGAGAAGCGCGGAATCTCCGCTCTCCAGAAATAAGCTGATACTTGTTGGGCTTTAACTGTCTGAGCGTCAGCGGTTGAATGATTCCCAACTGGCTGATAGAGGCAGCCAGCTCATCCAACTTCTCTTGATCGAATCTTGACCGAGGCTGAAACGGGTTCGTTTCAATCTGCTCAATTAAGATTTCGTTGATAGAGCCAGTGGTTCCATCAGACTCAATAACCGTCTTGGAAACGGTTTCTGAAGCAGGATTATCCAACAGGGCTCCGAGACCTCTGCCCAATGCACTTTTCTTCGCCATCAACCTAATATTTTCTCACTCTCCTTCAGTCTGGTCATGCCATTTTTCTGCAGAATCTCGCGTGCCAAATTCAGGTAGTTGTTAGCTCCTTTTGACGCTGCATCGTGCATGATTATTGTCTTACCATGACTCGGTGCTTCACCCAGCTTGGTATTACGTGCAATGATGGTATCGAAAACCAACTGCTGGAAGTGCATTTTCACCTCTTCTACCACCTGATTGGCCAATCTCAGACGCTGGTCATACATCGTCAACAACAAGCCTTCCATCTCCAGATCGGGGTTCAATCTTGCCTGCACGATCTTGATGGTATTCAGAAGCTTGCCCAAACCCTCCAAAGCAAAATACTCGCACTGGATTGGAATCAGCACGCTATCAGCTGCTGTGAGGCAATTCACGGTGATCAAACCAAGCGATGGTGAACAATCGATGATAATAAAATCGTAGCTGTTCTTCACCTTGTTCAGCACCATCTTCACCATCATCTCACGGTTAGGAAGATTGATCATTTCAATCTCGGCACCTACCAGATCAATGTGTGCTGGCAACACGTCCAAATTCGGTGTTTCGGTGTGCAGAATTATATCCTTCGGTTCCGCCTCACCAATAATGCATTCGTAAACGCTGGTTTTGATATTCCGTGGGTCAAACCCAACACCAGATGTTGAATTGGCCTGTGGATCGGCATCTACCAACAGAACCTTGTATTCCAGTACCGCCAAACTGGCCGCCAAATTGATGGCCGTTGTGGTTTTCCCCACCCCTCCTTTCTGATTAGCTATAGCTATGATCTTACTCATCTATTCCTCTTTTTTCTGGATACAAAATTAGCCTATTAGCAAGGGCGTTTTGACGCGTGTTTTTAACAAAAAGGCACGCTTACTAACAGTTTCAACTGTTCATAACGTGAACCTTTTGACCTGAATTGCCCGAATGGTCAAGTACGAAAGTAGACCTACAGGTCCTGCGAAAAGCGTTAGAACCAGCAATGGAACAATGGCAAAATGCTTGATTCTGTTTTGATGTGCATCTCTGGTTATCCAAGCACCGATGAAAAGATCGAATACCAGGTAATGAACCCAACCAAGAATCAGGACTTCATCTCTTTGAAATGATGCTTTGAGATTTTGCAGAGTATCCATTCCTCCTTCCCCTCCAAATGATGTGACCAACATGAATAGGTAAAACATACTTAGAACAACCGGGTAAACATACCCATGTACAAAAGCCTTGGTCACTCTGCTCTGTGGTAAAAAGACCAGCAAAAGCCAACCTGGTATTACCGATAGATTGGCAATCTTGAATACCAATCCCCAATTCATCTGTGGTAAATACTTTCTATGATTGACGCCAGCTCGCGGTCTTTGGTAGTAACCACATTTCCTGCATCGTGTGTACTCAAACGGATTTCAACTTTATTGTACACGTTGGTCCAATTAGGATGATGATTCAACTTTTCGGCAACCATTGCAACCTCTGTCATGAATGCAAAAGCTTCGATAAAGTCGTTGAACTCAAACGTTCCGATCAACTGGTCATCTTTCTCTATCCACATGGCGGATATGAAAATACTAAAGGCCGATCAATACCGAATCAATTAGTGGCCACAGCTGTTAAAGTTCTGTGCGTTACGGTAAAACCGGAGCCTCCAGTTGTTTTTCTACCAAGTAACCGAATGTCACCAGTGGAACCTAAAGTTACCACTGCCATACCACTTACATTTCCCGTTGCCTCCGCCCGTTCAGAAACAGCTACGTTTGAACCTCCAGCTTGCACAATGAAAGAGCCTTCAGAATTGCCTGAAAACACCAAACTATACTGAACAAGGTATGTCCCGGCCGGAATATCCTCCAATGTTATATCATTTAGAACACTGTTGCCTCCAGAATACGATGCCGAATTAATGGAATGACCTGTTGATGAACTTCTCGAAGTAGGTACAACAGAAGGAATGGACTGTGTAGATAAGGTTCCGTCTTCATCCACCACTACCATTCTTGTTCCACTTCCCGCCAAGCTCTCATGTACCACCACTCCACTCGTCTGGAATTGGGCCGTTGGATTCGCAACTCCAATTCCAACATTACCATTGTTTGAAACATGAATTCCCTCATCATCCCCATCATTGCTCAACCAATAACCCGCAAGCTCAATGTTCTCTTGAGCAATGTGATCCCCAAAATTGTCTGATGCCCCGAATGTTTGCCACATTGAGCCATCATAGTAATAGAACCCCCGTGAATTGTCTTTCTGGAAGACCATAAGACCAAGAGCAGGACTTGAGATCAGATCACGTTCCTCCTGCGTCATTCTTGGCAAAAGGAGACCGGAAGTGGTGCTTCTCAACTCCAGAATAGCACTGCCATCAGGTGTAAAGGAGTCAATGCCAATCCCCACATTCTGAGCTGAAACACCTGAAATGAAACTCAGTATCGAAATAAACACTCCACATGCCCTCATCAATTTTCCGATTTGCTGATTCATATTTCATCTTACGCGAGACATATTTTATGGTTTTAACTTTCCGATGAACAACAACCTACTTCGACAGCGGGAAATTTCGTTCCTTCAAACCCATTGATTTTGCCGACCAATTGGAAACTGCCAAAACTGCATATGACCAGTTAATTGCCGAACTTCCGTTCAAGCCAACCACTGGACAAGAGGGTTTTGTTTATAGGCTTTCTGAGTTTCTAACCGAGAAAGACAAAGGCAAGGTGTTTCTGCTACGTGGATACGCGGGAACAGGCAAAACATCCATGGTGATAAGCGTGGTAAAAACGCTGAAGAGCATGAACAGGAAATACGCCCTTCTTGCCCCAACAGGAAGGGCGGCAAAAGTACTTGCTGCATACACGCATCAAAGGGCATTCACTGTTCATAAATTCATCTATCAGATAACCACAGATGAGTTTGGGAATTTGCGTTTTGCACTGCGAAAGAACCGAGGCAAGAAAGCCGTGATAATAGTTGATGAGGCTTCCATGATATCGCTATCGCGCGATGCGGGTTCGGGTAGAATTCAATCCAAGAACCTTCTCTCAGATCTGATGAAATTCTTGGAAGACGGAAAAGACTGCAAATTGATAATTATAGGTGATACCGCACAGCTTCCACCTGTTGGTTCGGTGGATAGCCCTGCCCTCGACAGCAAAGTATTGCAGCTCAACTTCGATTTCCATCCAGATATGCAGCACGAACTGCGCGAAGTGGTGCGCCAAGATGCCGAATCGGGCATTCTCTTCAATGCCACAGAACTCAGAAACCTCCTTATTTCGGGTATCTCCGATGTTAGGCTTCAGGTCAATTTCCCAGACATCAAGGTCATTGAAATGACTGAACTCGAAGACGAACTCAACCATGCTTATGGGTTTTACGGTGAGGACTGCGCTATGGTAATTACACGCTCAAATAAAAGCGCCAATCAATTTAACCAGCAGATAAGGATGCGCATCAAGTACATGGAAGATGAAATTGCCTCGGGCGATAAGCTGATGGTGGTGCGAAACAATTATTACTGGTTACCAAAAGGTTCAGGCGCAGGCTTTATTGCAAATGGCGACCTTGTGGAAATTATGCGGCTTGGTTCATTGGAAGAAATGCATGGTTTCAGATTCGCCAATGCCACCATTCGCCTAATGGATTATCCGAATGAGGATTCGTTGGATGTGAAGCTACTTTTGAACACGCTGCATACGGAAGCTCCAGCTTTGCCTGAAGCTGATTTTGAGCAACTCTACAACTCCGTTTGTATGAGCTACGCAGATATTCCAACTCCATCTGAACAGGCCAAAAAGATTGCCGAAGACCCGTATCTCAATGCACTACAGATCAAGTTCGGGTATGCCATAACCTGCCATAAAGCGCAGGGCGGACAGTGGCCTGCGGTGTTTGTAGACCAAGGATATATTACGGCAGAAATGCTCGGAACGGAATACATCCGATGGCTTTACACCGCCATTACACGCGCTTCAGAGAAATTGTATCTGGTAAATTTTAATGAGCAGTTTATTGAGCAATAGCCTCAATTACCGGCTTTCCGACCCAGCATTCCGGAGTTTCTACATTCAACAAATAAGCAATGGTTGCAGCGGTATCATAAGTTTTAACCTCGGCTTGAAGTTCTCCGTTAACCACGCCAGGTCCAGCTAGAATCCAAGGTACGAAGCGTTCTTCGGGTGTATCGCCACCGTGGCCGTGGCCAATGCCTCCGTGGTCAGCAGTGATCAGAAGAATGGTTCTTTCAGCAACACCAGATTCCTTTATCGCCTGAACGATCTTACGGATCTGTTGATCGGCTATTCCAACGGCATCATAATACGCTTGGGTTCCATGTCCGTCATGGTGTCCTGCATGATCGACCAGATCCAAATGCACAAACATGAAATTCGGATTCTTGCTCTTGAAGTATCGAGTGGCTCTGTTGGTAATGCCCTTGTAGCCTTTGTGTGCTGCGGCTTGCAGTAGACAGGCATCTCGCTGTCTGTTCACCACGCCTTTCTCAAACAACCGGTTAAATGCCAACCAATCGTTGAAGCAGGCGATCTTTGAGTTGGGCTTCTGTCTGCGCAACTCTCCAAAAATGGTGGGCCAAATACCACTTGGCTTGCCATTTCCATTGGTTCCTTCGCATTCCAACTCAATGGTCTGTTTGTTAGGTTGCCAAGCGTTAGAGGTCACACCATGTTTCTCTGGCCCAGCGCCCATGATCATGCTTGCCCAGTTGGGGCTGCTGCTTGTAGGCAGCACTGCCTCACACTTCCAGGTATATGCGGCAACTTTCAGAATACTGTCAATGGTAGGCGTTTGTGCATTTTGAACACCATCTGTACTCATGCCATCCACACCGATAACAATAACGTGGTCAATTGCTGGCTTTTGAGCCGAAACGAAAAACGGTGAAATGAAAAACGAAAAAAGAAACGACCAGTACTTAGCTCTCAAACTCTCAGGCCAAATACTGGTCGCTATTAGTTGTTCTCTAGTCACTATCTGAGCAAATACTTCGCTGCCATCTTGATGAAGCTCAACTTTCCGCTCGTATAAGGAGGATACTTCTGGGCAACATCGCCAAGAAAAGCACGAGTCATTACCGGCTTTTTGTGCGAGAACGTATCGAAACCGAGTTTACCGTTATAGGCGCCCATACCGCTGTTCCCAACTCCACCAAAAGGCAGATTAGGTTGTCCGGCATGTACCATGGTTTCATTGACACAGATTGCACCTGAAGAAGTCTCATTGATAAGGCGCTTTTTCAATTTAGAATCATTGCTGAACAAGTACATTGCCAACGGACGTTCGCCCGCATTGATGTGGTTGATCACCTCATCAAAACTATCGTAACCGATTATCGGCATTACGGGTCCGAAGATCTCTTCCTGCATGGCAGGATGGTCTTTACCAACGTTATCAATAACTGTTGGTGCAATGTATTTCTGCGAAGCATCTGTTACCCCACCAACCAGAATATCTCCCGTTAGCATCTTACTTACCCGTTCAAAATGGCGGTCAGAAATGATACGACCAAGATGTTCTGATGGCTGATCGGCAGGTCCGAAGAATTCTTCGATGTATTGCTTCACCTTGGCCAAGAATTTATCCTTGATCTTATTGTTCACATAGATGTAATCCGGTGCGATACAGGTCTGTCCTGCATTCTGGAATTTACCCCAGACCAAACGTTTGGCGGCAATATTTACGTTGATGTTCGTATCAATAATGCATGGGCTTTTTCCGCCCAACTCCAGCGTTACCGGTGTTAGATGTTTGGCTGCCGCTTGATATACGATTCTACCGATCTCCGTACCGCCAGTGAACAACAGATAATCGAAACGTTCTTTCAGCAACTCGGTTGTTTCTGGAACGCCTCCTTCAATACTTACAATGTACTCGGGGTCGAAAGTATCTGCAATAAGTTCTGCAATTGCTTTACTACAATTCGGAGAGATCTCTGATGGCTTTACAACGGCTGTATTTCCAGCGGCAATTGCTCCCAATAGCGGCCCGAAAAGATTCTTGACCGGATAGTTCCAAGGCGCAATGATCAAAGCCACACCGTAAGGCTCCGGAATGATCATTGAGGAACCTGGCTGGAAGAACAATGGGGTTGCCACGTGCTCCGGCTCCATCCAATCATCTAAATGGCGCAAGTAATGATCTATCTCTGCCACCGTTACTTCAATTTCAGTGGTAAAGGCTTCCTGTTCTGGCTTGTGCAGATCGGCCCACAGCGCATCTAAAAGGCTTTTTTCGTGCTTACGGAATGCTTCTTTCAGCTTGGTGAGCTGACGCTTTCTGAAACCTGCCGACTTAGTAGCATGTGTCCAAAAATAATCCCGTTGTTTTTGTACAACTTCCGAATATGCTGTGCCTGTTTTAGGCTTTTCCATTACTGCTTCTGCCATGATCAATATTTAATACCGAGTTTGTTGTAGAGTTTGACCAATACCCACATTGGTCCTACCAAGAAGAATTCGAGGTCTTTGAAAAACGATGGTTTTTTGCCTTCAATTTTATGTCCGACCAGCTGAAAAACCCATGATATGGCAAAAATTGCCAAGGAGAATTTCCAGATGCTTACTGAACCGCTATACAAGTAGCAGAAGATCATTCCGACAGCGGTTACCGACATTATTCCAACTGCCACCGCAAACGAGATGGACAGGTAATAGGCAAACACAAATACTGCAACGATCATTGCAACATTGAGCGGGTCGCCACCGAGAAAATCAAGTGCTATAGGAAGTTTGATATCCCAAAGCATTCCTATTGCGCTCAAGAAAATGAGCGGAACAAAAATGTTGTGAATGAACTGATTGGTTTCGTTCTGATGACTCTCTCGGTACTCTCCGAGCAATCGGTCTGCTTTACTCATAAAACTGGAATGCTTGAATTGATGTAAAGTTAGTACTTAGCGCGTTGAATGCCAGTTCAAAGGCTATTTTTCCAAACATGAATAAACAAGTCATCCAATTCTTTGAATTGTTCGGCCCTGGAAGTACACCACTCCGCTTTTTCTGTCCTGGCCGCGTGAATTTGATCGGAGAACACATTGACTACTTGGGAGGATCGGTGATGCCAACCGCTATTTCACTGGGCATAACTGCATTGGTCCGTACGACAGAATCTGGGCGAATTCGACTTTTCTCCACAGACTTTGAATCAACAATAGAGTTGACCATGGACGCTCTTCCAACTGAAAAACAAGGAAGGTGGAGCGACTATGTTCTTGGAGTTATTCTGTTCTTGAAAAAGAAAGGAATTCCGATTCGGGGTTTTGACCTGCTGATAGACAGTTCGTTGCCGAAAGGTTCTGGGCTTTCATCTTCAGCAGCGCTAGAAGTTCTGATCTATTATTCTCTTTCTAAATTATTCAATGATTCTGAACCAGACCGAACTCAAATGGCACTGAACTGTCAGCAAATTGAGAATGAATTCATTGGCGTGAGCTGCGGTATTATGGATCAGTTTGCCGTGGCAAACGGGAAGAAAGACCATGCCATGCAATTGGATTGCGATTCATTGACCTTTGAACACATTCCGATACGGCTTGATGAATATTCTCTACTGATCATAAACTCCAACAGGCCAAGACAGCTGGCGGAAAGCGCCTACAACCAGCGAAGACAGGAATGTGATGAAGCTCTGCGAATCCTTGGGCAGAATAACGCTCGCTTGGCAAATTTGGTGGATGCCGGATTGTCTGAAATTCAGGCAATCGAAAATTCAACAATAAAAAAGCGGGCCAGGCACGCAATTACTGAACAGCAGAGAGTCAAACAATCGGCCAGAGCCTTGGCGCAAAACGACCTTGAAACTTTTGGAAAACTGATGTACGAATCGCACACATCGCTATCCTGTGATTTTGAAGTTTCCTGTAAAGAACTCGATTTCATTGTCCATAACCTGCTTAAAGAAGAAGGTTGTTTGGGAGCCCGAATGACTGGTGCCGGATTCGGTGGCTGTTGCATTGCAATTGTACAAACAGACCGATTTTCAGACATTATAAAGCAACTGGAAACAGATTATACGGTGCAGTTCGGGTACGCACCATTATTTTACGCTTGCCAACCGTCAGAAGGAGTACACATGTTAGTTGATGATTAAATTATCTTTAACGCTTCAAAACATAAAAAATACCATGAAAAGACTTTTTACAATCATTTTATCCGCGGGAGTTGCATTGGGCGCTACCGCTCAGAACGACTGCACCAACGGCAGATACATGACTGAAAACCTCTTCTCAAATGTAGACGTGACCTCAGCAGTTGTATTCGGCAACAACAACGCTTTAGGTGGTGGACCAACCGACCTGAAAATGGACGTGTACGAACCAACAGGAGATACGGAAACCGGACGCCCCGTTATGATCATGGCCTTTGGCGGTTCGTTCATAGGAGGTCAGCGTAGCGATGTTGCAAGTCAGTGTCAGTTCTTTGCCAAAATGGGTTATGTAGCTGTTGCACCAGATTACCGAGTTGGCTTCTTCTTTCCAAGTGAAGTAACCACCACACTTGCCGTAATGCGCTCCATGCACGATATAAAAGCATGTGTGCGTTATCTAAAAAAGACCGTGGCCGAAGATGGTAATCCGTATGGAATAGACCCAGACCGCATAATTGTTGGCGGAATTTCTGCCGGTGCCATTGGAGCCATTCACACTGCATATTTCGATAAGATAGCTGAGGTTCCTTCGTATATGGAAAACGACACCGCTGGATTGGGAGGTGTTGAAGGAAACAGTGGTACACCAGGATACTCAAGTAGTGTATTGGGTGTATTGAGCTACAGTGGCGCTATTGGAGATACCAGTTGGATAGAAGACAGCGATGTTCCGATCATCAGCATACACGAAGAACTTGACAACGTGGTGCCATTCAACACAACTGAAGTTTCGGTTTCTGGTATACCAACGGGGTTGATTGCCAGCGGTAGTAGAGATATTCATGCCAGAGCCCGAAACGCAAGCGTTAACAACTGCCTTTATGCATTTGAAGGTGTTCAGAACCATGTTGGATATCTGGCCAGTGGATTCAACCCAGATGTAAAAGCCGCTGTTATCGAATTCTGCGGAAACATGGTCTGTGGAAGTACAGGCAACTGTGCAGAAACGCAGTGGGTCGGAATTCTAGATAGAGAAGTTCGTACCATCGGAGTTTATCCTAATCCTGCAACAGACGTACTCAAGTTTAGAACAGACGAAGTAGGAACAGTTGAGGTAATTGATGCCACTGGTAGAACAGTTCTTAACTCAAGTGCCAGACTTGGGCAGAATCAACTTGACATTTCAGAATTACCTACCGGAGCTTATTTACTTTTATTCAGAGGTGAAACTGTAGGTACTGCCAGATTCATTAAGGAATAAGGAAAGGTAATCACCCCCCAAAAAGAAAGCCGTTGACCGAAATCAGCGGCTTTTTTGTTTGGGATCAGACAATAAACGTTAACTCTTGCGTTTCAACTGAACAAACCATTAATCGCATTGGTTTCACTAACAAATCCGGTAGGTTTATGTGATACGCAAATGCTGGTCGTTTTACTTGGTTTATTGGTTGATCGAGTTAGCATAGACCATCGGTGCCCCGCTCAGTTTGAGCGGGGCTTTTTTTTAACTCAAACCTGTTAACAATTGGACAATCTTATGGTTTGATCCCCGTTTCCAACACTATAGTTTTGTTTAAACCCAGTTACGCTGAATAGATGGCTTTTGGCATCACAACCATTTTTAAGAAGAAAGTTGCCGAAGAGAAGGTAGCCGAATTGTTTGTCAACATAGCCTTCAATGCGGTAGACAACAGTTTTGCCGAAGTAGCTGAACTCCTCAGCAATGATGTGAATTTACTCCGCCCTGCTAAGATCGACCCAGAAAATCAGGATGATTTTCTGCTCATTGTAATAGCGGGCAATTTCAAATTACTGGATGAGTATTTTCACGAAGGACAGGAGGATCGAATAAAAGAACTTACAATTGAAAAGCTCTCATCAGTCTATGGTGTTGACACGGTGAGTATGCGCACAGCAATTGATAACATGTTGGCCTATTTCGGTAAGATCAACTACCCATCAAAGAACACCCATTATGCTATGAGCCGGGCAGTGTTCTTCAAGTATGGATTGAACGATTTCCAGAAAGACTACTTCCGAAATCTCAACACACCAGACCCGATTCTGCTCAAGAACATTGATGAGATCATGGAGCAGTTCATCATCAAGTGGGACACGTTCACTGAGAAGTACCGAATTACAGATTAGTTATTGAGGTATTATGAAAGTGGTTATTGGTTTCGCCCGATAACCAATAACTACTGTCCAATAACTTCGCGAAGTGAAAATCGCTCTTCCGCCATTTCACGTATCTGATCACCGATTGCCAAACTGGCCGTAGCTGCCGGACTAGGGGCATTCAGCACATGCAGCGAGTTTCCTTTCTGTTCAATGCGGAAATCATCAATGGTATCGCCATCCAAACCAAGAGCCATGGCTCTCACTCCCGCCCTTCCGGGAACAATATCATCCATGGTAAGGTCAGGGATCAAGCGCTGTAATGTTTGAAGGAAAAGTCGTTTCGAGAATGCTCTTCGGTATTCATTCCAGGCAAAACCGAAATGATTGAAAAGCAGATTCCAAGTGCCTTTGAATGACAGTGCCTCTGCCGTGTCTCGAAGGTTGAAATCGGTTTTACCATAACCTTCTCGTTTGAACGTAAAAACCGCATTCGGGCCGCATTCAACGCTACCGTCCGTCATTCTGGTGAAGTGAACTCCCAAGAATGGAAACTCTGGATTTGGAACAGGATAGATGAGGTTACGGACCTTATGCTTTGCATGCTCCGCCAACTCGTAATAATCGCCACGGAAACCGACAATGGCCATGTCCAATTCCACCCCGTCTTTCCTGGCCAATCGGTCTGATTGAAGTCCACCGCAGAAAACCATGTATTTGGCCTTGTAACTCGACCTTTTGGTCTTGATGTTTTTCAGACCAGCTTCTTCTTTGTAAGAAAGAACCTCCTCATTGAACACAACTTTACTGGAAGCATTCAATGCTTCCGTTATCTCCAACATTTTGGCCGTAGCACCCACAAAATCGATAATACCGGTGTACGGCACCCAAATGCCTTTGATGCCCGTGCAATGTGGCTCAATCTCTCTGATCTTCTCTGGCCCGATGTATTCAATATCGCTCAGTCCGTTGGCCTTGCCGTTGTTGAAGACCTTGTCCATTTGCGGCAACTCCTTCTCTTCGGTTGCCACAATGATCTTCCCACAGACATCGTGCTTTACGCCATGCTCCTTCGCGAAAGCAATGAGTTGGTCTTTTCCTTTGACACAATTCTTGGCCTTGAAAGAACCTGGCTTATAGTAAATACCCGAGTGAATCACTCCCGAATTATGTCCGGTTTGGTGTGGTGCAGGACGGTTTTCTTTTTCAATAAGCAGAACCTTCAATTCAGGATATGCTTGCTGAAAGCTGTAAGCCGTTGCAGCGCCTACAATTCCGCCACCTACTATGCAGATGTCATAAACTTGGTTTTCGCTCATGCCGCGAAATTATGGAAACACAAGATGGAACACCTGTGCCATTCCTAACCCCAAATAATTGGCAATGGCATAACCCACCAAACCGGTGGTGAGACCGCTTACCACAATATCCTTGTTCTTAAGAACACTAGCCACGGGACCAATGAATGCTGGACCGAAAATTCCGGCCACGGAGGTTATCAATGTGGTGTCTGCATCAATCCGAAAAATCCAAGACAGAAGGAAGTGGACGGAGAGTGTTCCGAGGAAAACACAGGTAACGTAAAACAGAACGTTCGGGCTAGCCTGCAGCATCTCCTGGATATTGGAGATGGAACCAATGCCCATGCAGAAGACCAGCAGAAAAAACTCCCCGAACTCATAGGTTCTTGGCAAGAATCGGATCTTTCTAACGAACGAGGCTGCAATACTCAAGGTGGTCACTGCAAGAATAACCGAAGGTGCTGTGATCTTACCATCAACAAGAATCGAAAAGCCGATACTAGCACCGACTATTCCTGCGGAAAGTAGAAATGCCATCGACCATGCCTTGGCCAAGGTTTTCCGAGAAGCCATCCGCTCCACACGTTGATAATGGAACGTTTCATCTCTATCATGTTTTTCCTTGGGAACGAAGGATGGAAGAAACTTCAATGCGATCTTCTGTGCTACAGACAGCAACAGCAATAGGTAAAGTGCACTGAGAATGAGGTCGCACGCATTCAGCACAATGAAAACCTCATTTGAAATTCCCAAAGCTGTTCCGATGGCTGCCAAATTGGGTGTGCCGCCTGTGTAAACGCCTACCATCATTCCACTTAGTTTCCACACATCATCTACTCCCATTTCCTGTAAGTGGAAATAAGCAGAAACAGCAAAAGAAGAAACCAATACAGCTACCACCGCAAGCGCAAACGACTTGGCCGTTTGCTTCGCATACTTGACCCACGCCATAAACCGTGTTGACAAAAGCATAAGAGAAATTGCCAATGGCACCATGGCCTCTGCAACCGTTTGGCTCAATTCAACATTCACTGGGGAATCAGGTAGGTTGCCAACGATCAAACCAACTGCATAGCAAAGAATTACCGGACCGACCATACCTGCTAGTTTGTTCCGCTTCACTACCTCCAGAACGAGAATAGGAAACGACAACATGATCAATACCTGAATAATGGATGATAAAGGCATGTTCGAAAGTAAGCATACTTTGTTCTTTCAGCTACAAACCTCCAGTTCTGAGAGAATTGAAATCAACCTCGTTCTTTGAAGATTCCACTTAATTACCTTTGCTCTTCACATGCTGTGGAAGGATAGATTAAAGCGGCTTTACTGGAAGATAGATCCGTCCGTTGGAGAAGTGATCTTTCAAAGGTCGTCAAAGCCTTTTTCCGATCAGCGACCTTCATTCTCAGACCCGAGGGTCAATAAGGCATTCCATCTGGACAACGTAACATGGGAGCACGAAGAATTCATAGTCAAAGTAAACAATGCCCTTGTTGAACCAGATCTGGGATATGCTATTCAGGGATATAGAACCATAGTTGGATCCTCAAAGAAGAAGGGTAGATTCGGTCTACCATCACCAAAACCGATTTGGAAGTCGCGATTCAATGAAAAACCCAGAAAACTGGAGTGTGCCATTCTTTTGATGGTAGCTAGGCAGCAATTACTTCTACTTTTTGCTGCTGTACTTCATAAGATCTATCTACTGGAGGAACATCTTGCAATCGGTAAAACTCCCATTATTGTGGGAAAAGGTACATTCACTAAAAAATATTTCAGGAACTCCAACAGCTTGACCATTTCAAGAAATTGAATTGGATGGAAATAGACACTCAATTTTAGTGGAAGACCTTATTGTTTCCAGTCCAATGTACTATGAACCAAGATATTGGCTCAAAACGAAATCGCTAGCCCTAAAAGATGTGCCCGAGGTTGAACCGGGCAAGAAGATATTGTCAGTCGATCCAATCGCAACATCTCCAATTTTGATGAATTAAAGCCCATTTTGATTAAACGAGGTTTTGAAATTATCAATCCAGGAGACTTTACGGTTAGACAACAAGCTGTAATTTTCAATTCAGCGAGCCATGTAATAGGAATTCATGGGGCAGGATTAGCGAATATCTTCTTTAGTCAAGCGAGTAAATCCAGCCTTCTTGATATAGCTCCTGCAACCTTATTGCATTCACATTATTATTGGCTTGCCAGTGTCTGCGGCATTAAATACGATATATTAGTTGGTGGGAGTAATCCAAACGTCTACGGAGATTTCAAAGTAGAACTTAAGGATTTTGAAAACAAGATCGAGAGTTTCCTGGCTAGCTGAAACGATATTCCCTCACTGTATCCACAAACAACTTCACCTTACGAGGGTCAATGTCTGGGTAAACGCCATGACCGAGGTTAGCGATATGTCGTTGCGGTCCGAATGCACGAAGCATTTCCTTGGTCTTTTCTACAATCACCTCGTGTTCTGCATAAAGAACACACGGATCAAGATTTCCTTGAAGGGTTTTATTTGGCCCGATCATAGCGCGGCTTTCGGCAATTCCCATGTTCCAATCCAACCCGATGGTGTTACAATTGAGTTCACCCAATTCTTTGCGAACGAAGTAGGCACCTTTTGCAAAAACGGTGATCGGCACCTCATCAATGGCATCGCATATCTGCGCGATATATGGCAAGGCGAATTCCTTGTATTGCTCTGCACTTAGAATTCCCGCCCAGCTATCGAAAATCTGAACGATATCTGCACCAGCAGCAATTTGCCCTTTCAGGTAATTGATGGTGCTCAAAGTGATCTTCTCCAATAATTGATGCGCCAATTTTGGCTCCGTGTAAAGGAACTTCTTGGCTTTTGAGAAGGTCTTTGATCCACTTCCTTCGATCATATAGCTGAAGATGGTCCACGGTGCGCCTGCAAAGCCGATCAAAGGAACGCGCCCATCCAACTCTTTCTTGGTCAGCGAAATAGCATCGATGGTGTAACGAACGTCATCCGCTTCGGCAACTTTCAGCTTTTCAATATCTGAGGCCGATTGAATCGTCTTTTCAAACCACGGACCGCGCTTCTCTACCATTTCATAAGGCAAACCCATTCCTTCGGGAATGACAAGAATATCGGAGAAAATGATGGCCGCATCCACACCCAAGTGGTCTACCGGCTGAATAGTTACTTCGCAAGCAAACTCAGGGCTTTCGACCAACTCTTTGAAACCGCCCATTTTGGCGCGTACTTCTCTGTATTCTGGAAGTATTCTACCAGCCTGACGCATGAGCCAAACGGGCGTTCTCTCCACTTTTTCTCCTCGCGCTGCGCGCAACAAAAGGTCATTTTTCAGCATGGCGCAAAAGTAACTTCCAAAAGCTAGAAACTCATAATCGGATCACCTCGCCTTCCGATTGCAAAAGTTCTGGCGGCACAGATGCCTTGATAGTGCAAGCCAACGCATCGATCATGGCGGTTTTTACGTGAACGCGGTTGGTAACAATACTTACCTCACGAACAGGTGGTGTTCCTTTGAATTCGCGGAGCAGTTGGCGTTGCGCGTCATTCAGTTTGAGCGTTGCGAGATACGGCAAAATGGTCATGCCGCGATGTTCTTCTACCAAGCGCTCCAAGGTTTCCAACGAACCACTTTCAAACACGAAGTTGTAACCGTGATCATTCTTATTGGATGCACAGATATTTAAAACCTGCGCTCTGAAGCAATGACCTTCTGAAAGCAACCAAGTATCATCAAGATCGAGGTCGGACGCGCTGATGGATTTCTTATTGAACAGACGATGATTACGCCCCACGTAAGCCATCATCGGTTCGTTGAACAGCACTGATTCGTGGATGCCTTTTTCTTCCAAAGGCGTAACGAGAATTCCCAGATCGAGTTCATCAGAACGAAGTCGTTTGACGATGATATCTGTCTGCAGTTCTTGCACCACCAAACGGATATCCGGGTAATCGCGCTCAAATTTGGGAACGAACAGCGGTACCAGATATGGCGCAAGCGTTGGAATGATACCAATGACCAACTCGCCCGTGAGTTTTCCTTCCTGTTCGTTGATGAGTTCTTTGATGCGCTCTGCTTCTTTGAGAACTACTTTGGCCTGCGCTACGATCAATGCTCCCAACGGAGTTGGAATGAGCGGCTTCTTGGAACGGTCGAAAATCTTGACGCCCAGCTGCTCTTCGAGCTTTTGCACTTGCATGGTAAGCGATGGCTGCGTAACGAAGCACCGTTCGGCTGCGCGGACGAAGTTGCGTTCGATGTCAAGGGCGCGGATGTATTCGAGTTGTTGTAAGGTCATGTTCAAGGTTCTTTGTTCTAAGTTCAAGGTTGAATCACGTTGAACGTTGAACCCCGAAAAATATAACTAATAGCTATCCAAATATAGATACTATTGATTTGACTGATATTTAATTGACAGGCACCTTTGTATCAGTAATTATTATCAACCAAAAATTCTTAATCATGATAACTCAGTCATATTTAGAACACAACAACATAACGGTGAACAACTTGGACGAAGCAGTCAAATTCATTCAAACGGCCATGCCAGAATTCAAGATACGCGGTTGCGGTGAGGACAATCAAAGACGTTGGCTACACATTGGAACAGACGAATCGTATTTGGCACTGAGCGAATCTTTCGATAAGAAGAGAGGAAGCGATGATTACCTCTCTTTCGGCTTCAACCACATGGGATTTGTGGTTCCTGACGTGAAGGCGGTTGGAAAGCGACTGGAAGAGGCTGGCTACGAGCGCAGTTACCCGTTGACTGAACAAAAGTTCCGTATACGCGATTACTTTTTAGACGATGATGCGAACGAGTATGAATTCATTCAGTATTTGAGCGAGAAGCCAGAGGAGAAGAACACGTATGACGATTAGTGAACTCTGTGACCTGCGTCATGTTGGGTTAGTACCGATCAGGCAACTTTGAAATAGAAATAAGAACTGAAAAAAACGAGAAGTTATGAGCACGAATCACATAGGATTGAATAAGGAGCAATCGAGGCAATTGGTAGATGAGTTGAACACGCTTTTGGCCAATTATCAGATGTTTTACCAGAACCTTCGCGGTTTTCATTGGAACATTCAAGGGCCAAGTTTCTTTGAGCTTCATGTGAAGTTTGAGGAGTTGTACAACGATGCTGTGATGAAGGTGGATGAAATTGCAGAGCGCGTGTTGACGCTTGGTGGGACGCCTTTGCACACGTTCAGCGATTACCTGAAACATTCAACCATTAAGGAAGCGGCCAACGTGAACGATAGCACAGGAACGGTTTCGACCACGCTTGCCAACTTTAAAACGCTTTTGGAACTGGAAAGAAAAATTCTTGAACTAGCTGGCGAAGCCGATGATGAGGGAACCAATTCGCAAATGAGCGATTACATTACGCAGCAGGAGAAAACGGTGTGGATGCTTACCGCTTACCTCGGTAAGAAGTAAAATGTTAAAACGAAAAAAGGAAAAACGTGGCCCATGCGAGACACGTTTTTCCTTTTTCATTTTCTCCTTTTTCAACCTCAGAACAACTCCTTCAGGTTTTTCTGAATGGTCAGGCAAAGCGTATCGGTTGGAAGGTCGTTGGCATCTGTTCCGAACGGGTCTTCGATCTCTTCTGCAATCAGCTCCAAGCTGGCAAGAATGTAAAAGATGAACACCACCACGAAAATGGTGGAATAGCCAAAATCGCGCACCACCCCGAACGGCAAACTCATCACATACAGAAAAATGAATTTCTTGATGAACGCACTGTACGAATACGGAATGGGCGTTTTTTTGATGCGTTCACAGGCTCCAATGATGTCGGTCAAGGCGCGGAACTCGCTATCAAGCACGATCTGTTGTTCTTCCGAGATCAGACCATCCTTTTTCAAAAGCAATATCTGCGCATAAAGTTGCTGCGCGATGGCATTCGGAACATGGTCGCGTTGCATGGTTTTGTCAAGGTCGAAATCGGGATGATTTTCGAGTTCGAATGGAAGTACACCATTTCGTAAATGCTCTTTCATAGCAAACACGTAATTGGTGATGAGCACACGGAAAAGCTGTCTTCTTTCGGGTTGATCTTGGGGAACGATATTGCTGAGTTTGATGGACAAGTTACGCGTGTTATTGACCAGCGCGCCCCATTGTTTTCGGCCTTCCCACCAGCGATCGTAAGCGGTATTTGTTCGGAACACAAGTAATAACGAAATCACAAAACCGATGAGTGAATGCACTGCCATTGTGCTCGTGAATTCCAGATTCAACAACTCAATCTCCACATAGCAGAAGACACTGGTAAGCACAGCCAAAACCACCATGGTTGGCAACAGCTGGCGAAACGTATCGTACTTGTGGAGCTGGAAAATGATGGTGAACCAGCTTTTGGGGTTGTAACTGACCATCGGCTATTTCTTCTTTTTCTTCTTGGTTCCCTTGTGAACGGGCGGGTTTTCGTAATCCAACTTGCCGCCCCAATGCGCCATCTGACCCATTGTCCACGATTGGCGACCACGAACATACGCACTCGGATTTACAGCCGAATACTTACGTGGACTCGGAAGAATGCTCGCCAGTAAAGCCGCCTCAGCGCTTGAAAGCTTCGATGCTGATTTCTTGAAATACACTTGCGAAGCCATTTCAGCGCCATAAATCCCATCGCCCATTTCAATCACATTCAGGTACACTTCCATGATGCGTTCCTTGCTCCAGAAGAGTTCAATCAGCGCGGTGAAATACACTTCCAGCCCTTTCCGAACCCAAGTGCGTCCTTCCCAAAGGAAAACGTTCTTGGCAGTTTGCTGACTGATGGTACTTGCTCCACGGACACGCTTTCCCTTTTGATTGTGCTCAATCGCCTCTTCTATTGCTTCAATATCAAACCCATTGTGGTTGAGGAATTTCTGATCTTCCGCGCAGACCACCGCCAGTTGCAGCTTATTGCTGATGTTCTCAAGCGGTTCCCAATCCTTTTTCAGACGAATGGGCTTCTCGTCTTGAAACTGTTCCACGCAACGCGAAAGCTGCAAAATGGTGATAGGAATGGGCACGAACCGATAGACGATCACCATCAAAACGCTGAACAGGAAAAGCCCGAGAATCGTCTTGCCAGCGAAACGCAGCATTCGGCCGAACCAACCGCCCGATTTGGCGGCTTTAGGTTTTTTGGGGGATGGTTTTTTCGCCATGATCGAGTACAGGAACGGGCGACCAAGGCCGCCCGTTTCCTTTGCTCAAAATTACAATTAGAACCTATGCCGATTGCTGCTTCTTTATCAAGTTCAATGCAGAACCAGCTTTGAACCACTCGATCTGCGCTTCGTTGTATGTGTGATTCGCCTTGATGATGTCTTTAGAACCATCGGCATGAACCAACTCGATGGTGAGCGGTTTGCCTTCTGCAAAATCTGTCAGATCCACAAAGTTGAACGTGTCGTCTTCCTGGATCTTGTCGTAATCGGCTTCGTTGGCGAAGGTCAACCCGAGCATTCCCTGCTTCTTCAGGTTGGTTTCGTGGATACGTGCGAACGATTTAACGAGCACCGCAACCACTCCCAAATGGCGAGGCTGCATGGCTGCATGCTCGCGCGAAGAACCTTCACCATAGTTGCTATCGCCAACCACGACCGAAGGAACGCCAGCCGCTTTATAAGCTCTTGCAACCGCAGGCACTTCGCCATAAGAACCGTCCAATTGGTTCTTGATCCGATTCGTTTCCTTATTGAAAGCATTCACCGCACCCGTCAAGGTGTTGTTCGAGATGTTATCGAGATGACCTCGGTATCGCAACCACGGACCTGCCATGGAAATATGATCCGTGGTGCATTTTCCGTAAGCCTTGATCAGCAGTTTGGCGCCCGTAATGTTCTTTCCATCCCAAGGTTTGAACGGGTCGAGTAACTGCAAACGATCACTATCGGGTTTCACTACAACCTCCACATGGCTGCCGTCTGCGGCTGGTTCAACGTAGCCCGGATCTTCTACTTCAAATCCCTTTGGCGGAAGCTCCCAACCTGTTGGCTCGGCCAGTTTTACTTCTTCGCCTTTATCGTTGATCAGCGTGTCTGTGATCGGATTAAAACGAAGGTCTCCCGCGATTGCGATGGCTGCAACCATTTCTGGTGAGGTCACGAACGCATGCGTGTTCGGGTTGCCATCGGCTCGCTTCGCGAAGTTTCTATTGAACGAGTGAACGATGGAGTTTTTCGGACCATTTTTCGGGTCGTTGTACCTGCCCCACTGTCCAATGCACGGACCGCAAGCATTGGTAAAAATACGCGCACCCAACTTCTCGAATGTGTTGATGAAACCATCGCGTTCAATCGTATATCGAACCTGTTCAGAACCTGGGTTGATACCGAATTCGGCTTTCGGTTTAAGGCCTTTTGCCAAGGCGTCTTCTGCAATGGAACACGCTCTCGAGATATCCTCGTAAGATGAATTGGTACACGAACCGATCAAGCCCCACTCCACTTGCGTTGGCCAATCGTTTGCCTTGGCTTTTTCCTTCATTTCCGCAACTGGCGTGGCCAAGTCGGGTGTGAACGGTCCGTTCAAATGAGGGCTCAGCGTAGATAGATCGATCTCAATCACTTGGTCGAAGTACTTCTCTGGGTTCGCATAAACCTCATCATCGCCTGTCAAGTGTTCTTTGATCCCGTTTGCCAGATCAGCAACCTCTGCACGACCGGTGGCTCGTAGGTAACGCTCCATGCTTTCGTCATAACCGAAGGTTGAAGTCGTGGCACCGATCTCAGCGCCCATATTGCAAATGGTGCCTTTACCCGTACACGACATGCTTTTAGCGCCTTCACCGAAGTACTCCACAATCGCGCCTGTTCCGCCTTTCACGGTCAGAATTCCTGCCACTTTCAGGATAACGTCTTTGGGAGCAGTCCAGCCATTCAGTTTACCGGTCAGCTTTACACCGATGAGTTTGGGGAATTTCAATTCCCAAGGCATTCCTGCCATCACATCAACGGCATCCGCGCCACCTACTCCAATAGCAACCATTCCGAGACCGCCAGCATTTACCGTGTGGCTGTCGGTACCGATCATCATCCCGCCAGGGAACGCGTAATTCTCTAACACTACTTGGTGGATGATACCTGCGCCTGGCTTCCAGAAACCGATACCGTATTTGTTAGAAACGCTTTCGAGGAAATTGAAAACCTCCGAACTCTTGTTCATCGCTTCTTGCAGATCGGCACTTGCACCAATGCGCGCTTGAATCAGGTGATCGCAATGTACCGTAGATGGAACCGCCACCTTTTTCTTTCCTGCCTGCATGAATTGCAACAACGCCATCTGAGCCGTTGCATCTTGCATCGCTACTCTATCCGGGTCGAAATCCACGTAGGATTTTCCGCGCTCGTAGGCTTCTTTCGCCTCGCCATCCCAAAGATGCGCGTACAGAATTTTCTCTGACAACGTGAGCGGTTTGCCCACCGCTTTTCTAGCTGCAGCAATGCGCTCAGGGAATCGAGCATACACCTGCTTGATCATGTCTAAATCGAATACTCCCATATCTTGAAATTATTTAGTTGAGTTATAGAATTGTCGGCAGAGTAAAGGTACTGCCTTCTACAAACTCAACACGCGCAACGGTTTCTTGTTGTCATGATCTTGAGGAAAGACCACAAAAAAACCCGAGCTGTGGGCTCGGGTTTTCTTTTCAGTTTGCTCGATTGCTTATGCAAGCACCAAGTTCTTCTTAGATGGCTTGAATTTGGTAAGCACGATGCCCGTTACGGCTTGCTCGTACTCCTCTAATGTTGGGGTTCTTCCCAAGATGGTTGAAAGGACAACTACTGGCGTTGATGATAGCAACGACTCGCCTTTCTTCTCGGCAGAATCCTTCACCACGCGACCTTGGAACAAACGCGTTGATGTGGCCATGACTGTGTCGCCCGGCTCGGCCTTCTCTTGGTTACCCATGCACAGGTTGCAACCTGGGCGCTCCAAGTACAATTTGTTCTCATACTTGGTACGAGCCGTGCTCTTCGGATTATCGTCATCGAACACAAAACCAGCATACTTGGTCAGAATATCCCAATCGCCTTCGGCTTTCAGTTCATCTACAATATTGTAGGTTGGAGGAGCTACCACCAACGGTGCCTTGAACTCCACTTTACCTTGCTGCGCTTCCACGTTCTTCAACATCTGCGCAAGAATCTTCATGTCGCCTTTGTGGACCATGCACGAACCCACAAAACCGAGATCAACTTTCTTGGTGCCACCGTAGTATGATAGCGGACGAATGGTGTCGTGAGTGTATCGTTTCGAAACGTCCTCGTTGTTCACGTCCGGATCCGCGATCATTGGCTCGGCCATTTCATCCAGATCGATAACCACTTCTGCGTAATACTTGGCGTTCGCATCTGGTTTCAACGTTGGAATTTCACCTGAACGGATGTCGGCAATTCGCTTATTTGCTTTCGCAATCAGCCCTTTCAGCACCTGCTTCTCGTTGTCCATTCCCTTATCGATCATGATCTGGATACGACCTTTTGCAATCTCCAACGATTCGATCAACGTCTCATCTTCCGAGATACAGATGGATGCTTTAGCCTTCATCTCAGCCGTCCAATCTGTGAATGTGAAAGCTTGGTCAGCAGTCAATGTTCCGATGTGAACTTCGATCACGCGACCTTGGAAAACGTTCTCACCACCGAACTGCTTCAGCATTTGCTGCTGCGTGGCATGAACCACATCGCGGAAGTCCATGTAGCTTCTCATTTCGCCTTTGAAGGTCACCTTCACCGACTGTGGAATCGGCATGGTAGCCTCGCCAGTTGCAAGTGCAAGGGCAACCGTTCCAGAATCAGCTCCAAACGCCACCCCTTTTGACATACGTGTATGCGAATCGCCACCGATGATGATGTCCCAATCGCTCACGGTGATGTCATTCAAAACCTTATGAATTACATCGGTCATGGCTGGGTAAACCCCTTTCGGGTCACGAGCTGTGATCAGGCCGAAATCGTTCATGAATTTCATCAAACGAGGAATGTTCTCCTGCGCCTTTTTATCCCAAACGGAGGCCGTGTGGCAACCCGATTGATAAGCTCCATCCACGATTGGAGAAATGACCGTTGCGGCCATCATTTCCAATTCCTGAGAGGTCATCAGACCAGTCGTGTCCTGAGAACCAACGATGTTCACCTCAACACGAACGTCCGAACCTGCATGAAGCACTTTTCCTGGTGTGGTTCCAACCGCGTTGCGATTGAAGATCTTCTCAACAGCTGTAAGACCTTGCCCATCGACAGAAACCTCTTTCGATGGTGCGTAAACCTGCGGAATAGCGATTCCGAGCACCTTGCAAGCAAACGTCTGCAACTTCTTACCAAAGACTACCGCGTAAGAACCGCCCGCCTTCATAAACTCCACTTTCTGCGGTGTAAAAGCATCCGAAACGTCTTTCACCACCTTGCCGTCTTTGTAAAGCTTCTTCTCTTTGGTATTGATGGTCAGAACGGTTCCCGTTGCAACGGAATAGACCTCTTCCAGAACCGGATCTCCATTGGCATCGACAACCGTGTTGCCATTTGCGTCCTTCTTCGCAACCCAGTTCTTCAGATCCAAACCGATACCTCCGGTCACGCCTACAGTTGTGAGGAAAATCGGAGAAATGCCGTTCGTTCCAGCCACAACAGGTGCAATATTGATGAACGGCACGTACGGACTTGCCTGAACGCCCGTCCACAACGCAACGTTGTTCACACCCGACATACGCGAAGAACCAACACCCATTGTTCCCTTCTCAGCGATCAGCATAACCCGCTTATCCGGATGCTGTTCTTTCAGTGCTAACAGTGCCTTCTGTTTCTCCTTATCATGCTCGAAAATGCACTGTCCGTGCAATTCTCGGTCGGAACGCGAGTGCGCATCTCCACCAGGAGAAAGCAGGTCTGTAGAAATATCTCCAACACCTGCTACAAACGCCACCAACTCGATCTCTTCTTCCACATCTGGTAGCTGCGTAAAGAACTCTGCTTTTGCGTAGCTTTCGATCAGTTCTTTGGCAATCGGGCTTCCAGCAGCATATGCATCCTTCAAACGCGCCATGTCCGCATCGTACAGGAATACTTGGGTCTTCAACACCTTCATTGCTTCCTTGGCAATGGTAAGATCATCACCCAACGCCAGATCCAAAAGCACCTCAATTGAAGGTCCGCCTTTCATGTGCGAAAGCAACTCAAACGCGAAAGCTGGAGTGATTTCCTCAACCTTCTCTTCGCCAAGAATGATCTCCTTCAGGAATTTGGCTTTCGCGCCAGCCGCGCTGGTAGTTCCCGGCAACGTGTTGTAAATGAAGAAGTTAAGAGAATCTTTCCGATGAGCATTTCCCGTGTCCTTGATCTGCGCAATCACCTCGCTGAGCAAATCCGCACCATCGATGGGTTTGGCGTGCAAACCTTGCTCTTTTCGTTCTTCGATCTCCTTTAGATAATCTTCATATAAGCTCATGAAAGAAATATTTTGAGTGTTGTTTTCGGTTCAGGAATGAACCGATCCATCATTGAACAATTCAACTCAGAACCGGTTGATTTTCCGTTCGCGAAAGTAGGGATTCGGAGTACCATAATCAAGGCAGAAACCACGTCCAAATAACTACCTTGCGCCAACGCGAACCAGCACCATGAACGACCGCTACGGACAACTGGTCATTGAGAACATCAAAGTGGCTTTGGGCTCCATCCGAAGTCAATGGTTACGTGCCATTCTGACCATGCTCATCATCGCCATTGGCATTACAGCCTTGGTGGGAATCCTGACTTCTATTGATGGCATCAAGAGCTCCATCACGAGCAATTTCACGAGTATGGGCGCGAATACGTTCACCATCCGTAACCGCGGTTCTAACATCCGCATTGGGCGTGGTGGCAGGAAGCCGAAGAACTACGAACGCATCACCTATCGCGAAGCGGAGCGGTTTCAGGAAACGTTTGAATTTCCTGCTTTGGTGAGTGTATCTGCCGCAGCTTCATTCGCAGCCACGGTCAAGTATGGTTCAGAAAAAACGCAGCCGAACATCAACGTGATGGGCTGCGATGCCAACTACTTTGCAGCAAGCGGTTACGAAATTGAAAAAGGCCGCAACTTCAGTGAGACCGAACTTCGGTTCGGAATTCCCGTGATAGTGATCGGAAACGAAATTGAAAAGGTGCTGTTCCCCGGAACAATTGAGGCCGTTGGTAAAGAGGTGTCTGTTGGAGCAAACAAGTACAAAGTGATAGGGGTGCTGGCTGAAAAAGGTTCGAGCATGGGCTTTGGCGGTGACAAAACGTGCATGATCCCATTGACCAATGCGCGCCAACATTTTCTGAGAAGGAAAACCTCTTACACGATCAGTGTACTGGCCGATAATGTAACCTCATTGGAAAGTGCCATCAGCGAAGCAACCGGAACCTTCCGAGTGGTGCGCGGTGTGCGTGCTGGTGAGGAGAACAACTTTGAGGTGATACGAAGCGACAACCTTTCAAAAATGTTGGTCGATAATCTTTACGAAGTGCAGGTTGCTGGATTTCTGATCGGCATCATTACATTGATGGGCGCAGCCATTGGCCTCATGAACATTATGCTTGTTTCGGTGACGGAACGAACTCGAGAAGTTGGTGTACGGAAAGCCTTGGGTGCTACCAAAGCGTTCATACGGCTTCAATTTTTGGTGGAAGCCGTTTCAATTTCTGTCATTGGTGGTTTGGCTGGAATTGTTTTTGGAATTGCCATTGGAAATGGAGTCTCGAGTTTCATCGGAGGCGGTTTTATCATTCCGTGGCTATGGATCATTACTGGCGTGGTCATCTGCTTTGTGGTAGGTGTTGTTTCTGGGATCTATCCTGCCATCAAAGCCTCAAACTTGGACCCTATTGAGAGTTTGAGATTTGAGTAAAAAAGCCTCGACCAGTTTCCTGATCGAGGCCAAGCTCGCATCCTACCGAAATCGGATGCTTACTGAACAATCAACTTTTGGGTTGTTATGACATGAGCATTGCTGTTCATGACTCTCAGAATGTAAACACCAGCATTCACGCCATTCAGGGCAATTGTAGAGGTTGTTGCATTGATGTTCTCCACCATTCTACCTTGTGTGTCAAATAGCTGAACGGAATCATCAGCACTCAATGCGCTGCTCAGTTGCAGCACTCCGTTACCAGCAATCGGGTTCGGGTAAAAAATTGGCCTTTCAGAATCAACACCCTCCTTAATTCCGGTTACCACACCAAGCGGTGTCTTATCAAACCATGTAAGATGACTATCGCTGAACCCGTCATTGCTAACCTCTATCAACAACAACCAAAAGCGATGATTTGCCGATACCCAACCCCACTGTGTTTTTGTCTGCTGATTTGGCGGAAAACCGAGCACCGTATTGTTCTGTACGCGGTCGAACCGATATCGGACCACATTCTGATATGTGGCGTTTGGAAGCACCAACGTTCCATAGCCATCTGCCTCAAAATCAAGTGTGCCGGTAATTGAGACATTGAATCCACTCAAGTATCCAGTGCCAGCAAAATTGTCGCTAAAGGTGGTTCCCATTGAGTATGGTATGGGAACGATCTGTTCCTGATCCGTATAAATAATGGATGCCGTATCGCCTGGATTGATGATGACCTTATTACCTTCTGTGGTCAGTGCGTTACCCGAAATATTGTAGAAACTGTAGCCTTCCTCCCAACTTACACCACATACATTTGAATTCTGGTAAGTATTTGGCCAATAGGTGGATGATGGTTCAACAAAATCGAAGTATTGCTCCTCACTTTCGGTAAGCGTACTAAAATCCCAAGTGTAATTGGCACCTGTTTCAGCGTCCAACGATGTTGGATTCGGAATATCCGAACAGAGGCCAATGGTAACGTGATCGCCCAACTGGGGCATATTATTCAGTGTGATCTGTGGTTGTGCAATTGCTGTTGCAACAAAAACCACTGAAGAAATCAATGTAACTATGTTTTTCATGATTGTAGTATTAGCTGTTCAAACAAGTTCAATTTACACTTATGGTGATACCTGAAAAAGTGCCACTGACCTGTACTTGCTGAGGAGGCGTATCAGAACTCTCCATCATTGCCGTGAACGATCCATCTACAAAGTATGTGTCTGCGCCACCAACTCCAGAACCTACTCCTTGAAACAGGTCTGCCTTGCTAATGGTAATTGAACCTGAAGTGGCCAGGAAACTTGTCTGTGCCTGAGATGGATTCGTAAATCCACTTGTACCAGCGAGGTCATAGGTGCCTACGCCAAAGGAGCTATTGTTATAAGACAATCCTAGCTGCCAAGCGCCAGAAAGGTTCATGGCGTTCATTGAAAACAGGTCAATGGCCGAACTGAACGAACCGTTCACTGCTTCAGAACCAGCTACATTTTCAGGTAATGTGAAACTGATGACCTGATTCACCGCCCCGGTTACAGTGGCATTGAAAACGGCATCTGGAAGTGTATCATCATCATCGTCCTTCGTGGTGTTGCAAGAATAGAAGAACGAACCGATAAAAAAGGTGGCGATCAAGAATATTGGTAATCTTTTCATTGTAAAATAGTTTAAGGTTATTGTTCAGATATGGACAAAGTTGTTCGTGAATACCAAATCTAACAAGTATAAAAAAGTAAACTTGTGATGAATATCATGTCAGAGAAAGGAAACAGAACGGTGGCCCTTGTGGCCGAACTGAGCTTAAAGGAAAGGAAGGATGTCGGCCATTTATTGAGCCAAGGAAAACGAGATTCGTTACTTCTCATCTTCAATGCCATCTGTTCTGGGCTTAGATCCTCAAAGCTTGAATCCTTGGACAAAGCATTCCTTTTTCAGAGAACATTTGGAGAGGCTTACACCAAAGACAAAGATTACCTGCTTCGGAATGAATTGAGATTGCTGTCAAAGGAATTGACCGATTACCTGGCCATGGGACAACTGAAAAAAAGGATGCGAGATGATCCGTTGGAGGAAAAACGCTTGCTGTTGTGCTCTTATATAGACCGCAATGCGCACCACCTTTTCGACCGTGAATGGGAAAAGGTGGTGAACGATGCAAAAGCCCAATTGCGACCAGATATTGCATTAGAGATCCAGAAACTGGCCGTTGAGCATTTGGTTTCCACACGGCAAGCAACAATTGAGAATTATGATCAGCTTCTTAAGCTGCTAGCCGATTATCAGGATACACTCAAGCTGCATTTTACCCACCAACACCTGTTTGGCAGGCACAAGCAGGCGTTCGTGGAGAGAACACTTCAAGCGATCGGTTCAGACATCCAGGTTTCTCCGTTGGAAGTCATTTCCCTCAACCCTACCGATCAAGAAAGGAACGATGCCTTTTCAAATCACTTTGTGGCGTTGACCAAAGCTTACGCCCACCGTGGCGAGGAGAAGATCGGATTGCTGAAAACCGCAGCTGATCTGGTTTCAGAGATCAATTCAAGATCATTCGATCAGAATGCCGCGCTGGCAACCGTAAATGCTGCCATTGCTTTAGAATATTTTCTACTTAGGGAGTTGGAGGCTTCACTAAGCTATCACCAAAAGGCGCTTGAATTCGGTTCTGGGCTCGAAGACAGGAAACTACTCAGTTTTGTGTTCAATTACCTCAGCACCCTTATCCGCATGGAACGGCATGAACAGGCGATTGCGCTTGTGAACAAATACGCATCAGTTTGGGAAAAACTGCCACGTATGCGTGACCGCTTTCGGTGCTTAAAAGCCATGTGCCATGTTTTTGAGAATGACCCAAAAGCAGCAGAAGATTGCATTCCTGAGGACAGAAAGGCTGGAGGACTGGATCATTACTATTATTATCGGTTCATTCAGATCATCATTTTATTCCAAAAAGGGAAGCAGGAATTGGCCATGAACGAAGCGGAAAATTTTGAGCATACCGTTCGATACAATGATAAAGACGAGGATTACCTCCGTTTGATACAGGCCATGAAAAAATTCCTTTTGTTGAAGTCTGAACAACCGACCATTTCTGAGGAAGCCTATTGGGAAAAAGCAGAAAAGCTTGATCGATCATTAGACCAGGCCAGCGAAAGCGCCTATGCTGACCGGGCTTTGTTTTATAGGTGGATCGTTTCAAGGTTAAGTTGACCGGGTTGTAAGGTACCACGATACAGAAAAATCAGAAATTGGAAAACCAGCGCACAATGCCCGATCATCTGTTGTTATTTGTCACCTGGGTAAAATGCTATCAATTGACGTTAAATAGAAAACCCCGATCAGTTTCCTGATCGGGGTTTTCTATTTCTATTCTAAGGAATTACTCTGCTACAACTTCAAACTCTAACTCCCCTTCCACATCTTTGTGAAGCTTGATAGTGGCAGTGTATTTTCCAAGCGACTTAACAGTTGATTCTTTCAAGCCAACCTTTTTTCGGTCAACGTCAACACCGGTAGCGGTCTTGATGGCATCAGCAACCTGAATGCTATTTACAGAACCGAAGATCTTATCTCCTTCTCCTGCTTTTGCACCAACCTTGATACCGGCATCCTGAATCTTCTTCAGCATCTTGGTAGCCTCTTCTATCAGTTTTGCCTCGCGATGTGCGCGCTGACGAAGATCCTCCTCACGCACTTTTTTGGCGCTTGGGGTAGCAATAACCGCCATTCCTTGAGGAACAAGGAAATTCCGCGCATATCCGGGCTTAACCGTTACAAGATCGTTCTTGTAACCAACGTTATCCACATCTTTTTTAAGTATAACTTCCATGGTCTCTCTTATTTCATAAGGTCGGCTACATAAGGCATAAGGGCCAAATGACGTGCACGCTTAACAGCCTGTGCAACCTTTCGTTGATACTTCAGTGATGTTCCGGTCAATCTGCGTGGTAGCAGCTTGCCTTGCTCATTGATAAATGCCAACAGATAATCCGGGTCTTTGTAATCAATGAATTTGATGCCGTACTTCTGAAAACGGCAATACTTGTCTCGCTTTACCTCTACGGTCGGTGGATTGAGATATCTGATCTCTCCGTCTTTTTTTCCTGCCATGATTCCTTAAGCTTTTTCTTTGTTCTTGTTTCTTCTGCGCTCCGCATACGCTACATGGAACTTGTCCATTTTTACGGTCAGGAAGCGAATTACACGTTCGTCACGCTTGAATTTCAATTCAAGGTCAGCGATCAACGAAGGGTTGGCTTGGAACTCGACAAGGTTGTAAAAGCCGTTGGATTTCTTCTGGATCGGATACGCCAATTTGCGCAGACCCCAGTCTTCCGTAGAGACGATTTTGCCTCCATCAGCTTTTATGAACTTCTCGTAATCCTTTACCGCTTCCTTCATCTGCTGCTCAGACAAAACGGGAGTTAAAATGAAAACGGTTTCGTACTGGTTCATAATTCTCTTAATTGTTTGTGTTTATTACCCGCTCAAAAAGCGGACGGCAAAAATAGACATTTACCTTGATCGGACAAATACCCACTTTAATGAGAAATCCTACTGATTGCAAGAGTAGGGTTTAAGCACCGAATGAGAATCGTAATTTGCCAGCATGAGCAAGACGGCAATCGTTACAGGAGCAACAGCAGGAATTGGTGAGGCCACGGCCCACGAATTGGCCAAAATGAGTTACGATCTCATCCTTACGGGAAGAAGGAAAGAACGGCTTGAAACCGTGAAACAGCAGATCGGAAGTACGTTCAGAGTTGATGTTTCCATTCACACATTTGACATCCGCGAACGCGAACAGGTGGAGAATTTCTGCCGAAATGAAATTGGCGAACGAACAATCGATGTGCTGGTGAACAACGCTGGTCTGGCATCTGGACTTTCCCCACTTCACGAAGGTGATGTTGAGGATTGGGAGAAGATGATCGACACGAATGTGAAAGGGTTGCTTTACATCACCCGCGAAATTGCTCCACGAATGGTTGAACAGCAGTCAGGTCACATCGTCAATGTGGGTTCCATTGCGGGCATTGAGGTGTACCCGAACGGAAACGTGTATTGCGCCACCAAGCATGCGGTAAAAGCCATTTCGGAAGGGTTGCGCAAAGAGCTTTTCGACAAGGGCATCAAGGTAACGAACATCGCTCCTGGCCTTGTGGAGACGGAATTTTCCATCGTCCGATTTCATGGAGACAAGCAACGGGCTGATTCGGTTTACGCAGGAATGCAACCACTCACAGCCAAGGATATTGCCGATTGCATCGGTTTCGCAGTATCGCGCCCCGCGCACGTGAATATTGCGGATATGCTGATCCTTTCAACGGATCAAGCGGCCTCCACCATGGTCAACAGAAAATAGGTTTGCACCATTACACGCGCCTGAACATGGAGCGATCGATGTCCACGTAAAACGGGAATTTCATCAGGTAATCCAAGCCTTCCTCTACGGTCTTCTCGCCATAGATCACATCGTAAATGGTCTCTGTAAGCGGCACGCGAATGCCGAGGTAATTGGCCATGGCGCGGGAAATGCGAAGCGTGTTCAGACCTTCCGCCACCTCTTCCATATCGGCCAGAATGGCGGTAAGCGTTTCACCTTTCGCCAAACGATAACCGACCGTAAAGTTGCGGCTTTTGGAGCTGGAACATGTGGCAATGAGATCACCGATGCCAGCAAGACCGAGCACGGCCACAATATCACCGCCCAAGTGTGTTCCCACGTGGATCATCTCCACCATTCCGCGGCTGATGAGCAACGCTTTGGCATTCTCCCCGAAACCCAATCCGCTGAGCGCACCTGCCGCCAACGCGATCACGTTCTTCAAAACCCCAGCAATCTCCACACCTGTCAGATCATGGCTTCCATACACCTGAAAACGGGGCGTTCGCAGACTCTTTTGCCCCAGTTTGATCACTTCGTCAAAGTGACTGGCCACCACCGTTGCAGCGGGTTGTCCTTCTAAGATCTCAGCAGCCAAATTCGGCCCCGCCAAGCAGCCCACACGCCTAACGATTGTTTCCTGAAGGATGACCTCACTCATGGTGTTCACCTTCTTTGGATTGAGCTTGTAATCGGCCGTCAACTGGTCACCTGCTGGAAGCTGAATGTCCACACCCTTGGTTCCGTGTATCAGAATATGCTCTGGGGTCAGATGCGGAGCGAGTGACTTTATGGTTTCTCGGAACCCAGCCGAAGGAAGTATCGGGAAGATGAGCCGACATTGGTTGGCCACTTCCGCAGCATCGGTGGTGGCACGGACATTCTCGTGCATCACGCGGCCACGGTTCTGCCGTGTCGTGTTGATGCTGTCCGCCACTTCCTGACTTCGCGTAAGCAGAATTACAGGCTGGTTTTCTGCCAACAGGTTGGAAATGGCCGAGCCGAAACTACCTCCGCCAAGCACTCCAACTGGAGCTATTTCAGATGAATTTGTGGAGGCCATATCCTTCTAATCTGTTGTGGTAGAAAAACAGCACTTTGATGTCCTGCGATTGAAAATCCTTGTCCTCGTTGTACATCAGTGGCAACTTGGCATGATAGATCCCGAGATTCGCAACGCCCTTCTTCACAATATTGGCAATGCTTCCCTCCTGCACTTCCTTCTCCAACTGAATTTCCCCATTGGCGTACATTTCGCGAAGTCGCTCCACCAGTTTGCCGACCGCATCCATCAACTGCTTCGGTCTGATGGTGAGGTCTTCGGACGGCAGCCGCATGAGTCCGTACAGATCCATCTTGCTGTAACGCGCTTTGATGATTCGAAAGGCAGCAAAGGCCACCACCTGACTTGAAAAGACGACCGCTTCGCGATGGTATCGCTTCACGATCTCCTCACCCAACATGCGCGTGTATTCGGCATCGCGCTGCAGATCCTTGCTTATCTCTCCGTTAGAGTAGAAGTATTTCTTGATGTCAACTTCATTTCCGTGCGGGTCGAAACTTCTTCCCTCTTCATCCAACCGATTTCCGAAAAGATCCATCGGTGTTCCGAAACGCACCGCGATCTCAGACGAAGCTGTGAAAAACCGATAAATGAACTTGATCATTTTTGTTGAGGTCGAGAAATCATCATTCTCCACGTAGTACTGCTCCTGCCCGCTTATTTTCAGATGCTGATCGATCAGGCTCTGAGCTTCCAGCACGAAGTTGTAATTGATGGTGACAGGCACCACGAAAATCTTCTTGGCCTCTTCTCCATCATTCTCAAAATTCAATCGTTGCGCCTGCAAGGCCGTTCCCAGCAAGCCGAGTTTCAACCGCTTCTCCAGCATACCACTGCGTGAGCGCGTGCCGCCTGGGAAGAACAGCCCGTTGCAACCTCTGCGCAGCGATAGTTCCGAGTACATTTTGAGCGTTTCGAGATAGAGCATGTTCTTCTTGCGTCTGTCCACCTTGTACGCTCCCAAACGGTTCATGAACCACGCAAGGATCTTGATGCCGAACAGGTTAAGTCCCGCGCCATAAAGCACAGGCGGAAGTCCGATGCTCTGAATGGCCCAGCCAATGAGCATGGAATCGAGGTTGCTGAAGTGAGTAGGCACCACGATGATGGTTCCGCGCTTGGCCAATTCACGGATGTGATCGATCTCACCTACGAGATGGATCTTATCGTGTAGATTATGACGGGTTTCGAATAAACGCGCCATTCCCTTCCCTTGCGATGCATTGAGCAATCGAGAGAAGAGCGTGGTGGTGAATCGCTTGGCAAAATCGTACGCATTCACATCAAAAACCCCTGCAATTTCTTCCGCGTAGCGCTTTACAATGCGTTGAATCAGGTCTTCATGCCCGAACGCATGCGGATTTTCATGACCAGCATTGATGCGCACCATGTCCTTCTTCACCTTGCTCCAGAATTCCTTCTCGTCAGGTGCATCGGCTTTCCATGGCGTTTGGCTTACGCGAATGCGTTCTGAATAAAGCGTCCGTGCCAACTCGTCCTTGAGATTAGCAGGGTTGTTTCCCAGCTGCTCCTTGATGTTCTCGATGGATAAAGCGACAAGTTCCTTGATAAACGCTTCGCGTTCGTGCGCCAGCTTGACGATCGGCCACGTGCTGGCATCGGGATAAATGGGGTCGTAAAGCCACCCATCCTGATTATGCACCTTGGTTGCCATGATCGAATATAGGAATTAACCGTTGCGGGAAGGGCTTATTTGCGGCTTCGCTTTTTCACCGACCAAGTGAATGTCCAGTTGGAAACCTCCGTTCCATCGTCCATTCTTCCAACGGTTTTCATGGGAACGAGAACCGCTTCGCCTGTCTTACAGGTTTCCGTAATTGCATCAAACATCTTCTGACCGTCCTCACATGTAAACGTTACGCTGGCGTTGGCCTTCTTGGTGAATTCTCCTTCAATATTCGAAACGAGCATAGCGATGCTTTCATTCGAATTTTCGATGGCCAGCACCGCAAGCATTCCTGTGCTCATCTCTGCCGACATGCTCTGTGCCGCGAAATAGATGGACTTGAACGGATTCTGATTTCTCCACCCAAAAGGCATACTTATCTGGCACGCCTCAGTTGTGATCTTCTTCAAACTACAACCCGCCACCCAAGCCAAGGGCAATTCTTTGAGAAGAAAAAGATTGAACAGAAAAGAGTTCTGAATTCGGTTGATGTATTTCTCGCCTTTCGGTGTCAGTTTCATAGGTCAGATGGTTTCGCCCACACGCAAACGCTCGGCATTTTCGGCCATTTGCAGCGCATCGAGCATTTCCTGTATGTCTCCGTTCATAAAATCGGAAAGCGAATATAATGTCAAACCGATTCGGTGATCGGTAACCCTTCCCTGCGGATAATTATAGGTTCGAATTTTGGCTGAACGGTCTCCCGTGGAAACCATGGTTTTCCTTCGGCTGGATATCGCATCCAAATGTTTGTTCAACTCTTGTTCGTAGAGTTTGGTCCGCAGCATTTCCATGGCCAGTTCGCGGTTGGCCAACTGCGAACGCTCAACTTGACAGACAACCACAATCCCTGTTGGTTTGTGCGTCAACTGTACCTTGGTTTCAACCTTGTTCACGTTCTGACCACCAGCACCTCCAGAGCGCGATGTATGGAATTCGATATCCGCTGGGTTCAAATGCACGTCCACTTCTTCCGCCTCTGGCAGAACAGCCACCGTTGCAGCTGAGGTGTGCACACGCCCTTGCGATTCTGTCTGCGGCACACGCTGCACGCGATGAACGCCAGATTCGTATTTCAGCACACCGTAAGCACCTTCCGCATTCACTTTGAAGCTGACCTCTTTGTAACCTCCAGCAGTTCCTTCGCTCTCATCCATCAACGAGATCTTCCAACCACGACCTTCCAAGTATTTGGTGTACATACGATAAAGGTCACCTGCAAAAATGCTGGCCTCATCGCCACCCGTTCCTGCACGGATCTCAACTATGGCATTCTTGGCATCCTCAGGATCTGCAGGAAGCATCAGAACACGAAGTTCTTCCTCCAATTCTTCCTTTCGGGTTTCCAGTTCACCAAGTTCCGCTTTGGCCATTTCAATGAAATCGGCATCGGTTTCGGTATTCAGAATTTCGCGACTACTTGAAATATTGGCAACCACATTTTCATATTCCTTGGCAGCTTTAACCACAGGCTCAAGGTTCCGATAATCCCGATTGATCTTTACAAAGCGCTGCATGTCCGCCATCACGGTCGGGTCGCTCATCTGACCTTCCAGATCATAGAATCGTCTCTGAATATCGCGCAGCTTATCTAACAGTTCCATGTTTAGCTGTAAATGAACTCACCGAACTCAGAACGGATCGTGAGCTTTTTCGCACCTTCCTCCACTCTGCCAACTATCTGTGCATCGACATTGAAACTTTTTGAGATGGAAATGATGTCCGCAGCAATCTCTTCGGGAACATACAATTCCATACGATGTCCCATGTTGAAAACCTTGTACATCTCATCCCAAGATGTTCCAGACTCTTCTTGAATGATCCTGAAAAGCGGAGGAACGGACAACAGATTGTCCTTGATCACGTGACCAGAGTCGATGAAGTGCAGAATTTTCGTCTGCGCACCTCCAGAGCAATGCACCATTCCGTGAACCTGCGACCGATATTCATCCAATATCTTCTTGATGATCGGAGCATACGTTCGTGTTGGCGACAGTACCAATTTCCCGGCATCCAACGGAACTCCATCGACAGCATCGGTCAATCCGTACTTTCCCTGATACACCAAGCCCGAATCCATCGAACCATCAAAACTCTCGGGATATTTGGTCTTTAGGATATTGCTGAACACATCATGACGGGCAGCGGTAAGACCGTTACTTCCCATGCCTCCGTTGTACGCGTTTTCGTACGTGGCCTGTCCGTAAGATGCCAACCCGACAATAACATCTCCAGGTCTGATATTGGCATTGTCAATCACATCCGAACGCTTCATTCTACAGGTTACCGTAGAATCCACTATCAGCGTTCTGACCAGGTCACCGACATCGGCCGTTTCACCTCCTGTTGAGCGAATGTCCACCCCATTGTCGCGAAGCATCTGTAGCACTTCCTCTGTTCCGTTGATGATGGCAGAAACCACTTCTCCCGGAACCAAAAACTTGTTTCGACCAATGGTTGATGAAAGCAGAATATTATCGACCGCACCCACACAAAGCAGATCGTCTGTGTTCATTACAATGGCATCCTGCGCAATACCTTTCCATACAGAAAGATCCCCCGTCTCTTTCCAATACATGTAGGCCAGCGAACTCTTAGTACCCGCGCCATCAGCATGCATGATCACACAATGCTCATCCGAATTGGAGAGTGAATCCGGAACGATCTTACAGAACGCCTTTGGAAAAAGCCCTTTGTCTACGTTCTTGATAGCGTTGTGTACGTCTTCCTTATCGGCTGAAACGCCCCGTTGTTTATATCTCTCTCCTGCACTCATGAACTTTGATTAACAAAAAAGCATTCCGACCTGCGGAATGCTTTTCTGAAATATCTATGACGGTTACTTAGTTTCCTTTTGGAACGTAATCGTTACGAAGCACCTTGAATTCTGTTCTACGATTCAATTGGTGAGCCTCTTCTTTCAACTCCTCAGTTTTAAGCTTAGCGATGAATGCATCGTTAATTACAGAACCTGCAGGGAATTCGCCAACAGCGTTATCCAACACTTTTGGAGTTGTCTCTCCATATCCTTTCGCAACCAAACGATCTTGAGCAATATCATTTTCAATCAAATAATCAACAACAGATTGAGCACGTTTCTGTGACAGTGACAAGTTGTAACTATCCGAAGCACGCGTATCTGTGTGAGAGCCAAGCTCAATAACAATAGTTGGGTTATCATTCAATGTCTCAATCAAACCATCAAGAGCAACCTTAGATTCTGGACGAAGATCCCATTTACCCAAATCGTAGAAGATATTTGGAAGATCGATAACGCGGTTGATCGGATCCAATTCAAAATCGTGAACAAGATCCTTGTCTTCCTCAAAACCAACAGTAGTTGTTTTACCGGTCTTGTTCAGGTAATAATCCTTTTTACCGGCTGTAATCACATAAGAAGTAGCTGGTGAAAGGTCAAAAGTGTATTTACCACTACCATCTGTAGTTGTTTCAAGAGATGAACCATCTGTTCCAACAATTGAAACTGTTGCATCAGCAACCGGCTTTTTTGTTTTGAAATCGGTAACAGTACCGCTAAGTGTGAATTTCAAAGCTGGTAGTAGGAATGAATAGATATCATCGCTTCCTTTACCATCTTCACGGTTAGAAGTAAAGAAACCTTTCTCCTGCTCTTTCTCGAAAACGATTGCAAAGTCATCTCCTGATGAGTTGATCGGGTAGCGCATGTTAGTGATATTACCCCAAGAATCTCCTTGAGCTTCTGCCATAAAGATGTCAAGACCGCCCATTCCGATGTGACCGTTTGAGGCAAAGTAAAGCGTACCATCGTTATGGATGAAAGGATACATCTCGTCTCCTGGAGTGTTTAATTCGCCAAGGTTAACTGGCGCAGACCATCTTTTCTTTTCATCATCGTAGGTTGACTTCCAAAGATCACGGCCTCCTTTTCCACCTTCAGCATCCGAAGCGAAAACCAATGTTTTGCCATCCGCAGACCATGCTGGATGTCCAACAGTTACCTGAGTACTGTCATCTCCTTCGTTCTTCACGAAGAATGGCAATAATTCAGGCTCTGACCAATTGCTTCCTTCTTTCTTAGATAGATAAAGCTCGCAACCCATTTTCTCCTTTTTCTTTACTCCACAACGGGTAAAAACCATTTGGCTGAAGTCTGAATTCATTACAGCAGCTCCTTCATTGTAGATGCTATTAATTGTAGCAGGAAGTGGCTTTGGCTTGCTCCACTTACCCTTATTATCAATGGTTGCTTCAAACACATCGGTAAAACCCTGACCTGTCCAACCATCTACATCGTTGCCAGATGCACCGTTTCTCGAGGATGTGAAATAGATGGTTTTATGGTCAGCGGACGCATAAGAAGGTGCAAAATCCATGAATTTACCGTTCAACTGAACCTCATTCTCAACTACATAACGAGAAGGATTATCAATCCATTTTTGAGCCAAAGCACAAGCCTCAGCCCCATTCTTTCCCCTTGGATCTTGCGGCTCCAGTTCCGCATACTTCTCATACTCCACTATGGCATCCTCAAACTTACCGTTAGCCTTCAACGCATCCGCATAGTACAGCTGAATCTTGTTCTCTGGGTACTTTAGTTTGAGTGCCTTTCTATACCAAGTCTCAGATTGCTTGGTGTCATTCACAAAACGATAGCATTCTGCTGTCTTGTAAATGATCTCGGCCTTATTGGCCTTATCCTTCTCTTTTGAGTACGCTTTCTTGAGCAGCGTGATCGCCTTGTAGTATTCCTGTGCTTCAAACGCCAAATTGGCCACCTCAAGGTGATCTGTTTGGGCGCTTGCATTGATTGAAAACAATCCTGCAACGATGGCTGCTACTAAGAACTTGGTAAGTTTCATGGTCATTATGCTTGTTTTACACGGCCGCTAAAATAAAGAAATATTTAATTGCGCAACTTGAGGACAGATTGCCCGAAATACCGGTCGTGCACCGTGTTTTTATGCTCGAATTGGACTCGGAAAAACCTTGCGTCATCTATTGAAAAGCAATTCTCGATACTTGGGCAAAGGCCAATATTCATCAGAGACAATAAGTTCAAGCTTGTCAACTTCTCTTCTTATCTGATCGAAGTAAGGAACAACTTTCTCACAATAATCTCCTGCCTTCTTACGAGCAGATGATTGGACATTGATCTGTTTGCGCGTCTCTACCATTTCAGCAACCAACCTTCTAATAGTTGTGATGCGAACAGATATTTCGCGTATCAGACCAATTTGTTCAGCAGCCAGTTCATTGAACTCTTTGGCAGCTAACACATTCTTTAAACCCTCAACATTTTGAATGAGCACATTCTGGTACGCTACAGCTGTAGGAAGGACATGATTCACAGCAAGATCTCCCATTACCCTTGATTCGATCTGCACCTTCTTGGTATAGCGTTCAAGATCTATCTCATAGCGGGCCTCCAATTCCCTTGAACTCAGAATTTCATTCTTCTCAAAGACTTCGCGCGCCTTTTTCTCCAAGAGAACATCAAGAGCTTCTGGCGTGTTGGTGATGTTCGATAAACCACGCTTTTCAGCCTGCTTTCTCCACTCATCACTATAACCGTTTCCTTCAAATCTGATCTTCTTTGATTCAATGATGTACTGGCGTAATACCTGAAAGATCGCGTCATCTTTCTTCATTCCACCGGCCACGAGCTTCTGCACCGCTTGATGGAATTTGGTAAGTTGATCGGCAACGATAGTATTGAGCACCATCATGGCACTTGAACAGTTGGCGGATGAACCGATTGCTCGTAACTCGAACTTATTACCGGTGAATGCAAATGGAGATGTTCGATTGCGATCGGTATTATCTCGCAGAATCTCAGGAATCTTGATGATATTGAGTTTCAACTCGGTCTTTTCATCAGGTGAAAGCTTCTCTCCTTTCTTCACCCACTCCTCGATATCATCCAGAATTTGAGTGAGAAAAGAACCAATGAAAACGGAAATAATAGCAGGAGGTGCCTCATTCGCGCCCAGTCTGTGGTCATTTCCTGCACTTGCAATGCTGGCCCTCAACAGGTCTGCGTGTTCATAAACAGCACGGATGGTGGTGATGAAAAAAGTGAGGAATTGAATGTTCTTCTTGGGGGTTTTTCCTGGGCTAAGCAGGTTCTTTCCTGTATCTGTAGCCAAGGACCAGTTATTATGCTTTCCAGAACCATTGATTCCTGCGAAAGGCTTCTCATGAAATAGCACACGGAAATTATGTCTGAAGGCCACCTTCTCCATAATATCCATCAACAGCTGATTATGATCTACCGCCAAACTCACCTCTTCATAGACAGGTGCACATTCAAATTGTCCAGGCCCGACCTCATTATGACGGGTCTTAACTGGAATTCCGAGTTTCAACGCCTCTGTCTCAAAGTCTCTCATATATGCCGAAACCCGATCGTTTATTGACCCGAAATAATGGTCTTCCAACTGCTGGTCCTTGGCAGAAGAATGACCGAAAAGTGTTCTGCCAGTAAGTGCTATATCAGGTCTTGCATTGTACAATGCTCTATCAACAAGGAAGTACTCCTGTTCACAGCCAAGCGTGCAGATCACTCGGTTTACACTCCTATCAAAATATTCTTGAACAACAGTAGTTGCCGCCTTATCGAGGAAATGAATAGAGCGAAGCAAAGGTGCTTTATGATCTAAAGATTCTCCCGTGTAGGCTACGAAAACCGTTGGAATGCAAAGGGTTCTTCCAATTACAAAAGCAGGAGAAGACGGATCCCATGCCGTGTAGCCACGCGCCTCGAAAGTATTGCGTATACCACCACTTGGAAAACTGGAAGCATCAGGTTCCTGCTGAACCAGTTTATCGGCTCCGAAAGATTCCATGGAAAAGCCATCTGCAAGCGGCTCAAAAAAAGCATCGTGCTTTTCGGCAGTAGAACCAGTTAACGGTTGAAACCAATGTGTATAGTGCGTGGCTCCCAACTGCATTGACCAGGCTTTCATAGCTGAAGCCACCTGTTCTGCAATGCCATTGTCTATTCGATTTCCCTTCTCAACAGAATTCCGAAGTGACGAGTAAACATCTGATGACAAGTATTCTCTCATTTCTTTCCAAGTGAATACCTGAGAAGCGAAATAATCGGAAACCTTCCTACTTGGTGTCTCCACATCAAGGGGCTTTCTGGAATTGACCTCCTGTAAAGCAGAAAAACGTTGTATAGCCATTTTATTAGATAAAAAAGGCTCGGACCAGCCGAGCCTTTCAGGTTAAACAATTATTGCCTTAGGCATTAGCAAATTCCTTTTCAACACTCTTTACAGTCTTGATGATTCTTGCTGCAACCTTGTATGGGTTAGCGTTAGAAGCAGGACGTCTGTCTTCCAAGTACCCTTTCCAACCTTTGTTCACGGTCATCAATGGAATACGGATAGAAGCACCACGGTCAGAAATTCCGTAAGAGAAATCGTTGATGGAAGCAGTCTCGTGCTTACCTGTCAAACGCTGTTCGTTGTGTGCACCGTAAACATCAATATGCTCTTGACGAACTGGACGGAACGCCTCGCAAACTGCCATGTAAACTTCTTTAGAACCACAAGTTCTAAGCAGTGTGTTTGAGAAGTTAGCGTGCATACCCGATCCGTTCCAATCTCCTTTGATCGGTTTTGGATGGTACTCGATATAGTATCCGTAACTCTCCGTCAATCGGTCAAGAAGGTAACGGGCAATCCAAATCTCATCACCGGCCTTCTTGGCTCCTTTTGCGAACAATTGGAATTCCCACTGACCAGAAGCAACCTCTTGGTTTATTCCTTCGAAGTTCAAACCAGCAGCAATGCAAAGATCGGCATGCTCCTCAACCATGTCACGTCCTTTGGTGTAACGACCACCAACTGAACAGTAGTACTGACCTTGTGGACCAGGGAAACCACCACGTGGGAAACCAAGTGGCAATTCAGTCTCAGCATCCATAATGAAGTATTCTTGCTCGAACCCGAACCAGAAATCATCTTCTTCATCTTCAATCGTTGCTCGTGCGTTCGATGGGTGCGGAGTACCATCGGCATTCATCACCTCACACATTACCAACCATCCATTATCTCTTGCCGGATCAGGATAGATGGCCACCGGCTTTAGCATACAATCAGAGGAATCTCCTGTTGCTTGTTTTGTGGATGAACCGTCAAAAGACCAATTCCCTATCTCTTCAAGTGTTCCTTTGAAATTCTCGTGATCCTCAACCTTTGTCTTGGATCTCATGTTCTGTGTCGGCTCATAACCATCGAGCCAGATGTATTCGAGTTTTACCTTCATGATATGAATGAAAAAGTTGGTTTTAGTGAATTCGGGGGCAAAGTTATCAGATCACAGACACGTTAACCGTGAATCTTTCAACTTTTTGTCAACAGACCCTCTATTTTACGGGGGTTGCAAGAATTTTTTCAGAGTGCACTGATTAATAGGGTGAAAAAAAAGACCCTTTCGGGTCTTTAACAGTCATTATCAAATTAGCGCGATTGGCTTTCGGATGGAGGCTCAGGCTTTTTAATCTCCTTTTTCTTCGGTACGTCTCGCATACTCTCCTCAATTTCTCTCTGCACACCACTTGTGGCATCCTTGAACTCGCGGATACCGCGACCCAAACCTCTGGCCAATTCCGGTATCTTCTTAGAACCGAAAAACAGTAGTACAATGAGCAGAACTACGACTATCTCTCCTCCGCCCAAATTCAAAAACAGTAATGTGTCGTTCATGGTGTTTAAATAAAAAGGCCTCACATGGAGGCCTTAAAATCATTTTTTCTTCTTGTCAATTATGGGTTGCTCCTTAACAAAATCAAGCATGACCGGTGTTGCAATAAATGCTGAAGAGTAAGTACCTACAACTACACCAGCAAGCAATGCAAACGAGAATCCTTTGATTGTTTCACCTCCTGCCAAGAACAACACCAACAATACAATGAAAGTTGTTACCGATGTGATGATTGTTCTACTCAGCGCACTGTTCAAAGCATTGTTCACCACTTCTGCAAGCGGATGCTTTCTGGCCTGATGCTCATTCTGATACTCTCGTATACGGTCAAACACAACCACCGTGTCGTTAATAGAGTAACCGACAACAGTAAGGATGGCTGCAATGAATGCTTGATCTATCTCCATGCTGAACCATGCAATGCCATGGAACAATGAGAACAGCGACAATACGAACAACACATCATGGAATAACGCCACAACCGCACCCAATGAATACTGCCATTTCTTGAAACGCACAAGAATGTATAGGAAGATGACCAACAGAGAGAACACAATGGAAAGTACCGCTGAGCGCTTGATGTCGTCTGCAATGGTAGGACCCACTTTCTGAGAGCTCAACACTTGGGCGCTTCCACCACCAATGGTAGAAAGACCATCAACCAGTGCTGCCTGAACCTCATCATCAGCCGTCTCGCTATCATCGTCAACTCGGTAAGGGGTAATAACCTTAACTCGGTTATCAGCACCAAACGTTTTCACAGTTGGAGCATCTCCACCAAAAGCACCAGCCAAAGCAGAGCTTACATCTTCGGTGTTCACTGCCTCCGCAAATTCAACTGTGTAAGAACGACCTCCAAGGAAATCGACACCATAGTTAAAACCTCTGGTTAACATGGAACCGATTCCGGCAACAATAACAACTCCTGAGAAGATGTAAGCCATCTTACGCTTCTTCACAAAATCGAAATTCACATTGCTGAAAGCTCCTTTTGAGATTCCTGTTGAAACAGTGATGTTCTTCTTTCTGTCCAAGCGTCCTTCAAAGATCAATCGGGTAATGAAGATTGAAGCGAACAGCGAACAGAAAATACCGATGATCAGCGTAGTTGCAAAACCCTGAATTGGACCGCTACCGAATACATATAGGATGATACCGGTCAGCAACGATGTAACGTTGGCATCGATAATTGCTGAGTAAGCAGCATTGTATCCCTGTGTAACCGCAAGACGCATACCCGTTCCTCGATTCAATTCTTCACGGATACGCTCAAAGATCAGCACGTTAGAATCAATTGAGATACCAATGGTCAGAACAATACCTGCAATACCAGGCAGTGTTAGCACCGCTCCAAGTGAAGCAAGAACTCCGAACACGAAGAATACGTTGGCCATCAGCGCCAAGTTTGCTGCAAGACCTGCATTACCATAGTAGATTATCATAAATACCAATACCAATACTATGGCTCCAACAAATGAGTACACACCGCTTGAAATAGACTCCGAACCCAAGGTCGGTCCCACAACTGCTTCCTCTACAATGTTTGCAGGTGCAGGAAGCTTACCGGCCTTAAGTACTGTAGCAAGGTCTTCCGCTTCGCTGATGGTAAAGTTCCCTGTGATAGAAGAACGACCTCCAGAAATCTCTCCTTGCACCGTTGGGAATGAATACACATAGTCATCAAGAACAATGGCAATGGACCGACCAACATTTTCTCCGGTAAGACGCTTCCACGCATTGGCACCGTCAGGAGTCATGAGCATGGTAACCTGCGGGCTGGCACCGAACTGATCGAAATCCTTATTGGCATCAGAAATTGCACCACCATCCAAAGGAGGCTCACCATCGCGGCTTGTTACTTTAATGGCAACAAGCTGATGCACTTGAGCAGGATCTTTCGGGTCAATTGGCTTTACCGTCCAGTAGAACTTCAGGTCGCGAGGGAAAATAGAGCGAACACGGTCCATTGAAAGATACTTGTTCACCTTGGCAGTGTCTTTCAAGGCTGCATAACCTACAACCGGTCCGCGATAAAGCCCATCTTGAGATGCCGCTGGCGAAAGCACAGCGAACAACGGATTGTCTTTCTGAAGATCTTCGATAGACTCTTCTCCCAGTTCACCTGTTTCAGCACTATCTCCATCTGCAGTACCGAAAAGATCTGTTAGCGATTTCTCAGCAGTGTCTTTTACAACCTCAGCAGCTTCTTCGGTACCTTCTGGAAGTGCAGCCGATGTGGAATCCTTTTCCTCAACGCCAGCTTCCACATCACGCAGAATCTTGTTGGCTTCGGCCAAGTAACCATAAACTTCCTGATTCTCGTAGGTCTCCCAAAATTCAAGTTTTGCAGTTCCCTGCAATAGCTTACGCACACGATCTGGTTCCTTAACCCCAGGAAGTTCAACCAGAATACGATCACTGCCTTCAAGCCTTTGAATGTTCGGCTGCGTTACACCGAACTTATCGATACGTGTTCTAAGAACCTCGAATGCTTGCTCAATTGCAGCTTCCTTCTCGGCACGGATAACTTCCAACACTTCAGCATTGGTGGCGTCTCCTTTGATCTTCTCTTTAAGTGTATATCCGAAAATTGCTGGCGAAGCCAAACGCGCATTCGGATCGATCTTCTCAAATTCTTCACCGAACAGGGTCACAAAATCCTCTTGTGCATCAGTCATTCGCTCAGTTGCCTGACGGATGGCCTGATTGAACGTGGAGTCTGGACTGTTGTTGGCAAGTGATCGGATCATTTCCTGAAGCGAGATCTCCAACGTAACGTTCATACCTCCTTTAAGGTCAAGACCCAAGTTCAGTTCACGCTCCTTACACTCCATGTAAGAGTACTCCTTCACAAAAATGTTGTAACGGAAATCCTCGAGATATTTGTCTGCTTCTTTGGCATCGGTCTCTTTCATTTCCTCGTATGTAGACTCAGCCATGTGCGTAGCCACTGTAAAGGAAAGCTGATAGAGACAAACGAGTCCCAGTAGAATGGCGAAAACCCTGATAGCGCCTTTGTTCTGCATTATATAATGTATCTGGTTATACCCTTGATTTTTAGAGCGTGCAAATATAGAAGAACACCTAGTTAATAGCAATACGCCTTTTTGAGGCTGTTTTGTTCTTGAAACAGGATGATGGCTGACACTTTTCGGCAACCTTTGTACGTTACATTTGTCAGAATAGAAACCGCTTTCCATGAGATTCCTCGCAACACTTGTTTTCGTTTCAATTCAACTTTCTGGCTACGCCCAACTATTCTTCAGCAGGTATGATTCTGTACCTGTTACTGAAGAAAATGGCGTACTTGACTTTCCGTGGGCGGGAGGAATAAACCACGCACAGTTCTCCAACATCGATTTTGACATGGATGGCATTCAGGATCTGTTGGTGTTTGATAAGACCGGTGACAAGATGATCTGCTTGAGGATCAACGCCAATAATGAGTACGAGATCGTTCCGCAATACCGCGAAATGTTTGTGAATCAACACAATGCATATAAGCAAAGATTGCATGACTGGGTGCTGCTGCGCGACTTCAATGCCGATGGAAAGAATGACATCTTCACTTACAGCAACGGAGGATTTGCTGTGTATCGGAATGATGGAAACACCGACACACTCATCTTTACGTTAATGACCTCGAAGTTGGAGTCTGACTACGGCAATGGCCCCATAAACATTTACGTAAGTCCTACCGATCTGCCCGCAATCATGGACGTTGACGGAGACACAGACATGGATGTGGTTACCTTCAGCCTTTTTGGCACTTCTGCTGAATACCACCAGAACCAATCAATGGAGCTCTACGGAACTGCCGATAGTCTGATAATGGAATTGGCAACGCCCTGTTGGGGAGATTTCGAGGAAGATCCATCAACCGTTGCCGTCAATCTGGACATTACATGCAAGGGTGGGGGCTATATTCCTCCATCCGAAGTTCAAGAAAGCAACTTAGAAGGTGCAAGACATTCCGGCTTCACCATGCTTGGATTGGACATTGAAGGAGATGGTGATCAGGATCTGGTGTTGAGCAATCTAAGTTTCAATACCATGAACCTACTGGAAAATGATGGAAGCTCAACCACCGCTCATATGGGAACTCAGGATCTTACATTCCCAGCTAACTTCAGCAATACAGACCCCATAAATCTTTACACATTTCCAGCTTCGTTTCTTGCAGATGTTAACAATGATGGGAAAACCGATCTTATTGCCACACCATACCAAGAGAATAATGGCCATGACCATGAAGGTTGCTATCTCTACACCAACTCGGCAACAACGGGGTACGACTTTGATTTTGTGAAGAACAATTTCCTTCAGGATGAGATGATCGATCTTGGAACCAGCGCCTATCCGGTCTTCTTCGATTACGACAAAGACGGCCTGAAAGACCTGCTTGTTGGCAACCGAGGCTACTTTGTAAATACCGGGGTTTATTCCTCCCAAATAGCATATTATCGAAACACCGGAACAGCAACGGAGCCGGCCTTTACTCTCCAGACACGTAATCTTGCCAATATTTCATCGCTTGGTCTTGGCAATGTTATTCCAACTTTCGGAGACATTGACGGAGACGGTGATGATGACATGATTGTTGGTGATGCAGATGGACTCATTCACTATTTCGCAAATAGCGCAGGAGCAGGTAACGAGTGTTCGTTTTCGCTTACAACACCTGGGTTTCAAGGAATTGACATCGGTGGCCAGTTCGCTGCACCTTTCTTGTTTGATGTTACGGGCGATCAGCTTCTTGACCTTGTAATTGGCGAACGCAATGGCAATCTCAATTTCTATGTTAACACTGGAACAGCCAACAATCCAATTTTCACTTTGGATGATGCCAATTGGGGCGGTGTCGACATGAGAAGAAATGGCCTCTCCTTCGGATACAGCACCCCTTTCGTTTACGAAAACGATGGCGAGTTGGAGTTGATGGTTGGCTCTGAAAGTGGTGTTATTGATGTCTACAACGAGATAACAGATGTCATTAACGGTCCGGAAGAACTGGTCGGTGAGATTGGAAACGGGACCAGTTTTTCAACCGGTAATGAAACTACCCCATACGGTTTTACCACTAAGAGTGGCAGAAACCAATATTTGATACGCGCTAATGAGTTATCTGCCGCAGGACTAACTCAGGGTGTAATTGAAAAGATTGCGCTTACTACCGAAAACGGGCCGAGTATTACACACGCTCAGTTCTATGTAAAAATGGGATTGACCGAACTTACTGAACTTAACGGCTTTGTATCTGACCTCACAACCACCTATTTCGTTTCTACTGGAACTGTTCCGCAAGGAAATGTTGAATACGTGAACCAAACGCCCATAGTATGGGATGGAGAATCGAATCTGGTCATCGAGTTCTGCTGGTTTCAAACCGCTGGAAATGGCTCTAACCTGAATGTGAAATTCTCCACTCTGCCATACAACTGTACGGCTTTTGCAAGCACTAGCAATTTTTCAGGTTGTGGCATTGATTACGTAGGCTCAAACAACGAGAGGCCGAATTTCACCCTTAGCATCAAACCATCATTCAATCTCAGAAGCCACTTCCCTATTTATGAAGGAGAACGAACAGCTGTTACAATGACCGATATAACATCAGATGAACTTCCAGAGCTGGTCATTGGAAATCTTGCAGGTGGCTTAGCCTACTATAAAGGAGATACCATTGGATTGAGCATTAGCGGTATCAAGGAAATTTCATTGGAACGGTTTGAACTCAACCTCTACCCTAACCCGAACAATGGAACATTCACCATTGAGCCGCATGTGGCCATGGAAGGAAATGTTCAGTTAACGGTATACAACATGTTAGGAGACGTGGTTTGGAGCACCAGCGCAAACAACCTCATCCGTAGGTCACTGGACCTTACCGAATTACAGGCTGGCATTTACCTTCTTGATGTACGCTCTGCCACCAAAATGGCCATCAAACGCTTCATTATACAGCACTGATGGATGAACGAGGGCCGATACTATTGTTTGATGGTGTCTGCAACTTGTGCAGTGGCTCGGTACAATTCGTTCTGAAACGGAACAGCAAAGGGAATATTCGCTTTGCTTCATTACAATCTGAATTCGCAAAGGAAGTCCTCAGCAACTCCAATCTACCCAGTAACTACCTGGACAGTTTGGTATTACTGGAAAACGGAAAGACATATGTGAAGAGTGATGCCGCTCTACGTCTCGCCAAACACTTGGATGGAATATGGAAAGCTGGCAATGCATTCATGGTCATCCCTCGATTTATCCGTAATGCGATTTATGACCTTATTGCCAAGTATCGGTACAGTTGGTTTGGAAAGAAAGAGGTCTGCTGGTTACCGCAACCCGAATGGAAGGATCGATTTCTTGATCAGTAATTCAGTTTCATCTCTGACTTCCCATAGTCAATTGCAACTCCGTATTTTCTCAGAAAGTCTCCACCGAGCACCATATCAATAGGAACCAAGCCCAAGTCGGTGTAAGAAGTGTTGATGTTCATCAGGTCGAGTGAAACCACCTCGAAGGGTTCAATGATCAGGTCGCCCATTAAAAACTGATCCAGAATGAGCTTGAAACCTTCCATGCTGTCGGTGCCCAAACCTTTTGAAAGTTTTTCTGCGGGTTCAAACTCAGTTTGGTTTGTAAATAACTTAACCCTGTTCTTATCGAAAACGGTCTGAGATGCACCTGTATCAATGAGAATGTTGGCCAAGTTGCCATTTACAAAGCCACTCACAGCCACGTGAACACCTGACTTTTCAATCTCTACAAACCGAATGGGGACAGAAAATCTGGGCATACAAAAGCGATGATTACCGCTGTTCAAATTTAAAACCGAAACCGATCAAAAAAGAAGCCCCACCAATCGGCAGGGCTTCAGTAAATCCACAATCGACAGTTATTAGGCAGTTGCCTCTTCCAACAATCCGTTTGTCTTACGAACACCCTCTGCGCTTTCAGCAAGCTTGGCCTTTTCGTCAGCGTTCAGCTCAACCTCAACAATTTTCTCAATTCCGTTCTTTCCAAGAATTACTGGAACACCGATGCAAAGGTCGCTCAATCCATATTCTCCCTCCAGCAATGCTGAGCATGGGAACATTTTCTTCTGGTCGCAAGCAATTGCCTGAACCAAAGCAGAAACTGCCGCGCCTGGGGCATACCAAGCACTTGTACCGAGCAACTTGGTAAGGGTGGCACCACCAACCTTGGTTGCTTCAGCTACTTCAGAAAGCTTCTCCTCAGAAAGGAATTCAGAAACCGGAACACCGTTTCTTACAGCCAGTCGAGTAAGTGGAAGCATGCCCGTATCGCTGTGTCCACCTATAACCATACCCGCAACATCTGATGCTGGGCAATCCAATGCCTCGCTCAAACGGTACTTGAAACGAGCGCTATCCAACGCACCGCCCATACCAATGATCCTGTTCTTTGGAAGTCCAGTTGCTTTGTGTGCCAAGTATGTCATGGTATCCATTGGGTTACTTACCACAATAATGATGACCTCTGGAGAATACTTGATAAGGTTGGTAGCAACAGTTTTTACAATTCCAGCGTTGATACCGATCAACTCCTCTCTTGTCATTCCCGGCTTACGCGGAATACCACTTGTAATAACAGCAATATCGCTACCAGCCGTCTTCGAATAATCGTTGGTAACACCTGTGATCTTCGTATCGAATCCGTTCAGTGTAGCACACTGCATAAGATCCATTGCCTTTCCTTCGGCAAATCCTTCTTTAATATCTACTAAAACAACTTCTGAAGCAAAGTCTTTAATGGCGATATACTCAGCGCAACTTGCACCTACCGCTCCTGCTCCTACTACTGTAACTTTCATGGTATGATCTGTTTGGATTATCGTTTCTGAAACGCCCCTTCGGCTATGCTCAGGACAGGGCGCAAATGTAGAAAACCTACCGAACGACCAAAAGCAGATAGAAGTCAGTTTTCAACGAGATAGAATTTAACTTTGGCAACACGGTCTGTTCACCTTGGGTTAAAAACGTTGGGTAAGCAGGCAACCTGCCAAATTCACCCTCGTTAACTAAGCACGTGCAACCAACTGACCAAGAGCTTCAAGATCTGATAGCCGGTTGTCTGAAAAACGACCGCAGATGCCAGCAGAAGGTCTACGAGATGTTCTACGGAAAGATGTTGGGTGTTTGCATGAGGTATACAAGAGACCTGGATCAAGGAAAAGAACTTGTTCAGGAAGGATTCATCAAACTCTTTGGAAACCTCCACAAATACAAGCACGATGGTTCTTTTGAAGGTTGGGTGAGACGGATTTTCACGAACAATGCAATCGACTCATTCAGGCGGAAAAAGCACCAGGATTTTGTACCAGATGACGACCATCAGGTGCTGAATCTGGCTGATGATAAGGACGAACATGAATTTTTAGACCCAGAAGAGGAAACCATTCAACCAAAGCACGTCATACAAGCGATGCAGCAACTTTCTCCAGCATATCAAATGGTATTCAACCTCTATGTAATGGAGAATTACTCGCATCAGGAAATTGCTGACGAGTTGGGAATTAGCATAGGAACTTCCAAATCAAATCTTGCCAAGGCAAGGATGAATATGAAGAAGCTCCTGAAAAAACAATTTGCCGATCGACTATAACGATACATGAATAATTCATTTGACGATAAGATCAGGGAAGCACTCGAGAATTTCGAGGCGCCTTACGATGCCGGAGCTTGGGCAGCGTTTGAGAAACAACTCCCTACCAACCCTGCCCCAGCTTCCAATGCTGGAAGTTCTAATTTAGGTTGGAAACTGGCTGCCGTTGTCACCGTTGCCGTTGTTACTGTTGCAACCGTGTTGTACTTGAACAAAGACAATGACCAGATCACGCAGTCTGAACAGGTTGAGGTTAACACACCAACTGCCGGACACCAAGAATCCGAAACTCAACAAAAAGTTACTGAACAAGAAACAGATGAAGTCGCCTTGAATTCAGAAAAATCTGACGTTAACACAACAACTCAGAAACGTATTGAAGGCAATGAATCCAACCAAGAGGTCTCAGATGTTGATGAGGAGATAATCCGCATTTCGGAGGTTGCCCCTACGGAAACCACTGCTGAAGTTGTACACAAATCTGAAAAAGCAGAATCTGAGACCATTGTAATGAAGCCAGTTGTTGCTGATCAGAATCCGATAACGGTGGACTTCTTTGCAAGCGCTGTAACCGCTTGTGTTAATCAAGATGTGAGTTTCATCAATGAGTCATCAAAAGATGCCAAAGCCTTGACCTGGGATTTTGGTGATGGAAGCACAAGCTCGGAAAAAGACCCGATTCACAGCTACGCGGTTGCAGGCACATATTCAGTTGTACTGCGGAGCGAAGGAAAATCAGGCAGCGTTGAAAAAACGTTGGATATAAAAGTCAACCCCGCTCCGGCTCCCATCTTCTCTGCTGAAAGAAAATTGGCCGGATATGAAGCAATTCCACTTTATATATTCAGCACAGCTACCCAAGTTGGCGAACGCGCTTACTGGAGTTTCTCTGATGGTTCTAAGATTTCAGGAAACACCGCAACGCATTTGTTCAGAGATGCCGGAGAACATGTAGCCAAACTTACCGTCACGAACAACTTCGGCTGCTCAACAAGCGTTGATCAGAAGTTCAGCACTGGCAAATTCAAACTGTTGGCGCCAGAGGCTTTTACACCGAATGGAGACGGAATAAACGAGACATTCATACCGAAAGCACTTCCAGAAATGGGTGTTCCTTTCGAGATGACAATTCAAAATCCAAAAACCGGTCAGGTTGTTTTCCGCACAGAAGATGCTTCATACGCTTGGAATGGAACCCTGAACAACTCAGGCATTGAACTTGAGAATGGAATTTATGTATGGACGGTTGTACTTCAAGAAAATGTTGTTAAAAACCGCGTCTTTACAGAGACCATTCAACTAACCCGCTAAGTACAACTTTGTATCTTTGAAAATTGCCCCAAGGTAAACCCATGAATAAGATAAACTCATCAACCTTCAACTTGGCACCGGTTCTTGTAATGACGGTGGCCTTGGTTCTTGCCGGCATTTCAATATCGAAAGCCCAGTCCATAGATGTTGGCCCACCAGACACGTCAGTGTGTAACGGAACACCGGTTACACTCACTGCGGTTTTGAATGGTGGTAGTGGACAGAATCCCCAACCTGCAACATACACGCTTTCTGATGACCAGCATACGGGCATTGTTGATTTAGGATTCAATTTCGATTACTACGGAAATACCTACAATCAGTGCGTCATTTCGTCCAACAGTTATATCACATTCGACCTTACACAGGCAGGAGGTGGTTCGCAATGGTCTATCAATGCGGCTGCTCCCAGTCCAACGTTCACATGCAACAATAAGATAATGTTCCCTTGGCAAGACACTAACCCAGGAGTAAGCGGAACCGTGAGTTCAGTTACCTGTGGCATTGCCCCCAACAGACGTTTTGTGGTAACCTACGATGCTGTTGCCATGTTCAGCTGCACAACTTTGGAGTTCACCAACCAGCTTGTGCTCTACGAAACCTCCAATAGAATTGAAATGCACATTACAAGTAAACCTCTGTGTACAACATGGAATGGAGGAGCTGCAATTCAAGGGCTGGAAAACATTGACGGAACTGTTGGACACATCGTTCCAGGCCGGAACTTCCCTACTCAATGGGCGGTAAACAATGATGGCTATGAGTTTGTACCCAACGGCATCGGAGGATACACGGTTAATCCAATTCCATTCGATCCGGAACCGGTAACCACCAACAACAACCTACTTTGGTATGATGAGAATGGCAATCAGCTGGGTACAACTACTTCAATTACAGTTTCTCCAACACAAGCAACCTGGTACTACTGCGAGTGGGATTACCCATGCAATAATGAACCGGCCATTGACTCTATTCTTGTAACCTTGGGCAACGTAAACATAACTGCAACTTCTGATGATGCTTCTTGTTTCGGTTATGCGGATGGGACCATCACAGTCGACCCGATTGGTAGCAACTATCCGGTGTCGCTCAGTCTGGCTGACGGAAACGGAAATCAGGTTCAACAGGTTAACGGTGTCTATGGTGTAGATTCGCTTACAGACCTGCCTGCTGGCACATACAGCGTAACCGTTACCGACCAGGTGGGTTGTCAAACATCGCTGAATGTTATCATTGGGCAACCTACAGATCTGGTGATAAGCGCCAACCATACAGACATACTCTGTAATGGCGATGATAACGGCCGGGCTTGGGTTGATGCGGCCGGAAGTGTTCCTCCTTATGAGTACCAATGGAACGATCCTCTACAGCAAACAACCGATTCAATAGGATTTCTTCCGCCTGGAGCATATACCATAACCGTTACAGATGCTCAGAACTGCATGAAAGACACCACGTTGAGTGTTCTGGAACCTCTTCCGCTGGTTCTTGACCTTAGTTCTGGTGCTGACACTTGTCTGTACAAGAATGGTGCAGTACGAGCTGAAATGCAAGGTGGCGTAATTCCTTATGACTACAAATGGAACAGTCTTGGAGGAGATTCTTCAAACTACAGTATTGACGATGTAACATATGCATGGAGCATGATCTCCAATCTTTCTTATGGAGAGTATTCTGTTCTTGTTACCGATTCAAACGGCTGTACAATTGAAGGTTCTATCGAGGTTGATCTTATCAATCCTCCTGTTGCAAGTTTCCTAAGTAGATCCAAACCAGAAGAATTCACTGACCCGGAAGTTCAATTCGACAACGAGAGTTCTGCATCAATTACCTATGAATGGCATTTTGGCGATGGTGACATCTCTTACGAAGAGAATCCAATTCATTCGTACGACACATCTGGAGTATTTCTGGTTATGCTCATTGCTTACAATGAAGCCCGATATGGGTGTGCTGACACAACCTTCGGATACATTGAAGTTGACCCTATGTTCACATTCTATGTTCCAAGCGGATTTACTCCTGATGGAGATGGATTGAATGACACCTGGGGCCCCGTTGGTCAGAATTTTGAATACGAAAGCTACAACGCAAAGATCTATGACCGGTGGGGCAAGTTGGTATGGCAAACCGACAATCCTACCAAGCAGTGGGATGGCAATGACCGAAATACCCTGAAACCAATGAAACAGGGAATGTATGTTTACGTGTTCACTTTAAAGAAATTCAATACGTTTGAGCCCAAGACCGTTTCCGGAACCGTAACTATCTACAGACACAAGTAAAGATTGAGTGACCAAAGTTGTTAGGAGGTGTATGATCTGAATATTTTCCGCTTTTTCTTAGCCAGTTTATTCCTGACAATTCTATGCTCATCTGAGGCCTTGGCCCAACCCGGATGCCCAGAGATCACCTGCGGTCCAAACCAATCTGTTGACTGCAACGTCACCTGTGTTGATCTAACAGCCTCAGTTCTTGAAACCGGTGCCACCACTGCCTATACAGTTTCATCTGTACCCTATGCACCACCTGCTCCATTCACTGGAGGTACAGCTCAGTTCATAAACACAGACGACATCTGGGGAGACATCATCAATCTACCTTTTAATTTTTGCTTTTATGGTAATGTCTATAATCAAATTGTTATTGGGGCCAATGGTCTCCTAACGTTTGACGTCACCCAGGCCACCCAGTTCTGCGCTTGGTCATATTCTGCTTCATGCCCAACACCCGGTCCGCCACCTGGCGGGCTTTACAACAACTCCATAATGGGAGCCTATCATGATATTGACCCTAGTGTGGAGGGCGATATCAGCTATTTTATCCAAGGAACAGCTCCTTGTAGAATGTTTGTAGCAAGTTTTAACAACGTTGCTCACTTCGATTGTGATTGTCAAGGATTATTTGGTGGAGAGTGTAAGCACACAACTCAGCAGATAGTTCTCTATGAAACCACCAACGTAATTGAGGTTTACATTCAACAGAAGGAAACTTGCAGTAGCTGGAACAGTGGGAATGCCGTGATTGGAATTCAAGACGCAACGGGTGCAAATGGCGTTACTCCTCCTGGCAGAAATACTGGACCTTGGACCGCAAATAATGAGGCTTGGCGATTTACGCCCAGCGGTGCTCCGAATTACGTGGTAACCTGGTACGATGGAGGAACAGTTGTCGGAAATGGTCTTTCGGTGAATGTTTGTCCCAGTGCCACCACCACTTATGATGCCGAAGTGGTTTATACAAACTGCGATGGGGCGGTTGTTACCGTTACCGATCAGGTTACGGTTACTCAGAACAGTACAGTTTCTGTTAGCGTGGCACCAACCAATGTTGATGTCTGCAGTGGAACCACTACAACACTTACTGCCAGTAGTCCAAATTCGGGAATGACCTATACTTGGTCTCCTGCAGCTGGACTCTCTGCAACAACGGGCATTTCAGTTGATGCCACCCCATCAGCAACTACCACTTACACCGTGACAGGAAATGATGGCAACTGCTCTGCCAGTGCCAATGCAATCATAAATGTTGTCGAAATTACCTTGACCCCCTCTTCTACGGACGCATCCTGTGTGGGAAATGATGGTACTGCCACCGTTACTCCTTCCGGAGGCGTTGCACCTTACAGTTATTCATGGAATACTACTCCATCTCAAAGTGGTCAAACTGCAACTGGACTGGCAGCGGGAAATTATGATGTTTCCGTGACCGATGCCACCGGATGTACAGCCACTGAAAGCATTACCGTGGGTCTTACATCAGGTTCTTTGTCTCCGCCAGACATGTCCAGTACTGATGCTGTATGCTCTGCAGCCAATGGAACCGCCACTGCAACTCCAGTGGATGGAAATGCTCCTTTCACCTACCTGTGGGATGACCCAAATGCTCAAACAACTCAAACCGCAACCGGTCTTGATGCTGGCACATACAACGTTACTTTAACGGATGCTGGTGGATGTCAGTCTACCAACTCTGTAATAGTTGGATTGGATCCTGGGTCCATAACCGCTTCAATTTCAGCTTTCAGTGATGTTTCCTGTAATGGGCTGTGCGATGGAACTGCAACGGTTGACGTCCAAAATGGAACGGCCCCTATTGGTATGATCTGGGATGACCCTCAGACACAGACAACAGCAACAGCTTCAGGTCTCTGTGCGGGTACTTACAATGTTGGAGTGGCAGATGCCAGTGGCTGTATTACAACAGCACAGGTCGTTATTGCGGAACCAACTGCTATGAGCATTAGTGCAGCCATGGACCAACAATCTACTTGTGGAAACCCTGATGGTGCAGCCACTGCAACTGCATCTGGAGGAACCGTGGCATTGGATTATTCCTACAATTGGAGTTCAACTCCAGCTCAAAACGCAGCAACAGCAACTGGCTTGTTACCTGGAACTTACACGGTTACTGCATCAGATGACAACGGTTGTACGACCAGTGTTGATGTGGATATAACTTCTACTCCAGGCTTCAGCGCATCCATAAGTTCAGTTACAGACGCTACCTGTTTCCAAGCTTGCGATGGAGAGGCAACGGTACAGGCAAATGCAGGAGCTATTCCACCATTGTCTTATTCTTGGAATTCAACCCCTACGCAGAACACGGCCACTGCAACCGGTCTTTGTGCTGGGTCATATACTGTGACCGTTACCGATGATGCCGGATGTTTGGCAACAGCTTCCACCACCATTTCGGAACCTACGGCCGTTAATGCTACACTATCTGTATCGGCTTCGCCTATTTGCATTGGGCAATCATCTGATCTTGGTGCAGTATTGGCAGGAGGCACACAACCTTATACGACCTTCAACTGGGTTGCAGACCCTGCCGACCCAACGCTTAACGGGACACTACAAAATCCAACTGTTTCACCAGTAGTTACCACCACTTACACTTTCATTGGCACCGATGCAAATGGATGTACGTCTGTTCCGAAATATGTCACTGTTGAAGTACTGCCTCCTCTTACGCTCACTGTAACTAGGCCCTTGGCCAGCCCAGATACTGGTATTTGTCCTTATGACTTTGCGGTTTTGAACGTTCTTGCCTCTGGAGGTGATGGAAATTACACTTACTATCTGGCACCCGATAATTTCAATCCTGTTCAGCTTCCGTTACAAGTTCAACCTTCGGCAACAACTACATATCAATTCATTGTTGTGGATGGTTGTACCACTCCTCCCGCAACTGCTTCAAGTACAGTTACGGTGTTCGATCTTCCGGTGGTTGATTTTGTTGGTGACGAGTTGTCTGGCTGCCATGAACACACCGTTAACTTCATTGACCAAACATCACCAGCTCCAGCATCTTGGAGTTGGACATTCGGAGATTCCAATTCTGGCACCAACACAAGTAACAGTCAGAATCCTTCGCACACCTTCTCTGGTGCGGGTACCTACGATGTTTCTCTCTCGGTTGTAACTGCTGATGGCTGTGTGTCAGACACGATAAAAACCGACTACATAGAAGTTTTCCCTCTGCCTGTTGCTAATTTCAATATGGATCCTGAAAGAACCAATATTCTTCAGGCAACTATTGAATTCACAGACCTCTCAGTCTATGATATCAGTTCTTGGGAATGGGATTTTGGAACTGGCGATGGCTCCACGGAGCAAAACCCGGTTTACACGTATACAGACACAGGAATCTATGTTGTTTGGCTTACTGTTGAAACGATTCATGGATGTGTAGACAATACGAGCAGAAGAATACAAATAGACCCAGACGTTATGTTCTACATCCCTAACTCCTTTACCCCTAACGGTGATGGTCGAAATGATTATTTCCGGCCTTATGGAGAAGGTGTGAAATGGGACACATTTGAAATGACGATCTACGACCGTTGGGGAGAAGAGATCTATTACACCGGAAACATTGACGAGCCTTGGAAAGGTTGGTATATGGACCGGGAAGTTGAAATGGGTGTTTACGTCTATCTGATTCGCATTTACGACCAGAACGGTGAAGCACATACCTATCGTGGTGGTGTAACTCTTCTGCGATGACCCACTAAGTGGATAATCTGTCATTTCCTGTAGATTAAGTTAGATCTATTATTTGCACATTGCATCCACGCGGGCAACTCCTATCAAGTTTACCGTCTATTAATAAACCGTTGACCAACCCTTATGCAAAACCTCAGATTCCTTGTTCTGGCCTTTCTGACGCTACAGTCATTTTGGTTGTTTGGACAGGATTCTGAAGGGAACCTGATCTACAATTCAGGAGGCATCAGAATTTCGGCCAGTCTTGCTGAATGCACTGACCACCATAACGGGACCGCAAAGGCTTACCGCTTCTTAGAAATGGCGAACGCATCAGAGGATGCGATTACTATTCGCTTCAAGAAAAATCTTTGGTATGATGGCAAATGCATCAGTTGCTCTTCAACATCTGAGGAGTATGTTGTAGAGGCCAAACTGAACCCTGGAGAAACAATTTCGGGAAACTGTGCTGAAAGCAATGGACTCAGGGTCTTTGTCAAAATGATAGACCTGAAGAATGTGAGGCAACTCACTCATTTTGAACTTGTTGACATTCAAATTGAAAAACAGTGAAGCCGAGCATCAAAGCGTTCATAAGAAGATTCAACTGGATATTGTCGTTGGCTGTTGGCCTTGGTTTTGGTAAAACCTCATTTGCCCAATGCGATGTAACTGCTAACGCCACCCTGAGCGAAATAACCTGTGGAGAATGCGTTACGCTTTCACATTTTGGTTCTACGAGTGGTAACATCAGTTTCCAAGAAGATTTTAACTCAGGCCAACCTACAGGTTGGGCTTTTACGCAGCAGGCCTCTTTTAATAATCCTTGTAGCCCTAATGGCGTGGACGGTACTACGCACCTTTGGATGGGCGACCAGTCTTCAGCTCCCCGCTCACTCGAAACATTGCCGCTTGATTTTGGTCCCGCAACGGCTCCTGCTGGTGGAACCATCTGTTTCGATATGCTGTTTGCTGAACAGGGAGATGCATCACCCTGCGAAGGACCGGATGAACCACAGGAAGGTGTCTATCTGCAATACTCAACAGACGGAGGTAATACTTGGGTAACCATAGAATATTTCGATCCCAACGGTGGTTATGACCCACAATACATTAACTGGAACAATTGGTGCTTTGAAATACCACAGGCGGCTCTCACAAATAATGTGCAATTCCGTTGGTTTCAAGATGCAGATTCAGGTGCAGAATATGACCACTGGGGCATAGATAATGTGGAGATAATTGTTAACGACCCTAACGTACAGTACACTTGGCAACATGACGGCTATACTACCCAACTTCCAGGAACAAACCCAACGGATGTCTGTCCATTGGTGACCACCACTTACACGGTGGATATGGTGACCAGCACTGGCAATTGCCAAGACAATATTCAGATAATTGTAACCAACCCTGTTGTTCAGGTAGATGCCGGTTCTGACCAGTCTCTGTGCCCCGGAGACTGTATCAATTTGGCCGGTACTGCATCAGTTATAAATGATCCAGGAGGAATCACTACTTTTTCCAATAATCAAACAGAAGACTTTGATGCATCTGTTTTTGGTGGTGCTACAGTAAACGTGAACGTTCAGGATCTGAATATGTCTACCGTCAACCCTGGCTCAATTGTGCAAGTATGCATTTCCTTCTTGGAGTTCAACGGTGCGCTAGGAGATGGAGTTGAAGCTCTTTCTTTGACACTGATATGTCCTGATGGCTCTCAAGTTGAACTTGTTCCTATCGGTGGGGCTCCTGCTGGGGGTGGATTATTCGGAACTCCATCATATTATCAGAACGCATGTTTTGTTCCTGCTGGAGGTAGTGATCTGTCAGTGGCAAATGCTGATCCGATTACCGGCACATTCAATTCAAGCCAACCTTTCACAGCAATGAATGGCTGTACTGCCAATGGAGTCTGGTCTCTGGAAGTTGCAACAGATGGTTTACTTGGTGGAAATGGTACATTCGATGGGTGGTCCATCACCTTCGATGATGAAGTTGATGAATACACTCCAGATGTAATGTGGTCTCCAACCACAGGTATGGCAGCAGGTCAGGAAACGACTTTAACACCGCAGGTCTGCCCTAACGGAGCTACAACTTACACATTGACTGCTTCAGACAATGCTGGCTGTGTTACGGTAAGCGATGATGTATCAATAACCATTGACCCGAACTGTTGCGACCCACAGACACCACCAATTCAGGGTCCAACACCCGTTTGTGAGAATGCCACAGGGTCAGTCTACTCTGTTACAAATACACCTGGTTCAACCTACACGTGGACAGTTCCGACAGGCGCAAGCATTGTTTCGGGCCAAGGAACCAACTCAATTACCGTTGATTGGGGCACAACAGGCGGACAGGTTTCAGTAATTGAGACCATCCAATGCGGAGATGGACCATCCATAACCTTTGACGTAGTGGTTGAACCTTGCGTTGGCTGCATTATGAACTCATTGGACATTGAGCTGACCGACTGCTATACCTCAGGCCAAGGCTTTCTTCAATATGATGTAGAAGGAACACTAACATTTACCGACCCACCAGCTACTGGTCAATTAATTGTTTCCGACTGCTTTCTTAACCAGCAGGTATTCAATCCGCCATTTACCAGTCCTTTAACATTTACTTACACAGGCTTACCGCAAGATGGTCTTGGCTGTGATTTCGGGGCAGTGTTTACCGATGACCAGAATTGTAACATCACTACCACATTTACGGCCCCACCTACCATCACCTACTATGAGGCAAACTGTGTATCCGGATCTGGAGAAGTTGACGGAACAATAGAATTCAATAATCCGCCTGCTACGGGAACAATTGTTATAGAAATTAACGATGGAACCAGCACGCAGACCACGAATATTCAACCACCTTTCAACAGTCCGGAGGCGTGGCAGGTAACAGGATTAGACCCAGCAGCCTCAAGTTACGTGATAACCTATTATTTCTCGGATTTTCCAACATGCGAGCAAACGCAAACCATTATATGCGGTTGTTCTGCACAGGGCGGAACAACTACCGCTACGATAACAGGCAATGGGATAAACGAATTTATTCTGTGCGATGGTGATCAATTGGACATTGTAAGCAACAACGATTTTTCATTCCCCGATGACGAAGGCCCACTGATTGACGGCAATGGCAATCAGTTCCCTTATCAACCGGCATATACCTACTTACTTTATGCCTGCCCTCCAACTCCAGGAATATTTCCAGGAAGCGACCCTTGTTTAGTCGGCATCATACCAAGCGATGGCAGCATGGGTGATATTAATGACCCTAACTCAATTTTCGCGCAATTCCCTCCAGGTACCTTCCCCAACAACCAGCTCTATTATGCGCCAATAACCTTATATCACTTTGACCCTATTACTCCCAATTACATCATCAATTCAAACTGCTGGGCGTTGGGAACAGTAACTTCTGTCAATTACCTACCTCCAATCGTAACCAACGTTACACCAGATTGCCAGACAAATACGGTAACCGTAACTGTAAGTGGTGGTTATCCCGAGGTCTTTGGCGGCAACTTTACAGCATCCAACCTTCAACCTGCTAGCGCAAGCTTTGTAAACACCACTTGTTCAGATGGCGGTGATATTGTGATTGACGGATTACAGAATGGTGATAACTATTCGTTCGATATAACGGACGAAAACGGGTGTCCTATAACGGTTACCGGTGGACCATTTGTGGCACTTCCAATTGCAAACGCGGGGACGGATGTTCAAACCTGTATCCTATCTTATCAGTTGCAAGCAACCCCAAGTTATGGTTCCGGAACCTGGAGCGGAGGACCCGCTGGTACCAGCTTTACGCCAAATGCCAACGACCCCAATGCAACGGTAACCGTACCAACTGCCGGCACCCACACATTTACTTGGACTGAAGACAACGGAAATGGTTGTGTTGCCTCAGATGATGTAGAAATTACGTTCTCGTTGATGAGTATACCCGCAGTGATCACAGACGCAGCATGTGGGGCATCGGATGGTGAAATTGTTGTGGCTCCTCAGGGAGGGGTGGCTCCTTATACCTACAGCTGGACAAGCGGAGGAAACTCAGCTATAGAAAGCAATTTGGGCGCTGGCAGTGTTACTGTCACCGTTACTGACAATACCGGCTGTAGTCTCGATTCAACATTTATCATTTCACAGCCAATAACCTTCAATTATGTGCTGAACTCTGAAGATGAAACCTGCTTTAACGCATGCGATGGTCAAATTGATATCCAGCCTGATGGGTTGGGGCCTTACAGCTATGCTTGGACACCGAACGTTGCAAACGGCAGTTCAAGCAACACTCTTTGTCAAAACGATTATGAGATCTTGGTTTCAGACCAGGATGGTTGTACGCAAGTTATTAACGTAACCATTGGCGGCCCCACCGAAGTTCAGGTTCAGGTCAGTTCGGATGTTAACCAAGTATGTATTGGCCAATCAGCGGTACTTTCTGCCAACGTGGTTGGAGGAACTCCACCATATGGCACATATCTGTGGACAGCAAATCCAGCTGACCCTTCCTTGATTCCCAACGCCACCAGCCCAACTGTTATGCCTGAGGTTAGCACAACTTACACCTTGGTGGTAACCGATGCCAATGGATGTACATCAGCCCCGAAGAACGTTACGATAGAAGTCTTACCTCCACTTAGCCTGGATGTTCTTCGACCATTATTAAGTCCCGATACCAGCATTTGTCCGTATGACACCGCCACTATCGACCTTATTATTGGAGGTGGAGATGGAAATTACAATGTATTTCTTCTACCAGATGTGGTCAATCCAATAACGCTTCCTATAGATACCCAACCAACAGTAACCACTACCTTCGATTTTATGGTAACTGATGGCTGTACGACTCCACCTGCCTTTGCCTCAAGTACAGTCACGGTTCATCAGCTTCCATTGATTGAAATTGTTGCTCTTCCAGATAGTGGATGCGAACCTCTGGTGGTGAACTTTTCAGACCAAACTCAACCCACACCCCTTGCTTGGAGCTGGAATTTTGGCGACCCGCAGGCAAATTCAAACACCTCAAACGTTGCAGAACCTATCCATGAGTACGCCAACGCAGGTAGTTATGATGTAAGCTTAAGTATTACCACTGCTGAAGGCTGTCTTACCGACACGGTCTATTCAAATTTTGTAAACGTGTTCCCGCTGCCAACCGCCAGTTTTGATCTCAACCCAGATGTTGTCAATCTCCTGAATGCCGAAGTAGACTTCAGTGATTATTCGACCGGAAATCTGGTTAACTGGAATTGGAACTTCGGAGATGGCGAATTCTCAACGCAACAGAATCCAATGCATCAGTATGGTGATACAGGCACTTTCGTTATCAGTTTACAGGTGGTTACCGACAAAGGGTGTGTAGACATCACATATAGGGAATTGATAGTAGAACCGGATTTCATGTTCTATGTTCCGAATGCTTTTACCCCGAATGATGATGGACGGAACGACTATTTCAGAGGGTATGGAGAAGGTATTGATTGGAGCACTTATCAAATGTCCATATTCGATAGATGGGGTGAGTTGATATACTACACAGAGAACATTAATGAACCATGGAACGGCACCTACAAAGGACAACAGGTGGAGATGGCCGTATATGTATGGAAAATCAAGCTAGACGATGTAAAAGGCAACAGTCACCAGTATTTTGGACACGTATCATTGGTGAGGTAAGAATAGTCTTTATGAGTATTCGTTAGAACAATTCCATTCCGTCTCTTCTGTATAATACATAATAGACTTTTAATTACATTTGACGCTTATTAACCCCCATAGCATGAACCTAAAACTTACTTCAAAGTCACTGTTTGTAGTTTCCATTTTATCGTTGGTATTTGGAACTTCCGTCTTTGCACAGTACAACAATGTTGGTATTGGTACTTCTACACCGCATGAGAATGCGATTCTTGACATATCTTCTACTGACAAAGGACTCTTAGTTCCTCGTTTGAATACGCTGCAACGATTAGCGGTAAACCCAATTATTGGTTCTGATGGTTTGATGGTTTATGATACTGACCTTGACCAATTCTGCTACTGGGATGAGAATGACGCCCAATGGGTTTGTATTGGAGGTCTTGGCAATTTCGGTCCTACTGGCCCCACAGGCCCTGCTGGACCAACTGGTGCTAACGGAGCCAATGGACCTGCTGGTGCTAATGGCGCAACGGGACCGACAGGGCCTGCTGGGCCTGCTGGACCTGCGGGAGCAAATGGTGCCACTGGACCTATAGGAGCTAACGGACCTGCTGGAGCTACTGGGCCTGCTGGACCAACTGGTGCTGCTGGTGCTACGGGACCGACTGGACCTGCTGGTGCTAATGGAGTTACTGGACCAACTGGACCTGCTGGTGCTAATGGCTCAACTGGACCTCAAGGCCCAACTGGTGCGCAAGGAACGGCTGGTACGCAAGGTCCTGTTGGGCCGACTGGGCCTGCTGGACCTGGTTCTCAGGTTTTCAGCGCAACTGGAACTACTGATATTAGCATGAATTCCACTACATTCACTAATACAGGTTTATCCTTAACCTTCACACCAAGCACCTCTAATGCCTTAGTGATGATGACGTTATCAGGTCGTTCTGATCCTCAATCCTTCCCAATTCAAAACGTTTATGCAAGGGTACTTCTCGATGGAACACCGATTGGTGGAGCCAATACAGTAGGAGAAGATTATGATGACATTGATGGTGTAGCAACAACTTGGTCTCTTGCATTCAGCAAGCCCGTAACTGTTACAGCAAATGTTTCTCATACTCTTACTTTGCAGTGGATGAGATCAGGTCTTTATACTGGTACTATATATAACGAACCGGCCACGGCTACCAATGGAACGCATCACCGTACCATTAGTGTAATCTGTTACTAACCCCGTATTCAGTTTACAATGAAGACCACGCTTTCAATTGCTGTTTCTCTGTTTATTGGTGTTTCTGCACTGGCTCAGTCGGCAGAAAAAACTGAGGCATCAAGAAATCAACCAACTGTTGAACGTTCCACAAGTGAGTATACCGTCAGCCCTGAAAAGGTAGAGAAAGCAGAAAGAATCAACTCTTCTGAAAACACTTCTGATAAGGATTCAGCTATTCCTAACCGCGAATTAATGGAGAGGCGAAGAGGTGAACGAAAAGTTGTTAATTCAAAGGAGGCTGCTACTCCTCAATAATTCTAAATAAGTTCAAATAATAAAGCCCGATTGAATCTACAATCGGGCTTTTTCGTTTATACGCGTTGCTCGTTATGCATCAATCTTGGCATATTTCGCGTTCTTTTCAATGAATTCTCTTCTAGGTGGTACATCATCACCCATTAGCATTGAGAAGATTCTATCTGCCTCTGCTGCATTCTCAATGGTCACCTTACGCAATGTTCTGTAGCTTGGATCCATGGTGGTTTCCCAAAGCTGCTCAGCATTCATCTCTCCAAGACCTTTATAACGCTGCACTCCTACTGAACTCTCCTTACCTTCTCCTTTGAGGCGTAGAACAGCAGCATCCCGTTGGTCATCGTTCCAGCAGTACTCCTGCTTGGCACCTTTCTTTACCAAATAAAGTGGTGGCGCAGCGATATAGAGGTAACCACTTTCCACTAACTCACGCATGTAGCGGAAGAAGAAGGTGAGAATCAACGTTGCAATGTGAGAACCATCGACATCCGCATCACACATGATGATGATCTTGTGATAACGGAGCTTTTCCATGTTCAGAGCACGCTCATCTTCCTCGGTACCGATGGTCACACCAAGCGCTGTGTACATGTTCTTGATCTCCTCATTTTCGAAAGCCTTGTGTTGCATCGCCTTCTCAACGTTCAGAATCTTACCGCGAAGTGGCAGTATGGCCTGAAAGTTCCTATCACGCCCCTGCTTGGCTGTACCACCCGCAGAATCTCCCTCAACCAAGAACAACTCGCAACGCTCTGGATCCTTGTCAGAACAATCAGACAGCTTTCCAGGAAGGCCTGTTCCCGTTAACACATTCTTACGCTGGACCATCTCGCGCGCCTTTCTGGCCGCATGACGAGCAGTTGCTGCAAGAATCACCTTCTGAACAATGGTTCTCGCATCGTTCGGATGCTCCTCCAGATAATTCTCCAGCATTTCGCTGACAGCCTGACTCACTGGAGCAGTAACTTCTCGGTTACCCAACTTGGTTTTGGTTTGTCCTTCAAATTGAGGCTCCCCTACTTTCACAGAAATGATAGCAGTCAGACCTTCTCGGAAGTCATCTCCGGAAATCTCGAACTTTAGCTTGTCAAGCATTCCAGATGTCTCTGCATACTTCTTCAGTGTGTTGGTCAAACCTCTGCGGAAACCAGAAAGATGCGTTCCACCTTCATGTGTATTGATATTGTTCACGTAAGAGTGAATGTTCTCCGTAAACCCGGTATTATAAACCATGGCCACCTCAACTGGAATTCCGCTCTTCTCGCCCTCAATACTGATCACATCCTCAATCAACTTCTCACGGTTGCCATCCAAGAACGTAACGAACTCTTGAAGACCGAGTTCTGAATAGAACTTCTCGGTAGGATGTTCGCCTTTTTCGTCCGTAACGCGCTCGTCAGTCATGGTTATTGTCAGCCCTTTATTCAAAAAGGCCAACTCACGCATTCTGGCAGCAAGCGTATCATAATTGTACTCACGCAATTCAAAGATCTGAGGATCCGGTTCAAACTCAACTTCTGTACCGCGATAATCCGTTGTTCCCTTCTCCTCTACCGGAGCTAAACGCTTTCCTTGGCTGTACTCCTGCTCCCAGATCTTTCCATCTCGGTAAACAGTAGCGCGAAGGTGTTTAGAAAGTGCATTCACACAGGAAACACCAACCCCGTGAAGACCACCCGAAACCTTGTAAGAGTCTTTATCGAACTTACCACCAGCCCCGATCTTGGTCATAACCACCTCAAGGGCAGAAACACCTTCCTTTTTATGAATATCAACAGGGATACCACGACCGTTATCTCGCACACGGATACCGTTGGATGGTGTAATGGCCACCGTAATGGTATCACAATGTCCCGCAAGGGCCTCATCAATGGAGTTATCTACTACCTCGTACACCAAGTGATGAAGGCCGCGCAGACCCACATCTCCAATGTACATGGATGGACGCATCCTTACGTGCTCCATCCCTTCAAGGGCCTGAATACTATCGGCCGAATATGCTTTTGCCTGCTTCTCTTTTTCTTCCACTTTTTCGGACATTTTTTAGTTCTGAAAAATCAACTTCCAAAGATACCCAAAACCGTCCTGAAAGCCGTATCAGGAAAGGGATTCCAAGATTACTTTATCAACAAAAACAAGGCAGTTTTACACACTGCTGGTCAGAAGCTGAAATGAAGCCCTGCAATGAAGCTGAAACGCTGCGATGGATACTGTTTCCAGATGTCGTAGCGGAGGGCGGCAATGTTGCGGAAATCAACGAACGCGCCAAGCCATTTCTTGTATCGATACTCCACCCCGATGCTTGCATCTGCGTAACCTTTCAAGGTTACCGGTGTCATCATTGTAACTCCCAAAGTATCGGTTGTGAAATCTCTTGCAACACGTGGCCCATAAGCGCTGATCGCTGCTTTGAATATGAACTTGTCTTTCAGATTATAGTTCCCAGAGAAGGTGAAGCGGAAAGGCGCTTCGTGCCATGGTTTAATGCTATCGGTTGGCATTACAAACCAGCGATACTCTGCTTGGGCAACTACCTCCAACTTATTCTTCCACTGATAGCTCATTGCCCCTTTAAGCCATGTGATGCGCGTATCGTGATACTCCGTTAAGAAACGATGCCCAAGACCACGGGCCGTGTCATTTACAAAGAACATCTGCTGACCATTGATCACCTCGGCCACCGAAACATCAAACCCGAGACCTTTGATGATGGTGCCTTTGAACCCTCCAAAAATGTTGAGACGCTCCCATGTATTGCTAAGTGCCTGATCGGTTTTGAAGTAAGGATTGATCTGCGAAATGGTTCTCAGCCCATTACGATTTACACCGCCCTTAGCCCCAACATAAAACCTCAACATATCCTTCACCAAGAAATAGTGGAAATCAAGAATTGGGAAGAGCAGGACTTTCGTTGCTGTATCGTTTACATCCAAGGTGAAATCAACTCCAAGATCGATTCCCCACCGTTCACGCTCTGCTCGGAATTTTGGCTGAATTCCCCATATCAGATTATTGGTTTTAAAGCTCGGTAGATTCAGATTCCAATAGTCGAATGCTGTTCGGATGAACATCCGTTCCTTTTTTATTCTGAAACCGACTCCGGCAGAAAGAGCTGCGTAATGCTCTTGTTCTTGGAAATTGCCTCGTGTGTAGCTGTAGGCCAACCCGGCCTGATCAAGCAAATGCGGCTTCTTTTCCTGCAGTGCGGTCAGATCAAGATTCAAACCAACATGATGAAAGACCTGATGCAGGCTGTCTTTCGAAACGGCCGTAGCGTTATCGAAGTTTACATCATTCAGATTCCAACCGTAGTAATAATTCTCGTCAACATCATATTCCAGTGCTCCTTTCAGCACATGGTCTTTCATGAAATACTTCCCAAAACCGCGAATACCAGCATCTGTAAAACCAAAGTTCCTAACCTTGTTCAGCTTAGCGAATGAAGCGTGATACCGCGCAAAGAAACCCGCCTGAAACTTTTTGCTTCGAAGACTACCGAAACTTGCCTCGAAAAACGGCATGGTATAATTTCCGAAACCAGCCTTTATGAAACCATTGTACAACTTGGGCAATGGCTCGTTTGAGAGCTGCGCGGCCTGCAATGGCTCTGCCTCATAGGATACTTCTTTCGACTTAGGTATAACCGTGTAATCAACCTCTTTGAGATTGGCCGTGTCATGTTTTACCTCGGGCTGCGACAGGATCTTGCGCGCATCTCTGGCAACTGGCCTGTAATCCTTTTTGATGGTGAACCGCAGGCTGTCAGGCAGTTTTTCTTCCTGTGCCATGGTAACCAATGGCATGAACGTGAAAAGAACCAGGTATCGCGTCAGACGTTTCATTCCATCTCCAAATTTGGTTCGTAGTCTTCGTATTCCTCGTCCTCGTCAATCTCAAAAATGTCATCACGAACCTTCCCCTCTTGCTCAAATTCAATGTCCCAACCTTCACCATCCTTGCGCTCTTCCAAATTGGGAGCGGACGCTTCCAGTTCGTTCAACTTCTGTTGCGCCTCGGCCTTCAGTTCGCCATCGTAGTTATCTATGAGGTTCTGTAGCGTCAACTTGGCTTGGAATTCCTCGCCTTGCTTCAGATAGGTGTCTGCCAGCAACAGGAAAGAGCGTGTGATCCACTCACCATAATTCGGGAAGAGATTGACCATTTCGAAAATGAGGCTCTGCGCCTGATCAATAGAATCATTCAAGTAGTGGATCTTGGCCAAGTTGTAAAGAGCCTCTGCGCCTATCTCATTATTGGCTTCGAGCAATGTCATCTTGAAACGTTCTTCGGCCATTCTAAGATTGCCCTGTGCCATAGCACATTTGGCCGATGTCAGACTGGCTTCTTGCAGCGTACGCTCAGGAACTTTATCTGAACGTTTGAGTTTCATGGCATACTTGTGCGCTTCCTCAAAATTGTTGAGCAAATAGTTGCAGCGCATCAGACCAACACGAGCCTGCATCAGATTCTCAGCTTCCTCAGCAACTTCCTCCAACATGGTGAATCGTAGGAGTGCATCGTTGTATTTCTTCTGGAAGAAGTAAATGCTCGAAGCCGCCATCAGCGAACGCTCGGTAAAGGCATTTTTCTTGAACTCCAAAATATGGTCGTAACCTTTGATGGCCTCATCATATTTCTTCAATTCCAGTGCTGCCTCTGCTCGGTAGAAGTTGGCATTCAAAGCAAAGAACCCATGAGGAAACTTGTCCAAGTACGTTTGGAATTCGGCCATGGCTCCTTCCAAATTGCCTTTCGTGAACATGAATTCCGCTGCTTCGTAGTAGGAAGTATCTAATGCACCAGTTGTGATGTCAGGGAAATTCTTCTCTGCCACATATTTCTCAAATCCTGGCACATCGCCTTTCTCCACATAGATCTTTTGGATTTTCATCAAGGCTTCTTTCGCCTCCTCTGTTGCAGGATAATTCTCTGCCACTTCCTCGAATAGTGGTAAAGCAGCCTGATCTTCGCTCTGATTGTAGAACAGTAACCCTTTGTTCAACTTGGCCTTGCGCACGTAATGCGAATTCGGATGGTCCTTGATAACCTTATCGAAGTACAACATGGCCATCTGTGAGTTGTCGGTGAAGAAATAGGTCTCAGCAATCTCATATTCAGCATCAGCCGCAAAATCGGTTTCAGGGTAGTTTTCCAACATGGCTTTCAGGGTCTCGATCTTGGAGGCATTCTGCCCTTCCAATCCGTAGCAAACCGCAATCTGGAAAATGGCGTAATCCGTATCGAACTTATTATACTTGATGGCCTTATCGTAGTACTGAATGGCCAACTTATTCTGCTTTTGCAGGTAGTACGAATCGGCAATTCGAAGCAGACCGTCATTCACGCGCAGCGAATCCTTTTTCTCATAATCCACAAACTTGCGGAACCAATTGATGGCAGGCTCATACTGTTCGTTCTCAAACTGAACGTACGCCAATCCGTAATGCGCCAACCCGAACTCGCGAGAACCTATGGCAGCTGGCGCATCCAAGAACAACTTGTAATGTTCCTCCGCAGCTTTCCACTTTCGCATTCTTGCATACGCTTCGGCTTGCCAGAAAATGGCCTGAGAAGTGATTTTCGGGTCAATTGGGAATTTATCTGACCGTTTCAGATAATGCACCGCACGCTTGAAACGCAGATCATGGAACAACTCTGTTGCGCGCGTGTAACAGATGCGCTGGTACGTGGCTTTCTGGTCTTCCGTTTTCTGCTTGATCTTATCAATGGCATCAATGGCCGCCTCGTAATTCTTGGTGGTCAGGTAAACCTGAAGCAGGAACTCATACGCCTCATCAACCCGCTCGCTGTTTGGGTTTTTGGCGATGTATTCCTCAAACGCTGAGACTGCTTCATTGTACGGGTCATACGAAAGCTCATAAGCGGTTTTGGCGAAATTGAAGAGCGCATCTTCTTTTATCTGCTCATCAAACGCATACTTGGAAGCCGAACGGAACGCGCTGCGCGCTTCCATTTTCTGGTCGAGTTTCAGGTAGCAATCGCCCATGTGGTAAAAGGCCAACTGCGTCATTTCATCTTCCTCGCCCGTTATCTGCTGGAAATATGTGATGGCCTTCTGAAAATCGCCACCGCGATAGGAAGCATATGCCAATTTGTAGCGGTCATCGCGATTACCGCCCAAGTGCGAAATGGCAATTTCCATTTCAGGAATGGCTTCTGCGTAGCGACCCAAATTGAAGTACGCCTCGCCCATCATCCGATGAATCTCTCCGCTTTTGCTTTCCGAGTAATCCTTTTCCAAAAGCTTGGCCCCGTAATCCAAAACCTCCTCATTTCGCCCTTGGCGATAATGAATCTGCAACACATAAAACGGTGCAACTTTCCCGAAAAGCTTATCGTCTTCCAACTCCTTGAAACCAGCCAGAGCCGCTTCATTCTGCCCTTCGCGATAGAGAATGTATGAACTGTAATACAGCGCTGGCGAGCGGTACTTTTTGCCATCGGCCAGCACTTTCGACAAAGCCGCTTTCGACTCGTCATATTCCTCTTGCTGGAAATGCGAATACCCTTTCTTGAAGTAGTATTCCTCCAAGTATTTCTTGTCGAGGTCTTGCGGATCTACCAACGCCAACTGCTCCAAAACGGAGTGGTAACGCTTCTTGGTGAAATAGTACTTGGCCAATTCAAAATGCCCCAGATTCACCATCGGATGCTCTGGATGCGCCTTGATGAAACCCAGCATCAACGTTTCGCCATCCTTATTAAACAGCTGCAAGGCAGAAGACGCCTGATAATACTTGGCATTCTCTTGCTGGATACTTGGCAATTCGCGGACATGCGCCAAAGCCACATCGAACCGTTCTTGCGAAGCAGCAAACTTCTGCTTCTGATACAACTCCAACCCAACCGAATACTCGCGAATTGGGTCGACATCGCTGGCCACACGCTGCGCCATGAGCTCACCATTTGCAGCAACCGCCAACAGCACCAAAAGCGCACGTTTCATCACACTACTTTGCAGCGAAGTCATCTGTGCTAAATTATTCTGATGCCAGCCCTCAAGAATCAGCCAACGCAATACTTATTAACGCGTGCGTGTTGACTATGTAGTGACAAGTGTCCCGATAGCTATCGGGAAGCGACCAGCGATTAGTAGAGCTGCTAATTGGAACAAGAAAGGTTGATTCAATTGTTGTTTTTCTGACTTACGACTTACCACTTGCACCTTACGTCTCCTACACTAACTTTGGCATCGCCTGATGGAGAACCAAGACCATATTATTCAACTATCGGACGTAACGGTTTACATACGCGATAACGCGGTGCTGAACAAGGTTTCGTTTGCGGTTGATAAAGGCGAGTTCATTTACCTTATCGGTAGAACGGGCGCTGGAAAAAGTAGTCTGCTGCGCACGCTTTATGCTGACCTTCCACTTCGGGAAGGCGAAGGTTACGTTGCTGGCCATGCTTTAGCTGGGATTGACCAGAAGGAAATTCCTTTTCTGAGAAGAAAACTGGGTATTGTTTTTCAGGATTTTCAGCTATTGACCGACCGATCGGTTGAGAAGAACTTGAAGTTTGTAATGGAAGCAACAGGCTGGAAAGACAAGACCAAAATGGATGAGCGGGTTGATGAGGTTCTGAACTTGGTTAACATCACACTGGAATCGAAATTCAAAATGCCCAACCAACTTTCTGGTGGTGAGCAGCAGCGTGTTGCCATTGCGCGTGCATTGATCAATCATCCCGAAGTTATTCTGGCAGACGAGCCCACAGGAAACCTTGATCCAGAAACATCCGAAGGTATTTTCAACCTAATGGTTGACATTACCAAAACCGGAACCTCTGTTCTGATGGCCACGCACAACTACTCATTCTTCAAAATGCACCCTGCACGCACACTGAAGTGCGAGAACGGTTACGTGGTAGACACTCTGCAGAAGGTGGGACCCGAGGATTTCTGAGAACCACCTGACAAATCAGGGCATTTTAGCCTTGAATTAATCTGCTTTTCTTGGGTTTATAATAATCGAGCGGTTAAATTCGCCTAATATTCAAATAACCTACATGATGAAAAATCTACGTTTAATCATTTCAAGCTTGGTCTTGGCGCTGTTTGCCAGTAGCGCTTTTGCACAGACCCTGTTCTTGGTTCAAGAACCAAGTAACCTTGCTGGCACTTACGATTTCACGGACTCTTTTACTGCTGATGGTTGGGGAGCTGATCTGAGTTCTACTTATGTTCAAGCAGAAGCTGCATGGGCATTTGATGATGGAACCTATGTAGACCCTGTAAATGGTGCTGCCGGAGATTCCGCTTGCTGTGGCCCCATTATTAATGGTGTTGATGTAAACGGAAAAATCGCGTTCCTGTACAGAGGTGCTTGTAATTTCTCATTGAAAGCGTATCAGGCGCAGGCTGCTGGTGCCGTTGCGTGTGTTATTGTGAACAATGAAGCTGGAAACCTGATCAACATGCTTGGAGGCGATAGCGCTTCTGCGGTTACCATTCCAACAGTTTTTGTGAGTGATGCCACTGGAGCCACGCTTCGTGATTCAATTGAACAAGGTGGGGTTGAGATTTTCATTGGCAATCCGAACGGTGTTTTCACCAACAACATCGGTGCTTACCGAGCTAACATTTCCATTGCAAACAGTCGATCCATTCCAGCTCGATTTGCAGAAACAAACACCGCATTCACTGTTCCAATTGGTGCTTGGGTATTCAATTTCGGCTCAGCCAATGCTGAGAATGTAATTCTTCAGGCAGTAATTGACCGAGATGGAACAGAGATCTACAACGAAACCTCAGCGGGCGGTGCTACCATCCTACCTGGAGATAGTTTGTACATAGACCTTCCGGAGTTCAACCAGAATGGCTACGACCCTGGCTTTTACACAATTACCTATTCAATGGTTTCTGACGCAACAGACGAACTTCCAAGCGACAATCAACTCACAACCGATTTCTGGATAAACACAGAAGGTATTTACTCAAAAAGTAGAGTAGATCCAGATGAAGGTCCACAGGGTGTCAGTGGCTTGCGTCCGGCAAACAGCACCGAGTTTGAATGGTGTATAGCTCTCAAAAACGAGAATGCAGAGTCATTGGCAATCACCGGTATCACATTCAATACATTGACCAACGACCTTGACCTAACGGGTGAGGCGGTGCAGTTGGCCGTTTACGAATGGAACGACCCTATCTCGTCAACATCTGTAACATTCGATGATCTAAATGAACTCACAGACAATGAATTCTATGATTATTCCGCAGACCTTCAGGGAGAGTTCGTAACCCACACTTTTGCACAACCGGTAGAACTACTGAACGACCAGAAGTATTTGGCCTGTGCCACCATTTTTACAGACAACGTATTTCTGGGTGTAGACGGTGGAATTGACTACAACATAGCTTACGAGAACTATCTTGATGAAGTTTTCTTCCCATTGAATGATATTGATGGAGGCTCTTGGTTTGCCGGTGGATTCGGTACTGAGAATGTACCTGCTATTGTTCTAAACCTTGCCGACCCTAACGGTATTGCTGAAAATGTGGAAAAACTGGAGGTTGTTCCCTACCCTAACCCAACGGTTGAAATGGTCAATATCCCATTGAAAGGAATCAGTGGAGATGTTACCGTTGACGTGTATGATATGAAAGGGGCTCATGTGCTTTCTGAAACTATCTGCCAGTTGAGTGGCAACCTAAGAATGGATGTAACCAAACTTAGCGCTGGTCTTCATACGTTCAACTTGACATTCGAAGACCGATCATCTACCACTTTCCAAGTGATGGTAACTAAATGACCGTGAAGTGAATCATCATTCAAGCCCGACCCTCAAGTCGGGCTTGTTTGTTTATTATGATTTAAAATCACTAGACATTACTTTCGTGATCCTCTAATTAATCTAAAATTCAAATGAAGAAAATACTACAATCTATTCTAGCATTGGTTCCGTTACTTCTGATCGGTTCAATTGCTTCAGCACAGATCGTGCTACTTGTTCAGAATCCTTCAAATTTGGCAGGCAGCTATAGCTTTACTTATTCTAGCGAGAACAACTGGGGTGCAAACATGGACACCGTTGCCCTTACAGCAGAGGCTGCATTCGCTGTAGATGGTTCTTCCACTGAAGACTCTTTGGCCTGTGGCGATATTGTGAACCCAATGGACATTGATGGGAAAATTGCGGTGGTTTATCGCGGAGAATGCGATTTCTCTCAAAAAGCAATGAATGTGCAGGATTCAGGTGCTGTAGCGTTGGTCATCATCAATAATATTCCTGGTGCGCCCGTTTCAATGGGAGGCGGTTCGGCCTCGGCCAATGTGGTCATTCCAGTTGTAATGATCAGCCAGTCTGATGGTGAATTGCTTCGCGATGCAATAATTGCCGGAGACGTTGAAATGTTTCTTGGAAACAACACAGGACTCTACGCAAACAACGTTGGAAGCTACAAGGCAAATGTTGGCGGTGCCAATAGCTTTGCAATTCCAGCCAAGTTCGCTCAATCGAGTTCAGATTTCAGTGTACCTGTAGGTGCATGGGTGTTCAACTACGGTTCTGCAGAAGCAGTGAATGCCATTGTAACAGCGGTGATTGACCGTGACGGCACGGAGGTTTACAATGAAACCTCAACCGGAGCCAACATACCAGTTGGAGACAGTCTGTTTTTCCAATTACCAGATTATAGTGAAGCTGCTGGTTACGAAGAAGGTTTTTACACCATTTCTTACACCATCGTAACCGATGCATCAGATGAATTTCCAGATGACAATACTGTGACCGCATCATTTTGGATAAACGGTCAAGGCCTTTACTCCAAGAGCACAATCGATCCTGTAGAAGGGCCACGAGGTGGCAACGGTATTCGACCAGCAAATGGCACCGAGTACCAATGGTGTGTTGCCTTGGAATCAGAAAATGCTGAAGAGCTACAGATCACTGGAATGACATTTGCGTTGTTAACAAACGATGTGGATCTGACCGGAGAAGCTGTTCAGTTGGCCGTGTACGAATGGAACGACCCTATATCATCAACCGCTGTAACGTTCGATGATCTGAACGAATTGACAGACAATGAATTCTACGATTACACTTCAAATGCTGAAAGTGAATTCGTTACGCACACTTTTGCTGAGCCAGTTGAAATTCTGAACAACCAGAAGTACTTGGCCTGTGCCACTGTTTTTACAGATGACGTTTTCTTGGTGGTGGATGCCGGTATCGATTACAATGTGATGTATGAAACCTACCTCGATGAGGTGTTCTTCCCGCTGAACGACATTGATGGTGGCACTTGGTACGCTGGTGGTTTCGGTACAGATAATGTTCCTGCCCTTGTGGTTAACTTGGAGAATACCAATGGCATTGCCGAGAATATCGAGCAATTGGAAGTAATTCCTTATCCGAACCCAACGGTAAGCAACATTACAATTCCACTTGGAACAGCATTAAATGGTGATGTGTTGGTTGATGTTTACGATTCGAAAGGAGCATTGGTATTGTCTGAGAATATCTGCCAGAAGAGCAACAAACTGACCATGAATGTTGAGCAACTTGCCTCTGGACTTCACACATTCAACCTGACATTCGAAGACAAGTCATCAACCTCGTTCAGAGTGATGATCACACGATAAGATCTTCCGAATGTTCTTGAAGAAAACCCGACCTGTTTCCAGGTCGGGTTTTTTTATTGTGTGTTCTATTCAAATATCAGCGAGACCAATTTCTCTGCATTAACCCTGTTGCAGAATCTGCTATGTAGAATCTCCTCTCGTTTCAATACTTCATCTTCACTGAAATCAGTTTCAAAAAGAGTGGTAACGGCCTTAGCAAAACGCTTCTCGGAATCCTCAACCCGGCAAAGTCCTTCCAAACCAGTGTTCTCAACCATGTAAGAATTGACCAAACAATGCCGCCCCATGTAAAGGGCTGCCAACAATTTCAACTTTATACCAGTTGCCTGAAAGGTTGGTAGCACATTGATCTGAGCATTTCTTATAAGCTCATGAATTTCCTCAGTGTTCAATCCTGCCCTCAAATCAATATGGTTGTGTTTGGCAATTTCCTCTCTGAGTTCCCTCGATGGACGGCTACCTGCAATGACAAGCGGAACTTCAATATTGGAAAACACCTCGCGTACTAGATACAGTGCTGCCTGGTTATTCTCCCCAACTTCCAAATTTCCGTGATACAGGCAGAAATCACCTATTCCGGTGGCAATATCAACTTTGTTATTTGGATGGAATGCCGAGATATGATGCACATTCGGATAACGTGAACTCAGGTATTGTTCGTCAGGTTTAGAGATGGCTGCAACCAACTGGGCGTTGCAAAGAATCCGCTCAAAACGTTCCAGTTTTCCAACTTCATTTAGGAAATAATATCGCTTGAAAAGATCCTTTTCCACCTTGGCCAGATTGCCGTAATAATGATGCTCAATATTGTGTGTCCGAACGATTTTGAAACGGTTTTCCAGACGTTCATCATCTAAATGATAGCATGTGTGCAGACCTTCAAATAGAATAGGATGGTTATCCTGAAGCAGCCTTTGCATCAACTCTTCGGAGGTTCTGGTAGCTGCAATGAACGGTTTCCTTCTGAAGAGATAACTCCTGTTTGACTTGCGGTGATAATAATGAACCTCTTCGCAGATCTCTTCCAACTCCTTGGCCTGCTGTCTTCCGTATTCAAAGCAATGCAGATGCACTCTTACACCCAGAGACCTTAGCGCTTTGATCTTGTAATAAACATCAATTACCCCACCATAATTGGCTGGAAACGGCACATCGAACGATATGATGTGAAGGTGCTTATCCATTAATGGCGTGGATCATAATTCTTAACACTTCAGATTCCTTGTTCCAGTTCAGTTCCTGTTTGGCTTTGAGGCAGTTCTGCTTCCATAGATCCACGCTTGGCGAATGGAGCATTTCTGTGATCTTTTCTGCAAGCTGTTGCGGTTCCACTTCATCAACCACATCACCAACTCCATAGGATTGAATGATGCTTTTTACCTCCTTCAAATCAGAGCCAAGTGTTGGAATTCCTGCATGTATGTAATCGAACAACTTGTTTGGGAGACTGTACCTGTAATTGATGTTCGAATCCTTATCGAGCGTAAGGCCAAGGTCTGCCAAACTTGTGTGTGCCATCATCTCGTCATACGGCATTCGCCCTTTGAACATCACTTTGCTCTGTAATCCCTCTCGCTCCACCTGCGCCTTTAACAGGTCTATCACATCCCCTGAACCAAGTATCAGAAGCACCGCATTCTCTACCAATTTCATTGCCTCTACTGCCTCTTCCGCTCCCCTATCGATGTTGATCCCTGATCCCTGTAGGATAATGAGCTTACGGTTTTCGGGCAAACCCAACTCAGGCTTTGACTTGACTTCGAAAGTGTCCTTTAGCGGTGGTACGTTCCGCAGCACTTCCATCTTTACCCCATATTGCTTCTCATAGAGTTCAGCAATGGATCGGTTTACCGTAAGTGTATGTTTCAACTTCGGCAAGATTGATTGCTCAATCCGTTTCCAAACACCCTGCACTTTTGGCCTATGCACCAGCTCAGGTACTTCAGTAAAGTACTCATGACTGTCATAGATCAACTGTTTCCTTTTTATGCGAGCCACAAGAAAATTGGGTAGAAGCGTATCCAGATCGTTTGAGAACAACAGATCCACCTTTCGGAAAAGCAAATTCATGAAAAGGCCAATGTTGTACGAAGCGTAGAACAACGGACCTCGCTCAAATGGCAATCTCATACGATGCATTCTATAAGGCCTATTATCCAATGCCTTACTACTGGAAGTAACTCGGCCAATCAACAGCACGTCATATCCAAGTTCCGTCAGCAACATGCAATGTTTGTGCACGCGCTGGTCGGTAGAAAGGTCGTTAATGACTGACACAATGGCCCTTTTCAATTCGGAGAGTCTGAATGAATTAGAAGAGGAAAGGTGTGTCTATCAGCGAGATATTAAGGAATTATGAAGGCCAAATTAAGCCAATTTTCTAGCGATGAGCAAGCCATCTCGAACCGGCAATAACACTGTTTCAACACGCGGATCTTCTTTCAGTTTACGCACATACTGTTTAAGTGCCAGCGTGTCCTTATCCAATTTAGAATCATCCTCCAGCACCTTACCGCTCCAAAGCACATTGTCGGCAATGATGTAACCACCAACAGTAACCTTATCGATCACCAGGTCGAAATAATTCGGGTAATTCTCCTTATCCGCATCAATGAAAACAAGGCCGAACTCCATATCGAGCGTTGGAATAATATCCAGCGCATTCCCAATTCGGGAATCAATACTTCCCACCTTATCCGACCTTTGGAAATACTTCATGATAATGTCATGGAGCTCCTCATTCACATCAATGGTTATCAGCTTTCCTCCTTCCTGCAGCCCGTCAGCAAGACATAAGGCAGAATAGCCCGTGTAAGTACCTATTTCGAGGATGTTCTTCGGCTTGATCATCTGGGAGAACATTCTGAGAACCTGACCCTGCAAATGCCCTGAAAGCATTCTGGGGGTCATAACCTTGGCGTATGTTTCCCGATTCAGCTCGGAGAGAAGCTCACCTTCCTCACGTGTGAATTCCTCTGCATAAGCCTCAATTTCCTTGGCAATGAAATCCATGTCAGAACTGCCAAGAAAGTCCTAAACTCGGTAGAATTGGCAACTGATTAACCACTTGATAACGGATGCGGTCTATGTAGAAGATATTCTGGCGGTTGTAAACATTGGTAACACCAATTACAGCTTCAAGCGTTGTACTGCCGATCTCGAATTTGCGTTTCACACTGAAATCCAATCGGTGATAATAAGGCAATCTGCCCGTATTCAACTCTCCGTATTGAACTCCCAAAGTTCCGTTCTGAGTGGTGTAATCTGTATTGATTCCGTTGTTGAAAACAAGGTTCTCGTAGAAACCAGCCGTTTGTGTGAACGGGAATCCAGAACCGAGATTCCAGCGGATGCTCGCCTCCCAGTTAAGGTTCTTACCGAATGTGTAAGCAGCCATTAGGTTAACGTTATGCCTTCTATCGAACAATGGATAGTATTCATTTATACCGTCATAACGGGTAACCTTGCTCAAAGAGTAAACACCCCACAGGTAAAGACGCTTGTAGCTGTACTTGAGTACGAAATCGATACCCATTGCCCTACCCGTTTCAATAATGAAATCCTTTTTCAGCTGATCTGGTGCGTTGGCATCGGTCTCAGGAAAAAGCTTGTTCCTGTTAACGTTGCTCAACTGAAGGAAGTTTTTGAGATAACCCTCTACATTGAAGGTCAAACGCTTACCTAGATCCAGTTCAAAACCCACAATGTTGTGCATGGCGCGCTGCAATGGGTTTTTCACTTCCTTTCCATCAAACTCACTTGGAAGATTGTCAGGAGCGGTCAAGAATCCGTAGAACAGGTTCACCACATCACGATCGGAATTGGCAGCAATGAGGTTCTGCGCAAACAGACCGAACGCGTACTTCAAACGCAGCCACTTGGTAATATTCCACTTCAACCCCAAACGAGGCTCTGGAGAGGCGACACCAAGCGATGCATAGTAATGCAGGCGGAAGCTCGGTTCAAGTACAAGCCGATCCTTCCAACTCCATTTGAACTTAGCATACACACCGAAATCTGTGGTATTCTCCACAAACGATTTCTTCACATTGGCCACATTGGTGAAGCTATAGTCGGTTTGAAACCCCTGAAGGAACGGTCCGAATTTCAACTCACTTTTGCCGAAGTAATAAGTAAAATTCATTCCTCCATTGAATCCACCGATGGAACTGATGCGTGGATCTTCATCCTGCTGGCTAAGTTGAATTCTGTAGCTGGAGTAGTTGAAGAAGGGATTCAGCAACACCTGAGACCCAGACGGAACGATAAGAACATCAGCCCCCACTCCAAACGAATTCCAACGATAATCATTGACCGCCTGATAGGTTACCTGATCATTGAAGCTGAATCCGAACAGATTGACCTGACTGCCGCTTGTGCTGTTGTAAGACAGCTTTGCGAACACATCGGTAAAATTGAACGGAAGGCCGTTCCCGTTATTGACGTAGGGATAAAGCACCTTGGAAGAGTACTTCAAATAGGACGTTTTTCCTGAGACCAGATAAGTTAGAGAACCTCCGCGGTCTTCCTTCAATTTAATGATAGGTCCTTCGAGAAGTACGTTAGCCCCGAAAGGATTGGCCGAAACTTTTCCAGCGAATTTCACCTTGTTTCCTCCACGGGTTCTGATATCCATAATAGATGAGATACGGTCTCCGTATTCCGCATTGTAACCACCCGTGTAGATATCTGCCGTTTTTATAATGTCGGTGTCGAAAACAGAAAAGAAACCTATACTGTGAAATGGATTGTAAACGATCATCCCGTCAAGAAGAACCTTGTTCTGAATTGGCGAACCTCCTCGGATGTACAATTGTCCTCCTTGATCTCCTGTAAAAACAACCCCAGGCTGAACTTGCAGAACCTGTGCCAGATCCGACTCTCCGCTTACAGTAGGAACCTGCTTCATTTCCTTAGGAGTGAGCTTGGTAACCGAGGTTCTTACTTCGGTCAATGCTTCCTGACGTTCGGCACTGATCTGTACTTCGGAAAGTTTTACCGATGACTTGGTCATGTACAGATTGGCATTTGCCAACTGATTGGCTTCAATTGTAACCGTTTGGAACAGTGTATCATAGCCCAAATACGTAACCATAAGCGTTTGCTCTCCAACTGGAACGTTGGTAACGGTGTAATAACCGTTGAGGTCGGTAGCGGCACCAACGGTGGTACCTTTAACCGTCACGTTAGTGAACAGAATAGGCTCTCCGTTCTCCTTATCGTACACAAAACCCTTCACCTTACCAGTTTGAGCCAATACGGCATGACCGGCTAAGAGGAAAATGGCAACGAGAATGGTGAAAATTCGTGTCATATGGCTTTAAGTAAGCGCGCAAAGGTAAAAGTTATAGAGCGAGTATATGTCAACGCGAGTATAATTGACCGAGTAGCCTTTTTAAGCAGCACAAACCCACCCAACAGACCCTGCATATCATACTTGAAATTTGTCCTTGATCATTGCTGTAAGAAAAGTTGCCGATTTGAGCTGACAACCAATTGCAGTAAATGTGGTCTTACTATTAAAACATCCCAATTTTCAATTGCAAGACACCGATGATTGCAATACCTTAGGAAGCCGTTGAGAAAGCCCATAATGAACTCGAATATTCCATTACCATTGAGGATTCAGGTCCTGATATTGGCGATGGTGTTTTGTATGCAAACGGGGTATGCTCAGATAACAGTTACTGGCGGACTGAACGCCACCACTTTGGCACAGACACTGGCAGGTCCGGGAATTACGATTTCTAACGCAACGCTTACCGGTGCTCCAGATGCTGCTGGAACTTTCAGTGGAACCAGTAATCTTGGCATGAACAGTGGCGTGGTTCTGTGCACGGGTCCAGTTACGCTTGCTCCAGGCCCGAATAATACTGGCGGTGAAGGTCAAGATAACGGACAACCAGGAGCCAGCGAGCTTAATGGTTTAGCAGGTGCAAGCACTTACAACGCGGTCATATTGGAATTCGACTTTATTCCACTTTCAAATAGCATTGAATTCAATTATGTTTTCGGTTCTGAGGAATACCCCGAATGGGTAAGCAGCGGGTTCAATGATGCCTTCGCATTCTTTATCAGCGGACCCGGCATTGCCGGGCAGCAGAACATTGCATTGGTGCCTGGAACTGCAATTCCAGTTACCATTGACAACATCAACGCTGGCTCTTACTCTCAATACTATGTTAACAATGCTGGAGGGACGACCATTCAGTACGATGGATTCACAACCGTCCTAACTGCCACCTCCGTTGTTCAGGCTTGTGAAACCTACCATCTGAAGCTGATGATAGCGGATGCTGGTGATGGCTACTGGGATTCAGGCGTTTTTTTGGAGGAAGGTAGTTTGACCAGTGCGGTTGTGGAGATCACCACGTCTACGGCAACTGCAGACTCTACGGCTTACGAAAACTGCTCAAATGCCACCGTAACGTTCACGCTTAGTGAGACCATTTCCACTGATTATGTGGTGAATTACAATATAACCGGAACAGCTACCAACGGCATAGACTTCCCTACTATTCCTACATCCGTCACTATTCCAGCCAATTCTCTTTCCACAAGCTTTCAGATAGAGCCTGTTTTTGACGGTACGGTTGAAGGAATTGAAACCGTGATCATTGAAGTACAGACAAGTGTTTGTGGCGCAGACACCATCATTATCTATATCAATGATGTTTCACCTGTTACGGTTGAAGCGTTCGGTGATACGGCATTCTGCGGTGGAACAGCCATGCTGTGGGCGCATGCGCAAGGTGGTGCGGGAAACCACACTTATTCTTGGTCTAACGGAATGACCACCGACACGATTTTTGTATCTCCATCGGCTACCACAACCTACACGGTTACCTCCAATGATTTCTGCGCATCTACAGTACCAACGCCAACGGATGATGTGACTGTAACAATTGACCCCACACCAGTGGCAGATGCTGGACCTGATATTCCGTATTGTGCTGGAGACCCCGTTACACTGAACGGAAATGGTGGCAACGACTACGAGTGGTTCGATATAACGAACAATCAAGTTGTTGGCAACACAGCTACCGTAACACTCAATCCAATTGGGGATGTTGATTTCAGAATGATAACCTGGTTTGGTTCGTGTTCTGACACGGATTTTGTCTCAATTACCGAGTTACCAGCCTCCCCAGCTGCAGCAGCTGGCGATACATCGTTTTGTATTGGTGGAACCGCCCAATTGAACGTAATAGGCGCAGCAAACTCCACTTTTTCATGGTCTCCGACTGTAGGAATCAGCAACAGTACCGCCCAAAACCCAACTGCTACTCCAACAGCAACCACAACCTACACGGTAACTGTTACAAGTAGCAGTGGTTGTATTAAGACCGACTCGGTGATAGTGGTCGTTCATCCCCTTCCAATTGTGGACTTCTCCGTGCAGGGAGTTTGCCTGAACGAACAATCGGAATTTGTGAATCTCAGCAGTATTCCAACGGGAAACATTCAAACTACCAACTGGAACTTTGGTGATAGCTACACAAGTTCAACGGCTTCTCCCACGCATACTTATGCCATGGATGGTACTTATGATGTGCAACTCATTGCTACTTCCGATCAAGGCTGCGTTGACAGCCTGACTTCCTCTGCAATCGTACATCCGCTTCCTATGGCCAATTTCACGTTCAATGACGACTGCCAAGACAAACAGATAACTTTTGTTGATGCATCAGCAATATCTACGGGCAGTATTCAGGTCTGGAACTGGGATTTTGGGAACAATCAAACTGCATCAGGCCAATTTCCGCAGCCTCAGAATTATCCGTCAAACGGTTTCTTTGATGTCGAGCTCATAGTAGCCTCAGATTTCGGCTGTACAGACGACACAACACAGACCATCGAGATATTTCCAGTTCCCACGGCATCTTTCACATTCGACAGTGTCTGTCTCGGGCTCTCAAACACCTTCACAGATCTTTCTTCAGCAAACGGGAATTATCCGATCGATAATTGGTCATGGCAATTCAGCGATGGTCAGAATTCCACAGTTCAAAACCCGCAGATAACATTCAACCAATTCGGCTTTTACAATGCCACACTAACCGTAACCACATCGGTTGGTTGTGTTGATCAGGTAAACATTGGGAATGCAGTGGTTCATCCATTGCCAAACTCAGCATTCGACCCTTCGATAAAAAATTGCTTCAACGACACCACTTGGTTCAACGATCTTTCTACGGTTGTAAATCAGCTGAATGATGCAATTGTCAGTTGGCAATGGAGTCTTGGAGATGGAACAACCTCATCTGATCAGAACACGAACCATGTTTATTCACAATATGGGATCTATCCAACTTCTTTGGTGACAACCACTAATAAGGGTTGCAGTGATACAGTGATTCATGATGTAGAAATCTATCCGTTGCCAGTGGTGAATTTCACTTCTGATGTTACCGAAGGTTGCCAACCACTAAGGGTGGTTTTCTCTGAAGATGTTTCCATTCCTGAACCGTACGCCATTGCTTCATACGTTTGGGATCTTGGTGAAGGCAATGGTTCCATAAGCACACAGAACCCATTGAATACATATAACAACACGGATCTTGGCGATCTTGAAATTGGACAATACACGGTCTCTCTTCAAGCAACTTCCGGAAATGGCTGCGTTTCAAGTGATACAGTGGAGAACTACATTACCGAATACCCGAAACCGGATGCTCTATTCGCAGCAGAACCATGGATAACCGATGTGCTTGACCCTGAGTTCAGCTTCATTGACCTATCTTCTGAAAACGTAACTGAGTGGTACTGGGAATTCGATGATGGGAATTATGCCGAAGTTGAAAATCCTGTGCACCGCTATGAGCCTGTGGTTGGGGAATACCTGGTTACCCAATATGTTACCACACAATATGGCTGTATGGACACAATAAGTGCCTCGGTCAAGATAGAACCCATCTTCACCTTTTACATCCCGAATACGTTTACCCCGAACAACGATGATGTAAATGAGGAGTTCTTTGGCCAAGGAGAAGGTTTTACGGAATACTCCATGTTCATTTACGACCGTTGGGGAGAGCTCATTTTCCAATCCAATGATCCTGATTACAAATGGGATGGAACGTACATGGGAAACCCTGTTGAACAAGGTGTTTATGTGTACTACTTTAGCGTGCTCGATTGGAAGAACAATGGCCACAAATATCGCGGCCATGTTACGTTGATGAGATAGCTATATGAGGTTGAAAGCGCTTCCAAAATTCCTTTTCATCCTGCTTTTCAGCGTGTTTGCCGAAAGCTCATCTGCTCAGTATCAGGTTAATGGTAATGCCGTTTCCACCTCTTGCAACTGTTGGCGGCTTACTTCTGCTTCAAATAGTCAGAATGGCTCTGTTTGGAACATCAACCTGTTTGATCTGAGCAATCCGTTCAATTTCAATTTCGATGTATTTCTTGGATGCAATGATGGAGGTGCCGATGGAATTGCTTTTGTTCTGCAGCCCTTGAGCGTAAATGCAGGAAGTTCGGGTGGCGGTATCGGTTATCAAGGTATCAATCCCAGCTTGGCGGTTGAACTGGACAATTACCAAAATGGCGGTGAACCAAGCTATGATCACATGGCCATTCAACGGAATGGCGATGTTTCTCACACGAGTTCAAACAATCTGGCTGGTCCAGTGCCCATCAGTGCTTCGTCCAATAACGTAGAAGATTGCGCTTGGCACACGCTAAATGTGGTTTGGAATCCTACAACGCAAACCCTCACAGTTTACTTTGATGGTGTGTTGCGATTGACCTATACGGGAGACATCATCAACAACATTTTTGGTGGTAACCCGAACGTTTATTGGGGATTCACCTCTGCTACTGGTGGCGCAAACAATCTTCATCAGTTCTGCAATGCGCTCGACCCGGGCTTCATTGTTGCCTCGCCCTCTCAATGTGTGGGCACACCGACAGATTTCGAAAGTACTTCTACCGTGGCTACCGGATTTGTTACTGATTATCAATGGGATTTTGGTGATGGCAACACCGCCTCCGGAACTCAGGTTTCGAACACTTACGCTGCACCTGGAACCTACACGGTTACACTCACTATCACGTCAGAAGGTTGTACGGAAAGTACCACAACGCAGGTAACCATCAATCCTCAACCCAACTTCACTCTTGGTTCTGACCAATCGATCTGTGATGGTGATTCATACCAGATAGTTGCCAATGGATTGGTAGGCGGAGAACAACTCCTGTGGAATCCGACCACTGGTTTGGATAATCCCGGAGTTTCAAACCCAACGGCTACACCCGCAACCACTACCACTTATACCTTGGGTGTTATGGATGCCAATGGCTGCGTGAATTCGGATGACATTGAGATAGTTGTGAACCCGTTGCCCGTGGCAGACGCTGGACCAGATCAGACCATATGCGATGGGGATGTTACCACGATGGCAGCATCTGGAGGTGTTCAATACCTATGGAACCCAACTACAGACCTTGCAGACGCAACGAGTGCCACTACATCTGCAAATCCCACAACAACCACACTTTACGCATTGACCGTTACCGATGCCAACGGCTGTGTGGATACGGATGATATGACAATAACCGTAAATCCTCTGCCAGTTGTTGATGCAGGTGCTGATGAGGCCATCTGCAATCAGCAGACTGTTCAGCTCGGTGCTTCAGGTGCTTTGAATTACGGCTGGTTGCCTGCTTCTGGGCTTGATGATGCCTCCATTGCAAACCCAACTTTCAGTGGAAACTCAACCACCACGTTTACAGTAACCGGAACAGATGCCAATGGTTGCTCAAGCACCGATGATGTGGAAGTAACCGTTTTTCCATTGCCAGTTGCTGATTTTGCACAGCCGGCAGATGTATGTCTCACCTACCCGACCATCATAACTGACAACAGCAGTGGAACCGGTCTGGTGTACAACTGGGATTTTGGTGATGGGAATTCGAGTTCAAATCCGGCTCCTGCCCACACTTACGCAACAGACGGAACCTTCACCATTGTTCTTGATATTACCGATGCGAACGGCTGTCAAGCAACACATTCAGAGTCGGCCACGGTTCTTCCTTTACCAGAACCTCAGATGAATATTACAGATGGTCAGGAATTCTGTGAGTTTGAAGAGATCCAATTTGAGAATGAGACTTCAGGAAGCATTACAGATGTGCATTGGGATTTTGGAGACAATGCCTTTTTACCTGCATACCCGAACACGCAAAGCAGTTTGGACAACCCTACTTTCTTCTACGATAATTTTGCCTTCAGTCCTTATACCGTCACGCTGATCATCACCGATAATAACGGATGCCAGAACTACGTGCAAAGCGTCATTATTGTACATGATAAACCAGAAGCTGAGTTCACTTCAACAATTGTCTGCGAAGGCAATGCCACACAGTTCACAGACGAATCAACCGTTCTTCTGACAACCGTAATTAATTGGCAATGGGAGTTCGGTGACAATTTTGGCACATCAAGCCAACAGAATCCATCCTATCTCTACCAATCAACTGGCATTTATACGGTTGAATTGATAGCAACTACTAATGCGGGTTGTTCTGACACTGCTGTTCATCAGGTTATTGTAAATCCGGTACCGGTGGTAAGTATTTCTGGAATTGATACCTGCTTGAATGACGAAACCTCGTTTGCGAACAATACGATACCACAAGACAACACAATCACAGATTGGAACTGGGACTTTGGTGATGGCAACACATCAACTGATATTGTGGCTGCCAATACCTATGCTGACCACGGAATTTTCACGGTTTCGCTTACAGCAACTACCGATAGCGGTTGTGCGGCAACTGGCACAACGCAAATTGAAGTATTCCCGAATCCGGAACCAGCATTTTCGGTGTACACGGCTGAAGGCTGCACGCCTCATGAAGTGCTTTTTATTGATGAATCCACCATTGCTTCTGGAGTACTTGACCAATACCTATGGAACCTTGGCGACAGCACCATATCTACAAGTCCCAATCCGACCAACGTTTATCCAGATTCGGGATACTACGACATAACGCTTTCAGTAACAAGTGCCGAAGGATGCAACACGGTTATTACCGTTGAGGACGCAGTTCGTGCCAACATAACACCTGTGGCCCGTTTCGATATTCTGAAGGAAAGGGTCTCGTTATTGGATGCGGAGCTTGAGCTTGCTGAATCGTCTGAGCATGGCTTGGAATGGTATTGGAATTTTGGAGACGGAACCACCTCAGAAGAAATTGTTCCTGAACACACTTATGGTGAACCTGGAATTTATGACGTGGTCTTGATCGTTACCAATGGCGATTGTCAGGATGTGGCTTATGGCAAGATCGTGGTCGACCCGATCTTCACCTTCTACATTCCGTCTGCGTTTACGCCTGATGATGACGGAATCAACGAAACGTTTTACGGAACAGGCGAGGCCGTTCAGATCTACAACATGAAGATATCTGACCGCTGGGGCGAACTGCTTTTCGAATCGAATTCGCCTGATTATGGCTGGGATGGCACCTACAAAGGCAAACAGGTACAAGCAGGGCTATACGTTTACGAATTCTACATCCTCGACATTTACGAGCAGGATCACCTGTACACTGGACATTTCAATCTGTTGCGCTGATCAGTGCAGCACTTTGAACATGAGTTCCTTCATCAGGTCTCCTGCATCGGTACTCACATTATCAATGCCTTTGCTCTTATTGTCGGTTTCGCGCAGGTAGCGGAAAATGCTGCGAAGTTTCTTGTCTGAGAAATTACGTGCGCCCATCTGGTAATCCTTCAGAATGAACGGTGGAACCCGTAGCACGCTGGCGGCTTCATTGGCACGGTTGCGCTTTTGCAGGTATTGCAGCAGCATAATGCGGTAGAAGAAACCATGTAGCGTTGACACCAACATCTGAATGGGGTGCTCCTTCTGGTTATGCGCAAAATGAATGATGATGCGGTTGGCCTTGTTCACATCGCGATGCAGAATGGCGTTCTGCAACTCAAAAACGTTGTAGTCTTTGCTGATGCCAATGTTACGCTCAATGAGTTCTGGCGTTATGTGGCCACCAGGTTCAAGGTCAATGAAGAGTTTGCTCAATTCATTGTCGATCTTGCCCAGGTCGTTACCCAAGTATTCTGAAAGGATATTAGCGGTTCGTGGGTCAATGTGATAGCCCAGAGATTGAACATGCTCGGTGATCCAACCACTCAGGTTCCAATCCTTTATCTTGTCTGAAGTAAAGAACACGCCATGTTTTTCGGCAGCGGCCTTAATGGCCTTACCGATCTTCTTTCGGGTGTCTATCTTCTTGTACTTGTGGCAAAAGACCAGCACCGTGCTTGGCTGCGGGTTCTCCAAGTAGCTGAGAAGTTCGCTCTTGGCATCTTCGCCACTTGGAACCAAATTCTTAACGCGTTGTGCTTCCTTAATAATAACCACTTGCCGCTGCGCCATCATTGGAAAGCGCTTGGCTTCTGAAACAATGGTAGCCACATCAGTATCCAGACCGTAAAGCACCGTCTGGTTGAAGCTTTTCTCGTCCTCTGTCAGCGCGTGCTCGGCAATGTAATCTGATATGCGGTCTATGTAGAACGGCTCTTCACCCTGTAGGAAATAAATAGGCTTGTAATTGCCCGCGCGCATTTCGGCCAATATGTTGCGAATGGGCATTAGAAACGCAGGTGTTTTACCGTAAGACCATTGTTGATCAATTGCTCCAACGAGCGGATGCCAATGCGAATGTGGCGGTCCACAAAATCGGCCGTAATCTTCTTATCGCTCTCCTCGGTTTTAACACCTGACGGAATCATGGGTTGATCCGAAACAAGCAACAAAGCCCCAGTTGGTATCTCATTATAGAAGCCTGTAACAAACAGCGTAGCTGTTTCCATGTCAATACCCATGGCGCGCACTTTTCGGAGCTTTCTTTTGAACTTTTCATCATGCTCCCACACTCTGCGGTTGGTGGTGTAGACGGTTCCTGTCCAATAATCATAACCGAAATCGCGGATAGTGGTTGAGACCGCCTTCTGCAATCCGAACGCGGGCAAGGCCGGTACTTCAGGTGGCAGGTAATCATTGGAGGTTCCCTCACCTCGTATTGCCGCTATTGGAATGACCAGATCGCCCAGTGCATTCTTCTTTTTCAGCCCCCCGCACTTGCCCAGAAACAGGCAGGCTTTGGGCTCAACAGCAGTAAGCAGATCCATAATGGTGGCTGCATTGGCCGTACCCATTCCAAAGTTGATGATGGTAATATCTCCTGCTGTGGCAGAAGGCATTGAATTACCTACTCCATTCACCTCCACACCATTCATTTCGGCAAACTTCTCTACATAATTGTGGAAGTTGGTAAGCAGAATATACTTACCGAACTTCTCCACCTCCACGCCCGTGTAGCGAGGTAGCCAATTCTGAACGATCTCGTCTTTGGTTTTCATGGGGCCGTGAAGTTAAGGAAGAACGAAGCATAAAAAAGCCCCTCACAATTGTGAGGGGCTTCCGATTCAGTTTATGTTGGGTGGCTTAGACCACTTTCACATTCTTTGCGCTTAATCCTTTAGGCGTTTCTTGTACATCATAGGTTACCTTATCGCCATCTCTGACTTCGTCAACCAGTCCACTTACGTGAACAAAAACGTCTTTACCTCCATTTTCAGGAGTAATGAAACCGAAACCTTTGGTTTCATTGAAAAATTTTACTGTACCGTTACTCATATTATTGTTTTAGATAAGCCACGAAAGTACATCTAAATTTCCAGCATCTGCGTTTTAATGGTGTTTGGCTATATATATTCGACCAATGCTGCCAAAGTTGAATCTTCCAGAATACGAACAACGCCTGAAACAGGAGAACGGCAAGCACTTTATTTTCTGCAGGGTGAGGAAGAAGTTCTTGGTGCTTACACCAGAGGAGTGGGTGCGTCAAAACCTGATTTCTTACCTAATTAATGAACTGAATTATCCAGTGTCGCTCATGAGAATTGAGCGGGAAGTAAAAGGCGGTAATCGCACCAAACGAGCCGACTTACTTATTTACAACACCAATGGCAAACCACAATTGCTGGTAGAGTGCAAAGCACCAACTGAGAAACTCGGCAAGGAAACTTTTTTTCAGTTGGGCAGATACAACCGTTTTATCAGCGCACCGTTATTACTTATAAGTAACGGCATGCAGCATTACTGTTGCCGCGTTCTCGAAAACAATGAATTCAATTTCTTGGATGAAATTCCTGCTCACAATAAGTAACTTCATAAGCATGAAAAGACTTCTTGCATCATTATTATTCCTGCTTCCTATTTCTCTTTTTGCGCAACAGAAACTGCTCACTGCAGAGAACGGAGACAAGTACTTGGCCGGTATTGTCAACTTGAAAATTGACGGGAATTACCGCACTGCGTGTTCAGAAAATGCCATTGCTATACCTGAATTGTTGAAAGTGCTTGAGGAGCTTGGGTTTGAAAGTTTGCAAAAGAAATTTCCTCAGGTTGCTCCACCAGCTACCGAATTCAACGCACAAGGCCTGAAAATGGCCGATATATCGTTGATCTATGAGTTGCGTGTACCCGAATCGGTAGACGTGATTCTTGCATCAAAGCTGATCGCTGAACTGGAATCGGTGGTCTATGCTGAACCGAAGTTTGTAAGTTTTGACCAATATGTTCCGAACGATTCGCAGCTTAACAGCATTATGCCATATCACTATGACAATATCAACGCTTACGAAGCTTGGGACATCACCTTGGGCGATACCAATGTGGTTATCGGTATTACTGAAACAGCCATCAATGTGAACCATCCTGAGTTTGTTGGAAACATCAAATACAATTATGACGACCCAATTGGCAATGGCGATGAGGATAACGACACCTATGAGGACAATTTTGCGGGTTGGGATATGGTTGACAACGACAATAACCTTTTCATAAACAATGAGATTCACGGAGATGCGGTTTCTGCTATTGCTTCAGCATCTGCAGACAACAATCTTGGCTATGCCGGAATTGGATTCAAGTGCAAATTCCTTCCTGTAAAAGTGGGCAACAACTCACAAACCATTACTCATGGTTATGAGGGCATTCAATACTGCGTGGCAAATGGTTGTAGCGTTGTAAACTGCTCTTGGGGAAACACAACTTACAGTCAGGTTGCCCAAGACATCGTTACTTGGGCTGCTGTTAACAATGATGTTGTGTTGGTTGCATCTGCCGGTAATGCCACATCAACCAATATGTACTATCCAGCATCGTACAACTATGTTATGAGTGTTACCGGGGTAGACCAGAATGATCTATTCAATAATGGTGTCAATGCGCCTTTCACGTACAACGACTCGGTGGATGTGAGCGCACCGGGAATAAACATTTACACAACGGCTACTTTCAATGGGCAGTATCTGTACTCGCCACCGCAAGGCGGCACATCCATGGCCGCACCAATAGTTTCGGGTATTGCAGGTTTGGTGCGTTCTGTGTTTCCCTGCTTAACCGCGCTTGAGGTCATAGAACGGATAAAGTCAACCGCAGATAATATTGATGGTCTTACGCAAAATGTTCCTTACGCGGGTCTGATAGGAGATGGTAGAGTAAATGCCGAGATGGCCGTTTCAGGGAATCCTTGCGACCCATTGAGAGTGCCAGAAACCGAAACGTCTCTGTTGGCAATCTATCCTAATCCAGCGTCTGAAGAAGTGAACATCAGGCTCAGTAATTCTGCAAATTGGGTGATCCAAGTAATGAATGCTGAAGGAAAATTGGTTCTGGAAAAGCAGATCAATGGAAACAAGGCGGTGATCAATGGTCTTTCCACAGGAATTTATGTAGCAAGGATTTCCAGCCAAGGGCAGACCCTCCATCAGCGATTCAGTATTGTGAGGTAATAAGAAAGCCCATCCTTTCGAATGGGCTTTCTTCAATTTCGAATCGCGATTATCAGTCGATATAGATCTGATATGGCAAACGTGCCTGAACACCTTCCATGTTCATCAACTCCTCAACATCCTTAACATACTCATAGTATTGTCCTAAACGGTGCTTCAACAGAACATCTTCGCCTTTTCCAGATAGTTCCTCCATGAATTGCTGAAATGGTTCTTTCTGCTCCGGATATTCCAACACACGGTAGTTTTCAACCTCGGCCATTCTTGCTGCGCAAGCAATAGCTTCGTCAATTCCGCCCAGCTTATCAACCAGACCGATCTGTAGTGCATCTTCTCCACTCCACACACGACCTTGTCCGATACTGTCAACATCAGCAACCTTCATCTTACGGCCTTCGGCCACCTTGGTAATAAAATCAGTGTATATCTCATTTACACCATTTTGAATGATGTCGCGCTCTAAGTCGGTGAGTGGACGTAGAGGTGTTCCAAGGTCTGCAAATCGATTGGTCTTCACGGTATCAACTTGAATTCCAAGTTTGTTATTTATCATTTTCTTGGCATTCCAAAGCACACCGAATACGCCAATTGAGCCAGTGATGGTGTTCGGTTGGGCGAAAATTGAATCGGCAGCACAAGAAATGTAGTAGCCACCAGAGGCCGCTACATCGCCCATCGAAACTACAACAGGCTTCTCCTGCTTGGCAAGCACAATCTCTCTCCACATTACATCAGAGGCCAATGCACTACCGCCAGGGCTGTTCACTCTAAGCACAATGGCTTTTACCTTATCATCTTTACGGGCTTTTCTTATTTCACTTGAAATGGTTTCAGAGCCAATGGTCTCATCATCTCCGTTTCCTCCTTCAATACTTCCTACAGCGTAGATAACTGCTATCTTCTCTTTCTTAGAAGCTTTCTCATCATCTGGTTTTGCTTTGGGAGCATCCTTGTACTTAGCAAGACCGATGTAGTTTATCTTCTTCTCATCATCTTCAATTCCAAGCTTTTCGCGAAGCTTATCTAACACCTGATCTTTGTACAATAGCTCATCCACAAGACCATTCTCAAGGGCGTCATCTGCATTTTGAATGGTGGCATTCTGTGCCAAAGCATCCAGATCGGCAACTGCCTTACTTCGCCCTTCAGAAACACCTGAAAGTATCTGATTCCATAGGTCAGACATGTAAGTCATGGTCTGCATACGGTTGGCCTCGCTCATTTTATCCAGAATCAACGGTTCAATGGCACTTTTGAATTTGCCATAGCGGATTATCTGTGGCTCAACCTCAAGCTTTTCAAACATTCCCTTAAGGAACATCAGTTGAGCCCCAAGCCCTTTCCACTCTAGCATTCCTTCTGGGTTTAGCCAAACCTCATCGGCTACAGAAGCCAAATAGTAGGCCTTTTGCGAATAGATCTCGCTGTAAGCAACAATCCACTTGCCACTTTCTTTGAACTCCAAAAGCGCATTACGCACTTCCTCAACAGTTGCCATTCCGGCCTGAATACTTTGAAGATCGAGGTAGATCCCCTTTATCTTATCATCGTTAGCCGCATTCTCAAGGCTTTTCAGAATGTCATTCAATCCTACTGACGGTTTTGGCTCAAATGTGCTGGGATCGAAGTTTCCGAACGGGCTGTTTATTCCGCGTTCTTTGATCTCGAAGTTCAGTTTAATGTGAAGAACCGAATTATCCTTGACCTCAACTTTTTTCTGGTCTCCCATGGATGCACCAATGCCCGCCAGAATAGCAATTAAGAGAAAGATGCCAACTACCAAACCCAGGGCGCTGGCAAACATGAATTTGAAAAACTGTTTCATAAATGGTTGGTTAGAATTGGCCGCAAAGGTAAGAACGTACCCTTAGCTTGAACCATGCACTTGTTATGAAATGTTAAGTGACATGAAGGTGCAGACTATATTTGCGGGGCAATGCCAGAAAATCTCGTTAAGTATGTTTTGTTGACCGGTGCTGATATCGGTGATAGGGAATCCAACTTGGCAAATGCGGCTGAAATGATCGACCAAAAGATCGGAACGGTGCTCAAACGCTCATCAATTCATGAAACGGCTCCTTGGGGATTTGAATCTGAAACCCGATTCTTGAATCAAGCATTGTTGGTTGAATCATATTTGAAACCTGACGATGTGTTGGAACAGATACTCGCCATTGAAAAAAAGATGGGAAGAATCCGAAATCACGCTCAATGGTCATCAAGATCAATTGACATTGACATCCTCGTTGCTGACGGATTAGTGCATCAAACTGAGACTCTCACCATTCCCCACAAATTTCTTCATGAAAGAGACTTTGCGCTTGTTCCACTCTGTGAACTAGTACCAGATTGGGAGCATCCAGTTCAGAAGAAGACCTTTGGCCAACTCTTAGAGGATTTGAGCAACCGAATTGTTAAAGACATTGCAATCTGATGGCACTTCCCAACAACTACGAGTATGTTGTAATTGAAGGAAATATCGGGTCCGGAAAAACAACCCTTTCCAAGCTTTTGGCAGAAAGGTTCAATACCAGATTGATGTTGGAACAATTCAAGGATAACCCGTTTCTGCCCAAGTTTTATGAGAACCCAAAGCAACACGGATTTGCGCTTGAACTCAGCTTTTTAGCAGAACGTTACCATCAAAAACGAGATGAACTCAACCGAACCGATCTTTTTAAACCCGGGGTGATCAGTGACTACTCATTTGCTAAATCGCTGGTCTTCGCTCGAATAAACCTGGATCCGGATGAGTTTGAATTGTACCAGAATCTGTTTAGCATTATCCATGGCCGACTTCCGAAGCCCGATCTGTTATTGTTCCTTTACTGTAGTCCGGAAAAGTCTAAAAGGCAGATTCTCAATCGCGGAAGAAGCTATGAGAAGGAGATATCTTTAGAATACTTGGAGAGTATCAATTCTGGATACTTGGACTTTTTCAAGCAGCAACAGTCAACGAAAATCATACTCCTGAATACGGAGAATATTGACTTCGTAAGTTCTGCATCTGACCTTGACAAAATAATTGGAGTTCTGGAGGATCATTATTCGAACGGGATTCAAATTGTTGAGATTTGAAAGGAGTCTGCTGCAATCAATAGCAGCAATTTAAATCAATGGCTTTGGTAATTGACAACATTGGTTAATTTTGCCACCATGTCCAAGAAATACATGGTCTTGGTTTTTGATATCGAAAAGAAACAAACACATCTAACATGAAGAAGAGTTTACTCTTAATTGTTTTCTCGCTAATTGTTGCCGCGACTGGTTTCGGGCAAGAAGGTTCTACCTCTGGTAAAAGAAAATTCAACTACTTCGCCATTGGCCTGCACGGTGGTTGGACACAGTTTTATGGAGACTTACGTCAGTACGACTTTGGTTTTACAAAAGCAAAGCATGATGTGAACAATGGTGGTGGCGGTCTTTTTATCGATTACCAGCTTAATTCTGTAATTGGCTTTAGGGCAAATGTGCTGGTTGGTACACTTGGTGGTTCAAAAAGAACCATTGGAAATCCGAACGGAGCCAATCAGAATGTTTACTTCAATTCCTTGTTCATCGATTATACGCTGAATACAACGGTAAACTTTGTGAATCTAATGTATTCGGATAGAACGAAGGACCGATTCTTTACAGCCTACGTGATTGGTGGAATAGGTTTAACTTCTTTCCGAACAAATAAGTATAGGCTTAAAGGACCAAATGCAGATGACGTAGTAGGTAATTCTAGCAGTCCCAACAATGCTAAGGAAACCAAGAAGTTCACCACCGAACTCGTAATCCCTGCAGGATTGGGTGTTAAATTCCGTCTATCAAGAAGATTTGACCTTGGTCTTGAATACACGCAGCGATTTGCACCTGCGGGTGATAAGCTAGATGCTGTTGTTGGTGGAAAGAGAGGTAGTGACGGTTATGGATATTTCAATGCGTTTGTAGCCATCAAGATTGGAAAACAGACACATTCTAAAGAGTGGGTCAACCCATTCCAGGCACTCAATCAAAACATGGCCGATCTTCAAGCTAATGTTGACGGTCTTGCAAAAGACGCTGATGGCGATGGGGTATCAGACATCTTTGACAAAGAAGAAAACACTCCAGCTGATGTAGCCGTGGATGGATCAGGACGCGCTTTGGACACAGACGGTGATGGAGTTCCAGATTACTTGGATGCTGATCCATTTACCACCAAAGGTGCTCGTGTTGACGAAAATGGAAAAGAACTTGACTCTGACAACGATGGCGTTGCCGATAGTCAAGATATTGAACCTAATACAGCAGAAGGTGCTCTTGTAAACTTCCAGGGTAAAACCATTACGCTTGAAGCAGCAGGAGGTGAAACATCTGTTAGTGTTTCAGGTGGTTTGTTGTCAATCTATTTCAAGGTTAACAGTGCGAGAATTGACTACTGGTCTAGCTATGATCGCCTTGCCGAGGTTGCTAAGATCATGAAGGCCGACTCAGGTGTTAAAATGAAGGTAGTAGGTCATGCAGACAAAACGGGTACTGAAGACTACAACCAAAGCCTGGCTGAAAAACGTGCTCAAGCTGCTGTAGATCATTTGGTTAAGATTTACGGAATTGATGCTGGCCGTTTCTCGATCTCTAGCGAAGGTGAGAGCAATCCTTTGTCTGTAGCTGACGAAGCTCTTAATGTCAACAGACGAGTTGACTTCATAGTCCAGTAAGGAATTACAGAAGAAAACAGAAAGGCCCGGTTCAAATGAACCGGGCCTTTCTGTTTTAGTGCCTTCTAACCAGCTCCCACAGAACTATTCCAACGGATACGGAAATATTCAACGAGTGCTTTGTACCGCTTTGTGGGATCTCCCAAAATTCATCACATAGATCAAGTACATCTTGGTCAACACCTTCAACCTCATTCCCGAAAACGAGAGCCAACTTAACGTCTTTGAGCAAATGTGCTTGATTTTCAAGAGAGATGCTTCCGCTTACCTGTTCAATTCCAATAACCTTGTAACCTTCCGATCTCAGGTTTAACATAAGCTGTTTACAATCTTCAGTGTATTCCCAATCTACAGATTCCGTTGCCCCAAGTGCTGTTTTTTGTATTTCTCTGTGAGGGGGTTGAGCGGTTATTCCGCAAAGTACAAGCTTCTCAACAGCAAAAGCATCTGCAGTTCTAAATACAGAACCTACATTATGAAGGCTACGAACATTATCCAATACAATGATTACCGGCAGCTTCTCCGATTCTTTGAATTCCGAAACAGATTTCCTACCCAGCTCCTGCATACTTCGCTTCTCTCCCTTTCTTGGTTCCATTATTCCTTTCTGATGAGATTATTTGCCTACGCTAGATCGTTAACTTAGGCGGTTCAATTCACGAAAATAAACAGAACTCATTTGGCAAAATCTGCCGCTGATAATGACAAGGAAACTCCCTTGATGAAACAGTACAACGCCATCAAGGCCAAGTATCCTGATGCGTTGCTACTATTCCGTGTTGGAGACTTCTACGAGACCTTCGGTGAAGATGCGGTTCGTGCATCAAGAGTTCTCGGAATTGTTTTAACGAAGCGTGCCAATGGAAAGGCATCTCACATTGAATTGGCCGGATTTCCACATCATTCATTGGAATCGTACTTGCCCAAGTTGGTTCGGGCAGGTTATAGAGTTGCCATATGCGATCAACTTGAAGACCCAAAAATCGCAAAGGGAATTGTAAAGCGGGGAGTAACAGAACTTGTTACTCCAGGTGTTGCATTGAACGATAACGTTCTTGAACAACGATCAAACAACTTTCTGTGCAGTCTTCACTTTGGTGAGAAGAATATTGGATTGGCATTCTTGGATATTTCAACTGGCGAATTTCTGGTTTCTCAGGGCAATGAGTTGTATGCAAAAAAGCTCATCAAAAATTTCGGACCAAGCGAAATACTATTCCGCAAAACCTATAGAACAAAGTTCCATGACATGTTCGGTGATGGGCATTGCACCTTTACCATGGAAGATTGGGTTTACACCATTCAATATGGTGAAGAAACCCTTAAAAATCACTTCGGAACTCAGAACCTGAAAGGTTTCGGAATCAATCATTTGGAAGATGGAATTGTGGCTGCTGGAGCCGCGCTTCAATACTTGGCAGACACACAGCATCGTAATACCGCGCATATAAGCTCCTTGGCCCGAATCGAGGAGGACCGTTACATGTGGGTTGACGGTTTTACAGCAGCCAACTTGGAAATTCTGAGACCAAATCAGGCAGATGGAAAGTGTCTTTTGGACATACTGGATGTGACCCAAACAGCAATGGGATCACGAACCATGAAACGGTGGGTTGCTTTTCCACTGAAGGAAAAAACGCCCATTGAACAACGGTTGTCAATCGTAGAATGTCTGCTCAAAGAAGATCTTGAGCGCCATAGAATTTCTGAGCACCTTAATAACATCTCCGACCTCGAAAGATTAGCTTCCAAGATTTCCACGGCTCGAGCAAATCCTAGAGAACTTCTCGCATTGAAGCGCTCTTTGGAGCAGATTCCTATAATTATTGGAATAGCCAACTCATTGATGAATGATAGTCTCAACCAATTAGTGAGCTTGATCAATCCATGTCAAACGACCATTGAGATCATTGCAGGCAGCATTTCCGAAGATGCTCCTGTAAATGTCAGCAAAGGCAATGTCATTGCTAAAGGTTGTTCAGAAGAATTGGATGAATTGCGAGGCTTGGCCTATTCTGGAAAAGACAAACTGGTTGCTATACAGCAACGGGAATCAGAAGCAACAGGAATCACCAGTTTAAAGATCGGTTTTAATAATGTCTTCGGGTATTATCTGGAAGCCACCAACGCCCACAAAGACAAGATCCCAGAATCGTGGATCAGAAAACAAACATTGGTCAACTCAGAACGCTACATTACCGAAGAACTGAAGACCTATGAAGAAAAAATCCTTGGTGCGGAAGACAAAATCAAGGAGATAGAAGCTCGTTTGTACTTGGAAGTACTTCAGAAACTCCAACCGTTTGTGGTTTCACTTCAGCAGAACGCCTCAGTTTTGGCACAGTTAGATTGCCTACTGTCTTTTGCTCAGGTAAGCGAAGCAAATCAGTATGTGCGTCCCCAATTCACCAATGAGAATATCATTCAGATAAAGAATGGGCGCCACCCGGTCATCGAGCAATCTCTATCAATTGGCGAATCATACGTGCCAAACGACATATATCTGAACAACGAAACCCAACAGATTCTCATTATTACAGGTCCAAATATGTCAGGTAAGTCAGCCTTGCTGCGACAAACTGCGTTGATCAGTATAATGGCTCAGATCGGCTGTTTTGTTCCAGCTAAAAGTGCCACGCTTGGTTTGGTTGACAAGGTTTTCAGTCGGGTTGGCGCTTCTGACAACCTTGCACAAGGAGAATCAACTTTCATGGTGGAGATGAATGAAGCCGCGAGCATTCTTCATAATATGACCTCCAATAGCCTAGTTATATTGGATGAGATCGGCCGAGGAACCAGTACTTACGATGGCATCTCCATTGCCATGTCCATTGTTGAGTTCATGCACGAAAACAACAAGGCAAGACCAAACGTACTTTTTGCAACTCACTACCACGAACTGAATGAACTTGAAAAACGATTCAATCGGGTAAAGAACTTCAATGTAAGCGTTAAAGAAGTTGGCAAAAAAGTTCTATTTCTGCGCAAGTTGGAGCCAGGTGGTACTGAACACAGTTTTGGTATTCATGTAGCCAAAATGGCTGGAATGCCGTCTGCTGTTGTCAACCGTGCCAAAGAAGTTCTGACATCTTTGGAAAGCTCACACCAAACTGCTGACCAAAAGAAGAAATCTTCCTCAAAAACAACTGTGGAGAACATGCAATTGAGTTTCTTTCAATTGGATGACCCTGTACTCGAACAGATAAAAGAAGAGATAGAAGGTATTGATATTGATACACTTACACCAGTTGAAGCCCTGCTTAAACTACATGAAATAAAGAAAGTAATAGGCAGCAGAAATTGATTTTGACCAATACGGAAATTAGTTAGATTTGCACTCCAATTTTGCGAGAATAGCTCAGTTGGTAGAGCACGACCTTGCCAAGGTCGGGGTCGCGGGTTCGAATCCCGTTTCTCGCTCACTCTCACAACAAAATCCTCCTCTCGCGGAGGATTTTGTGTATTGGGCCCGGGTGGTGGAATTGGTAGACACGCAGGACTTAAAATCCTGTGGCCATTGCGGCCGTACGGGTTCGACCCCCGTCCCGGGTACACAAATACTCCCATGTTGATCGATCTACGAAGCGACACCGTTACAAGACCAACTCCTGAAATGATGGAGTTCATGCTTCGTGCGCCTGTCGGTGATGATGTTTTTAATGAAGATCCAAGTATCAACGACCTCCAGAGTTTTGCAGCGGATATGTTTGGCAAAGAAGCTGGGCTATTCTGCCCATCTGGTACCATGACGAACCAAATTGCCATCAAGGCGCAGACACAACCGGGTGACGAGATTGTTTGCGAGGCTGGAGCACACGTATATTACTATGAAGGTGGCGGAATAGCCTTCAATTCCGGATGTACAACGAAGACCCTAGTTGGAAACAGAGGTGTATTCACTGCAGACCAGCTGATGGAAGCATTACGGCCTTCAGACGTTCATTTTCCGAAAACCAGCCTTGTTGCCATAGAAAACACATGCAACCGTGGAGGCGGGAAAATATTTGACTTTGACGAGATCAAAAAAATCCGAGCCGTGTGTGATGAGAACAATTTGAAGCTTCACTTAGACGGTGCAAGGTTGTTCAATGCATTGACCGCATCACAAAGAAAACCGCAGGAAATCGGGCCAATGTTCGACAGCATATCCATCTGTCTGAGTAAAGGATTGGGTGCGCCAGTTGGCTCTCTTCTTCTTGGAAATGCTGAATTAATCGAAAAGGCCAAAAGAATAAGAAAGGTTTTGGGAGGTGGAATGCGCCAAGCAGGTGTTATAGCCTCTGCCGGGATGTATGCACTACAAAATCATGTTGAGCGGTTGACTGATGACCATGAGCTTGCCAAGGCAATTCAGAAGCTTCTTGAGAACTCAGAGTTGGTTTCGGCTGTACTTCCCGTGGAAACGAACATCGTTGTTTTCGAATTGAAACCTAATGTATCAGTACAAAACCTGTTGGAATACCTCAAGACAAAAGGCATACTGGCATTCCAAGTTGGCCCGCAGAGAATTCGATTTGTAACTCATCTCGACCTTCCAAAAAGCACTTTGGAGATTCTTACAAGCGCACTCAATTCCTATAGTTCGGAATCCTCATCGGCTTCCTGATTCCAATTTGGGATTTTACTGACAACCCACTTGTCAAACCTCACAATCTCGGGACCAATAGGATTCCACTCAAATCCTTCAGCCTCCGCTACAGAAGAACGCAGTAAATCCAAATTTTTGGCAGAAAGTCCTTGGAAGTCAAGTCCATTCCTTAACAGGTTAGATACGATATCAATTGTTGCCTTCGCTCTTGGTGTTGCCAACTCTTTATGTCGGGTAAAGAACTTTCGGGTAGCATTGACCTTAAACTCCAACCAATCTTCATCCTTGAACTCGATCAACTGCATCATTTCCAAAAACCTGAACTGAACGTTCCAAGAATCAACCTGCTTGATCAGATAACTGTCCTGATTCAGTGTCCTGAATGATTCCTGAGGATTTGCAGCAAGGAACTCAACGCTTGACTTGATAAACAACCATCGAGGAATGAGCTGTTCCCTTTTATCAATACGGGGATGCGAAAGGGCTCTACCTGTATTCTTCAGTGCATTGTCGAAGTCTCCAAGAGCCGATTCCGCTTGGACAAGAAACTGCAAACTCTGAAGCCTATTGAAACCTGCGCTTGGAAATAGTGCAGAAGCCTGAGTCAAGTACTTCTGGGCGTTCTCAAAAGAACGTAATTGCAGATATGCCACACCAACTGTTTGATTTACACCGGCCATGTTGGTTTTTGAATGGACCGCTGGACTCGTCTGAACGAGTTTGAGAAATTTAAGACCGAGTTCAACTACCTGATCAAAGTTTGTTCTGGCCGAATGGTATTCTGTGGCAGCCATGTAATACCAAAACCCAATTCTTGCCAGTCTATGCTTTCTGTAAAGCTTACTTAACTCCTCAATGAGCTCCAAATACTTCTTATCGTTGGCACGCTTCTTCAGTTCCAGTGCGAATTCAGGACTTGCAAGCACAAACGATTTTTCTTGAACATTTAGAAGCGCCTGATAGCGCTGCATGTCATCCTGTATCTTCTTGTTCAACTCAACAAGTTCATCGGTCGACCGTGCGCCCAAAAACTTTTCGCGCAATAGATGGTGTATTTGAAGACGTTCGGCAAGTAACTCGTATTCATCTGCGGATGCCAAAGCAGACTCCAAGATTTTCATTCCTTCAACCTGCGCACCGCGAAGCAACAGCACATGCGATTGAGCAACCTTCTTCCTACAATCAAGCTCTGCAGCCCTGTTTGCCTGGGCAAATCGTTTAGATGAATCCTGCAAAAGAAGAATATTCAAAATATCCGACTTCAGCCTTCTTTTCAAATGAGAATATGCAGAGGCTCCACCTGTAGCCTTCAATTTCAGTTTTGCCTCATCGTCCGTAAGTACTTTACCAGAATCAACCAACTTGAACAACCTGAGACGAAGCTTTTCCTCTGCATTAGATGAACGAGAAAGGTGATGATGCAATAATCGCTTCTCACTGGGCCGAAGCACCTTTATCAATGGAATCAGACCTTTCATTGTTCAAATATCACAGGAAAGCGCCTCGTTCATCAGTGTCCTTCGTCCATTTATCCCAATATTTTCAACATTCATGGGTCGATTTATGAATTTCATCGAATTGAAGTTGATTTTTATATCACTGATAATCAATCACTTACAAAATATTCACGAAAATAATTGTTAAAAAATTTGTCCGTTAGAAATCATTTGTCGTAGATTTGAGTCGTTCTATCGAAGAAAAGACTTGATTCATCGATTGAATTTTGGAAACTGTAACCCTAAAACCTAAGAAACCATGGAACTGTTAATCGCTTTCTTAATCGCTTTCGGAGTTATTTCTGCCGGAGACGCTGCAAAAATCAAAGGAGAAAACCAAGCTCAAGAGCTTATCAAGAAGAGTGGTCTTGAAAAAGACTACATCATCTGGGAAGCTGAAGCTGATGACTTCTAATTAAACCAAGAAACTGCAACCAACCTAAACCAAGAATCATGGAACTGTTAATCGCTTTTTTAATCGCTTTCGGAGTAATTACTACTGGAGACGCTGCAAAAATCAAAGGAGAAAATCAAGCTCAAGAGCTTATCAAGAAGAGTGGTCTTGAAAAAGACTACATCATCTGGGAAGCTGAAGCTGACGACTTCTAAAACATATAACTGCCGACCAGCAACGGGGAGCAGTTGATATAGGACTCAGAGTCCAATTTGACATATCGGTGGCAAATTTTAGCCACACCTGACTTGGTGTTACCGGGTCAATTTTAACCTTAACATTAAGGCTTAAGTGATTGCTATGCAGTTACTTAAGCTTTTAGCGTTTATTCCTATTCGGTCAATCTGACCCTTCGATTTCCTTGTACACCTATATATACGCTTCTACTTTTGGAGACGTAATCAAGCCGCAAACGATAAAACGGCTACAAAAAACAGAGTGACATGGAAGCAACATTCGCAACATTGACAGACAAGCAAAGAGTTGAAACCCTTAATAGCGTTTACCAAAAGGGCATCGCAACTCCAAAAGAAAAACTAGCCTTCTCTTCTGACAAGCTGGTTTACTTGAAGCCTTTCTTGAACAAACTTCAGAATACTGAAGCTACCGACCTTAATAGCAGACTAATGGTTCGTGAGGTTGTAGATCAACTACTTCAAGACATCGTTGATGAGATCTCTCTTGCATGTGCCAGAACAAACATGCTTGCAAATAAAGTAGCTGTTGAATACGGACTTGGTGCATTGCTGAATTCTTACGAAGAGGACTTCTACCTGAACAAGCAAGTAGCTTAAAACAAGTTGGTTTCTAACTAACCATTAAAACGTCATGTGTCCATCAGATACTTTTCTAATCTCAGCTGCAAACAATGGTTTCGGACCAGGTGCTGAAGTCTTCGCTTCCGACATTCAGTATCCATGCAGCATCGCCATCAAGGAAAAAGAATTGGCAGAGGATGTGAAAATCCAAGTGCAGAGGGACGACAACTCTTTTTGGAATGATTACGAAGAAGGAGAACTTCTAATAGGAAAAAAGATCAAGTGTAGGCTCGCTTATGGGGGTGGTACCAGGAATATTACCATTGAGGTTTTTCATACCTGATTCTATTTGGTCAGCTTATAAGTTAGAATCAGGCAAACAGCCACACTTAAGATCACGTTTCCAACGGCAACCAAATGGTTGCCGTTTTTTATTAATTGAACTGTCTCATAGCTGAAAGTTGAAAACGTACTGAATCCACCACAAAACCCGACCAACACTGCCGCTTTCAAATAACGATTCTCCAAACCTTGGCTCAGACTGAACCAGATTGCGAGAGCCAGTATGATACAAGCTGATACGTTGCTTATAAAACTGGCCACAGGCAGCACGCCTTGGTAATTTTTCATCACCAAAACAGATATTCCGTAGCGCGCAACGCTACCGAAGCCTCCACCGATGAATACCAAAAACCAATTCATGAATACTTTCTCGTTTTCCGGAACAAGATAGAAATCGCCAAGCCACAACAAGTTCCGTATATCATGCCAACTAATATATCGGACGGGTAATGAACTGCCAGGTAAACCCTACTAAAAGACACCATTCCGGCCCAAAGAAAGACAAGAAGCCAAAGTTTCGATTGAGCCTTCATTATCGAATAAACTAATGTGGCCAAGCCGAACATGTTGGCCGAATGAGACGAAATGAAACCATAAGTGCCACCACAATTTCCTGTTGGTAATATCAAAATGTCTTTCAAATACTCGTTATGACATGGTCGATAGCGTTCAAAAACGTCCTTAAAAAAGTATACTGAACCCTGATCGGTCATCACTATTAAAGCGAAAACAGCGATAAGCAAATAGATAAGATTATCAGAACCGACTTTCCTCTGAATAAGAATCAGAAATAGGGCATATAGCGGTATCCAAAACCACTTCCCGCTAACCATGATCATTACGGAATCACCAAAACCACCAACATGCTTGTTTACCTCAAGCAGCAGTTGATGGTCTATGTTTTCGAGAAATTCCAGAAACTCATACAATTAGACTATCGCTTTACGAATTTTGCTGTTGCCACCTGCAAATCAGACTCGATCTGGAGATGATAGATACCCATCGGCAAAGTACTGACGTCAAGGGTAGTTAGTTCATGCGAGGTTGACCACCAAGTCAATATGGCTCTGCCCAACTGATCGAATATGGTCATGTTCAGCCTGTCAGATTCTTGAAATCCTTGAAGGTTCACGTTCAGAGTTTCTACTACCGGATTTGGGTAAACGGATATTTGTTCAACCCTTCGAGTTTCAACAACTCCTGCTGGGTCATTCCTATCGGTCAAAGCGAAAATTCCCAAATCGACATCCAAATTCCATGAGTATGCTGCTTGAGCAACAACAATCCAATTACTGTTGGCGGTAAGCTCCCAAGCATTGTAGGATCCACCTGCATCGCCATCTGTTGTTGACACTAACCCAACCGTGTCGCCAACCGCTAAACTGTCGAACGCGATTCCAATCGAGAAGAGTTCTCCACTATAGAATACCAATAGCGTATCATTATCTAAACCAACCTCTGTCAATCCACCATTTACCAATTGATAAACAGGAACTTTCACGCTTGTAACAATGGTGTTTGGGGCCAGCGTGTCAGAGTTTGAAACTGCCGTGATTCCGTTGCCATCATTCAAATACACGTTGACAAGAACCGAAGAACTGGAATCTTGAGAATTGAATTCAACTGCACCGAACTTGAGCAATGCCCCTCTCAGAACATGACTCACTGTATCTGTGAATGTTTGAGCTTTGGCCTTATCAGCATAGCCATTAGTACCAAATGCATATCCACCATTGGGCGATTCATACAGAATCTCAGTACCCTGAGAGAAGTTTGACCATCCCAGTGTGTCGGTAACCTGAGCCTGCACCCAATGACAGGAAAACAGGACAATCATTAATCCGAGTATATTCTTCATTCGGCAAATGTAACCAGAAGGAAAAAGAAAAGGGCTTCCGATCGGAAGCCCTTAACGCATTACTTACACACTTATTACTGAATTATCAGTTTCTGAGATACCATTCCCTTGTCTGATTCAGCAGTGAGGAAATAGAGACCTGACGCAAGATCCGACACATTAATGTTCAGTTTATTAGTGCCAGCCGTAACTGATCGGGCAAGGACAACCTTGCCAGTTGCATCCACTACTGAGATTTTATTCATCTCTCTTGATTCATCGAACTTAACAGTGACTGACTCAGTAGTTGGGTTCGGATACATGCCAAAACCGTACTCAACCAAATCCTCCTCAATACCAGCGATGTTCGGATTCAAATTCATTCTCAACCCAGGTGTATGATTCCAACCGTTGTACCAATTGATTGCTCCACCAGTACCATATGGACCATAAAGCGTTGTACTGTAGTCTTCATCGCCCGTGTTTGACAGAAGCCAAAGCTGATCGTCTCCGCCTTCACTTTGAAGTGCAATCGTATATCCTACCCCAGAGGAAAGTGCCACTTCATCATCCAACACAATCGTGGTAAAGAAGAAATTTGAGCCGCTATTGACATCTGATGGATTGATATCATAAACTGTTTGATAAGTGTCCACAATATCTTGAATACTGGTGCCCAGCTCGTGAACCTCTGCTATTATGGAAGTTCCAGAAGTTGTGTTTGAACCAAATGCTGCCTCAAGCGCATATACCGAACTACCTTCATTGTAAGGAATAAATACGCAACCATGTCCGTAAGCATTTGCAACTCCGTTTCCATCATCTTGACCCCAGACCTGTATATCATAATCCTCATCATAATCATGGGCAAATACAAACTCGGTTACCTCAAACGCAGAAGAGCCTTCCTGATTGGTCATATTTTCATCGGTGTTATCTGCTGAAACGGTCATCACTACTTCGTAATCGCCAATTTGATCTGGTGTGTAACCAGTAGAATACCAAGCAGTATCGGTATCTGCCGCAACTATGCCCCCAGAGAAAGAAAATGATCCAGTTGAGACTGAGCTTCCATTTCTAAGAATGTCGTAATCAACCGTAACACCTGTTTGGGTCACCCCTCCCAAATTGGTCACAGCGGCACCTATAACCATTTCTGTTGCCTGTTCCAACGGAATTTTTGAGTACTCGTAATCCTGAATAACATCACCATGGTAAGCTTTGGTCAGTTCAAGGTCGTTATCCAACCCTTCAATGATCTTCATGTCATCGATCATCCAGAAATAAACCCGAGCATTCCAACCGATTCTCAGGTAAACCGTCTGTGAAGACCCGACTCCCGCAGAAATGTTCACACTTACAAGATCGGGATCCGCAGAAGCCGTGTTGTTATCAACTCCACCTTGAACCGTGTAATCAGTCCAATTTGTAGAATCTGGGCTTACCTGCACTAATAGATCAACACTGTTATTGAATCTGAACGATTGCTCAAACTCAAGGAGCAGGCTACTGTATGTTGCACCAAGGTCAATTGCATTGGTAGCAAAGTATGTTTCCAAATACTGATAGGTTGTTCCTGATGGCTGACCATAGTTGAAATGGTTAGCAGAATCCGCATCGCTTATCAAGAAGCCATTACTTGCAGATGTTGAATTGATAGGGTCTGCGTAATCCGTGGCATTATTTCCATTGTAATAACCATGGGACCCGTTCATGCTCCACTTCCATGGATTGATGCCCGAAGCATCGTCAACCGCCCAGCCTGCTGGGAAACCTCCTGCAAAATCTTCAGACCAGAGAACTCCTCCTCTACTATTTGCCAGTTGCAATTCACTACTGGAAGGTCTATTTATGGCCTCCATGTCTGGAGAAGCGTTTTCAGCCTGCGATGCAAGTGATTCAAAATAGTGTTCAGGGTAATTGTGAACTGGAATTGTCAGCGGTTTCTTCTGACCGTAGGCTGTTGCAAGAAAAGCAACCAAGCTTGCGGCAATAAGGGTAAATCTTTTAGTCATGGTGTTAAAGGTTTTAGCTGAACGAATTTAACGTTTTGGCAATCATGAATTCGAAAAATCATGGAACAAAAAAAGGCCGACTCTTGAGAGTCGGCCTTTCCAATGTACGTTCAATAATGCTTACTGAACAGCAACACGCTGAGTAAGCGTTGAGCTGGCACCTTGAATCTGTACCATATAGATTCCTGAAGCAAGACCACCAACGTTGAATCTTACAAGATTGTTCTGACCAACTTTTGTAGTCAACTGCTCTGAAAGCACCAAAGCACCATTTGCACTGATTACATTCACAGTAAGGTCTTGATCATCCTTAGAAACGAAACCAACAGTTAGATTGTCTGAAGTTGGGTTAGGATACATATAAACACCACTAACATCTTCGTTCTCTTCGATTCCGATAGTACCATCCAAGTTCAAACGCATTGCAGTAGTAAGACCGATCCAGTTATACCAAGTACCATCAGTTCCTAGGTAAAGTGACTGACCTCCATCTCCATCATCAATATTGTTACCAAGAATGTAACCATCATCTCCAGCAGAAATTTCTACTGTAGCTGAATAAACACTACCAGCATTCATTTGCACTGCATCGTCAAGAACAACAGTTATGATGTTCACATTATTAGAAGAAAGGTCTCCCGGCATGATGTCGTAAACAGTCTCACTAACTGGCCCTAGTGTTGGGTCGTCTTCGTAAACTTTTACTACGATACTGGTTGCAGTTGTACTGCTACCCATTGCAAATTGAAGAGCATAGATCATATCTCCATCCACTTGGCAGAAGTAATCAGCTCCCATTTCAAATCCTTGAGCACCGTCTGCATCCGTAGCAGCGTAACCTAGTTCGAAGTAGCTTTCATCTTCATAATCGTGAGCCCAAACGTACTCTGTGTACATGACAGAAACCTCGCCAGAGTTATCATCTGGAACTTGCTCTGTTTCGTCAGCGCTTACTGAGATAGAAACAACCAGTTCGCCAACTGCTGATGGAGTGTATCCTGTGCTAATCCAAACTGTATCCATTCCACCTGGCATCAACATAGTAGCTCCAGCCTCAGTTCCAGAAGCAACTGAACTTCCATCGAATGTCAATTCCCAATCGTAAGAAACGTTGTTCTGTGCAGCAACACCGAAGTTGGTTGCAACAGCACCTGCTATGACTTCAACCGCTTGAGAAGTTGGAATCATTGAGTAGAGGTAATCGTTCTCATTGTCTCCACCGTAAACTTTGTTCAATACAAGGTCGTTGGCAGGAAGGTCGCATACTTTGATGTTATCGAAAGAAGCTTGCGCACCGTCTGCACCATTATAGTTGAAACGGAACTGAGCTCCTGTTTCGGATGCATAAGCAGAAAGATCGATCTGCTTAGTGTACCACTCGTAGCTATCGAACTCACCAGCGTCTGCTTCTGTCCAAAGATCTGTCCAGTTAGCACCGTTGTCTGTAGTGATAGAAACAGTCAGGTCATAGTTATCATTTGGAGTAACACCCCAGTAATAACTCATGAACCAATCGAAATACAAACCAGGAGTGGTAAGTGAAGAAAGGTCGATTGAATCTGTGATGATAGACTCATCTTGCTGACCCAAAGAAGCGTCATATTGACAATCGATTCTTCCGTCTGGGTTACCTCCAGTTCCGGTCCATGTCCAGTTTTCGTTAGAGTTGGTCATGATGTTGTCCCAAGTTGCAGGGATAGCAGCATCAAAGCCCTCATCCAATGCACATGCAACACCTCCTCCTCTGGCAAATTCACTTACAGTAATCCGCTCAGCGTACTTGCTAGTGTTCCATTCTTTGCTCGGAGCTTGCTCGTTACCTTGAGCCATAACGGCCACGGTACCAGCAACAAGCATCAAAGCGGTAGTGTAGATTTTTTTCATTTTGATAGTTGTTTGTTATACAGTTATTAGGTGTATTCTGCCGCTAATGTATACAATGAAGTTAATATGAACTTAACGCCAGAAGACAATTTCCATTTTTCGAAGTTATTCGGTGAGCACAAATCTTTTTACGAGTGTCTGATCATTGACCGTAAGCGACACTAGATAATGACCAGGAGAAAATTGGTTAATATCCAACTCTGTTCTGTGCGAACCCGGTAATTGAGTGTGTCCGTTTCCAGTTAACACCTCTTTACCATCCAATGTGGTGATGGAATAGCTTACCGATGACACCGAACTCAGACTGTAAGCCAATGTTAACGGCATGCTTCGAGTTGAAGGATTTGGATAAACGTTGAAATCTGAAAGACTTTCTGCTTCAGACACTCCCAAAGTTCCTGTTCCAAGAACCAATAGATCGTCAATGGAAATCAGGTTATCATCATCACTTCTATGACGGAACGCGATGAAAATGCTTTCTCCTGCATAGTCCGCCAAGGAAGCCGACCATTGCTGAAGCACGCCTCCATGGCGTGTTACGTCTGTAGAATCATACTCCAATTCCGTATGCATGATTCCCGGTGTGAACACGTAGGTAGATGTGTCTTCGAAATTGGTGGTCAGGTTACCATCAAACTCCGCAAATACGGCCAGTGTGTCAGTAAAATCTGTTTCAACATTGGTTTCTGTTGATACCAGTACCTGATACCCATCCAAATAGCGTGGTAATTGGAACGGAGCGGATTTCCAATAAAGTGTTGCTTGATTGTCTTGAATGAAAATGCGTGGAGTGATGAGCCAATTCTCTGCTCCATCAACCTCTCCTTGCAGCCATGAATTACTGGCAAGCACTGTATTAGTACTGTCCACATCTGCAAAGCCGAATGACAGAAACCACTCGTCAGGTCTGTCGCTTCCACTTCCGTCTGGAACCCCATCCACATCGAAATTCAAATAATTAGGATGGTAATTCGGGTCTCCATTGGGATAATCATTCAATATGTAATCGATGGTTTCTGCTTCGAAATCTTCCCACAGTAGTGTGTCATTCTGCGAGAAAGCAATTCCGGAAAAAGCAAGAGCAATAAAAGTCAGGTACAGGTTTTTCATATGGCGTTTAGTTAGTTTTTCATTTTGGCGACACCAATTTCAGCATAGCAACTGAAAAAATCAATTTAAAGAGCCAATCAAACGCTGATTTGCCTCTAAAAAGACAAAGGGAGGCCGCAAGACCTCCCTTTGATCACTGTTTGTTACAAGAAATTACGCTAGTTGCGTCTCGTACTCTTCTGTTGTTGGGCACGTACAGATCAGATTTCTGTCGCCACGGGCGTTATCCACACGACCAACAGCCGGCCACACCTTGGCATCGGCTACAAACGATAATGGGAAGGCTGCTTTTTCTCGCGAATACGCATGATTCCAATTGTCTGTAACTACCATTCTGGATGTATGCGGTGCATTGAGAAGCAAATTGTCTTCTGCATCTGCCGTTCCGTTCTCAATCTCCTTGATCTCTTCTCTGATGGACACCATGGCCTCAACAAATCGGTCCAATTCTTCTTTCGATTCGCTTTCGGTCGGCTCCACCATCAGCGTACCTGCCACTGGGAAAGAAACGGTTGGCGCATGATAACCATAGTCCATCAATCGCTTGGCAATGTCGGCCACTTCCACACCTGAAGTACGCTTGAAATCTCGGCAATCAAGTATCATTTCGTGAGCCACAGTTCCCTGCTTGCCAGTGTAAAGCACATCGTAATTCTCACAAAGTTTAGCCTTAAGGTAGTTGGCGTTCAGTATGGCAAGTTCGGTACTGCGTTTAAGGCCAGATGCACCAAGCATCTTGATATATCCGTAAGAAATAAGAAGGATAAGTGCGCTACCCCAAGGCGCAGCAGAGACTGCAGATATTGGCTGTGAACCTCCAAGATTTACCACCGCGTGCCCCGGAAGGAATGGAACCAGATGTTTGGCAACACCTATAGGCCCCATTCCAGGACCACCTCCACCATGTGGGATGGCAAAAGTTTTGTGAAGGTTCAAATGGCAAACGTCAGCACCAATAAGACCAGGATTGGTAAGACCAACCTGTGCATTCATGTTAGCTCCATCCATGTATACTTGACCTCCATTTTCATGTATGATGCGCGTAACTTCCTGAATAGACTCCTCGAAAACCCCATGGGTTGAGGGATAAGTTACCATCAAACAAGAAAGGTTGGTCGCATACTCTTCCGCTTTGGCACGCAGATCATCAACATCAATGTTTCCGTTGTCATCGCATTTAACCACAACCACCTTCATGCCGGCCATAACAGCGCTCGCTGGATTGGTTCCGTGAGCTGAAGAAGGAATCAAGGCAACATCTCTATGCTCATCTCCTCTACTCTTGTGGTAATGATCGATCACCATCAAACCTGCATATTCACCCTGTGCACCTGAATTGGGCTGGAATGAAACCGCTTCAAAACCCGTTATCTCGCAAAGTGCTTTCTCCAATTCGTTGAATACGATCTGGTAACCCTTGGTCTGATATAGAGGAACGAATGGATGAATGTTGGCAAACTCTGCCATGCTAATAGGATAGAGTTCGCTCGCTGCATTCAATTTCATGGTGCATGAACCAAGAGAGATCATAGAATGAACAAGCGAAATGTCCTTATTCTCCAATCGCTTGATATATCGCATCATCTCCGTTTCTGAGTGATATGAGTTGAACACCTTATGTGTGAGATAATCATCTTCGCGAAGCAGATCCTTACTCAGAACCGTGCTTTCTTGGGCCAACTCCTCGCTCTTCACATAAACTGGGTCCTTTTCTGCCACACTCGCAAACACTTCCAAGATCTTCTGCAGATCTCCCACGTTTGTCCGTTCATCCAAACTGATTCCGATTGCACGGTTCTCAATGTATCGGAAGTTCACACCTTCCTTCTCAGCCTTCTCCTTTACTTCAGTTACCGTAACTCCAGCTGGTGGAACCACCTTGATGGTATCGAAATAAACCTCAGATTTAAGCTCAAATCCCAACAGTTGCAGTTTAGCGGCCAATGTGGCCGTTTTACGATGGATGTTGGTAGCAATATCCTTCAAACCCTTTGGTCCGTGATAGACCGCATACATACTTGCCATGATGGCAAGAAGTGCCTGCGCTGTGCAGATGTTTGATGTGGCTCTGTCGCGCTTGATGTGCTGCTCTCGTGTTTGCAGCGCCATTCTGAGTGCTGGATTTCCTTGAGAGTCAAGCGAAACACCGATGATCCTTCCTGGAATGTGACGTTTGAAATCGTCCTTAGTAGCAAAGAATGCCGCATGCGGACCACCATAACCCAATGGCACGCCAAATCGCTGTGTATTTCCAACTACAACATCCGCACCCCAGCTTCCAGGACTTTTAAGTAAAACCAAACTCATCAGGTCGGCTGCAACAGCAACGGAAGCTCCTACTTCATGCGCTCGATCAACAAAAGGCTTCAGGTCTTTCACATATCCGTTTACGGAAGGGTACTGTAGTAAGGCTCCGAAATACTCATCGGTAAGGCGAATCTCATCATGGCCTCCAATGGTCAACTCTATTCCCAAAGGCTCTGAACGCGTATGCAGCAGGTCGATGGTCTGCGGGAAACAATCAGCAGAAACAAAGAACTTGTTCACACCTCGTTTCACCGCATCGCGCGAACGCGAATTGAACAGCATGATCATAGCTTCGGCAGCCGCTGTGGCCTCATCCAATAACGATGCATTTGCAATTGGCAAACCAGTAAGGTCGCTCACCATCGTCTGGAAATTGAGCAATGCCTCCAATCTTCCTTGCGCAATCTCCGCCTGATAAGGCGTATAGGCCGTGTACCAACCCGGATTCTCCAACACATTGCGCTTAATGACATTCGGCACCACACAATCGTAATACCCGAGACCGATGTAGGAACGGAAAACCTTGTTCTTGTCTGCAATAGCCCGAATATGGTCTGCATACTCCACCTCTGTCATGGCAGAAGGCAGATCAAGATCCTTCTTCATTCGGATGGAAGCAGGAATGGTCTTGGCAATGAGTTCTTCAATGCTCGAAACACCTATGGTGCTAAGCATTTCAGGAATATCGGCCTCGCGCGGGCCAATGTGGCGGTCAACAAAAATGTCTTGATTCATGAATGTGGTATGAAGTGCGCAAATTTACCTAAGCATTCATTTCAGTGATTTGGGATATGTTCATTTTATGCACAGGTTACTGTATAATTTCCAAATGGGCATTTCCGCATCGCTAAGGCAATTGGATATATTTGGGAGCTATGATCGGAGCATCGGCCAATAAGCATATTTCACTGATTATCCTTTTCCTGCTCTTTGGCGGTTCTTTATTGGCGCAGGACAGTCTGCTGCTCACCAACGGTAAGATCAGAAACCTGAAGGCCACCGTGGTGTATTACGATTACACGGATGTGCTTTATCAGTCATCGACCCAGAAAGAAAAAATGGAGGCTCAGCTGGAAAAACTGAAGCTGAAAGAAGACGCCATGCGTCAAACCGATGCTTGGAAAGCCAGGCAGGAATCCATTGCCGCAAAAGCAGAGAACAAAAAGCAAAGACTGCTTCAGTTGATTGAAAAGCGCAAGGCGAATCTTAAAGAACGAGCCGAAAAACTGAACAACCCTGAATCGGACCCCGCTGAGTTTGAGCGGTGGAAAAGTCGAGAAGAGGCCGACATAAGAACGTTGGAGCAGCAGCTTGTATTCGATTCAACTTTTCAGGCCAATCTCGTGGAAACAATCTACGAAGAGAAGAAAGGTAAGGTCAGAAATCGGTACACCAAACGGGTTGCCCGTCAGTTGGTGTTCTCTATTCTGAGAGCCGATGGCACCGAAGAAGTGGTGTACAATGCCGACACACTTGGTCTTTTGGCTGATGGTGAATTCGAAAAGGAGTACGGTGTAGAAGAAATGCGGTTGTACATAAAAGGAAGACAGGACGGCCGCAAGCACAGTTTCAGCGATGTGTACATCGGTGCAAGTACCGGTCTTGTATCGGGATTGCTCTTTACCTACTTTCTCGATCTGTTCTATGCACCCATCCCACCGGCAATCGGTGTTATTGCATTGGCAGCCCGCAACAATTTCAAGCCAAGCAAAAAACTCAATATTGACCCTTCCCTTCTCGAATCGGAAGCATACATGGATGGTTACATCCAATCGGCAAAAGGCCGAAAAATCCTTGCTTTTACTGTTGGTGCAATTGGCGGCATGGGCGTTGGAATAGGGGTTGCGGTGGCAACCAGCCCGATGCTCCAAAGCCGGTAAAACTGTTTTGTTACCGTACTTTCACGGTACGTGAAAACCGTCTTTAACTATTTCGTTTTCGGTAGCTGGTGGGTTGCGCTCTGCGCGGCTGTTCTTGGCCTACTTACTTGGTTCGAACTCACTGGCAACTGGTGGAATGCCGCACTTTTCTTCTTCACAGTTGGCAGTACGTTGGTCATTTACAACCTGAACATGTTGGTGGGTTTGGACGAGCTGCGCGAAATGGGCACTCACTCCGAACGTCACCACTGGTGCATGAACCACGAACCATTAATGAAAGGAACCTTGGTTCTTGGTCTGATCATGGCTGCCGTTTGTATCTGGTTCTTGAACAACACCATTTGGCTTTTTATGATTCCGCTCACAATTGTGGCGCTTGTTTACACCATGCCTATTATGAAGCTGAAAACGCAGACCATACGAGTGCGCGAGATCGGGCTGTGGAAAATCTTTCTCATAGCTGCCGTCTGGACCGGCATGACTGTTATTCTGCCTGCGGTAGATATTGAAGGTCTGCAGCAACTTACCGATATTAAAAGCTGGTGGCTGGCCACAGAACGCGCCATTTTCATATTGGCCATCACTATACCATTCGACATCCGCGATCTGGTCAATGATGCCAAGAAAGGCATACGCACCATTCCTTCTACCATCGGATGGAAACGCTCCATCATGCTAGCTGAGGTGTTACTTGCCATTTTCATATTTCTGGTTTGGTTAAGGATCGGAACTCAAAGCCAAATGTTCATTGGCTACGCAATATGCACCATTATAACCATGGTTGCTGTGGCTTTTGCCAATCCCAACCGAAATGACATGTATTGCTCTTTTTGGATAGAGGGAACAATGATGTTGCTGTTTGCAAGCATATTTTTAACCAGTTGACAACGGCTTAAGTCCTACCGCGTCTAGAGAAAAAAGCCAAAACCGTGAAAGCCTTATTCTTTTCATTCCTCTCTTCCTGCATATCACTACAGCTTTGTGCTCAAGGAATTATTACTGGCATTAACGTGGTTCCTCCTTACCCAACGGAGACCGATGATATAGAAATTCATGTGAACTTGGAATTCAGCAGTGGCGGCTGCGAAGTGGATAATCAGGGAGCTGGAGTAAATGGCACTACCATCACCGCATACGCACATCACTGCTTAGGAATGTTGACATACATCTGCAACGCCACCGACATCTATCAAATTGGGCAACTCCAAGCTGGTAATTATACGTTCAATATGACCCTTTCAAGTGGTTTCGGTGGACCTGGATGCAGTCCAGGAATTGTTCCTGACGACAATGACCAATTGCAATTCACGGTGTCAACCACTGTTGGGATTGATGGGATGGAACCGAATGAAACGCTGTTTTTCCCAAATCCAGTGGAAGAGCAACTGAACTTCAATGAACCGTTGAAGGAGGCAGCAGTGCTTTTGAATTTAACGGGCCAAATGGTCAAATCCGTTCCTGCTGGTGCGAGAGTGATCGATGTTTCCGATCTGGAATCTGGAATCTACTTTCTGAACGTAAGCGGCAAGAAAATCCGTGTTCTTAGGAATTAGAACAACCCAAGCTGACCATCTCCCAACCCACTCTTAGGTGGTGATGGTTTCGGCTTTTCCTCTTTTGGCTGAGACGCCTCTTCCTCATTCGGAGCTTCCACGTCCAGCTCAATCGTTGGAGATTTTTCGTCTGCTACAACCTCTTGTTCGGATGCCTCAGAATCGCCTTCAGAATCATCATCAGATGAATCGGCTTCAACCTTCTCAGTTACTGGCGGCTCAAAAGGAATCGGCTCCAGTTGATCGATGGTGTTCACGGTTTCTTTGGTGAGGATGTTGCCTTTGGCCTTCACGCCTTTCACGGCAATGAACTCTTCCACGTTGATCTCTTCGGATTGCGCTTCTTCCTCGCCCGCTTTCTTGCGGAAATTGATCTGCAAGCGTGGCTTCCAATCTGATGCGACCAATTCCAGTTGAAATTCTTCTCCTTCAGGAACAAACTCAACGGGTTTGGTCGATTTCTCCACCAAGAACCGCTTGATCATGTAAAGCTTCTTCTTCGTGTCGAAATACACGACCGTCAGCGGCTTCTCAGGATTCCACTTCTCGATCAGGATCATGTCGTCATCAAACTGCGTGCTGAGGTCGAAACCAAGCAGTTTGTACTCGCCTGCCTGGTTGATGGTCAGGATCTTATCCTCTGGCGAGAATTCGCCCAACAGTTCCCCTCTGCCCTCCGCATTCAATCGCTGCACGGTATCATCGAACCAGATCTTGCGCGCACCGAGGGTGGAAAGTCCTTTCTCTTTGAACTCGATCTTCTTGAGCGGATTTTTCGAGAACATGTTCCCTTTGGCCGCACGGCCTTTGATTGCCTGCTCCGCGAAGTCGAAATCGAACTTCAGTTTCTTCAATTTCGGTTTCGGCCGCACGTGTACGGCAATCACCTCCGCTTCTCCGTTCGGGTTGGCCGTGAACCATTCCACAACGCTGTTCTCAGTTCCTGCCGTTAGGTCGTAATCTTTATCTCTCGTGATGGAAGTGACGGGGAATCGTTTCACAAAATAATTGCCGCGCGGGCCATCGCGATATACCATATTATATATGGTGCGCTTGTCGTTCTTGCGGAACACGGCAGCATGGATGATATCCTTGCCCACGAAAACCTTGCTATCAACCTTCACCACCTTCATGAAACCATTGCGCATGAAAACGATGATGTCGTCAATATCAGAGCAATCGCACACGTATTCGTCCTTGCGCATGCCCGTACCGATGAAGCCCTCTTCGCGATTGATGTACAGCTTCTCGTTGGCAACCGCCACCCGTGCTGCCTGGATGGTATCGAACTGGCGGATCTCCGTTTGCCGTTCGCGACCAGCACCGTACTTGTCTTTCAGGTTCTTGTAGTACGCAATGGCGTAGTCAATAAGGTTGGCAAGGTCGTGTTTCACATCAGCGATCTTGCCCTCCAAAGCCGCAATATTCTCATCGGCTTTATTGCTATCGAACTTGGAAATACGCTTGATCTTAATCTCCGTCAGGCGAACAATATCG
>JACJZP010000004.1 GCA_020635535.1 Flavobacteriales bacterium | reverse complement strand
CTTTTATCGGACCGCTGATGGTGCTGAAGTGGACCTTGTGTTGGAACTCGGTGGTTCTGAAGGATTATGGGCAATTGAGGTAAAACTGGGCTTGGCACCGAAACCGACCAAAGGTTTTTTCAATGCTTTGGAAGATCTACAACCTGACAGAGCATTCATTGTCTATTCAGGCGATGAACGGTATCCTTTGAACTCAGAAATAGAGGTGATAGGATTGAGAGAATTGGCGGAAATGGTCAGTAAATAGATCATGAGGCTATGCGGTAATGAAGAAATTGAAGTAATGAATAAGACCCATAGCATTCAGTCCACCGTCCACAGAGCAAAGCCGTGGACTGTCGTCTATCAACCATGGACTATTTCAAAATGAAATCCATCATCCATATCGACCTTGATACGTTTTTCATCTCATGTGAACGACTGATCGATAGCCGATTGATCGGGAAGCCCGTGTTAGTAGGTGGCGTTACGGACCGTGGTGTGGTGGCTTCGTGCAGTTATGAGGCAAGGGCTTTCGGCATCCATTCGGCCATGCCGATGAAAATGGCGCGGCAGCTTTGTCCTGAAGCCATTGTAATACGAGGCGACAGCGGCACGTACAGCAAGTTCTCCAACGATGTGACGGAGATCATCAAGGAGGAATCGCCCTTGTATGAGAAATCAAGCATTGATGAATTTTACATTGATGCCACGGGAATGGACCGTTTTTTCGGTTGCTACAAGTGGGCGCAGGAATTACGCGGACGCATCATTAAGGAAACAGGACTTCCCATTTCATTTGCACTTTCTACCAGTAAAACCGTGGCCAAAGTGGGTACGGGCGAGGCCAAGCCGAACAACCATCGGGAAATTCCGAAGGACACGGAAATGCCGTTTCTCGCACCGCTTTCCATCAAGAAAATCCCGCAGGTGGGCGACCAGACTTACCGCATGCTACGCAGCATGGGCGTGGAGAAAGTGAAGACCGTGCAGGACATGCCGATGGAACTGATGGAGCGCGTGATGGGCAAACCTGGCATCACGCTTTGGAAGAAAACCCATGCCATCGACAACACGCCTGTTATTCCCTATCATGAACGGAAATCAATTTCCATTGAACGCACGTTTGAGCGCGACACAACCGACATGGTAAAGCTGAAAAGCATCATCAAGGCCATGGCCGAAAACTTGGCATATCAGCTTCGGAATGGCGATAAACTCACTTCGTGCGTTACAGTCAAGATCCGTTATTCCGATTTTCAGACCACCAGCAAGCAGATCCATATTCCGTATACGAGTGCGGATCATACGCTCATCAAAACCGTGGAAGAACTATTCGATAAACTCTACGACCGCAGAGTGCTCATTCGTTTGGTGGGTGTACGGTTCAGCCATTTGGTGGGGGGCGGCTATCAGATCAATCTGTTTGAGGACAGCGAGGAGATGATCAAGCTTTACCAAGCAATGGATAAAGTGCGCAACAAGTACGGGCAGGATGCCGTGAAGCGAGCCGTGGCAATGGGCTCAAAAGGAATTGGAAGATCGAATCCGTTCAACGGGCAGCCGCCTATTATTCCTGCGCATAGGAGGGCATGAACAGATGTTTTATCATTGCACCATGAGAGCGGTGTTGCAACGGGTAAAGCGCGCTTCGGTAACCGTGGAAAACGAAGTTGTTGGAAGCATTGGAGAAGGTGTGCTGATACTATTGGGCATTGAAGCTGCCGATACGCAGGAGGACATTGATTGGCTTTGTGGGAAAATTGCACGCATGCGGATTTTCAATGACGCGGATGGCGTCATGAATGTCTCGTTGGAAGAGAGTGGGAGAGAAGCTTTGGTGGTTTCTCAATTCACTTTGCACGCCAGCACCAAAAAGGGCAACCGTCCGTCTTACATAAAAGCCGCAAGACCCGAACAGGCAGAACCGATGTATGAGCAATTCAAAACCAAACTTGCTGAAGCATTAGGTAAACCCGTTGCCAGCGGTATTTTCGGTGCTATGATGGATGTAGAACTCATCAACGATGGACCTGTTACGATTCTGATGGATTCGAAGAATCGGGATTGATTCTCAGTTATGCCGAATCACATGAATGTACCCGCTGCCTTTGTAGAACTGGTATCCGCCTAAGTTGCGGCCTTTGGCAATTACCTCATAGATGTAGCGGTCCTGTTGCACAGGGTTTCCCTTGTAAGTGCCATCCCAAGGCGGATCGTCAATAGAATTCATCTTGTAGATCTTGTGGCCCCAACTGCTTGAAATGAGTAATTCAAATTCCACAATTCCTGAAGAAACAATCTCGAAAAGGTCATTCAATCCATCGCCATCTGGCGTAAACGAATTCGGAATCCATAGCTTGAATTCCGGTTGCACGCATACATCGAACGAGTGCTCATCGGTACACGTACCTGTTTCATTTTCCACATAAAGCGTAACCGTGTACGTTCCCGTGTCGGGGTATTCATGCACCGGGTAATTGCCATAGGTGTATGGTTCCTGTGTTCCATCTCCGAAATCCCACGTTCCGGAAGCCGCACCTTGGCTCAGGTCAATGAACTCGGCCACTGGATCAGATTCCAACAGACAGGCTCCGTTGGGATTCGGTGTGAAATAGGCCGTTACATTCGGGAAGGAGGGAATGGTGATACTAGTGTCGAAAGAACAGCCTCCATCATGCAAATTGGTAATGGTTACGTGGTAGGTCTGCGCGACTTGTCCGAAGATGGTCTGGTCAGACACTGGAGGATTTGTGTGCCATTCATAGACATAATTGGGTGATGCTGGATTGCCGCGAACGGTGGCAAAACCCACATTGCCGTAGCACAAGGTATCGCTGGTCTCGAAAATGGCTCCGAATGGCTGATATACATAGACATGAATAGTGTCAATGGCTGGATCAGAGCAGCCATCCGAAGTTGTAATGATATATGTGGTAGTCGAATCAGGATAAAGCTCATCTGATGCGAAATAGGAAACAGCTGGTTCCCAATCGTAAGTGAAGAAATTTCCGTTTCCGCCTGTAGCTTGCACGCCAATGGTAATGGCATCGCCTTGGCATATTGCCTCCCCATTTCCGAACTGAACCGTGAGGATTGGTTCAGAAACAGCCACAAGCATATCTGCATGAACTTCACAGCCTGCGCTTCCATGGTCGTAAGCAATTTCATGAATTCCTTCACCAGCTAAAGAAGGGTTGAAGATGGTATCCGTCATTCCAGCTCCAGAGAATAGACCGCCATCTGGAAGACCGATAAGTGAAATGGAAGAATCAACGAAACAATAAGTGTTCTGCAGGCCGATTATCTGGGCCTGTTCCAATTGATAAACATCTACCATGCAGGAATCCCAACAGGTGCTTGGCGCACGATAGTAAACCCAATGTTGCCCTAATCCGACCAGCTGCGGGTCAAACACACCTGATGAATCAACGCCATCGCCCACCCAATAACCGCCCGCAGGCAGCGCCATTAGCTGAATGGGGTCGCCTGTTTCGCAAACCGAGGTATCGAACATGGTATTCTCATGAACGATCATGATCGTGCTATCGGTACAAGTATTGGCCGTGTAGTAAATGGTGTGTGTGCCGCCTCCCGCAACACTTGGAGTGAAATGTCCTGCACCCGTATTATCGGTTCCTGGTCCAGACCAAGTACCACCATTAGGATATCGATGGATGCCAGCCCAATCCAACGTAAGCGGGTCGCTGTAAAGACAGAATTGCAGGTTGCTCCATTGAATATCCGTCTGCTGAACGTAAACCACTCGTGTGTCGGTGCATCCATTGATTGAGTATGTCAAGGTATCGTTGGTCAGGTCTGGTGGAATTGACGGGTCGTAAAGCCCTCCTGGAGAAACTCCGATTCCGGTCCAAGTCCCGCCAGCAGGTGTGCCAGTGAGTTGAACAGCAGACTCTTCGGGACAGAATACCAAGTTGCCTCCCGCATCAATTTCAGTTACGGTGATTTCCATGGTTTCTGTACACCCATTAATGTCGTAGGTTATGGTATGGGTTCCAGGCCCAGCTGTAGCCGGATTGAATTTCCCCCAATACCAGTTTTCGATGCCTGTTCCGCTCCAGCTTCCTCCAAAGGGAATGGCGGTAAGATTGAACGGAGCATCGGATTCACAGACCGTTTGATCAGAGGGCATGGCAATGTTCTCCACGTTGACGATCTTGATGTCTGTACAACCGTCTACGGTAGTGTAAGTAATTGTGAAGCTTCCAGAATTGGAAGGTGTAAAGATGCCATTGGCTGTGGTATTCATTCCGCTCCATGTTCCACCTGCGGGAGTGCCATTGGTCAATTGAAATGGAGCTGCATTCGGGCAAGATGCCTGATCGAATCCTGCCCAAACCTGATAAACTTCTGATTGAATGGAGTCGGTGCAGCCGTTCAAGTCGGTATAATACGTCCAAGGATTTCCATATCCGGAATCAGGTCTGAAAACCCCAACAGGGTCATTGATGTGTGAGCCGCTCCAATTGCCCCCAGAAGGTGTAGCCGATATGGAGAAAGGAGTCTCATTTTGGCACACACTTGGAATCGGGTCGATGGTTGGAGGTGCAATTACAGTGATGGTGGTTGCATCGGTTGCACTGGCCGCAGGACTGGCATCTGTTACTGTAACTGTATAAGTTGTATTTGAATTTGGACAGACCAAATGAGGCCCAGCTGAGTTTGGTAATCCGTTGCTCCAAGCGTAGTTATAGGTGTTCGGGTCGCCCCCTGAGGCTTCCGCCCAGATCTCGATACAATCGCCCTCGCAAATGGTTGTTGCATCTTCCAAGACCTCAACTTCCAACGGACAATCATTTACTGCAAAGCTCCCTTCAACTTCCAGTGTAAACTCATTGTCGCAATCATCTGCATAATGGTAGATGAACTCGAGGTCATACGTCATGCTGTGGTCCAGACCAGGAGAAAGGGTGAGTTCATACTGCGTTCCTTCTCCAGCATTGCAATTCAGTGGATTGATGCTGGTAACGGTCTGTCCGCCAGTGATTGAGAATGCATCTGAGTAGACGGAATCGCACGGAATAGGCGTATCGAATTCCATGACAATGACCTCTGTGCTACAGGTAGGAGCGCTTGGATTGAAAGTTACCAAAGGCGGTTCGGGTTCTTCCACTTCAACCTCCCAGTAGGCATACCAGCCATCGCAGGCCACACCAAATACGTCTGATTCCCAGTGAATGGTCAAACAACCAGAAGTGGCAATGATAATGGGAGGGAGGTCTTGTCCGGAGTAGGGACCGCCAATGATCGGGGAATTGGTATTCGGACCATCATAAAATGTCATCAGGTCAAACCCTTGTTCGGTACAGAACTCAAAGAAGGTCATCTCAATACTGATGGCATTTGGAACACAGATCTGAAAGGTGTAGTCTTCGCCATGACCGTAATCCTCTCCATTCAGACCTGCATCGCTATCGGCAAAATATCCCTCACAATCATCTACATCTATGTCGCCAACAAGGTTGTATAGGGTTTGACCCGATGAGGTGAACCACATCAGCAGTATGCCAATGATGAGATATGCCGACCTGAAACGGTTCACGGGCGGAAAACGGTAATGGTGTCGCTTTCCACCAGCTCACTCCAGTTGCCTTCACGGTCTTGGATCATCACTTCAAATTGAAGTTCTTCCAAGGTGTCGTTACCGAGAATGAACAGGTTATTGAGCTTTACCGATAACCTACCCTGAATGGGTACGTGCGCATCTACAGGAGCCAATGGCTGAACATGGTATAGATCCTCAAATTGCAAGCGGCTGTCCTTTATACTCAATGACGTTACATTCGGGTCTGGGTGGCCGAGATCCCCGTTGTAATCGTAGTAATCGAACGAGATGGTAACCGTATCCGTGAATTCCTCAACCACCATGGGTTCAACGGTCAGATTCGAAATCTCTGGAACGTTACTTTTCTCCTCCCGACAGGCGGAAAAGAGCAGAATTCCAATAGAGAAGAAGATCAATTTGTGAATTGCCACGAGAACTTCTTTTTGATGTATAACTGACTACCATCCTGAGGAATCTGGGTGGTGTCTGCCTGTTGCGGGTCTTTCACAAAAACTCGGAGGTAAAAGGTCGTATCAGACTGAAATGTACTGGCATCGAAGCTGAATTTGTGCTGAAATTCAACTGGTTCATTCAGAAAGCCCGAATGGGTTTCTGGCGAACCGAGCAACTGAAGCGCAAACTCGGTTGCAAGTGTGTCCACGAAATCAATCTTGCCGCTCATTTTCACTTTGGCAGATTGGAAATTCTGAGGTGCTGTTTCCTTGTCTTTAAGGGCAAACCAAATGCTGACCTGCTGACTGCCCATCGGAACTCCAATGCGTTCGGCTATGTCGCAGGGAGCGCCATCGGCCTCAGCGTAAATTCCCAGAATACCTGGTTGTTGATCATTGGAGTTGGGTGGGTTTCCGAACATGTCAGGTGCCCCGTCCATGATCCAATCGCTGATATTTGCGAGGTATTCCGCCTTATTCGTGTTCCACTCAGATTCGGGGTCGTAAAAAGCATCAAGCGGCATAATGCCCGAAATGCCATCAATGTCTTCGTTCAGGCGCAGCCAAAGAATGGATTCTGCAAGGCTTCCGGGTTTTACGCGGTACTGATAAGACGCATTCGGGTCGTTCTTCACAACACCATGATAAACAAGCGTGTTGTATGAGCTTTCAATCGTTCTGAAATCAGGTTCAAATGTGCCATCATGGCAACCAGAGTTAGCACACTTTGGCTTGAAGATGTTCTGGTGCAGGCCAACAAAACTTGTCGGGTCAACATCAGTGATGTTGGTGGTGTCCTCAGGCGGGAGATTATCAGGATTGTCGAACGGATTCTTCGAATCTTTCGTGCAGCTCGAAACAACAACCGCCAGAACAAACAGATATGGGAAGAGCTTTTTCAAATCCTATCGAATAATGAACGTGCGGTAGAAGAGATAAGACCTGTTCCCATCACATCATCTTTGAATCCAAGGATCTCTGCAATGGTCGGGCAGTTATCTGCCGTTTCCCCGATCTGATTCCCTGTGTCGCCAATTACCAAATTGGAAGGAACGCTTGGTCCGACCATCTGTGTGAAAACGCGTTGTGTATTGGCATCAGAGTGATCGAAAGCATACCAATCGTTCTCATCCTTTATCGGATTCGGATTCAAGTTTCGGCCGCATTCGGGTGTTACCAACATCACGGTATTTCCAGCCATTTCCGGAATCTGCTGTATTTGGTTCCAAAGATGTCCAACAGCATGATCGGCCCGATGCAGTGCGCTCAGATAGCCGGTGTAATCGCTGTGACAGGCATCCACTGCACTCAGATTTACAACGGTCAAATTCGGTTTGAACCGCTTCATTACTTCCACGGTGTAACCAACCGTATTCAGGTCGCCATTGTCAGTAACGGGGGGCTTGGCAATGTTGCCGCCTAATCCGTACAGGTCTTTCAAGAAATCTTTGATCTGTTGCTTTTCCTCCTCCGTATTGTGAATGGTCTCGATAGTGCCGCCCACATTCTCAAAGTTGTTGTCGAGGAAATACTTCATCTGATAGATGGGGTCCAATTCCTCTTCCGGGTGATAGATCTTGGCATCTGAAAGGTGCTCCACACCCTGCGAGCCGAATGTAATGGTTGGGGCAAGGAAATTTGCTCCGTATTCGGCACCGTAATCTGGATGTTCGCTATAGTTCATCAATGGCGTGGAGTTTCCAATTCCGTTCCCAACAAACCAGACCTTGGAGGCAGGCGCTCCTAAATGTCTGCGCGTGTATTCAAAAATGGTGGGATGCAGCGGCTTTTGACGAAGACCTTGCGAGTAAAGCGTATTCCCTTGAAGGAGTGCATTCATGCCACCGTAATGCCCAGCGTGGCTGCTTCTCACTTCTTTGAAAAGTGTTCCTTGCTGCTGAATGGTAGAGCCAAGAATCTGCGGAATCGGTGTGTCTCCTGAAAGATTACCGTCTGTTCCGTAAACAATCTTCTGTGTTGGTGGCGCACCGTCCAACATGTTGTACATGATATTTCCCTCAATTGGAATACCCTGACTTTGGTCGAGGTAGTTCATGCCAACACTTTCCTGATGGCGGACACCCCCGGCAAACATCACCATTACCACGTGCTCTGCCAATTGCGCTCCTGTGGCTGCGAATAACCTTCCCGAAGGAAGAATATAAGGAACGGCAAATGCCCCTGCCGTGGCGGCCGCTGCCTTCTTTATGAATCCTCTTCGTTTCATATCGGTTACGAATTACGAATGATACACGAATATGACCAATGAGGAGCCCTTGAGCATCCCAATTCCCTCATATTTTTTAAATCATAATTCTTCATTCTTAATGGACCTAGTAGTATTGGTATTCGTTGCTCAACGCAAATGAGAAATACACCAGTTCTGGCCGAACGTTCGGGTGGGTGTTGATGTAGTTCTTGAAATACTGTCGTTCTGCTTCTGTTGGGTTCCGAACCAGAAAACGGTTGTAGGTTTCGGTAATAAAGCCATCCACATTGGCTCGCATTTCCTCATTGGTCGGTAGTATAACCCCGGGTTTGTTCATGTAATTGCTTATCAGCACTTCATGAACAAGGTCTTTGTCGCCAATGGATTGAATGCACTCGCTTGCCTCAAAAAGATCATCGCTCGAAAGTGCCGTTTGAAACAGATTGGCATACAGTATGGCGATGTATTGCTGATCCGTTTTCAGTTTGGTCTTGTTGGCATTAGGCGGAAGAATGGTTTCCTCATTTACCTCGTACAGTTTATCCTTCTCGCAACCGATGGTCGTTATAAGAAAAGGAAAAAGGACAAAAAGAAAAAGGTGGCGTACACCGAAAGCCTGCTGAATCAGCAAAGGTTGGTTTGCTTTTTTCATTTTCCCGTTCTTCATTTTTTCCTTCTAATCGAAGTGTGCGTATTCGTCAGTGATCATAATGGCGCGCTGCATCTTTTGTAGGTCGTGGTCGTTGTATAGATCGATCATCAAATTGTTGGTTTCAGCAGTTGAAGGTTCACGGGCTAAGAACAACTGATAACACCAGACGATCAATCCTTCATAGAACTCCCGTGAGTTGACAAGGATCTGAACATATTCGTTCTTATTCTGACCAGATGAACCCATCAATGATGCTGGCTGATTGTATTCGATCATGTTGAAACCCGAATAGAATTCTTCTTGGGTCGGGTAGCGGAAAAACAGATTATCGAATGTGGCATTGACAAAGTTGAATGTGTTCATGTTTATTTCGTCATAGACAGCATTGTTCACCATGGCAGCGCAAACATCCTTTATCTCAATTTCACCGTTCATGTAATCTTCTTCCGAGTCTAAAACGGCCTGCAGTTTTGCCAGTTGTTCATGGCGGGAATAGACGCCTTCCCAATTCCCGTTCAGCGAATCAGGAAGTATGCCGCCAGCAATAGGCCCCATCACTTCTCCGATCTCAGCGTTGGATGCAGCTTCCATAAAACGTGCTTTGCCCTGCTCGTACAGTCGATTGTAATAAGCTTGCTTGTACGAACCATCACCTTCAATAAAGTCAGTATTGGTCTGAAGTTTCAGGATCATCGCCTCACGGGCTTCAAAACTCAGGTCGGCAGCTTTCAATGTTTCCCGTTCTGAATTCATTTCCGTGTCAAACGGTTCACGGCCAATTTGGTCAATGTAAACCCGATTGATGTAATTCTCGATCAACAGGTCAGACACTTCCGAATAGTATGGCACGTCATTGTCTTTGATCAGCTCTGGGTCTTTTTCGCATCCAGCGAAAAGGAGAATGAGAAAAGGGAAGAGGATAAACCGTTTCATGCTTTCAGCGTCCAATTTACGAGTTCAATAATGGGAAACGGGTGTTCATGTTTCATTTCTTTGTAACAATTAAACGCACTATAATGACGATAGAGGAAGCACAAAAGATGGTCGATAAGTGGATCAGTTCCACGGGCGTGAGATATTTCAATGAGTTGACAAATATGGCCATGCTTACTGAGGAAGTAGGTGAGGTGGCGCGGATTATTGCAAGACGCTACGGTGAGCAATCAGAAAAGGAAAGCGACAAGGGCAAAGACCTTGGTGACGAGATGGCCGATGTACTTTTTGTGTTATTGTGCTTGGCCAACCAGACGGGTGTTGATCTCACTGATGCATTGAGGAAGAATTTGGAAAAGAAAACGGCCCGCGATGCGAGCCGTCACAAGAACAATCCAAAACTGAAATAGATCAATATTCCTTCTTCACTTTCTGAATGAAGTTGATCATTTGAATCCAGTACTCGGTTTCACCCTCTGTTCCTTTCAGCAAGCTTTTCGAACCGTGCGCTCCTCCCTTGGGTGGCGCAAAGTATATCTTCTTAGCCGATGGAATTGCATTTGCAATGGGGTCGGTGTATTTCTTCTCGTCTGCACCGCAGGCAATGAACACGGGTTTTGAAAGTCCCTTCACTGTATTTGCAACATCGAGTCCTTTTCCGAAATACTCTCCAGGGCTGAATGCCACCACAGCTTTTATCTGAGGCATTTCAGTTGCCAATTTCAAAGCGAGTGAAGCAGAGTAAGAGCTGCCGAAAACAATTACGGGTTTCCGGGCTATTAGATAAGCTTTTTCAATGGCTGCTTTCATGTCAATCTCCGCATCCAGGTATGTTGTGCCAAGACCGGTGTTCTTGGCCAGTACATAGGTTTCATTCACAATGAAGTTCTCTTCTTTGCCCGCGCGGAGGTCAACTGCAATGCAATTCACTTCAAGTTTGTTGAGTCTTGGCGCTATGAGTTGGAATTCGCCTCTACTTGATTCTGCCATGTGAAAAAGGACCACCCAAGGATAATCCGGGTTTGCCTCGTACATGTCTGCTGTAATGGTTACTCCGTCTTTTGATGGGAATTTAACTCTTCTGGCTGTCTGAGCCTCAACGTTGGTTATTCCTGCAATTAAGGTTAATCCAACCGCAACTAACATCGCTCTAATCATGCTGCAAATTAATATCCGTGGTTGTTCTGTAACAAAAGCCATTCCGATTTTTCGACACAGGTATTAACAAAAAAGCCTCGTTCGGGTGATGAACGAGGCTCTTGAATAAAAGTTGCAATGATCGTTAGTTCTCAGCCAGCACAATCACCTTGTTGTTATTCATTTCAACAACACCGCCACCTATCTCGAAGTATTGAAGGTCGCCTCCATTCACTTCAACTTTGATTCTGCCTTTTACCAATGTGGCAACAATTGGCGCGTGATTGTCGAGAATGCCGAAAAGACCTTCTTTGCCAGGAAGTTGCACATGGCGAACTTTTCCTTCAAAGAGCTTTTCGTCTGGTGTTACGATTTCTAACTGCATGGCTGCTAAGATTAAGCTTCTGCAAGCATTTTCTTTCCTTTCTCAATGGCCTCTTCAATCGTGCCAACAAGGTTGAAAGCTGCTTCTGGGTATTCATCAACCTCACCGTCCATGATCATGTTGAATCCTTTGATGGTATCGTTGATGTCTACGAATACTCCTTTTAGACCAGTGAACTGCTCGGCCACGTGGAATGGCTGAGAAAGGAAACGCTGAACTCGTCTTGCGCGGTGTACAACCAGTTTATCCTCTTCAGAAAGTTCGTCCATTCCAAGGATGGCGATGATGTCCTGAAGTTCTTTGTAACGCTGAAGTGTTTCTTTAACTCGCTGTGCTGTATCGTAATGGTTTGCACCAACAACCGCTGGAGTAAGGATTCGTGAAGTTGAATCCAATGGGTCAACCGCTGGGTAGATACCCAACTCAGCGATCTTACGGGAAAGTACCGTTGTTGCATCCAAGTGAGAGAACGTAGTTGCTGGAGCAGGGTCGGTCAAGTCATCCGCAGGTACGTAAACCGCCTGTACAGATGTGATCGATCCACGCTTAGTTGAAGTAATACGCTCCTGCATCAATCCCATCTCAGTTGCCAATGTTGGCTGGTAACCTACCGCAGATGGCATACGACCAAGAAGTGCCGATACCTCAGAACCTGCCTGCGTGAATCGGAAGATGTTATCGATGAAGAAAAGGATGTCACGACCTCCTGATTTCTCATCTCCATCACGGAAGTACTCCGCAATTGTCAATCCTGAAAGCGCAACTCGTGCACGTGCACCAGGAGGCTCATTCATCTGACCGAATACGAAAGTCGCTTTCGACTTCTTCAATTTCTCAGCGTCAACCTTGGAAAGGTCCCAACCACCTTCTTCCATTGAGTGACGGAAAGCATCACCGTAATCGATAATGCCTGCTTCGATCATCTCACGAAGAAGGTCATTTCCTTCACGTGTTCTTTCTCCAACACCCGCAAACACAGAAAGACCACCGTGTCCTTTGGCGATGTTGTTGATCAACTCCTGGATCAATACGGTCTTACCGACACCGGCACCACCGAAAAGACCGATCTTACCACCCTTTGCGTAAGGCTCAATAAGGTCGATAACTTTGATACCTGTGAATAGTACTTCGGTAGAAGTTGAAAGGTCCTCGAACTTAGGAGGTTGTTTATGGATTGGGTAACCACCAGTCTTGTCGCAATCAGCCATTCCATCAATCGGGTCTCCAACCACGTTGAAAAGACGACCGAAGATCTGATCTCCGATAGGCATGGTGATCGGTGCGCCCAAAGCACGAACCTCAGTTCCACGGCTCAAACCGTCTGTAGAGTCCATAGCAATTGCACGAACGGTGTCCTCACCAATGTGCTGTTGGCACTCCAAGGTTACTACTTGTCCGTCAGGACGCGTTACTTCAAGAGCATCCATGATCTTTGGAAGCTCTCCAGATTCTGTGTTGAAACTTACGTCCAGTACCGGGCCGATTACCTGGGCGATTTTACCTGTTAGAACTGACATTTATAGTTGCTTTATTACGGTTTGAGATGTGCTCAAAATTTCCGATCGCGAAAGTAGGTCATTTGAGTAATTAGGACAAGGCCTATCTGAAATTTGTTGACAAGCATTGATAAACACATTTAAGCTGGTGCAATTCGTTCGTAAAAGGCCCTTTGAAATAGATATTTTTGCGCCAATTCAGTTGATGAAGGTTTACTATTCCATAGACGATTTTCAGCAGGTTAAGGGTGCTGTAGTTACCACAGGCACGTTCGATGGTGTGCATGTCGGTCATCGGAAGATCATCGATAGGCTCAATGAAATTGCCAAGCGAATTGGAGGCGAAAGCGTACTCTTGACCTTTCACCCGCACCCCAGAATGGTGCTGTTTCCTGATGACCATGGTTTGGAGTTGATAACCACTTTGGATGAGAAGATAAAATTGTTAGAGCAAGCGGGGGTTGATAATCTCATTATTCATCCATTCACAAAGGAATTCTCAAGGAAAACCTCGTTGGAATTTATTCGTGAAGTGCTGGTAGAGAAGATCGGAACATCGGTCCTTGTCATTGGTTACGACCATCATTTCGGTAGAAACCGAGAGGGTAGCTTCGAGCATTTGAAAGAATCTGGCCCATTGTATGGTTTTCGGGTGGAGGAAATTTCTGTGCAAGATGTGGATGATGTGGCGGTGAGTTCTACCAAGATCAGAAAAGCGTTGCAAGAAGGAGACGTTGAAACAGCCTCCAAGTATCTGTCCTATCCATTTGAACTTACCGGCACGGTTATTCATGGCGATAAGCTGGGGAGAACATTGGGCTATCCGACCGCTAATGTCAGCGTGAATGATGAAACCAAGATAATTCCAGCCAACGGGGTGTATGGTTGTTACGTCTTATTAGGCGAGGAGAAAATGAAAGGTATGCTCAATATTGGTATGAGACCGACCGTTAACGGAGAAGAGCGAAGAATTGAGGTGCATGTTTTTGGTTTGGAGCGTGAGTTTTATGGAGAACGAATAACCCTCATTTTGAAAGGCCGTATTCGGGACGAAAGAAAGTTTGATACCGTGGAGAAACTGAAAGAACGTTTGGCAATTGATAAGAAACTGGCAGAAACAATGCTATGAGGTTACTCGCTTTGGCTATAATGTTGTTTACATCATCCATCTGTACCGCACAGAATTGGACGCTCGAAGCGCTGGAAAGTGAAATTTACCAGTACGAATCGTTAGAGGAGGCACTGGCTTCGCCAAGAGACAGTGTCTACAGTTTGAAATTGAAAGACCGACTGAAACAGGTTCCACTTGAAGTCTTTACGGAGTTTCCGAATTTGCAGTGGTTAGACCTCAGTCGGAACCGGTTGAAGTCAATCCCACCACAGATCGGCTTGTTAAAAAACCTTAAAAAACTCATTCTGAATAAGAATAAAATTGAGGCTCTACCGGCCGAGATCGGACAGCTGGAGGATCTACGTGAATTGATCATCAGTGAGAATGAGTTGGAGACGTTACCTGACGAGATCGGCAACCTGAAAAAGCTGCGCTACATCGACATGTGGAGCAATAATATCACGGGATTGCCACGTACTATGGAGGATATGTATGCGCTCGAAGAAGTTGATCTAAGGGTTATTGTTTTTACCGAACGGGAGCAAGAGAATATCAAGGCTTTGCTTCAAAATGTTACGGTAAAAATGGATCAACACTGCAATTGTGGCAACTGAACTGCTGTTGTCATTCCATCGGCATTTCTTTACTTTCATTCGCAAATTCGAAGCCATGAAGAAGTTGCTATTCTCCCTCGCAATAGTTTGTGCTGTTTTGGTCCTATCCTCTTGGACGGGAGGTCCTGCACCTGAATGCGCTAAAGACAGTCTGGCAATTGTGCGGGTGGTAAAACCAATGAACAAGTTGTTCAGCATCAAGCCTGTCATGTACGTTTCCAAGGGAAAAGGAAAGATCGATCAGGTTGTGGTTTCTGATGGTGAAATGGCGAATGGCGAGATGCTCTTGAAGGAGACGTTGACCAACTTCCTTAACAACGGATATACCATTCAAACAGCAACCGAGTCAGTCGATAGTGGGCTTCAACTCAACACTTACTACCTCAAGAAGAAGGTGATATAAGATGCTGACTGCCCTGATAAGCGCTCTTATTTTCTTCTTTTTCCGCTTAAAAAAGTGAGCCTTGGGAACTTTCGTGTTCCAGTAACCATTGCTTTCTTTTCAATCCTCCAGCGTAACCTGTTAGACTTCCGTCTGAACCGATTACCCTATGACACGGAATAATAATGGCAATCGGATTTTTACCATTGGCTGTTCCTGCTGCACGAATCACTTTCGGGTCGCCAAGTCGTTTAGCCAGTTCCATGTAAGAAATGGTTTTGCCGTTAGGAATGTTCTGAAGTTCCTCCCAAACGGTTTTTTGAAAGTCGGTTCCAGATGGATTTAACAGCAGTTCAAACTCAGTCCGTTTATTCTCGAAATATTCGCATAACTGTTTCACGCATTCATCCAGAATAGGGCTTGATTCCTTAATGGAAGGATGTTCATCCAAGAACAAAACTTGAGAAATTCCATCTTCATCACCCTTTATTTCAAGCGTTCCGATCGGAGATGAAAAATGAGTAACCTGCATGCAGGCAAGTTACCCATCGGAATGCATTTCTAGAACTTCAGCGTAAGCATGGTCATGAAGTTGAAACCAGCTTGCGGATAATAGTAGTTTTCAGTTGTTGTTTCACCTCCGTAGATATATGTGAACGTGTAACCGTTCGACTCATACAACTGATTGAAAATGTTGTTCAGCTGAACGCCAATGCCAATTTCTTTGAAGAATTTCCAACTGAAACTGTAGCGTGCGCGGAACTGCCCCAACACATAATCATCCAACATTCGATTGCGGTTCGATGTGTTGTCCAAGAACTGCTCTCCAACGTATTGCGTTATGAAAGATGCTTCCAGATTCTTGATGGGCTCATACGTTAAGTTAGCAGTTGCGATGTAGTTCGGGGAGAACGAAATGTCGGTCAGGCCGTGATGAATTTCCACTTGTCCACCATTGTCGTAATCATCAATGTACTCGGTGAAATCCCAGATCTTACTCTGACTCCAGGTGAAGTTTCCAGAGAAGCTCAAGTTCTTCAAGATGTTCACGCTCCACATCAACTCAACTCCGTATCGGTCGCTCCAATCCACGTTTTCACGGATGTAAGCGCCTACATCATTCACGCGTCCACTCAAAACCAATTGATTCTGATAGATCATCCAATAAGCGTTGATACCGATAGAGTAGATGCGTGATTTCCGCTCATAACCCAATTCCCAATCGTAGAGCGTTTCGTGGGTTGGGCGCGAGTTCTGAGTAGCATCCACAATATCAACTCGCGCAGGTTCGCGATTTCCTATTGCTCCCGAAGTGTAGAATCGATTCTTATCATTCAATTCGTAGTTGATGCCGACTTTCGGGTTGAAGAACAACCAATTCAACTTCTGCTCTGTGATGGAAATATTCCCGAACAGATCGGCTTCTGGACCTTCAAATTCATACTCGATCGATCTTACTTGCAGGTCAGCAAACAAATTGACTTTTCTGTGTGCTTGATAATTCGCTCGCAAATAAGAGCTGATATCTGTTTTTCGAGCATCATCGAAATAGTAGCGCTGCGCGATTTCCTCATACTCGGTAAACTGCGTTTGAATCACTTCTCCGTAGTGGTCGCCAATGTAATGGTTCCAACCACCGCCAAGCGTCAGGTTGACCTTGTTCCCGGTGTAATTAACCGCATAGGTGAATCCGTAAAAATGGTTGTCCAACCATCTTCTCCGAACGAGGTCTGAAATGGGGAAAAGTGAATCACCGATCAATTCGGGTTCAATGCCGTAATCGGCCAACTCGTCTTGCTCGCGGTATTGCTCAAAATAGCCTTTGCCCCGTGTGTAATGACCGTTGATGTTGATGTTCCACTTTCGGTCAAACTCATGTGTTAAGATCAGTTGGTAATGATCCTGACCGTAGTTGTCCACCTCATTCTTGTAGGTGTAATAGTTATAGGTTCGATTGCTCTCGAGCAAATCTTCTGGAACGCCCCACCAAGCTTGGTAAGTGCGTTCGCGACCTCCGATCACATTGAAACGAATCATGGTCTTTTTGCCGTGGTACGCAGCCGATCCGTACCAACTCCAAAGACTCGAAGTGGCTCGGTCAACATAGCCATCAGAAGAAATTCTGCTGAATCTTCCATCAATGGTGAATTTGTTGGCGATCAACCCTGTTCCAGCCTTCACCGTGTGCCGCCATGTGTTGAATGAACCGTAACCGTTCATGGTTTCCACGTACCAATCCTTGCGGAAGGTGTTGGTCTGCATGTTGATGCTTGCTCCGAAAGCGGCAGCTCCATTGCTGCTAGTTCCAACTCCGCGCTGAACTTGAATGTTCTCCAAACTTGAAGCCAGATCGGGCATGTTCACCCAAAAAACACCATGCGATTCTGAATCATTTATGGGAATTCCGTTCAGCGTTACGTTTATCCGTGTTGGGTCAGAACCACGGACTCGAATTCCCGTGTAGCCAACACCAGCACCGGCATCTGAAGTGGAAACCACGCTTGGTTCCAATTCCAATAAAACAGGAATATCCTGACCGTAATTCCTGCGCTCAATTGTCTCCATGTCAACATCCGTGTAAGCGGTTGCCGTGTTTCGGTTCGCTCGCGTGGCGTTCACCACCACTTCGTCTTTATCGTACGCGGTTGGAGTGAGATAAACCTCATACGGTTTTTGGTTTCCGCCAACGGCATCCATTTCCAACTCGTTGAAGCCGATGAAACTGAATTTCAGCTTAACGGAATCCGGCTTCCCATAGTTGATCTTGAAGGCACCATCGCTACCAGTGAATGTTCCGCTGTATGTGCCGACAACCGTGACGTTCACTCCAAGAACAGCCATGCTGTCCTTAGCCGAATAAACATTCCCTGAAATAGTTTGAGCCTGTATTTGTAGTGCGCTCAGGATAAGCGCGTAGCATAGAACTACTTTTTTCATCATAATCTCCTTACGCCAGTATTACCTGGATCAAGTTGTAGGGTATGATCTCAGCCCGATTTTCGGACACCCCCGATTAGGGGCGAAATTAGAAATTACACAGAGAATAGAACGAGGTTTGGAGGAGCACAGAGAAAGAAGTGATTTTCTCTGCGTATCTCATTTTCTCCAAAATCTCTCTGTGTAAAAAACTCAGAAGAATTTAACGTACAGAAAGTACAGCGCAAATCCGCTCAAGAATACAATTCCCGCCCAACTTAATGCCTTGAGCCAAAATGCTGGTTGGTCTCGTTTTCGAACATGGTTTCCCGTTACCAATCGGTAATTGACAACAGCGATCAACGGAGCAATCAGAAAGCTGATCGTAGTTGCGAGATCAACCAGCGTTTTGATGTGCTTTCCAAGCAGGAAGATGATTAGGAATGCTCCTATTCCAATAACAGCCAACGAAAGATTGTAGGCTTTTTTAGTGCTGAGATTTTCTGCTTCGGGAAGGAAAAGTAGTTCGATTGTCCTCTCAAAACTTCTGGCAAAGCCATCAAAAACCGCAATGCACGTTCCGAACATGATGCTGAAAGCTGCCGTGGCGATGATGATGTAACTCCAATCTCCAATATAATTAGTGTACAGCCCAACCACAGCATGTGCAAACGCACCGCTGCTATTCGGCAGTTCCATACCTGTTCCATAAAGCATGTAAGCGCCCAACGTCACAAAACAGAGTGAGAGAACAGCCGAAACGATATATCCGAGGTTGAAATCCGCCAAGGTTTCCTTCATTCTCGGCTTGTAGCCTGTTTGTTTGATGCGTTCCAACGTCCACAGACTGTTCCAAGCACTGAGGTCAACCGCTGTTGGCATCCAACCCATTAGCGCGATGATGAAAAGCATGCTGCCTTCATCCCAAATATTTGGTGGAATGAAGTCGGGTATCTGCGGATTCGGACCTTTGAAAATTGCCAGAGAAAACGCTACAATGGTTGATAGCAGAAGTACCGACCCGATAACTTTGGTGAGCTTATCAAGAAAGCCATACTGTCCGCTTGCCAAAATGGCCACGCAAAACACAAATAGTACAACGGTAGCGTAAATTCCCCACGAGGTGATTCCAAATAGATTCTGTAGAAAACCAGAAGTTACCGCACCAACCGCAGCCGAAACGAACAGCATGCTGATAATGGTAATGATGAAATAAAGCCATAGCATCCATTTTCCGATGCGTTTGTAACCATCGATCAGACTTTCTCCCGTTGCATTCGCGTAGCGACTTCCGAATTCGAAGAATGGATACTTGAACAGGTTAGCAGCGATGATGAAACCGACCAAGGCAAATCCATAGTCTGCACCAGCTCTTGTGCTTTGCACCAAGTGCGAAACACCGATTGCAGTACTGGCAAAAAGTATCCCAGGCCCAAGGGTTTTAAGGAAGTTGGCGAGTTTGTTTTCTTTCACAGAGATGAATTGAGAAGACGAGATGCACAGAGAATGATTTACAATACGAAACGCTGGATTCCATTTTTCAAAAGTTTGACATTGAAGTTCATTAGAAGCCCTTTTGGATAACCGCCTAAGCGCATGTAAGTCAAAATCTGAGCGGTATGAACATCGGTCAATTTTTCAACGGTTTTCAATTCAATTACTACTTCATCGTTGACCAAAATGTCAATTCTGTAACCTTGGTCTAACTTGGTTCCCTTGTAAACGACAGGCATCGGAATTTCAGTTTTCACATCCAGACCAAGGTCTTCCAACTCCATCACCAAGCAGGTCTGATAAACGGATTCAAGCAATCCCGGACCTAATTCACGGTGCACTTCAATTGCCGCTCCAATTATCAAACCTGTTAATTCGTCTTCAGTTTTCATTGAGAAAGGAATTTACACAGAGATATCATGAGAAAATGAGAATCACAGAGACGTTAATCCATCAAATGTTCACTTCTCTGTGTGTCTCCAAAACTCATCTTCATCTCTGTGAAATCAAAAAACAAGTAAAACAGAGACGAATATTGCAGTTCCAACCGCCATCAATGCAACGGTGTAAGGCAGAATTTCCTTGGCCTTCAAACCCGTGATTCCAAGCAGGGGTAACGCCCAAAATGGCTGAAGCATATTCGTCAGTTGATCACCATAGGCCAAAGCCATGATGCTTTTTGGAATGTCAACACCAAGTTGGGTCGCTGCTTGAAGAATTATTGGACCTTGAACACCCCATTGTCCACCACCACTTGGAACAAAAATGTTTACGATTCCTGCGCTGATAAGGGTGAAGATTGGGAATGTGGATTCATTGGAAATACTCACGAAAAAATCAGAGAAAGTGTTTACCAGACCGGATCCGTTCATGATCCCCATGATTCCGAAGTACAAAGGGAATTGGATGAGAATTCCAGATGCTCCGCCAATGGCTGCTTCCACCGCTGCAATGAATTTTCGGAAACTTCCGTGCAGGGTAATTCCTAAGCCTAGTAGCACAAAGTTGATGAAGTTGGGAGTGATGAATCCCAAACCTTTTGTGCTGAATGAATTTGCAACCGAATACATTGCGTAGCCAAGAATCAAAAGGCCGAAAATGAGCGCAAATACAGTTGAATTATCCAGTTTTTCTGCACCGATGACCTCGCCTTGTTCTTCATTATTTGTATCCGAAATGTTGGGCAAAGTCGTCTTTATGTCAGCGCGTTTTCCTAATAAAAACATGAAGGCTGGAAGTAGAATTACAACCAAGGCGGTCGCTACAAGATTCATATTCCCGAAAACGGTTTCCGAGAACGAAACAGGGTCGGGGAGAAGCGAAAGTTGTTCTGTCGAAATGTTGTCTTTCATCAATGCTTGGATGTGCCCTTCTTCCGCCACTTTGATTGGGGCTGAACCCGAAATTCCGCCATGCCACACCATCAAACCTGAATAGCCCGCAGCTCCAATTAGTGGATAATTGAGTTGCAGGTTTTTCTTGACAGCATGTTCACCCACTTTTCGGGCAAGGATAGCTCCAAAGATCAATCCTAACCCCCAGTTGAATAGCGCCACATTCACAGTTAGAAGGGTGACGATGGCTGCGGCCGAAGCCGTTGTATTGCAGTAACGCGTAGCGAAACTGATAAGTCTGTCAACGGGTTTTGTGAGCGCGAGTGTGTGACCGAGCACAAGGATCAGCATCATCTGCATGGCGAAAACCATCAGTCCGCTGTTCCAAATGCCGTTTTCCCAAAAAGACAGTATCTCGATTCCTCGGTCAATTCCGCTGACTTCAGAATCGGTCATTAAAAAGGCCAAAACCATGGTGACCAAAGTCAAAACTACGGCAATAGTGAATGGCGCTGGCAGCAGCGTTCGGAATGCTTTTTCGAAAGACGATGCGAAACTCATGCACCCAAATTAACCGAAATTCAGTCGGTTAGCGCAGCGATGGCGTTTTTCAGTCGGTTGGAGCCATTCCCATTCACAATGGAATAATCAACGCCCAATCTATTCAAGGTGGAAACGTAGAGTTCGAAAATGGCGTTCAGGTCTTTCGGGTTTTCGCGCAGCGGATCATCTTGCCAAGGAAGGTCAGGATAGGTGAGAAGATACTTTCGCTCTGGTTGAAGCTTGAAAAGCGCTTCGAGTTCTGCACTCTGCTCACCGTATTTGAACTCATGCCAAACTATTACCACCACAACATCGGTGTCGCAGAAAACAGGCTTTGCGTCTTTGGCAATGGTCTGACTTTCAAGGTTCAATTGTCCTTTAGCAATTGTTGGAAGGTCGGCCTGAGAATACTTTCCATTTCGTTCCTCCAAAAATTCACGGGCAAATTCGGGCACAAAACTGCCGCCATAATGTGCTGCCAACTGCTCGGAAAGCGTGGTTTTACCCGTGCTTTCTGGCCCGACCAGTGCGATAATTTCCAGTTTTTCCTTCTTCACATCCATCCGAAATAACCTGCGGTGACCAAAATAGTGTAGGCCACAAAAAGTGCGGAGCCGAAGTAAAGTTTTCTTTTCCAATAAAGATGCACCGAAACCGCATCGATAACTATCCAATACAGGTAATTCTCGTGCACGTAATTCACCATTACCCAAGTGGCGATCAGGCTGAAAACCGTGGTGAAACTATCTTCCAACGGCATTTTTGTCTTTGTGAATTTCTTCAGCACGAATGCGGTAAGGAACATTCCAATGGTTCCAATTCCCAACCAAATGGCGTGGCTTTGCCAACTCCAAACATTGGTCTGCCACTCTGTTTCCATGGTCAGATAACCATAGATGGCCATCAGCACATAAAAGAATTGAAGGAAGCTTTCGGCCAGAATCTTTCGTGCGTAGCACAGATAAGTGAACAGTGCCGAACCTATAAACGCGAACAGCCAGCACCACGCGCTTCCTTTGATGTATAGGAATGTGTAGAGGAAACTGCAGAGGACTGCAACCACCTCAAGAATCCGGTCGGTTGACCAGAATCTGCGTTCAAAGATCTGTTGGAACGAGTTCAAAAAATCAGGTCCACTGGCTGGTATCCCAACGGTCGGGCGGTAAATGACTGTTGATGATCTTGGTAACCACGGCAATGGCGGTTTCGCCTTCCATGGATGGCCGCAGCGAATCGGTGTATGCCTTCATCACAGCATCATACTCACCAAAAACCTGTGTGCTTACACCATTTGTGATGACTTCGATATTCTCGTGGCGATTCAATCTCCGTAGAAAATCCTTCACGGCTTCTTTGTATCCATCGGTCAACGGATACATCGTGATTTCAAGAGTAACTTTCATCGATTAGAATTTGGCGCTTGCCATCTCAGCAAGCAGACTGCCGTTTTGCTCAATCGCATTTCCGACCACAACAACAGTAGCTCCAGCATCGAAACGGGCCTTTGCCATTTCTGGAGTTCTCAATCCGCCTCCGATAATAAGTGGAACATCAACGTGTTGCGCCACGCGCTTCACCATGCTCTCAGAAACGGCATTCATGGCACCGCTTCCGCCATCCATAAAGATGGTTTTCATACCCAGCATTTCACCGGCCATGGCTGTGCACGCTGCAATATCGTCCTTGTCGTGTGGTAGCGGATTGGTGTTGCTCATGTAAGAAGCGGTAGTTGGTTTTCCACTATCAATAAGCATGTAACCGGTTGGGATAATTTCCAAACCACTGTTTTTCAATCTTGGCGCAGCAACCACATGTTTGCCAATCAACATTTCGGCATTTCTGCCAGAAATAACCGAAAGCAAAAGAATTGCATCTGCATTCGGCACCACTTGCATATTGTCTCCAGGAAACAGAACAACCGGAATATCGCAGTTGGCTTTGATGATCTGAACGGTGTCGAAAAGTCGGTCGTTCACCAAAAGACTTCCTCCTACAAAAAGAAGGTCAACATTGGCCGAAGCAGCAGCCAAAGCGGTCTTTTCCAAGTCAATTCCTGCAGTCTTGTCAGGGTCGATCAACACCGAGAAAAGTTTCCCATTGTTTCTCTTGGCCTTGGCTATGTGGTTGTAAACCTTCATCGGGTTTGCAAAAATAGGGAAATGGACAAGTCAGCGTATCCGAGAACTGTTTCCATTCAAAATGCTGAATCTTGACATTGAACTTCTCGTCCAAGACAACCATTCAAACTTAAAACCGTTCGTAAGTAGTGGGTGGCAGTTGCCGAAATCATTTGCATAACGAGTGATCAATGACGAACTTGCGCCATTCTTACTCTCAACAGAGAAAGTGTAAGACGAAGTGAATAGAACCATCGCCTTTTTACTGCTTACAGTTGTTCTTGCCACTGGCGGGCAGGTTTTTGGTCAATCCTGTACTGGTTTAGGAAGTCAAAGTTTTGCGGATGTCATCTACGCATCTGTTTCAGGTACACCATCTGCGGCTGGTACATCAGATGACCCCTTGGACCTGTTAACAGCGGTTGGTATGCTTGGTGGGTCTGCAGATAAGGTTTATCTCCAAGGCGGAACCTATGTTCTGGATGCGGCACTTGACATGCCGAGTGACGGACAGATAATTGGAGGCTTTAATTCGAACTGGATCAAGGACAACTCTGCCATCACTACAATTTTCAGGGATGCAAGTAATCCACAGGCCAATCCTCCAAGGTTGGTGGCGATAAGTTGTATTGGACAAAGTAATTTCCGATTACAGGACTTAACCATCCGTACTGCGAATGCATTAGGACAAGGTGTTACCACGTATGGAGTGTATCTGAATAACTGCGCAGACTATGAATTGGTTCGTTGCAAGATCATTGCTGGCAATGGAGGTAATGGCTCTCCTGGTTCTCCAGGAGATCCTGGTCAGTTCGGAGCTCCCGGAGAAAATGGTGAGCCTGGAGAAGAAGATGCAGGCGGCAACAGACAAGGTGGACTGGGGGGATGTTGCTCGTTTGCTGGTAGCAATTCTGGAGGAGAAGGTGGTGATGGTGGTGAGCGTGGTACGTACGAATTTCCTGCTGGAGGTGAAGCTTTTCCGGGTTATGATGGCGATGCGGGTTTAGGACCGAGTGGCGGTTACGGTGGGCCAGGCGGACAAGAGATCTTCACTACTATTATCTCAACACAATGTGATAGGACCCCAGCTAATGATGGTACTGATGGTGAAGACGGAGCACCAGGAGTTATTGGGCTCTCTGGGGTTCCAGGATTCTATTCGTTTGGAAGCGGTTATTTCACCCCGGGATCAGGAACCCAAGGTCTCCAAGGCTCTGATGGTTCTGGCGGAGGTGGCGGAGGCGGAGGTGGCTCCCAAGGCGGTCTGGTCTGGATAGCCATTCCAGCTATTCCACCATTGATTGACGCAGATACAATTCCTCCAAATACGAATGGCTCCGGTGCCGGAGGTGGAGGCGGAGGAGAAGGAGGCGAAGGAGGCTACGGTGGCAATGGAGGCCAAGGAGGTGGTGGGTCTTTTGCCGTGTTTGTGTGGGACAATGGTTTCAACGGAGTAATGAAGGATTGCGAACTTGAAGTAGGTCTTGCCGGATTGGGTGGGCCTGGTGGCGCTGGAGGTTCTGGAGGTGAAGGTGGAGAAGGGGGCGAGGGTGGAGCACTGTTTACTGCTTGCGATATAGGTGCTGGAGGTAATGGTGGAGACGGTGGTGATGGTGGTCAAGGAGGCCAAGGAGGTTCCGGGTCAAACGGAATAGCTCAAGAATTCTATCAGCAATCAGGCGGTCAACCCGTATCACTGCAGAACATTTATGGTCTATCGCAACCAACCGTCAATGTTGAATTTGGAGGGTGTACGAATGCGCCTGTTTTCTTTTCAACCGATGCCACCGGAACCATTCAATGGTTCTTTGGTGCGGGAGGGTATCCAACATCAGCATATGGTCAAGAGGCATTAACAAGCTTCTCAACTCCTGGCTTTAAGACATTCACGCTTGTTGTTAATGGAATTGCGTTCACGTACACTGACTTTATAGATATACACGCAACGGTTCCAGCACTTGATCCTCAGATTCAAACGGGACCTACGGAACTATGTGTAGGAGATATTGCCGATTTCAATAGCTCCGTCTCCGCCAATAATTACACGTGGCGATTAAGGAACGTTGAAGGGGACACGGTTGTGTATGATGGCCCAAATTTCTACAACTTGCTTGGGGTCTCTTTTGATTCTGCAGGCGTGTACGAGCTATTGCTGACTACAGCCACAGAATGCTGCGGTCAGAGTTTTACCGATACGCTGATGATCACTGTTGACTCTATCATTGATCCAAGTATTATGATTCAGACAAGTTTTGCAGATACAACGAATACAATCTGTGAACTAACCGAGATAACGTTTACGGCCGCGGCTCATGATGTCGGCACTTCGCCTACTTACAATTGGATGATAAATGGAAGCCCAGCTGGAGGAAGCGCGCCTGTTTTCACAACAGATCAGTTATCAAACCTTGATGTTGTAACGTGCGAAGTAGTGTCTTCTTTAGGTTGTGCAACGGGCGAAACGGCTATGTCTAACGGTGTTAGTGTGAATGTTATTCCTCCTCCGGAAGTTATTTGCTCCGCAGATTCATTTGTTTCGGGAGAACCGACCTATTTTGAATCGGCCATCACCAACGGTGGTCTGGAACCGTTCCAGTTCTACTGGACATTTGGAGATGGGTCGCTTGGATTTGGAGATACGGTGCAGCACATTTACCAGAATGCAGGAGTATACACGGCAACACTTGATGTCATAGATTCCCTTGGTTGCTCGGTTTCCTGTCAAACTTTTATGACAATATCACCGAGTATTTCTGCAGGTTTTTCGGTTGACACATTGGTTGGATGTGCACCTTTTACCGTGCAGTTTGTGAACAATAGTGTCAATGCGGTCACCAACTATTGGGATTTTGGGGATGGAAGTGGTTCCACGGCAACAGATCCAGAACATACGTATCAATCTGCTGGAACTTTTGATGTGGGACTTTGGGTCTATGCCGGAAATGGAAATGATTCGGTGGCTGTATTTGATCAGATTCATGTCAACCCATCTCCCGTTGCAAACTTCAGTAGCTACGAGCTGAATCCTAACGGTGGGGACACCGTGCAATTCGCAGATAATTCGCTCTATGCAGATTCTTGGTTATGGGATTTTGATGATCCAAGTTCAGGTTCTGCCAATTCAAGCACCGAACAGAACCCGCTCCACATTTTTGCGAATAATGGAAGTTATGCTGTGACTTTGTGGGTCTCCAATATCTATGGCTGTTCAGATAGTATAACCATTGGCTCTTCGGTTAATGTTGGAGTGCCAAACATTAATGCTCAAGATGGAATTCATGTTTATCCCAATCCTGTTCAGGATGTAATGAACTTGAATGTATTGGCTGATGGTAAAACAAATCTATTGTTGGTCTTGTTAGATGCCACTGGTCGCAAGGTGTTTGAAGAACTTATTCAGATTTCAGGTGGAACCAATGTTCATACAGTAGATCTGACGCAACTTGATGCCGGTACTTACGTTCTCTCCTTGACCATGAATGGTGAAACGTCAACTATTCCAATAGTTTTTACGGGTAGATAATGTTTAGGTCCTCTGTTTTCACTCTATTCCTATTGCTCAGCACTATTGTCGGTGTTGCTCAGGAGTGCGACATTATTTACGTGTCGCCCAATGGTTCAGGGAGTGGAACGAAGGCGGCCCCAACCAACTTGCAAAATGCGCTCACATTGGTCTCGCCAGGCGTAGATTACATTCGCATGGCAGAAGGGGTTTACAACATTTCAAACACACTCGACCTCATTGGTAATGTTAAATTGGAAGGTGGTTATGATTCTTCAACATGGGAAAAGTCAAACAATGCCGAAACGGTTATCTACAGAGATAATTCCAATGTTACACCAGGCCCAGATAGATTGGTTGCCATTTCTGCCGTAAACATCAGCAATTTCGGTCTTCATGATATATCCGTAGAAGTTGCCGATGCTGGTGGAGCTGGAGTTACCACCTATGGGGTTTACATAGATGGATGTTCCAACTATACATTGAGCAGAGTTACGTCCCGAGCTGGAAATGGGTCTGATGGTATAGATGGAGTGGCCGGTGTTGATGGGCTTGACGGGGCAGACGGAGGTATAGGGCAAGATGGGAATGACTGTGGTGATGGGAATTATGCGGGTGGAGCTGGTGGAAGTTCATGGGGAGTAGGCTCATCTACCGGTGGAGATGGTGGAGATGGCGGACCCGAAGGGGCAGCTGCCAACTTTTGGCCACCGTGGAATATAAATTGGGGAGAAGGTTATGACGGAGAAAACGGTCAGAACGGACTCGGAACCGCTCCTGGTAATGGTGGTACGGGCGGCCCGGGTTGGGAGAATGCAACGCCAAGCCCGTGTGTTTGGCTTGTAGGATCATGTACAGCCGGTGTTGTTAACTATGGCCAGAATGGCCAAGATGCTGCCCCTGATGGAGCTGATGGAGCCGATGGATTGGACGGAGTTCCATCCCATGCAGGCGGGTTTTTTGTACCTGGAGATGGTGAAGATGGTGAAGATGGAGTCCACGGCTCAGGCGGTGGCGGTGGCGGTGGATGCGGTTCTCATGGAGGTGCGCTATTTGGTGAAAATGGATCTGGACCAGGTGGTGGAGGCGGTGGCGAAGGAGGCCAAGCCGGCACAGGAGCAACTGGTGGTACTGGAGGCGGTGGCTCTTTTGCAGTTTACATAACCAACAATGGAGCTGGAGGTCATATGCATGACTGCGATCTTTTTTCAGGCTTACCGGGCTATGGTGGCATCGGAGGATTTCCGGGAGGTCTTGGTGGTCAGGGAGGTCTTGGCGGTTGGGGAGGACAAGGTTGTGGTCAAGGCGGACAAGGTGGTGATGGTTCTGCCGGAGGAGATGGTGGAAATGGAGGGAACGGAGCCACCGGAGTCAGTCAACCTTTGTATCAGGAGCCTACTGGTATTCAAGTAATTCAAACGAGTTTGGCGGCCAATGTCGAACCAGATATTATTCTGGGTTCAACTGGCTGTACTTATTCTGATATCTATTTCAATACCACAGCAAACGGCATCATTGAGTGGTTCTATGAGGGTAGTACAGTGCCTCAGAATACGGTTGGTTCCAGCACTGTAGCCCAGTACTACACAATGGGAACGCAGGACATTACCATGGTCGCTAACGGAGTTCCATATTTCCTTTCTGAATACATCAATATATTCAAGGATGGAAGCCCATACTTGCCAACAATTCAAGCAGATGACACCATTTGCCCTGGTGATGTGGTTAATTTCTCATCCACTTGGCCAATTAGCTTCAATGTATTGGGTTATAGATGGAATTTCGGGGATCCGAGTTCAGGATCGGCAAATACAAGTTCACTGGCCACGCCAAGTCATACCTACAATGCTGTGGGCACTTACATGGTAACTCTTCAAACCCAATCGCCTTGTTGCAATTGGTCCAAACCAGACACATTCTATGTGCATGTTCTGCCAATAGTGGAACCAGATGTCTTCATCACTGCAACCACTACAGAAATATGTGAAGGAGAATCGATAACGTTTGGTGCCATACCGTATGCTGGCGGCAGCCATCCAACATTTGAATGGTTCCAAAACGGGGTTTCAGGAGGTACAGGGCCATCTTTTACGCCAGCCAACATCAACAATGGTGATCAGATCAAAGTTAGGATGGCAAGCTCATATGCCTGCCCGATTACACCAACGGTAGATTCTGAGACCATAACGGTTATTGAACATCCAAATCCAGATGTTGATTGCAGCGATGTCACCGACAGCTATTTGGGTGCGGAGACTGGTTTTAATCCTGTGGTCACAGTCGGAACAGCACCGTATGAGTATTTCTGGCAGTTTGGAGATGGAGGCTCCTCGACTGAAGAAAGCCCTTCTCACCTATATGGTAGTACCGGACAATACAATGCCAGCGTTGAGGTTACAGATACATTCGGATGCTCAACTGTGTGTGATGTGCTTGTGGATATAATCCTTCCTCCTTATGTCTACGGTGGTTTTACTATTCAAGAAAACCCGAGTTGCGGCTCAACGGAGGTGACATTCACTGATACTTCGCAAGGAAATCCAACATCCTGGTTTTGGGACTTCGGAGATGGTAGTGGTACCTCAACTTCGCAAAATCCAACATATACGTTTACCGGGACTGGTCCTTACACAGTAACATTGGCTGTTTCCAATGGTGTGTTTACAGATACCGTAGTGGCGCCAAATGCGGTTGAGCCTTACATTGTTCCAACGGCATCGTTCTTTGCATCTGACACGGCAATATGTGATTCTTCTGCCATTCGATTCTTCGACACATCTACAAACGTTTCGAGCTGGGAATGGGATTTTGGCGATGGAACTACATCCAACCTTCAGAATCCTGCCCATGATTTCAATGATCCTGGAACATATTATATCACGGTAACAGTTTATTCTGAAGATCAGTGCACCGCAAATGCCGGACCTTTTGAAGTTACCGTTTATCGTTCTCCAGTGGCTGGTTTTGGTGTTGACACTGTGGTCGTCTGCACGCAATTGGCCATTCCTTTTTATGATTCGTCTTACGCTGATGTTGACATTACCAATTGGTACTATCATTTCAGTGATCAGGATTCAACCATTGAGGTTGACGGTAGTGTGCAAGACCAGGTTGATTATGTGTTTGAGGAGCCAGGATGGTATGTGGTAACTCAATATGTGGTAAATGAGATCACAGGTTGTCAAGATTCGGCCAAGATATTCATGGAGGTAAGACCACACCCTGTTGCTGATTTCTATCCTGATAGTGTCGCGCTGCAGTTGCCTGATACCACAATGGAGTTTTGGAACGTCAGTCTATTCGCAGACCGTGATTCGGTTCATTGGGACTTCGACAATGGTTACACCGTGGATGGAGAATGGAATACGGTCGGAATATTCCAAGACTCTGGGCTGTATTACATCAGCCTTACCGTTTCAAATGAACTTGGGTGTGCTGACGATACCGTTATTCCTTATTACGTGTGGGAGCAGGAAACATTCTTTATTCAAACAGCTTTTACACCGAACGGAGATGGTGTGAATGACGTGTTCGAGATAAAGGAAAAGGGAATTACAGAGTGGCATATGCAGATATTCGACCGATGGGGTAAGATGGTATGGGAAACCTATGACGTTAACCAGTATTGGGATGGTACAGACATGAGGTCGGGTAAGCCACTACCTCAAGGAGCTTATTCCTATCAAATAGATCTGGTCTGGTATCGTGGCCGATATTTCAATAAGATGGGTACGATAACCATTTTCAGGTGATTCCAGAATGCGGTTCTTGATCGCAATCGGATTGGCTCTATGGTGTACTGGCGTCTTTTCACAACCCGTATTTCAGGAAGTTTCTCTACAGGTGGGAATTAACCATTCTGCTGTAATGTGTGATTTTGAAATGCCAGCACAGGGTGGAGCGGCTTGGTTCGATTATGATAATGATGGAAACTATGACCTCTATCTCACTGGTGGTGCTGGCCCCGATGCCCTATTCAGAAATAATGGGAATGGAACATTTGAAGATGTAACTGTGCAAGCTGGTCTGTCTGTCATCGGAAATGTCAATACTGATGGCGTAACTACTGGCGATATTAATAATGATGGCTTTCCTGAGATTTTCGTCTCTACTTTCCGCACAGATGTCAATCGACTTTTTTGGAACAATGGAGATGGGACGTTTCAGGAGATTTCAGATTGGGAAGGAAGTTCTGATACGGCAAATAGCTTTTCAGCCAGTTTTGCAGACCTTAATCTGGATGGTTTTCTGGACTTATATGTAAGCAATTGGTCGAAATATCAGGATGTCATTATTGATGGTTCAAACATCTACGTTGATTCACAAGAGAATTACTACTATCAGAATAACGGAGACGGAACGTTCATGGAAAAAGCAGCCGACCTGGGAATTGATGACACTCTGGGCTGTGGGCTTGGCGTACTGATAACGGACTTTGACAATGACCATGATCTTGATGTCTATGTGGCCAATGATTTCGGGTACTTCCCAGGAAATTCAGCCAATCGTTTGTTCAGAAATGAATATCCCAACCAGATGTTCACTGAAATCAGCAGTGACGCGAATTTGAATTTGGAGATGAACGGAATGGGAGTAGCAAAAACGGACATCAATAACGATGGACAGTTCGACTACTATATCACCAACCTCAAGAACGATAGGTTCATGGTCAGTTCTCCGGCAGGCTACAGCAATGAGCTTATTGACAGAGGATTAAGAAACGATAGCGTTTGGACACAGGATCTGCAATACAGAAGAGTGAAAACAGGCTGGGGTGTGGCCTTTTTAGACATTGATAACGATATGGATGAGGATCTTATCGTAGCAAATGGCGATCTGTATTATGATTATCCGAATCCAACGTTGGACTCGAACAAATGCTTCCTCAACAACGGGTTTGGCCAGTTCGAGGATATTTCTCGGGATTTGGGAATTGCTGACACATACGTTTCCCGTGCGCTGGCTTACTGTGATTATGATTCGGATGGAGATCTGGACATGTTTGTAGGAATCACTGATTCGGTCAATGGAGTTTCGCACAGCTTCCTCTACAGAAACGATTCCCCTCAGATGAATTGGCTTCAGGTAAAGCCGATTGGCATTCAGAACAATTTTGATGGAATAGGTGCAAAAGTGATCATTTACATTAACGGAGTACGGCAAATGAGAGAAGTTGGAGGGGAAAGCAGCTTCAACTCTCAACATTGGCGGGTTGCCCACTTCGGCCTTGGCTCCCACGCAGGGGTAGATTCTCTGGACGTTGTCTGGCCAGGAGGCGGTTTAGATAGATATTACAGCCTACAAGCCGGACAACAGGTTGAGGCAGTAGAAGGCATGGGTATGATCACGCACGTGTTGGAGCAACAAACGTTCTCTGTTTATCCGAATCCATTTTCAGATCATATCATTTTTGAAAAGCCTATTGATATTACCAAAGTGGAACTGGTAGATGCTGCTGGACGGATAGTTTGGTCAGGTACAAGAAGCACAGCAAATAGGATTGATATATCTACATCTCACTTACCCAAGGGCTGTTATACGCTGCGGGTTGAAACGGAACAAGGTGCCCTGAGCAAGGAACTGGTCAAGTTCTAGACATTGGGTAAACTCCAAGCTATAGCGTACCTTTGCGCCCGCTTTTAATAGAAACATCAATATGAGCAGCACAGCAGAAAAATTGAATTACAAGGTTAAAGACATTACCCTTGCAGATTGGGGTAGAAAAGAAATAAGATTGGCGGAAGCAGAGATGCCAGGACTAATGGCGCTTCGCGAAGAATTTGGAGCAGCAAAACCATTGAAAGGAGCTCGTATTGCTGGATGTCTTCATATGACAATTCAGACTGCGGTTCTGATCGAAACATTGGTTGAACTGGGTGCCGATGTTACCTGGTCTTCATGCAATATCTTCTCAACTCAAGACCATGCTGCTGCGGCAATTGCTGCTGCTGGAATTCCGGTTTTTGCTTGGAAAGGAATGAACGAAGAGGAGTTCGATTGGTGCATTGAGCAGACACTTTTCGCGTTTGAAGGTGGTAAGCCATTGAATATGATCCTTGATGATGGTGGCGACCTTACTAACATGGTGCTTGACCGATTCCCTGAATTGGTAAAAGATATCAAAGGATTGTCTGAGGAGACCACCACAGGTGTTCACAGACTGTATGAGCGCATGAAGAAAGGAACATTACCAATTCCTGCAATCAATATCAACGATTCGGTAACTAAATCGAAGTTCGATAACAAGTACGGTTGCAAAGAGTCGTTGGTTGATGCCATTCGCAGAGCAACAGATGTAATGCTTGCTGGAAAAGTGGCCGTGGTGGCTGGTTACGGAGACGTGGGCAAAGGTTCTGCTGCTTCATTAAGAGGTGCAGGAGTTCGCGTTATTGTTACAGAAATTGACCCGATCTGTGCGCTACAAGCTGCTATGGATGGATTTGAGGTGAAGAGCATGTCCAACGCTGTACCTCGTGCGGATATTATTGTTACAGCAACAGGAAATAAGGACATTATCCGAGGAGAACACTTCGAGTCCATGAAGGACAAGGCCATTGTTTGCAATATCGGTCATTTCGATAATGAGATTGACATGGCTTGGTTGAACAAGACTTACGGAGCTACGAAGACCGAGATCAAACCACAGGTTGACCTTTACAATGTGAAAGGCAACGATATCATTGTATTGGCCGAAGGTCGATTGGTGAATCTTGGTTGTGCTACCGGCCATCCATCTTTCGTCATGTCAAATTCGTTCACCAACCAAACGTTGGCACAACTTGAGCTCTGGACCAACACGGATGCCTACGAGAACAAGGTTTACATGCTTCCTAAGCATTTGGATGAGAAAGTTGCCAAACTTCACTTAGAGAAGATCGGTGTTGAGCTCGAGACCCTCACAGAAGAACAGGCGGAATACATTGGTGTAACGGTTGAAGGACCGTACAAGCCAGAGTACTACCGTTATTAATAATGGTTAAGATTGTATGATGGAAGCCCCTGTTGAGGGGCTTTCGCTTTTTTGGCAGGTACTTTTTTTATTTTGTCAGCGTATTTGTAATGAGAATGAATTTGGAAGAAGAGTTGCAAATGGAATACAACACCGCCCGCGAGGAGATGTATATTCCAGAATATGGAAGGAATATTCAGAAGATGATCGAGTTTGCGAAGACCATTGCCGATCGAGATGAACGGAATCGGGCTGCTAAGTCTATCATCAAGGTAATGGGACAGGTGAACCCTTACCTTAAAGCCAACGAGGATCTGACCCATAAACTTTGGGATCATATGTTCATCATCTCTGATTTTGAGTTGGACGTGGATTCGCCATTTCCCAAGCCTTTGAGAGAAGATTTTCAAACTCGGCCTGACCGGATTCCTTACCCTGAGAATGAGATTGCTTACAGACACTATGGTCGCGTAATTGAGCAGATGATAAAGAAGGTTTCAGGGGAGGAGAACGAGGAGAATCGCACCAAGATGGGAATTGCGGTGGCCAACATGATGAAGCGGTCTTACCTCAATTGGAACAGAGATTCTGTTGATGATAGAGTGATCAAAAAGGACCTGAGAGAATTGTCTGGTGGCAAAATTGATGTGCCAGCTGAGGTGGAACTCACTGAATCAAAGGAGCTTATCGATAACACCACCAACTCAAACAATAACAATCGCCAGCGCAAAGGCAGAAAGCGAAAAAAGAATAACAATAACAGAAGACGCAACGGATAATGGCATCATTCGAGATCATTGGAGGAAACAGGTTAAAGGGCGAACTGGTTCCCCAGGGTGCCAAGAACGAAGCTTTACAAATTCTTTGCGCGGTACTTCTCACGCCAGAGAAGGTCACCATTTCAAACATTCCCAACATCAGGGATGTAAACAAACTCATTGACCTACTTCGTGATCTTGGCGTAAAGGTCAATCAGCTGGCTGAAGATACCTACGAGTTCCAGGCTGACGATGTTGATCTGGAATACCTCCATTCGGAGAAATTCAAACAAAAAGGTTCAGGATTGCGAGGTTCCATCATGGTGGTTGGTCCTATGCTGGCGAGATTCGGCAAAGGTTATATTCCACAACCCGGTGGTGACAAGATCGGTCGCAGAAGATTGGATACGCACTTCATCGGTTTCCAAAAGTTAGGTGCCAAGTTTGAATACTTGGCCGAAGAGCAGTTCTACAAGGTTGAAGGGAATTTGAAAGGCTGTTACATGTTGCTTGACGAGGCTTCCGTTACTGGAACAGCAAACATTGTAATGGCCGCAGTAATGGCCGAAGGCCAAACAACCATTTATAATGCCGCATGCGAACCGTACTTACAGCAGCTTTGCAAAATGCTCAACAGAATGGGCGCCAAGATATCTGGTGTTGGTTCTAACATGCTGATCATTGATGGTGTTAAGGAAATGGGCGGGACCGATCACCGTTGTCTGCCTGATATGATTGAGATCGGCTCCTTTATTGGATTGGCCGCCATGACCAGGTCGGAGATAACCATCAAGGATGTGAGTTACGATGACCTCGGTTTGATTCCGACCATTTTCCAACGATTGGGTATTGAAATGGAATTACGAGGCGATGACATTTACATCCCTTCGCAAGAACATTACAAGATCGAGTCATTCATTGATGGGTCAATTCTAACGGTGGCCGATGCCCCTTGGCCGGGTTTTACTCCCGACCTTCTGAGTATTGTGTTGGTTGTGGCCATTCAAGCAAAAGGAAGTGTGCTCATTCATCAGAAAATGTTTGAGAGCCGATTGTTCTTCGTGGATAAACTCATAGATATGGGTGCCAAGATCATCCTTTGCGATCCGCACAGAGCCACCGTTATTGGAATGGATCATCAGGTTCCGTTGCGCGGAATTCAGATGACAAGCCCAGATATACGTGCCGGAGTTTCGCTACTTATCGCAGCACTTTCCGCAGAAGGCAAGAGCCTGATCCACAATATCGAACAGATAGATCGCGGGTATCAGAACATTGATACGCGTCTCAATGCCATTGGTGCTAACATCAAACGTTTGTGATCGGTATGGTTCTTGGTTTCTTGTATGACCTGAGAATGACTCACCAATTTTAAATTTGTACAAAACATCACCATGAAAAAGATAGGATTAATTGTTGCCCTTGCTCTTTCCGTTGTAAGCACGGCTGTTTTAGCGGGAGGAGAAAAGGATGGCGTCACTGTAAATGCCAATGAAACCCAGATCGGATTGAATATCGGAGATGAAGCTCCGGATCTGAAGTTCAACGGACCTGACGGTAAAGAAATAGCGCTTTCGTCTCTTCGAGGAAAAGTGGTTTTGATTGATTTTTGGGCTTCATGGTGCCGTCCATGCAGAATGGAAAATCCTAACGTGGTTCAAGCGTATCAGAAGTTCAAAGGTGCCAAGTTCAAAAGTGCTAAAGGATTCGAGGTTTACGGGGTTTCGCTTGATAAAAGCCAAGAGGCTTGGGTCAGTGCCATCAAGCAAGACGGTTTGGATTGGGTCAATGTAAGTGATCTTCAGGGTTGGAACAGTGCAGGAGCAGCGACTTATGGTGTGCGTTCCATTCCGGCTAATTTCCTCATCGATGAGAACGGAATCATCATTGCTAAAGGATTGAGAGGAGCAAATCTTCATGCAGAGCTACAAAAACTTGTAGCCAACTAAGCGGTAAACTCAGATTGAGATAGTAAAAGGCAGGATGACATCCTGCCTTTTTTACTTTTGCAGCCGCCTGAAATGCGCTTGATTCTGCCAATTTGTCCCAAGTTTGGTCACGGCAGGTTATTTGATAAGTGAGAGCCAGTTAAAATTGAACCTATGAGCAAAAAGAAAGACCGAAAGGAAGAGGAGAATGAAGAGTCGAAAGTAGCGCCTGAAACGGATGGCTTCGGAGGAGGCAGCGGTACAGATAAAAATGAAGATTCTGTGGCGGATGGAAATGAAGATCCATGCTCTGAATTAAGGTCTGAGATCGATAGTTTAAACGACAAGTACCTTAGGCTGTACTCGGAGTTCGAGAATTTCAGACGCAGAACAGCCAAGGAACGATTGGATCTGATGAAGTCTGCTGGCGAAGACGTGTTCAAACTTCTTCTTCCGATAATCGATGATTTTGAGCGTGCCCGCACAAATATGGAAACGGCCACTGATGTGCCAAGCGTAAAGGAAGGTGTGGAGTTGATCTATCATAAACTCGTTAAGGAATTGGAGCACAAAGGATTGAAGCCAATGGATTCAAAAGGTCAGGTGTTCGATTCAGAACTGCATGAAGCGATAACACAGATTCCAGCCCCATCTGAAGACATGAAGGGCAAGGTGGTAGATGAGATAGAGAAGGGCTATATCTTGAATGAGAAGGTGATCAGGTACGCAAAGGTTGTCGTAGGCTCGTAAGTAGATAGAATCATGGCAAAACGAGACTATTATGATGTGTTGGGAGTTGGCAAAGGCGCGTCTCCCGAAGAGATAAAGAAGGCCTACCGCAAGATGGCCGTGAAATACCATCCGGATAAGAACCCGGATGATGCTGATGCTGAGGAGAAATTCAAGGAAGCCGCTGAGGCTTACGAAGTATTGAGCAATGCCGAAAAGAAGCAACGTTACGACCAGTTCGGTCATGCCGGAATGGGCAATAACGGTGGTTTTGGAGGTGGAGGCTTCGGAGGTGGAGGCATGTCCATGGATGACATCTTCAGCCAATTCGGAGATATTTTCGGTGGTGCTTTCGGAGGCGGATTTGGTGGTGGAGGTGGCCGTAGAACACGGGTCAACCGTGGTTCAAATCTGCGTGTACGCGTCAAGCTTACGCTGGACGAAGTGGCCAATGGCGTTACCAAAAAGTTGAAGGTCAACAAATACGTTAGTTGTAAAAAGTGTAGCGGTACAGGGGCAGAAGATGGCCATATGAGCACTTGTCAAACTTGCGGTGGTCGCGGACAGGTTACCCGTGTCATGAACACGCCTTTGGGTCAGATGCAGACCTCATCTACATGTCCTTCCTGTAATGGACAAGGAAGTACCATTGCCCACAAATGCACCGCTTGCTATGGCGATGGAATTGTGAAAGGAGAGGAGGTGATCGAAGTGAAAATTCCAGCAGGAGTTGGAAACGAGATGCAGCTATCTGTTCGTGGAAAAGGAAATGCTGGTGCTAAGGGTGGTGTTCCTGGTGATCTGATCGTGTTGGTAGAGGAAGAAGAACATCCGTTCCTGAAACGCGATGGAAGTAATCTGCACTACGAGCTTTACATCAGTTTTGTAGATGCGGCATTGGGTACAACGGTAGAAGTGCCGACCATTGAAGGCAAGGCGCGCATCAAGGTAGATGCAGGAACGCAGAGCGGAAAATTGCTTCGTTTACGTGGTAAAGGACTACCAGATCTTGATTACGGACAGAAGGGTGATATCCTTGTACACACGAACGTTTGGATCCCGAAAAAGCTGAGCAAAGAAGAAAAGGCGGTGTTGGAGAAACTGCGCTCTTCAGAGAATTTCCAGCCCGATCCAGGAAAGGGCGAGAAGAGTTTCTTCGATAAAATGAAAGATTACTTTCACAATTAAGAACGCTTAGCCGCTTTGAGTCAAACACCGATTTTTCGTGCAGAGAATGTGAGCAAGGCCTATGCTGGCCATGTCGCAATTGAAAACATAAGCATTGAGGTGCCAAAGGGTTCCATTTTCGGACTACTTGGGCCAAATGGTGCTGGGAAGACCACGTTCATCCGCATCATCAATCAGATCACCGGGCCAGACACTGGAAGCCTTTGGTTCAATGGTGAGCGATTGGAGCAGAAACATCTTCACCAGATAGGTTACTTGCCAGAAGAGCGTGGTCTGTATAAGAAGATGAAGGTCGGGGAGCAGGCATTGTACCTCTGCCAACTTAAGGGACTGACGAAAAAAGATGCCCTTCAACGACTCAAGTATTGGTTCGAGAAGTTTGGAATTGAAGCTTGGTGGCACAAGAAAGTGGAAGAGCTTTCAAAGGGAATGGCGCAGAAGGTGCAGTTCATTGTAACCGTACTTCACGAGCCAGAACTGTTGATTTTGGATGAACCCTTCAGTGGTTTCGATCCGATAAACACAAACCTTATTAAATCTGAGATCCTTGAACTGAAAAAGAAAGGAACAACCATCATTTTCTCAACCCACAACATGGGCTCGGTAGAGGAACTGTGCGACCACATTGCGCTCATCAACAATTCACGCGTTATTCTTGATGGTGAGGTGGGTGAGATTCGCAACCGATTCAGAACGCAGACCTACGATATTGAATTCAAAGGCTCCATGATGGACCTTGGCAACTCGCTTGGTACGTACGGAGAATTGCTCAATCATGACAGTGACGAAGGCGCGCTTTCTGCACGGGTCAAACTGGTAAATGGTGCAACCACCAACCAATTGCTTGGAAACATCATGCGAAGCATTGAAGTGACCGGATTCCATGAAGTTATTCCAAGTATGAACGATATTTTCATCGAGGCGGTGGAACGGTATAACCGTGAAAAACAGATGGCATGAGCAAGATCGGACTGATCATACAGCGAGAGTACCTGACACGGGTTCGCAAGAAGTCGTTCATTATCATGACCATTCTTGGCCCTGTGCTAATGGCGGCTCTCTTCATTGTACCTGTCTGGTTGGCTATGAATGAAGAAGATGATGCCAACATTCTTGTTATTGACGATAGTATGCTCTTTCATGAGCGGATGGAGGATACGGAGAAGATCCATTTCCACTTTCCGGAATATGGCCTACCGCTTGACAGTGCAAAGAGCCGCATGATGGGCAGTGAGGATATTGACGCGGTGCTTTTCATCCATAAAAAGATCATTAGCACGCCAGCGGGTGTGCAGTTGATCTACGATAAACAGCCGGGCATAAACGTCATCCGTTATATCGAAAACACGCTCGAAAACGACATCGAAACGTTCAAGTTGGCGAAATCGGGCATCAATCAGGCAACGATTGAAGCTGCCAAAACCAACATTACCTTGGTTACCACCAAGCTTGATGAAGTAGGAGAGGAGAGCAAGGCCAACACCGAACTCAGTATGGTTGTTGGGCTATTCAGCGGCATCCTCATTTACATGTTCATTTTCCTTTACGGAGTGCAGGTTATGCGCGGTGTAATTGAAGAAAAGACCAACCGTATCATCGAGGTTATCATCTCATCCGTAAGACCGTTTGAGTTGATGATGGGTAAGATCATCGGAATCGCTTTGGTGGGTCTCACGCAATTCTTGTTGTGGGTGGTTTTGTCTTCAACACTTATTTCGGGTAGCCAGACATTGGTTCAACAGCATTTTGCGAAGCAGGAAAAAGGAACAAGTATTGAAGAAGCCATGTCGAGAAGCCAATCTTTGGCTCCAGAGTCTGAAGAAATTGCAGAAGCCAAGTTGAACGAAGCAGCCGTGAACGAACTGTTCAGCAATATTGACCTCATTGACTTTCCGGTAATTCTTGGAAGTTTCCTTTTCTATTTCCTTGGAGGATACTTGATTTATAGTGCACTTTTTGCGGCAGTTGGTTCGGCTGTGGATAATGAAGCAGACACGCAGCAATTCATGTTGCCCATCACCATTCCGATTATTTTCTCGTTTGTGATGGCGCAAGTGGTCATCAACAACCCGGAAAGTACCATGTCTTTTTGGCTTTCCATGATTCCATTCACATCGCCCATTATCATGATGGTGCGGATTCCATTCGGAGTTCCATATTGGGAAATTGCCCTATCGATGGCGCTTCTTGTGGCCGGGTTCATTGCCACCACTTGGCTGGCCGGCCGCATTTACCGAACTGGCATTCTGATGTACGGAAAGAAGATCACATACAAAGAGCTTTGGAAGTGGCTGGTTTATCATTGAGCCGATGCGCGTAGCTGTAATCGACCTTGGCACAAATACCTTCAATCTGCTGATTGTGGATGTGGACGAAAATCGTCATCATCAATCGGTTTTTAATACCAAAATTGCGGTTAAGATCGGAGAGGGAGCCATGACCAAAGGCTTGCTTCAGCCAGAGCCAATGGCGCGTGGTAAAAAGGCGTTGGGCGAATATCTGGAAATCATTTCCGAGCATAAATGTGATAAGACGTTTGCTTTCGCGACTTCTGGAATTCGAAGCACATCCAACGGTCATGTCTTCGTTGAGGAAGTGAAATCCGAACTCGGTTTGGACATAAATGTGATTGATGGCGATGAAGAGGCACAGTTGATTTACGAAGGTGTTGACCTCGCAGTGAAATTCGAGGAAGAACCGATGGTCATAATGGACATTGGCGGTGGCAGTACCGAATTCATCATTGCAGATGAGAATGGCGTGCTCTGGAAAAAAAGTTACCTGTTGGGCATTTCGCGGGTGTTGCAAATGCTCGAACCGAACGATCCTGTTCAGCCAATTGATATTGAAAGCCTTAATCAACTTTTCGAAAAGGAGTTAGCGGAGCTGATTGCCAACTGTAAGAAGTTCGGGGTACGGACCTTGATCGGCTCATCTGGTAGTTTTGACAGTTTCATGGAAATGATCTGGGCCGAGAAGGGAATCTCAAGATTGGCCAGCTCTGTGGTTAGTGAGGAATTCGACCTTCAGGAATTGAAAGAACTACACGAGCGTCTTATCACTTACGATTACAACACGAGAAAGGCAATTCCCGGCCTCGTTGAAATGCGAGTGGATACCATCCACTTGGCCTCGTACATGGTGCAATGGGTCATGCAGAAATGCAGTTTGGAAAGGTTATTGCTTTCAAGCTACGCGTTGAAAGAAGGCGTGCTTCATCGGGTTATGGATCACCGTATCTGATCCGTCTCGCTTTCTATTTTTGGAAACACTTAAAACTCACCACCATGCCTAAGGTTTTGATCATTGATGACGAGCGAAGTATCCGCAACGCGATACGCGAAATTCTTGAATACGAGAAGTTTGAAGTTGACGAGGCAGAAGATGGTCTTTCTGGTGTGGTGAAGGTAAAAGGCGGCAAGTATGACGTGATTCTCTGCGACATCAAAATGCCAAAAATGGACGGTAATGAGGTGCTCGACCGTATTATGCTGCTTGCACCGGATACGCCCGTTGTGATGATCTCTGGCCATGGAGATATTGAAACGGCAGTTGACCTGCTGAAAACGGGGGCCTACGATTACATTCCCAAACCGCTCGATCTGAACCGATTATTGGTTTCGGTGCGCAACGCGTTGGATAGGACCGAGATTGTTGCGGAGACCAAGAAACTGCGCAAAAAGGTCAGTAAGAACTATGAAATGATCGGTGAGTCAGCCGGCATCGCCAAGGTTAAGGATATGATTGAGAAAGTGGCGCCTACCGATGCCCGCGTTCTTATTACTGGCCCTAACGGAACGGGTAAGGAATTGGTGGCGCGTGCCTTGCACGAAAAAAGTAGCCGTTCAGACGGCCCAATGGTGGAGGTAAACTGCGCAGCCATTCCTTCTGAATTGATTGAAAGCGAACTGTTCGGACACGAAAAAGGTGCGTTTACATCTGCCATTAAGCAGAAGAAAGGAAACTTTGAAACCGCCACAGGAGGAACGCTTTTCTTGGATGAAATTGGAGATATGAGTCTTTCTGCGCAGGCCAAAGTGCTGCGTGCGTTGCAGGAGAGTAAGATCACCAGAGTTGGGGGCGAGAAGGAGATTCAGGTGGATGTTCGTGTGGTTGCGGCAACCAATAAAGACCTGAAAAAAGAGATTGAGGCTGGTAATTTCCGTGAAGACCTTTATCACCGTTTAGGAGTGATTCTGATTCAGGTTCCTGCGCTCAACGACAGAAAGGACGACATTCCGCTGCTCGTTGACCATTTCCTTGGAATGATATGTGAGGAGCAGGGAGTGGCAAAAAAGGAGATTGAAGATGCTGCCATCAAAGAACTTCAAGATTACAACTGGACAGGCAACATCCGCGAACTGCGTAACGTGGTTGAACGCTTGGTAATCCTCTCAGGAAAGACAATCACCAAGAAAGACGTGGAGCAGTTTGTGAAACTGTAAAGTTTTCTGCTCGGCCATTGATAGCTTGTTGCACAGGCTACATTTGTCAGCATGAAAAATTGGGTTTCCTTTTCACTTTTATTCCTCGTTGCGACAACTGTTTTCGGTCAGCAGATAGACCGTTTTGCATTCGGGTCTTGCAACTTTCAGTTTGCTAAGCAGAACATTTGGAAGAGTGTTGTTGCAAAAGACCCTCAATTATGGGTTTGGCTTGGCGATATCATCTACAATGACATAGGTGGAAAGCGGAAGTCGATGGGTGAAAAATATGCTCAGTTAAGCGCCAATTCGAATTACAATTTGCTGAAGGAAAAGTGTCCGACAATCGGAACTTGGGATGACCACGATTTTGGGAGCAACGACATCGGCATGCATTATCCGTTGAAGGAGGAGAGCAAGGGAATATTCCTGAAATTCTTTGGAGCCGATGCCGATGATAGCCGATGGAAGCGAGATGGTGTTTATACCAGTTTTGAATATGGGTCGGGTGAGCAAAAAGTGAAATTCATCCTTCTGGATACGCGTTATAATCGCGAGGACCCGGGGCCGGAAAGTGATATGCTGGGTGAGAATCAATGGAATTGGCTTGAAGATGAGTTGAAAAACTCGGATGCCAAGATCAATATCATAGGTTCGAGCATTCAGTTTGTGGCAACCGTTCCTTCATTTGAGAACTGGGACAAGTTTCCAAAATCGCAAGAGCGACTTTTAGAGTTGATAGGGAAGACGGGAGTGAAAGGAGTGGTCTTTATAAGCGGTGATGTCCATTTTGCGGAAACATCGAAAAGAAAATACGACCAGGTCAGTTACCCGATCTACGATCTTACCTCAAGTGGGTTGACACACGGGAACAACGTAATGGGACTGAACAAGAACCCGTATCGGGTAAACAGTTCCCGATACGGTCGACATAACTTCGGTTTTGTAGAGCTTGATTGGAAAGACCAAAAGCTCATTTTCACTGAATTCAATCAGCGAGGAAAGGCCAAGTACAAGCAAGAGATCAAATTCTCTGAGCTTGGTTGGTAATGCGGGCCAGAACTTTTTATCTCTGTACCGTAACCTAACGATCAGAAGTTTAGGATAACGACATTGTTGTTCAGAACACTTTGAACGAGGTAGTCGTCTGATCAGAGCTTATCTGCAACAATTTAACCCCTTGAAAATCTGGTTTATCCAACACGATGGAGTTCGTTTTTGGTTGAATCGTTTCAGTCTTAATCACCCTTCCTGATACGTCATACCAAACGGCTTGAACATTGGATAAAGTAGCATTGGAGTTGATTCTGATCTGTGTGGGGGTATTTCTCTGCAAGGTCAGTTGAATGCTCTCAACTCCTGTTATCTGTACAACAACCTCATTAGAAAGAATAGGGCAGTTTCCCAAGTTTGTGGTGCCAACCTGATACGTTCCTGCTTGAGAGTAGGTATACGTTTGTTGGTCAGCATTCGGTATCTCCACGCCATTAAGATACCATTGGTAATTGCCCTGCGCATCACTCTCCAACGTTCCTGCATTGTCCACAATTACTGGAGCATCATTCGTACAGTTCAATATGTTGGTTCCAAGATCAGTGTTGGTATTTATTTCGGTGACGAAATCATCATATGCATCGCAGTTGTCATTCAAGAAATAATCAAGCCAAGGCCCAACCAATTCGTAGCTCAGTTGCTGCTGTTCTTCGCGCGTCAGATCACCAATGTTCATCTCGCCAATAGCACAGTAGACGTTGTAATTGGCGAAAAAGCAATGCGCACCTTCGGTAATTCTTGCATAGTACTTACATGAAGATGCCAGACCATTGTAAATGAGAAGCGCATGGTCGGCCTCGGGGGTTACCTGGTCTTCATTTCCATGAAGAATGAGGGCTGGCACGCTGACATTGGCACCAGCGGATGCGGCAGATGGATCGGTTTCGGCAGGGGCCAATCCTACAATACAGTCTATGCTCGTGTTATTGGAAGCCGCAAGTACGGTGGCACCACCGCCCATGCTGTGCCCCATTATTGCAGTACGTTCTTTAACGCTACCATAGAATGGCGATGATACATTTTGATTGCCAGCTTGAATTTCTGAAGCCACAAAGGCCAGATCCTGCCCAAAATCTCCATGACTTACGGTGAACAGACCACCTTCGGTTGTTGGAAGAGCGAAGATGTAACCCTGTGGTACAAACTCTTCCCACCAGTTCTGATAAGCGGTTACGGCCATGGAAAATCCATGCCCAACTACAACCAGCGGAAATTGGCCAGCAGCGAATGGTGTGTTGCTTCCAGCTGAGGTGGCAGGATAATATACCTCGCACTCAATTGCCCGATTACTTCTTGATGGATCCGTGAATGTTATGGTTCTGGAACCTATACTGTATGGTTGTCCAGAAACAGTAAAGACAGATGTCAACGCTACAATTACCAGTAACAAATGTGTTTTCATGGCCTAAAGTGTTTGAGCAACATAAACAAATAAAAGCAACTTTGTTTCATGCTAAGATTCACATTTTTTTGGCTTGCCCTGCTTCTAACTCATTCGGTAGAGGCTCAGGTAACGGTTCATAGAATTGCTTTCGGTTCTTGCGGACATCAGTTGGGAGAGCAGTTCATTTGGAACAATATTGTGGACGAACACCCTGATCTGTGGGTCTGGCTGGGAGACAACATTTACGGAGATACAGAAGACATGGAGGTTCTGCGTAAGAAGTATCAACAGTTGGGAGATAATCAGAATTACAGGTATCTGAAGGAGAATGTTCCCGTAATAGCCACTTGGGATGACCATGACTATGGCGTGAACGATGGAGGTAAGGAGTACCCGAAAAAGAAAGAAAGCCAGCAGGTATTTCTGGAGTTCTTTGAAGAACCGGCCAAGAGCCCACGCTGGAATCAAGAAGGGGTTTACACCAGTTACGATTATGGCTCCGGAGACAGCTCCGTGAAGGTGATTCTGCTGGATTGTCGCTACCACAGGGATGCCAGAGATACGGATGGCGATGTTCTTGGTGAAGAACAGTGGAATTGGCTTGAGCAGGAGTTTCGAAGTTCAAAGGCCAAAGTTGTTCTTGTAGGAACAGGGTATCAATTTGTTTCAGACCGACATCCATTTGAAACTTGGGGTCACTTTCCTTCTGAGAGAGAGCGGATGCTGAGGTTGATAAAGGAAACAGGCGTAAGAGGTGTGATCTTCATATCCGGTGACCGCCATTTTGCAGAGTTGTCTGAGCTGAAAAGGGAAGACCTGACATATCCGATCTATGATTTTACCAGCAGTGGTCTGACCCATGCCAATAACGTGATGATCGAGAAGAATCCGTACCGTATTGCACGCTACCTGAGAAGGAATTTCGGCATGTTCCTGTTTGATTGGAAGAATCAAACAGTTATTCTTCAAGCTCATAAATTGAGCGGCAAAGTGGCGTTTTCAAGACGCATCAAATTTGAAGAATTGGGCTGGTGACCCGATCAATTTCCTGTAGGAATCAATTGGTATTCGGAGCTGTCAAGTTCAAAGTATGCTGGGTTCAGTTCCGACAATTCATGAACTTCCCATCGCCTGAATAGAAACTGATTTGGGAGGAGCTTGGTCCGATTATCATCATAACTGATGTCCGCATCTGTGCAGATGGTTACTGTTTTCTCAAATTCAGACGCACTGATTATCAACGACTCGATAGGGTAAGACCAATTGGGTTCAAATTCCAGCTTCGCTTCATTGACAATGAATTTGGTTCCTTCAAGTTCTTGAGCTAACTGAATGTGGCCGCGTAACTCGTTAAGCCTGCCCGTAAACCACTCCGACTTTTCTTGAATGCCAATGATTCTAATTAAGAACGTAACAGAAACCAATGCTACCGCGCCATGCTTCAACCAATTGTGATTGCTTGCGAAGCCGTATTTAACAAGGAAATAAGCAGCTAAGAACATCAGAGGGAAATAAACCTGTTCCTGATACCTTGACGCTTGGAACCACGGGTCGGAGATGGTGACCATAACGGTTAGGATAACCACAGAGCCAATGAACACAGCCAAAATCATCCACTTTCTTGAATACACGATCAGAGCAAGATTCAATGCCATGATCAGCAAGAAATCAACGTAATGCGCGGAGAGGAATGACGAAAGGTTGTTCAGGTATTCAGCAGAGAAAGTGAAATTGTGAAGACCATTTATGAACCAATCGATCTTGCCTTGCTCATACTCACTAATGTTGAACTTCTTGAAGATCAGCACTGCGATAATGGCAAGAATTGGGACAACATAGCTTCTCAGGTGTTTGAATCTGGATTCAATTCCATGAACAATAATTACCATACCGAGTAGGGCCACTGCAAAAAAGTGAGCACTTGCTATGAAGATTGAAAGGATACCCAGCAGCAAGGTCTGTGGCAGTTTGATCTGACCTTCAGAAAGAATAGAGTCAAATAGTATGATCAATCCGGCTGCGTAATACAACTCAAACATTGGAACAAAAAAGCCGAAACCCATACCAAGTGTTTGAATAAGAAGCAGAATTAACCCAGCGGCCCCATTCCGGTATTTGAACTTGGAAACGAGATAGATCAGATAGAAGAATAGAACATGCCAAATCGAATAGACAATGATCAGTCCTTTCATACCTATTCCAGCCCAGGTGCCGAGCAAAACAGCTATTTGAGATAGGGCCAGAATAAGACGGTTGTGTTCAATCCAGAACCATTCTGAGTTGACCACCTGAATGAAGTAATAACCTGAATCTGCAATCAACCGTTCATTGGCAAGCAGAACGGCCAGTATTCCCAGCACAAGGAAACCGACATGTTCCAAAAGGATAATTGCCTTGGAGAGGTATAATTTCTGTCGCATCAGATTGATTGCGGCAAAATATGCAATACGTATGGTTAACCCACTTGCCTAACTCAGCAACTCAGGCAAGGCTTTGAGTGCAGCCGGAATTCCATTTGCATCATTACCGCCTGCCGAAGCATAGGTTGGTTGTCCGCCACCACCACCTTGAATATGTTTTGCAAGCTCACGGATCAACTCGCCAGCCTTCCAACCCTTAGAATTCACAAGGTCGTCAGAGATCACGAGATGAAGTCCTGGTTTTCCACTTGAGATCACGCCAAGCAGTGCAACCAATCCTGATTCTTTCTTCAGGTCGAAACAGAGGTTTTTAATGGCAGCTGCATCATCCAGCGAGATTTTTTCGGTGATCATCTTATAATCGCCTTTGTCAACTGCTTTGGCAAGAAGTTCGTCTTTCAGGCCAGAAGCGGCTTTGGCATTTAGCCCCTCGATTTTGCGCTCAAGCTCTTTGATCTTGGTTTGAAGTTGTTCAACTCCTTGCAGCGGATCCTTGACTTTCAGCAATTGCTTCAAACCATTGAATTGTTCATAAGCTTCATTCACTGTTTCAAGGGCTTTTTCACCAGTTACAGCTTCAATCCTTCGGATTCCAGCGGCCACAGAGCTTTCGCTTATGATTTTCAGTAAACCGATGTTTCCAGTGGCTTTTGCATGGGTTCCACCGCAGAGTTCAACGGAGAAATCCTTATCGAACGTAATGACCCGTACAAGATCCCCATACTTTTCACCGAACAGGGCCATTGCGCCCATTTCCTTTGCGGAGTTGAGTGGGACATTTCGCTTCTCATCAAGCTGAATATTCTCTCGGATCTTAGCATTAATACGCGCTTCAATGTCAATCAACTCTTCATCAGAAACCTTGCTGAAATGCGAGAAATCGAAACGCAAATGATCTGGATTGACCAACGAACCTTTCTGCTCCACGTGCTCACCAAGTACCTCGCGAAGCACCGCATGGAGTAGGTGAGTGGCAGAGTGGTTCAATGCTGTTGCTTGTCGCTTCTCTGCATTCACAACAGCTTTGAAAGTGGCCTCTGGATTTGCGGGAAGCTCTTTCGCGAAATGAATGATAAGGTCGTTCTCCTTCTTCGTATCGAAGATGAACGTCTTCTGTCCATCGGCTTCAATGTAGCCGGTGTCTCCAACCTGACCACCACTTTCAGCATAGAATGGCGTAATGTTGAAGACCAATTGGTAGAACTCTTTTCCTTTTGCTGAAACCTTTCGGTAGCGGGTAATGAAGACCTCGGTTTCCAATAGGTCGTAGCCCACAAACTCTTCGCGGTCGTCCTTTCTCAGAACGGTCCAATCAGAACTTTCAGTTGCCGTAGCAGCCCGAGAACGCTCTTTCTGCTGCTGTAAGCCTTCCTCAAAACCTTGAATATCCACATTGAGGTTCTGCTCGCGGGCCATCAATTCTGTCAGGTCGATTGGGAAACCGAACGTATCGTAAAGTTCAAAAGCAAAAGCGCCATCAATGGTCTTCCCTTTCAGGCCAGAAACGTAATTGTTGAATCGGTCAATTCCTTTATCAAGTGTTCTTAGGAAAGATGCTTCCTCTTCTTGGATCACTTTTGTAACCAGCTGTTCCTGACTCTTCAGTTCTGGGAATGCCACGCCCATTTGCGCGGTAAGGGTCGGAATCAGTTTATGGATGAAACCTGCTTTGAAACCCAGGAAACTGTAACCATACCGGATGGCTCTTCTCAAAATCCGTTTGATGACATAACCAGCTCCGTTGTTGCTTGGAATCTGTCCGTCAGCAATGGCGAAAGCAACCGCACGAACGTGATCCGCAATCACGCGAATGGCAATGTCGGTCTGACTGTCTGAAGACGTGTATTTCGTTCCGCTGAGTTTGGAGATCTCACTTATCAACGGTCCGAAAACATCGGTATCATAATTTGAGGTCTTGCCTTGCAATGCCATGCAAAGGCGCTCAAAACCCATACCCGTGTCAACATGCTTGGCTGGGAGATTTTCCAGAGAACCGTCAGCCTTTCGGTTGAACTGTATGAATACCAGATTCCAGATTTCTACAACCTGTGGGTGGTCGGCATTGACCAATTCTCTACCTGGTTTTGCCTTTCGTTCTGCATCAGATCGCAGGTCAATATGAACTTCAGAACACGGGCCGCAGGGACCTTGGTCGCCCATTTCCCAAAAGTTGTCCTTCTTGCTTGCGCGAAGTATCCGATTTTCAGGTAGGAACTTTTTCCAAAGCTCCTCAGCCTCAGAATCTGCCTCCAGTCCATCAGCCTCATCACCTTCAAAAACGGTGGCGTAAAGTCGGTCTTTGTCCAGTCCGTAAACATCAACCAAAAGCTCCCACGCCCATTCAATGGCCTCTTTCTTAAAGTAATCGCCAAAGCTCCAATTGCCCAGCATCTCAAACATGGTGTGGTGATAGGTATCCACGCCAACTTCCTCAAGGTCGTTGTGCTTGCCGGAAACGCGCAGACATTTCTGAGTGTCTGCCACGCGAACATCTTTTGCAGCGCGGTTTCCAAGGAAAATATCCTTGAACTGGTTCATGCCCGCATTAGTGAACATCAGCGTTGGATCGTCCTTCACCACCATGGGGGCAGAAGGCACAATTCGGTGCTGTTTCGATTCAAAGAAATCGAGGAATTTCTGACGGATCTCGTTACTGGTCATCGGTGGTTTGATCTATATTTCAGGTTCTTCGCCTTAAGTTCTTGTAAAATAGCACGTTGAGCAATTTTGTTAAATTCGCACGGCTCGCATGCTGAAAACGCGGCCAAAATTAACGATCAAGAAGGAATGTCTAAGGTCAAATTCCAGTTTGACAAACGAACACTTACCTACCGTAAAGTAGAACTTAACGTTCAGCAGCGTGTGTTCCGCATTCTCGGGTATTTGGCGGGAGCATCTGTGTTTGCCGTGGTAGTCATCATTCTTTTCACTACGTTTTTCGACAGTCCGAAGGAAAAGCGCCTAAAGAGGGAAATTGCACAGTTGGAGTTGCAGTATAAGCTCCTTGATAAGCGAATGGCCCGTGTTGATCAGGTTTTGGCCGAACTCCAAGAGAAGGACGATGATATCTATCGGGTGATCTTTGAAGCAGAGCCTATTCCAAGTTCAGTTCGGAAAGCGGGTTTTGGTGGTGTTAACAGGTACAAGGATCTGGAACGGCTGCCAAATGCAGACATTGTTGTGGGTACTACTCAGCGATTGGATGAATTGACCAAGAAGTTGGTCGTTCAGTCCCGGTCCTTTGATGAGGTTATTGCTCTTGCTAAGAACAAAGAGGAAATGTTGGCCAGCATACCGGCCATTCAGCCTGTTTCCAACGAGAAGCTAACGCGTGTTGCTTCTGGATTCAACTGGCGTATACATCCTATTTACAAAGTGCGTCACTTCCACACTGGAATTGACTTTACTGCTCCACGCGGAACGGAGATCTATGCTACGGGCGATGGTGTGGTGGAAGACGTTATTTCTAAAGGTCGCGGCTACGGAAATCATATCATTATCGATCATGGATTCGGATACCAGACGCTGTATGCGCACATGAGCCGTTTCAAGGTAAGAGTAGGGGAAAAGGTGAAACGAGGTGACGTTATCGGTTATGTGGGAAGTACTGGAACCAGTACAGCACCGCATTTGCATTATGAGGTGATCAAGAATGGCGAGAAGATCAATCCGATGAATTTCTTCTTCAATGATCTTTCACCTGAGGAGTATGAGAAGGTGATAGAACTGTCTTCACAGTCAAACCAGTCTTTCGATTAATTCTATACCATGGCACCTTACAAGGAAAAGCCCATAACCAAGCTGTATTATTCCATTGGGGAGGTGGCTGCCATGTTCGATGTCAACACTTCCCTGATCCGATTTTGGGAGAAGGAGTTCGATATCCTTAAACCCAAGAAGAACAAGAAGGGCAACCGCCTGTTTACTCAGAAAGATGTCGACAATCTGAAGGTGATATATCACTTGGTAAAGGAGCGTGGATTTACGCTTGATGGAGCCAAAAAGAAGCTTCGCGACAACAAGGATGATACCATTCAGAATGAAGAGATCGTAGAGCGATTGAAGGAGATAAAAAGCTTTTTGATCGAGCTTCGTGACAGCATCTGATCAGACGTTTGTCAATTCCGCTTTGCCCCTTACAATCTCTCCAAAATCGCGGCCAGATGCCTTGGCTTCCGCCCATGAAATGAAGTCGAAGTATTCGAAAGCACTGCTTTCCAACTGATCATCTTTCAGGTCTTTCATTTTTTCCAGGAATACCTCGTATTGTTCGTTCTCGGTTATCCTATCAGGCGACTTAAGCAGTTTGCTTATCAGATCCAAGAACGATGTCTCGAATTTGAAGTAGCGGTTCCGTGTGTTCAGATACCGCTGTGTGGAACGGAGCGCGTAAGGCAGCAGGTTCTTGTTGTTCAGTTCGATGTGAATCAACAGGTTCAGCAACTGACCGAAACAGTAGATATCCAAGCTCTTGTTAATGTCAATGTCATTCAACAATCGATTGGTCCATTTCAGCGCATCGTTGTATTTCTTGGCTCCGAAGTAAATAATGGCAATGTTGAAGTAGAAGAACGCCTTTCGAACACTGTTCAATTTATCTTCATAAAGCATCAAGCCGTTCTCAATCTGCGGAATCAGATGCAGGCCTTTTTCAAACTCTCCAGTTAAGAAGTAAATGGTCAGTTCAATACTGTTGGCACTTGAGAAAAGCTTGATCTCAAGGTCTTCATTGTTCTTGATCTCCAAGGTTTCCGGAAGCCCTCTTAATTTCTTGAGGTAGAAGAATACGGCTTCAAAATCCTTCAACTGGCTGGCTACATAAACGATATTGGTAAGGATGGAGAAGTAGATGTTCGGTTCCTCTTGGAATTTGTCCAGATTGGCTTCAATGTGATCTACGTTTGCCTTCAGGTATTTGAATGAATTGGCGTAATCTCCCACACCGAAATAGTATGCGCTGTAAATGTGATTGTACAGGTATTCCGATTGATGGAACATGTGTTCCTTCGGACGATTCAATAGCGTATCATCAATGATCGATTTCAACTTGGTCAATCCTTCTTCAGTGCGCGCTTTTCCGCGCTTGTTCAGAATATTGAACAGCCTACTCTTAATGCCCCAGAAGTCATTGTAAACCTCAATGAGTTTGGTAATGCGTGTGTTCTCATGCATCATTGCTTCCAGCTCCTCATCGCCAATATTCTCGTAGTTGTCTTTCTCTATGAGCAATTTCTCCCACATGAAGATTTCCAATAGTGAAGTGTGCTTGTCATACTTATAGGCCAGTTTTTTGGCGCTGTCAAGAAGTTTTTGACTCTGCCCGTAAAGACTCTTCTTATACAGGATCTCCGCGCAATGCAATGTTCGCTTCAGCTGTGCGTCTATAGAACTGTTAGAATGGAAAGCATCAAGAGAGCGTAGAATTACATCGTAAAGACGGGTTTTTGCAATTGGAAGCGAACGAACCAAGGTCGGGTTGCGCAAACTCTTTTTTAAGGTGTTCTCGTCATAGTCTTCCATACGGTCGATAGCATCGAACAGAATCTGGTGATTGTTCTTGTCGCCAGCCTGCTTAGACGTGTAAACCTTGAAATACCGCTTTTCCGCTTTGGATAGCGACCTTATCAGCTGAAAAACCTTATCTGATGACGTCTTAGACATGTAATTTAAATTAACGGTTTTGTGGGATGAAAATTGGTTAGACCTGTAATTATTGTCAAGCCACGTGCATGAATTCCTCTTCTAATTACATCAACCATACGTGTTAATCTTGAACTGAAATCATCTGTTTGAGCCTGTTTCATGCCTCTTTCATTTTGCTTACCTTTAAGATAAGTCGACAAAATCATCGGTTAGACATGTAATTAAACAAATTGTTGAGGAGTCTTTAGGCCGTTGATGTGTAATTTTTGGATGATTTGTTGAAATGGCTTAGGAGTGTAATTGTAAGAGGTGTGATTTTATAGCACAATAAGTTGAAAATCAATAAGATAAATTGAAAATGAACGGGATTGCAGTCTTTTTGAGGTGTATAAAACGCGGCTTCAGGTGGTTTGCTGAAGCTGAACACCCACCGTAACTTTAGCATAGAGAATGCAGAATGCAGCAAGTTGAACCATTTAATAAGCAGAACATGAGCAAGATTTACAACGATTTTAAAGAAGGAAGACCAGTTAAGGGTCTTGTACGGATCTCAGCCATTCTCATTCTAATAATGGTTTGGATACTGATAGATAAGGGAAACATCTATGGTCAAAGCGTAGATCAAGATTCAAAGTCTTTTGCCAAGTCAGTAAAACCGGATGTCGGGTCTCAGGCGCTTTTCAAGTCTGGGGGTGGAGAAGATGGAGATATCATGGAAGAAGGCTCTGGATCTGATGGTGGCAATTCATTTGAAGTTTACCCTAACCCGGTAGTGGGAGATCTGGTTTTCGATTTTGAGTTTACGGTAAGAGAAGGGGCTCCCTATGAGGTTTTGGATCTTCAAGGAAAGTTGATTGAGAGAGGAGTTATTAAGCCTGGAGCGAGTAAACACACCTTGGATATGAAGGAACTGCCAACCGGGCTTTACTTTCTGAGAGTTGATCTTGGTGGTAAACTACAGGTCAAACGAGTAATCAAGAAATAAATTAACTGCGTACACCTCGTTCTTTGAAATACTGATAAGAAGAATTAAGACTGCAATCCCGTTTCTTCTTTCAGAGATAGTTGCCTGTGAGCAGATATCGCTTAACGTAATCGCTCACACCTTCTTCCAATGTGTGGAAGGGCTCCTCGTAACCAATTGACCGAAGTTTGGTCATATTGGCCTCGGTAAAGTATTGGTACTTATCTCTGATATCTGCTGGAGTATCAATGAACTCGATCTTCTCGGGTTTTTCCATGGCCTTGAATGTGGCTTTGGTCAGGTCGAGAAAAGTTCTGGCTTTGCCAGTGCCAAGGTTGTAAATGCCTGAGTTCTTGCGTGTCTCCATCAGAAAGATGCAAACATCAACCACATCTTTCACGTAAATGAAGTCTCTGAGCTGCTCCCCGTCCTTATAATCCGGATTGTGGCTTCGGAAGAGTTTCATCCCATTGGTCTGGGTAATCTGGTTAAACGCGTGAAAGACCACAGATGCCATTCTTCCCTTGTGATATTCGTTGGGCCCGTAAACGTTGAAGAATTTCAACCCTGACCAAAAGTATGGTTTGGTTGCCTGGTCTAAGGCCCATCGATCGAATTCGTTCTTCGATTCTCCGTAAGGGTTTAAGGGTTTGAGGTTTTTGATCACGGAATGATTGTCCTCAAATCCAAGTTCTCCCAAACCGTAGGTCGCTGCCGATGAAGCATAGATCAATGGAAGTCCGAATTCAACACAGAGATTCCAAACTTTCTTAGAGTAATTGACATTCAACTCCTGGAAGATCTGATAGTTGAATTCGGTGGTATCTGTTCTTGCACCTAAGTGAAAAATCACTTGAATGAAGCGATGATTCGCTTTGATCCAATCAAAGAAATCATCTCGGTGAACTTTGGCTGTGAGCTGTTTCCCTTCGAGGTTCTTGTTTTTGGTAGTGCTGCTGAAATCATCAACAGCAACAAGGTCAACGTATCCGACCTCATGAAGTCCCGAAAGCAAGCAACTGCCAATGAATCCTGCCGCTCCTGTTACAACGATCATCAGTTGAAGATCATTAGCGTGTTACCGTCAAATTGAGTGTTGTATTGTTGCAGCCCAATGTTGGCAGGGCCGTCAATAGGTGCACCATCAACAAGCAGAAAGTGAGAATCGCAGCACTCGGTATCAACAGCGGTTATGTTGGTATTGTCCACATTAACGCGGCAATTGTCATTTATCTGAAAAGTGCAGTGTCTGTCGTATGCTCTGAATTCCTCTGGAGAAAATCTGTAAACGATTATGCCTTTGGAACCACCATTGATATACACCCAACCGCCAGTTGCTTGCAGCGCAACAAACTGTGGATTCGAAACAACCAATTGGTAATTGACGGGAACGTAAGGTATTCCGCTTGGATTACTTCTTTCGCAAGAAGTTGACCCGATAATGATGGCGAAGAGTGACAATAAGATGAAAGTGCGTCTCAACTGCATGGCTTCAAAGGTAGTGGAATCAACAGAGTTGCCGCTCCATTATTGTACTTGACGGGATAGAGGTTTGGATTTTCCGAGAGCAATATGATCTTAGCCAGTTGTTCTGTCCGTTCTGGTACATTATTGATCTGACCAACGCATCATATTCGCGCCAATGAAATATCTCAAGTCCATATCCTTTATTTTCTTCTTATCAGTAGTCTCTTTGATGAGCTTTGCACAGAGCACTGCAACCAAAAAGCAGAAGGAAGCGGAGAAGAAGCAGGAAAAGCTCAAAGAGGAAGAAAAGAAAGCCCATGAAATGGGAGTTAAGCGTCATATGAAGATGCAAGACAAGGAGACAAGAAAAAGGATGCGTCAATCGCAGAAAAAGAATAAGAAGAACAACCGAACCAAAAAGTGGTCGGTGAAAAGAAGAAACGAATAATGGATATCGAAAACGTCATATATCTACTTGCCGGTATTGGTTGGTTCTTTTGGAGAGCTTACCGTCAGTCGCAGAAAAACGAGGAGTCGGCTAAGCCTGCCAGAAACCGCAAGCGTCACGGTAGAACCGATGAGCCTAAGAGCGGAGGTCCTTTCAGATCTTTGGAAGACCTGATATTGGAACAAATGGAACAGAAGAAACCTGAGCCAGAACCTGTTGCTTCTAAGCCAACACCGTACGTTTCGCGCAGAAATCAGAATCAAGATAAATTCCTGAATGTGGACTTGGACCATTATCACTTACCAGACGATTATCAGATGTCTTCTGGGGAGGGGGGTAGCCATCGTGTTCAGCGTCAGGTGCATCGTCTAAAAGAACAACATGAAGAGAAAGAGGAGAGTTTGCTTGAATCATTGTTCCCAGAAGAGGGTTTCGACCTACGGAAAGCCGTTGTGCTCAACGCAATCTTGGAGAGACCTTACAGATGAACGCAATTAACATGCTTTAACAATTGTTTAACAAATTTTGACACGGGAATCGATCTTTGCTACTTTAGCCGCGCTTTTTCCGAAGCATAACTGAAAAGTATTGGGTATGACCAGAAAAATTCTACTACTTAGTTTATTGATTTTCAGCACTGTAGCTGTTTCAATGGCCCAGGTGGGCATGGGTACACTGATCGGAACCGTTTCCGATGAGTCAGGTGAGCCCATTCCGTTTGCCAACGTGGTGGTAATGCAGGCCGGCCAGCAGGTAACGGGAGCTTCAACCGATTTTGACGGAAAGTACAAGATTCCGGCTTTGAAGCCTGCCAACGACTACGTGGTTAAGGCATCGGTTGTGGGTTTTACCGCTCAAGAGAAAAGAGGGGTAATTGTAAAGGCAAACCAGAACAACTTCGTAGATTTTAAGATGAGTGCCGGTGTAAAACTGGACGAGGTTGTTGTAATTGATTACGAAGTGCCTCTTATTGAGAAGGATGGTGGTGCCAAAACAACCGTAACTGGTAAGGATATAGAAAAGATGCCTAGCCGTGGTGCGGCAACTGCGGTTACCACTGTTGCGGGTGTTCAGGATAATGACGGACAGATAGGTAGTGTGCGTGGTACCAGAGACGGATCAACCTACACATACATTGATGGTGTAAAGGTTCGGGGTTCTGCCAACCTGCCACAGGCTGCTTATGAGCAGGTGCAAGTACTTACCGGTGGTGTTCCTGCCAGATATGGAGATGCAACCGGTGGTATCATTTCCATTACAACAAAGGGTGCTTCGCAACAAACCCACGGTGGTATTGAATTAGTGTCATCTGGAGGTATCAGATACAACGACAACAACGATTACCTGTTTGATGCTCAGGGCTACCATCTTATAGCTGCTAACATTACTGGTCCGTTGCTGAGTATTAAGGATAAGACAGACCCAGAAGGGAAAAAGAAAAAGCCGATCATTGGTTATTTCCTTGCTGGCGAGGTCAATTATCAGGCAGACCCAAGACCTTCTGCCATTGGAAATTACTATGTGAAGGACGATGTATTGGCCGATCTTCAAGAGAATCCGATCGTTCAGTCTTCAACTGGTGCTTCCGTTCTTCGTTCTCAGCTGGTTCGCAAGAGTGATCTTGAGTGGACTGCACAACGCAAGAACACCCGCTACAGAGGAGTTGTTGCTTCCGGTAACTTGGACTTTTACCTTTCTCCAAGCATAACCCTTAAGGTAGGAGGTTCGTTGGATTTCAATGATCGAAAGTTGTACAGCTACAACGGTTCAATGTTCAACTACGAAAACAATGGTCTTCAAATGGACAAGACCTGGAGGGTGTATGGCCGATTCACTCAACGTTTCAACAATCAAACTGCTGATGCAGAAGGTGGCAAGAAAAAGAAATCTGCCATATCAAATGCTTACTACAGTATTCAGGCCGATTACGAAAGATACACAACTCGTCAGATGAATGAGGAGCATCAAGACAGGCTGTTCAGATATGGTTATCTTGGAAAGTTCACTACCTATCGTGAGCCAACATACCAGTTAGGTATTGATGATAGCACCGGATTGTTCGGGTATCTACAGGGACCTTACAATGATACCTTGGTGACATTTGAAGCTTCTGATATAAACCCCAATTTGGCAGCGTATACTGCTCAGTATTACAATCTGAACCCAGATGCCGCAGGTAAGTATGAAAACCTTACTCAAATTGAGCAGGATCGTGGTGCGCTTCGTAATGGCGACCTTCCGCGTAGGGTTTATGATCTATGGGATAACACCGGGACGCAGTTCAATGGTTACAACATTAACGACAATAGCCAATTCAGGATCATGGCAACAGGATCCTTTGATATAAAGAATCACTCAATATCTCTTGGTTTTGAATACGAACAGCGAAAGGACGCATTCATAGGTTATGCACCCAGAGGATTGTGGACCATTACGAGATTGTACATGAACAACCACTTCCGTGATGCATTGGATCCAACTCCGATCATCCATTACGATGCTAATGGTAATTACACGGACTCAATATCATACAATCCGTTGTATACACCAGACCCTGATTATCCTTCCATCGGAAAAGGTCAGTACTTCATTGATTACAATGTTCGGAAGGCGTTGGGTCTCGATCCATCAAATACTGACTTCATCGACATTGATGCATTAGATCCAGATTTTTTTGACATCAGCTGGTTCAGTGCAGACGAGCTCCTTAACAATGGTAACAACTACGTTAGTTACTATGGCTATGATCATACCGGTAAAAGGCTAAGTTCGAAGCCGACCTTTGACGATTTCTTCAATGAAAGAGATGAATTCGGTAACTACACAAGACGCATTGGAGCATTTGAGCCAGTTTACCTTGCCGGATACATTCAGGATGAGTTCACCTTCAAGGATCTGATCTTTAGAGTAGGTGTACGTGTTGACAGGTATGATGCGAACCAGAAAGTGCTGAAAGACCCTTACTTATTCCGCGAGGCATACACCAAGGACGAAGTTGACCTCAATACCCCACGTTGGGGCGGTGGTAACGCGTCAATCAATCACCCGAATAATATTCCTGGAGATGCAGTTGTGTATGTTAACGATATTCAAAACCCTTCAGCCATATTGGGTTACCGCGTTGGAAGTACATGGTACGACCAATCTGGTACAGAGGTCACGGATCCATCTACTTTGCAAGCAGGAACTGGCATTGCGCCATATCTTATCAACCCACCTGTTCAAGACCCGAACAGCAATGATCCTGTGCCTGTTACCACCGCTGATGCATTTCAGGATTATAAGCCTCAGGTTAACGTAATGCCTCGTATCTCATTCTCTTTCCCTATATCTGAGAATGCACTCTTCTTTGCCAATTATGATGTGCTCACACAGCGCCCGTTGGGAGGAAATCGACTCAATCTTATCGACTATCTGTACATACAGAACAGTTCCAACAATGTTGTAAACAACCCTGATCTGAAGCCGGAAAAGACCATCGAATATGCTATCGGTTTCAAGCAGAAGTTGAGCAAGCGGTCAGCAATAGAATTGAATGCTTTCTACCGAGAAATGCGCGACCAGATAACCACTATCAGGGTAACAGAAGCATATCCAAAAACCTACTTGACCTACGGTAACTTGGACTTTGGAACGGTTAAAGGTCTGACATTGACTTACGATCTGCGTAGAACCAAGAACATACAACTTCGTCTGTCCTATACTCTGCAGTTTGCTGATGGTACTGGATCCAATGCAACCACTAGTCTGAACCTCGTTAATGCTGGTTTTCCAAACCTTAGGGTTATTCAACCACTTAGCTTTGATCAACGGCACAATATTGTGTTGTCTGCAGATTATCGTTTTGGAGAAGGAAACGATTACAATGGGCCTAAAACAGTTACAAAAGGAGGCAAAACCATCAATTGGTTGCAGAACTTTGGTGTAAACGCAATTGTACGTGCTGGTTCTGGTAATCCATTCTCGAGACAGAGCAATATTCAACCTACAGGTATTAACGATGATCTTGGAAGTGGTTTCTTGGAAGGGTCTATAAACGGTTCCAGTAAACCATGGCAATTCAGAGTTGACATGCGTGTAGACAAGGATTTCCTGATCAAGTGGAATAAAGGCAAGGAAGGAAAGCCGGCCAAAACATCTTACTTGAATGTCTATTTGGACATCCAGAACCTACTTGGAACCAAAAATGTGATTAATACTTACCGGGCAACTGGAAACCCGGATGATGATGGATATCTATTGGCAGCTTCAAGCCAATCCGCTATACAATCTCAAACTGACGAACAATCATTCCGTGACCTATATGCAATAAAGGTTAATCGTCCAACAAACTATTCTCTCCCGAGAAGAATAAGACTTGGACTAATGTTGAACTTCTGATAGAAAAAAGAAATGGTCATGTTACAACGTTTTAAGATACTACTGGCTGCTGTAATCGTCATCGCTAACACGGGCGGTGCTTATGCAGAAAAAACAAAAGGAGTTGATAACTCCAGTAATGCTCCAAAAACACAAGGAGGTCCAAAGGACCTTGCCGCTGATTGCGCTCCTCCTTCCACCTCAATCGAACTCGATCTGAACAATGTCAGAACCTTGGTGCATTCGGGTGGAGATATGTGGTGGGACCTGTTGAGCAATGCCAAGTATGAGGTTCCTAAGGGATCTGGCAAGCACTCCTTGTTTGCTGGTTCGCTATGGATGGGTGGAGTTGACGTCAACAACCAGCTGAAAGTAGCGGCAGTTCGATTCCGTCAAGTAGGTTATGATTTTTGGCCTGGTCCCTTGAATACGGCCACTGCAGAGATAGATCCTGCTACCTGTTCTGAATACGACCGTTTCTTTCCTATAACCCGAACAGAGGTGGATCAATTTGTTGCTTACTATCTGAGTGATGATCCTGAAGGAGAGTATCCTGGATACGTAGTGCCTGAATCCATTCTCAATTGGCCTGCACATGGCGATCTGGCTGCTGGTCAGGATTACAACCTTGCTCCCTATTACGATGCTGATGGTAGTGGAAGCTACAATCCCGTTGACGGTGGAGACTATCCTTACTACGACCTGAATCCAACAGATTTCGATTGTCTTTCGGAAAGAGAAGTCAAACTTTTCGGGGACGAAACGCTTTGGTGGGTCTTCAACGATAAAGGAAACATTCACACAGAGACCAGTGCGTATCCTATTGGTATGGAAATCCGAGGACAAGCATTTGCTTTCGCTACCAATGACGAGATCAACGACATGACCTTTTACAACTATGAGTTGATCAATCGTGGTTCGTTTACATTGACCAACACGTATTTTGCTCAATGGGTTGACTGCGACCTTGGCTATGCTCAGGACGACTACGTAGGTTGCGATGTGAGAAGAGGTTTGGGCTACTGTTACAATGGTCTTCCCGTAGATGGTACTGGCGGTCCACAGCATTATGGAGCCCACCCGCCAGCCATTGGTGTAGACTTCTTTCAAGGCCCGTATCAAGACAATGACAACATTGATAACCCGCTTTATACAAATTGCGAGGTTGTACAGGCACTTGGTGAAGGAGGTATTGTCTATGGTGGTATCGGTGTAGGTTATGGTGACGGAATTGTTGACAATGAACGGTTCGGTATGAGAAGATTTGTTTACCACAACAACTCAGGTGGTGGGGGTAATCCTGCTCAGACTGACCCAAGCACTGGAGCCGACTACTATAACTATATGCGTGGAATCTGGCTCGATGGTTCAGAAATGTGCTATGGGGTAAATGGACACCCGGCAAGCGGATGCGATGTGGGAACCTCTGCTGGATATATGTTCCCTGGCGATTCTGACCCTTGTGGTTGGGGAACTAACGGAAATCCACAGCCAGAATGGACAGAACAGACCGCTGGTAATGTGCCATTTGATAGACGTTTTATGCAATCGGCCGGTCCGTTCACATTGAAACCAGGTGCAGTTAACGACATTACTGTTGGTGTGGTTTGGGCTCGTGACAATAATGCCAGTGACCCATTTGGTTCTGTTGAAAAGGTTCGTATTGTTGATGATAAGGCGCAGGCATTGTTTGACAACTGCTTTGTTCTTATTGATGGTCCTGATGCACCAGAACTTTCAATCATTGAATTGGATCAGGAATTGATACTTACGTTGATCAATCCACCGTCTTCAAACAACGCCAACGAGGATTACGCTGCGGTGGATCCGTTCATTGTTTCTCCTGATAGCGTTACATGGGACAATATTTACCGCTTTGAAGGGTATCAGATATTCCAATTGAAGGATGAAACGGTTTCTTCGTCAGAACTCACAAATCCTGACGTTGCCAGATTAGTGGCTCAATGTGATATTGAGAACATCGATCCCCTCACCAACGCACCTATCGCGCAGCTTGTCAATTTTACGTTCTCTGAAGAATTGAATGCAAGTATTCCTACTGAGATGGTGGATGGTGCAAACGATGGACTTCGTCACTCATTCAGAATTACCCAAGATCAGTTTGCAAGTGGAACTAGTGAGCTTATTAACCACAAGAAGTACTACTACATGGCGGTGGCCTATTCCTACAATAACTACAAGACCTACGATCAGAATGATGGAAATCAGCTGGACGGTCAGAAGAAGCCTTATCTGGCTGGTAGGAAGAATGCTTTTGGAGGAGCAATCCAACCGGTAGTTGCAATTCCACACATCACTGCACCTGAACAAGAGGGTACCATCTTGTCTGCACAGTATGGAGACGGCCCTATGCTAACCCGCATCGAAGGGCAAGGAAATGGTGGACGCGATCTTGCCATAACCTATGAAAGCGAGCAAGCTATTCTTGCCAGTGCTGAAGGGCGTGTTGAACAAATAACGTATCAGGCCGGTCGTGGTCCGGTTGATATCAAGGTTGTCAATCCGAAGAACCTTCCGGCAGCGGAATTTGTTTTCAAAATGCTGGATAGCATTACTCCTGGAGACCTTTCAGATGCCTATTGGTCATTGGAGTGCATAAATGGTGATTGTCCTGAAGTTTCTGGAGAAACTATCGTTTATGCCAGTAAGCCTTTGGGGCTTAGCAATGGGAACGAACAGATCATTCCTGAATGGGGTCTGTCCGTATTCATAGAGCAGACAATTGATCCCGGTGATCAGGAATCAGGCAATGGACTGATTGCCGGAAGAATCACCTACGGAACATCTAAGTTCTGGTTAACTGGAATTTCTGATGTTGATGGCAATTCACCTTTGAATTGGATTCGTTCTGGAACATTGGCAAACATTGATGACCCTGAGCAAGATGATTACAGCGGAGATGATGACCAAGTTTTCGAAACGGTACTAAATGGTACTTGGGCACCATGGAAATTGGCCAGTCATGAAGACAGTGTGATGTCTCCAACTTGGTCTAAATTCAAGTCCTTGAATGATCTGGAAAACTTGGCAAGCGTTAATGTTGTCATTACAGGCGACAAGTCTAAATGGACAAGATGTCCAGTGTTGGAGATAGGTGAGATAGGGCCAACAATCGGTGGTGCGGAAAGATTCAACCTAAGACTGAGTCCATCTGTAGACAAATTCGGTAATCCGGATGGCTCAGGAACTAAGGGTATGGGGTGGTTCCCAGGATATGCCATTAATGTGGAAACTGGAGAACGATTGAACATGGCATTCGGAGAAAACTCTTGGTTGCAGCAGAGCAATGGTGCAGATATGAAGTGGAATCCGACAACAGAGCTGTTCTCTCAGTATTTTGACCCGGATCTTGGAACGCCATTTTTCTCTCCGATAATGGGAGGGGGACATTACATCTATGTGTTCGGCCACAATGATGATGACCCAGATAAGATGCCTGCATATGATGAAGGTCAATGGATGTTCAATAAGCTTTCAGACAATGACTACGATCCAGGTGACCCCTCGAAGCGAAGGGTTTATCAAGATGCAATGTGGGTGGGTCTTCCCTTGTTGGCACCGAATTCGAGCATGTTTGAAAATGACGTAACGGTTGAGTTGAGAGTAACCAAGCCATATCGGCAGTTCTTCTCACCAGGTTGGTCTGTTGGTCAGCCAGAAAATGATAACCTACCGATGTATACATTCTCAACATCTGATTTTGCAACCGTCAGAAATGACAGTCGTACTGCTGAGAATGCATTGGATCTGATTCGTGCGGTGCCGAACCCGTATTATGCACATTCTGGTTACGAGGCCGACCAACTTGACAATATCATTAAGATAACCAACCTGCCTCAGGAGTGTACAGTGAGTATTTACACTGTAAACGGTATCATGGTGCGTCAGTTCACCAAAGATTCGCCTATTACATCTTTAGATTGGGATCTTAAGAATCATAAAGGCATTCCGGTGGCCAGCGGTATATATCTGATACATATAGATGCCCCAGGTATTGGAGAGAAAGTGATAAAATGGTTTGGAACGATTCGTCAGATCGATCTACAGTCATTCTAAAAGAGAGAAGAGTTTATTCTATTGAAGAAACACGATATGAGAAGAGTTTTAAATGTAGGATTGATTGTGTTGTTAGTCAGTACTCTGGCTCCTTGTGCGCATGCGGGTAACTCCGATAGGGCTGGGCAGGCTGGCGCCACCGAGCTTCTGATCAATCCTTGGGCACGCAGTTCAGGCTTTGCTGGAGCCAATACGGCCTCGGTCCGAGGACTGGAAGCACAATATTTGAACGTAGCTGGACTGGCCTTTACAGAAAAAACAGAGGTGTTGTTTGCCAATACCCAATGGTTGGTTGGTTCTGGTGTAATGATCAATTCGGTTGGACTATCTCAGAAGATAGGCGAAGCGGGTGTTATTGGCCTTGGTGTCATGAATATGAGTTTTGGAGAGATCGATAGGACCACTTCCGAATCTCCAGATGGTGGTATTGGAACATTCACGCCTAATTATTTGAATATTGGAGTTTCTTACGCCAAAAATTTCTCGAATAGCATTAACGGTGGTATCACTGTTCGCGTTATCAATCAGAATATCTCAAACTTGCACGCTACCGGTGTGGCTTTTGATGCTGGTATTTCTTACACCACCAGACTCGGAAGTAGAGATAAGGAGAAGAACAAGGATAATCTTCAGTTTGGTATCTCTTTGAAGAATGTCGGACCACCGATGAAGTATAGTGGGGATGGGCTTTCAGTGAGAGGAACCCTTCCAGGAAGCGATAACAGTTTGACCTTGGAATACCGATCTGCCAAATACGAAATGCCTTCTTCATTGAATATCGGTGTTACCTATCATTGGAGAGACAACAAATTGGCCAACCGGGTTACAGGAGCGGTCAACTTTACATCCAACAGCTTCTCGAAAGACCAGATGAGATTCGGACTTGAATATTCATTCAAAGACCTGTTCATGCTTCGTGGAGGTTATGTACTTCAATTCGGTAAAGGAGGTCAGGATATTGCTACTTCTGCTTTAACCGGTCCTACTGCTGGAGCTACAGTGCAGGTTGGTCTTGGTAAAAAGGGAACAGAAAAGTCTACCAAACTCGGAATTGACTATTCTTTCCGACTTACTAATCCATTTTCTGGGGTTCACTGTATTGGACTTAGGCTGGCACTGTAATTAGAATTTCTTATCTTCATGTAAAGAATCCCGATGTTGTTCGGGATTCTTTTGTTTTATAAACCCACAATTGGTTTGTGTTATGAGTATTTATTTGACAAAAGACGGGCTAAATAACCTTAAGAAGGAGCTCGATCATTTGAAGCGAGTGGAGAGACCGGCCATTTCGGCACAGATAGCGGAAGCGAGAGACAAGGGAGACCTTTCTGAGAATGCGGAGTATGATGCAGCTAAGGAGGCGCAAGGTCTTCTGGAACTGAAAATTTCAAAAATGGAAGCCACGCTAAGCGAAGCGGTGGTAATTGATGAATCGCAGCTTGATACGGATAAGGTGCTGATATTGAGCAAGGTGAAGCTGAAGAATGTAGCCAACGGAATGGAATTGGAATACACGCTGGTTCCTGAAAATGAGGCAGATCTGAAAGCAAAGAAGATCTCGGTTGAGTCTCCTATTGGAAAGGGCCTTCTCGGAAAGAAGCAAGGCGATGTTGCTGAGATTCAGGTTCCAAGTGGAATCATGAAGTTCGAAGTGGTAGAGATCGGCCGCTGATGGCAAGCATTTTCACGCGTATTATCAATGGCGAAATTCCGTGTTACAAGATTGCGGAATCAGAAAGCTGTTTTGCCTTCTTAGACATTAACCCTCTTGCAAAAGGACATACATTGGTCATCCCTAAAAAAGAGGTCGATTATCTCTTTGATGTGGAGGATGAACTATATCTCGACCTGATGTCCTTTGCCAAGCGTGTTGCCAAGGCTGTTGAGCATGTGGTACCATGTGAGAGGATAGGCGTTACCGTTATTGGTTTGGAAGTGCCTCATGCGCACGTGCATCTTATTCCGATCAACAGGATAAGCGACATGAATTTCGCAAGGCCGAAATTGCAGTTCGGACAAGATGAATTTGAACAATTGGCAGCAGAGATCGCGGCCAATTTTCACTAAGCTTTTCTATCCGGATTCTCCTTTAGGAAAGAAGCCCATCCGGAATAACTCTTTGAGCTGGATGACACTCCGGAGCTGTTGAAATGATGACAGACCGCGGCTGCCAAACCATCGGTGGCATCAAGCGGCACATCATCCAGTTTGGCATTTAGCAGGTTTTCAAGCATTCCGCAGACCTGTTCTTTACTGGCGTTTCCATTGCCTGTTATGGACTGTTTGATCTTTCTTGGCGAATACTCGGCTATTGGAATATCCTGAGATAATGCAGCGGCTATGGCTACGCCTTGCGCACGTCCCAATTTCAGCATTGACTGAACGTTCTTCCCAAAAAATGGAGCCTCAATGGCCAATTGTTCTGGTCTGTATTCTCGGATAATTTCAACCGTGCGGTCAAAGATCTTCTTCAGGCGATCTGGGTGGTCTTGGAGCTTGTCCAGTTTGATCACACCCTTGGCCAATACCGAAAGCTTCTTTCCATCTACTTGAATTAAGCCGTATCCCATAACTACCGTTCCGGGGTCAATACCAAGTATGATCTTTGGCTGGCTCATGCAATATTCTTTCTGGTCAGTTCAGAGAGCAATATGGCCGTGGCAATTCCTGCATTAAGCGACTCGATCTTTCGGTTCAGTTCAAAATTCGGGATGGTGCAGAGTAGCTCGCAGGCTGAAGAAACGTTTTCGCGCATTCCATGTGATTCACTTCCAATGACCAATAGTGTTTTTTCAAACGTTTCAAGTTCGTAAACGGAGCTCCCGGTCATGCTGGTTCCCAATACTGTGAAACCATTTTGCTTCGCCTCATTCATTGCTTCCAACGGATTGCGATAGGTCAAATTCACGTGAAAGAGCGCACCCATGGTGCTTTGCACCACCTTACGGTCATAAGCATCAACGCAGTCTGTGGAGCAAATAATCTCGGAAACCCCGAACCACTTGGCGGTGCGTATGATGGTTCCAAGATTGCCTGGGTCGTTTATTCCATCCAGCAGCAAAATCAGGGAGTTTTGCCATTTCTGTGAATCGGTTTTTGGAATCTGTACAAGTGCCAAAACCTTATTCGGAGACTTTAGACCTGAAATTCTTCCAAGCTCCTTTTCGGACACATGAATGAAATCCTCATTTAGGAAATCCAATGGTTCAGTGGCATAAACAGCATGGATTTTAAAGGTTGAACTCATCAGTTCTTGAACAGGTTTTACACCCTCAACCACAAACAGACTGTGTTCTTTCCTGAATTTCTTCTGTTGTAAAGACCGGATTAATTTGATGTCGGAAGCGAATAGTGCCAAGCTTGGAAAGGTCTTTGGTGAAGAGTAGAAAAGCTGTTCTAACTTTGTCCAAAGGTCAGAAATTCAAAACAATTTGACGATCAAACCGACCACGTGTTTCTTACTGCTGGCCCTGGCTCTGACCGTTGCTTCCTGTTCGCCAACCCGTAAGTTGTCTGATGGAGAATATCTGCTGACCAAGAATGTGGTCAATAGCCACAGCAAAGTTGTTTCAAAAAGTGATCTGGAAGGCTACATCCGGCAGAAACCGAATAGGAAACTCTTTGCGCAGACATTTCTGAGATTCCACCTTCAGGTTTACAATCTGGTGAATCAGGTAAAACTGGAAGAACGCGTTCTCGTATTGGAGGAGAAGAACGAAAAGCGGAATAAGCGCAGAAAGGCCAAAGGAAAGGAACCTAAGGAAAGGAGAAGATCATTCTGGGAATGGCTGGCGGATATTGGAGAGGCTCCGGTTATCTATGACCCAATGCTTGCAGATAAATCTGCTGAACAGTTAGAGATATTTCTCCGTGGCAAGGGGCATTTTGATGCCGTAGTGGAAGATACCGTGGTACTGGATCAGAAAAGGAAGAAGGCAAAGGCGGTCTATAATGTGGTAACTCATCAACCGTACACGGTTCGTAAGATCGAATACACCATAACCGATCCGCGATTGGCAAGGTTGGCAAGACCGGTGCGTGGTAGGGAGCGCATACTCAAAGAGGGAATGAACTATGATGTAGAGAAATTCCAAGAAGAACGCGACCGGATTGAGCGTAACCTGAAAAGCAATGGCTACTACGCCTTTTCTGACAGTTATGTGAGATTTGAGGTTGATACGAATCTTGGTTCGCATCAGGCAGATCTGAAAATTTCCATAGCAGATCCAGTTGTAAGAGATACGCTAAGGGCAAAGCTTAGTGGGCATCAAACGTACACCATCCGCAACATTTACGTTCATACAGATTACGATCAGAAACTGGTAGGTAAGCTCGACTACGACACACTGGTTTACAACGGTGTTCATTTCATCTATAAGGGCAAATTCCGTCATCGGCCAGAAATGCTTTTGGATAAACTCTTTTTCAAGACGGGTGATCTCTATCGGATAAAGCGAGGCGAACTGACCTATCGTTACCTCTCCAGTCTGCGTGCTTACAAGTTCATCAATATTGCCTATCAGGAAGCAATGGAAGATGATGGAAGACATGTGCTGGATTGCAGAATCAACCTAACTCCTGGCCTCAGGCAGGGTTTCAGTTTTGAGCTTCAGGGAACAAACACGGAAGGTAATCTGGGGGTTTCGGGGTCGTTCATTTATAGAAACAAGAACCTGTTCAGAGGTGCGGAGATATTGCAGTTCAAGGTCAGTGGCGGATTGGAGTCTCAGGTTGTTGCCAGCAATGTTCAGAACGAGAACATCAATGGGGTACTACCCTTCAACACCATTGAAGTGAAGCCGGAGATCAGCCTAACGTTTCCGAAAATGCTGGTTCCTTTCAAGCCATTACGGATCATACGTTATGGCGATCCGAAAACCATCATTTCACTGGGTTATAATTTCCAGCAAAGACCCGACTACACCAGAACCATCTTTAACGCCAAGTTCGGATACCAATGGATGCAAAGTCAGTATGCCCAGCACTATCTGAATCCGTTGGAGGTCAACTTTGTGAACATTTACAATAAGGCCGCTGCATTCATAGAACGATTGAACAATCTTCAGGACAAGCTGCTGCTGAACACGTTCAGCCCTCACTTGACCACCACCACCAATTACACATATATTTTCTCCAATCAGCGGGTAAATAAAAAGGGCAACTTCAGCTATTTCAGAGCAAAGCTGGAGAGTTCGGGAAACATACTTCGTGGTGTCATGGCCCTCGCACAAGCCAAAAAGGACACCAACAACAGTTACCGCATTTTCAATATCCCTTTCTCACAGTATCTGAAGTATGAGGTGGATTACAGGAAATACTGGCAGGTTACCGACTTCAGTCAATTGGTGTTCCGTATCAACCAAGGTTTGGGTTACCCGCTACAGAACTTGGGAGCATTGCCGTTTGAAAGTGCGTTTTTCGGGGGCGGTGCCAACGGTATACGGGCTTGGTCTGCCCGTTCATTGGGTCCTGGTTCGCTGCCAGACTCTTTAAACCTTCAGGATCAGTTCGGGGATATTAAGTTGGAATTGAACCTCGAGTATCGATTCGATATTTACCGCTGGTTCAAAGGGGCGCTCTTTGCAGATGCGGGCAACGTTTGGTTGATCAAGAAAGATGATGACCGTCCGGGCGGGCTGTTCGAGTTCAAAGACTTTTACAAGGAATTTGCCTTGGGTGCTGGGGTAGGTGTCCGCTTGGACTTCAGCTTCTTCGTTATCCGTTTCGATGTGGCTACACCTTTCCATGATCCAGGCCGACCGGAGAACGACCGTTGGGCCATCAAGTACTTCCAATGGAAGGATGTGAACCTCAACCTCGGTATCGGTTATCCGTTCTAACCATTTGGTCATATTCATTAAGGAAATCTCGGTAAGAGAAATTTTTAGCTTTGTGCCGCTTAAAAAATCCGCACAATGGCTTACGATAAGATTGTAGAATTACTTGGCGATAAGGCAGATTCGCTACTCAACCATAAGAGCACAACTATTCCTAAAGAGATGCTGACACCAGCAGGTGGCAACTTCGTATATGATGTATTTGCAGACACCAACCGGAATAATCAGGTGCTTGGAAGCATGGAAGCGATCTACAATAACGGTCGATTAGCGGGAACCGGATATGTTTCTATTCTTCCTGTAGATCAAGGGATTGAGCATTCAGCTGCTGCAAGCTTTGCTCCCAATCCGATCTATTTCGATCCAGAGAATATCGTAAAGTTGGCCATTGAAGGAGGTTGCAACGCAGTTGCTTCCACTTACGGTGTTCTGGCCTCGTGCTCGAGAAAATATGCTCACAAGATTCCATTCATCGTGAAAATCAATCACAATGAGTTGATGACCTATCCGAATACCTTCGATCAGATCATGTTCGGAACGATTGAAAGTGCTTGGAACATGGGCGCTAAAGCCGTTGGAGCAACTATTTATTTCGGATCTGAGGAAAGCGACCGACAGATCAAAGAAGTAGCTGAGGCATTCGAGTATGCCCACGAGCTTGGAATGGCCACCGTACTTTGGTGTTACCTGCGCAATCCTGGTTTCAAGAAAGACGGAGTTGATTACCACACTGCTGCTGACCTTACAGGTCAGGCAAATCACATTGGAGTTACCATTCAGGCAGATATCATCAAACAGAAACTACCAGAAAACAATGGCGGTTTCAATGCGATCGGTTTCGGTAAAACGCATCCAAAAGTTTACAGCGAATTGACATCAGATAACCCGATTGATCTTTGTCGTTACCAAGTGGCCAATTGCTACATGGGCAAGGTAGGTTTGATCAACTCTGGAGGTGCGTCTGCTGGTTCAACGGATCTTGCAGAGGCGGTTGAAACGGCTGTGATCAACAAGCGTGCTGGTGGCCATGGGCTCATTTCTGGTCGTAAGGCGTTCCAAAAGCCAATGAATGTTGGTGTTGAGTTGCTGAACGCTATTCAGGATGTATATCTTGAAGATAAGGTTACAATAGCCTGATAGGTCATTGTTGCGCTGAGAAATCTGCGTAGCTTAGTTCATCCATCCACTTCCCAAGTTTGAGCTGGTTTAAACGTATAAAAGAGGGAATTACCACTTCTACTCGCGAGAAGAAGGAAACTCCAGAAGGGCTTTGGGTAAAATGTCCTGGTAAGGAGTGTGGAAACGCCATTCCAACTTCAGAGAACGAGGAGAATCTGTGGGTCTGTTCCAATTGTGGCCATCATCAGCGCATTGGCTCAAGAGAGTATTTCCATATTCTGTTTGACGAGGGGCATTTTGAACTGTTCAATGAGCAGTTAAAGTCGGCCGATCCATTGAAGTTCTCAGACAGTAAGCCATACACCAAGCGACTGAAGGAAACCACGGAAAAGACCAAGCTGAATGATGCCATTCGTACCGCCATTGGTAAAATGGAAGGGGAGAAGGTCATTATTGCCTGTATGGATTTCAATTTCATTGGAGGTTCCATGGGATCAGTGGTGGGAGAGAAGATTGCTCGTGCGGTTGACAGATGCATTGAAGAAAAGACCCCACTGATCATCATTTCAAAATCGGGTGGTGCCAGAATGATGGAGGCCGCCTATAGTCTTATGCAGCTTGCCAAAACATCAGCCAAACTAAAGCAGTTGGCAGATGCGGGTCTTCCTTATATCTCATTAATGACCGATCCAACCACGGGTGGAGTAACTGCTTCGTATGCAATGCTTGGCGATCTGAACGTTGCAGAACCAGGTGCGCTTATCGGGTTTGCGGGCCCGCGGGTTATTAAAGAAACCATCGGTAAGGAACTTCCAGAAGGATTCCAAACCTCCGAGTTCATATTGGAACATGGCTTCTTGGATATGATCATTCATCGTAAAGAACTGAAAGATAAACTGGCTCATATACTTCAATTGTTGAGAGACTGATCAGACCAGTTGTTTTGAGGGTCAGAAAAAAGTTGAAAATGAGTGAGTTGTAAAACAAAACCATTTTCTATCTTTGCCGCTCGTTTTTTAAGAGGATATAATAAGTAAGCAGATGTATTTGACATCAGACGTAAAAAAGGAGATATTCAAAAAGCACGGTGGTGCTGAGGTGAATACTGGTAGCACGGAAGGACAGATTGCGTTGTTCACTCTTCGCATCAACCACCTTACAGAGCACCTGAAAAAGAACCGTAAAGATTACGGTACACAGCGAGCGCTTCTCAACCTTGTTGGTAAGAGAAGGAGCTTACTCGACTACCTTAAGGGCAAAGACATTGAGAAGTATCGTGCCCTTATCAAGGAGTTGAACCTCAGAAAATAATCGTATTGAAAACGTTCTAATAAGTGAAAAGGCAATTTCGGATTGCCTTTTCGCGTATTTGGAGGTTTGGTTCTGTGAACCGTTCATTCGTATGTAAACAAGAAAGAAAGAAGAATAAATAAGAAGTAAAAAGAGGAAAAGATGATTCCAGAAGCAATTAAACAAACAGTAGATGTAGGTAATGGCGTAACCATTACCATTGAAACAGGCAAATTGGCCAAACAGGCTGATGGTGCGGTGATTCTGCGTGCAGGAAACTGCATGTTGATGGCAACCGTGGTATCGGCAATTGATGCAAGAGAAGGAACAGATTTTCTGCCGCTATCGGTAGATTATCTTGAGAAATATGCCGCTGCAGGTAAATTCCCGGGCGGATTCTTTAAAAGAGAAGCGCGTCCATCAAACGCAGAGATCTTGGTTAGCCGCTTGGTTGACCGTGCTCTTCGTCCGATGTTCCCATCAGATTATCATTCAGAAACACAGATGATCATCCAACTGATCTCGCACGATGAGAACATCATGCCTGATTCATTGGCTGGTTTCGCTGCAAGTGCTGCGTTGGCAGTTTCTGACATTCCATTCGGTGGACCGATCTCAGAAGTACGTGTGGCTTTGATTGAAGGAAAGTTCGTTGTAAACCCATCCAAAGCGCAGCTTGCTGGTGCCGACATGGACATGATCATTGCTGGTACAGCAACTGACATCAACATGGTTGAGGGCGAAATGAACGAATGCTCAGAAGAGCAGATGTTGGAAGCCATCCGTATTGGACACGAGGCGATCAAGAAGCAGATTCAAGCACAGCTTGATCTTGCTGCAAAAGTTGAAAAGTCGAAGGTGAAGCGTGAGTACAATCACGAGACCAACGATGAGGCTTTCAAGAAAAAAGTTTTCGATTTCTGCTACCCATTGGTGTATGAAATGGCGAAGTCAGGCTCTGCAAAACAGGAGCGTTCTGCTGCGTTAAGCGAGATCAAAGAGAAATTCGTTGCTACCCTTTCTGATGAGGAGAAGGAAACTCTTCTTCCATTGTTGGGTGGTTACTTCAAGTATGCACAAAAGCGCGCTGTACGTGATTGCGTTTTGAACGAAAGAGTTCGTTTGGATGGTAGAAAAACAACTGATATCCGTCCGATTTGGACAGAGATCGATTACATCCCATCGGCTCATGGTTCTTCCATCTTCACACGTGGAGAAACTCAATCATTGACCACAGTTACTCTTGGTGGTAAATTGGATGAGCAACGAGTGGATAGCGTAACGCACGAAGGTTTTGATAACTTCTACTTGCATTACAATTTCCCTCCGTTCTCAACAGGAGAAGCGAAGTTCTTGAGAGGTGTTGGACGTAGAGAGATCGGTCATGGAAACTTGGCAGAGCGTGCGTTGAAAAAAGCACTTCCGAAAGATTTCCCTTACACAACACGTGTGGTTTCAGAGATTCTTGAATCGAACGGTTCGTCTTCAATGGCAACAGTTTGTGCAGGTTCGTTGGCGCTGATGGATGCTGGTGTTCCGATCAAAAGCGGTGTTTCAGGTATCGCCATGGGATTGATCTATGACGAAGGCAAATACGCCATCCTTTCAGACATACTTGGAGACGAGGATTTCCTAGGAGATATGGACTTCAAAGTGGCTGGTACCAAGGATGGTATCACGGCTGTTCAGATGGATATGAAAGTGGATGGACTTCCTTACGAAGTTCTTGCTGAGGCCTTGAACCAAGCCAAGGAAGGTCGTGCGCACATCTTGAACGAGATGAACAAGACCATTGCTGCTGCTAAGCCAGATCTTAAAGATCACGCTCCACGTATTGTGGCCATGGTCATCCCGAAAGACATGATCGGTGCAGTCATCGGACCTGGTGGTAAGATCATCCAAGAAATGCAGGAAGTGACCAACACAACAATCAACATCGAGGAGATTGACGGTAAGGGACACATCCAGATCATGGCAAACGATAAGCCATCTATCGATGCGGCTGTTGCAAGAATCAAAGGCATTACAGCGGTTCCAGAGGTTGGCGAGGTTTACAAAGGAAAGGTGAAGAATATCCAACCTTTCGGAGCATTCGTTGAGATCATGCCAGGGAAAGACGGACTGCTTCACATCTCAGAAATAGAGTGGAAGCGTTTGGAGAAAGTGGAAGATGCACTTAAAGAAGGCGATATGGTTGATGTGAAACTGATTGCCATCGATGAGAAGACAGGCAAACTGAAACTATCCCGAAAGGTGTTGCTTCCGAAGCCAGAGCGAAAGGAAGAGCCAAGCAATAACTAAACTGAAAGCCCCGCAATTGCGGGGCTTTTTTGTTCTTTTCATCAAATGATCTCGGCAACAATAAGTGTATCTTTGGGTTAGTTAGCTCGATAAGATGTCTAAACAGGTTTACATAGAACGCAATCCGAAGGTGATGTTGGGCAAGCCAGTGATTAAAGGAACTCGCATCACGGTTGAGCTCATCATGCGGAAATTGGCAGATGGATTCAGCATGGCCGAACTTTTGGAAAGCTATCCTAATCTGAACGAAAAACAGGTTTTGGCAGCATTCAGTTATGCAGCCGATATGATTGCAAATGAAGACATCATTGAGGCTGCGTGATCATTGCCGATGAGAATATCGATCAGCATCTCATCGATTTTCTGACTGAAAAAGGTTTCGACATTCTATCCATCAGGGTTGAACATTCAGGTATTTCTGATCTTGAGGTCATTGAAGTAGTTAAAGAAAACAAGGGAGTCCTTCTAACGGAGGATAAGGATTTCGGTGAACTCGTTTTCGCTCATGGTTTTTCAGGTGTGGCGGTAGTTTTCCTGCGCTATTCCAAGGCCGAAACGGAGCAGATAAAGAAGAACCTTCTAGTTGTTCTTGAGAAGTATTACCCGAGCGAAGACAACTTCTTTATTACTATTACACCCGCAAAAACACGCTTGATAAGACTTTGACCATGCCCATTGTAGCACCATCCCTTTTAGCCGCAGACTTTACCCGTTTGGGTGAGGAAATTGAAATGATAAACCGTAGCGAGGCCGATTGGCTTCATGTGGATGTGATGGATGGCGTTTTCGTTCCGAACATATCATTTGGTGAGCCGGTGATGAAACCGCTTAAGAAGCTATGTGAAAAGCCGTTTGATGTGCATTTGATGATCATAGATCCAGACCGTTACCTTGAGTATTTCAAAGACCTTGGAGCTGATATTCTAACGGTTCATTATGAAGCATGCAATCATTTGCACCGAACAGTTGCAGCGATAAAGGAATTGGGAATGAAGGCTGGTGTTTCACTCAATCCTCACACTTCAGTCTCGTTGCTTGAAGATATACTTGCTGATGTCGATCTGGTGCTAATAATGTCTGTTAATCCGGGTTTTGGTGGGCAGAAGTTCATTGAACGAACCTATGAGAAGGTTCGAAAGCTTCGCGAAATGGCCAATGAACTGAATCCTAACCTCATTATTGAAGTGGATGGAGGTGTCAATTTGGAGAATGCACCAAAGTTGGTTAATGCAGGGGTAGACGCGTTGGTTGCTGGAAATTCTGTGTTCAAGGCTGCGGATCCAGCAGCTGTTATTTCAGGTTTGAAGAGAGCTTAACTCAACGGTTCGTCATTTCGACCGAAGTGGAGAGATCTACAAGATTCATTTAGGTTCTGAGGCTCGTTCCTCACTCGGAATGACATGGAATTACTCCCCATCCACGTAATCCTGCAAATAGCTGAACCGTTCGGTCAGCTTTCCATTCTGCGCAATTGTAGCGCGCTCCAGAATTTTCTCAGGGTCTTGCCCGAAAAACAACGGAACAACTTTGTCTATGAGGTCTTGGCCAAAACCTGACGATGCATCCTTCGGAACCTCGCACGGAAGGTTGTCTACCGCCATTATGGTGAGGCTTTCCTCTGCATAGGGTTCAGCTTCTTCTCCAGAAAAACGATCGTAACCGTAAATCGGATTTTCAATAGTTGAAGGACGGAGCGTAGTAGGCACAGAACCTTTTATATCGCAAGTAATATCAGCTATTACACGCGTTTTGAAATCATCTCGCTTCACGTCTTCTTCGGTAAAGAAATGGGCGCTCTTGTTGTCCCAGAAATGGGCGGAAATGAAGATGTCCGCCACTTTCAGAAACTTGACGAACGTGTTTTCCCAACCAGTGCTATCCTTTACGAATTCGGCAAAATCCTTGGGTGGTTTTCCATCCGTTTCGTGGTAATCGAGAATATCAGCATTGCAGTAAACAGGTTCATTGAATTCCTCATTCAAAAACTCCGAAATGGATACTTGGCGAATTCCAGCTTGGTTAAGAGTTTCCTTGGCCCCGTTGGCCACTTTGCCGCCACCCGAAATGATGATCTTGGCATTACCGAGTTGCACTTTCTGCAACTCACAACCCATTTCCTTCATATCCTCGCATTGGTAAGCGGGTTTCATATCGAATGTGCCGTTTCGCCTTCCGTATGCAATGAGAGCGTTATAGGCGCCAACAATTCCCGCATAGCGACCGAAACCCAGAACCCGAACACCATTGGAGTAGGTGAGGGTTTCGTAATCGATAAGGCGGATTTTCTTTTTCAGTATTTCCTGAAGAAGCGTTCGGTTGTATGGTTGTTTTTTGATCGTATGCGAGAAGAAAAGCATGGTTTTTCCTTCGGCCAACATGTCGTAAGGAACTTCCTTCACCCCAAAAATGACATCGCAATCGCTAACATCATCCACAAGGCTTGCACCAGCTATGGCGTACATTTCATCTTCAAAGCATCGTATTGGACTTTTCTGAACGTTGACTTTCAGTTCTGGATAAGAACCCAAAAGCGTTTCGCAATGCGAGGGAATGAATGGTGTTCGTTTGTCTGGTGGCGTCTTGCCTTCTCTGATGATGCCGAATTTCATGCTGCCAAAATAGCATATCGTAAATGGTTGGCAGCATTCTTGTCGAGAAGGGAATGGCTACTTTTGTGGTCCGTTCTTTATTTCTGGGGCCGACAGGTTTTGACAGCAGCAAGGTCGGTGAGGTAAGCATGTCGGGTGTTGGAATGATCATCCGTAATCAAACGTTCCGAACAATAATAGGCGAATCTAACTTCGCGCTAGCTGCCTAATTTAGAATTACGCAGTAGCTGTCTCTGCCGCAACAGCGTCCTACAGTGCGGTAAATGAGGCATCATCAGGTAGGAATAAGCCAAGGGTTTTCTCGGCCCACGGACGAAAATCTCAGAGGATAAGGATCAGTTAGGTCGTCTCTTGCCGGACCGGTCCCGACAATCAAGTTGAGAATAAGCATGTAGAAGGCCCACAGGTCTGTTGTTTGGACGAGGGTTCGAATCCCTCCGGCTCCACTTACAAACTGCCTGACCATACTGGTCAGGCTTTTTTGTTTCTTGCAATGAATGAATAGGCTATTCGCGGTCTTGTGGACACTTACATGTTGTTGCTCACCGGGCATTGCTCAGAATGCTGCTGGATGGTGGAAAACGACCTCGGTCTATCAAATATACCCCCGTTCATTTTACGATACCGATGGTGATGGTCTGGGCGATCTGAGCGGCATTATCCAGAAGCTTGACCACGTAAAGGAACTTGGTTTCGAGACCATATGGATATCGCCCTTCTTCAAAAGTCCGCAGCGCGATTTCGGCTATGATATAAGCGATTATCGGAGCATTGCGCCAGAATATGGCGACATGGAAACGTGTCTGAAGCTGATCGATGAGATTCATAAACGCGACATGAAAGTTGTGTTCGATCTGGTGATGAATCACACTTCTGATGAGCATAGTTGGTTCAAAGAATCGGCCTCAAGCAAAGACAATCCAAAAGCTGATTGGTATGTGTGGAAAGACGGAACAGGAAAGGATGGGCGGAAGCCACCAAACAACTGGAAAGCTACTATTGGTGGCAGTGGTTGGCATTGGCATGAGGGTAGAAAACAGTTCTATTGGGCATCATTTCTTGAGTTTCAACCAGACCTCAACTACAGTAATCCTGAGGTGAAAAAAGCTATGCTGGACGTGGCGCGCTTTTGGCTCTCCAAAGGTGTTGACGGATTTCGGCTTGACATTTTCAATTCCATTTATGAGGACACTTCATTTCAGAACAACCCAGCGAGTTTGCGCATCATTCCGTCTGAGGAAACGCCTGATGGCTTCTTTCAGAAAATGAAATACAACGTGAATCAAGAAGGTAGTTTCCGCTTTGCAACGGAGCTCAGAGCTGTCGTGGACTCATTCCAGAATCCAGAACGGTTCATGGTCGGGGAGGTTTTCGGAGATGTGGAAACCACGAAGAAATTCTGTTCTTACGATGACAAGAATGGATTGCACACCATCTTCCTTTTTCAAACGCTTTCCACGCCCTTCAAAGCCAAAAAGTGGCGCAAGACCATCGAACATTTCGAGGAGAATTTTCCAATGCCTTTCGTGCCAACTTACGTTTTCAGTAATCACGATAGAAGACGAAGCATTACCCCGTTAGGAAACGATGTTCGGAAAGCCAAGTTGATGGCATTGCTACAGTTTACAGTACGCGGAATTCCGTTCACCTATTATGGAGAGGAAATTGGCATTGAGAAGCCAACACTACCACTCAAAACAGGTTTGGATCCGCTTGCGCAACGGTACAAAAGCATTCCGCAGTTCATGGTCAATTGGACAGGACAGTCGCTCAACCGTGATGAATGCAGAACTCCAATGCAATGGGACACTACGGAAAATGCAGGTTTTACGTCAGGAACACCTTGGTTGCCGGTGAATGAAAACTTCGGTAAAAAGAACGTTAAGACCGAGTCTGAAGACCCAAACTCTTTACTGAGTTGTTACAAGCAGCTTCTCAAGACCCGAAATGAAAATGTGGTTTTGGAAAAGGGAGAACTCACCTTAGATGATGAACATTGTAGCTCAAAAGTCTTGGCATTTTATCGAGAACTGGAAAGCGAGAAATTCCTTGTGTTGTTGAATTTCTCCAGCAATCAGGTCAAGTTGAAAGATGTTTCAGGAAAGATTCTGTTTTCAACCTCGCGTACCGAATTGAAAGAAGAACTTGAGCCATTTGAGGGAAGAATTTTGAAGATCAACTGATCAGAAAACCTCTGATACGCCATATCTCCGCGAATCTCCTGCAGCTTCTAAGTGCCCGTCTTTTCCACGGAAAACCGAATGAACGCCACCGAAGAAAAGCGATTCGTAATCCCATTCTTTGATTTTTTCGAAGCCATCCGCATTCAGTAAAGCACCTTTTTCAAAATGCAACACATCTTCTTGTACATGAATACGCGCTTTCTGCGTGGCTTCCTCCAAACTCAACTTTTCATCAAACAAGGCTTTTACAACCTGCGCAATCATGAACGGAATTCTTCCTGCACCGCCAGAACCGCCTGCATAGCTAAACTTTCCATCACCATCAAGCACCATAGTTGGTGTCATCATCGAATTGAGCCTAACATCGGGCGTCCAAGAATGAAAACCATCAGGCAGCAGGAATGATTCGCCCATCATGTTGTTCAGTTGCATGTCTGTACCTGGGATGAAATACCCGCTGCCTTCGCCCAGCGAAGTGGTGTAGCTCACCGCATTTCCCCATTTATCAACCACGTTGAAGTGTGAAGTGCCTTTTGTGGAAATTTCTGGGCCTTTCATATGAAAGTCAAGTTCCGGATGCAGCGTTTCCAATCGTTTACAGATGTCTCTCGGATGCTGGTATCGACTTTTCACCTGCGCAATGGTTTTTACCCAGTCCCCATCGAAAATGTCCAGATAGCCAAAGATCAGTGCCATTATTGCACCTCCTAAACTTGGGCCGTTTGGCAAATAAAGTTCTTGGTTGTGCCACGGAATGTTAAGCGGTTTTCGCCATTTGGCGCTGTAATTCTCGAAGTCATTCCTTCGGAGATAACCGCCACGTTCAACGGAAGCATTGGCAACAATTTGGCTTATCTCACCCTTATAAAATCCCTTTTCACCTTCATGATTCAGGAAATCTAAGAAGCTGCCGAAATGCGGCATGTGAAGAAGTTCGCCTTCTTTTTTGATGACATCATTGGTAAAGAAGACTTCCCTAACGGATGGGTCAACTCGGAAAATCACCTCAAGCAGTTCAAGGTCGATTCCTTGGAATGTGTTCAGTACGACACCTGTTTTAGCCAGTTCCATAGCTGGTTGCAACAGCACATCCATGGGAATGGTGCCGAATTTTCGATGCATGGAATAAAGCCCTGCAATGGTTCCAGGAACTGCGGCCGAGGCCAAACCAACGTGGAAAGTCTCTACTTCAATCCCAAAATTGACATGAATGGGGTAGAAGTCGCGTTTTTCAAGAATGGGTTTTTGCTGTGGCGTCTGAGCAAAGAAATCAAGCATCAAAGGTGCTTCTCCAGCCTTGTGGCACATGGCAAAACCACCAGCACCTGCCGAAGCCATACAAGGTTCAGTAATGAACATGGCAAAGCCCGCGGCTACGCTTGCATCGAATGCGTTGCCGCCTCCAAGGAGAATTTCCTTGGCTACTTCAAGGGTTACTTCGTGTCCGGCAGAAACAGCCTGTTGTCCTTTCATATTGAACCGCGAAAATACCGTAATCGGGCGGCAGGTCTCAAAACAGTAGATTCAATACCTTGCGCGTCCGTTAAAAGAGCCTGAAATGGCGAAAAGGGTAAGAGAGAATTCATACAGTTGGGCCATGCGCATGCTTAATACGTTAATTCGTTGGGCACAACCGATAGGGATTACTCCTGCCGAACTCAGTGTGGAGTCAATTACCAAAAAGGCTCAGCGCAGAACGGGTTTTAAAGATGCCGGCTCTGGAATGCATTTAGAGGGGATGAAACAGTTGGTAAAGGCTGTTAATAGTTCTCCCGTAACAGATTTCGGAAAATTCTCTTCAACAGGATTCGGGGTCGATGCTCTGTCGAACAGACTTCGGATGGTGGAGTATTTCAAACAACATCCGGAAGTTGCGGACATACAGATTGAACGACCGGTTTTCATTGTAGGGTTTCCTCGAACAGGAACAACATTACTTCAGAATCTGATGCATTTGGGCGAAGACAGACGGGCGCTTGAATTCTGGGAATTGACCAATCCTGTTCCGGTTCATTCCGATCCTATCAAGGATGTGAAAAAGCGTCAGTTCATTACCAAAACAAGATTGGCGGTTGCCAACTTTGTTGTGCCCGAAATGAAGTTCATTCATGAGGTGAGATATGATTCGCTTGAAGAATGCTGGTCATTGTTTATCCCGCAATTTGTTGTTCCCAATTGGGATATGACAGGTCGTTGGCCGGGGTACGGTGAGTGGATCTTGGGTCATGATCTGCGGTCAGCATATCAGGAGTACAAGAAGTTTCTTCAGATCATAGTCTCAAGGCTTCCCAACCAAAAACTCATCCTTAAATGTCCCGATCATATGTGGCATTTGGATGCCTTACTTGATGTGTTTCCAGATGCCTGCATTGTTTGGACACACCGAGACCCGAGCAAAAGCATACCGAGCTATTGCAGTTTGGCTTCTTTGAATTGGCGATTGTTGTATGGAGAGTTCGACCCTAAGGAAATGGGTCCATACATTGAAGACCGATTCAAGCAAGGGATTGAAAGGGCTTTGGCTGTGCGAGAACGAGTAGGAGAGGATCGGTTCTTGGATGTGAATTTCAGAACGCTTTTGAATGAACCTGTCGAAGCGGTGAATCGCATCACATCGCATTTCGGGCTCACACCTGTTGATGAGCAAAAGATGAAGGAATATCTGACGACAGACCGACCGGATGACCGCGGTAAGCATAAATATACAGCTGATCATTACGGGCTGGATGAGGAAGCCATTAAGGAGCGATTTAAGGAATACATCGATCGGTTCAATATCTCGTTGAACTGAAACTGTTGGCGGATTGCTACATTCGCACTGAGCAATAATCAGTTCATGCCAGAAAATTCAGAACTATTTGTAGAGGTTTTCAGGTCGCTTTTTCAAGAAGCAGACGGCATTAATGAGAATACACAGTTCCGCCAACTGGAAGAATGGTCGTCCATGCAGGCACTTATCGTTATTGCAGCTATTGACGAGCATTTTGGGGTAACACTTCCCGAACGGGAATTCCGTGAGGCAAAAACGGTTGGTGACCTTTACCGACTCACCAAGAAAGGTTAGTATGTCCGGTTTTGATGGACATAATGTTCGGTTTGCGGGAATCGCGGCCGCAGTCCCGCAACAGCGCGAGGATAATGCCGAACTCACGTCATTGTCCGAAAAGTCGAAGAATGAGATCATCAACCAAGTTGGAATCCGCTACCGCCATGTGGCTCCTACTGGTGTAACAGCGGCCGACCTGTGCGAAGCTTCCGCAAAGCCATTGTTGAATGAACTTGGCTGGGATCCATTGGAGGTCGGTATCCTGGTTTTTGTATCGCAGACACCGGATCATATCGTTCCTGGCACTGCCACGCAGTTACAGAACAAGATCGGCTTGCCGCAAAATTCCATCTGTTTGGATCTGAATCAAGGCTGCGCAGGATATGTGTATGGAATGTCTGTGATCGTGGGGATGATGAACTCATTCGGTATCCAAAAAGGATTGATGTTGGTTGGCGATACCATCACGAAAATGGTCTCGGAGAATGACAATTCCATCTATCCCATTTTTGCAGATGCCGGGAGCGCAACAGCTTTCGAACTGGATGAAAATGCCCCGAGAATGGTGTTTGGAATAGGGTCAAGAGGAGCGGATTTTGAAGCAATTCATGTTCCATACGGAGGATTCAGAAATCCCACATCGGAAGAATCTCTCCGACCACAAGAGGTTTCAGAAGGAGTTCATAGAAACCTCAACCAATTGGCCATGAACGGTCAGGCTGTGTTCACGTTCGGACTTTCAACAGTTGCATCGGAGATCGGTAAGTTGCTGAAAGAGACTCAAATGGATTCCGCAGATATAGATTATCTGGTGCTTCATCAGGCCAACCAATTCCTGAATGACACGATAGCCCGCAAAGTCGGTTTTCCGAAGCAGAAGACCCCGAGCTCACTTCATGATTACGGAAATACAAGCTGCGCTACTGTTCCTGTAACCATGGTTTCGGAGCTTTCCCATCAGCTGCGTACAAAGCATCTCAAGTTGATGCTTTCAGGATTCGGTGTTGGGCTGTCGTGGGGAAATGTAATTTTGGAAACAGACAAGGTGGCTTGTCTTCCAATTATCGAGGTTTGAACCAACAAATTGACATAACGGTAGTTGTTCCGGTTTACAATTCGGTGGAAACGTTGAAACCGCTCTATGATCGGACTTCCTCAACGCTGACCAAACTCGGAAAGCGTTTTGAAGTGCTTTTTGTGGAAGACGGTGGAACAGATGAAAGTTGGAATGAGCTTGTTCGCTTGAAAGAGCAATATTCCCAAAATGTGAATTTGGTTCGGTTGGCCCGCAACTATGGACAGAATGCAGCTACAGTCTGTGGCATAGCTCAAGCAAAAGGCAATGCCATCATAACCATTGATGACGATCTTCAAACACCTCCAGAGGAAATCGAAAAATTGATTTCCTATCAGGCCGAAAGTGGAGATGATATCGTGTTCGGAGTTACCGCTGATCAGAACAACCCGTTGGTTAAACGTTTCGGGTCAGAAATGCTGAAAAGGATCTTTACTTGGGCTGATGGGGCAGAGATCGGATCCTCCTTTCGATTCATTTCACCTGATCTTAGAAAGCAACTCGTTAAACAGGCACATGATCAGTTGTTTTTGAATCAGGTGGTTCATTGGTATACGGAACGTGTAGGCAAGGTGGAGGTGAAACATGAACACCGACAGGAAGGAAAATCGGGGTATTCGTTTCTGAATTTGCTTGGTATAGCATTCCGACTGATGTTCTACTACACGGATTTTCCACTCCGATTGATGAGTGCATCAGGTTTCCTTATTGCGTTGGTCTGTTTTGGAATTGGTATCTATTACATCTACCAGAAGTTGGTTTTCGGTGCAGAAGCCGGTTTTGCCTCCATCATTACGGCTATATTCTTTGCAACCGGGGTCATTATGGTGTGTATGAGCATTTTGGGTGCATACATAAGCCGGATTTATACTGATAGGATCAAAAGACCTGTCTATTCCATTAAGACCGTGCTGTAATGCGCCTGTCACGCTATGGAATTGTTCTCGAGCTGCTTGCAGAAGATCATTTGGAGATGGTCAGATTGTGGCGGAATCAGGAGTTTGTGCGTTGCAATATGCAGTACAAGGAACTAATCTCGAGAGAGCAGCAGGAAAGTTGGTTTTCAGCGCTTGACAAGGAATGTAATCTGTATTGGATCATCCGAACACATGATTACCCGATAGGACTTATTCACATCAAGAACATTGATTGGGATTTGAAAATTGGTGAAGCTGGGGTCTTTGTTGGAGAGCCATCTTATTTGGAGATGCCTCAACCCATGTTGGCTATTCTCTTCATGATGGAATTGGGATTCTTCTCTCTGAACTTGAAGCAGCTAAAGGCAAAGATTCGAAGTGGAAACACGCCCGCAATCGATTTCAACCAAAAGTTAGGCTACTCTTTGATTCCAAACCAGCCCGAAGGTTTTCAGTATTATAGGGTTGCTAAGTCCGAATTTCAATCAGCTACAGCTAAGCTTAGAGCCCAGTCTAAACATATGTTTGGAGACCAGACCTTAGTGGAAAAAGTATCCGACCTTGGAGAGCTATCGAACAAGCTCATCAAAGGTCTTACAAAACAGGATGCCGAGTTCAATCCGAAGTTTGTCTGAACCATCTTCTCGGTTCCAGCTTCAATGCCAATCTAATGGGATAGCAAGGATGCAGACCCCATTTAACCATGCGAGTTAAGATGAATTCATTGCCATGCGGCCATTTTGCTGAATCGAGTTCTGGCCATATCTTCTCCATGGCTTTCCAGAACTGGCGGCCATTGTAGCTTAGATATTCCTTTGGAGCACGTTTATTGAAAATCTCCAAACCAATGTGGAAAGTGAGAAATTCATCAGTGAACACTTTGGGATTTTCGGCAAAGCAGAAGAGATTTTGCGATAGGGTTATTTCAATGTATGGAACCCCCGTACAAACTTCTGCTAAGGAGAATTTCGGGTAAAGGTCTCTGTGAAAAACGAAGCAATCGAATCCTGGGTGCTTCAGACCTTTCTCCGCATACATTTCGTTGATCTGGTCAGCAGATCGGTATTTTGCCGGAATCCTTCTCCGATTGATCATGAATGCATCATGACCTGCGCGAATGAACTCAGCAACTTTTAGATAGAAATCAGGTTGAACGCCAATGTCCACGTTCGTGAAAATCAGATAATCAGCTTCCGATTCATGGTACAATCGGTCCAAAATGTCTCTCAAAATTGGAAGCGGCATCGGTCTACTGAATTTGTGTAGGTCGGTAACGTCCCTTTCAAGATACTTTGTGGCATGAAACCCGTTCGGAACCATCACTTCATCTTCAACCGTCTGAGCGGTCATCAGTGTTACTTCTACTTGATTCTTGGCTTCTTCCTGCGCTCTTAACATTGAAAGGGCAGTAACTTCCTGAGCAAGAATCAGATCAGAACCAGCTGGTGGCCGGAAAACATTGATGATATGCGCTAGACGGACACGGTCCATTTCGTTTGCTAAGTAACGAAACAGATGAACCATTGCTTGGAACGGATCTTTCTAAAATTGAATCGAATCTCAACCCAGAAACAAGATTTCTCTACCTTGCAGGTCAACCTAGACCTAAGACCAAATTCGTAACCAAAAGGTGTTGTTCACAGGATGAGTAAAACCTACATTACTTCAGAGCCTGATAGCTTTCCGTTGTTCTTTAAGAAGTTATGGTCGTTCAGAGCTTTGATCATTGTGTTTGCTGTTCGTGACCTGAAGGTGAAGTACTCTCAGACTCATCTTGGTATTGCTTGGAGCGTTCTACAACCACTTACTGCGCTTCTAATATTTACTTTTTTCTTTGAGTACGTGCTTGAGATGAGTGGAAGTAAGCTACCTTATTCAATACATGTGCTAAGCGGTTTAATGGGGTGGAATTTTTTTACCTATGTCTTCACGGCCGGGGCAGGTAGCATTCAGGAGTCATCAACCTTGATAAGGAAGATATATTTTCCCAAGGCCATATTGCCGCTTTCAAAAGTTGTTGTGGCTGGCGTGGAAATGCTGATCAGTGCCGTTATTCTGATTCCGTTGATGTTGTATTTCAAGACCCCTCTGTCTATCAATGTTGTGTTTTTGCCTGTAGTGTGGCTGTTTAATATCACCTGCGGATTGACCCTAGTGTTCTGGCTTGGAGCCTTCGCCATCAGAAAACGCGACCTCTACCATTTGGTCCCATTCCTTGTTTACTTCGGTATTTGGCTTACTCCAGTTTTCTATACAGCCGACCTTATCCCAGAAAGTATTTCATTCCTGTTCGATTATAACCCAATGGCAAACGTGTTGAATCTTTGGAGGTGGTCACTGTTCGGAATAGGTGAATTAAAGATCATTTATGCACTCAACTTTTTTTTGGTAGCGGTACTGTTTGTATCAGGTATGTATGTTTTTAGTAGGAGGGAAGGTCAATTCAGTGATTTTTCATGATGGATGACATCGCAATAAAGGTCTCGGGGCTCTCAAAGAGTTATCCTCTTAGAAATGAAAGGAAGGGGTCTGATGGGGAATCCATAAACGAAATAAAGGCACTCTCTGATGTTTCATTTGAAGTTAAAAAGGGAGAATCTGTTGGAGTAATTGGCCCTAATGGAAGTGGTAAGAGTACATTGCTGAAAATCTTAGCTGGGGTTACAAAACCAACATCAGGAACAGTAGAGATAAGTGGTAAAATTGCCAGTATTTTAGATGTAGGTGCTGGGTTTCATCCAGAGTTGAGCGGACGGGATAACGTTTATCTGAATGGTCAGATTCACGGATTTTCAAAGAGTGTAATTCGGAGCAAGTTTGCTGAGATCGTTGAATTCAGCGGAATTGAAAAGTTCATTGATGAGCCTGTAAAGAACTATTCAAATGGGATGTATCTGAGGCTCGCCTTCAGTATTATGGCACATTTAGATTTCGATGTTTATCTGTTCGATGAGGCACTTAGTGTGGGAGACGCAGAATTCAGTTTGAAATCTAAAAAGAAGCTTGAGGCCATGAAAATGGCCGGTAAAACATCCATCACCGTCAGTCATAATATCAACGACCTGACGTTACCAGAAACCTTTTTGATGCTCGAAAATGGGACCCTGATGGAAAATACGAGCAATAGAACTTTTTTGACAGGTTATTTGGAGAATGCCTTGACCAGAAATGGGGTGTTGGTAAGCGACCGTCATGTTGCAATAACCGATTTTTCGTTCCATCCTAGATGCCATCAACTCAGACTTACGAGGTTAGAGTTGACTCAGGATTCACCAGGCAACGAGTTCAGTACAGATAAGGCCTTTAAGCTGGAAATAGAATATGAGCAACTACAAGAGGATAGTGCCATTGACATTGTAATTGCTATCCATGATTCAACTGGAGGCGTTATCGCGAAAAGCTCTCCGTTTGTTTCTGGTAATTTCAATCATAACAGGTCGAAGGGAAAGTATGTTGTCACTTGTACTTTTCCTCCAATGCTATTCAATGCTCAGGTATACCGACTAAGCTTGTCTTTTTTTCAAAATCTCACTTCTGTTTTAAAGCAAGCGGAGATTAAAGATCGTTCACAAATAGTTCAGTCAGTAAAAGACGGTGGATTTGGAGAAATTTGTTCATTCGACAAGGTGATTGCCTTTAAACCAAAACTATCGGTTGGAAGCGTTGATTGCGACCCTAGTATTATTATAAACACGCAAGCAGGGTTTCTGCCAAGTTTTGATTGGTCAATTGAATCTGGTCTCAATGACCAAAAGTGAAGGATTGTTCTGTTCCCTCTGTTGGACCCTAGGTGAATCTTTGACCTAAAAGGTTATTCATAACATTCTCTGATTTCAAATGCCAATTAGAGAGGGTTCTTCAGTATTTGGCTCTTCCTTTTTGTCTCGGCAAATAATGCATCTTCGAGGTATGTTGTATCCTTCAATTGGCCAGTGAGTTACCTCAATTGTATTGAAGTAAAGAGAGAACCATCTGATCCACTGGTCGAAATTCGGGTATATGAGATGGTCATGCTTACTTCCAGAATCAATTTCATGGAGTGACCATATGATTGCGTTTATCGCTGTAGGAACATTCTTCTGGAAGTGTGAGTTCGAGTACCAATATTCTGGTTTTAAATTGAACATGTCTAAAACATCAATTGGAGTTAGCATGCACACGCCACTCTCTTTTCGTGTCCAAGTGTATAGGTTCTCAACTGTTTGTTTTATCAGTTCAATGTGGTTTAGGTAAGACCATGGTTGACCTGTACAAGTAACCAGATCCCATTTATCGTTCCAATCAACATTAGATTCACATATATCATGAGTCTTGAAAAACATTGCATCTGAGTTAGACGTCCTTGCCTTGTTGAGCATTGGTTCAGAAATGTCAATACCAGCTCTTTTTACTCCTTTGAACTGGCTTAAGAAATAACCAGTTCCGCAGCCAACATCCAACCATTGTCCGTTAGGCGTAATGAGTGAGTTGATTGTTTCAATATGAAAGCGGGTTTCCTTCTCATAATCAGGATTTTCGGGCCATAGGCCATCATAACGATCTGCGTATTCCTCGCTATATGGCGGTATGTGATATTTGTTATTTTCCATAATTCAATTTTTGACCGAATCGTCTGATCAGTTCCATGATCAGTTCTGATGAACTTACGTTCTTATCAATGCCGACAGGTTGACTGCTTGCATCGCTATTGCTTCCAGGTTTGTAGCAAGAAGGATTTTCGTCAATGACGATGTTTGTCTGTGAAAGCTTTTCCTGTCTATTCAAACATAGAACAGCTTTGCGAGATACCCAGTCGGGTTGATATACCGGATACCTGACAACCCTGATTTGCTCAAACAATCCCGATAATCTATCCAGAACATAGCCAAGCTGTGGGGCTATCAAATGCTCGTGGATCTTGCCTGAAACTTTTTCTTTCCATGTCCAGGTGGTCGAAGTCAGAATGATGTTTCCTTCATATCCTGGCATTTCTGTATACCAATCGTAATCCAATACGGTGTGAGGACGTATATCCTCAAGATCGAACAACGGAAGGAACAAAGAGCCGCTCTTCTCAACAACGTGGGTGAGATTATCAAGAAACTCATCAAACTCGTGCATTGAATTGAGGTAGTTGTACGGCATCCACATACAGCTTACTACATCCCATTTGTCGTTTGTCTGGTTAAGATAAACCCTGAAGTCTTGTTCCACTAAACGCGCATTGGCGTTACGTGATCTAGCTATCTTAAGCATTGCTGGTGACGTGTCTACCCCGCATCTTTCTATATCCTGAAAGGCAGAAAGGTAGTAGCCAGTGCCGCATCCAACATCCAACCATCTGCTGTTTTCTGAAAGAATTTCACTTAATAATTCAAGTTCGAAATCAGAGCTGATTTTTGAGAATTCAGAAAGCAAGAATCTTTCGTCATAGGTTTCTGCGTAGTTACTGTCATAAATGCCAGATACTGTGTCGCTCATATCGCTATTTGTTTCAGTTTATCTCTCATTTGTTATTGCAGCTTGGTCTTTAGTTGAGATTTTCAAAACTTACAAAGGAACAACCGCAGTCCATGAACTGCGAATTTGTCAAAATAAGATCAGTTGGTAGAGTGTGACCAATGAATTCAGTGAAATTCAAACCGAAGGGTTTTACTTTGAAATGGTAGGTTGGTCAATTGACTCTGATACTAGAGTAGGGATTTTGTTTATTTGGTCAATCTCCATTTGTAATGCTTTTGAGTTCGGGCCCCAGAGGTCGTTGATCTGAAACAATAGGCCGTACACGGCCTGTGCAGGGAAGCCGAGCTCTTTTACCCGTTGTGATAGATTATGCCAAAGGTTCAGTTCTGGACAAAGAATGGAGTCGAAACTGCAGGAATGACACACTGGTCGTAGAATCAGCAGCGAATCTTCGTTGATGTTCAGCTGTGATTCAAGAAACGTAAAGCAGTCCTCATTGACAAAACCGCGAACGCCTTCAAGACTCTTGAAATGATATTCTCTCATTACCGTGTCTCCAGAAAATGAAATGTTGGAATGATTCTGTTGCCCAAGCTCCTGTAACAATTTTAGAAAATCCTTCGGTTCGCCTAATGTGTCGGTAATGGAGTAATTGTAAGATGGGTCATGCAGTGTCCAGAAGTTTTCTTCTGTCTGTGCAATTACCACCACATGGGTGGGTCTTGAACCTGCAAAACCATAGTTGTAGGTGTAAGCCTCAATACCATTATCGTTCATGGTTTTTGCAAGAATACTGCCTGCTAAGCCGCACTTTCCAGCACCTGTATTGTTACCGAAACGCAGTAAGAACGAATCCACTACGAATTCTTGGAATGGAATATTCGCAAAGTTCAAGCAAAGATCATCAGATGTTGTTCCAATATCAAATGTGTCGGCTATTGCCCTTCTTAGAACAACGGCTTTTTCAAACCCATTCATATCGTCATTTAGAAGATTGGCGAATATGGGGCGGCTGACAACCGAATCTGATGGTCTGTTTTCTACTCGGTTAGAACAACTTGAAAAGTATAGAAGGGCCAAAATCGCCAGTAGGTCAATTGAAACTAATCTTTGCATCTTTAGCCGAATTGTTCCGGTAAAGCTACCATCTTATCCAATGGCCATAACACGTATTCATATTGGATTTCCTAAAACGGGTTCAACATTCCTTCAACAATATCTTAATGCACATCCCAATGTTGTGTATTCGTATGATGAACTTGATGATTACAAAAGAACGGGCATGTTGGACATACGTCAGAGAGCAATTCTTGATGGACAGGTTCGTGTAATAAGTGGTGAGCAATTGTCTCTTTGGGCAGGTGGGTTAATTGAAGAGGATCCTGAATCTGATAGGTTGAATTACGATGGAAAGAAACAACAGAAATATGTTGCCGAAACTTTGATGCACAGTGCACCAAATGCTAAGGTTCTGATTGTTTTAAGATCTCCAAGGTCATTGCTGGTCTCAGTATATTCTCAGTATATAAGTAAAGGAGGTAGCGAGGAGTTTGAACCTTTTTTGAATCGATTGGGTGTGAAGATCTGCAGACTGTATGATTACCAGTACACCATTGAGCTCTATCAGAGCTTATTCGGAAGTGAAAATGTGCTTGTTCTACCTTTTGAATTGTTAGATACTGATACATCTCAGTTCCTAAGTGTTATTGAGGAGTTTTTTGAATTGGAACATTTTGATTTCAATCGGTCGAAAATAAATCGCTCCATACCAGTAGAGTTTCTTTCAACTTTCAGAATGACTTCAAAAGTTTTGACGAAAGTTTCTAAGATCCTACCGATTCAAAACCAGCTCTTTGAGAATTATTTGAAAATCCTCCGTGTGGCTAAAGAGAAGTGGTTTCAAGGATTTGAGTCTAATGGTAATTTGAGTTTTGCCAATGAAATCGCTCTTAATCGTTGTATTGAGAATAACTATCGTTTTTACACTGGGTTAAAAGACCACAAGCATGTCTTACCTTTTTTGGAATATTATGAGCAAAAGTGTTCTTAAAATCTCCAACACGGTAATTGAAACTAATCTTTGCATATTTATCTAAGTTACCTTCTCGTTAAATGGCTATAACACGTATTCATGTTGGTTTTCCAAAGGCGGGTTCAACGTTCCTTCAGCAGTATCTGAAAGCACATCCCAACGTAGCATATTCGTTTGATGAGTTAAACAATTACAGGAACACCGGCATGTTTGATCTTGATTTGAAAGGTGAACTTGACGGAAATGCCCATGTCATAAGTGAAGAACAATTATCAATTTGGGCAGGGGGGCGTTCCCGAGAAGGGCTGGAACTGTATAACATGGGTTATGAGATCAGGGCACACAAGTATCGTGTTGCATCAGAAATATCCGAACGGTTTTCTGACGCACGAATCCTTATTGTAGTACGTTCTCCTTATTCGTTGCTCGGTTCAATATATTCACAATATCTTACGGCTGCTGGGTCTTTCGGCTTGAAACGAATTTTGGATGACGCGGGTGAATTGATCTTCAAGTTGTATGATTATGAGTTTGTCATTACCACATATCAGAAATTGTTCGGAAGTGAGAATGTACTCGTGCTTCCGTTTGAGCTTCTTATGGATGACCATCAGAAGTTTCTAAAAACCGTAGAGCAATTTTTTGAGTTGTCACGGTTCGAGTTTCAGCCCGAGGCAATTAATAGGTCAATTCCCAAAAACGTGCAAGTCTTGGTTAGGATGGTCTCATTTTTTTTCAGGATGCTGATAAAACCATTACCTATTGAGAACCAAAGAAAGCTTTATGATGCCTACACTGCGCGACTGAATACTGCTAAAGAAACTTGGTTGCCTACACTGCTAAAAGGTTCTTCCAAGTTGTCGAACAATGATTTGGAACTAATAAACAATTCTGTAAAGAGTCATTATTCATTTTATGAGGGACTTGGATTACATCCACATGTACTACCCTACATAAACCAGTATAGACCATAAGGTTCAATGGTTGCAATGGCAGTGCCCGAAGGAAAATACAGGCTTTTAAAAGCAGACAAATGGTGGGTGTTTAAGATTGCTGGCGGGTTGCTGACGGTAATACTGCTGACCGTATCCTGTGGTCTTGAGGTCAACACTTACTATTGGCTTTGCATAGCAAGGCTTTTTGGCGCGTTCGTGCTTCTTGCTATTTACGGACATCTGGTAAATGATATTTCTGATCATGAAGTAGACACCAAAGCAGGTAAACCGAACATTGTCAATTCATTGGGCAGGAAGTGGGCACTGTTCGCAGTTTTAAGCTCCGCGTTTACGGCTGTTATCCTTGTTTGGAGTATTGGGTCGAATTGGTTGGTTGGAATGGCCTTGCTGCAAATTGCTCTCAATGCTCTCTATTCTTTAAAACCCGCAAGGTTGAAGGAAAGAGGGGTGGTTTCGGTTTTAGTTACAGGTCTTTATGAGCGGTCACTTCCTTACGCTATGATAGGGGCTGTTTTGTTAAATCCAACCACTGATATTCCGATGGTGTTTATGATCTATTTGACGTGGTCGTATATGTGGGAGGTCAGAAATCATTTGAACGGACAGCTTGCTGACATGCAGTCCGATGCGCTCAGTGGCGTTCGGTCTTTGGCGGTTGCAAGAAATCCTCGGGTAATAGAGCATTGGATGCAGGGACTGTTTTTATTTGAAGCAATCCTGTTTGCTGTATGGATGTATTATTTCAATCACTCGTTGGTTATTCTTGTGGTGGCAGGTCTCTTATCGTGGTACTTCCATCATAGAATGACCGGAACTTGGCAGGTTTCAAAAGAAGGTCTGATTGGCATCGTTGACGATATCTATAATTTCAATCTACCGGTTTTATTCGCCATCAATGCGGCTGTGTTCGTGAATAGAGATCTGTGGCCCATTGCTTTGGTCTTGTTCGTTGGTTTTGATAATTATCCACGGAAGATCATTCTGGTTTTTCTTGATAAACTTTGGTGGAAGCTCAAAGGGTCAAACATTAAGTATAAGTTCACATTCTTGTTCAAATGGTTGGATAGATGAAATGTGTTTACTTGCCAATGGATTTATCTCAAAGTCTTTGCGGTTGCCGTGAACATATTTAAGGAGTCGATATGGCGTTTGATCGTTCTGGCGGTTGCCCAGCTTGCTGTGGTCATACTTTCAGTGGCAATTTCTGAAGAATGGCATCCGATACTTGCATACGGTAGGCTCGATCTTGCATGGTTATTGGAAAATGGCCCAGAAGCCATCGGTCAATACTACTCTCACTGGTCTTATGAGATATTTCTGATCGGACATGGACTTAGGTATGGCATACCGATAGTTACTGTGATTCTGTTACTTGGTGTCCCGGTTCAGCCAAAACAAAACCGAACAGGCACAGTTCGACATCGATTTATTCGAAAAATTGTAGTTCCGTTCGGTGTTACGCTGGCTTTGGCGCTGGTAGCTTATTTATCCAGAAACTTTCTCACTGCGGAGCCGACCATCTTTCAGCTTCGCAATACTCAAGGTTTTCTGTTGGTCAATCTTGCAAATCTTGTTCATTTTGTCATCGAAGACAGAGATTCGGTCCGGTCATCGCTTCACAGATTTTTCTTTGAGCCCCAGCTTCCATATTCGTTGGCAATAACACGGATTCTGTTTTTCCTGTATCTGGCATCTTATTATTGGGGACGGTCGGAATACAATGGGTTGGGTGTTATGCCCAGAGAAGAGCTTCCAATGATAGGATGGCTGGTCAGATCCATTCCCATTTCAGACGGAATTTACCATGTGATGTGTGTGCTTGGGGTAGTGTTTGCCCTTATGGTGAGTATCGGATACCGAACAAGACTGTTTCTTATTCTGAATGCACTTACGGTGTTCTATGTAGTGTCTGTTCCCAACTTTTTCGGAAAACTTGCTCATGACCAACTTACCATCTGGGTTTCATGGATCTTTGCTTTCAGCCCATGTGCTGATGTTTTTTCTGTCGATGGTTTTAGAAAGAATGGGACGGGGGATGTGGTCACTTCCAAACCTTCATACCGATTTCATCTTAGGGTGATCTGGATGCATTTGGGGTTCATCTACTTTTTTGCTGGATTCTACAAATTCTGGTTCAGTGGATTTGATTGGGTTTTCAGTAACTCAATGGTCAATCAGGTACAATTGGAGTGGTTTGAGCACTTTGATAAGTTGCCGAACCTAAGAGTGGATGAATTTCCCTTGTTCTTAAAGCTGGGCGGTTTGGCAGTGGTGCTTTTCGAGTTGGCCTACCCATTTCTTCTCATCAACCGCATAACAAGGTGGGTGTCTATATTGGGTGGTTTGGTCATGCACAGGATATTCGATCTGTTCCTGTACATTGGGTTTCAACCATTGCAATTGGTGTACATGGTATTCATACCTTGGGAGCCTGTCCTAGAGAAATTCGGTTGGATCTCCAAAGATTCGAAGGAGGTCTCAACCTCCGTGAAATTCAACTCTATCATGATCATCGGGCCACTGTTCATCCTGTTTGCCAATTTTTTATGCGGAGTAGGGAATATCAACTCATATCCCTTTTCCATTTATCCCACATACTCTTCATTGGTGCCGGATGATGTCCATTATTTCCAATATCAGATACTGGACAGGGACAAGACAGACATTAACGTTTGGGAAGAGGGTAAGAAGCATGGTTTCTTCTGGGAGAACTACACACGTACAGAGTATCACATTATTCGGAACATTCAGAACAATGATCAGATTGATACAACAGGAATTGAAATACTCTGGAAAAGGTGGAAATATGCGATACCAACGTTGCAGGATGTCGATTCGGTGGCGGTTTACATTGTAAAAAGACCTCTGCTTCCAGAAAAGATGGATCAGGTAACGAATGAAGCTTATGTTCTAACATTGACTGAATGAGGAAGAACATTTTACTGGCAACGGTAGCAGGACTGCTTACGCTCATGATAACTGAGATAGGTCTTAGAAAAATGCGCTGGACAGCTGGTCAATTCCAAAGGAACAAGTGGGTTCATCAGGTTGATGAACTTCGTTACATCAAGGGTTTCTTGGCAGATTCTGTTGGAATCTTCAAAGTTGATACGGCAGCTTGCAGGGTAATAGAACATGCCATTCGGGCAAGGCAGGTGTCGCAGGGAAAAATGCCCGATTACTGTAAGGAGAATGATCTGGTCGTTGAAGTAGGAGCGGTGTATGACAACCATCTGTTTCCAGAAGATCGGAGTGGTGAATTCTTCAAACGGGTGGATGCATTAACTTCTGGCCCTTTGTCTTGCCACGATTCGACTCTGATCCAGTTTGCGGCCGAACCTGTAAACTCGTATGGATTCTACAGTATTCCGTTTGCTTCAGCATGTAAAGGAAAGGGTAGAGTATTGATGCTTGGCGATTCATTCACTTGGGGGCATTCAACTTCAAACAAGACAAAGAGCTTTTCCAATACACTTCTGGCTCGGGGTTACACGGTTTTCAATACAGGTATCAGTGGTTCAGACATTCCGCAATACAACCTTGTTTTTGAGCAGTTCTTTGATCAGGTTCAACCGGATGTTGTGGTCGTCAATCTTTTTATGGGAAACGATATTGTTCCATTGGAACGAAAGCCACAAGCCCACGTGCCTATTCACTACAGCACAAATGCGGGGAACATACTGAGCTATCAGGCAGGTGTTCTGTTTCCTGATATGCAGTCTGCTTACGACAATGTGATGTGGAACATGACAATTCCACTGACCGATAAATTCAATCTTCTGATGTCCAAAACGGTTGTTACAACAATCATTTGGTTAGGGCTTGTGCGTTTCGGATTGGTAGAGCATAGGTTTACAACACTTCCTTATCTGCCAACAACTTATGAGTCGAGGGGAGAGTTGCAGAAGTTGATCGATGGATGTGCGGAGAAACGTGTTCCATTGATCATCAGCATCATACCTCAGGTTGAAGGAAAGAAGCTGATCGGTTCAGAAAAGACACCTGCCGTGTTTGAAGGGATGGACTTCCATGAGCCGGAAATGAATCTGGATCAGTACAATATTGATGACGGGCACTTCAATAATGATGGACATCTTGCTTACGCCAACTACCTTCAAGAGTTGATTGACAAGAAACTTGCATCTGAAGCGGAAAAATAGATGAGACAGCCTTATCTGAGCATTGTTGTTTCTGGGCGTAATGACAATTACGGTGGAGATTTCCGCGAACGGTTGCAGAATTGCTTGGATTGGAATGCTGAACTGTTCAATCGATACGGATTAAGAACTGAATTCATACTGGTCAACTGGAATCCGGTGGTAACCAATGAACCATTGATAAGCGAGCTGGTTTGGCCTGAGTATCCAGAATCGGTTTCCTACAGGGTTATTGATGTACCAGAGGAGATTCATAAGAAATATGTGGACGAAGGAATTCGAAATACGGTACCGTTCTATGAATTCATTGCCAAGAATGTAGGTATTAGGCGTTCTGCTGGAGAATATGTGTTGTGCATCAATGCAGACATTCTGCTGCATCCGGATATTGTGAAAGCAATTGCGCAAAAAGAATTGAGCAAAGGACATTACTACAGAGCCAATCGCCTTGATTTTAAGAAGGTGCATGATCTGAAATTGGATGTTCTTTGGAAATCTGGCTTTGCCGTGTCGTTAAAAGGCTTCATGTATGGTTTTGTTTCTGGGCTGTCTAAACCGTTTCAATATCACTGGCTTAAGAAGTTTAACCGTTTCAGGTTGGCCTGGGAAGCGTTCAAATTGCAAAATGATGGATTGGCAAATCTTATTCGCCTGAATGTGGTCTACAACAAGGGTGGATATATGGCTCACTGCCTTAATTCTGGAGACTTCATGCTAATGAATCGCTCGCACTGGATGCAACTCAACGGCTATCCGGAGTACACCAGAATAGCTACTCACACCGATGCCATTTTTACGGTGATCGCTTCTTCTGAATTAGAAGAAGTTGTGTTTGAGCAACCTGTTTTCCATCAGGAACATGAAAGAAGGTATACCTGGGAAGCCATCCAAAAGCAAAGTGGTTTTTTAGAAGCGTATGAACTGTTTGAAAAAGTTGCCCGAACAGTTGCTGAAGGTGGGCCGTTGGAGCAATTTCTGAACGATGAAAATTGGGGGTTGGCAAATTTTCAGCTCAAAGAATCTGACCCGTTTACGAGATGAAATCTCCGCACATTTCTCTGGTTTTTGTTGGACGTAATGATGATTACGGAGGCGATTTCAAAGGGCGTTTGGAAGTTTCGGTAAATGAGAATTTCAGAGCGTTAACCGCGGCTGGAATTCCATCTGAAATGATCTTTGTCAACTACAATCCGTTGCCTGAGGTTCCAATTGAGGAGTTTATTGATTGGCCTAAGTCCAACGAAACCGTCATTGTGCGAATCATATCGGTTTCTCCATCCGTTCACCAAGATTTCGTGAGAAAGACAGGTGTAGAGAACTTTCCCGTGTTGGAGTATGCTGCGAAGAATGCAGGCATAAGAAGAGCCGAAGGAGAGTTTCTACTTTGTCTCAATCCTGATATTATTTTACCAGCCAATCTCATAAAACGGTTCAGAGGACTTCAGAAAGGACGATATTATCGTTGCGACAGGTTGGATTATGCTGGGGATTATGGAGCAAACTGGAGCTTAACCAAAGCACATTTAAGAGGACAGTCTTTCCATATCGATTCCATTGAGGACCTTTCACAGTTGCGAAGGAAAAACCACCTGCTCAATTTGTGGCGCAGATCAACTCCTCGTTTGAAAATGATCTTGGATCCACTTTCCATTCCAGTCTATTACAACAACATTGAAAATCAGCTTCATTGTAATGCAACGGGTGATTTTCTGTTGATGCATCGAGATCATTGGTTTGAACTCAAGGGGCACAGAGAGAATGCGCCAATATCATTGCATGTAGATGCTCTGATGGTTGTGCAGGCAGCGGCATCGGGTCTGAAAGAGGTTGTTTTCGATGAACCCATATTTCATAAAGAACACACACGCAGATTCGATGCAAACAAGCGAATTCCTGCTTTCGAAGAGGCCTATCGGTCGTTTCTGGAGGAAGCAAATATCATGTTGCGAGAACAAATGCCGAAAACTTATAACGGTTCGGATTGGGGATTGGTTAATTTTGATCTTTCTGAAACAAAGCCCTGACAACAGCATTGGCCGATTCATTCTACCTATCAATTGTTGCCACCACCCGAAATGACAATCATGGAGGGGATCTGTTGAAACGCACAGAGGCTTTCATGAACAGTGTTTTCGTGCAGGCAAAAAAGTTCAACCTGCCAATTGAACTGGTAATTGTTGAGTGGAATCCACCCTCTGACAGGCCTTTGTTGAACGAAGTGTTGCCCAAGCCGTCATCAGACGTTCCGGTTCGTGTGAAGTATATAGTTGTGCCAGCAGAGCTTCATAATCGTTACAGGTTTGCAGATGCGCTTCCACTATATCAGATGATAGCCAAGAATGTGGGAATCCGCAGAGCTTCGGGTCAGTTCATTCTATGCACCAACATTGATATTCTTTTCAGCTATGCAAATTTTGAAGTGTTGGCATCCAAAAAGCTGGAAACCGGAAAGTTCTACAGAGCAAACAGATGCGATGTTCCGAAGGAGGTGCTGAACAATGACTCCCTTGAAGAACAGCTGGCATACGCAGAGAAAAATGTGATCCGGAGGTTAGGCAAATCGCCAGGCTATGAATCTTTGGATCTGCCAACGGTTGTTTATGGTTTTCCGCGTTTGGCCAAGCTCGCAAATAAGTTGTTGTTGCAGGTTTGGAAGTGGACACATAAAGGGCAGTTTCCGCACTTTACGGTTGATTTTATGGCCTGTGGGGATTACACGCTGATGAGTAGAGAAGACTGGTTCAGGATTGATGGTTATGTTGAACTCGACATGTATTCCATTCATGTTGACAGCATGGCATTGTGGTCGGCCAGTGCTTTATCCATGGAGCAGGTGCTTTTCCCATATCCTGCATGCGTTTATCATATTGATCATGAGAATGGATGGGAGTCTGATGATGTGATCAAGACCATTCGCTTTTTGTCTGACAAACCATGTCTTGATTATTCCATCGTTCATCGGGCTGGTATGAAGATGGTGTCAGAAGGTAAAAATTGGGGTTTGAATGCTGAAAATTGGGGTTGGTCGGATGAACACTTTCAGGAGTTTATCTTTGACGGAAATATCAACCTATGACAAGAAAAATCGCGGTGGTTGGAGTTGGGAAACTCGGATTGTGCTTTGCACTAAATCTGGAGCGTTCCGGGTTTGAAGTTTGGGGTATTGAGAGTAATCATGACTATCTCGAACAACTAAAAACAAGAACATTCTCGAGTTCCGAACCTGAGGTGGACTCATTGCTTTCCACAGCCAAGCGCATTCAATTTACAAGCGATATTTCGGTAATAGTTGATGAGGATATCCGCGATGTATTCATCATGGTTGCAACACCATCTCTTCCCGATGGTGGGTATGACCACACTCAGGTTGAAAGGGTCATGTCAATGCTTGAACCTTTGGGTTCGGCTGAAAATGTCAGATACGTCTATGTTGGTTGCACAACCATGCCCGGCTATTGCAATCAACTTGATGACCGTGTTAAAAAGCTCGGATACAGGGTTTCCTACAATCCGGAATTCATTGCGCAAGGGTCAATTGTAAGAGATCAGCTTTACCCCGATCAGGTGTTGATAGGTGAAGCGAATGAAGAGGCGGGAAAAAGATTGGTATCCATCTACGATGCCATGGTTCTGAACACTCCTGCTTACTGTAGGATGGATCCTCTTAGTGCTGAGATCACGAAGTTGGCCACCAACTGTTTCCTAACCACCAAGATATCCTTTGCAAATTCCATTGGCGATCTGGCCACCAAGGCTGGGGCTGATCCGAATAAGATATTGGCTGCCGTGGGTTCAGATTCCCGAATTGGCGGCAAGTATCTGGGCTATGGTTTCGGTTTTGGTGGGCCGTGTTTCCCACGCGACAACAGGGCGCTTGGGAAGTTTGCTGATTTGCAAGGCTATCCGTTGCATTTGAGCAAGGCAACTGACGTAGTAAATGAGGAACATCTGGCGTTCCAGCTTGATCAACAATTGCAGGCCTCCAATGAAGATGAAGAAATTGTATTTGAAGGTGTTGCTTACAAAAAGGGTACAACGCAGATCACCGAATCTCAGCAGTTGAAACTTGCATTGGCACTGGTAAAAGAGGGCAGAAGGGTAAAGGTTATTGATAGGCAGGAGGTTCTGGATCAACTGAGCGAATTGTATCCGGGTAAGTTTGAGTTGGTAGCACTCGATACTATTCAACAGGTAAGAGACTAATAGGTTCTGAATGAACTTTTTGAAAAATAAGCTTGGTTGGGTTCAGGCTCTATTGGTATTCGTGGTAGCCGTGCTACAGTATTCCAATACGTTAGAACACGACTATGCTTGGGATGACGCCATTGTTCTTACTCAGAATTCGCGAGTACAGAAAGGGCTTTCTGATATTCCTGAACTTTTCGAGAATATCAAGTCTGAAAGAACTGAGAACAGATACGGTTACCGCCCCATTGCCTTGCTTTCCTTCGCAACAGATGTGGAACTGTTCGGAATGGACCCGAAGGCTGCTCACAGGACCAACGTTATCCTCTACGCTATTCTCTGTGCGTTCATTTTCTACTTTTTAAGAGGTCTGTTTCCTGAAAGTGCTGAATGGGCAGTATTTGGGGTAACGCTGCTTTTTGTAGTTCATCCTTTGCATACCGAGGTGGTGGCCAACATTAAAAGTCGGGACGAGATACTGGCTCTGATCTTTGGCCTTGGTGGTCTTCATTTCTTGCGTCAAGGATTGGTTTCTGGTAGATGGTGGCTCTACTTACTCATGGTTCTTGCCATGGCCCTTTCTTTCACTTCAAAGGAAAGCGGTATTACATTCTGTGGAGTTGCACTGGTGATGCCGGTATACAGCAGTTTGATCGATAGGAAGAACTTGAAGCCCGTTTTCATTGGAACACTGGCCACTTTGGGCGGTCTGGCTGCGTTGTTGCTCTTGCGGAACTACGTCTATTCGGAGAGGTTCTTTCAGACCAATGATTGGGATCTGATCTACAAGGGCATTTTTGTTCAGGACGGATTTTCGGGTAATCCCCTCTGGGATGCGTCAATTGGAGAGAAACTCGCAACAGCTCTATATCTTCTTTACTACGGAGTCTACAGGTTTTTTGCGCCCATGCCTTTGTTGCACGACTACTCGTATAACATGTTTGCCGTTAGGTCTTGGTCTGACGGGGATGTGTATCTGGCCATGGTGGTTGTTGCAGCACTAACAGCACTCATGGTTCATGGACTTGTAAAGCGAAAACCACACGGCTTGGGCTTGGTGTTCTACTTCGTAACCAATTCCATCTATTTGCATTTGGTGCATGTTGGGCCAGATATTTTTGCGGAGAGGTATCTGTTCGTTCCATCGTTGGGAATATGCATGGCATTGCTATCGCTTTTTCCTGGCAGCATGGTGCGGTCGAAATACCTGGTCTGGGTGTTGCCACTTGTGGCCTTGCCGCTGTTCAAATACTCTTGGCAGAGAAATGCTGCTTGGAAAGACAATAACACGCTACTCAAGGCAGACCTTGCTTTGCTTTCCAATTGTTCAAGGACGAATTATAATTACGCCATCTACCTCCATAATCGATACTATGGGCTACCACCTGAACAGCAACCGAAGGCCGCTGCTGAGATCTTGCAATACTATGAGCAGTCGCTGGCCATAACGGATCGGATTTTTAAAGTGTATATGGATCTTGGCGCTGCCTGTATGGAATTCGGCAGGCCCGAACGAGCATTGGAGGTTTTTACCGAGGCCGCAGAGAAATATCCAAAGCTGTCTGGAGCGTTTGTGCAGTTAGGGAAGTTCTACATGGCCTATGGGAAATTCGACATGGCAATACCCTATTTCGACAAGGCCATTGAGAACGGAAGCGCGAATTCTGACTATTACTACTTCAAAGGTGTGTGCCAGATGAAAATCGGCCAAGCCGAAAACGCTCTGAAAACCTTGGAAGAGGGAGAGAGATTAGTGGCCACTTCAGTGAATTACTATGTGCTTTTGGCTACCATTTATCTGAACAACGGAGATAAAGAAAAGATGAAGGCAGCGATAGAGAAAGGCAAGAAGATGTTCCCGAATCAGACCGAACTCTCTGCAATGGAAGCCAAGGTCCAAACAATGAACAAAAACTGAACGGGTTGGCCGTATTGATTAGTTAGCTTGAGAAAGTATCGTTTTACGCCCCGTTCATAATTCATGAACGGGGCTCTGTTTTTCAACGGGGTCGCTTTCTAATTTAGAGCCAAATCAATTCCATGAGAGTACCGTTTCTTGCCACTTTGTTCATTCTTCCTTTGGCAATGCTGGGCCAATCAAGACAGGAAATTCATTGCAAACACTTTTTCAAAGGTTATCCGTTCGGAACTCCCGCGTCAAACGACCTTATCATTCGCGATATCTATGCCATGAGCAACAATGACGAGACCAAGTTTGCCGATTGGGTGGCGTACAGATTGACCATGCATGAGGTTGAAGGAGATCTGGAAGTTGAGCGTAACTGGCGAGCCGATCCGTGGCTGGCGGATGAGGAAACGCTGGAACCATCTCCTGACGATTATAAGGATGCCAGCGGCAAGCTGGATGTAGACCGAGGACATCAGGCACCTTTGGCTTCTTTCAAGGGTTCTCGGTACGCATCGCAATCCAATTTGTTGAGCAATATCACTCCGCAGAAGAAAGAGTTGAATCAAGGGCCATGGAAGAATCTGGAAGAGGATGTGAGGAATCTGGTGAGAACCGGAAAGACCGTTCATGTAATGACAGGTCCGCTTTATGGTAGAACCATGGAACCACTGCCGAATGCTGATGAGAACCACAAGGTGCCAAGCGGTTATTGGAAGGTGGTCATTATGATCACGGACACTGATTCGTTCGAGCATGCGGCTTTCATCATGGATCAGAACAGTGGTAGAAAAGACAAGGTGCTGAGCAAGGTGGTTACCATTGATGAAGTTGAAAAGCAAAGTGGGCTCGACCTACTTTGGGAACTTCCTGATGCTGAAGAGAACACAGTAGAATCAAACAAGAACTCCGCTTGGGTCAGCACTTGGGTCAATTAGATGAAGGTTTCCGTTGAACATAATGGCAGGCCGTTTACTGCCGATCTATCGGAAGGAATAGATCTTTCCATTCCGGTTTCGGTTAATGGTAAACTGAATGCATACCACGCCAAACCCGTGCGTATGGAGCCTTTTGTAATGGGCAATTGGATCGGTGAGGTAAAGCAAGGGGGCTCTGTCAATTATCGCGACATCTTTTTCAATCCGCATGGCAATTGCACACACACCGAATGTGTTGGACATATTTCTGAGACCATTTACAGCGTCAATCGGCATTTTAAGCAGTTCCATTGCGTGGCGCAGCTGATCTCTGTAGAACCTCTTCGGTTGGATAATGGTGATGCTGTGATCGGCCCAGAGCAACTCGTTGGGTTGCAGCAGACCGATGCGGTCATTATCAGAACACTTCCCAACACGGTGGAAAAGCGAAACAGAAATTATTCTGGAACCAATCCGCCATATCTACTGAAGGAAACTATAGAAAAACTGGTGGTCAATGGCTGCAAGCATCTGATACTTGATCTGCCAAGCATTGATAGGGAAGAGGATGGGGGCCAACTGCTCGGGCATAAGGTATTTTGGAATTATCCCGAAAACCCTCGCATGGATTGCACCGTAACGGAGTTGGCATTTGTGCCCAATGCCGCAAAAGATGGCCTGTATCTGCTCAATCTTCAGGTAGCTCCTTTCGAGAATGATGCAGCACCAAGCCGTCCGCTTATCTTTCCGCTGAAAGCCGTTTGAAATTCACACTTTCGCCATTCGTATATTATATCACTTTGTTCAATGAGAACGCTTCGTTAAGTTCGTATCTGTTCGTAATTCGTAACCCATGAACGTTGAGGAAATCCGCGAATACTGCCTCTCGCTGAAAGGCGTTACGGAGAGCTTTCCGTTTGACGAGAGCACGCTGGTTTTCAAAGTGATGGGTAAGATGTTCTGTCTTTGCGGTTTGGAGAATCAACCTGCATCGTGCAACGTGAAATGTGATCCCGAAAAGGCCATTGAACTGCGCGAAATGTATTCAGGAGTTAACCCCGGTTACCACATGAACAAGCAACACTGGAACACCATCGTTTTTGATGGTTCATTTTCCGAAGACCAAGGCCGAGAGTGGATTTTGGACTCTTACAACTTGATCGTTGCCGGTCTTCCCAAGAAAGTTCAATTGGAACTCAAACAACTGCCATGACCAACTTCTTCCGTAAAGCCGCCAGTTATTTTCTACAGGGTCTGTTGTTCATCACGCCAATAGGTGTAACGGTATTTGCGGTGGTCTGGTTCGTCAATCTCATGGACGACCTCATTCTGCCCATCATCGAACAGGTCATTCCAATGCACATTCCAGGGCTCGGAATCATTGTAGCGTTTCTATGCCTTGCCATTCTCGGTTACATCATTTCCAAATTCATCTCCATTTCTGCCATCAATTGGTTGGATGGCCTCATGAAACGCGCGCCATTGGTCAAGGTCATTTACTTCTCGGTAAAAGACCTCATAACCGTGTTCTTTGGCAAGGAAGATAAGATGGGGAAACCCGTAAAAGTGCTTGTGCAGCGCAACCCGGAGCAGTACAAATTCGGGTTTGTAACCCGCCACGACCTCAAGGATTTCAAACTCAATGAAGAATACATCTCGGTCTATTTTCCGTACTCGTACGGTGTAATGGGCAACCAGATGGCAGTACGAAAGGAAGACGTGGAATTCCTTGATCTGCCATCTGCCGAAGTAATGAAATTCATTGTCTCAGGTGGCGTGGTGCAGAAGAATGAGAAGAAGTAGGCAACGTTGCGCCTAAAAGTATTACGGTTTGAAACGACCGTCATTGCGAGGGAGGAACGACTGAAGCAATCTCGAGACTGCTGCGCTGCGCTCGCAATGACGAGACTGACGTACCGTCACAAGCATTAGGTTCAGTGGGTGTTGGCAAATGTGTTTTTCTTATTTCTATTCAAAGGCTTTTCCAAACGCGTAGGTCATGCCGAGAAGAGGAACTATTGTGTTCGTCTTTCGTGAACGTGCAAAGGCAGACTTTCCATTTCCAATGTCGTTCAAACCCGTGTTATTCCTGACTTCAAGGTGAAAATGTAAGAAGTTCGTTATTGGAACTGCCAGACCAATACCAGAAGAAATACCAAATTCAAACTGTTTGTAAAACCCTGTGTAACCAAGTGGACCGACTTCTGAACCGTTTTCATATTTGAACAGAAGCGAAAGCCCAAACATGTAGCTGAAGTATGGTCCTGTGGAAACAAAGAACTTCACTTTCCTTCCAATGCAATATCTTACGCGAATTGGAATGGTCAGACAGTCGTATTGACTTACAATATCCACAGATCCAAGGTATGGGTCTGGTTCTTCGTCTATGGTCGCCTTTGAGGCGTAACTGCGTTTCCTGTCAATTGCAGGGTTGGTTTCCACAGAAAAATTCGGGTGTAAATTGTACCGAAAAGAGAGACCCGTTGAAAGTCCGAAACGAGGCTGTTCGGTATTGTTCTCGTTTTTGTTAGCCCATATAAAGAGTACGTTCGTTCCCGTTTCTCCACTCACTTCAAAACGGGTCATCTGTCCAATTCCTATCAATGGCAGAACGAAGAGAAAGTTCAGAATTAGAAGGTGCAGTTTCATGTCGTTCCACATGCTTGCCAACGGTCTGGCTATAGCCAGACTTCAGTTGGCTTTAGGTCTCATTGTCGCTTATTTATTTTCTTTTAAAACAAGTTCGTTCAATCCTTATTCCGTTTTTCTCCCATTCATCCAGAATCAATCTGTTCGTGGAAACCTTTACTATGGGTATTTCAGTGTTATATGGAAAGTCCGTGTCGACAAAGTGGCCTCGAATACTATCCCCTTGAGGCGAAACAAGTAAGTGACCATTTTCGACATTCCATTGACAAATACAAAAATCGCCTTCGATGACACCAAGCGGACCAATATAACAAGAGTCTTTGCAGTAGTTGTCTCCTCCTTCGCGTAAGAGATTGTTGTCGTGAAACGTTATTTCCCCGTAAAACCAATACAGATTAAATCCGTTATCTGAACTTGATTGGCATTGTATTCTAGTCCAAGACCCTACCAAGTCTCTTTCCATCTCGTTGTCAGACTTTCGGCAACCGAAAAAGGTTATCGTCATTGTCAAAAGCAGAAAGGCAAAAAGAGGTCTCATTTCAATGTGCTACAACGGGTACCGCTAAAGATAATGCGTTAGAAACTGCCGTCCTTCGCCATGCACGGACAGCGCAGAACGAAACTGAGCCCGATTTATCCCGTGTCTTCTGGACTGACGTACCGTCCCACGCAATAATGTTAGGCATGGTTTTGTGTAGTTTTTCTTTCTTTCTTTTCGGTTCAGACACGTAAAACATGTCAGCTTAGAATTTGGATAATGAGCATGACCAGCTCCACAAATAGAGCTATAATGAATGCCGCAAAAGACAGAACACCTGCGGCAATACCTGCAATTGCAAATCCTCTTCCTTTTTTGGTTTTGAACTTCTGTTTTTTCAGCGCAATAATTCCTGTGATAATTGCCGATACAACTGCCGTCCCTGCGCCAATGAAGATGAAGCCATAGTTATGTGAACCATTAGTCCTCAAGGTCAGAATACCAGCTGCCAGCATCAACGCGATTGCACACGCTCCTAAAATCATGGAGACTATTCCAAGTTCATTCCATTCTCTATCATCTTCTTCCTGTCCGAATACAGCACGCCTAAATTCTACTGAAATCTTGTCTTTTTGAGTTTTGCCAAGAGAAGTTGAGAACAGCCCGTCAATTGGTTTTAAGATGTCCGTTTCAGACTTTGCTGTCAGATCAGGACGGGCTGGTTCGATTGAAGCAATTTGGTTTTCAGCTATTTGTCGGTCGCCACTAATGGTTGCTCGTTCGGTCTTGTCATCATTCTCGTCAGTGGTACTGTCGTTGTCCGGCTGATGGGTCGTTTGCCTTTCTTTCAGCGTTTTCGGAGGTGCAGACCTGTCCACATGAAAACCAGGCAAGTGCTTTCGTTTGACTATCGTCATGTTTCCACAACCACCTGCGATAAAGCAGATGAGAAGCATGAAAGTGATGTTCCAGATGAGCTTTCCCGAAGTCATTTTCAAATTACACCCAACGGTTACTGCTATGAAAATAGGGCTTTAACTCCTTCGACCTTTCGCCCGAAACCGAACTTGGTAGAAACAACTGAGCTTGCGTGCCTGTCGTCACGCCCTATTTTGATAGCAGTTGTTGGGCAACGTTTTTCTTTCATTCTCGACAATAGCAAGCCTTCTTGAAAGGGAAATTGTCAATGCTAAAGTTGTCAAACACCAACTGGTTTTTCTTTAACACTTTAATCGGGTACGGCCTGTTCAAATACTCATGACCGTTTGGAATGCTACTTGGTTCAATAATCAAATGACCGTCCTGAATTGTCCAAGTACAGGAACCCTGATATGATGTATCGCAGTTGTCAGAGCAGCAATAGGCATAAAGACCGAATTCATTGAATGTGCCATTTGAACTAAATGAGAGTCTTGGCATCAAAAGAGCGTCAGCTGTGATTTCCTCATCGTCCACGATAGGCCATTTGCAGTCAACTTTCTTCCAAGTACCCACAATGTCGTCATGCAGATCTTCGTCCGATTGAAGTTCATAACAAGAGCATAGACTTGTCAGTCCAACAAGAACGATGATGTGCTTGATGCGTGTCATTTTCAAATTACACCCAACGGTTACTGCCATGAAAATAGGGCTTTAACTCCTTCGACCTTTCACCCAAGACCGAACTTGGCAGAAACAACTAAGACTTGCGCACCTGTCGTCACGCCCTATTTTGATAGCAGTTGTTGTGCCTAGTGTTTTATTTTCTTTCGTAAAAGTCCATTGGATAAGGTCCGTCCACGTGATAGTCTAATGGCTTGTCAGGCAACCAAGTATATGGTAATTCTTCGTCCATTTCTTTTTCAAGAATTGACCACAGTTCAGGTTCATCAATTTTATACCAAGCATCCTCGTCCTTGATATGCACTCGCACGGTTTCTCTGTCCAGAAAGTCAAAGGTGTCTGTCCTGATCTCAAAGTTCGCTCTAAGTTGAAGTCCACCTTTCAAAATGATTTTTCCAGCGCAGATGTAGCGTCTTCCGTCAAGTGGAATTTTTTTAGCGTCCAAAGTTCGTCCAGATGAAGGACCAGTTCTAACGGTAATTTGTCCTTCTCGCTCAAAGTAAATTGGAGCTCCGTATCGGTTTATGTCAGCTTGTCGTATGGGCATTTTTCACATTAGGCACAACTACCCGCTAAAGTTAACACCTTACCCTTAGCCAACTCTGGTTTCACAGGTTGTGCACATTTAGCATGCAGAATACACTGGCTAAAAGTAACTACCCACTATCACCTCACTTCCAAGGCTCATTACTCACGCGCTCATCTCACTTAACCCTTTCAATAACCCAGCCGCGGCCATCCAGAGCCGTCTCGCATTTCCATTGGCGGTTGGTTTGTCGCGCAAGCATGCGGCAATAGGTGCTCGGCATACGGTACCGTTGCTTCCAATCAGATTTCTCCAATAGAATAATGTCGCCCACTTCCATTTTAAGAATGTAAGAACGCGCCAAGCTGCTGCGCCCTGTGGGTTTGGTATTGATGTTCCGTGCTTCTTCTTTGCTCAGTTTTTTCATCTCCTTTGGCTTCTCATGTGCGTCTTCAAGCGTCCCTATCGCGTCTATCGTTCTCCCTTCTGCGTCTATTGTTCGGTAACATGCGTCTCTCGTTCTCTCAATTGCGATAACCGTTCTATCTGTTGCTTATAACGGTTTCTCTATTGCGTCTATTGTTCGCCCACGTACTTAAACGATTCCCCCATACCCGTCTCTTGGCCCACCTACAGCGTCTTCAGTTGCCCAAAAAAGTTCAGAGTGGTCAATAGATGGCATTGGGCGCCTATCAGCACACCCTAAAAACAGAAACGAACACCAACATCAACGTGCCTTTAACCCAAACAGAACGGTACATTTCGTTACGCTTATAGTGGGCGTTACACACCCCGGTCATGGTTAAGATGGTGGTCATGGCATACCCAACCGTAGTGTTCAGCACCTTTCATGTAGGTGTTCAGAATGTATTTCAGATGACGCGTGGTGGTCAATCGGTCAGCGAGCTTGGCTGGCCGTTTTCACAGCTTCAAACCAACGGTTCCAAGCAGGCTGTTGCGTTTCAAAATCTTGTGGAAACGGGCCGCAGGCAAAGAAAAGTTCAGTGGTGTTGTCTTCTCTGTTCTCTGCAAGCATCAACTTTTCAGAATAATGGAAACCGTTTCTGTTGTAGTCGATCTGCAGATAATAGTTGCCGTACAGCATGCCAGCATATCCCGTGGCCTTTTCATGTTCGGTTTCAAGTTTCAGTTTTGCATCCCGATCAGGGTTCCAATTGGAGGAGAAGAATTTCTGTTCACCGAATTTCTCTCCAAGCTCTTTGAAGTAATCCGTTTGGCACAGCGCATTCCATATGTCTGCGGTAGAAGCTTTTACAGTAGCCCTTGAATAGAAGAACGGCTGCGAACCCATTTTGGCCACCTCATCATCAGATAGCAAGGTCACATCGCTCAGACGGGCAGAGCCATTTCCCCCGTTCGGAAAACGATAACCCACAACCGTATCTCCTTGCACCACAATGGCCTGAATAATAATGGCCAATTCGCTCATGCCTTTGTACTCATCGTAGATGCGCGCCACTCTCGGAAGCTCCATTTCCAACGCACGCGCATCAGGATATTCCTTGGTGTCCACATCAATAAGCGACATGTGGTTTTTAAGCTCCAATTGGGTCGGAAGTCGGTTCGATATGGCCGGAACCTCAGCCAACTTCTGAATATCCACGGGCTCAAATCCGAAATTATCGGGGCAATACCATCCACCGTATCGGTGCGGTTCCTTCTTTAAGAGAACCGGCCCCAGATCTACCGTTGGGGTTTCAGGTTGCTGTTGGGCGTTCTCCTGACTACTGCACGAACCAAAGGTCAGCAGCAGCGAAATAATGGCGGGAAATAACGTTCTGTACATCATTGTCTGTGTTTTCGGTAAATCTCGCAACACGGTTTCACGCACCGCATTAATCAATGTAAAACAGTGTAAATGATGGAAAATCGGTGCGCCATCAGTGCGCAATTCTGCGCAGAAGCCCAATGATGTGTTCCTCGTTAGGGGCAGAAGGAATATGAACATTGCCAACGCCTTGTGCACTCAGAAACTCAGCGGTGGTATTGCCAATGGCAATCGTGTGTTTCCCGTGCAATGATGCATTATTCAAGTAAGCCTTGGCGTTTGATGGGCTGGTGAGGTAAACGAATTCTGTTTCGGGAATCTCCACCTGCAAAGCTGATTCCGTTCGGTAAATAGGGGTGAAGTGTACCTGTTTTTCGGGTAGTTCTGAACGGAGTTTTTCCGAGCCACTTTCCGCTCCGAAGAACATTACGCTTTTATGTCCAAGCACAGGAGCAAAATGCCGCCCTACCTCGTGCATATCCCCAGAATCTCCAACAAATGCAGGTTCGTAACCGTGCTGTCGCAATGCTTCGGCCGTGGCGTTTCCAACCACACCTATCTTCACATTTTTAGATGGTGTGTAGCCATCAAAAAGAATGCGCACCCCGTTGCTGCTCGATAGGAAGATCCAATCGGTTTCCTTTCTTACTTCAAACGGAATGGGCACAATTTCAATCAAAGACCGGTGATGAACTTCCCAATCATTCTCCAGCAGATAGGCCAGAAGATGACTGTCTTCCGGCAGATTGCGAGATATGAAAATGGAGTGTTTCAAGAGCGTAACGCTGAGACGGTCTCCTGCGCCAACGCTTCTACTTCACTACCTCTTTTTTCTTCAATTCTAATGGGTGCATCCCAAGCATCGGCAACGCACGCTTTTACGGTCAATTGACCATTGTTTTCAGTACAATATGCACCTAATGGCATTTGGCAACCTCCTTCAAAAAGATTCAGAATTCTACGCTCCACACCAATTCTCCGCGCCACAGAGGCGTCATTCAAACTGGAAAGGACTTCAGCAAGATCCTCGTCTGTTTGCCGAATCTGTAATCCAAGAACGCCCTGCGCAGGCGCTGGAATGAATTCGGTCGGATTCAACTTCAGTACATGGAACTCTGAAAGATCCAATTTCAGTCGTTCCACACCAGCAGCAGCCAGCATAATTGCATCATATTGTCCTTCGCGAAGTTTGTTGATACGCGTAGGAACATTACCGCGCAGGTCTTTGATCTCAATATCTGGACGGTGGTGGAGCAACTGCGATTTCCTTCTGGCAGAAGATGTTCCAACCACAGCATTGTCAATCAACTCCAGTTTCTTACCTGAATCAACTTTCTCCTTCGCAATGAGAAGAAGGTCAGATGGGTCTTCGCGTTCAGAAACCGCAGCAATGATCAAACCCTCTGGGTGTTCGGTTGGAAGATCTTTATGCGAGTGAACGGCAAGGTCAATTTCACCGTCCAATAGTTTCTCTTCCAATTCTTTGGTAAAGAAACCCTTGCCTTCCATCTTGTCGAAACTTAGATGTTGGATCACATCGCCCTGCGTTTTAATGATCTTGATCTCCACCTCATGACCAAGCTCCTTTAACTGCGCTTCTACATGATGTGCTTGCCATAAAGCAAGGTCGCTGCCGCGCGATCCTATGATGATTTTTCTGCTCATTCTTCTCTGTTACTCTGCTTTGAACCAACCGTCATGTCGAGCGAAGCCGAGACATCTGATAGATTTCTCCGCTACGGTCGAAATGACGCGGTCACCCTTTCAACATGATTTCCTTGGCCATTTTCATCGGCACACTGATGTATTTCTTCTCCATGTAATCCATCATTTTCTCCAACACCTCGCGCGATTTCGGATCCAGTTCTTCCAACTCCTTATTAAAAACCTGTGTTGTTGCCCGTTCGCGGATCTCCTTCACAACCTTCGGAATCTCCCGCATCGAAACCTCAATTCTGCGTTCGCGAAGCAGATGCTCAAACTCATTGATGCGGTCATCGATTAGGCGCTTGCAGATCTCGAGCTCCTTTTGGCGTCTTTCCAGATTCTTCCGCGCTTCTTCCTTCAGGTTCTCAATACCGATGTAATGAATGTTGTTCTTGCGCAGCACTTCCTGTTCCAGATCAGATGGAATGGCAAGGTCAACTACCACTTTTTCAGACAGGTCGTTGCCAATTAGCTGTCGGTAGGTTCGGTTGTTGATGATGGGTTGCGAAGCGCCCGTGCAACTGATAATGATATCGAACGGCTCGCTGAAATTCTTGAGTTCTTCAAGCGGTTTGGCTTCGCCATGAAGTGATCTGGCCAACTCCTGAGCTTTTTCCAGCGTTCGGTTAAAAACCGTCACTTTCCCGAAAGGCGCTTTACGTAGATATTGCGCCATGGTCTGGTTGGTCTGCCCAGCACCGATCATCAGAATATGTGGCGGATGATCGATCTCTACCTCACGCATTTTACGGTACGCCAGCGATACCACCGAAACCGGATTCTGCGCAATCTGCGTTTGCGTATAAACCTGTTTGGCCGTTTCAATGGCCGAACGCACCAACAACCGGAAGCGGTCTCCCGTCAAACCAAGTTTATGGCACTTCTCATACGCTTCGCGAACTTGCGTAATGATCTCCCTTTCGCCAACCACCAGAGAATCAATACTGCTGGCCACATAGAAAAGATGTCTCAGGGCTTTTTCTCCCTCAATGGTTCTGCTGTGGTTGGCTGCCCAATCAATATCGGCCTGCTTCCATTCGGTATTGAAAGCCGCGAAGAACTTCCTGCGGAATTCTTCATCCATCTCACGGTCTGTGACCATGGTGAACTCCACACGATTACAAGTAGAGAGATAAAGCAACTCATCAAGCTCCAACTCAGATTTGAGATGAGACAATCTTGCTTCAAGATCACCATCCTCAATGTGTAACCGCCCGATGTCTTTCAACTCGGTGGTTTTGTGCGTAAATGCGATGGTTTTAAAGAGTTCCATGAAGCTTATCGTACTTCGCGCTGCGAAGATCGTTCAGCCGACTGTTTGGTTTGTCATGAAAGTGTCATGGAACTAGAATCGGATGGGGTTTCGTTCGTTGAATCTCCTTATGAATTCGAGTTGTGTTTCCGTTTTGAACTTTCTTTTTGCTCGTTTAAACTGTTTAAACAATTCCAAGTCCCACTTCTCGAATTTTTCAAGTAGTGTGTAAGTGTGTATTGTATACATATCACCTGTCATGTAATCCAACACGTACCATCGATCGGTGAGTACATCTCCTTGTGGATGGTTATTACGAAATTTACTTCTAGACTTAGTAGTGTCGATCTTTTCATGACTATATGGTCTCGCACTAGGGTTTAAATATTGTGGTTGGTTTTCAATTACGTGAATTAGTATGAGGTGCCCCCATTCTGTAATTGGATGAAACTTCCAAAAGCTGATATATACGGTGTCATTTCGACAGTAACCAAAGAACTTCGAAGAACCAAGTTGCTTTTGATTACCAGCTTTATCTTTGAAACTCAATTCGTCTCTAAACCTATTCACCATTACGTTATCGCCTGGTTTAGCTTCAATGAGTGTATATTCCGAGGTATGAAAAGGCTCATTCCTCCTAAACTCATCAAACGTTCTATAAATACCCTCTACCTTGTGTTTGGCATTGATAATGGAAACTTTTTCTACCGTTAACGAATCGACTTGTCCAACAGCATCTAAACCTGAGAGATTTAATGAAAAGAAGAGCAGTAGTAATAGATTTCTAAACATCTTGACAAGATACAGACTAAAAGAAAAGCCGTCCACTTTCGCAGACGGCTTCTCGGTCAAACACACAACTAAAACTATTTTTTCAGAAGGTCTCTTATCTCCATCAGAAGCTTTTGATCTTCAGTAGGTCCAGGAGGTGGTGGAGCCGGTGCCGCCTCTTCTTTCTTCTTGGCGGAATTCATAGCCTTAACCATCATGAAAATGGCAAACGCAATGATGATGAAATCGAACGTTACCTGAATGAAGTTGCCGTAGTTGATGGAAACGGCAGCTGCGGTTTCAACGCCATCGGCATCCAAAACAGCTTCTGTCAGTACAATTTTCAGGTCTTGGAAATTCACACCTCCAATGAGTAGTCCAAGAGGCGGCATCAGTACATCGGCCACAAACGAGGCCACTATTTTTCCGAACGCACCACCGATAATGATACCGATGGCCATGTCCATTACGTTGCCTTTCATGGCAAACTCTTTGAATTCTTTCAGCATGGTAAATTCATTTTATTGGTTTAACGCAACTAAAATAATCTGATCCAGAATTGATTTGAAATGAACTCGGAGGAAGTTATCACCACATTTTCAGGTAATGTATTTTTGGCAGATGCTTCGGTATATCATACTGTTCTTTCTATTACCGCTTACGGGTTTCTGCCAGCCGCTTTTTCAGCTTTCTGAGCAAAGCGAAGTGAGTTTGGTGACCTGTAGCCCGGGTTCCGAACTTTATGAGGCATTTGGGCATACCGCCATTCGTATTCACGACCCGCTTATGGATTTCGATGCGGTCTATAATTACGGTACGTTCGATTTCGATCAGCCCAACTTTTACGGCAATTTCGTAATGGGGCGCTCCATGTACATGCTCGCGGTAAATCGCTATTCGAATTTCCTTCGTGCCTATGAGTATTACAATCGTTCGGTTAGAGAGCAGTTTCTGAACATGACACAACAGGAGAAGCAAGCACTGTTTGATAAACTGACATGGAACGCTAAAAAGGAGAATCGCGAATATCTCTACGATTATTTCTACGACAATTGTTCTACCCGGCCGCGCGACATGGTAATTGATGCGCTGAATGGAAAGGTGGAATTCGATACAACCTATTTACCGACCAAGCATCTTTCCATTAGGCAGTTGACCGACCTGTATATTGCAAAAGAACAACCTTGGGGCGATCTGGGGATCGATCTATGTATGGGATCTGTTATTGACAAGCCCGTAACTGCCATGCAGTACATGTTTCTGCCCGAGGAATTGGAAGAGGCATTCGATCATGCATACATCATAAAAGAAGGCAATCGTGTGCCGCTGGTAAAACGCAAGCAAACCACCTTCAAGGCCGCTCCAACCGAAGAGAAGAAAAGCTGGTTTGTACCGCAGATCGTTTTTGTGGCGTTTCTGCTGTTCAGCGCTGTTTTCCTTACCATCTACAGAGTTGCAGGAAAGAGCACCCGCTTTTTTGAGGGATCGGTATTCATGATAACCAGTTTTATTGGGTTCAATGGTACTTTCATGTGGTTTTTTACCAACCACGTTTCTGCTGCGTACAATTGGAACATCCTATGGTCGTTGCCCACCAATGCCATTTTCGGTTATGCGCTACTCAAGAAGAATAGACCTGTTTGGACCCGACATTACGCGCTCTTTCTGATCATACTGTATGCAGGAATCCTAGTTGGATGGAATTACATTCCACAATTGTTGCACCATTCGCTGCGCTTTGTGGTGTTACTGCTCCTTTTTCTGGCAGTGGGGGTTTTTAGAATAAGCAGAAAGCCAAAAGAACCGACTCAGACCTGAGCGATCTTTATTTGAATGACGGTTGCAATGCTCAACGCCCGTTCTTTGGCAAGATGCGCTTTCATGCCACTGAAATTGGCATCTACCGTTTCGTTGAAATGTTGGAGCCAACGTTCAAAATGCTCCTGTTTTAGTGCCGATTTCTGATGGAGTTGTAGATGAACACGCATCGGATTTCCCGTGTAGTTGTCACCTCCCAATAATTGTGCTTCCCAAAAATCTACCAGCCGCGGCAGATGTTCATCAAGATCAAGTTCAACCACATCTGTAAAAAGATAACCGACCACGCGGTCTACCAGCAGTTTGTCATAAAACTCCTTTACAAGGAGTTCAATATCCTTACGGGATGAGATGTCTTGTTTCATATTGTTGGCCAAACTAACCATTAGGCGCAAAGTTGTTCATGAATTTCGTCATGCTTCACTACCTTGACCACCCGTGCGAACATTCTTAGATGACATAGCCTCAGAGTTACTGAAGCAGGGAGGAAACGACTTCTCGCAAACGTGCATTGTGCTTCCTAACAGGCGGGCTGGGGTTTTTCTCCGCAATGCCATCTCCAAGGAAAGTAAGAAGGCCATTTGGGCTCCAACCATTCTTTCCATTGAGGATTTTGTATTCAGTTTGAGTTCTCTGGTAAAAGCCGATCAGACCACATTGCTGTTTGCCTTCTATGAGGTCTACAAGCAGCGAGCATCAGACCCACAGACCATAGAGCTGTTTGCCAGCTGGGCACCGATATTTCTATCAGACATCAATGAACTGGATCTGAATCTCATTGATGCTGAAGACATTTTTGCGCAGCTGTATTCCATCGAACGCATCAAGAAATGGAATCCAGACAAGGCTGAAGCCACCGAGTTTCAGAAGAAACATCTTCATTTTGTGGAGCAATTTTATCCGTTTTACCAACAGCTTCGCAATGCACTTAAAAGCAAAGGAGTTGCCTATCAGGGAATGGCCTTTAGAGAAGTGGCAGAACATATCGATTCCATTGTATCGCAGTCTGAATGGGATCGGGTCTGGTTTGCAGGATTCAATGCGCTCACCGTTTCTGAAGAACGGATCTTGGCAGGGTGGCAGAATTCAGGTAAGGCGCGGCTTTTCTGGGATATGGACGCATTTTATGCGGATGACACTATTCACGAAGCGGGTCATTACATAAGGCGTTACAATGGCGGCACCGCAGAACTTAAACTGCCAGCAGAATACAATTGGAAAGCTTGCCGCCTTGGTGTTGAGCCTAAAGAGATAAACCTGATTGCTGCACAGCGGAATATGACGCAGGCTGCCATAGCAAGCACCATTCTTGAACAGCGCTTAGACAAAGGGAATGAGGCTTTTAGCGGCACGGCAGTGGTTCTGAACGATGAGCAGTTGCTTGTTCCATTGCTCAGTTCATTACCAACGCATCTGAATGGCGTTAACATTACCATGGGCTATGGTTTGAGGCAATCGCAGAGTGCAGTTTTTGTGGAGCACCTTTTTAAACTCTATTCGCGGTACGCAGAGAGTGGCGGCCGGTATTACCATGAGCATGTGGCAGCGCTTGAGAATGACCCATTTTTTCAATTGGTTCAAACAGAGTTCATAAAGGAGGAACGAGCCAAACAGGTTTATTTCTCAGCACCTCAGTTGCAGCAATCAGAATTGCATCAATTGGTTTTCAATGATACGTGGAGTTCCGTAACAGGATTTCTGGAAGAACTGAAGCGTGTATTCTCAGTGGTTGGCAAGCGCTTGGACGAGGATTCCATTGAACGCGAATTCCTTTTTCTGTTAGACAAACTCGCTCAACGGCTTCTTGATCTGAACTCGGAGTTCTCAAGCATCGATTCCATTAAAACGTTGCACACATTCTGGAAACAGTTGCTGCGTTCTCAGCAGCTCGATTTTGTGGGAGAACCACTTACCGGACTTCAGATAATGGGAATGCTGGAAACGCGGAATCTCGATTTCGAAGAGATAATCATGTTGGGCGTTAATGAAGGAAACCTGCCGTCAAATGCACATTCGCCTTCCTACTTTACGTTCGATATCAGAAGAGCCTATGGCTTGGCCTGCCAGAACGAACGCGATGCAGTTACGGCCTATCACTTTTACCGCCTTTTACAGCGGGCTAAACGGATTCATCTCATTTATGATCAGGACACAGATTCGTTGGGCAGAGGAGAGGTGAGCCGGTATGTGAAGCAACTAATGCTGGAGGGTGGTCAGAACCTCGCAGTTAAAGAATGGAGTGTTGAGCAGGAGATTCCCGAATCTGTTGCAGCACCACCAATTACCATCCAAAAAGGGGATGATGAGCTACAGAAGTTGAAGGAACGGGCAGAATTCGGCTTTTCTCCTTCCGCTTTGAATACATTCCGAAGTTGTTCCCTCAAATACTACTTCAGGTATGTAGCTGGCATCAGAGAACCGGATGAATTTCAAGAAGACATGGATGCGGTCAAGCTTGGATTGGCCATTCATAAAACGCTTGAAGACCTGTACCAACCTTTTGTTGGTCGCACGCTGGTTGCAGATGAGTTGAAGAAAAAGAAAGGTTTGTTTCGCGATATTCTACTCAAGCGCTTCAAAGAACAGCTGGAAACCAAGGAGGACCTTTCTGGTCCCGACCTGCTCACTTTCGAAGCGGCCGCTACCTATGTTGACCGGGTAATTACACACGACCTGGATCAAGTAAATTCAGGTCAAGTGATAACTGTTCTTCAACTTGAAGGTGAGCTTCAAAGAGATTTACAGCTTCTCGTTGAAAAAGGAAAATTGTCTGTGAGGTTGAAAGGAAATGCAGATCGCTTGGACAGACTTTCAGATGGAACACTTCGGGTTATCGATTACAAAACAGGGGGTTTTAATAAGACGTTGAAGATCACAGACAAAGCCGCATTTGGAGATCCAAAGTCGGACAATGCCTTTCAGATGCTCACCTATTTGTACATGGCTTCGGTTCAATATGATGCTGATTCGATAAGCCCGATGGGTTTTTATCTGAGGTCTACTCAGGTAGAAAAGGCGGTGAGTGTTTTTGAGGATAAGATGGAATTGAAGGGTTCTGAGCTGACCAGATATGCAGAAGAACTTATCGTTGAAACACTGACCGAACTCTTTGATGCTTCCATTCCCTTTTCTCAAACTGAGGATGTCAAGAGGTGCGAGCACTGCGAGTTCAATGCGGTCTGCCAGCGTGGATGAGGAATTTTAAGAGTTACAGTTCCTCTGTCTACTTGATTACCAATTCATTAAAAACGGAAATACCAAAGACATGGCTGGGTGTTTATTTGGTTATTTTCGCTCCGCCTAAAGCATAATCAACCTATGAGAAAGTTATTTACCCTATTGTTATCCACCATTTCCATTCTGACCTTTCAGAGTCAATTTGCAGCAGCGCAATGCCCTGGATGTGTCATTGATCAAAGTTGTGGTGTTGGACTGAATCCCATTGAGCCGGCTCTTTGTCCTGCCGCTCTTCCAAACGCAATTCAAGGTCAGTATTATGATGAGAACGCTACGTTCTTCATGCCTCGCGATTTTACCGATTCAGGTTCTGGACAAGCAGTTACGCTTAACTCTGTAACCGTAACAAGTGTGTCTGGAATTCCACAGGGTTTGGCGTATCAGTGCGACCAGCCGGGATGTGCTTATACCATTACCAATGACCCTAATACACAGCGTGGGTGCGTTAAGCTTTGTGGAACACCAGCAGTTCCGGGAACCTACAATATTGTTATTCAAGTTGTGGCTAACGTATCAACTCCTATTGGAACCATCAATCAGCCAACAGGATTTACTTTGCCGTTGGTTGTTGAACCAGCTCCGGGTGGCAACTGCTGCTTCAGCTTTGATCCGCCATCTGCCTGTGGCGAATTGAATGTGAACTACGAAGCATTACTGAACTTCGAACCACTTCAACCAACAACTTACGATTGGGATTTCGGTAACAATAACATTGGCACTGGTGCAACTCCACCAGCCGAGAACTACAACGTTCCCGGAGACTACTACCCGCAGTTGACCACTACCGTTTACAACTATGTTTTGACCGATGTTTCTGTAACTGCATCTGGTTCTGGATGGTGTGGTGATGTTGAGGAAATCAGTTTGTTCGGTGTTTGTCAGGGCGCACCCGACCTTTACTTCGACTACGCAAACAATGGTGTTACATACACGTCTTCTTCCGGAAGCAACAGCTTGACAACAAGTTGGAGCAATTTGGGTATTGAACTGAATACGCTTGTTTTCTCCATGACCTTCTGGGATGAGGACGGTACTTCACAGAACGATAATCTTGGGGCTTTGGCCTTTAGTGTTTCAAGCGCGGGAACCTTCAACTTCTCAAATGCTGAAGTTTTCGGAACGTACACTATTGGAACCGTTGTAGACACGGTAATAACAACAATGGACACGGTTTCGGTATTCCCAGTTCCAGCCCAACCATCCTTGAGTTACACTCCTGCTCAACAAGTATGTGCGGGAGATTCTATTCTGGTGGATGCACCAGCTGGTCCTTACCAGTATCAGTGGTTGAATTCGGGGTCATTTGTTTCTGATTCTTCTGCAATTTGGGTAAATCAGGCAGCCCAAGGGTGGTACACTCTTCTGGTTATTGATACAACGTATTTCTGTAGCGCAGAGTCTGATTCGGCTCTGATTGAGATTCTGGCCATTCCGCAACCACCGATTTTGACCTACAACGCAACCAGTGGAAACATGGAGGTGGTTACAAATCCTAACGGTTACTCGCTTGAATGGTACAACAACGGGGTTCTCGTTCAAGGAGAAACAGGAGACACGCTACAGACCGGAGGTAATGTTGGTCCGTACAGTGCTGCATTTGTGAACTCTGGCCTATGTGCCTCATCTGTGTCCAACGAGTATTTTGTGTGTATACCAGCTGCGGCTTTGCCATTGCAGAATGACACTATTTGTTGTGGCGACACGGCTTATTTCCAAGCCCCTGGGTTTGCCACCAATCCGTTTACAACCATTGCATGGGCAATTACCCCAGCATCTGCAGGACCCGTTGTTGATCAGGCAAGTGCCACAGAGGCAGGCGATAATGGCGATATCTTAGTTGAATACGGAGAATCTGTCTCGTTCTGGAGAAGTTGCCCAACCCTTACAGATAGTGTGGCATCTGGAAGCTACTACGTAACGCCATTTGCTATTGAGGATCCTAACGTAACGCCACTTACTTATGATACGCTTCAGGGTTGTGCACCATATGCGGAAATATGTCCAACATTGTCTGCAGCAGATGATAACTGGGAAATTTTTCCGATGGTGTTCACGTTCCCTGATGGTTCACAATTGAATGTGAATGACGCTATTGCGTTCGGTTTGCCGATAGATCAACAGCTGCTTGATTTTGCAACTGGAGGAACCCTTCCATGTTTGAACCTAACGGATCTATTTGCTGGTAATCCCAATGGAGTATGGTCATTGAGTCTGACAAATACAGGAACCACAGCCATGGATATGGCGGTTCCAGATTTCATTGTGATAAACTTTGCTGATAGTTGTAACCTAATAACCGAAGACGAATCCTACTTGGTAGAAGGCATTGCACTTACAGCTGGACCGGGAGAGACCGTTTCAGTGAGTTTCAACATTCCGCCACTGCCAGGAGATTTTCCTTCTGTAAGCTCAGAATGCGCTGCTTTCGGAGAGCCGATTCTTGTAACGTTTGCTGACTGCTACCCTGAACTGACCAACAATCTTCAAGTTAGTGGTATTGCGGTTAATCCATTCGTTAATGGAAATGGAAACTACATTTTCGGTTACATCGATGTTACCATTACGGGCGGAACCATGCCATACACGATAAACTGGGCCGATGGTCCTACAACCGAAGATCGTTTCAATTTACAGCCAGGAACATATACAATCAATGTTCAGGATGCAGCGGGCTTCACTGGACAGGCAACATTTGTATTGACCGGTCCTTATCTGGGTATTGACGAGTTTGAGGTTTATGGCTTCTCGCTTGGTTCAAGCGTTCCAAACCCGACAACTGGAAATTCAACCATTTCATTTTCCAGCAAAGAGCGTGGGTCTTACAATTTTGTAGTTAGAGATGCTGCTGGTCGAATCCTTTCATCAATGGGTGTAAACGCAGGAGTTGGTGAGAACCGCATCATTTTCGATGGAAGTCAGCTTAGCTCAGGATTGTACACATACTCACTTACCAATGGTACGCATACGCTGACTAAACGATTGGTAATCAGTAAGTGAAATTATTTCTCACAGAACCCTTGACCAAACAATGGTCAAGGGTTCTGTGTTTGTAAGACATTGCATTTTAAATACAGTTATGAAAGGAAAGCTCATTGTTTTGACCGTGTTGCTTCTTACCGTGGCATTGTCAGGTTGCCACAAGGGTATTGACAAGGTTCTTGTCGGTACATGGAATGTTACGCGGGTTGAAGGTGTGTTCAATACAGGTGGAGGTTCACTTCCTCCAATTGTTGATGCCTCACCTACTGGCACAATTACGTTCAAGAGTAATGGTACAGGAGAACAGAACTACTCTTACACGCTTGGGGGTACAGAGTATCCTCAAACAGGTCGTTTTTCATGGTCTGCAACAGATGATCTGATTTTGATCGAAAGGACGGATGACCCTGATATGGAATGGACTCGCATCACGGATACGGACAACAAGCAAGTGGCTACATACAACTACTTGATCAATGCCAACCAGAGCTGGGATTACACGCTTACGTTAGAGAAGTAATCGCTCTAAGAAGAGCCTTGTTTTTGAATTGGCTCCACAAAGTTTCCATTCCCTACAACTTAAGAACCTGTTTGTTTAGAACGCGTGCGCCTGAACTTGTTCCAACCAAGTAGTAGGCCCCAGGTGTTAGCAGTTCTTCATTGAAAGAGATACGGTTCTTTCCACCTTTTACACGGTCTTCAAGTAGTGTTTTAACAAGTTTTCCGTTTGCATCAACCAATTCCAATCTCAGGAACATGGTCTGCGGAATTTCAAATTCAACCGATAGGTCTTCAATGAACGGGTTAGGGTAGACCACAGCACTGGAATTGAATTCCAGATCGCTTATAAAGGTTGTGGCATTGGGGCTGAAAATCTCAGCTATCCAAGTACCATGACCTCCTTGCTGCGTTCCAAAAGAACCCACCGCCCAAACCGCACCGGGTTGGTTGTACATGCGTTGCGAGCCAGAGTAATCTCCCCAGCGTTCCAGCGTGTCGCTAAGAACATTTACAATGGCCAAGCCCGATTTTATCTCCACCCTATCTGACGCATTCAATCCTGCATCTATATGAATGGCACTGAAACCACCGAAAACATTGTCGCTACAATGATTGAAGCTGATGATGGATTGCTCATCATCAACAGTTGATCCAGACCATGAGATGTTCGGATAACCGTAATCAAGATCGGATTGACTAAAGATGCGAGATACTACCGATGGATTTTCAGCTACATTGTCAATCACTCCATGGAAGATGGCTGCTCGCCCATTGCTTGGATCCGTACAGCTTTGTACGAAGTAGATCCTTCCGTTCAAAAGATATCCTCCAAGTACGCGACTGTCATTCGTATCGAACCATTGGTTGCCAGGTTGGTCTGCTGGAACAGGCAGCACATAAGGTTGATCGGCATGAAGAACTGTTACTTCCAGCTGAGTATTAGGGTCTGCAACACGCCCAGTTACCTCCAAAAGGAATATAGTATCATTCTGCGCATCCGTGTTTCTGTTGGAGAGTAGAAACATGTTCTCAGCCTCAGACTCATCAGCAGCCGATATCGGGCAGATGTTGAAGATCTTTTTGCTTCCAGATAAGATGTTGTTGTAATAATTCGTGTTCAGGTCAAACCCTATGTAACCTTCCTTGAGGCCAACCTGCCACAGACAGGTTTCTACAAAACCAGAGTTGTTCTGCGAACCATTTAAAAAGGTATTGATGCCGATGTAGAGGTCCTTTCCGGAAATACCGATAACCGGATAGTCAGACCAACTCTCATTATCGAGAGGATTGCCAGGCAAATAATACAGGTTCCAATCGCCAGTAGGATCGCTGGTCTGCGAAAAAGCGATCACAATTTTGCTGGTTTCCCAAGTGTACCCACAGAGGTAGACCATCACGAAACGGTCATTGTGTGGATCGTAGATGACCTTCGGATCATACTTGCTTCCAAGAATGTCCAAGTCGCTGGAAAAAAGATGAAGTGATCGCAGTAAAAGTTGTTCTCCAGTGTTTCCATTAAACATATAGATACGGCTGTTTGTAACAGAAACAACAATACTGTCTTTGGAAATGGCCATATCGTTGTCATTAGGAACACCGTTAAATCCATTTCCTTCAAAACTGTGTCCTACTGTAGGTGCTGGACCCGTAGTAGCCCGGACAGTATTCCCCTTGCGTGGATACTGTCGCATCACCTCACGTTTCTTTCCTGCCAATTCGGTTCGTTCAGTACTTATTCCCGGTTTTGGGGCTTCAATGTGCTGGAGGTTCACATCCCAGTCATCTGTCATTTCGGCCACATTCACTGTAACTGATTTTTCAATGATGAATGAGTTTTTGGTGGCCTGCTGACCAAAAACAGTAATGGGCATCAGAAAGAGAAGAAGCCAAATGAATCTCATAGTTCGCGATTTAGCGTTTCAAGTTCTCAAAATTCTTCCACATGCTTACGTGCGGTCCCACGTTCGGAACTTCGTATTCCGCGCCAAAGCAGCACCAACCGTTTGCTTCGTAAAAAGGAATGGCAACAATTCGGGCCTGTAGCCAACCAGTTTTCGCATCCCAAAGCTTGATGCTCTCAGCTTCCAAAGCACTCAGAACCTTGCTGGCCAAGCCTTGTCCTTGGTATTCGTCCAACGTTCCCATTGCCCGAACTTGTATGGCCGGTCTAATTCCAGTTGTTGGAATCTCGGTTCCACTATCGTCTTCCATTCCTTTAAAACCATCACAAAGAGGTTCAAATGGCGGACAAGCACTTTGCGCTTTCTGGTCAAACGCACTTCCATCTCCCGTTTCGGGTATCAAGTGTGCGCGGCCAACGGCAGCTATTTTTCCGTTAACCTCTGCCCAGCAGTGGATGGATTCATCATCTCCGCCCAATCGTTCAGAGCCTTTTGGCGATCCAAGTGGTTTTCTCAGAATATCATATCGCACATCGAAATACGACTCAGGTATTTCTTGACCAGGGAGTTTTACAACAGTTTTCACAGGATGAAAAGATCGGCAATTACAAATGACGCGAACGTAACGGAAGCAACTCCGTTTGTGGTAAAGAAGGCCAAGTTCACTTTGCTTAGGTCGTTCGGTTTTACAAGCGAATGCTGATAAATGAGAAGAACAAGGAAAACGGCATATCCGATCCAGAAAAGCCAGTGAAAATCGCCCATCGTACCCGCCCAGAATAAAAGTGCAGCCGTTATGGCGTGCAATGCATTTGATAGGTTCAGCGCTTTGGTCTTTCCAAGCCAGACCGGAATTGAAAAGAGGTTGTTCTCTCGGTCGAATTCCTCATCCTGCAAGGCATAGATAATATCGAAGCCGCCAACCCAGAACAGTACTGCAAATGAAAACAACAAGGGAAGAAGATCGAACTTACCGACCACGGCCAGATAAGCACCAATAGGAGCAAGGCTCAATCCCAAGCCAAGAATGAGATGGCATAACGCAGTAAAGCGTTTGGTAAGACTGTAGCCCAAAACAACTGCCAGCGCAACGGGCGAAAGGGCCCAACACAGCGGGTTTATGAAATAAGTGGTAATTACGAATGCAGTTGAGTTAAGAATAACGAACCACAGCGCAGCATTGGCGTTGATGATTCCTGCAGGTATTTCACGGATTGCTGTTCTCGGGTTCTTCTCGTCAATATTCCTATCGATATACCGGTTAAATGCCATGGCAGCATTCCGAGCGAAAACCATACACAGGATCACTTTGCCAAGTAGATGCCATTCGAAGGTTGCCGAGGTGAAATGAACCGCAATGAAGAAGCCGATCAAAGCAAACGGCATTGCGAAAATGGTGTGCGAGAATTTGACTAATGATAGGTAGTTCTTCATCTAAGGTTGACAAATTTACCCACTATCCGTTTGCTAACCGATACCTTTGCCACATGTTCAAACGATTGTTCTTAATGTCAGGCATTATTGCCTTTATTCTGGCTGCGCTTACCATGTGGTTCTGGTATTTGCCAAATCATCCTTCCAGCAATGATGAAATGAACCAAGCGCCAACTGATTCCGTTCTTGTGCAAGATACATTGGAGTTGAATTGAATGATGGGATTTCTGAGGGTTTCCATTCTGCTCATGCTGTTTCCAACACTGATGTTTGGTCAGCAAATGGTGGAGTACACCAAAGATTTCGAGTTCAAGGACGGGCTCTACATTACATTTCTTGATTTCAAGAATAACAATCCGATTCCTTTAGAATACATCGTTAGCGACTACGACATACGCGATGCCGATTACTTGGAGCAAGTGTTGCAGAACGACTCTGTTGTCTACTACGATAATCTCTATGAGGAAAGGGTGATCGGAGTGCAGCAGCTTTGGGGATTTTGTCAGCAGGGGCGTGTTTTTATCGGGTTCGGGGCAGAGAGTACCATGAATAATCCCGAGTTCTTTGATTTCTATCCACTTGTGAGTATCGGTGCGATCTCGCTTTTCACGGCTTACGAAACATATTATCGCACCATGAGTCCTGGCCCGAATATGGGTATGGGCGGCATTTACGACCCCATGTACAATAATTCGATGACCGTAATGGAAACCGAACAGGTTCAGCTTATGCTTGAATTCAAGACAGGAAGACTTTTGTTGGCAAATAGAGGGGAGATGGGGTACTTACCTCCAGAATTGGTAGCTCAGATACTAAAAGATGACCCAGTGCTCCTGGAGGAGTTCAATGCGCTATCGGGTCGAGACGAAAAGCAGAAAGGAATGTTCTTCATCCGCAGGTTCAATGAGCGGAATCCGATCTATTTCCCTGTATCAGGTAGTAATTATTGATAAAATCTTGATAAACCCCTATAAAATTGGGGGTAATTGATTTTTAAACTCTTTTTCTTTGCGGTCGGATTAAAAATTCTGAGGCATGGGAAAGAAAATGAGTAAAACGTACGCGCAGATAACCTTGGTATTATTGCTGTTGGTAGGAGCCTTTGCGGCATTGTATCCAACCACACATCCAGAAGGTGGCGATTTTAACGCAGGCGATATTGCTTGGTTGATATCGGCCGCAGGCCTCGTTCTACTCATGACCCCAGGGCTTTCCTATTTCTACGGAGGTATGGTTTCGGCCAAGAATATCATATCCACCATGCTCCAAAGTTTTGTGGCTTTGGGTGTTATCACGGTTCTGTGGTTTGTAGTTGGTTTCAGCCTCAGTTTCGGAGATAGTATTGGCGGGATCATTGGCGACCCACGCACCTTTTTCATGTTTGATAATGTGGGAACGGCCGCACATTCAAGTATCGCAACAGGAATTCCATTTGTGCTTTTCGCTGCCTTCCAACTCAAGTTTGCCATCATTACACCAGCTCTGATCACGGGCGCGTTTGCAGAGAGGATCAAGTTCTGGGGTTACATGCTCTTCATTGTACTGTTCTGCCTGTTCATTTACACACCACTTGCGCATTGGACCTGGCACCCGGAAGGATTCCTTTTCAAATGGGGTGTGCTTGATTTTGCGGGAGGAACGGTTGTTCACATTTCGGCAGGAATGGCAGCTTTGGCCGGTGCCATGTTCTTTGGCCGTAGAAAAGTGCACATGGAAAAGGTGGAGAACACGCCTGTCAATATTCCTTATGTATTGCTCGGTACAGGGCTTCTTTGGTTCGGTTGGTTCGGATTCAATGCTGGTTCTGCCTTGGCGGCAGATGGTTTGGCTGTGAGCGCTTTCGTTAATACCAATTTGGCATCGGCCGCAGCCATGTTGGCTTGGTTGGTTTACGATTCTGCCAGAGGTAGAAAACCTTCCGCACTTGGTGGCTGTATTGGAGCAGTGGTTGGCTTAGTTGCTATTACACCTGCTGCGGGTTTTGTGAGTTTCGGTGCCAGCATTGCCATCGGTATCATTGCCAGCATCGTCTCGAATATTGCTGTCCATATCAAGTCGAAATCAACTTTGGATGATACGCTAGACGTATTTCCTTGCCACGGACTTGGCGGAATTGTGGGTATGATTCTTACGGCCGTTTTCGCTTTGGATGGTGGACTGATCACAGGCGAAACAACCTTGTTCCTTAATCACATGCTCGCGCTGGTGATTGTTGGTGCATTCACATTCTTCGGCTCTTATCTATTGTATTACATCACCAACGCTATCATTCCGCTACGTGTAAGTGAGGAAGCAGAAGAAATCGGCCTTGACCTTACCCAGCATGACGAGAAGTACATTCTCGCCCGTGTGGACTAATCTTCCACCTCGTACACCAAACGCATGGTTATGCTGGCAGTTTTGTTCTTGTCGGCCGTATTAAAAGCACCGCCCCAGCTGTAGTCTTCGTTACTGTTTTGGCCAGTTATCTGAAAAACGCCCATTGTGGCAATTTGAAGATCGCCAAGTTCTCCGCCAGAATTGGCCGCAATGGTTTCGGCTCTTAGTCGAGCATCTTCCGTAGCCTTTCGGATCATTTCAATCTTAAGGTCGGCCATTTTGGTATAGTAATACCGTGGTGGATTAGAGTAGAACTGAACCCCTTTGTTCATCAATTCTGTAATGGATCGGGAGAGTTCTTCCACTTTTGCTACGTCTCTAGATTCTATCTCAACGGCCTGCGTCAACTGATAACCCACAAACTTTGCCCCGATGTAATTGCCGTTCTGGTATTGAGGTTCGCTTTGTTCTGCAGTGCTTACTGCTTTAAATACAACCTGTTCTGGTTTCAGTCCTTTCGAAACCAAGTATTCCCGAATAATGGATTTGTCCTGTTCCAATGCCGCATAAGCAGCTTTCAGGTCGCTGTTTTCCCGAACAAATCTTCCTTCCCAAACAATAAGGTCAGAGACAAAATCCTCCGAACCCAAACCGGTTACACTTATGGTACCCGTTTGTTCGGCACGTTCAACGTAAGCGTTTCCGAGGAATAAGGCTGCAAGCACAATAGCAGCGGCAAATAGAATGGCGTTAGTGGTTTTCATGGCATGTATTTATTGATAGAATGCGCAACTCAGCGATTCATTGTTCGGCCAAATTAAAAATATGTTAATCGAGTTCAATATGACCGGCATTATGTTCATTTGAATCATGAAAATCGATTACCTGAACCCCGATGTGCCACCTGCATTGCCATGGCACGAAGTAGAGATCATTAAGGCCACGCCCGAAAATTTAGCAGGATATGGTAAGCTAGTAGAGCCGGATGAATACCAGAACTACCCCTTGGAAATTGTGCGGTGGCCAGCCCAAGGTTGGCGCCAAGTGGATGAGGGAACAGGCGATGAGGCAGGCACCGTTTCAGGAGATTTCACTTTTTATTGGCAAGGCGATGTATTCAAAGGGAAGAACGATGCCGTGAATTCGCAATACGTTTTCGGCTGGAGCAAGAACCCGAAAGACGCTTCAGAAACTTCAACTGAAAAACCCGAACGCGTATTGCTATGGCATGCCAACTATCATCCCGATGGCGGACAATTGTTCTTTCCGTTGGAAGGCTGCGATTCTTTCATGACGGCTTTGGCATTGCCAGGAGATGATGTAAAACCGGAGCATTTCAAAGCATTTCTGGTAGAAGGAGGCAAAGGACTTTACATCCATCCCAACGTATGGCACGAAGCCATTGTGCCGCTTTCGCAGCGCGCCAAATTCTATGACGAGCAAGGTGCGGTTCACGGTCGCATTAGCGTGCATTTCCCAAAGGAATTCGGAGTTTTTCTGTCCATTCCCATCACATAACTGCCTTTTTCTACTTCTCGTTTTTGGTTTTTCAATCTACTTTCAATCCATGAAAAAATTCGTGGTCGGTTTCTTTTTGGTTCTTTCAATGCTATTCATCGGATTTATAAGCGGTGGAACAATTGCCAAGTACTTTTTTGTGAATGAAGGCGATGGACTGGCGGGTGCTGGAACAGCTGCCGTTCTGGCGCTTATGGGCTCAGCCATTGGCTTGGTGGTATCCATTGTTCTTCTGCGTAAACTAGAGGAGAAGGCCAAGATGATTCTCACAGCAATTCTTCTAGTGACATCATTGGTTCTTTGGGGAGTTTTTCATCATCAATACAAGCAACGCCAAGCAGAACGGGAGAAAGAGAACGCGGAGCTTTTTGGAGGCAGGAACCCCAGTAGGTTGGTGGCCGAGGCAATGGAACCAAAACCATCTTCTACAGCCAAAGATCTTAGGTTAGCCGATGGAACGGAAATGGGAATTGGTATTGTTTCCATCTTGCCAGAAGTTGGCAGAACGCTACGGTTTTACGGCAAACCACAGCATAATGAATTGCCCGAAAACCTACGGGCGATTGACAGCCTCACATTTAACGATGCGCTTCATTTTGTAGATATAGCCACGGCACCACCTTGGTTTGTACCGCAGTATATGAAACTCGATTACGGCATTTTGCAATTGGTGGCCGTTACGGTTCAAAAAAATTGGATGGAGGTGATCGTCAACAAAACCAATGGGCAAACTTTTTGGGTTTACAAGCCAGATGTGGGTTTCTCTTACTGGCCGGAGTTTCTGTTGAACGTTCATTCGGTTGAACTCCTTAACCCAACGGATTTTCCACCGCGAATAAAACCGATGGATAACGCTGTTCCAGATCAAAGTGTTGATCACAACGGAATCTTTTACCCCGTTTCGGTTAAAGACGATTGGCTACAGGTGCATCCGGATAAGGAGGTGGACCACGACATATGGGTGCGCTGGAGGCGTGATGGAATTCTCTTGGTCAAATATTCTTTATTAAGCTGATAAAAAATGAAAACGGATTTAACTAAAAAGGTCATAATCACTTCTCCAAACGGTAGAGAAACCATGGAGCTTAGAGAAGCGATTACTCGATATCCTGTGATCACCAAGGAGTTGTACTGGGACTTGTTTTCTGGAGTAGCTCAATCCTTGACATTTAGTAGATATTTTGGAGATGGAGATTTGAAGATTCGATTTGTTGAGAGAGTTCCATATTAGAAACCATTCTTATGGGATAACGCGATAGCTGAACGTTTCTTAACGCTTATTAAGGTCGCTCGGTGCAATTCCGTGCGGCCTTTTCTGTTTCCATGGCAGCGATGAACGATTTGTGGAATTATCAAAACAGCTGCATCAAAAGGGAAAGTTGAACCCAAAAAATCTACAGACATGAAAACGCTTGCAGTCATTATCACAACAGTATCAACAGCCCTTTTTGTTGCACTTTATTCCGCATTTCCAGAAAGGTTTTCCTTGCGAGAACCATTGCCTGAAAAAGGCTGTGTTTTTAACTCCATGATGGGAATTGAGGCCACCGAAGATTACGCCAAGTACAAAACGCCAGATAAGGTGATGAGCTCTTTGGAGCATGGCCTCAATTGGATTGCCGAAGCACAACAGAAGAATGGCGGCTGGGGAGCGGGCAGTCATTATCGCCAGCAGGAAATGGATCCGCACGCAGTAGCTGCTGACCCTGCAACCACCTCAATGGTTGGAATGGCGTTGCTCAGAAATGGAAATACACTTGACAAGGGAGAATTCAGTGGACAACTGAAAAAAGCGGTCGATTACATACTTCAACAGGTTGAGGGATCTAACCCGAACTCACTGAACATTACCGACCTTCAGAACACACAGATCCAGACCAAGCTCGGGCAGAATATTGATGTGGTCCTTGCGTCACAATTCTTAACCAACCTGTTGGAAAAACTTCCGAAGAATCATTCACTCAGAACAAGAATTAACGAAGCTTTGAATGTTTGCGTGGTCAAAATTCAGAAAGGCCAAATGTCAGATGGAAGTACGCAAGGCGCTGGTTGGGCGGGTGTTCTACAGTCTTCATTGGCAACCAACGCGTTGGAGGCTGCAGAATATGCAGGTGCCGATGTGGATACCAAGAAATTAGAACGTGCAAAGCAATACCAGACGAGTAACTACGATGCCGAAACAGGAAATGTGAACACGGATCGAGGTGCAGGTATTGTACTTTATTCGGTTTCCGGATCTACACGCGCAGCAGCTAAAGATGCACGCGAAGTGGAGGAGAAATTGGTTGATAAGATGCCATCGCGTGGCGAAGCAACAACCGTAACCGCAGACGACCTGCGACAATTGGGCTTCACTGAAGATGAGGCTACACGCAAAGCAACGGCATATAATGTTTACCAAAAGGCAAAGCAAACTGCTCAGCGTCAAGATGTAATGAGCGGTTTTGGAAACAATGGAGGAGAGGAGTTTCTGAGCTTCCTTCAAACTGGTGAAGGACTAGTTATAGCTAAAGACAACAGTTGGAAAAACTGGTATGATGATGTTTCCGGCAAGATGCTCCGAATTCAGAATCAAGATGGCAGTTGGAATGGTCATCATTGTATTACAAGCCCTGTTTTCTGCACAGCCACCTGCTTATTGATCCTTTCCATCGAAAACGATATTCAAAGTCTTCAGGCTATGGGAGGTTCGTAGAGACGCGATTCATCGCGTCTGACGCTCAGAATAAAACCTGTGGTGATTTTGAGATGCGATTCATCGCGTCTCTACAGTGCCCCGACCTTGCGCAACAAACGGGAAGAAGTTGTGCAGGTCGGGTTTTTCGTGCAAAAATCACCTTCGTTTCCTCTTCGCGGTCTTCTTACCTTTGCCCCCCAATTTCACAAGCCATGTCAGACGATAAGAAGGTCATTTTTTCGATGGTGGGCGTCAGCAAGACGTTCCAATCCAATAACAAGAAGGTTCTCAATAATATCTACCTCTCGTTCTTCTACGGGGCCAAGATCGGTATCATCGGTCTCAACGGTTCGGGTAAATCAACCCTGCTCAAGATCATTGCGGGAGTAGACAAAAGCTTTCAGGGCGATGTCGTTTTCTCGCCAGGATATTCCGTTGGATACTTGGAGCAGGAACCGCAGCTCGACCCAGACAAGACCGTGAAGGAAGTGGTGATGGAGGCCGTTTCGGAACTGGCTGGCATCATGAAGGAATATGATGAGGTGAACCTGAAATTCGGGGAGCCGATGAGCGATGATGAGATGAACAAACTCATCGAACGTCAGGGTGTTCTTGCTGATAAGATCGAAGCGATGGGCGGTTGGGAACTCGACCACAAGCTCGAAAGGGCCATGGACGCGTTGCGTTGTCCTCCTGATGATCAGAAGGTCGGAACCCTTTCAGGAGGGGAGAAGCGCAGAGTGGCGCTTTGCAGATTGCTTCTTCAAGAGCCGGACATTCTCCTTTTGGATGAGCCTACCAACCACTTGGATGCCGAGAGTATCGATTGGTTGGAGCAGCACTTGCAGCAGTACAAGGGAACGGTCATCGGCATTACGCACGACCGTTACTTCCTCGATAACGTGGCCGGATGGATCCTCGAACTCGACCGTGGAGAAGGTATTCCATGGCAAGGGAACTACAGCAGCTGGCTCGATCAGAAGAGCAAGCGACTGGCGCAGGAAGAGAAGCAGGCCAGCAAGCGTAGAAAAACGTTGGAGCGCGAGTTGGAGTGGGTGCGCATGAGCCCCAAGGCGCGTCAGGCAAAGAGCAAGGCACGTTTGAGCGCATACGACAAGCTTTTGAATGAGGATGTGAAGCAGAAAGAGGAGAAGTTGGAGATCTTCATCCCCAACGGACCGCGTTTGGGAACCAACGTTATCGATGCCATCGACATCTCCAAAGCCTATGGCGACAAGCTGCTTTACGAACACTTGAATTTCAGTCTTCCACCGAACGGAATCGTGGGCATCATCGGCCCGAACGGTGCGGGTAAGACCACACTTTTCCGCATGATCATGGGCTTGGAAACACCAGATACGGGTTCGTTCACCGTTGGCGATACCGTAAAGGTGGCCTACGTGGATCAGCAGCATCAGGACATCGACCCGAACAAAACCGTTTGGGAAACCATTTCAGACGGTTTGGAAGAGATGGAATTGGGCGGAAGACGATTGAATTCACGTGCCTATGTGTCGCGCTTCAACTTCGGTGGTGGCGATCAAGGCAAGAAAGTAGGAATGCTTTCGGGTGGTGAAAGAAACCGTTTGCATTTGGCCATGACCTTGAAGCAGGAAGCGAACGTGCTGCTGCTGGATGAGCCGACCAACGATATCGATGTGAACACGCTCCGCGCCTTGGAAGAAGGTCTCGAAAGCTTCGCAGGTTGCGCGGTTATCATCTCTCACGACCGTTGGTTCTTGGACCGTATCTGTACGCACATCCTGGCGTTCGAAGGCGATTCGCAGGTGTACTACTTCGAAGGTGGCTACTCCGATTACGAAGAGAACCGCAAGAAACGCTTGGGAGACACAGGCCCAAAACGACTGAAGTATAGAAAGTTAGTAGGTTAGTAGTTATTGGTTATTAAGTGCCAGCACCCCAATAACCCAATAACGAATAACCCAATAACCCGATCAATGAAATCTCAACACCCCAAAAGGAACCCGCGATTTTTCTCCTGCCGAAATGGTGAGGCGGAACTACATTTTTGATACCGTCAAAAGCGTTTTCAAGAAGTACGGTTACCAGCCCATCGAAACTCCGGCCATGGAGAATTCCGAAACCCTGATGGGGAAGTATGGCGAGGAAGGTGATCGGTTGATCTTCAAGATTCTCAATTCGGGGGAATTCCTTGGGAAAGTCTCAGCTGACCTATTGGAAGGCGGCCAATCGCAAATTGCAAATCGTCAATCGTCAATCGCAAATCAAATTTCAGAGAAGGCCCTGCGCTACGATCTCACGGTTCCATTCGCCCGTTACGTGGTTCAGCACAGAAACGAGATCACGTTTCCGTTCAAGCGGTATCAGGTGCAGCCCGTTTGGCGTGCCGACCGTCCGCAGAAAGGCCGCTACCGCGAGTTCTACCAATGCGACATTGATGTGATCGGTAGCGATTCGCTGCTCAACGAAGTGGAAATGGTGCAGGTGGTCGATGAGGTTTTCAGCAAGCTGAATGTGCCTGTTACCGTCAAGATCAACAACCGCAAGCTGTTGGCCGCTATTGCCGAGGTGATCGGTGCGCCCGATGCGTTTGTGGACATCACTGTGGCACTCGATAAACTCGATAAGATAGGCGAGGAGAAGGTGTGCAACGAACTCCGAGAGCGCGGCATTTCCGATGCTTCCATTGAAAAGCTGTTGCCGCTGATGCGTTTCCAAGGGAATACAGCTGAGAAGCTGGAATTCCTGAAAACCTACCTCGGAAGCAACGAAACAGGGCAGAAGGGAATTGCGGAGGTTTCGGAAGTGCTCGGAACCGCACAGCAACTCATTTCAGACAGAACGGTCCTCGAACTCGACCTCACACTCGCCCGCGGACTGAACTACTACACAGGTGCCATTTTCGAAGTGCGTTCTAATATAGATGGTACGCTTTCGAGTAGCATTTCGGGCGGTGGCCGCTATGATGACCTCACAGGCATCTTCGGCATGCCCGATGTTTCGGGTGTCGGTATCTCGTTCGGTGCAGATAGAATTTATGATGTGCTTCAGGAAGCGAATCTGTTCCCAGAGTTTACGTCCGACAGCACGCAGGTGTTCTTCGTCAACTTCGGAGAGAAAGAAGCGGCTTATTGCCTGGGCCTGTGCAAGCAACTTCGCGAGGCTGGCATCAACACGGAGCTTTATCCCGATAGCGCCAAAATGAAGAAGCAGATGACCTACGCCAACAACAACTCCATTCCGTTCGTGGCCATGGTCGGTACACAGGAAATGGAAGCAGGCAAGATCGGTCTGAAGAATATGGTCACAGGCGAGCAGAGTTCCGTTACCGTTTCAGAATTAATTTCCATCGTCAGGAAATAGTTCAACGTTCCGAGTTCAACGTTCAAGGTTGACAGAGCACGGATTGACTTTGAACCTTGAACATTAAACTTTGAACTCGAACGACTGTTACCTTTGCGCCCCGTGAGTTCAACGATCGAAAATAAAGCAGAGGCTGTAAAGCCCTACAGCGAGCAAGGTTCCAAAAAGGAGCAGGTGGCGAACATGTTCAACAACATCGCCCACAAGTACGATTTTCTGAATCGTTCCCTGTCGATGGGTATCGATATCATCTGGCGCAAGAAAGCCATCGCGCAGCTTAAGGAATTGAAGCCTAAAACTATCCTTGATGTTGCAACCGGAACAGGTGATTTTGCATTGGAAGCCATGAGTCTCAATCCAGAGAAAATCACGGGAGTTGACATTTCGGTAGGCATGCTCGAACTCGGCAAACAGAAGATTGCCAAGAAGAATCTTTCCGACAGAATTGAAATGGTGGTTGGCGATTCTGAGAATTTGCCCTTCCAAGACAATACTTTCGATGCCGCTACCGTTGCGTTCGGGGTGAGAAATTTTGAAAGTCTGCTGAAAGGGCTGACAGACATAAACCGAGTGTTGCAACCAGGAGGGAAACTGGTGGTTTTGGAATTATCCACGCCAAAGAAGTTCCCGATCAAACAGTTGTTCGGGTTCTATTTCAACAATATTCTGCCTTTGTTCGGCAAAATGCTCTCAAAGGACGATTCTGCCTATACATACCTGCCACAGTCGGTAAATGCCTTTCCAGATGGAAACGATTTCCTGAAGGTTATGGAAGAGGCAGGTTTCCAACGCAACACTTACAAGTCGCTCACGTTTGGTATATGTAGCTTATACACTGGCGTAAAAGCCTGATTTGCAGCTCAATCGAAAACATATCGTTCATGTATCGGTCTTTTTTTCGGTGCTTTTTGCGCTGAGCTTTAACAGCTATGCCCAGTTTCCGCTCAAGTACAAGGAAAAGAAAATGATCAACCTCCCGAAGTATGACCGAAGGATGTTTCACTTCGGTTTTGCCTTGGGAATGAACTACACCGACATTGCGGTCAAGCTCAAAGAGAACATTCTCGCGCTCGATTCCGTGTATGTGGTGGAACCAAAAGGCGGCCTCGGATTTAACCTGAACATCATTTCAGATATGCGGTTGGGCGAGCATTTCAACATGCGTCTGCTGCCTGGAATCTCGTTCGTTGGCCGTTCCATGGAGTATACCCTCAGAGAGCGAGATACAGTATCTGTGGTTTACGAGAAACCTGTCAATTCCGTATTTCTTGAGGTGCCGTTGTATTTCAAATTCCGATCTCGCAGAATCAACAACTGGCGCATTTATATCATGGGAGGCGGTAAGTTCCAGTATGATATGGCCACAAAGGAAAAGGTGGAAACTGATGAGGTGATCCTTAAAATGAAGCGAGAGGATTACACGTGGGACCTTGGGGTTGGGTCGGATTTTTATCTCGAATATTTCAAGCTTTCCATAGAAGCAAAAATGGCATTCGGCCTCAACAACCTTCTGGTCGAAGATCAGACCGTCTTCACTAACTCCATAGAGTCGCTCAAGTCGAAAACGTTCCTGTTCTCCATCTACTTTGAGTAGACTTGCGGAAGGATGAAAGACGTCAATCTCGTCATACCCGCTCAAGACTATGGAAATGAGCAATTGGTGAAGCAAGCCGTGTCTCGCGCTTCAGGGATTTCTGTTGATGAGATCAGCGGCTTTCAGGAACTCAGAAGAAGTATTGACGCACGCAATCGCAGCATCAAATTCAACCTCAGCGTTCGGGTTTACGCCAAGGGCGAAAAACCAGAGCCACATCATCCCAAGTTCGAACCGCGAGAGTTCCAAGATGTCTCAAAAGCAGAGCATGTGGTAATTGTCGGTGCTGGTCCAGCGGGTCTATTCGCAGCTTTGCGATTGATTGAATTGGGCAAGAAACCCATCGTTCTGGAACGTGGCAAGAATGTCCGTGACCGCAGACGTGATCTGGCGGCAATCAACCGCGAACATATCGTCAACCCAGAAAGCAATTACTGCTTTGGTGAGGGCGGTGCAGGAACCTATTCGGACGGAAAACTCTACACACGTTCAACCAAAAGGGGAGACGTGAATCGCATTCTGAGCACCTTTATTCAGTTCGGTGCTGATGATGATATTCTGGTGAACACGCATCCGCACATCGGAACCAATAAGCTTCCCAATATCATTACCGCAATCAGGGAACAGATCGTGGCTTGTGGTGGCGAAGTCCGTTTCAATTCCAAACTCACCGACATTCTATTGAAAGGCAATGAAGTGGCTGGAGTTGTCATCAATGCTGAGGAGAAACTCGAAACCAAGCATCTGGTGCTGGCAACGGGGCATTCGGCCAGAGATATTTACGAGTTGCTGCACAAAAAGGGAATCGAGATAGAAGCCAAGCAATTTGCCATGGGCGTTCGGGTTGAGCATCCACAAGAACTCATCGATTCCATTCAATACCATGGTGTGAGTTGCGAAACGCTGCCACCTGCTGCATATGCGTTGGTCAATCAGGTCAACAATCGAGGGGTCTATTCTTTCTGTATGTGTCCAGGTGGAATCATTGCGCCTTGTGCCACCGCGCCAGGCGAAATTGTAACCAACGGCTGGAGCCCGAGCAAGCGGAACAATCCATTTGCCAATTCGGGAATTGTTGTGCCTGTTGAACCTGAAGACTATAAACAATTCGCTTCGGCTGGTCCGCTTGCAGCATTGCGCTATCAGCAAATGGTGGAACAGACCGTATGCAAAATGGCTGGTGGAACGCAAACCGCTCCCGCGCAGCGATTGTCCGATTTCGTGAATGGAAAATTGAGTTCAGATCTTCCCATCAATTCCTACAAGCCAGGTACGGTTGCTATGCAACTTTCAGAAGTGTTGCCAAAAGCCATTCACCAGCGTTTGCGCGGAGGTTTTCAGGAATTCGGTAAGAAAATGCGCGGCTATCTGACCAATGAGGCTGTTGCGGTTGCGGTGGAAAGTCGTACATCGTCTCCCGTTCGTATTCCAAGAAACGAGAATGGAGAACATCCTCATATCAAAGGTCTTTTCCCATGTGGCGAGGGCGGTGGATACGCGGGCGGAATTGTCTCTGCGGCCATCGATGGTGAAAGAATTTCAAAAAATATAACCTTTGTAAGGTATTGATAATCAATGATTAAATAATTCTTGTTTAATAAAATAAGATAATCATTAAACAAAATGATTGATGTTGATGTTTGAACACCAAATCGATAAACTTCAACATCATGAAAAAATCAAAACTTATTCTTTCAGCGATGCTGGCCGGCATATCATCGGTGAGCGTTGCGCAAGCCCAAACCGCAAGGTTGGAGGTAATTCACAACTCAGCCGATGCTGCCGCAGCGGTGGTTGACGTCTATGTAAATGGCGGTTCTACACCATTCATTGACGATTTCGCTTTCAGAACGTCATCTGGTTTTGTTGACGTACCTGCAGGCGTTGCGCTATCTATCGGTGTGGCACCAGGAAATAGTACAGGTCCAGGAGATATTATAGCTACAGTTCCTGTTGGCCCGCTAACTTCAGGTGAAACATACATTGCAATTGCAAATGGAATTGTTTCTCCATCAGGCTACATGCCAGCCCCTTCCTTCGGACTAGACATATATACGGGAGCACGCGCGGCTGCTGCAGGTGGTGCAGGCACCAACGATGTACTGGTTTACCACGGTTCTACCGATGCACCAATGGTGGATGTGGATGAATTGAACGTAGTAGGTGGTGAGGCAGTAAATGACCTCTCTTATTCAGAATTCCAAGGGTACCTCACTTTAGGAGTGGAAGATTACATGCTGCAAATACAGGCTGCTGCCAGCGGAACTGCGGTTGCTGCTTTCGATGCGCCACTTTCTACATTGGGTGTTGATGGTGCTGCGCTGACAGTGCTTGCTTCAGGATTCTTGGATCCTTCTATGAATAGCAATGGTGCTGCTTTCGGACTTTTTGTATCAACAGGTGCTGCGGGTCCATTGTTGGAGCTTCCTTCTTCAATGGCAAGATTGGAGGTTATTCATAACTCTGCTGATGCTGCAGCTGCAGTGGTAGATGTATTTGTTAATGGCGATGAGTTGATTCCAAACTTCGCTTTCAGAACTACAACTGGTTTTATCGATGTTCCTGCTGGAATGCCATTGGCAATCGATGTAGCTCCTGATGGTGCCGGAATCGGTGGTTCCGTGGGTACGATCAACATCCCTTTCCTTGGTTCAGGTAAAACATACATTGCAATTGCTAACGGAATTGTGAGTGGTTCTGGCTATTCTCCTGCCCCAGCATTCGGTCTCGACATTTTTGACATGGGTCGCGAAGCAGCGACTTCAGGTTCATCAAATACAGACGTGTTGGTTTACCACGGCTCTACCGATGCACCAACAGTTGATGTGGCTGAAACTGGTGTAGGTGCTGGAACCGTTGTTGATGATATTTCTTACAGCGAATTCCAAGGATATTTGGAACTACCTACGGCTGATTATGTACTGACAATTCAGGATGAGACAGGTGCCGTGAACGTGGCATCCTTTGACGCTCCACTGGCAACCCTTACGTTGCAAGGTGCCGCAGTAACTGTACTTGCTTCAGGATTCTTGGATCCATCAATGAACTCTAACGGTGCAGGTTTCGGTCTTTGGGCATCTGTTGGTGCAAGCGGAGGTCTTATTCCATTAAGCAACGTTACAGGAATTGATGAGGTTGAATCAATCAGCAATGCTGCTTTGTTCCCAAATCCGACCAACGATAACGCTACCATGTTCTTTGACCTGATTGAAGATGAGAACATCAATATGGAAGTAGTAAACACAATGGGTCAGCGTGTGTTTGTGCGCAGCTTCGGAGAAATGCTTTCTGGAAATCACAGAGTGGAGATTCCAGCTTCTGAAATGGCTCCAGGTTTCTACTTCGTGAACCTACGCACCAACTCTGGTGTTGTATCAACAAAACTGCAAGTAGTTCGATAAATTTCCTGCAGGATTGAGCGTCCCGTTCCGTAAGGGACGGGGCGCTTTTTAGTTAAAGAAATGGCACACATTCTCATAACAGGCGGTTCTGGTTCCATTGGTCGTAGGCTTATTAACAAGCTGCGCGAGCATGGACATTCAGTGGCGGTTATCGGTCGTTCAATTCACAAGAGCTTAGATGTTCCTAGCTTCACTTGGGATCTGCAAAAAGGAACGCTGGACGAGCGCGCTTTGAAGGATGTTACGCATATTATCCATCTGGCCGGTGCAGGCATTGCAGACAAGCCTTGGTCTCCATCGCGAAAGCAAGAGATCATTGAAAGTCGGGTAAAACCGTTGCAACTTCTTTCGGACGTTTTGAAGAAAAGGAATCAACGTATTGAGGCCATCATCTCTTCTTCGGCAGTTGGTTATTATGGTGCGGTTACTTCCGAAAAGATTTTCACCGAGGATGACGCTCCAGCAAATGACTTTCTTGGTTCTACCTGCAAAATGTGGGAAGCCGCGGTTCAATCTTTCAAACCAGTTGCCGATAGAGAAGTGCGCGTTCGAACTGGAATTGTGCTAATGAAAGGCGGTGGTGCGCTTCCCAAACTTGCCACACCAGTGAGGTTTGGAGTTGGTGCGGCCATCGGCTCGGGTAAGCAATGGATGCCTTGGATTCATATTGATGATATGACTTCCATTTATCTCCATGCGGTGGAGAACAACCACATGCACGGAGCTTACAATGCAGTTGCGCTAGAAAGCGCCACGCAATCCAAGTTCATTCAGAAGATCGGAAAGTCATTGAATCGTCCCGTTTTTCTTCCTTCCGTTCCGAAGTTTTTGGTCAGCACAGTGATGGGCGAAATGGCCAAAGTGGTTACAGAAGGTTCGCGCGTTTCATCTCAGAAGATCATGGATGCTGGTTTCGAATTCAAGCATCCTCAATTGCAGGAAGCACTAAACGACCTTTTACAATGAAACTTCACCGACAGGAATACCAACAGTTGTTGCCCATTTCATTGGATGAGGCTTGGGATTTTTTCTCGCGCCCCGAAAATCTGAACGAGATAACGCCAGATGATATGCAGTTTGAGATCCTGACGGAGAACATTCCAAGGATGTATCAGGGGCAGATCATTCAGTATAACGTAACGCCTTTCCCAATGATGAAAATGGGATGGGTTACGGAGATCACGCATGTTGAAGACCGCAAAATGTTTGTGGATGAGCAGCGTTTTGGACCGTACGCGTTCTGGCATCATCAGCACATTTTCGAAGAAGTGGAGAATGGCACATTGATGACCGATATTTTGCATTACCGTGTTCCACTTGGGATTGTTGGTAAGTTGATCAATGCCCTTTTCATCCAACGTAAGGTTAAAGGCATCTTTGAATACAGATTTCGCGTGCTTGAGAACAAGTTTGTTAAAAGTGTGTTAACATCAGCAGAACGTTCATAGTAACATGGGCAAGTATAGTATCAAAGATCTGGAAACGCTTTCGGGAATAAAAGCCCACACCATCCGTATTTGGGAAAAGCGATACGGCATCATCACTCCAGACAGAACAGACACCAACATAAGAACTTACTGCGATAGCGAGCTGAAGAAGCTTCTGAATATTGCATTGCTCAACAACAATGGTCTCAAGATATCCAAAATATCGGAGCTGGATGAGACTGCGATATGCGAGGAAGTTGAACGAATTGGAACGCAGAATTACTCTCACTCAACCCAAATAGACCGTTTGGTGGTATGCATGGTTGATTTGGATCGTGCCAAGTTTGAGCAGATAATGCAAGATGGCATAAAGCAAATGGGCTTCGAGCAATTCTGTATTGAAGTACTGTATCCTTTTCTTCAAAAAGTTGGGGTAATGTGGATGGCCAGCACCATCAATCCGGCTCAAGAACACTTTGTAAGCAGCCTCATAATACAGAAACTGTACGTGGCCATTGATGGGCTTTACAGTCCGGATAACAGAAAGGGTAAAGCAATCTGTTTCTTAAGAGAAGGCGAGTTGCATGAAATGGGATTGTTGTTCTACCGGTACTTGCTGAAGAAAAGAGGCGTGGAAACCATTTACCTCGGTCAGTCTGTTCCTTTGGAGGATCTGAAGCAGGTGGTTCATGCTCACAGACCAGATTTCTTGGTCACAGCTTTCGTGGCAACGATGGATGAGGGTCTGCTCGATAAGTACATCAAAACACTTTCCAATTCGTTCCCTGATAAGATCATTGTCATTTCTGGTCATCAGGTATCTCAGATTCCCGGATCTTTGCCTAAGAATGTGATCCGTTGTAAGAATGTACGCGAATTCATCCAGTTCGCTGACAACAGGATTTCGGCCTAAATTTCCCTTCTGGTTTTTTAACAATTACCTGAAACCCTTGCTGGTAAAGGCTTTCAGCGTATTTGTTAATTTTTGTTTAATCAATACAATAAAATAGTTAGACAAAAATTTGGATGTTTAAACATTGGTCTTTATGTTTGTTCAACAATTAAATCAGATAGTTAAACAAAAATATATAGCCATGTCAGCATTAACATTCAACGACAGACTTTTGAAGATGAGCGATGTGCTGGAGTACTTTGCTCTTAGTCTCACCAAAAACCGAGAAGACGCAGAAGATCTTCTTCAGGAAACCATGGTAAAGGCCATCACTTACCAGGACAAGTACACACCGAACACCAACTTCAAAGCGTGGTTGCACACCATCATGAAGAACACGTTCATCAACCAGTATCGTAAGATGAAGCGTGCCAATACGGTGATCACTACCAAAGATGAAGTGGAGGTGTTGGATTTTGTTCCTGCAACGATGGACGATACGCCAGAAAGCATGCACGCCACCAAGGAGATCAATAAGGTGATTGATGCGTTGGACGACAATACGCGTATTCCTTTCACCATGCACCTCAAAGGGTATAAGTACAAGGAAATTGCCGAGCACCTGAACATCCCGATCGGCACGGTGAAAAGCCGCATCTATTTCGCGAAGCAATCCTTGATGAAAGACCTGAAGGATTATCGCAATTGATCAAGGTGATTTGAACTTATCGAAGGTCGTCAGCCCAAAGTTGACGACCTTTGTTTTGTCTGATGGAATTGGAAAACGTCATATTGGTCAACGAACAGGACGAGCAACTCGGCCTGATGGAAAAGCTGGAAGCGCACGAGAAAGGTGCGTTGCATCGGGCGGTTTCCGTGTTCGTCTTCAACAAAAAGGGCGAGTTGCTGTTACAGAAGCGCGCGGCTACCAAATACCATGGCGCAGGATTGTGGACCAACACATGTTGTACGCATCCGCGAGATGGAGAAACCAATTTGGAATGTGCTTCGCGCAGATTGAAAGAGGAAATGGGCATCGAAACCAAGTTGGAAGAACAGTTCTCGTTCGTGTACAAAGGCGAAGTTGAAAACGGTCTGATCGAGAACGAATTCGACCATGTTTTCTTCGGTGTTCACCAAGGGAAAATAGAATTGAACCCAAACGAGGCAGAAGATTGTACCTTTGCATCGTTAGATAAGGTATTCACGGACGCGGCTAACAGGCCAGAACGCTACTCGATCTGGTTCCGCATTATCATCGATAAGTTCAGGGATCACCTTACAGGAATGGAACATCGGCTGCGGTCGGTGGGAGTATAATGTAGGATGATGAAAGTAACCGTCAGCAGAAAGGCGCAGTTCAATGCGGCCCATCGACTTTACAACTCCGCTTGGTCGGACGAGCGGAACGATGAGGTGTTCGGCAAGTGCAACAACCCGAATTTTCACGGCCATAATTACACGCTTACGGTAAGTGTGAAGGGAACAATTGACCCTGAAACGGGTTACGTGATGGATATGAAGGTTCTTAAGGAACTCATCCACGAACATGTGGAAAAGCCTTTCGACCATCGTAACCTGAATTTGGATACGGAAGAATTTAAAACACTGAATCCCACGGCAGAGAATATTGTGGTGGTTATTTGGAAAAGGCTGCGGCCGAATATCAATCCAGAATTGGAGCTAAAAGTTTTGCTACATGAAACAGAACGGAATTTTGTTGAATTTGACGGAGAAGGAGTTTGATCTGATCGAGGAGGTTGGAGATGGGCACATCTCTACATCGCTCGAAACACCGATGAAGCCCGATGCGCACGCCCTTTCCGACAAGGAAAAGATGGCGAAGATCGCGGAGCATTTCGCGTCCATTATGGATACGCTCGGCTTGGATCTGTCTGATGACAGCCTTCAAGGAACTCCGATGCGTGTGGCAAAAATGTACGTGGAAGAGGTTTTCAGTGGTTTGAACCCGAAGAACAAACCAGAGGTCAAACTCTTCGAGAACAAGTACGGCTACAATGAAATGTTGGTGGAAAAGGACATCAAGGTACATTCGTTCTGTGAGCATCATTTTGTGCCGATCATCGGTGTGGCGCACGTGGCTTACATCAATAGCGGCAAGGTTGTCGGACTTTCCAAACTCAACCGAATTGTGGATTACTTCGCTAAACGTCCACAGGTTCAGGAGCGCATGACCATGCAGATCGCCAACGAACTGAAAGAAGCGCTGGATACGGAAGATGTGGCGGTGATCATTGATGCCAAACACATGTGTGTTTCATTGCGTGGAGTAGAGGATACCAGCAGCAGCACGGTTACGGCCAGCTACAGTGGAGCATTCCAAAATGAGGAGACCAAAAGGGAGTTCCTTCAATACATCTATTCGGGAAAATGAAAAACGAGAAATGAAAAATGTGAACGGCCCTCGGACGCGTAACGTTTTTCCTTATTCCTTTTCCCGTTTTTCTTCATGAAGCAAGAGGTCTCTGTTTTTTGGTTCAGACGAGACCTGCGGTTGGATGACAATGCAGGACTATATCACGCCTTGCGTTCGGGAAATTCAGTTCTGCCCATTTTCATTTTTGATGAGAACATTCTCTCCAAACTGGAAGGCAAGGCGGACAAGCGTGTTGATTTCATTCATCGAACGCTTGAACAGCTGAAAGCTCAATTACAAAATCTTGGTTCTGACCTGCTGGTATTTCACGGAACTCCGTTGGAGGTTTACAAGAAGTTGCTTTCCGAATATTCCCTCAAAGCAGTGTTCACCAACCACGATTACGAACCCTACGCTTGCGAACGCGATAAGCGAATTGAGGAGTTGCTGAATGAGAACGGAGCGAGTTTCCAAACCTTCAAGGATCAATGCATTTTCGAGAAGGATGAGGTGCTGAAGGATGACGGAAAGCCATACACGGTCTACACACCTTACTCCAAAAAGTGGAAGGAGAAGGTCAATGCGTTTTACCTGAGTTCTTATCCGACTGAGAAGTATTTCGGCAACTTGCTAAAGCTTGAAACAGCGAATTTTCAAAGTCTAGAAGAAATCGGTTTTGAGAAAACGGATGTAGAAATTCCATCTTCAGAAGTGGAATTGGACATCATCAAGAATTACCACGACACACGCGACATTCCGAGCATTCACGGAACATCACGGTTGAGTGTCCAACTACGTTTCGGAACAATCAGCATCAGGAAATTGTCAAGGATGGCCCAAGAGACCAATGGCAAGTTCTTGAACGAGCTCATTTGGCGCGATTTCTATATGATGATCCTGTGGCATTTTCCGCATGTGGTCGGTGGCGCGTTCAAACCTCAATACGACCAAATAGCGTGGGAGCGAAACGAAAAACACTTTGAAGCTTGGTGCAAAGGTGAAACGGGCTATCCGATTGTGGATGCTGGCATGCGCGAACTGAATGAAACGGGTTGGATGCACAACCGCGTTCGGATGGTAGTGGCCAGTTTCCTCACCAAACATCTGTTGCTGGATTGGCGTTGGGGCGAAGCCTATTTTGCCAAGAAACTTCTGGATTTTGAGCTATCAAGCAACAATGGAGGGTGGCAATGGGCAGCAGGTTCAGGTTGCGATGCGGCTCCGTATTTCCGTGTGTTCAATCCCGATCTGCAAACGCAGAAGTTCGACCCGCAATTGAAATACATCAAAAAGTGGGTGCCGGATTTTCAAGAGCTTACTTATCCAAGGCCGATAGTAGACCACAAATTTGCTCGAGAACGCGCGCTCGACCGTTATAAATCTGCGCTCAAATAAAAAAGCCTGACCATTTGGTCAGGCTTCGTGTAATCAAAATGGTTGAGGTCACTTTACTTCGAAAGAGGATTTGCTGGTGTAAACACCATTCTCACGGACAACAGCTACGTATTCGCCTTTGGCAAATCCAGCCACGCTGATCTTGTTCAAACCCAAGCCAAGCGTGTTTTCCAAGACTACTTCTCCCAAAGAATTAAAAACCGATAAGGTCATTACCGATCCGGCAAGATTGTTACCCACATCAATTTTAAGGTAGTTGTTCTCAATGGTCGAGGCAATTTCAATGGCAGGCTCAGAAGTTGGGTCGTTCAAGACAACTGCTTGGCTTTGAATGGTCATTAGTAGAAGCACCAGAAGGCTAAAAATGTTTCTCATAGACGTACGCTTATTCTTTGGTTTTATGATGCCGCGAAACTAAAATTGTCACATTACCACATTCTTAAAAATCAGGTCGCTTTTTCAACAATTGAATGTTGGAATTCGTATTTAGCTGTTTATTGTTACGTAAATCACGCAACATCAGCCAAATAGTTGTTTTCGCACTCCAGTTCCACAACAATTGCAGTGGGTGGCATGTACTTTTCTTTTACAACTTCGGCAATGGTCAATCGATAGATTTTACCAGCCGATCGGAGCTCTTGGATCTTACGCGCCATGCTGCTGCTTAGTGTGCCTATTCGGTATGCTCCATAGTTTACAGCAAACATCAGATGGCGTTCACCATTTACAATTGAGCTCAGATTGAGTACACACCCTTTGCGGAGGTGATGATAAACGAATGGAACATCACTCTTATCAATTCCTCCTAGGTAACCACGGATAGATGTTAGATTGGCGTACTGAATGCGCTCTTGGCCCAGTTGGCTGTTCAGATGAATGTTAGACTGCATGACGTAGTGTATTATGAGGTTGATCGATCTTAATAGTTGAGCCATTGGAGGAAAGTGCACGAAGCCAAATACGCACACCTTCCAGCTCATCAGTTCGGCTACTGGAATGATTTCGAATAATGTCTGACAGCGAGTTTTGAATCAGGTGTTTGATGTCGTTATGAATGAATAAAGGTTTAAGGTCTAACCACTCATTGGTCTTCTGGTGCCAGACCTGACGCTTGAGCAGACCCTCATTACTGGTGTATTCAATGAATGATTTCCAGAATGACCTTTCGGTGAAGAAGACATTGAAATCGTTGCTTTCTGAAAGTGGTCTTGAGAAATCTACCAGATCGGATTCTTCCAAGAACAAGTAGCTACCGTTTCCGATTTCTTGACGGAAGACCAACCTTCGATACCCATCTTTTACAACTTCGAGTACAAGTTCTTTTTTGTTTTCTGTGCTTTGCATGACGTATTGTTTTGATTACATCAGCAAACCAAAAGCACCAGACCGTAAACTATTTACGGACTACCAGAATGCCGGAAAAAATCTATTGATTCCCGAACGGTCACAAACATTAGATTTGTTATTCATTCATCACAAACGAACAAGAGAACACATGGCAGAGCACATTTGGCACCAGCATTACGGAGACATACCGAAAGAGATCGACCCAGATATCTACGACAATATTGTACAGGCTTTTGACGAGAGTTGCGATAAGTACGGAGATAAAGAAGCCTTTGAGAATATGGGAGTGGCCATTACTTTCAAAGAATTCAAGGCCCTTTCGTACAACTTTGCCGCTTGGATTCAGAACAATACCGACCTGAAACCTGGAGACAAGATCGCCATTCAGATGCCCAACCTGCTGCAGTACCCTATCTGCATCTACGGATCCATGTTGGCAGGTTTGATCGTAGTGAACGTGAACCCGCTCTACACTTCCCGTGAAATGGAACACCAGTTCAACGATGCCGGAGTGAAAGCAGTGGTCATTGTGGAGAATTTCTGTGCCGAGTTGCAAGAATGTCTGCACAAGACAAGCATCAAGCATGTGATAGTGACGCGAATTCCCGACCTGTTTCCACAGCCCAAGCAGTTCATCGTCAATCTTGTGCTCAAGCACGTAAAGAAGATGGTGCCTGCCTACTCGCTGCCTAAGACCATCGATTTCCGAGAATTGGTGAAAGACCGTGGACTAAAGGCGAAACCCGTACCATTAAAGAATACTGACATTGCGTTTCTTCAGTACACCGGTGGTACAACTGGTGTTTCGAAAGGAGCCATTCTTACGCACAGGAATATCATTGCCAATGGAGCACAGATGAAAGCGTGGATGGGTGATACATTGAAGGAAGGGGAGGAGATACTCATCACCCCGCTTCCGATGTACCACATCTTCTCTCTTACGGTTAACTGTCTGGCTTTCATTATTCTTGGAGGGAAGAACGTGTTGATCACCAACCCGCGCGATATTCCTGCTTTCGTGAAAGAACTCGGAAAACACAAATGGACGGTGATGACCGGTGTGAATACGCTTTTCAATGGCCTATTGAACAATGAAGACTTCCGAAAACTCGATTTCAGCTCAGTGAAGGCAGTTATCGGAGGTGCCATGGCCATTCAGAAACCGGTTGCTGAAAAATGGAAAGAGGTTACTGGGAACATTCTTGTTGAAGGTTACGGGCTTACCGAAAGCTCGCCTGTTGCATCTGCAAACCCACTCAACGGCACGGCACGCATCGGCACCATTGGAGTTCCGGTTCCATCCACCGAAATGAAATTATGCGATGAGAACGGCAATGAGGTGCCAGTTGGTGAACGAGGTGAGATCAACATCAAAGGCCCACAGGTGATGCAGGGCTATTACAACCGACCTGAGGAGACCGCCAATGTGATCAAGGACGGTTGGTTGCGCACGGGTGATGTTGCCGTTATGAGTGAGGATGGATTCTTCAAGATCGTGGACCGCATTAAGGATATGATACTGGTATCAGGCTTCAATGTTTACCCTAACGAGGTGGAAGATGTGGTTGCGGGTCATCCAAAAGTATTGGAGGTTGCTGCCATCGGAGTTCCAGACGATAAATCGGGCGAGGCAGTGAAAATTTTCGTGGTGAAGAAGGATCAATCGCTTACCGCAGAGGAACTGAAAACTTACTGCCACGAAGAATTGACAGGTTACAAGCGTCCGAAGCACATCGAATTCAGAAATGAGCTTCCAAAGACCAACGTTGGGAAAATTTTACGTAGGGCACTGCGTGACGAGCAACCGGCAGACTAATTCTCCTTGCCAGTAAAATCAAAAAGCCGAGGTCGCTGTTGCGGCCTCGGCTTTTTAGTATCAGAAAGTGTTATTTACCGTACCACCTGAACCTTAGCGGCTTCCGGGCCTTTCAGCCCTGGTTGAACCTCAAACGATACGAGATTATTCTCTTTGATCTCTTCAAGCGTATTGTTCACATGAACAAAAATGCTCTCTCCAGAGTCCGAGTCCTTGATAAAACCATAGCCTTTTTCGCTGTTCAAAAATGATACTACACCCTTGCGTATTGTGGGTTCGTCATCCTCAGTCTTCTTCGGAATTCCGAGCTCAATATCTTCGGCTTTGATCTCTTTTCTTTTAGCGGTAGGATCCGGTGGCGTGTCAACGATCATCCCATTCTCGTCAACGTATGCGATCATGTCATCGAAGCTGCTTCTGCCGCTTTCCTTCCTCGCCAATCTTGCTTCTTCCTTCTCCTTGCGCTTCTTCGCTTTCTTCTTTTCTCTTTCCTTTTTGCCGAATGTTTCTTGAGATCTACCCATTAAGGTTTATGTGGTTTTAGTGTGTTTGGTGATTGATACCGAGGGATTACAGTTGAAGCGCAAGATGTAACGAGCGCTAAGAGAGCAATATCGATGGCCGTTGAACACCAAATAAACTCAACGGCAGCAGGGCAAAGGTACCAAATATGATGGGAAGCTATTTCTCCGTATTCTCGAAATCTTTCACACTATCGAACTGCGGTTCAATCACCCATTTTCCGGTCTTGTCAATGAATCCCCATTTTTCGTCTTGCTTCGCAGCAGCAAATCCATTTTTGAAATCGCGTATGGCTGGGAATTTCTGCTCAATGACCAATTTACCTGTCTTATCAATGAATCCGACATTTCCTTCGGTTTTCGCATAGGCCAATCCGTCTGTAAAATCTCCGAAAGTATCTGCATTTGGTGTGCTGATGGTATTTCCCTTTGTGTCAACAAATGTCCAGCTATCACCAGATTTCACTCTGGCCAAGCCTTCAGAAAACTCTTTGGCAGCATTGTATTTCGGTTGGATGACCCAGTTACCGCTTTTATCAATGAAACCAACGTTTCCGCTTTCATCTTTGGCCCAAGCCAAACCATCACTGTAGTACCCGACACTCTTGAATTTAGCATCAACCACTACATTTCCTTTGGTATCTGCAAAACCGAACAGGTCGCCAACTCGAACAGGAGCTAATCCTTCAGAAAAAGACTTCGCATCTGTTGCGCCAGAAATGACCGTTTCATTCCCACTTTTATCAATAACGGACCATTTTCCGCCTGATTTTACTGTGGCAAATCCACCATTGAAGGAGTTCGCATCCTCATATTTGGTGGGAATGGCAAGTTTGCCTTCTGTATTCAGATACCCCCATTTTTTGGAGACTTCCACCATCACCATTCCGTCTTCAAAGCCTTTGGTTCCAAAGCCGAAAATGTTTCGCAATCGGAATGAACTTATCTCGGTATTCAGCTTTTCGCCATTTGGTTTAATGAAGTAGAAGGTTTTGGCCTTTTTGTCATAGATCGGTGCAAAGCCTTCCGAAAAAGCATGGCAATCGCGGAATTGTGCATCAATCACAAACTCACCTTTTGCGTTGATGTATCCCCAACTGTCCGAACCGCTCGGCTTGGCCTGTGCCAAAAGGTTTTGAGAGAAAACTTGCGCAGAAATGGCAAGACATAGAATGGAAGTGAAAAGTGTTTTCATGGTTTAAGGTTTGAGCGCGAAAATAATATTTCGACTATTCATCAATTAACTGTGCTGGTTCGAGAACTACAACCTGTTTCCCAAATGACCGAATGGTTGCTTTCAACTCATAGCTGGGGATCACCTTCAGTTGAACTGTCAGTCCATCTACATTTTCCTTGATGATCTTTTGCGTTGGATGAAGCGGTTGCGCTTTTACGTAGCGACCTTCTTGCGGAGCGAATTTCAGAACAACCTTCTCGGGTTTACCGCCTGCGGTAATGCCGAAACTGTACTTGAAAAGCGTTTCTGGGTCGAAGTTCTTATCAACGGTGAAATAGTTCTCGCGAATGGAAAGGTCGGAGATACGGTCAAGGCCAAATGTTTTCACTTTTCCTGCTTCCGCGTCTTTGCCGATTACGTACCAACGGTTGCGGTATTCCTTCAAAAGGTAAGGATGCAACACGCGTTCGGTTTCGCTTTCATCCAAGAAGGAAAGGTATCGAAAACGCACCTCGCGGGTTTCTTTAATGGCTTGTAACAACAGCGGCAAATGTTCCGTTCCCTTGGCAACGGGCGTGTTTTCAAATTGAACGAAGCGCTCAATGGCCTCATCTTGCATTTCTGGCGAGATGTTTAGTCGGTCGAATATCTTCTGAATGGCCGCCCCGAACTGATCAAAAATTGATAGGTCTTTGAACTGGAATAGGGTAGTGGCCGCAAAGCGAATGGCCTCCTTGTCCTCATCGCTCAGGCTGATCTCTTTGATGGTGTAATTCGGATCTTCGTAGAAATAGCCTTTCTCCAGTTTTGAATACGCAATGGGCGCGTAGTAGCCGAGTTCGCTCTCGTTTTTCATAGCCCACATATCCTTTTCGATGGTGCTAATGGAAACACGTTCGCCCGAACTGCCATAAAGCGCTTGTTCGCAAGCGTATTGCAGGTCTTCCTTGGTAGGGAACTTGCGGCCTTTGTTAGTGAGGCAATCGTCAATAATGCGGTAGCGGAGTAGGGCGTATTTGTTGGCTGGCATGCGATAAAGGTAAGATGTGGTACATGAAATTTATGTCTCTGGATGCTGTTTCGGCTTACATGTTCACATTATTTTTGCTGTAAATAACAACGCTATAAAATGATGAAGTACGGGTATCTTTCAATGCTTTCCTTGGCTCTTTTCGTGTTCGGTTGCAATCAGAATGATGATGACGGCACATCTTCCTGCACGAATGAGGCGGAGATGTATTTCAGTGCAGAGACGGATCTGTTCGGAAGTTTTTCACCTACTACCAACGCCAGTTCCATTGTTCACGCTTTCAACCAGACGGACGGTACGACAACCGAAGGTGCACTTGAACTGTCTGTCGACAATGACAATGATGCGAGTACTGCCGAGTTGACCGTGGCGGTAGGCGGTGCCCCGTTTGTTGTTGCTACAGGTTCTTTTACGAAGGAGGATTTTGATGAGATAGCCATTGTTGTAACCGAGACTGGACGTTACGATTCAGTACAGGTATTCAACCTTACCATTGATGAACTTGGATCTGCGATTGACGTACTTGGTGTACAATCGATCTATCACAAGGCTTCGGGTTCCTTTACTGCAACAGCTGCTAATACAAGTGGTCAAGTTATCAATATCACAGGCAGTTTCTGCATGGATTATTAATGATTCAAATTGTCTGTAAACAGAAAGGGCAGCCAATTGGCTGCCCTTTCTGTTTATTCGGTTTTTCTCACCACAACGGGCTCGGATATTTTCCTTCGTCAACGAGTTTCTGGAACGCATTCACCACCATCGGACGGTCTTCCTGATACGTTACGCCATACCAGCGGTCGTTGCTTGTCAGTATCGGGAATTTGGCATCGCCAGCTTTGATGAGGTTATCGGCCACCAACGGAATGAAGAATTCTGCTTTCGGGTTGTCGCGGTTCTCCTTCACGAAGTCGATGAACATATGGCGGCTCACCTCAAAAATGTTCGGGTGGAAACCCCAGAAGTTCATGGAAACAACGCTGTCAGGATTCACTTCATGTGCGCCATCGGCATCATGGTAAACCACTTTTTCGCCTTCCCAATGGATCTTGGTGCGCTCATCAACCTGCGACAAGTTGTTTTCGCTATCAGCCACACAAACGCCACGACTTACCTGTCCGTGATCGCTCAACGTATTGCGAAGCACGTAACCGACCATTGTGTAAGTGTCTTCGGTACACTTGTTCTTCAAGAAATCAGCCACCTGATGGAATCCATCGGCACCGTAAAAATCATCTGCATTGATAACCGCGAAAGGCTCGTTCACCACATCCTTGGCAACCAGAACGGCATGCATGGTTCCCCAAGGCTTCTCGCGATGCGGAAGATCCGTTACACCTTCAACAGGCGTGTTCACATCCTGATACGCGTAAGCGATCTCAATTTTATCCTCGAACTTCCCGGTGAAACGCGCTTTGAAATCATCAGCAAAGCTCTCGCGGATAACGAAAACCACCTTGCCAAAACCTGCCTGAATGGCATCGTAAATTGAGTATTCGATGATGGTTTCTCCGTTCGGGCCAAGCGGATCGATCTGCTTGAGACCACCGTAACGGCTGCCCATTCCTGCTGCAAGTATTAGAAGTGTCGGTTTCATGTTCATTGGTTATTTGTCGCGAATATAGAAAGCCCATTCCTTCTGCGGTCTGTTGAGTTGCCGAAGCATTAACGCAGGCCTGTTAATACTTCGTTAAGGATGCGTGATGAGTAGACCTGCAACCACGTAATTTCCATCATGCAACTCACACTCCTCGATCAGGCCATCATCGCGGCCTTTTTTATCGTTTCGCTAATTATCGGAATCGTTGTTTCGCGCAAGGCAGGAAGCAGTTCGGCCGAGTTTTTCCTTTCCGGCAGGAATATGCCATGGTGGCTGTTGGGAATTTCGATGGTGGCAACCACATTCTCTGCCGATACGCCCAACTTGGTGACAGATATCGTTCGGAAGAACGGAGTGTCGGGCAACTGGGTCTGGTGGGCGTTTCTCCTTACGGGGATGCTCACGGTTTTCGTCTATTCCAAATTGTGGAGACGTTCGGGCGTGCTCACCGATCTGGAGTTCTATGAGATACGTTACGGAGGGAAAAGTGCGGCATTTCTTCGCGGTTTCAGGGCGTTATATCTCGGAGTTTTCTTCAACGTGATGATCATGGCCACGGTGTGTTTGGCGGCCATCAAGATCGGTGGTGTAATGCTTGGGCTTTCGTCCGAACAAACGTTGCTGATTGCAAGTGTTGTCACGGTTCTTTATAGCTCGATGGGCGGTTTGAGAGGCGTTCTGATCACGGATTTCTTTCAGTTCATTTTGGCGATGGTTGGAACGGTTTGGGCTGCCAACGTGATGCTCGATCTGCCGCAGGTAAACGGACTCGAAAACTTGTTGGCACATCAGGAAGTAGCATCATTGACCAATTTTTTGCCTGATTTTTCTGACACCGAAGCATTGATTCCATTGCTCATTATTCCGCTGGCAGTGCAATGGTGGAGTGTTTGGTATCCTGGTGCCGAACCTGGCGGAGGCGGTTACATCGCTCAGCGCATGTTGGCCGCGAAAGATGAACAGAACGCGATGGGCGCAACGCTGCTTTTCAATATTGCGCATTACGCTTTGCGACCTTGGCCTTGGATCATCATCGCGTTATGCTCCGTTATCGTTTTTCCGAATCTTGAAAGCATTCAAGCGGCATTTCCGCATATTGATGCTGCCATGGTGAATGATGACCTTGCTTATCCGGCCATGCTCACATTTCTTCCAGCAGGTCTGCTCGGTTTGGTGATTGCTTCTTTGGTGGCCGCTTTCATGAGCACAATCTCTACACATTTGAATTGGGGAAGTTCATATGTAGTGAATGATTTCTACCAGCGATTCGTCAAGCCAGATGCATCCGAAAAGGAACTGGTGATGGTCGGTCGGGTTTCAACCGTATTGCTGATGCTATTTGCTGCGCTGATGGCATTGGCGCTTTCCAATGCACTACAAGCGTTCAATATTTTGCTTCAGATTGGTGCTGGAACCGGTTTGATATTCATTCTTCGCTGGTTCTGGTGGCGCATTAACGCTTGGACGGAGATAAGCGGAATGGTCATTTCGTTTGCGGTGGCCGTTTTCTTCGAGATTATCAACCCGAAAATCCATCTGATTGATATTGCGGGACATTGGAATCTCTTGGTCGGTGTGGTAGTTACAACCATTGGCTGGTTAACTGTAACCTTCTTAACTCAGCCTGAGACAGAAGAAACACTCAAAAACTTCTGCATTAAGGTCAATCCAACAATTGGCTGGAAGAACTTCAGAAGTTCGACTGTTGCCACGGTTGGCAATCTCCCTCTTCAGATTCTCGGAATGTTCCTTGGTTGCCTGGTGGTCTACACGGCACTTTTTGCCATGGGTTCATTCATTTATGGGAATACAGGTCTTGGCCTTGGATTAGGAACCGTTTTCCTGCTATCGGTTGGCGCTTTGGTTTCCTTCTGGAAGAAGTTCTGATTATTCTCCAGGGTGATAAATTTGTTCGGCCTTGGCTTTGAGTAACTCAATATCAAGTGGAACTGGACGGTACTGGTGGTTGGTGAACATCTCCATTTGGTCGTTGTAATGACGACTTTCGGGGTGGTTGCTGGCTCCCAGCGCATTGATGCTGCGAACTTCTGTGCCGTCTTTTCCGAAGCGCGCCACCTGAATGTAGCCATCGCCACCCGTAACCTGATAAATACCTTTCTTCTTATCGTACAATTTCGTGTCTGTTGCCCGCGGAACCTCACGAAGTCCATGTGCGGGCAAGCTCTTCTCTCCTCGAATGAGGCGTTGAACATCGCCCAACGGCACATCCAATGTTCCGTGTGTTTTCAATAGAAGTTTTTTTGCTTTGCGGATGGCATCAACCGCTGTCTGTTCATCCAAATACGCCTGTCGTACCATGTAGATGGCAAACGGTGCATCTGCTGCCAACCGCAGAAAATCGTGCGTTACCATGGCCAAGGCTGCATCCATATTGTCCGCATTTCCTTTCCGGTCCCATTTTTTGAGCTTTTGGATGGCATCGGCAATGTCGGGGTACTTGGTCTCATCCAAGTTATACATGGCTGCGAATTTCTTTTCGTAAATGCCATCCGGATGGTAGCTGAAATCGTACTTGATGCGGTCAAGGTCTCCTTCGGTGAATTTGCCATCGTGGCTTTCCATCAAATACTTGAATCGTTCTCCCCGGTTGTACATAAAGGTTTGAAGACCAGGGAAATACTCGTTCCAATTACAGCTGTCTCCAGTGCATTCCAACGGGGTGTTGTTGGCGTTGTAAACGTATCCGCATTCTGGATTTTCTACGTGCGGAAGCTGTCCATAATCAAGGATTTCCTCCCATCGATAATCGGAAGTATTGGCCGTGATGGGCGATTTCCAATTCAATCGTGGATTTCTCTTTGGCACCTTGCCACCCGAGTGCAGCATGATATTTCCATCCTTGTCAGCATACACCGTATTGAAAAGTGGTACCGCCTGCATTTTCATGGCTTCGGTAAACTCACCGAAGTTTTTCGCCTTGTTCATACGATACCATTGCTCAGTGGCGCGGATGTCGTGATAGGCGGCAAATCGAAATGCCCACGACCCGTATTTATTCTCGAACACGGGGCCGTATGCACAACTCTTCACCTTTTTGGTAACTGGAATCTTCATCCCGATAACCTTCACCTTGAGCTTTATTTTACGAACGTAGAAATCTCGCCATTGGCCATCGTACTTGTATTGGTTCTTGTTCTTGGGGTTCAGTTCTAATTGGTAGATATCTCCGAACTGGTGGTAGTTGAAGGTGTGAGCCCATCCCAAGTTCGGGTTTGACCCCACAAATACGCTCGTGCCTCCAGGGAAAAGACCTCCAACACAATTCCAGCCTTCATCGCTCATCACATGCGCCTCGTACCACGCAAATCGTCCTTCAATGGGTTGGTGCGAATTGACAAGCAGATAGGCGTTGCCATCTGCCATTTTCTCTGGCGCAACGGCAAGGGCATTGGAGCCCGTTCCGGTTTCAATTTCGTTGGCACCTAAGAATTCCTCTATCCGATTTTCGTTCACCGCTTTCAGTGCCATGCCGAGGCCGGCCATCAGCGAAACACTGAGCGTTGAACTCTTCACCAGATCTTTAGCGGTTACAGGAAAGGTCTTTTTGAGGATGATTTCCTTTGGGTGTTGGTCAGCGTAATCATTCAGAGCCTGCGCGTACCCCGAAAGAACCGCTCGGAACTCGGAGGAAAGATCCTGTTCGAATCGAGCTTCCACCAGCGAGTCGATGCTCAGAAACTGAAGCCCGAAGTCAAAAAGGACACCATCTTTTCCTTGATAACTTCCGAGCAGACCTTTACCCGCCATTACGGCTTCCTGTATTTCTGCAAAGTTGTCTTCGGCATGCGCATAGGCCAGTCCATAAGCTGCTTCAGCATCGGTGGTTCCGTGCACGTGTGGTACCCCGAGCGAATCGCGAATTATTGTAACATGTTCAGGATCAATGATTTGTGCGTTAATGCTATGCCACGCCAATAAGGAAAGGCAAAAGACTATTCTGAAAAGCATATTTGATTGGGGTTTGAGATGAGCCGTGAAAATACAACCCTAACCTTAACTGGAAATTAAAAAGCCACTCGTGTGAGTGGCTTCGCGGTCCGGACGGGAAATGAACCCCCGAAAGGGCTCTCTGATTATCAGTGATTTACAGCTCCGAAAAGATCTAAAGTGAAACAAACTTGAAACAGTTGTCTTACGATTCGGCTTCAGATTTCAACTATTGCGGCCAATTCTGTTTATCTAAATGTGTCCAGTAATGTGAACAAGGAGTGATTCATGATTGAACAGATTTATAGTCTATCGAACGGATCGGTTGTCTTCTATCAGTATTTCTACCAATTACACTTCGGATTACACCGAATTCTAAATAGCCGTTGCGCGATACGGCATCCGTGCCGATACTTGTATCATGGCGTTGAAGTGCATACTTGTTGATGATGAGCAGGACAGCCTGGAAGTGACCCGATTGGAGTTGGTGGAGCACTGCCCGAATGTGGAGGTTGTAGCTTCTTATACCGATGCTCGAGAAGCACTCCAAGATCTTCCCGAACTCGACCCGGACCTCATTTTCTTGGACATAGAAATGCCGAAGATGAACGGATTCGAATTCCTGAAACAGGCCGAAGGATTTTCGGGTCAGGTGATCTTCGTCACCGCTTACGATAGTTTCGCCATTCAGGCCATCAAGGCGGCAGCTGCCGATTATCTGCTCAAACCATTGAGTGGTGATGAACTGAAGCTTGCGGTAAAGCGCGCCACCGAGCGATTGCGCAAAGATGACCTGCGAGAAGAGGTGATCGAGCTCATTGATGCCATCCGTAGCAAAGGGCAGGCAAATGGCCGCGTCACGTTTCCAACTTCGGATGGGTTCGAGTTTGTGGATACTGACAGCATCATCTACTGCCAAGGCGACAACAACTACACGCACGTGCATCGCAAGGCCGCGACCAGATTGCTCATCAGCCGCACGCTCAAATCAGTGGAGGAAATGCTGGTTCCTTTCGGGTTTGTGCGAGTTCATAATTCCTATCTGGTCAATCCCAACCATATTGTGCGTTTTGTGCGCAACGATGGCGGTTACCTCATTATGAGCGATGATACACGTATTCCAATAGCTCGCAGTCGTAGGTCAGATTTTTTGAAGGACCTATGAAAGGATTCCGATCAATCCTGCTCGTTCTTCTGTTCACCCACGGATGGCTTTTCGCACAGCAGAACGACTTTCAAGAGGTAAGATTCAGAGAACTGGGCAGGGCAGAAGGGCTCCCCGAGCTTGGTTTCACAGGAACCCAAACTCTGGCGTTTGCGCAAGATGGTAAGCTGTGGTGCGGCACGCAGAAAGGGCTTTTCCGCTTTGATGGCCGACAGTTCTGGCCGTTCAGAACCACTAACGGGGCTTATCATCCGCTCAGTTCGTTGCCCATTACGGCCTTGCTGGTTGCAAGTGACGGCTCGCTTTGGGTGGGCACATACGAACGTGGGCTTTATCGCGTAAGCCCAACCGGCAAGATCGACCATTATACCCATACGGGAGAAACCAATGGCCTGGCCGATGACCGCATCATGTTCATCCACGAACATGGAAATGATGTTTGGGTCGGGGTGCATGAACATGGCGTTCAGCGGTTCGATTCCAACTCACAAACATTCCAAAGCTTCATTCCTGAACCTGAATTTGTGCTTGCGGAGGATCTCCGTCATTTTAGCAACAGCATTCAGTCCATGCTCAATGATGCAAAGGAGGAGAGCGTCATTTGGCTGGGAACGGCCAACGGACTTGTTAAGCTCCACGCGCAGAAAGGTGTTCAAGGGAATTTCGGCAAAGCCAAGAAAGAGGGCGAACCGTTCGGAGTACGTGCGTTGGCGATTCTGAACGCGACCGAACTGCTGGTGGGCAGTTGGGGCGATGGTCTTTTCCGATTCAACACGCAGACCGAAGAATTCAAACAGATCGATCTGGCCGATGATGATTTCTGGCTGAACAATATCAAGCATATTGAACCGATCGGGAACGGAAAATTCCTCATGGCCCATCCCGGAAAAGGACTTTCAGAGTTTGATGCCGCTACGGAAACATGGCACTGGCTCTCACAGGATTTCCGACCTTATTTCTTGGCAAAAGATGAACTGGGCGAGGTATGGATTGCCACGTATGGCGAAGGGTTGAAGGTCATTCACCGAACCTATCAGCAGCTTGGGTTTGCATGCCCGCAAAAGGACGTTTTGAGTTTGGCATCAATTAAGGGGAAGAACCTTTTACTACTTGAAAATCCGTTGCGTTTGGCTCTCGCAGACGCACAATTAAGAACGCTGAAAGAATGGCCGCTACATCCGGACCAAAGACTTGAATATCCCATTTCCGTGGCGTTCAGAAATGAAACCTCGGCATTGGTGCTTTTTCATAAAGGGTTGCTAGAGGTGGATCTTCGAACGGGTGTCGTCAATGACCTGACCTGGAATATTTCAACGGTATTTCGCCCCGATAGATCTGGACTGCGTTGCATGGCGGTCGATCAGGCAGATAATGTTTGGCTCGGCACTTCGTGGGATGGTTTGATCCGACTCGGTCTGGCAGATAAAAATGTTCAAGCTTTTGGTGGTGAACAGACCAAGAATGGAAAGCAATTGAACTATGTGGGTTGGGTGAATGAATTGCACGTGGCCGAAGACGGGACAGTCTGGTATGCCTCACAATTGGGTCACGGGCGATTTGATGCAGAGAAGAACGAGTTTGTCAATTTCCCCTACCGACCCGATTCCGATGGTGTGTATCTGAAGCATGTTTCGAGCATTCGCACCAAAGGTGATTCGGTAATTCTTGGTGGCTCCGAATCGGGCGTGGCGTTGCGCGTGTCAGCTTCACAGGTATTGCAAAGCCTGTTGCCGCCATTGAATGAAACGCAAGGCGTTTACGGCTTGGAATTGGCGAACGATGGAACCCTCTACGCTTCCACAGGGCTCGGACTGTTTGAGGTATCATCGAACGAGAAGTTGCGGCACTTCGGTAGTTCGTACGGAATTTCGGGTGGCGAGAAACTGTTCCGCGATGCGACTGGAAATGTGCTGTTGCTTCAGAATGGAAGGTTGCTGCATGTGGCCCCTTCCGTTGCTGAGAACGTGTTGCTCACTACCATTCGTTTTCAGAAGATCACCATCAATGGTACGGAAGCAATTTCTGCGGTCGACTCCGTTCTCAACCACGGTCTGAACCTGAATTACACGCAGAACAGCTTGGCCGTTTCGTATTCGCTTTCAGGATTGAACCCTGAGTTGGGTGGTAGGTATTTCTACCGTTTGCATGCCACAGGCACTTGGACAGAAGACGTCACTCGAGGGCAACTCACGCTCAGTTCACTTTCCCCAGATGAATATGAGCTGACCATCATGTACCAAAGCGTGGATGGCACTGAACAGATTTCGCAACCCTTCAAGTTCAAAATCAGACCTCCATTCTGGGCCGATGGACGTTTCCTTGCTGCGGTGGCAGTTGTTCTTGCGCTGATCGGCTGGTTGGTTTACCGTTGGCGCTTGCGACAATTACTTCATCGACAGAAGGAGCGCGATGCGTACCAACTTCAACTGGCAAAGTTGGAAATGGAGGTGCTGCGTGCACAGATGAACCCGCATTTCATGTTCAATTGCCTCAACAGCATCAAGCTGCTCATCAAGAAACAGGAAACCGAAAAGGCCGATCTGTATCTGACCAAATTCTCAAGGTTGTTGCGTTCGGTGCTGGAGAATAGCTCGCAGGAAACCATTTCGTTGCAGAACGACCTTGACGCGCTGCGTCTTTATCTCGAAATGGAAGCCCTGCGCTTCAAAGACCGACTGGAATGGAGCATTGACATCGACCCGAGATTGGACACGGAACGGTTGAGAATACAGCCGCTGCTCATTCAACCGTTTGCTGAGAACGCCATCTGGCACGGCATCATGCCGCTGACGGACAGAAACGGTCGGTTGACCATTGAAGTGGCATCACTGGATGAAACTACCATTCGGGTGATCATTGAAGACAACGGTGTCGGTCGTAATTCGGAGAGAATGGCATCCAAAACCTACAGTTCGTTCGGCTCCAAGGTTACAGGCAGAAGAGTGGAGTTGGGAGCTTCGTCTGTCGGTAATTCCAGCATGAAAATCATCGACCTGAAAGATGAGAACCACCAACCATTGGGCACACGAGTGGAACTCTCCGTCAGCATCACATAGTTCGGCAATTACCGAACTCTCATCCAAACGCACCGAATTCTAAACGGTTATTTCAGACCACATCACGCGCGGGTAGTTTCGGTCTTAAATCAAGATCGAATGAAGCTTTTCTTACTCTTGTCCGCGTTTGCCACAATCAGTGCAACTGCTTCAGCACAGACAGACGTGGTTGTTTCAGGAGGCGATGGTACCGATGTGGGAGGCTCGGTGAGTTTCACCATTGGCCAGGTGTTCTACCAACAGAACAGTTCCAGCACCGAAATGGAGAATCAAGGCGTACAGCAGCCTTACGAAATATCCATTGTAACGGATGTCCGTGAGAATGGTCTCAAAGACGTGGATTTGCAGGTTTACCCAAACCCGACCACCGACCGCATTACCATTCTGGCAATTGGCGAGTTGGATGAAGAACTGACAGTTCAGCTTTTCGATGCGCTTGGGCGCGAACTCACTTCTACCAGAATTCAAAACTCAAGCACCGAAATACCGATGCAGGCGTTGGCCGCGGCCACTTATTACCTCGTGATACGAAACAAACACTCAGAAGAGAAAACCTACCAGATCATAAAACGATAACCATGAAAAAGCTACTATTCATTGTGCATTTCATTTTTGCTGCAACAGCTGTGTTGGCGCAGGCTCCCGAACGGATGACCTACCAATCGGTGATCCGCGATAATAGCGGACAGCTTATCACCAACCAGACCGTGGGTGTACAGGTCAGTATCGTTATTGGAACCAACGGTCCCAGTGTGTTTGAGGAAGAACATACGGGTACTACCAATGCAAACGGGCTGCTTACATTAGTGATTGGAGACGGAACCAATCAGTTTGGAGACATTGCATCCATTGATTGGGGAGCATCTACCTATTCCGCTTTTGTGGCAATTGATCCAACAGGCGGTACCAATTACAGCATTACAGGCCTCAGCGAATTGCTTAGCGTGCCTTACGCACTCTATGCCAATTCCGCAGGATTCACCAACAGCAATGGTGGATCGGGTTGGGAATTGAATGGGAATGCAGGTACAAACTCTGCCAGCAATTTTATTGGAACAACGGATAACGCTGATCTCGTTTTCAAGGTAAATGGGGTGAAGTCGGGGCACATAGGTCAGACAAACACGGGAGAGACATTCTTTGGCTATGGAGCGATGGAGAATGTGACCACGGGCATTCATAACGTGGCTCTGGGAACATCGGCCTTGCGGGATGTGACAACAGGAGAAGGCAACACGGCCATCGGTCGTAGCACGCTGGTGAATGCCGAAGGCGACAACAACACCGCGGTTGGCCGTAATGCTGGTCTTTGGTTGCAACAAGGAATCGGAAACACCTTTGTAGGGGCCAATGCTGCCAATAACGTGGATTTCGGGCATTACAATACCGCTGTTGGAACAGGTGCGCTTGAACAAGCAGGAATAGACCATCGGAATACGGCCATTGGGGCGTTGGCCGGTTACGATGCCTACGGGAGCAACAACACATTCTTGGGGTACAAGGCCGGTTTAGAGGCCACTGGAGATTTCAGCGTGCTGATAGGTGATAGTGCTGGTGTGAACAATGATGCAGACGGAAACGTGTTCGTTGGTGCAAAGAGCGGTGCATCAAATGCTGGCGGAGTCAAGAATACGTACGTAGGTTTTGGATCTGGATTGGCCACATTGGGCTCTGCAAACACATACGTTGGTTATGGGGCGGCACTTGGTTCTACTTACGCTACTCAGAATGCCGTTTTCGGAACGGAAGCAGGAGCTGGACTGACCTACGGAGCAGACAACATTCTTGTCGGTTACCAAGCGGGAAATCAACTGGCAGATGGTGCTACCAACGTCATGATCGGGTCGGAAGCTGGCAAGGTTACCAACGGTTCGCGCCACATCCTTATCGGTCATCAAACAGGAAGTTCCATGACCTACGCGTTCGACAATATCTTTCTAGGTTGGAAAGCAGGACGGTCGGTATCAACAGGATACGATAACATCTTCATTGGTTCGCAGGTAGGTGAATATCATACAATTGGCTACGGAAACGTGGTAATGGGATCCAAAGCTGCCAATGCCATGCAGAACGGAGATGAGAACACAGTGGTCGGTTTCGAATCGTTCGTGACCAACGGCAACGGTAGTTTCAATACAGGATTGGGGTCCAAAGTCTTGCAGGCCAATGGTTCAGGGAACAACAATACGGCCATCGGTAACCTCAGCATGTATTACAACACAAGTGGTTCTTACAACACGGCCGTGGGCGATAACAGCCTTGGTGGAAACACCACGGGAACATACAACAGTGCCATCGGGGTAGATGCCATGTATTTGAACACAATCGGCTCAGAGAACGTTGCCATGGGGCATAGCGCGCTCAGGAACAATTCCGTTGGGCAGAATAACGTGGCACTTGGTAAAGAGGCATTGATGAGCAACACGCTGGGCGAAGGTAGCGTGGCCATTGGCGCAGGCGCATTGCGAAGCGGAACCAACAAATCGGGCTCCGTGGCCGTTGGTTTCGAGGCATTGAAGAACAATGGTACCGGAAGCAGTGACCCGGGTCACGGGATTCACAATACTGCCGTAGGAACCGTTTCGTTGCAAAACAACTCAACCGGATTTGAAAATGTTGGTTTAGGTTACAGTTCCTTGAAAACCAACACCTCAGGACATAGGAACAATTCAATTGGCTATGAGTCCATGTATTCCAATACGTTGGGGTGGGAGAATAATTCAATGGGACATAGGGCGCTCCATTCGCTTGTATCAGGTCGCGGAAACGTGGCATTGGGGCATGAGGCCATGTACTCTAATGTCGGTGCAGGCGACAACGTGGCTATTGGGTATCAGTGTATGGTAAATGCAATTCCAGCAGATGATAATGTGGCTATTGGTAAGGAAGCATTAAGAGACCTGAGCCTGAGTCAGAGTGAACCGGTATTGCCTGAAGGTAATGTTGCCATTGGAGTGCAGAGCATGGTTGAGAATACGGCTGGGGGATTCAATACGAGTATTGGGGCCTATTCAGGAATTGCCTATTCGCCAACGGTTACCAACAATTGTGTTTCAATTGGTCTTAGTGCTGGTCCAGGTCTAGGCAGTGAAAGTCTGATCACAAATTCTACAGCAATCGGTTATGATGCAGAGTTTCTTGCATCGGATCAGGTGAAAATTGGCAATCCCGATGTAACAAGTATCGGTGGATATGTCGGATGGACCAATCTTTCGGACTCAAGATTTAAGATGAATGTAAGAGCAGATGTCCCAGGGTTGGTATTCATTGAGAAATTGCGTCCGGTCACATACAATCTGGCGATTGAAGAGATTAAAGACAAGTTGGGTCGGAAAGAGCATTCTCAGTTCAGTTCTACTGACAACAATAAGAGTTCCATTACATACACAGGTTTCCTGGCGCAAGAGGTGGAGGCCGCAGCAAAAGAGATCGGTTTTGATTTCAGTGGGGTGGATGCTCCTAAGAATGAGAACGATCTGTACGGTTTGCGTTACGCGGAATTCACCGTACCGTTGGTGAAAGCCGTTCAGGAGTTGAATAACCAAATGAAGCAATTGCAAGCAGAGAACATCAGATTGCAACAGGAACTGAACAGCTTGAAAGCTGACGTGAAAGGACGCTGAGCCTGTTGCTTATCGTTGGGTTTGAAAAGGAGGGCTTCGGCTCTCCTTTTTCTTTTTTCTGTATCAATACGGCCGCAATGGTCACAGGATTATTATCTGTGTAATATAAAAGTGGAGTTATACGTAATCTGAAGCTGGCTCATTCTGCCATTTCAAAAAGCGGTAAAAAACGTGCAAATGCTCTAAAAAGAAAAGTAGTTACATCTTTCATTGATGTAACTGCTTTATTTTCAGGCGGTCCGGATGGGAAATGAACCCGATGGATAGTCTGATGATCAGATGATTACTATGTCAAAAACAGCTAAGCTGAAACAACCTTGAAACTCAGTTGTTACTGAGGCACAGTAGTTTTTGGACACTGATTTATTGTTACTGAAAGGTTGAAAAGCGGCTTACTGTCGTCTATTACGATAGCCGTTATTGTAATTATAGCTCTGATCGGTTTTCAGGTCGGTTAACGCGCAGATTTTGTATGAAGTCACTGATTTCTGTCATTCATCCATCTTCATTATACCGATATGATTGATGATAAATTTGTCATTGAATTAAACAGCGATCATGGTATCCGTAGAAATTGCAAAAGAGAAGCTACTGAATGTTGGGATTTCCTTAAAACTAGAAAACAACACCATTGCACAAGCCTTTGGTAAGATTTTGGCCAAAGATCTCCGATCACCTATGGATATGCCACCTTTTGCCCAAAGCGCCATGGATGGATATGCACTTGGAGAAGGATCAGCAGATCAGGGTTCAATGTTCAACGTTATCGGAGAGGTTGCTGCTGGTAGCAGTCAGCAATTCCAACTAAAGAAAGGAGAGTGTGTAAGGATTTTTACTGGAGCACCGGTTCCAGAAACAGCCAAAACTGTGGTTCAGCAAGAATGGGTTGAGAGGAACAATGACAGAATTGTTCTTCAAAGAGAGGTGCCGGAAAAAATGCACATACGCCCAATTGGCGAGCAGATACAGGCAAATGATGTTGCTTTACCCAAAGGAACCTTGCTGAACCCTGCGGCCATAGGTTTTTTGCAAATGTTAGGTATTGTTGAAGTAGAGGTTTTTGCAAAACCCAACGTCAAAGTTCTGGTTACTGGAAATGAACTGGTTGAACCAGGGAAGAATTTGCAGTATGGACAAATCTATGAGAGTAACGCACAGATGCTACTTGCAGCTTTAAGAAAAGAAGGAATAGAAGGTCATGTTGGCCGAGTAAAAGATGACCTGGATCAAACGATTGAAAGCATCGAAAGCGCATTACAAGAAAATGAGATGGTCATTCTAAGTGGAGGTATATCCGTTGGCGACCACGACCATGTTGGTACGGCACTTAAAAAACTGGGAGTGCAAGAGGTGTTCTACAAAGTGGCTCAGAAACCAGGTAAGCCGATTTTCTTCGGGTCTAAGGATGGGAAAGCTATTTTCGGTCTTCCTGGAAACCCTTCCGCAAGTCTCACTTGTTTTTATGAGTACGTTATTCCAGTTATCAGGAAGTTCATGGGAAGGACAGACATATTTCTTCCAACCTTGAGATTACCACTGGCAGATGGAACTATCAAACAGATGTCACGCGCTCAATTTCTGAAGGCCAATATTTCCGATGGTCAAGTACATATTCTGGAAGGACAGAGTTCGGCCATGCTCAACACATACTCTTTGGCCAATGCATTGGCGTATGTGCCAGCAAATGCAGAAGCCGTAAATGCAAGAGAAGAGATTGAGGTCCATTTACTACCGTAACCAATGGCTCCTATCACAATTTCAGTAATGTCATTAATATGATATAAATCATATAATAACATTTGTTCCGCTATAGCTTTAGGGGCTATTAACCTCTAAATGAAAACCGTATGGAACAACAGTATGATGCAACCATTCTTGGAGGAGGTCTGGCAGGACTTCTGCTCTCGCTTCAATTGAAACAACAGGATCCTGATATTAAAGTTTTGGTACTCGAAATGCGGGATGGAAAAGCTCCAGAAGCGGCTTTTAAGATAGGAGAGTCGAGTGTGGAGCTAGGAACACACTACATGAGGGAAGTGCTCAATCTCAAAGATTATCTCGATGAGAAACAACTTCCAAAACATGGATTACGGTTTTTCATATCTCCAAAGCATAAGAACGAGATACACCGAAGAGTAGAACTCGGCCCAAAGAAGTTTCTGCCTGTTCCTAGCCACCAGATAGATCGAGGCATCTTTGAGAATGACCTTATTGACATGAGCCGGGAGCTTGGCAATACCGTATTGCAAGGAGCACGGGTTCAGGATGTACAGATCTCAGACCCAACTCATCTGGTTACTTACTCCAAGGATGGCGAAAGCCAAACAGTTACGACCCGCTGGGTGGTAGATGCCACGGGTAGGGCCAGTTTCATGAAGCGTAAACTTGGTTTTGCAGAGCAATACCCACATAACGTGAACTCAACGTGGTTTCGGGTTGATTTTAAGGTGGATATTGATGAATGGTCTGACGACAAGGAATGGCACTCGCATGTGGAAAATGGGCTTCGCTATCTCAGTACCGTTCATCTTATGGACAAAGGCTATTGGGTGTGGATTATTCCATTGGTCGGAGACCGAACGAGTATCGGAATTGTTGCCGATGAGGAAATGCATCCATTCAAAACCTACAACACACTTGATAAATCTTTGGATTGGTTGGCAGAAAATGAGCCGCAATTATACAGTCATCTTGAGGGTAAGGAAGGTTCGGTTATGGATTTTCTGATGATGAAACACTTTGCTTATGCATCGAAGGAAACATACAGCACGGACCGTTGGACTGTGGTAGGAGAGGCAGGGCTTTTCGGAGATCCGTTCTATTCTCCTGGCACCGACTTCATTAGTCTGGCCAACACCTTTACAGGTGATCTCATACTGCGCGACCTTGCCAACGAAGATGTTCATTTCCGTACCAAGTTCTACGCTCAAGTGATCAGGGCACTTTACGACAATTGGATGCCGCTTTACCGAGATCAATATGAACTGTGGGGTAGCACCCAGATAATGGTTGCCAAAATATTTTGGGATTGGGGTGCATACTGGAGCATCAATACCCTGCTGTTCACCAATAATGGGCTGACAGACCTGGATCTGATGAGAGAACTCGTTACCGGACCAACCAGTTTCCTGCAACGTTACGGTGAGCTCAGCGCACAGATGCAGCGTCTATTCAAAGACATGCTGCCATACGATACTGCAGACCTGACCGATCGTTATACCGATCCTTTCGATTTGGACTATTTGCGAAAGTTTCAAGAAGATATAGTGGAGAAACAGTACAGCAAGCAAGAACTTAGGCGTAAGCTCTTCGAAAACCTTGTGATCATTGAGAAAGTAGCTGCTGAGACGTATCGACTGTTCAGTAATTTAGCACATGGCACATCGCTTAGCATCGAGGTGGATCCTTATACAATGTCTTTGAGGGGAGCGGAACGAACCAGTGAAAACAGCAAGTTGCTGCCTCGCGATGCACAAATTGCACAGCAGATGCAGGCCATGTGGCTGTATCCGTTTGAAGTGGAGGAATTCGCGTAGGACAAATTCCTTTAACTGCCCTTCGTTGGATTGAACTTGACCTGTTTGGTGTTGATGGGGTCGTTTTGCTAAAAAGCAACTAATAATATGATGTAAATCATGTATTGAGTTACCGGTCTCTAATACATTCGTTATGTCCGATCAGGTATAGCGATAATGGATAAGGTCAGTGTACATAACAGACTTTGGTTAATGAAAGACGGCCGCTCCTACTTAGGAGAAGGACGGGTGGCATTGCTTAAGGCTATTGAGAAAATGGGCTCTATCAGTGCAGCTGCTCGTAGTATGAACATGTCTTACAAGAAGGCTTGGGAAGCTGTTGATGCCATGAATGCGTTGTCTGATGAACCGTTGGTAATACGGACATCGGGTGGCGCAGGTGGTGGTGGAACTGAAGTAACGAAGGCGGGTCTTGAGGCCATTCATCTTTACGAGCGCATTAATAGGCGTTGCAATGAGTTCTTGGACAATGAATTGAAAATTGCCAGGACATGAATATCTGGGAAATAGAAGGCATTCAGTATTTCTTGGCACTGCTTCCCATAGTAGCGTTTCTGTATGCGGCCGTGGGGCATGGTGGGGCAAGCGGTTACTTGGCATTGATGGCACTTTGGTCGTTTCCCGTGAGTATGATGAAGCCGACCGCTCTTGTGCTCAACCTGTTCGTGGCGGCAATTTCGTTTATCGCTTATGCACGAAAAGGTCATTTCAACAAGAAACTGTTCTTGGCGTTTGCTTTGACCTCGATCCCTTTGGCTTTCCTTGGCGGGATGATAGAAGTGAACGCAGCCATCTACAAAAAAGTATTGGCTGTGCTGCTAGTGTTTGCCATTCTGCGGATGCTTGGACTTTTTGGAAAAGACGCGGATAAGACCGTTGACGTCCCCGTTTGGCAAGGACTGGCCACAGGTGCTGTCATCGGCTTCTTTTCGGGTATGATCGGCATTGGTGGTGGTATCATTCTCAGTCCGGTTATTCTGTTGATGAAATGGGGAACAATGAAGGAGACCGCTGCGGTTTCTGCCGCGTTCATATGGGTTAATTCTGCTGCCGGATTGATGGGGCATTTCAGTCGTGGAGTTTCGATAGACCCACAGGCTATCTGGCTCGTGGCCATTGCCTTAGTGGGTGGTTTCCTTGGCGGCTATTTGGGAAGCATTCGCTTCGACAATCTATTGCTTAAACGCATTTTGGCTTTCGTGTTGGTCATCGCCTGTTTCAAATTATTCCTCACGTAATGAAACCGATAACAGGCATCATATTGGCTGGCGGAAAAAGCTCTAGAATGGGAACCGACAAAGGGCTGATGTTCTACCAGGGCCGCCCAATGACCCAACATATTTTAGACCCGATGGCCAAGATCTGCCAGCGCATTCTCATCGTCACATCCAACCCAATGTACGGCATGTTCGGGTTTGAATTAGTGAAAGATGAGCAACCCGATTATGGACCCGTAATGGGTGTGCTGAGTGGATTGAGAAGATCTGAAACAGACCTCAATCTGGTTCTAAGTTGCGATGCGCCATTTGTTGGTTTCGACCTGATGAAAGAGTTGGTTCTGAATTCGGATAATACGGATGTGGTTGCGGCAACTTCAAGCAAGGGCATTCATCCTCTGGTTGCGGTTTACGACCGAAGGTGCATTCCTGTTTTTGAACAAGCTGTAGTAAAGGACGAGCATCGACTACGAGCTGTTTTAAGTGAATTGAAAGTGACGGAAAAGAAAGTTGAGAAAGAAGAATTGGTGAGAAATCTGAACACCAAAGAAGATTTGAGGGTATGAAACTGAACGTGAAATATTTTGGGCTGATCGCTGAATGGATGGGCCGATCGGAAGAGCAAATTGACCTTTGGGAAAATTCCATTGCCGCGCTTCGGCAACAACTTGAGACCAATTGTAGAAGACTATCGAACATTACCTATCAAGTTGCGGTCAACCAGAAAATTGCCTCGGAAGAGTTGGAGTTGAGCGAAAATGATGAAGTGGCCATACTACCACCATTTGCTGGCGGATGAGATACGCACGGCACATATCGTTGTCTGAAGTTGGCGAAGCAGGCCAACAGAAGTTGCTCGATGCCAAGGTGCTGATTATCGGTGCTGGCGGATTGGGCTGCCCTGCTTTGCAGTATCTGGTTGCTGCTGGTGTTGGTACAATCGGAATTGTGGATGGCGATACGGTGGATGAAACCAACTTGCAGCGTCAGGTTCTTTTCACAACAAATGACATAGGTCGGTCAAAGGCTCTGGTGGCAAAAGAGAAATTGAACCAACTCAACCCAGACGTTACAATCCAGATTTATCAAGCATTCCTCACTGCAAATAACGCATTGGAGATAATTCGAGAATACGATCTGATAATTGACGGAACGGACAATTTCGCTACGCGGTATTTGGTGAATGATGCTTGCGTGAAACTGAACAAACCGTTCGTTTACGGGGCCATCCACAAATTCGAAGGACAGGTTTCCGTTTTCAATTGGAATAGCGGTCCAACCTACCGCTGTCTGTTTCCGGAGCCGCCAACAGCCGATCAGATACCGAACTGTGCAGAGGCAGGCGTGTTGGGCGTACTTCCAGGTGTAATAGGAACACTGCAGGCCACCGAAGCCATGAAGGTCATTCTTGGTATTGGAGAACCGCTTTCAGGGAAACTGAAAATGGTGAACCTGCTCACCAACTCGGAACAGGTCATTTCTTTTTCGAGAAATGAGCAACAAGTTGAAAAGGCAAGACAAATCAATCTGGCCAATTCATATACGGCTGCCTCATGCTCTTCAGAAAACGAGGTAAATGTAGTGCAATTCCAAGATTGGTTGGAAACTGGCAAAGACATCAACATTCTTGACGTTCGCGAAGTGTATGAAACCCCAAAATTGGAAGTTGATGTAATCTCCATTCAGTTGGGTGAAATTCCATCCAGGTTTAAAGAACTACCAACTGACAAACCCCTAATTGTGGTCTGCCAGAAAGGAATTCGAAGTCTACGCGCCATTGAATTCTTGCGAGAAAACAACTTCCAAAATCAACTGATCAACCTGAAGGGTGGTATGGCGGCCTTTCATCAACAAGCTATTCAGCATGAGTGAAAAAAAGATCAAAAACGTATTCGTACAAGGACCGATAACTCCAGAGAAGATTGCAACTTCCATTGCCCATCATCAGGTGAAAACCAACATTGGCGGACACGACATTTTTCTCGGGCAGGTTCGGGCGGATGAGATTGGAGGCAAAATGGTTCGAGCCATCGATTATTCGGCTTACCAGGACATGGCCAATCAGGCAATGCACGACATCCGAGAAGCGGCATTCTCGAAATTCGACCTCACCTGCATGCACATTTATCACAGTCTGGGAGAAGTGAAAGCTGGGGAGATCTGTCTGTTCGTATTCACATCATCGGTTCACAGAAAGGAATGTTTTGATGCCACTCGCTTCATTGTGGAAGAGATAAAGGCTAATGCCCCCATTTTCGGGAAGGAGGTTTTTGAGGACGAAACACATGTTTGGAAGGAGAACAAATGATTGACATTACACATAAATCAACTACGCTTCGCTCGGCAACCGCGCAGGCAATTGTCAAGGTCAGCAAACCTGAAACCATAGCGGCCATTCAGAACAGAACGGTGCCGAAAGGCGATGTGTTTGAAATGGCCAAAGCTGCCGGATTACTTGGCGTGAAAAAGACACCCGATCTGTTGCCCGATTGCCATCCATTACCCATTGAGCAGGCAAGTATTGAGTACAGCATAGATGATTTAGAGATTGCCATCCTCATGCATGTGAAAACCATCTACAAAACGGGTGTTGAGGTGGAGGCCATGCATGGTGCTTCGGTGGTGGCATTGACCATGTACGATATGCTCAAACCCATTGATAAAGGCGTGGAAATTCACCACATCAAACTACTGAAGAAGAAAGGGGGTAAGTCCGATTTCAGAGACCGTTTCAGAAAAGATCTTACAGCCACGGTTGTGGTCTGTTCGGATACTATTTCAAGAGGCGAAAAAGAAGATAGGGCAGGAAAGGCCATCATGACCAAGTTGGAAGATTGCAACGTGCAGATCAAGGATTATCTGGTCATTCCTGACGAAACGGAAGACATCCAAAACGAAGTGAATAAAGCGGTTGAACAGGAGACTGATATGATCATTTTCACGGGCGGAACCGGGTTGTCGAAACGCGATGTGACACCGGAAGCGATTGTTCCAATGCTGGATCGCGAAATACCCGGCATTGCTGAAGCGGTAAGAAATTACGGTCAGGACAGAACGCCATACTCCATGTTGTCGAGGACGGTTTCTGGTGTGATAGGAAACACGCTGGTGCTGGCACTTCCGGGATCTACCAACGGAGCCAAGGAAAGCATGGACGCACTCTTCCCGCCATTGCTTCACATTTTCGGCATACTGAGAGGTGCCCGACACGATGTTTGACCATGTCGGTTTTCCGCTACGATAGCAGGCATAAAGTGGTGGTCGGTATTCTGGTTATTGTCGTGTCCGCTGTGGGTTTCTATCTCCGTGATCGCGAAAAGCCAAAATTCGATAACGGGCAGGCCAAACAGATCGGTAATCAGGTGGATGGGCGAAACCACGGCCTGTGGATCTGGTATTTCCCCAATGGCAAAAAGAAGATGCAAGGAACGTTCGTACATGGAAAACGTGAGGGTATTTGGATAACATTTTCTGAGAAAGGCGACACGTTGTCCGAAGCAACTTATGTCAACGACAAACTAAATGGGCGTTACACCATTTTTGACGATCGGAATAGGGTAGAGAAGACCCTTTTTTATAAGAATGACCAGGTTCAAAAGACAAACTGAAAGATGGAAATCAACCCGCGCGAACTCCAAAGAATGAGCAGCATCCGCTACGATTGGACTAAAGAAGAGATACTGGAGATCTATAACCGCCCATTGATCGACCTGATCTACGAGGCAGCAACGGTTCATAGACAACATCACGACCCGACCGATGTGCAGGTGAGCACGCTCTTATCCATAAAGACTGGTGGCTGCTCCGAAGATTGCGGGTATTGCTCGCAATCGGCCCGTTATCAGACCAAGGTTGAAAGAAGTGAGCTGCTTGGCATTGAAGAGGTTCGAAAAGCGGCCAAAAGTGCAAAGCAGAGCGGTTCATCCCGCCTGTGTATGGGGGCAGCATGGCGAAATGTGCGCGACAACTATGAGTTCGACCAAGTGTTGGAGATGGTTAAGGCCGTTTATGACATGGATTTGGAGGTTTGCTGTACGCTTGGCATGATCACAGAAGATCAGGCAAAGCGATTGGCCGCTGCCGGACTGTATGCCTACAACCACAACATCGACACATCAGAAGAATATTACAAAGAGATCATATCCACACGTGGTTTTGAGGACAGATTGAAGACCTTGAGAAACGTTCGAAAGGCAAAACTGACTGTATGTTCGGGTGGTATTATTGGTATGGGAGAAAGCCCGGAAGACCGATGCAATATGCTGCTAGCACTATCGAAATTGAACCCGCATCCTGAAAGTGTTCCAATAAACGGCCTGGTTCCGGTGGAAGGAACTCCGCTTGAAGATCAGGAAATCGTTCCTATTTGGGACATGGTTCGGATGATTGCCACCACACGCATTGTATTGCCAGATACCACGGTCCGATTATCAGCAGGAAGAACACAGATGACCGATGAAGGCCAAGCGTTATGCTTCTTGGCAGGTGCAGGGTCCATTTTTGCAGGCGATAAACTGTTGACTACGCCAAATCCTGAGACCTGCAAGGATATGGCCTTGTTCCAATCACTCGGATTAAAGGCACAGAGACCTTACCAAAAAGGAGAGAAACCTACGGTTGATGAAGCTGTTTACAAAACGCATTCGGAGAGAGTAGAGAAGATCAAATGGTCACGGCCAGGGCATACAACTGAGAGGAATAAATCGGCTTCACGTAAATGATAATTGTTGTGACACTCTCTTTAATGAGGTAAAACCTAAATCAAGAAGGTGAAGTACATATTCCGGTTGTTTGTTTCTCTCCTGATGTCGACATGAGGAAATCTTATTCATGGAACAGAAAAGACTGGCCTTGTCAGAATTCCATTGAATCAATGATGGAATTAGATTCAATTATCGATAGCCAAGTTTTATCCAATCTAAAGCTGATATAAATCATATAATTAATTCGGACAAATCAGTCCGAATTAAAATGTTTGCCCGTACGTTTGTGTCAGTAATAGGCAGACAATGTTCTCAAAAGCTTGCGAATATGGCATCAGGGCAACCATTTACATTGCGTGGAATACCACCAATGATAAGCGGGTAAATCTGAAGCAGATCTCCAAAGAGATCGGTTCGCCAGAGGCATTCACAGCCAAAATTCTACAGCAATTGGTCAGGTCTGAGGTAATCACCTCGGTCAAGGGCGCATTGGGTGGTTTTACTCTCAATACTTCCACGGCTTCAACGCTCATGCTGAGCACTTTGGTGGCAGCCATAGATGGCGACACGATCTATCGCGGTTGTGGGCTTGGGCTGAAATCGTGCAACAGTAAAAAGCCATGCCCCATGCACGGGCAGTTCATGCTGGTTCGCGAGCAGTTACGCGAAATGCTGGAGAACACTTCCATAAACGACCTGCTCGATGATTATGGAGATGGCCGAACCTATTTGAATAGACTTTCAACAACACAACAGAACTAAATAATTCGAGATGAACACAGACACGATGACAATAGGGGAGATGGTGGCAGAAAATTACCGCACAGCTCCTGTTTTTAAGAGATACGGGATTGATTTCTGCTGCAAGGGCGGACGCACGATTGAGGATGCTTGCGCCACTAAGGGTATTGACCCAAAACCGTTATTGGCAGATCTTGAAACGGCCATTTCGGTGAAAGATGATGGCGATGTGGATTACACCGCATGGAAATTGGACCGATTGGCCAACCACATTGAGGATAAGCACCACCGCTATGTGGAAGAGGCTACCGAACAGTTGAAGCCGTTTCTGGATAGAGTGGCCAAGGTGCACGGAGACGGGCATCCATACTTGATTGAAGTACGGAATTTGTTCTACGAAAGTGCAGGAAACCTTGCGCAGCACATGAAAAAGGAAGAGTTGATCCTTTTCCCTTTCATCAAGAAAATGCAGTTGGCCAAAGATGCCGGTGAACCGATGCCGCTGCCGCCATTCGGAACGGTCAACAATCCTATTTCCATGATGAAAGCCGAGCATGAGGACGAAGGCGAGCGTTTTGAAACGATGAGTGAGTTAACAAACGGTTTCAATCCGCCAGAGTATGCTTGCAACACTTGGCGCGTGTCCTATCACCTGCTCAAGGAGTTTCAGGATGACCTACATCAACATATACACCTGGAGAACAACATACTGTTCCCAGCAGCATTGGAACTGGAGAGAGAGCCCGTGGTTTGACTGACCTGTGGTAGTGAAGTTGGTTGAAAGCGGTCCGTTAGGGCCGTTTTCTGCTTTTATATGATCGGAAACGGATATTTGTGATGATGACAGAACGGAAATGGATAGTGGCGGCTTTTGCCAATTTTGGTGTGGCGGCCTTGCTTGGGTTGGTACTGCGTTGCGCTCCATTTGTAGAAATGCCGTGGCTCAATTTCCGTCATGTAACACACGCACACAGCCATGCCGCCATGATGGGCTGGTTGTATATGGCCATTTTTGGCCTTGTATTGCATACGTTCCTACGGGAGAATGAACGTAATGGAAGACTGTTTCGCTGGTTGTTCTGGATATTGCAGTTTGCCGTGGTTGGAATGGTCTGCAGCTTCCCATTTCAGGGTTATGGAGCGGTGTCCATTACGTTTTCAGCCATACATCTGTTCGCCAGTTATACGTTTCTGGTTGCGATTTGGAAAAAGCTCGTGAATGCTGAACGACAATCGAAACTGTTGCTGAAAACGGCCATTGTGCTGATGATGTTCTCCACGCTCGGTGTTTATTCCATTGGCCCTGCAACTGTATTCGCGGGGCGTTTCAGCGATCTTTACAATTTGTGTATTCAGTTCTTTCTTCACTTCCAATTCCAGGGATGGTTCTTCTTTGCGCTGCTGGCCATTTTCTTCCAGCGAATGCATGTTTCAGGAAGTGACATTCTTTCGCCAAAGACCTTCTCTTGGTTTTATTCTTTGTTGCTGTTTGCCTGTTTTGGAATGATTGCGTTGCCTATCGCTCAATTCCTTGGTTGGGAGTTTTTGCTGCCGCTTAACACGGTTGGGGCAACCGCTCAATTGCTGGCTGTACTGATCCTTTTCACAGCTCTCAACAAATTCAAGCATTCCATTGGTAATAGTTCCTTCGTGATAAAAATTGCAGTATGGGCTGTGGTCGTTTCCTTACTTGTGAAAGCGATCGGTCAAGCTGCATTGAGTTGGCCATCAATAGCAATTGCACCGGTTCTTATCAGACCAATGGTAGTCGGTTTCATACACCTGTTGCTACTCAGTGCTGCTTCTTTTTTTATCATCGGTTCGTTGACCGGTATCAGAGTGTTCCCAATTAGGACAAACTATTTGAAGAGGGGATTGATCGGGCTGCTTATTGGTATTGTGGTAACTGAAATTGCCCTGTTTGTCCAAGCATTTTCAATATGGACAGAGACTTCCGTTTTCTACCATTACCATGAAGTGCTTCTACTGGGTAGTGTAGTGCTTTTTGCTTCGGTCGTTGCCTTGTTTATTAGCGTAGCTTCAAAACTAAAATTTGGTCAGGTATGAAACTCCGTCTATTGCCACTTCCGTTTGTTCTATTGGGGCTGATCATTGGCATTATGGGTGGTTGGATAAGATTGGGTTGGCACATCGATCTGCCATCTTCCGGTTACCTGCATGGATTGTTGATGACGGGAAGCTTCCTCGGAACTTTGATCACGTTGGAGCGGACGGTTTCCATGCCGTCCAAATGGTGGCGTGCATTCCCAATTGTTTCGGCCTTTTCGGTGTTTTTCTTCTTGAGCGGTCAGAAGGAAATCGGCCTTGCTGCGTTAATGGCGGGCAACATCGGCTTATTGACCTTGTACATCATCCAAATGGCCAAACACAAAGATGCCTACTGGTATCTGCTGTTGGCCGGGGCCACCTGCTGGCTTATAGGTAATCTGCTGGTACTGAAAACAGGGCTTATTGCTGCGGCTTCCACGTGGTGGATCGCATTCATTTTTCTCACCATTGTTGGAGAACGGCTGGAACTGACCCGTTATCTCAACATTCCCAAATGGGCAAAAGGACTACTCTGGTTACTGGTTTCATTACTCATTATAGGGGTGGCACTGCCATTCCACGGAATGTATGGAAAGGTCATGATCGGAGTTGCCACAATAGGCACCTCGGTTTGGCTCATGCGGTTCGATATGGCACGTATCGGTGTCAGGAAAGAAGGATTTCACCGATATGTAGCAACTGGGCTTTTAGTCGGCTATGGTTGGCTTCTGTTGAATGGCTTGGTGCTGCTTTTTATTCCATCGCACATCTACTTCTACGACCTGTATCTGCACACCTTTTTTCTCGGATTTGCCTTTTCCATGATATGGGCCCATGCCCCCATCATCTTTCCAGCCATCCTTAAAACCACCGAACGTCCTTATCATCGCATTTTATGGTTCTTTTGGCCTGTTTTTCAACTTACGCTGATAGGGCGAACGCTTCTCACTCTCCTGGAAAACAGTGAATTGCGCCAATGGTTAGGCGGTATCAATGGGGTAACCATTCTGGTGATGTTCGCCACCATGGCCATCATCATGGTTACCAAATTGCTACGAAAGAAGAAGCTGAATTAAGGAAGCTCGAAACGGGTTTCCCACACCTTGCCTGAGGCCGTGTTCTTGACAGAGACTTCCATGAATTCGTCCTTTCTTTCCTTGATCAGGTAGCGCTTTTGGATGATGTTCTCGCCAGATCGATCATCAATTCCATCGCCATCGATCTTATCGCCAGCACGTGGCAAAAAGGGAAAACGTAGCGTCAGGATCTCATCATCGGTCTTGACCAATGCGCTACCCTGTTGGAATAGAATTTCCTCGAACTTCTCGTGCGCAATTTCTTCGTTGATCTCTTCTTTGGCCTTCTCGTTCAGCTTGCCGATCCATTCGACAAACGCCTCAATACTCTTTCCTTTTACATCTTCTTGGATGTAGAACGGGAATGGAGAACGAACATGTTCATGATCCGAGAACCAGTATGCAAAGGTCTGTTGAACCATTTCACTATTGGCAAGATCTTCGGTTGTGGGTAGTGTCATTTCAATGCGTATCATTTAGATCATTTTCTAAGTTGATGGCCTCTTTGAAGAGCTCTTGGGTTTCAAAGTCCATGGCCAAGGAAATGTGCGTTTGGAATTGTTGTATTGCAAGAAGCACCTTATTCGATAGTGCTTTATTGGCTGACTCCGACCCTGAACGTCTCAGATTTAGCGTGGCAGACTGAAAGTCAATCAGTTTGTTCAGTATTTCTTCATGTTCAATCTTAATAAACTCTAACGGAACATTCAGGTTTGGGAATTTGGTCGTGGGTATTTCAGTTCCTTCTCTTCTGGCCAGATCCAATTGTTCAATATAGTGAATGACCAAGGCCTCTTCCTTTCCCATATGCATTGAAAGGGCATCTCCGATCGACTGAAACTTTTTAAGTAATATGGCCCAAGCATCTCCATTGGTCGATTCCTTTTCGGCCAACTCAGCAAGGTAGGCTTCTATCTGCATCAACTGAGTGCGAATCTTCTTGTGGTAGTCCAGTTTGGCCTTTTTACACTTCTCTATGATGGACGTTTTACTCATATACTGAAGAGAATAGATAGATGGCATAAGCCGTAATTATCACCTAAAGTTGACTATCACAATAAAAACATAATATGATGTATATCATAAAATAAAATGCATCAAATCACCCAGAGGGTATGAGGCCACTTCTACATTCGACAGCAGATAAGGTCAGTCAAACCAACTCTCTTAGTCATGGAGGATAAATTCAATCTGCTCGATTTTAAGGATCCCAAAATCAAAACGCTACACTATACGTGGATAGCGTTTTTTATTACGTTTTATGTTTGGTTTAACATGGCACCATTGGCCACAACCATGTTGGACAGTATCTCGTGGCTAACCAAGGAACACATTAAAATCCTAGCAATTTGTAATGTGGCGTTGACAATTCCTGGGCGGATAGTGGTCGGGGCATTGATTGACAGATACGGTCCACGCATCGTGTTCTCGGGGTTGATGGTAATCATGGCCATTCCCGCATTCGTATTTGCTTTTGGGAACTCATTCATGCAATTATTGGTCTCACGATTAGTGTTGGGGACAATTGGGGCTGGTTTCGTGATCGGTATTAAAATGACAGCCATTTGGTTCCCTAAGAGTATGATAGGACGTGCCGAAGGCTTTTATGCCGGATGGGGAAACTTTGGTTCTGCAGCCGCAGCCATGACCCTGCCTTGGATAGCCATCAATGTTTTTGATGATTGGCTTGGATTGAATGGTGAAGGCTGGCGTTATGCATTGGCGTTTAATGGTGGGGTCAGTTTCATCTACGGAATCATGTATTACTTCTTGGTAACGGATCATCCACCAGGGAAAGAAATCAAGTTTGCGGAGAAGGCCGAACCTATGAAGGTGACCTCATATTTCGATCTTGCCCAGTATATTGTGTGGTCATTCCCCTTGGTTGGAGCTATGGGTGTTCTGGTTTGGCGTATCGCTAAAATTCAGTTAGATGCTGCACCACTTATTTCCTCAACGATCGAATATGGCCTGTATGGAGTACTTGGATTAATTTACATTGCTCATGTTTACAAATTACTTCAAGTAAATATTCCGGATCTTAAGAAAGGGTACCCTGAAGACAAGAAATACTCGTGGAGTAGTGTGGCTGCACTTAATAGTACCTACTTCGCAAATTTCGGTGCAGAGCTGGCGGTAGTTTCCATGTTGCCAATGTTCTTTGAGACCGTTTTTAGAGGTCTTGCGGATGCTGATGGCGGAGCTATTATGACCCCGACAATGGCAGGAATGGTTGCGGCATCCTTTGCCTTCGTAAACCTCATTGCCCGGCCACTGGGGGGTTACCTGTCAGATATGATGGCCAACCGTAAACGCACCATGCTCATGTATATGTTGGGCATTACCATAGGTTTCTTTGCCATGTCGCTGATACCAAAATACGGACCTGTTGTAGATGGTGTCCAGACCTTGGAACCGATGTTCGAAGGAATGTGGTGGCTTGTCGTGGCTGTGGTCATCACTATTCTTTGCTCGATGTTTGTTCAGGGGGCTGAGGGTGCCACATTTGCCATTATTCCTATGATCAAGCGGGGTATGACCGGACAGATAGCCGGTATGTCTGGAGCTTATGGAAACGTTGGTGCGGTCTGTTATCTGGTGCTTTATTCTCTGGTTGATGATAAAACCTTCTTCTATGTGATTTCTGCTGGAGCTGGATTGAGTTTCCTCTACTGTCTCTTTTTCCTGAAAGAGCCGGAAGCAGCATACAAGGACGAGTATTAACATCCAAACAAAGAATATATCATGTCAGTCAATATCGAAAAGTGGGATGTAGAGGACGATAAGTTCTGGAACACCACAGGAAAGAAAATTGCCAATAAAAACCTTTGGATTTCCATCCCGGCACTGCTACTTGCTTTTGCGGTGTGGATCATGTGGGGAATGTTGGTAACCTATATGAAAGACTTCGGGTTCACCTTCGGATTGTTGGAGGGTTTGACGGAGGGAACGTCTGAGTATGAGAAGGCACTGGCCAACATCAATGCCATGTATTATACACTGCCTGCAATAGCAGGACTGGCAGGTGCTACGCTTCGTTTACCCAACTCATTCCTTATTGCACTTGGCGGTGGACGTAATGTGATTTTCGTTTCAACCATGTTGCTAATTATTCCAGCAGTAGGTGCTGGTATTGGCCTTGGCAACATCAATACGTCATACGAGTTCTTTGCGGTGATGGCACTGCTGTCTGGTTTTGGGGGAGGAAACTTCTCCTCATCCATGAACAACATCAGCTATTTCTACCCGAAAAAGATGCAGGGTTATGCCTTAGGAATGAATGCGGGTATCGGAAACCTAGGTGTGGCCACCATGCAGAAACTCATTCCGTTGGTTGTTCCGATTGTGTTTTTCGGTGCAGTGGGAACCGGTGTTGTCAAAGGCGTTGAGTTTGCTGGTATTCAGAATGCAGGTTGGGTGTGGGTGCCGTTGTTGGCTATCTCCTCATTGGCCGCGTTCTTCGGTATGAACAACGTAATTACAGGAACGCCAGAATTGCCATCGACCACCAAAGGAGTAACTAACACGTTGATCATGGTCGGGCTGGGATTAGTTGCGGCTGCCGTTGGTGCATTTCTCTTGGTTGGAGTGAAGGTGAACATGTGGATTGTGCTCCCCATTGTGATCATCCTTGCCGTGGTGCTGATGAAGTACGCCACACCATCTGCCATCAAGGCTAACCTGAACAAGCAATTTTCCATTCTTAGCGACAAGCACAACTGGATTATGACGGTCATCTATACCATGACCTTCGGTTCGTTCATTGGGTATTCGGCTGCATTCCCAAAGCTTTGCCAAGATATTTTTCCGGAAGCCAATTATCGGCTTTGGGTGTTCCTCGGTCCAGCAGTTGGTGCACTGATCCGTCCTGTTGGCGGAATAATCTCAGATAAGATCAATAGTGGGGCGAAAGTGACCATGGTAAGCACGCTCATGCAGATCGGAGCTGCGTTGGCCGTAGCCTATTTCGTCATTCAAGCACGGGTTGCAGACAACCCATTGGACTACTGGTGGCCATTCTTCGGATGTTTCATGATACTCTTCTTGGCTACGGGCATTGGAAACGGTTCTACTTTTAGGAGCATACCTTACATATTCAGCAAGGAGAAAGCAGGGCCTGTTTTAGGGTGGACCGCAGCCATTGCGGCCTATGGAGCATTCATTATTCCAAAGGTTTTTGGAGAGCAGATCAAGGCTGGCCATCCCGAGTATGCACTGTACGGATTTGCACTTTACTATGTTATCTGCCTAGTTCTTAACTGGTGGTATTACCAAGGTCCAAAGCGCGAATTCGATAATCCTTAAAAGAGCCTAAAGCCATCCTTCTGAACACATGAAATCAAGGCCTAATGGCCAAAAACAATAGATCATGAAAAAGTCAGTCCTGATAGTTTTTGCAAGTATCTTTTTTCTCTCACAGTCGGTTTGGGCACAGTTTACCATAGATGCCGAGTTGCGTCCGCGTGGTGAGGTGTACCACGGCTTTAAAGCATTGGCCTCCAAAAAGCAGGAGGTTGGCTTTAGCATCAGCCAAAGAACCCGCTTGAATTTCGCTTACAATTCCAAGTTCATGGAACTATACGTCTCGTTGCAAGATGTGCGCATTTGGGGTTCCGATCCTCAGCTTAATACCGGTTCAAGCGTGGCTCCTTGGTTGCATCAGGCCTACGCAGTGGGCAAATTGGCCAAGTGGGTAGATGTAAAAATTGGTCGACAGGAGATCATCATCGAAGATCACAGGCTTTTTGGTAACGTGGGCTGGGCACAACAAGCACGGTCTCATGATGCGGCAGTGCTGCGTTTCAAGCCAGATGATAAGACCCAGGTCTGGTTGGCCGGAGCCTATAACCAGACGGGAGCCAACCTGGTTGGAACGCTTTACACAACACCTCGTAACTATAAGACCATTCAATTGCTTTGGGCAAATCGTAAGTTCGGCAAGTTCCATGCGAGCATTCTTTTCCTAAACCAAGGATTGCAAGTGAATGCCAATGATAGCATTGCTTTCTTGGGAACAGACACGGTCACCTCGTTCATTAAATATGCAGAGAAGGCCACGTACTTCAGTCAAACTACAGGATTACGTGCAGGATATGGTGGGGAGAAGTTTCAAGCGGTTGCGCAGTTCTTTTATCAGTTCGGTCATAATGGAAAGTTCAAGGTAGATAGTACGGGTACATCCACCTCTGGCGAATTCGACATTGACCGTACCAGTTACAACGCAATGCTTGCCCGTGTAGATCTTATGGGCAAGCTCGGTCCAATTACGTTAGATGCGGGTTACGAATATCAAAGTGGTAACAGTCAGATCAATCCAAGTGCCAATGATGAAGCATTCAACCCATTCTTTGGCACAAATCACAAATTCAATGGGCTGATGGATTACTTCTATGTGGGTAACCACATTGGGAGTGTGGGGTTGCACGACCCGTTTTTTGGCGTGAAGTTTACGCACAAAGGGTTCTTTATAGGAGCGACAGCTCATTATTTCCTTGCCGCTGGCAAAGTGAATGATCCGAATAATCTAGGGACGGCCATGAGCTCGGGGTTGGGAGCGGAGCTTGATATTCTTACAGGCTATAAATTCAATGAGGAGGTAAGTCTACTGGCGGGTTACAGCAACATGTTCGGTACCAGTACCATGGAAGCACTGAAAGGTGGAGACCGAAATGCGGTTTCCAACTGGGGATTTCTCATGATCACCTATAAACCCAAGCTGTTCAACAGCGACAACTTCATGAAAAAATTGGAAGAGAAGAAGGAAGGTTAACGATTAGATGATGGTAAGGAAGAGCGGGTCCGAGGGCTCGCTTTTTTATTCAAATCAATCTAAAATATGATATATATCACAGATTAACAGGTCGATAGTATGGTTATTTACCACAGGATATAACGTCATGAAGATTATAGATACCAAAACAGGAAAACGGGTAGGGAAAGAGCAGAAAGAGATCAATCTTAAACTCAAAGAAGAAGATCCGATTCTTAGAAATGCCTCCAAGCAGTTGGATCAGGATGAGCTTTCTCCGATGGATCCACCGGATGCATACGAGATGAACACGCCTGAGGTAGAAGAAAAGGCCACCTATCACCCACTCATACAGCAATACATGACCGAGCATGAAAGTGCTTTACAAGTGGTGGAAGAATTTGAAAAGGCCATGCAAAGGTTCAAAGAAGGCGGATACAGATTGGATGACAGTATAAACGACCCGCTTCGTAAATTCTTCGAGTTCTTTGAGAACAATCTCTTGGACCACAATCGCAGAGAAGAGCGTCAGCTCTTTCCGCTACTGCATAAACGGCTTATAGAATGTGGCGAGCACAGCGAAAGTGAGAAACCCACAACGGCCATCGATATGATGGAGGATGATCACGTCAAGTTCATACAACTGGGTGCATTGGTCTTCAATATGCTAGGGCTTGGGGCACGACTTCCCGATATGAACTCGAGAATGTTCACTTACGATGTGGCCTATGATAACGCCCGAGAGTTGGTAGAAACCATTAAGCTGCACATCTACCGAGAGGATAACGTGCTGTTTCCCTTGGCCCATAAACTCATCACATTTGAGGAGATGAGTATCATGACCTCCTGATGCCTCAAGGAACTCACATATTGAAAGACAGATTCGGTCGGGTACATGATTACCTGCGTATTTCGCTCACCGAGCGTTGCAACCTACGCTGCTTTTATTGTATGCCACCAGACGGAGTTCCATTAAGACCCAAGGAACATTTCATGCGCACGGAGGAGATCATTCCTATTGCTAGGGCCTTCGTTGATATGGGAGTGAAAAAGATCAGACTTACAGGTGGTGAACCGCTCATTAGAAAAGACGCGGAAGACATCATCCAACAGCTTTCCAAATTGCCAGTTGAGTTAGGCATCACTACCAACGGTATACTGGTGGATAAGCACATCGATTGCTTTGAAGCATGTGAAATTCGGTCGATCAATGTGAGTTTGGATAGTTTAATGCGTGATCGTGTCGCAGCAATTACCAGGCGCGACTATTTTGATCGCATCATGTCCAACATTCAAATGTTGTTGGACCGTGACTTCCACGTTAAGATAAACGTGGTAGTGATGCGTGGCACAAACGATGATGAGGTAACCGATTTCATTGAATGGACACGCCAAACACCCATTCACGTACGTTTCATCGAGTTCATGCCATTTGGTGGTAACCGCTGGGAATGGAAAAACGGAGTTTCGTTGGACGAAATTATGTCAAGGGTAACGGAGCGTTTTGGGCCACTTGGTTTTGAACGCATTACAGATAGCCCCAACGATACTGCAAAAAATTATAGGCTGAAAGGTGGCAGAGGTACGTTTGCCATTATCAGTTCTGTGACCAACCCATTCTGCGATACATGCAATCGTATACGGCTTACAGCCGATGGTAAGATTAAGAACTGCTTGTTCTCCAATTCAGAAACAGACCTGCTCACCGCGTTCAGAAACGGACAGAACATCAAACCTCTGATAGTTGATACGGTGCTTAACAAGAAAGCGGTCCGTTCTGGAATGAATACTATGGAGCAACTCTCAGATTCGGATGTCCATTCTGATAACAGGAGCATGGTTAGTATAGGGGGATAGCCATTACCTTCGTTTTGTGACCAGATGTTAAATTCGGCACCAAATACCATCTCATGAGACAACCGGATATTAAGCAGCTTGATCAGCTATTCAGAACATATTGTACCAAGAAATGGCGTAGTGTAGCCGTTGAGAATACCACGACACTTGCATTTAAGAAGGGAGAAACAATTTTCAAGGAAGGCCAAAGGATGGATAATATGTATATGGTTGACAAGGGGCGCGTCAAGGTTTATACAAACTATTCAAAAGATGTGGAGGTGGTCATTCGTTTTGCAACCGATGGCCAAACACTTGGACACCGAGGATTGGGTGCTGATCACGTATTTCCTGTTACTGCTGAAGCCTTGAGCGAGACCACTGTGAACATCCTTCCATTAAGCGTTTTCGAGGACCTTTTACTGAACAATAACGAGTTCTGTTATTATTTCATGTTGTTCATTACAGAGGAGTTGAGAAGATCGGAACAGAGGAAGAAAAATCTGCTGAAAATGTCGGTTTTGCAGCGGGTTGCTGAGGCCGTGAAAGTTAATGTTGAATCCTTTGGTTTTGATAAGAAAGATCCTACACTATTGAGTTATACGATTTCTAGAAAGGACATCTCTTCTTTGGCAAATACCACCTATGAGTCTACCGTTCGTAGTTTGAGCGATCTTCAATCTGAAAAAATACTCCAGATAGAGGGTAAGAAGTTGAGGGTTCTGGACCTTGAGAAACTCTGTGAATTCACAACTTGTTAATATGATTTATATCATTTTTTAAAATTCAAATATTTGAAAATCAATAAGTTGTGATTTTTCAACATTTCAATTTTTCATAACCCCTAGGCAAGGTTATCGGGATGGTTTTTTTGGTAAATACTTTCATGGGCACTAACTATAAAAGAAGAATCCATGGCCGTAAAAGACGCACCAAAAACAGCAACAAGAGAAGTTGCCGAAATCCCAACGTTCCTGTATGACGAGGTACTAAAGAAGTGCCTGGAATACTTTGATGGCGACCAACTGGCGGCCACCACGTGGATTAACAAATATGCCATGCGGGATGATGATGGTAAATTGATAGAAAGCAATCCTGATGCCATGCATAAACGCATGGCAAAGCAGTTTGCACGTATCGAAGCTAAGCATGGTTTGGCAGCCGATCTTGGTGCGAAAACCGCGTTGCTTTCGGAGTATGGTCAGCAACGGCATCCGATGACCGAGGATGAGATCTATAACCTCTTCCGTAATTTCAAATACGTAATTCCGCAAGGTAGCGTGATGGCCGCATTGGGTAATCCATACATGCTGGCTTCTCTTAGCAACTGTGTGGTAATACCCGAAGTGTATGATAGCTATGGCGGCATCATGTACACCGACCAGCAGTTGGTTCAGCTGTTTAAAAGGCGTTGCGGAGTTGGGTTAGACATGTCAACCATCCGCCCTTCGGGATTGCGCGTGAATAATGCTGCTGGAAGTACCTCAGGAGCGGTTTCCTTCATGGAGCGTTTTTCCAATACCACGCGTGAAGTTTCGCAGAATGGAAGACGCGGTGCACTGATGATCACGATGGACATTGCTCATCCCGATGTGGAGGATTTCGTGACAATCAAACAAGACCTGACTAAGGTGACGGGCGCCAATGTTTCGGTGCGCATTTCTGATGAATTCATGAAGGCCGTGCGGGACAATAAACAATACATGCATCGTTGGCCCATCGATGCCAAAAAACCGAAGATCACCAAGAAGGTGAACGCACGCGAATTGTGGAATACCATCATTCAGTGCGCACACAACACGGCAGAGCCAGGCCTCATTTTCTGGGACAGGCAGCACTATTACTCTACTTCTTCAGTTTATCCGGAGTTCAAGAATACAAGCACCAACCCGTGTTCGGAGATTGCCATGCAGGGTGGAGACAGTTGCCGCTTGATTGCCATCAATCTGTATTCGTTTGTAGAAGAGCCGTTTACGGAAAAGGCTTCATTCAATCACAAGAAATTCTGGAAGACGACCTACGAAGCCCAACGATTGATGGACGACTTGGTTGACCTTGAACTGGAAGCCATCGAACGCATTCTTGATAAAGTGAAAAGCGACCCAGAACCAGACCACATCAAAAAAGTGGAAATGGACACTTGGCAATTGCTTTACAATGCAGGGAAGAAAGGGCGAAGAACTGGCTTGGGCTTCACCGCATTGGCTGATGCCTGTGCTGCACTTGGGTTGAAATTCGATAGTGATGAAGCATTGGCTGAAATGGAAAAGATGATGCGTACCAAGTGCGATGCTGAGTTCAACTGTTCCATCGACATGGCCATTGAACGTGGGAAATTTGAAGCGTTTGATGAGAATATCGAGGACAGTTCTGAATTCGTTCAAATGCTTAAGAAGGAATTCCCGAACGTGTACGAACGTATGATGCAGCACGGTCGTAGGAACATTTCCATTAGTACGGTTGCGCCAACTGGTACGCTAAGTATGCTGGCGCAGACATCTTCTGGTATTGAACCAGTTTTTCTCACCAGCTATAAGCGCAGGAGAAAAGTGATGGAGACGACCCCAGATGCAAAGGTTTCTTTCGTGGATGAATTGGGAGACCGTTGGGAAGAGTTCACGGTTTACCATCCGAAACTGAAAAAATGGATGGAAGCAACGGGCGAAACCGATGAGGTGAAAAGCCCCTACACGGGTTCCACAGCACCTGAAATAGATTGGGTGCAGCGTGTGAAGTTGCAGGCTATGGTTCAGAAATATGTGACGCATTCCATCAGTTCGACCATCAATCTGCCCGAAGACGTTAGCCAAGAAAAGGTAGGAGAGATCTACCTCAAATCCTGGGAACAAGGGGTAAAAGGAATAACGGTTTATCGCGATGGTTCACGCTCGGGTGTCCTAGTTTCGACCGAAGAGAAAAAGGAAGAACCTACGGATGCGATCATTGAAACCCGTCCACCACGTAGGCCGAAGAAATTGGAAGCCGAAGTGGTCCGTTTCCAAAACGAAAAAGAAAAGTGGATTGCGGTTATTGGTCTGCTTAATGGAAAGCCGTACGAGATCTTTACCGGGAAAGCCGAAGAGGCATTCCACCTTCCAACATGGGCAGATAAAGGTTGGGTCATTAAAGACCGTGACGAGGATGGTAATGCGCGTTACGATTTTCAGTACATGGACAAGGACGGTTACCGAATTACCATTGAAGGGCTTTCTAGAAGTTTCGATAAGGAATTTTGGAACTACGCCAAGCTTATCTCAGGTGTACTTCGCCATGGAATGCCTTTGCCGTATGTGGTTAACCTTGTTTCACGCCTGAACCTGTTTGATGAGAACATTAATACATGGAAAAATGGTGTGGAACGTACACTGAAGCGTTACATTCCGGATGGCACCAAAGCAGACCACAAATGTCCTTCATGCAACGACCCGGAAGGGCTTATCTATGAAGAAGGCTGTCTCAAATGCAAGAGCTGTGGGCATAGTAAGTGTGGATAATGATTTCGGTTGCAAGAAGATGATACAGGTCATCGGATGCCTTCAGTGTATTTGTTGCTTGGTTGTCTTCTATATGAAGGTGACCATAACTCATGAAGTTGCTTTCGCTGCAAGAGATGAGGCTTAGATACACAAAACAACCAGATTCATTTTCTGCCTATCTCGGGAAAGTATGGGACTATCGCTACATGATAGTTGTCTTGGCAACAAGAGACCTTAAGATCAAATACGCTCAAACCGTACTTGGTTTGGTCTGGACTATCATACAACCGTTGACCGGTCTGGCTATATTTTACTTTTTCTTTCATTTCCTTGTGGCAATGCCCAAGGTGCCAGAATGTGGGTATGCGGTATTTGCTTTTTCTGGAATGACCGCTTGGTACTTTTTCAGTTATATCGTGTATCAGGGTAGTAATTCTCTAATTAGTGGGCAGGAACTATCACAGAAAGTATATTTCCCCAGAATAATCCTACCACTTTCCAAAGTGGTGGTCGGTGCCGTTGATCTGACCATTTCTCTTTGCCTGTTAATGGTGCTAATGTTGGTAATGAACGTGAAGCCAGGTTGGCAGATTCTGTTACTCCCCGGATTCGTTGCCGTTAATGCCACGGTGGGATTATCGGTGGCTGTCTGGCTTAGCGCCCTCACAATAAGGTATAGGGACCTACAGCATATTGTGCCGTACATTGTCAACTTCGGAATTTGGCTGACTCCGGTTTTCTTTCCAACAACCATAGTTCCAGATAAACTGAGCTGGTTCCTTTATCTCAATCCTATGACGGGAGTCGTGGAAGGCTATCGTTGGTGTCTCTGGGGGTACTCTGAGTTTACGTGGTTGTATGCTTTTGGCCTTATACTGGCTTTTCTTTTGCTGATTGCAGGGACGGTGTTTTTCAAACGACAGGAACATCACATGATGGACGTCCTATGAACGGTCATGAGAATATAGTAGTAAGAGTGGAGAATCTTGATAAGTGCTACTTCAAGCGGGATGGTGCTTCAGGTAAGATGGTTCCATTCTATGCTTTGCGCAATGTGAGTTTTGAAGTGGCAAAGGGCGAGGTTCTAGGTATTATCGGTAAAAATGGATCTGGCAAATCCACGGTTTTGAAAATTTTATCAGGAATAACCCCTCCAACGGAAGGAGTGGTTGAAATTTTCGGCACCCCATCCTCCATCCTGGACATCGGAACAGGCATTCACCCGGAAATATCAGGTAGGGAGAATGTGTACTTGCGTGGCCAATTGCTTGGCATGAAGAAACAAGAGGTTGACGAGGTATTTGAAGAGTTGGTGGCATTCAGCGGTGTTGGCGATTTCATTGACACAGCCGTAAAACACTATAGCAGCGGCATGTTCCTACGCCTAGCATTTTCCATAATTGTACACCTACGTTCAGACATTTTATTACTTGATGAAGTTTTGGCGGTGGGTGATGCATCTTTCAGGAGAAGATGTGTTGCCAAGATTAATGATATTGTTGAAAGAGGTTGTACGGTTGTTCTGGTTAGTCATGATATGGGTACGGTTATGGAAACCTGTTCACGGGTCATTTTACTTGATAAGGGTAGGGTGATAAGCATTGGTTCGCAGAAGGATGTTGTGCAGAACATGTACATGTCTGGTTCGGACAACAGAGACTTTAAGGAAGAGGAATTTGATACACCAAAGTTGAGAGAGATACAATCCGAGGACTATGGTTACAAGGTTGAGCGTTTTGGTCTTTTTGGTATAGACGATTTGGAAGTCACTGAATTCGAATCGGCTGATGAAGTGAAAATCCGTTTGGATTATACAATTCTAAAGAATAACGTCAATCTTGCAATAGGAATTTCTGATGTTATGGATGTCCGGTTAATTGATGACTCTCCCGTACTAAAGTTGAGCAAGAATAATCGAATGAGAAACGGAAGATATAAAGTGACCTGGACTATTCCTAGTGGGTTATTCAATGCTGGAACATACTTTATAGGACTGTATGCTTTTGACAACAAGCTTCGGGTTCTGAAAATTTATAATAGAGTAGTTCAATTCAAGGTTACCGATAAGAGCGTACCAAAATATGTGCAAGAATTCCAGCGTGCCGCATTTAAAGTCAATTTGAGGATGCAGATTCAGCGATTGGCGGTGTAGTGGTACTCAAAATATCTTTAGTCAATAAAGTTAATATGATACATATCATAAATGTAAATGGCGTTTCGCCCGAAATTCACCACAAATTTGAATTCGAATGCGCCATTTGTCATTGCTGCTGTTATCAGCAACCATTGCGTTTCTTTTGCACGGTTGTAAAAAAGATGAACTAAGATACACTCTTACGGTTACACCACATTACCACGTTGATGGGCAAGAGCTGATTTTGGATACAATCATGTACCAGAACGCTGCAGGAAATCCATATAGTGTGAACAGGCTTAGGTATTACCTCTCAAACTTTAGGTTTGTCAGGAGCGATAATTTTGAGGTTACGGTAGATGGTGGTGCGTACTTTACGGATGCCCGAGAAGGAACTACGCTCACTTTGCAAGATGTGCCTGCTGGTTCATTTAAAGGGTTACGGTTCAATTTTGGAATACCTGCAGATCTGAATGTTTACGGTAATCTTCCGAACACCTCAGAAAACGTGGGTATGGTATGGCCCGAGCAAATGGGTGGAGGGTATCACTTCATGAAGTTTGAAGGATATTTCAGTTCGCCAACGGGTACGGATGGCTACGCCATTCATGTTGGGAACAACGCTTGTCTGGCGGATATTACCATTGCTACACCATTTGATGTGGATGCAGACGGCAGCATGATCATCGGCTTTAACCTGAACGAGATACTGGCAAACCCGAACACTTTCGATATGGACAGTGGCAATTATACAATGGGCATTATGCCAGCTATGCTGGAGATAAGCGCCAACATGCACAATGCTTTCACTTTGGAACAAACGCCATGAAGAGCTTTCGATGGATAATACTTTTGTTATTGAGTTTCGCCTTCACTTCGTGTGAAAAGGAAGAAAACCTCTGCGAAGCAAACGCGCATCCATTTCAACTCGATTTCCCTGATTATTTCCCCATTCTGAACGTGCCCAATGATAATCCGCTTACTGAAGAAGGCATTCAATTGGGCAGACGCTTGTACTATGATCCGTTGCTTTCAATAGGTGGGCCGAACGATGGACTTTCCTGTTCGTCCTGCCATTTTCAGAGTAATTCGTTTTCCGTTCCAACGCCACCACAGAATTCTTCGGTATTACCACACGTAAACCTTGGGTGGAACCACAACTTTCTTTGGAACGGGAAGGTGACCGGAACCTTGGAAGACATCATGATGTTCGAAGTGCAGGAATTCTTTGAAGTGGATCTTGATGTGCTGAAAAATCATGGCACATATCCGGAGTTGTTCAAAGATGCATTCGGCTCGTGCGAGCTAACCGATGAGTTGGTTGCTAAGGCTTTGGCGCAGTGGTTCAGGCGAATGAAATCGAGCAACAGTAAATTCGACCGTTACCAGCAAGGTTTGGAACAATTGAGTAACGAAGAACTGCACGGTATGACCGTCTTCTTTACCGAAAAAGGCGATTGTTTCCATTGCCATGGGCTGCCGTTGTTCACCAATAATGAGTTTCACAATATTGGGTTGGATAGTATTTACGATCCCGCAGTAAAGGATCGCAGCTACATCACGGGCAGTCCGTACGATCGTCTAAAATTCAAAGCACCGACCTTGCGCAATGTGGAGCTGACTGCACCCTATATGCACGATGGACGATTTGCGACTTTGGAAGAGGTGGTTGAGCATTACAACAGTGGTGTGCTACGCTCAACAACGATCGATCCCATCATGACGAAACCTGGCAAGGAGTATGGGCTACAACTTACCCAGCAGGAAAAGAATGATCTTGTTGCCTTCCTAAAAGCTTTAACGGATTGGGAGTTTGTCAACGATACTGTTCTTTCTTCGCCTTTCTGACCCTCGACCAGTTCAGTTTCTTACCAAATCCAAGTTTGCTGTCGGTCAGTTTTACCGTTTCGAGTGTGATGAACCACAGTTCGCCATCCACCGTGCGGGCAATGGGAAACCGGCTGTAATAGAGTTGTTCCAATTTGAGTGGATCAGTGCAAAGTCCTTGCTGCACCGGCTTTGCTGTTCCAGTGAACTGAATTCCTTTCACCTGCCCGATAGCAAGCTTTTTGGGAAGAATGCTTCCTGCAACCGTTGGATTCTTCAAAAGGTCCTGCACGTGCTTGGTTTCCACGCTTGATTTGAAGATCAACAGTTGATCCATCTCGTCAAAAGCATAAAAACAGGGCGTGCAGTAAGGCTGGTCTTGATAAGATGTTGCAAGCGTGAACACCTCACATTCAGCTATGAATTTCCAAATGCGATTGAAATCCTTGCTTTCCATCCTCAGATGTTCAAACTGCTCCGATGAATTATCTCGTCTTTCATTTCTGGCGAGAGATCATTGAAATAGGCAGAATAGCCCGAAACACGCACCAGCAGGTTCGGGTATTTTTCGGGATGTAGCTTGGCGTCTTTCAGCATTTCGGTGTCCAGCACGTTGAGTTGCACCTGCATGCCGCCTTGTTTGAAATACGACAGAAGCACTGCCTGAAGAATTGTCTTTCCGTGTTCACCTTTTAACGTTGCCGTATCGAATTTGGCATTGACGTTCACCCCATTGTGAGCCCTTTCAAAATCGATGGAAGTTATGGAGTTGAACATGGCGGTTGGCCCCAACGCATCGGCTCCATTCATGGGTGCAATACCCGAACTGAACGGCTGTCCTTTTGACCGACCATTCGGCAACGCGCCCGTCTGTTTTCCGAAACTGTAGTGGGTTGTGGTGGAGTAGTAGCCCGCCACGAATTTTCCGCCCCTGGTGTTGGTTTTTCCGTTGAAGGTGTCGTAGTACGTATCGGAAACCCAGCGGCTGTAGGCATCCACTTTCGCCATGTCGTTCCCGAACTTGGGCAAATTGAGTAACTGTGTTTTGAGTTTGTCATACCCTTGAAAATCGGCTTTCAGTGCCTTGACCAGTTCTGGAAGTGTCACCTTTTTCCTGACGAAAACCATTTGGTCAATGGCATAAAGACTGTCGCCTACATCGGTAATGCCCACGCCCTGCACACCACTGAAATTATAGACCGCACCACCTGCGGTTACGTCCTTACCGCTTTCTATACATCCCTGAGTTAGAACCGATGTGAGTGGTGTTGGATGAAAATCACGGTTTGCAATTTCGATGGGTTCCAAGGTTTTGACCAAGCGATTTATGAGATACTGAAGTTGTGTTCTGAATGCTTGCTTTACTTCTTCAATGTCCTTGAATTCGGAAATTGGCTTTGTCCGCCTACCTTTTCTGAAGCCATCTGAAAACGGACGTCCTTCATTTAGAGCCATTTCCAAGCATATCGGAATATTTACCAACGCAGCATCGGTAGAACCGAAGGTCTTTCCGGCAGAAAGAAGTTCCACACAACCCAGCGTTGCGTATTCCTTCGCATCATCATCAGAATAACCCGCCTTTTTCATGGACCGGATAATGACCTCATCGTTGTACAACGCAGGCGAATTGACGCCTTTCACCAGGTTCGACATGATCTTATCCAAGTACGGTTTTGGTGCTCCATCATGAATGCGGGCGTGGTAGTTCGGTTGGCGTAAGCGCACTTCGTCCATCAATTCCAGCATCATGTAGGTCAGTTCGTTTGCCTGATCAACTCCGTTGGCGTCAATACCACCAATAGTGATCGCCTGTCCGCTGAGAAATCCGCCATGGCATTCACCGATCTTTCCGCTGAAAACAGGAATTATCTCAGAGGTTTTTATCCCAAAACAACCGAGAATTTCCTTTGCTCTATCGCGCGTAATGGTTCCATTGATCAGGTCTCTGCGGTAATATGGATAGAGGTAACGGTCCATATGCCCGAAGCTGATGCCGTTGTCGAGCCCCTCAATGAAAACAGCCGTATGGACCAGCCAAACCGCTTGCACTGCTTGGTGGAACGTTTCTGCTGGATACTTTGGTGCATGCCGCAGGTTGGCAGCCATCTGCATGAGTTCTGACCTACGGTTCTTATCGCGTTCATCAGCCACCAGGTCTTCAAGTTTCTCAGCGTATTTCTCAGCATAATTGATAATGCCATCGCAGGAAATGATCATCGCTTCATACTGATGGCGCACATCTTCATCAAGGTTCGGTTCCGACAGCTTTTTGCGCAACTCCACTTTCGTTCCTTCCATGCCCAATTCCAAAACACGCAAGTGGTCTGGAATGAGGTGTCCGATACCACCGGTCTCGTTAATGAGGTAGAATTTCGGGTTCAATTGGTCCGAAACGAATTTGATCAGCTCGGTTCCTTTCAGTGCTTTGTAGGCAAGGAAACGAGTGAGCCAGAACGGCACAACCTCGGTGAGCAGTTTGGTCTTTTCGTTCTTGTGTATGCGTAGTGGGTTGGTTTCGCGGTCGGCAAAGCGGAAAATGTCTTCCATGACTGGAAGACCGTGAAGTTCTGGGAATATCGGACCTGCCACACGTTTGGCAGTAGTTGTTCCGACTATCAGTTCATCTTCATAGACCCGCACGGTTTTCCTGTCAAGGACATGTGCCAACGCTTCCGCCTTTTGGATGACCATGGGTTTTTTTCGGTTCTCCTTTTTCTTGAAGTATTCTGTAACCAGCAACGCCCTTTCGGGACAGATGGATGGCGGATAATTGAGCACCTTTTCTCTTAGTCGCTGTAACCGGGCACTGATGGTAGTGGTTGTTGCCTGTGTTTCCATGGCTTATCTGTATAATTCGGTTTGAATGTTCCTTGATGTGAATGGCTGCTGAACGTCCTGAAGCTGTTCTGCAGTGAATAGTGGCAGGTTGAGTTTTGGGAGCGGGCTGCACACTCTGGCGCCTTTGGTTTCGCCCATGCTGTGGTACGGCAGCAAGTGCACTTTTTTTACTTGTTTTTCTTTCAGCATTTGCGCCAATGCCGAGATGTTGCCGTTTGGTGTGGTAAATTCTGGCACCAGTGGAATTCGGAACTCCACTGGAGCGTTCCGCTCAATCAGATTGTCCATGTTTGAGAAGATGACCAGGCTATTGCCACCTGTGGTCATTTTGCTCTGTTCGTCTTCCAGTATTTTCAGATCGAAGAAGATCTGGTCGAGGTAGGGCAAGAGCGGTTCGAATTTCTCCCATTTGAAATAGCCGTTGGTCTCGATGTTGGTATGAATACCAAGCTTCTTACATTCCTTCAGAATTTCCAGAATGAAATCGGCATGCAGCGAGGGCTCTCCACCTGAGAATGTGACACCGCCCCCCGAAACCTGATAATAGGTCATGTCTTTCAGAATTTCTTCCATCACCTTTTCCTTCGAGTATTCTTTCCCGATCAGTTTCAACGCTCCCGTTACGCAAACCTCGGTACACTTGCCACACCGGTCACACAGGGAGCGGTCAATGTGTGTTTCAGAGCCAAATACAATGGCGTCTTTGGGGCAGGCGGTCACACAGTCGGAATTGCCTTCGCATTTATCTGCATAAAAGGCAATCTCCGGACGATGATCGATCGACTCGGGGTTCTGACACCATGGGCATTTCATGTTGCAACCCTTAAAGAACACCACCGTGCGAATACCATCCCCATCGTGAATGGAAAAGCGCTGTATGTCAAAGATCAGTGGCTGCATGTTTCAATCCTTATTCGGTAAGGCATTCGTAATGATGTGACGAGAGCTCGTCTTTGTTCTCCTTGCCACAGACATTCTGTGTTGCGTTATTATACTCGCACGTGTATCCTTGGCTTTCGTAGTACGCTTTCCATGCTTCTACCGAGAAGCCCTGAAGTACCGTATCGCCTTGGCAACCGGCAAGTGTTGTAGTGCCGTTGGTGCAAGTGCCACACTTCTTGGTGCAGTCATAGCATTTTTCACAACTGCCCAACGCCACTATCAGCGCCACCAACAGTGCAGGAAGCAAATGTCTCATCGTTTTCATGTGTTGTATCGTTTGGTTCAGGAGCAATGGGTTGAAAGCGTGCTTGGAAGAACCGCAGGTATTTCGGCTCATAGGTCATTTTCAATCCTTGCACTTCTTCTCGTCTTTTGTATACACGAATGACTGCTTCGGCAATCACATCCATGTGCGCCTGTGTGTACACTCTTCGGGGAATGGTGAGGCGAACCAATTCCAATTCGGGCATGTGGTTTTTGCCTGTAACTTGGTCTCTACCGGCTGAGACAACACCACGTTCCATGGAGCGCACACCAGCTTCGAGATATATCTCAGCCGCAAGCTGCTGTGCTGGGAATTCTTCCTGCGGAATATGCGGCAAAAATTGCTTGGCATCAATGAACACGCCATGTGTGCCGATGGGAAGAACGATCGGTATTCCAGCATCCAACAACTTTCTGCCGAGATACTGTACTTGCCCCACTCGCGCAGCAATGTGCTTGTCCTGCACCGACTCGGCAATACCGATCGCCATGGCTTCCATATCGCGACCTGCCAACCCGCCATACGTGTGCAACCCTTCATAGATGACCACCAGATTACGCGCGTCATCAAAAAGTTGCTCGTCATTCACCGCCAAAAAACCACCGATGTTCACCATGGCATCCTTCTTGGCGCTCATGGTGGCGCCATCGGTATAAGAGCAGATCTCCTTAACAATTTCTTTCACGGATCGATCGCTGTAACCAGCTTCGAGCTGCTGTATCATAAAAGCGTTTTCAGCCACGCGGGTCATATCGTGGATGATCTTGATACCGTGCTTGTTGGTCAGTTCGCGGAGTTCCTTCAGGTTCTTCATGGAAATGGGCTGACCACCGGCCATATTCACTGTAGTGGCAATGCACACGTATGGAATTTTCTCAGCACCATGTTCGGCAATGAGTTTTTCCAGTTTGGTCAGATCCACATTGCCTTTGAATGGAAAAGTGATTTTCGGGTCGTGTGCCTCATCTACAATGATGTCCGCGAATTTCCCACCTGCCAACTCCTGATGCAATCGGGTAGTGGTGAAGTACATATTGCCTGGAACGATGTCGCCATCATCGATCAGAAGTTGCGATAGAATGTGCTCAGCCCCACGTCCTTGGTGGGTCGGCACCACAAATCGGTATCCATAAAACTCACGAATGGCATCTTCCAAGTTGAAGAAATTGCGGCTTCCTGCATACGCTTCGTCACCCAGCATCATTCCTGCCCATTGGCGGTCGCTCATAGCAGATGTACCACTATCTGTCAACAGGTCGATGTAAACATCTTCCGACTTCAAAAGGAACGTATTGTACCCGGATTCCTTAATGGCTTTTTGGCGCTGTTCCCTTGTTGTTTCAAAAACGGGCTCCACCATTTTGATCTTATATGGCTCCGCCCACGATTGTTTTTCCATGTTTTTCAGTGTCATTTTTTTACTATGCGAGTTTCATCATTTGCCATGATCAGTGGTATGATATAAATCATAGTTAATAGGATTGACTGACGAGATTACCTTTGCTGCGTGAAAGACAAAAAATGGGTAATTGCGTGGCTGGCAAGCGGTGCCATAATGGTGGCGCTGATGGTGTTGATCGGTGGCATTACGCGTCTCACACATTCGGGGCTTTCCATGAGCGACTGGAGCTTGATCATGGGAGCCATTCCACCCTTGAACGAAGCAGATTGGAATGACGCGTTTGAGCAGTACAAACAGTTTCCAGAGTATCAGAAGCTCAATTCTCATTTTGAGCTGGCAGATTTCAAAGCCATCTTTTTTTGGGAATACTTGCATCGGATGATCGGTCGCACCATTGGCATGGTGTTCATCATTCCATTCATCATATTTCTGATCAGAAAAAGTTTGCCCAAGAAATTGATACTGCAGTCGCTGGTGCTGTTCGGGTTGGGGGCGTTGCAAGGTTTTCTGGGTTGGTTCATGGTAAAGAGCGGGTTGGTCGATCGCCCCAGTGTTAGCCACTACCGATTGGCTATTCATCTCAGCGCAGCTTTTCTCACGTTCTGCTACATCCTTTGGGTCATTCTTTCAATCCTCAAACCAAATGTTGAAAATCAGGCATCGAAACGGTTGGCAGTGTTGTCGAGAATATTGGTCGTGGCTACTTCCATACAGATCATTCTGGGTGCATTTGTGGCTGGGTTGAAAGCAGGATTGGTTTTTCCCACCTGGCCCAAAATGGGTGAAGATTGGATGCCGCCTATGATCATGAAATCAGTTCAAACTGATGGTATGATCAGTCTTTTCGACCAACCTGTTTCTGTTCAATTTCTGCACAGAACTTTTGCTTATGCAGTTGTTCTGTTGGTCGGATATATATGGGCTATTTCACGAAAGGAAAACCTCAACCGATTTCAGCAGAACACCATCCATTTTCTACTCGGAATGGTGGTCCTCCAATTCGTTTTGGGCGTTCTGACACTGCTGTATATGGTACCCGTTTCGCTTGGGGTTATTCATCAGTTCGGAGCACTGCTGCTGCTTTCGGGCAGCGTCTTACTGATGTACGGAACACAATCCACGAAAAACTCCTGACACAAAAACATGTCAAAGGTCATTTTATGATATGTGTCATAGGGTGATCTTCGTGCGCGATGAGTGTAGTTACAGTTGAGAAGGAAGTTGGGGCTTCCTTAGTAGAGGAGGTCGATCGACTTCGCGAGGAAAAGAATGCGGTCATCTTGGCGCATTATTATCAGGAACCCGAAATACAGGACATTGCCGATCATGTTGGCGATAGTTTGGAATTGGCCCGATGGGCTGCTGAAACAACGGCAGATGTCATTGTTTTCGCTGGGGTGAAGTTCATGGCAGAGACCGCCAAGATCCTCAACCCCCAAAAAAAAGTCCTGCTACCTGATATGGAAGCAGGTTGTTCTCTCTCAGATGGTTGCCCTCCTTCCGAGTTCAGGAAGTTTCTTGATGAACACCCGGGTCATGTGGTGGTGACCTATGTGAATTGTTCAGTTGAAGTGAAAGCCATGAGTGATTACATCTGCACATCTTCCAACGCAGAAATGGTCATTGACAGTATTCCGAAAGAACGCCCGATCATATTCGCTCCAGACCAAAATCTTGGCAAGTATTTGATCAGAAAAACGGGTCGGCAAATGGTGCTTTGGGAAGGTTCGTGCATGGTTCATGAGGCGTTCAGCATCGATAAGTTGTTGAAGTTGCATGCAGAGCATCCAGATGCGGAGATCATTGCCCATCCTGAAAGTGAGCAACACGTATTGAAAGTGGCTGGTTTTATCGGCTCCACCGCTGGTATGATCCGCCATGTGAATAGCAGCAAGGCCGAGAAATTCATTGTGGCCACTGAAGCAGGAATTCTGCACAGAATGCAAAAAGATGTGCCTGAAAAATTGCTGATACCAGCTCCTGCAGCTGAGGAAAATACCTGTTCGTGCAGCGAATGCGGTTTCATGAAAATGAACACCATGGAAAAACTCTATCGCTGCCTGAAAGATGAACGCCCCGAGGTTGTTTTGGATGAAGATCTGAGAAAACAGGCACTCGTTCCCATGCTCCGCTGTTTGGAGTTCAAACCGAAGCCATGAAAGCCAATTATCTGGTTATTGGCGCTGGTGTGGCCGGCCTCACCTACGCCATTAAAACAGCCATGGCGTTTCCTGAACGGAAGGTTGTGGTGCTGAATAAAAGTGCGCAATTGATGAGCAACACGCGCATGGCGCAAGGCGGCATTGCGGTGGTTACCGATCAAGACGCTGACAGCATTGAACAACATGTTCAAGATACGCTGGAAGCGGGTGCAGGAATGTGCGATGAACATGCGGTAAGAACCATTCTTGCCGAAGGCCCCGAACGCATACAGGAGGTGATTGAATGGGGCGTGCAGTTCGATGCCGAGAACGGCAAATTGATGCTTGGCAGAGAAGGCGGCCACCATCAGAACCGTATTGTACACAAAGGCGACCAGACCGGATTGGAATTGACCGAGGTGCTACTGTCCAAACTCACAGAGCACCCGAATATTCAGCTCATAAACGGCCACATGGCATGCGATCTTCTAATGCACGATGGGATATGTATTGGGGCGCATGTCCTAAATCCCGGAAAGAACGGCTATTTCATTTACAGCGCTGTTACCGTGCTGGCCACGGGCGGAGTGGGGCAGGTGTACGGTTTCACCACCAATCCGCCCATTGCAACAGGCGATGGTCTGGCCATGGCACACCGTGTAGGAGCCAACATCAGCAACATGGAGTTCATTCAGTTCCATCCAACTGCTTTGAGCCACCCAAAAATGGCGGAACCGTTTCTGATCTCCGAGGCCGTTCGTGGTGCTGGCGCGAGACTGAAGAACACTGATGGCGAGTACTTCATGAAAAACTATCATGAGTTAGAGGATCTAGCTCCGCGTGATGTGGTTTCGCGAGCGGTGTTCAATGAAATGGAGAAATTAGGTGCGGATCATGTGCTTTTGGATTGTAGTCCGGTTGATGAGAAAGAACTTCAGGTTCATTTCCCTGCCATTACTCAGAAGTGTTCTGCTCTTGGTTTGGATATTCGAAAAGACCCTATTCCGGTAAAGCCATCTGCACATTATGCTTGTGGCGGAATTGACACAGACCTGAGCGGGAGAACCAATGTTCCAAACCTATACGCTATTGGCGAATGCGCCAACACGGGACTTCATGGTGCAAACAGATTGGCATCCAATTCATTGCTCGAAGCGTTGGTAATGGCACACCGCTGCCATTTGGCAACGAGAGATGTTGAACAGGCAGATGATTTCAATAATTCTCAGGAAGAGAAACTGCGGTCACTGTCTAAGATCAACTACTC
>JACJZP010000032.1 GCA_020635535.1 Flavobacteriales bacterium | reverse complement strand
GTTTCTGTACCAACGGAGTCAACTCTTACCACGGAAGAATCAGGTAACCCAGAACCAAAATTTGATGTGATATGATGCACGGTCCATGTATCATTCACCTCGGCATCAAAATAATAAAGCAGACAGAACTCTTGGCGGTCTGGATGCCAGAAAAACACACTGTCGTTGCTGTCAAAGACAAACTCCCCAGTCCAAACACACTCGCTAGGGTTTCCGCCTAACTGTCGGCATTCAACACCGTCAATTACGGTGTCTTTCAGGGATTCGATGTATGTGAAATTAACCTCAGGGCCACCAATTGAAACCTGCGTATAGTACCAAGTTGCTCCAACAGGAGCAAAGTTTTGACCATGCGCGAGAGAAATGGAAAATGGAATCAGGAAAAACAACAACGGTAATTTCATGTTAGGAAGTTCGGCAATATTGCGAGAGTAACAAAAACACGTTGTGGCTATAGGTGGTCAAGTCTCACTTTTACCAAATGAAATATGATGGATTTTAAGACCTTTGAAGCATTAAACTGACCACACGGATGAACGTATTATTGATTGGTTCTGGCGGAAGAGAACATGCATTGGCCTGGAAACTGAGTCAGAGCAAGCGGATCAGCAAACTCTACATTGCCCCAGGAAATGCAGGAACCAAAAACGTGGGCACGAATGTCAGCGTTAACCCCGAAGACTTTGAAGCGGTACGCGATTTTGTGCGTGGAAACGGGATTCACATGGTTGTTGTTGGTCCCGAAGCGCCACTTGTTGCAGGTATTGTAGACTATTTTCAGAACGAACCATCGCTGAAATACATTCCGGTCATTGGGCCAACGAAAGTTGGCGCCATGCTTGAAGGAAGCAAGGAGTTTTCAAAAGAATTCATGGTGCGGCACAGAATTCCAACCGCTCGCTATAATGCATTCACAGCCGATTCACTCGAGGAAGGGTTCAAGTTTTTGGAAACGCTGAATTCGCCATATGTACTGAAGGCAGACGGCCTGGCAGCTGGAAAGGGGGTGCTTATTTGTGATGAACTTGTTGAAGCACGAATTGAACTTACCTCCATGTTGGTTGAGCATAAGTTCGGTTCTGCATCTGATAAGGTGGTCATTGAAGAGTTTCTCAAGGGAATTGAGCTTTCCGTTTTTGTTCTAACAGATGGAAAGAACTACAAGATTCTACCTCCCGCTAAAGACTACAAGCGAATTGGTGAAGGTGACACAGGGCTGAACACAGGAGGAATGGGGGCAATCTCTCCCGTTCCGTTTGCCGATCAGACATTCATGAACAAGGTTGAGGAGCGGATTGTAAAACCAACAGTAGCCGGTCTACAACGAGATAATATCGACTATAAAGGATTCATCTTCATCGGCTTGATGAATGTTTCTGGGGAGCCTTACGTTATTGAGTATAACGTGAGGATGGGCGACCCGGAGACCGAGGTGGTGATTCCCCGGATCAAAACAGACCTTATCGATCTTTTTGAAGCAGTTGCGGACCAAAGTCTCGATCGCGTAAAGTTGGAGGTTGATCCGAGAACCGCATGTACCGTAATGCTAGTATCAGACGGTTACCCGGGCGCTTACGAGAAAGGCAGGAGAATAGGGGGTCTTGACAAAGTGAGAGACAGCGTGGTGTTCCATGCCGGAACAAAAGACGATAACGGAAACGTGCTTACCAACGGAGGCAGGGTACTGGCAATTACGTCTTATGGAGAGAACATGACAGAAGCGTTGGAACAATCTTACGCCAACGCACAGGTTGTCAATTACGAAGGGAAATACTTCCGATCTGATATCGGATTCGACCTGCTGAATTAGCGGTTCGGAACCTCGTCTTTCTGAAAACCTACCAGCTTCACGGTCCAGTAAACAAGAGCCAAAGCAATGATGATGATAAGTAGGTAGTTGAAATTCTGTCCTCCTGCTTTCAGAATGTCAAAAGAGAACATGAAAATGGCTTGAATCGGCTCTAGGAAGTCTTGTAAGTTCATTCCGCGTTGATTTATGCGGCAAATATATCCAATATTTGAAACGGCATAACCGCCAACTACCATGCTAACTGGACTGATTCGCTCCAAAACCATTGTAAGTTTTTTGCTGGCCTACCTGATTTCAGGAGTCATGCTTGGGTTTCAGTTCGTTAAGGGTCAAGCAAAAGGAGGTTCAGAAGACCTAATGTTCACGCATTGGGCGTTATCATGGCTCCAACCGAATAGCTCGGCCATTCCGATGATCTGTCTTGTATTAGCAATCGGTGCGCTGGTATTTGGGCGAATCCGCTTTCGCGAAGTGAAATCGTCTCTTGCGGAATCTAATTTGGGAATGGTAGTTATGGCCTCTGTAATGGCCACGCAATGGAAGCCACTATTTACACGACCCGATGTGTTGGTCTCGGCAATAATACTGATGGGGCTTTTCATGCTACTTTTTTCCACCTATAAGCGCGAATCAGTCTTGTCAGAAATGTTCCATATAGGGCTTTTGCTCGGCTTTGCAGCGCTGTTTGTTGGTCAGAGTATCCTACTTGTTCTGTCGGTGGCATTTTCGCTGCTAATCCTGCGCACTGGAAACTGGAAGGAATGGTTCGTTTTCTTTCTTGGAATTGTAATGACCTTGGTTTTCGTAGCGTTGTTTCTTGTATGGAATGACACACCTTTTCTTGCGTTCCAACGGATGATACAGACCTCTTGGGTTGGGAGCCTGACCACTGAACGGCTCTCTTCAGGACACTTGTTACTGGCCGTTTTGGTTGTGGTTTCGTTCTCTAGTGTTTTGAAAGACCTGACATCAGGAACCGTTCATGAACGCAATATCACTCTCGTAAATGTCGGTTGGATGCTTGGCGTGTTCCTGATGGTCGCTGTGCTTGGATTAGGCTGGCAAGCAGGATTTATCTTGGCCGCATATCCATTGAGCACACTCATTTCAAGAAGCCTTGAGTCAATTAACCGCTGGTGGTTGGCCGACCTGCTACTATTGACAATTCTTTCGGCTCCGTTTCTCAGTAGCCTATGGCCGCTTTGAAGCGGTTCAGCACACTGTAGGCAACTGGGCGTGCTTTCTCTGCACCTTCGGTCAACAGTTTTTCGATGAGTTCTGGGGTTTGCATCAGCTCATCAAAACGGGTTCGCTCTTCTTTGAATTCTTCAAGAATGAGTTCGAAAAGTGCTTGTTTGGCGTGGCCATAGCCATAGCCGCCTTTCAGGTAATTCTGGCGCATTTCCTCAATTTTTTCAGGCGTAGCCAGAAGCGAGTATAAAGCAAACGCATTGCAGGTGTCGGGATTCTTTGGGTCTTCCAAAGGAGTACTATCCGTAACGATACTCATTACCTGTTTCCGTAGTTGTTTTTCGGGCAAGAAAACATCGATGAAGTTGTTGTAAGACTTGCTCATCTTGCGGCCATCCGTGCCAGGAATCACCATCACTTCCTCGCTGATTTTAGCATCAGGAAGCACAAAAATGTCCTGCTTCAATTGATGATTGACCGAGCCAGCCATATCGCGCGTCATCTCCAGATGCTGTTTCTGGTCTTTCCCGACAGGAACAATATTGGCATCGTACATCAAGATGTCGCAAGCCATCAGCACCGGATAAATGAAAAGCCCCGCATTTACATCCGAAAGATTCTCGGATTTATCCTTGAACGAATGCGCATTGGCTAACATTGGAAATGGCGTGAAACAGCTCAGATACCATGTCATCTCTGCTACTTCAGGAATATCAGACTGGCGGTAGAAAACGACCTTGTCCGTGTCCAGACCGCAGGCCAACCAAGCGGCAGCCGTTGCCAAAACATTCTCCTTTCGCGTAGCCGCGTCCTTGATGGTGGTTAGCGAATGCATATCGGCTATAAACAGATACGCCTCATTCTTCGGGTCGTTGGCCAGCTCAATAGCCGGACGAATTGCCCCAAGAATGTTTCCCAAATGCTGCCGTCCCGAACTCTGTATTCCTGTAAGTACTCTCGCCATGTTTAGTCGTTTGATGACAGATGCCAAAAGTAGAAATAGGTGTAGAGTTATTAAGTTACTCGTTATTGGTTACTTGGTGGTCTTGTTCGAATAACCGATAACTCAGTAACGGATAACTACATTTATTGCATGTCCAAGATCTTTTGGCCACTGAAAATACTCTGGCGCGGATGGTTTTTCGCGGCAGCGTTTCTCACGCTCATGCCGCTATTTCCGTTCTTCTATTACTTGGTGCATCGCGAAAAGCATTTCCGCAAAGCGATGGCACTGAAGCGGGTTTGGGCACGGATGCACAGTTTTGCAACGGGCGTTTGGTGCCATGTGGAGGTTGAGGAACCGTTGGTTGACGGCCAACCGTATGTCATTGTGCCGAACCACGTTTCGTTCCTTGATATCGTTCAGTCATACATCGCTATTCCTGTTTATTTCCATTCCATGGGAAAGGTGCAGCTGGGCAGGTGGTGGTTCTTCAACATCTTCTTTCACAAGATGAACATCCTGATTGACAGAACGAATCTGCGAGCCTCCTACAATTCGTATCAGCGCGCGGCAGACGACCTGAAAAAAGGCATTCCGATTCTGGTTTATCCGGAGGCGATCATTCCAGACGATACGCCCAAAATGTTGCCGTTCAAGAACTCACCTTTCAAGATCGCTATTGACGCGCAAGTTCCCATTGTTCCCGTTACTTTTGTGGGCGGTTGGAAGTTGCTGCCGGCCAAACCGCATGTGTGGAAGGGTGGACGACCCGGAGGAACGTTCATCATGATCCACAGACCGATTCCTTCAGCCGGAATGACCGTGAAGGACGTAACGGAATTACGGGATAAGGCGCAGGAAGTGATTCGCCAAGAATTGAAACGACATGGATATAACGGATAAAACGGTTGATGAGCTTGCGCACTTGGCGCGATTGCAATTTGAGGGCGAGGAAAAAGAGCGCATCAAGAAGGATTTGAACAAGATCCTCACTTTCATGGAAAAGCTGAACGAGCTTGATACGGAAGGTGTGGAGCCGCTCATTTACATGTCGGAAGAGTTGAATGTGATGCGGAAGGATGAGAAGAAGCAGACCATTACGCAGAAGCAAGCGCTCAAGAATGCCCCCAAAGCCGATTCAGATTACT
>JACJZP010000031.1 GCA_020635535.1 Flavobacteriales bacterium | reverse complement strand
TGATCGATGAGTTGGTTACCATTTCATTTGCGGAAGAAAAAGATGCAAAAGGCAAGTATCGACTAACGGGAAGGAAAGACGGAAAGACCTTCAAGGGAAAAGGTCAAACACCCGATGGAACTTGGGAGGATTGGTCACTGACGTATTCTTCTGAACTCAAGAAAGACGAGAAAAAGGAAAAAGGAGAAAAGGAGAAAAAGGAAGACGCTAAGACGGATACGGTTCTTGGAGATGTGGTTTACCCGTTTATGGCTTTCGGTTACAAAGAGGCACCATATGGTGAAGGTGTTGTAATTCGAAACGCAACGGTCTGGACGAACGAGGAAGAGGGTATTCTTGAAGAAGCGGATGTCTACATCCACGCCAACCGCATTCAAGATGTCGGTAAAGACCTAAATGTTCCTGCTGGTGTGAAAGAAATTGACGGAACAGGCAAACATGTCACTTCGGGCATCATTGATGAGCATTCGCACATTGCCATCAGCAAGGGCGTAAACGAAGGCACGCAATCGGTAACGGCCGAGGTGAGCATTGGCGATGTGGTCAATTCAGAAGACATCAACATTTACCGTCAGCTGGCCGGTGGCGTTACCGCTTCGCAACTGCTACACGGCTCGGCCAATCCGATCGGTGGTCAGAGCGGCATCATCAAACTCCGTTGGGGAAGATTGCCAGAGGAAATGAAGATCGCAGATGCGGCTGGGCACATCAAATTCGCGCTTGGCGAGAACGTGAAGCAATCGAACTGGGGTGAATATTACACTTCGCGCTACCCACAGACCCGAATGGGCGTGGAGCAGGTCTTCTACGATGCGTTCTATCGTGCCAAAGCGTACAAGGCGGAATGGGCAACTTACAACGGACTTGCCAAAAAGGAAAAGGCTTCCGCCACTGCACCAAGGCGCGACCTTGAGCTGGAAACACTGGTCGAGATACTCGACAGCAAGCGCTTCGTGACGTGCCACAGCTACGTTCAGCAGGAGATCAACATGCTGATGCACGTGGCAGATAGCATGGGTTTTACGCTCAACACGTTCACGCACATTCTGGAGGGCTACAAAGTGGCCGACAAGATGAAGGAGCACGGGGCAAACGGTTCCACGTTCTCCGATTGGTGGGCGTACAAGTTTGAGGTGAACGATGCCATTCCGTACAACGCTGCGCTGATGCACGATGCGGGCGTGAATGTGGGCATCAATTCGGATGACGCGGAGATGGGAAGACGCCTTAACCAAGAGGCCGCGAAAGGCGTGAAATACGGTGGTATGAGTCAGGAAGAAGCATGGAAAATGGTAACGCTCAATCCTGCCAAAATGCTGAAAATGGACGGCCAAACAGGAAGCCTGAAGGCTGGTAAAGATGCCGATGTGGTGGTATGGTCGGCCAATCCGCTTTCCATTTACGCGAGAGCCGAACAGACCTACGTGGATGGCATTCTGTACTACTCCATCGAGAAAGATGCAGCCGCGCAAGAGGCCTTGAACAAAGACCGTAATCGCATCATTCAGAAGATGATAGCAGCTAAGAAAGGCGGTGCGAAAACCGACAAACCAAGTAAGAAAGAACACCTGTTGTATCACTGCGATACGATGGAAAACTAAGCCTGAATGAATCAGTTTAACTTTGTAAGAAACAACAGATCATGTCGATAGAACGCTCAAAGGACAACAAACTGGTTATCACACTACCCGAAAATCTGGACAGCGAAGTGGTGCAACGGGTTATTGATTTCTTCCGATACTTCGAACTTGCCAGTGGCAGTAAGGCCACTCAGGAGGATGCCGACCGTTTGGCTGAAGAAAGCAATGCGGCCTGGCTCAAAAATCGTAAGAAGAACGAGCGACCATGAGAATTGTGGTGGATGCCAATATCGTATTCAGCGCCATTCTTAATACAGAAAGCAGAATAGGTCAGGCACTGTTGAACCCTTTGCAAGATGTCCAGTTTGTAGCTCCCGAATACTTGCTCCATGAGATACACCTACATCATTCAAAAATCTGTTCTATAACCGGCTTTTCAAGCGAGCGTGTCATGGATATCCAACACCTGATCTGTTCACACATACTATTCATTTCAGAAGCTCAAATCCCACTCGATATGTTGGAAAGAGCTGAAAAGTTGGTTTCAGACATTGATCCGAAAGATGCCCTTTATGTAGCATTGAGTGATTTTTTTCATTGTCCCATCTGGTCTGGAGACCTCAAACTGAAAGACGGTCTGACCAATAAAGGGTTTGACAGATTCATCGCTATTGAAGAACTTCTACGTAGCAAATAATGCCATGAACAAACAGGAAACGGCCTTTTCATCATTTCATTTTTTACCAACACTCATCCTTTGGATGATGCTCGGACTCCCTTCTATGGCCCAGATCCCCTCACCCGGTGAAATGCCCGAGAAAGCAATCATCCTGACGGGCGGAATTGCCCACATCGGCAACGGACAAGTGCTAGAAAATGCCGCCATTGGAATGGAAAACGGCAAGATCACTTTCGTGAAACCGATGGGTTCGGTGAAGCTGAATCCTGAGGAAGCCGACATTATCGACATTACAGGCAAGCATGTTTATCCTGGGTTCATCAGTCCGAATAACACGCTTGGACTGACGGAAATTGAGGCTGTACGCGCTACAAACGATTATGCCGAAACAGGTTCTTTCAATCCTGAGGTCCGTGCGCTTACTTCATTCAACACCGACAGCAAGATTTCTCCAACAGTTCGTTCCAACGGAGTGTTGATCACACAAGCAACGCCCCGTTCTGGTCGCATTTGCGGAACAAGTTCTGTGATGCATTTGGATGGTTGGAACTGGGAAGATGCGGTGCTCCGAGCAGATGATGGCGTTCATATCAACTGGCCGAACCGCTTCCAGCATACGGGCTGGTGGGCAGAACCGGGACCGACCAAACCGAACGAGAATTACAACAAGCAGGTGGATGAACTGCGAGCATTTCTGACACGCGCCAAAGCCTACTCTGAAAATCCGAATGCGGAATTCAATCAGAAATTGGCGGCATGCAAGGGATTGTTTGATGGCAGTCAGAATCTCTATTTGCATGTGGATGATGCGAAAGGCATCATGGAGTCCGTCTTGTTTGCAGAAGCTACAGGCGCGAAAAAACCTGTGGTTGTCGGTGCCAATGAAGCTTGGTTGGTTGCCGATTTCCTCAGCGCGAAGAACATTACTGTGATCTTAGAACGAACGCACTCACTACCAACAGATAGCGACACGGATATCGACCAACCGTTCAAAACCGCCAAGACACTTTTCGACAATAAGATCCTTTTCTGCTTCAGCTACGCTGGCGATATGGAAGCGATGGGTTCGCGCAACCTTCCTTTCACTGCTGGAACGGCTGTCGCTTATGGACTGAAGTACGAAGAGGCGGTAAAGGCACTGACTCTCAACTCAGCCAAAATCCTTGGTGTTGATGGTTCCTGCGGCACCCTGGAATCAGGAAAAGATGCAACCCTTTTCGTCTCTTCAGGCGATGCGTTGGACATGATGACCAATGATGTGATCTATGCTTGGATCGCAGGCAGAACCGTTGATCTGGACAATCCGCAGAAGTATCTGTACAGGAAATTTAAGGGGAAAGCAGAGAATTGAAAGCCAAACCTTGGTCTGAATGGTTTTTAGGAGCCGGTTTGGTCCTGCTTTCCATAAGTCATTGGTTTCCTCTAGGAATCAACCCGCTTGAATTGCTGGGAGCATTTGCGCATTTTACGCTGCTTCTGTCAATCGCTGTAGTTGCGATTTCCGCGGTTTTTCGATCTCGGATTCTGGGGCTTTCGGCACTCACCGCGTCTGTAATAAGCGGAGCCTTAGTAATACCTCATTTTCTTCCAACTGATTATTCGGGAGACGCTGTTCTGACTGTGGGCCACTTCAACCTATATCACAATAATCCTACTTCAGCCTTGGCCATCAATTCTATTGTTGAATCCGCTCCTGATATTTTCACTATTCAGGAACTGAATGAAGAATGGTCAACCATAACGGATTCTGTTTTTTCATCGTCACACCCCTATATGGTTGAAGCGCCCATGGAATCCTGCTGTTACGGAATTGGGCTTTACTCCAAGTTTCCGCTCGTTTCCTACAAAGTGTTGGAAATAGAGCGCACTCCTGTTATTACCGCTCAGGTCTTGGTCCAAGAACGAATAATCACCGTTGTTTCTTTGCATACTCTACCACCTGCATTTCCGAATGAAACCCAAGAACGTGATCTGCAACTACAGACCGTGGCAAGCATTGCTGCTACCGCAGAAACAGACTGTTTAGTAATCGGTGATTTTAACGTTGTTCCATGGGATGACGCATTCAGCTTTTTTCTAAAGTCTGGAAAATTGCATGCCGCCAGAAACGGCTTTCAAGCAACCTTCCCAACAGATTTCGGAATTCCTCTCATTCCCATCGACCACATCACCTATTCTGACAACTTGATTCCAGTTTCTAGTGATGTAGTGACCATTATTGGCTCTGACCACCGAGGATTGGTGGCAGGATTCGCATTTGCGGATTGATCAACTTTGCAGACCATGTTCCGGATAGCTGTATTTCTTCCGATGATTCTGGGTTCGCTTTTAGCTCAGGGCCAGATCACGCAAACCATCCGCGGAAAAGTGGTTGATGCTGTTTCGCAGCGACCATTGCCCGGGGCAAGCGTGGTCGTGTTAGACTCGAGCAAATTTCAAGGTGCAGCAACTGACTTTGATGGCAATTTCCATTTGGAGAATGTTCCCATTGGACGGGTTTCGTTGAAGGTGAGCTTCATAGGCTACGAAGACCAATTCTTGCAGAACTTGGTGCTGAACCCTTCCAAACAGCTGGTACTGAACATTCAGTTGCAGGAGAAGATCAATAAGGTGGATGAAGTGGTGGTTAAAGCCGAACGCGAGAAAGGTGAGCCACTGAACGAAATGGCGGTGATCAGCGCACGGGCATTTTCGGTGGAAGAAACCAGACGCTTTGCCGGTTCGTGGCAAGACCCAGCGAGAGCTGCAGCTGCCTACGCGGGGGTTTCGGGTGGATCGGATGAACGGAACGACATCATCATCCGTGGTAACTCGCCAACCGCTGTGCTGTGGCGATTGGAGGACATCAACATTCCCAATCCCAACCATTTGAGTTTTTCGGGGAGCACGGGCGGCCCGGTCAGCATCCTCAACAATAACATGTTGGCCAATAGCGATTTCTTCACAGGCGCTTTTCCTTCCGAATACGGAAATGCCAATGCAGGTGTGTTCGACCTGAACCTGAGGCGAGGAAACAACGAGAAACGTGAATACTATTTCCAACTTGGGTTGAACGGTTTGGAGTTCGGTTTGGAAGGGCCATTTACCAAGAAACATCCTGCCTCCTATTTGGCATCTTACCGCTATTCCACCATGGCACTTATTAGTCTGATGGGTATCAACATCGGTATTTCGGCTGTGCCGCTGTATCAGGATCTAACGTTCGTGATAGACGTTCCGACCAAGAAAAAGGCGGGGCGTTTCACCCTTTGGGGAATCGGTGGTTTGAGTTCCATTCATATTGAAGATAACCCCGGTTTCAATGGTGGTGCAGAAGAAAAACGTGACCAAGACCTTGGTTCCGACATGGGCGCTGCGGGATTAACGCACCTCATCTTCTTGGGCGAGAAGACAAGCCTGAAAACCACCGTGGCGGCCACGGTGCTGCATCAATGGCAGGAGAAACTGGTGTTTCAGGAAACGGATTCCACCTCCACCACCATCTTGGAGAACTTCAACAAGAATGTGAGTATCGGGGCCAGCATCCATTCGCAGCTGAACACA
>JACJZP010000030.1 GCA_020635535.1 Flavobacteriales bacterium | reverse complement strand
GGCCAACAGGAAAATGAGCCCAATAATGAGCAGATTTGGCCAACGGACCAGTTGTAGGTAAGCCTTCAAACTATCTTACTTCTTTGTGCCCTCTGCTTCAGCTTTTGCAGCTTGCTCGGCATCATAGGTCTCGTTCAAACCTGCCACAACATCTTTGGTGATGTCCAACGCAGGGTTGCCAAGTAGAATTCCACCTGCCTCACTTGAGTAAGCAAGTACATACGTAAAATCGTAATCCTGATTGTATTCTTTCAAGAACGCTTTGATGTTGTCCTGAACTTTTTTTGTTCCCTTCAACTCTTTTTCCAGCAGATCGTTCTGCAACGATTGGCGTAGCTCAGTAACCTCCTGATCGGCCTCCAAAGAGAATGTCTGTGCATTGGCCTGAAGACTCTGCAACTCCTCCATCTTCATGTTACGAAGCGTCTCATTCATGGTTCTTCCTTTACTTTCAAAATCGGCCATTTTGTTCTGAAGCTCAATTGCCATTTGCTCCAATTGTTTTTCCAAAAGGGCGGTGCGCTGCTCTACCTTACGTTCGGCTTTGGCACGTTCTGCTTCCAGATCGGTCTGAATATCATTGATCAACTTGTAAGCATCCCAAAGCGAATCGGTGTTCACATAAGCGATCTTCAGCTTGCTGGAAACGCTGTCAACCGCAGCAGCATCAACCGTGTTCTTGCGCACCTCTGGTTTAGGGGCTGCAAACTGGAAATAGTAAAGAACGGCCACAGCAATGGCCAAAATGCCGTTAAGTACGAGCGAAAGATTCTTCATAGCGCTTTGTTTGGGCGCCAAAGGTAACCTTTCAAGAAAATCCTAAACATGAAACTCGAAATACGAAAAAGAGGGTTTCGAATTTGAAGTTTTAGCGCTTGGAGTTTAAGCTTATTGCTTCTTTATCGCATCCAGCGATTCTTGAATATGCTTGGTCGGGCTCAGCTGAGAATCGAATTTATGAATGATCTTTCCTTGCCTGTCAATAACGAAAGTGACGCGGCCTGGAATCAATCCAAGTAGGTCGAATGCTCCATAGGCTTTGCGCACTTTTCCCGTGGTATCGCTCAGCAGAATGAACGGTAAACGGTGGTTTGCAGCAAAACCGGAATGCGAACTGGAACCATCGCTGCTGATACCAATAACCTCCGCGCCAGCTTCTTTAAAGTCCTCATAACTGTCGCGGAACGAGCAAGCCTGAGCCGTGCAACCTGGAGTTTCATCCTTAGGATAGAAATAGACTACCACACTTTTTTCTCCTCGGAAATCACTCAGCTTAACCAAGTTTCCATCCTTATCCTTCAGTTCAAAATCAGGCGCCATATCGCCCACGTTCACTTTTGCCATCTGTGTTTTTTCTTCGGTTTGGCAGGAGGTCAATCCCGCAATAAGTACCAACGAAATGATTACTCGTTTCATTAATAAAATCTGTCCGTCATTTCGACTGAAATGGAAAACTCCTCGGTTACGAAAGGAGATTCCGCAAGTTCCACTCGGAATGACAATAGGCAAACTAAACACTTTCCAAGCGATTTAGTTCTTGCTTCAGCAACTCGGTCACTTCTTTGCCGCGCGTGTAGACCATCAGATGGGTTCCACCTTCCAACTCAATATGATTGCTGATGCGATGAACAGGGAACATCTGATCAGCAGTACCATGAATATGCGAGATGCGCTCGGCAACTCCCCTGCCCCGCCAAAGCGGAGCATTGACAATGGCCCATTTTAAGAACCGTTCGTCCTGATCATGAAACATCTGCATCATGTGCTCAATATCCTCTTTCGGATACTTCCGTTTTGCAGCACTCCAAATGAAAGACATCCTCTTCAGCGCCCTTCCTGTTATCAAGCGCTGCGCAGGGAACGCCCTGCCCAACTTCAATAAAGCAGAACGTTCTTCTGGCGCTTTGATGCTCGAAACCAAAATGGCTCGCATGTGTGGGATGAAAGTGGTCATCTCGGAAGCCATCATTCCTCCTAATGAAAGACCGATAACAACAGGGTTTTCTGCAGCTTGAATCGGCTCGGCCATCCGCCTCACGTAGTTGTGAAATGACTCCTTCTTCTCAGGAATAAGCCACGGCAGGTGCTTCTGGTCGTATCCTCCAAGTTCAATTCTATCGAAAGCACGATGGTCTGCACCCAGACCGGAAATAAAGAAGAGCTGTGGTCTTGACAAAGGCTTAAGTGATAAGGCGAAAGGAGTAAGTATTATTGCAGTCAAACTTACACAAATCAGTAGTCCTTACTCCTTACGCCTTATACCCATGGCTAAACTGGTACTTGACCTTCATGACATTTACAACAAGGGCTGGAAGATCGATAAGGCTTTGAACGATATTATTGAAGAGGCCGTGGAAAAGCGGATTCCCATCATTGAGATCATTCCGGGCAAAGGAAGTGGCCAACTGAAAAAGAAAGTGATCCGTTTTCTGGAACAGAAACACATCAAAGCGAAGTATCATCGCATTGATAAGGACAGCAAGAATTTTGGGAGGTTATTTGTGCGGTTCAAGCATTGACCCGCTCTGTGGTAGTCACACATGCAAGGGAGAGAATCGGTGCTCCCCTCCTGGCAAGGAGGGGTTGGGGGAGGTCGATCAAAACCCCTTACTCTGCCACATGATCTTCTTGGTGCGCAGATCGAAGTAGGCCATTTTATCCTCCTTTTCCAATCGGAGCAAGTCATTCTCCAAAGGAACAACCTCGTCTAAGGCGCAAGCGGCCACCACTTCGCCTTTCTTGTTGATGATGCAGTAAAAATCTGAACGAAGCACAACGGCAACGCCATTGCTGAAATCATCAGCCCGAGAAAACTCAGGTTTGATGATGGTTTCTCCCGCATCATTGATGTAACCCCAAAGGTCTCCAACCTTAACTGCGGCCATTCCTTCAGAGAAACCGTGAGTATCATCGAATTCAAAAGGAATTACATCAATCCCATTCGCATTGAAGAAGCCGAACTTGCCTTTCTTCTTGGCAGCAAATCGGCCTTCCTTGATCTGATCCACAAGCCCAAAATCAAACGTTTTCACCTCACTGCCGGTCTTATCGATCACACCGTACTTTTTACCTTTTCGTGCAACAGCCAATCCGTCCGTGAATGCAAATCGGGTCATTTCTTCCGCTGAGCCATCAAAACCAAGACCGATGACCTCGTTTCCGTAACGGTCAATGTAGCCCACTTTGCCATCAAGCAGAACACAGGCCAAGCCTTCAGAGAAATCACCGATGCGGTCGTACTTAATCGGTGTAATGGAGTCTCCCGCAGGATTGATCAATCCCATTTTATCGTCACGGGTTACTCGGGCCAAGCCATCTTTAAATGGTTCTGCTTCATCATACTGACACTTGATAACCACTGCTCCTTTGGTATCAATGTACCCTTTCAAACCGCGAAGACCAATGACCGCCAGCCCTTCAGAAAAATCCCACGCCTCTTCCAATTTCATTGGTATTATCGTTTCACCCTCGCCATTCACAAAGCCGTACATATCATCTTGAACCACACAGGCCAGACCGTTCTCCAGATCAAAAACCTCATCAAAGGTGATTGGCACTTTTACCTTGCCCTCCTTGTTCAACATGCCCATGTAGTCGCCACGCCCAACAATTGCCAAACCGTTTCGGAACGCCTCAGCCTCATCATTCTCAAACTGAATGACGGTCTTTCCGCGCTTATCGATATAACCCCATCTTCCGTTCTTGAAAACGGCTGCCAGACCTTCTGAGAAGTCTCCAGCATTCTCATATTCGAATGGAATCTTGACAATCCCTGACCGGTTCACAAAACCGAACTTTCCGTCCTGCTCTGCAGGATAAAGTTGCATGGTGAGGATGTTCAGTTCATCATCCAATTCTGCCATGAACGGGTAATTCGGATACTCCAATCTGAACTCCGCCAAAGACTCTGCTGTAAGCTCTGGTGTAAACAATCGGAAAAGCTTGCGCCATGCGTCATCTTTATACGGGCTCTGCGGGTTCTGCTTGATGAATTCGTGCAAGGACTTGACCGTGGCATTCTGTAAGGTTATTTCGAAAATGCGGTCATTGGCTTCACTCACATAAGGAGACTTCTGATGCTTTTGGATGAACTGTCTAAGGCTTTCAACGGAACCGTCTTTCGTCTCTTCCTCAAACAACAATTTCTCATACTTCGACTTTGCCTCAACAACTTCTGGGGCATTCGAGAATTCTCCAATGAATTTGCTCAATGCTGCGGCAGTACCTGAGGTCAGCGCCTTTTCGTAAGCAATGGTCGCTTTCAGGTCTATGATCTCTTTCTTCTGCGGAGCAGACGGAAACCTGCTAATGAACGATTCGCAAGCAGGTATGGTCCGCTTGGCTTTCACCTCTTCGGTTGCATATACATAGACCATCATCCGCAAACCTTCCACAGATTTGGAGTTGATGCCATATTCTTCCACTTTCTTTTGATCCCGTTCTGAACTCAGCCTCCAATAATTCTGCGCACGCTTGGCGTAGACCAAAGCGGAATCAAGTTGATAAAAAGGGCTTTTCTGGGTGACATAGACCAAGCAAAGGCCATAGTTTCCACCGATCTTGTCATTCCGCTCTAACTTCTCAAACAATTCTTTCGCCTTGAAATAATCCTTCATTTCAAAGGCTTCGAAAGCTTTGTCAATAAGACCCGCCTGCGTTTGCAATGGCAAAAGCGCCATTACCAAAACGGTAAGCATTATGCTGATTTTCAATGATCTCAACTGCATAGCGGGATAACGTGGGAGAACAAAAGTAACACTCCGACCGAACCTTTAGAATCTCGTCTTCTAACCCTTCAACCCTATTTCTCGGAACACGTGCTTCAATTCGGAAATGATCATGGCCGTTGCCCCCCAAACGGTGTGGCCATCAACCTTAAAATATGGTGTACGCATCTTAAAACCCGAGCTGAGAACAATGTCCTTTTCCTCGATGATGTCATCGCGCAGCAGGTAGCTAATCTCGGGAATGTGAATGCTCTGCACCTCATGTTCATCTGGGATGAGAAGGGGTGGTTTTTCAAGAATGCCCAAAACCGGGTGCACCAAGAAGTTGCTTGGTGGTATATAGAGTTCGGTCAATTGGCCGATAACGTTGACTTCGTCTGCTCTGATATTCACTTCCTCTTCGGCCTCACGCAAAGCAGTCTGAACCACCGACCCGTCAGCCTCTTCCATCTTCCCTCCAGGAAAACTCACTTGGCCTGCATGTGTTCCATCGTAATCAGGACGCTTCATCAGCACGGTGCGCACAATGCCGTTCTCATCAGGATACAGCGCAATAAGCACAGCACCGATCCTTGCCTTCGATGTGTCTGGCATTCCATGTTTCACGGCTTTCACTCGTAGACCACTGGCCATACGCAACTGCGCTTGCAACCCTGGCAAGGGAGAAGCCATCCTTTCAGACAATCGTGCGGTCAGTTCATCCATCATGGCGAACAAAATTGGTTATTTGTTATTGAGTAAATGGTTATTGTGGAGTGAAATTGTTGAACCTTTGCTCCGAGTAACCCAAACCAATGGAGTTATTGGGTTATTCAGTTATTGAGCTATTATTTCGCTTAAACCGAATAGCTCAGTAACAGATAACCAGTAACTCAATAACTGCAAAGCATGAATACATACCGGCCCGAACATTTACAACCGACCTTCTATATAGATAGCGATAACCCTGAGATTGTTGCATTTGCCGAGAAACACACCGAAGGCGCTACCACCGATAAGGAAAAAGCGGTGAAGTTGTACTACGCAGTGCGCGATGGGTTCCGATACAATCCGTACAACCTACGGATGAAGCCGGAGGATGTTACTGCAAGTCATCTTTTGAGAGTTGGTGACGGGCATTGCATTGATAAAGCCATTTTCTTGGCCGCTTGCGCCAGAGCGGTGGGCATTCCATCTCGGTTAGAGTTTGCCGATGTGGTGAACCACATAAGCAGTGAGAAATTCGTTGAAATGCTGAAGAGCGACATCTTCGCGATGCATGGAATTACCCAGCTTTATATTGATGGCAAGTGGGTAAAATGCACGCCCGCGTTCAATAAGGAACTCTGCACGCTTTTTAACGTGGAGCCGTTGGAGTTTGATGGCGAGACCGACAGTATGTTCCATGAATTCGACAAGGCTGATAACAAGTTCATGGAGTATGTGGCCTACCATGGCGTGTTCGATGATTTCCCGCAGCAATATTTCGTGGCTGTGATGGTGCTCAACTACCCGCATCTCTTCAGCTACGAGCGGTTGCGTGGCTTATTGGTTCCTGACAGTGGAACTGTTCCTGAGAAAGTCTGACCCCCTCGGCCTTCGGCCACTCCCCCTTTCAAGGGGGAGAATTGGTGGTTTACTCTGAACATTTGGAAGCAGACAGCTCCCCTCCTTGCAAGGAGGGGTCGGGGGAGGTCATTTCTGATGCATCTTAATGATGCTTTCGCTTACGTCTTCGTAAAGCTTTTTGAGTTCGGGTGAGATGCTTTCGAGCATGTCGAGGTGCTCTTGCATCACTTTGGTATCATTACGTTTGGCTGGTCCTGTTTGTAGTTCTTTCGGATGGCCGTTATTGATGTTGTTGGCGGTCTTTCGGATAAGTGGGCGAAGAATGTCGAGGTCCATGCCGTTCTTTTGGAGAATCTCATCCGCCAAGGCGTAGAAGTGGTTGGTGAAGTTACAAGCGAAGACCGCTGCGATGTGCGTAATCCTGCGCTGTTCTGAGTTCAGAACCTGCACGTTATCGCTTACAGAATGCGCCAATTCCAGTAGCATGCCTTCGTTCCAGTTGGAACTGCCCTCAATGCAGAAAGGCACTTCCTTCATGTTCACCTCCGAACCTCGGTGCATGGTCTGTAGTGGGTAGAAAACGCCTAAACGGTCGGATGCATCGCCCAAAGCCGACATCGGAACCGAGCCCGATGTATGAGCCACCACTTTCCCCGGGCAGAAGATCTTGCTGGCCACTTCGCTGATGGCATCGTCTTTCACGGCAATGATCACGATGTCCGTCTCGTCCGGAATGGCCTTGAAATCGGTGCTGAATTTGCAGCCCAATTCGAATGCCAAGCGTTCGCCACGCTTCTGATCGCGGTTAATGAGCAACAGCAATTTGTTGCCTCCACGCTTCAGAGCCTTTCCCAAATGGAAGGCCACGTGACCTGCACCGATAAGCACAACATTTTTAGGTTCGAGTGGCATGGTGCGAAACTATACAATCCTCTGCCTCGTTCCTCGGCACCTCCTTTACAAAGGAGGACGGAGGCCGTACCAATTTGATATGGTTAGCAAATACCTGCCACGACTCGGTTTTCTAAGAACGCTTTGGATAGCACAGCGCCCCATTCCCCTTCTAAAGGGGGTGGCATCATCGAGCTTGTGGAATGATGTCGGGGGATTAAACCGAATCAAACAGGAATCAACTGCATCAACCCGACAATGACCGCAATGGCCAAGAGGTTGATCCAAATTCCAGCTTTCATCATTTCAGATACCTTGATGTGACCGCTGGAATAGACCACTGCGTTCGGTGGCGTTGAAATGGGCATCATGAAGGCACAGCTTGCCGCAAGGGTCACCGGTATGGTTAGATAGGTGGCATCCACCCCACTCTTCTCGGCAATACCGAACACCACCGGCAACAACACCGTTACCAACGCCACGTTGCTCATCACTTCGGTGGCAAACAGCGCCACGGCCGTCAGCACCAAGCACAGGACAAACACGGACCCATTGAAGGAATTGGCCACCCAATCGCCCAAAAGGTCGATCATGCCAGCGGCTTCCAGTCCACTAGCTAGGGAAAGTCCACCACCGAACAGAATGAGAATACCCCAAGGCAGTTTGGTCGTGCTTTCCCAGTGAAGCACAAATTCTCCCTTCTTCCACGAAACAGGCACCAGGAACATGAGCAGTCCACCGCCCATGGCAATGTTGGTGTTGTTGAGGGCATTGGTTCCGATGAGGTGGTTGATCTGCACCGCAAACACCCAACAGAACACCGTGAGGCTGAAAACCACCAGCACCAGCTTCTCGGGCAGTTGCATTCTGCCCAATTCCTTCCATTTGCGGTCGAAGAGTTCCTCCACGCCATCTATCTGCTGCGATCGAAGTGGATACAGCAAGCGTGTCAGCAGAAAATAGGTTCCCAACAGCAGCAGCGTGCCACAAGGGATACCGATCATCAACCACCGACTGAATGCAAACTCCGTTTGGAAATGTTCGAAGTAATAACCCGCGAATACCACGTTGGGTGGCGTGCCGATAAGCGTGACCGTTCCACCAATGTTGGCCGCATAAGCAATGCCCAACATCAAGAGCAAACTGAACCGCTTGAACGTGACCTCATCGGCCTGTTCCTTTACTAAGGCAATGACGGAAACGGCAATCGGAAGCATCATCACCGCTGTGGCCGTGTTGCTTATCCACATGGCGACCAAGGCCGTTGCCAACATGAATCCGAAGATGACGCCTTTGAGATTCGTGCCCGTAATGCGCACCAGACCATAAGCGATGCGCTCGTGCAGCTTCCGTTCTTCCATTGCCAGCGCAATGATGAATCCGCCCAGAAACAAAAAGATGATGGGACTACCATATGGAACGAATGTGTCTTTCAATCCCATGATTCCCAATGCGGGGAAGAACACCATGGGTAGTATAGCGGTGATGAAAATGGGAAGTGCTTCGGTTATCCACCAGATGAGCATCCAAGCGGCCACAGCCAGCACTTTCGAGGCCAGTTCGGTTGGGCCCAACTCCAACAGCCACACCAGCAGAAAGGCCAATGGCCCCAACACAAACCCAATGCGTTTCTGTATCTCCACGGGATGAAGGTAAATAGAACGCAGATTTAACTGACGAGACTGATTTTCACAGATAAATACTGACCTTTATGTTCTCAATTGAGTTAAGATGGGCAGAAGCGTTCAATATATTGTTGATGATGAGGGCAAGAAAAAGTCCGTGATCATTCCGTTTGAGGAATGGGAAAAGCAGCGCAAGAAATTGGACGCTCTTCAGAACAAGCTCGATGTATTCCAAACCATTGCCGAGGGTGTATCTGAAATGAAAGAGGCCAAAAAGAAGAGAAAAGAGTTGAAGAACCTTTCCGATTTCTTGGATGAATGTTAAGGTAAAGGCATCCAAGGGTTTTCAGCGACAGGCAAAGAAACTGCTGAAAAAATATCCTTCCCTCAAAAAGGAATTACAAGAACTTGAAACTACCCTGCTGAAAGCCCCTGAAAGCGGTACTCCGTTGGGGCAGAATGCATTCAAGATCCGTGTAAAGATCTCAAGCAAAGGAAAAGGCAAAAGTGGTGGCGCAAGGGTTATCACCTACGTTGATACCGTGATAAGCATTGACGAAAAGACCGTTACGTTGCTGGCCATTTACGATAAGAGCGAGACGGCTACTATTACCGACAAGGAACTTTCTGCGCTGATAAAGAACCTTTAGAGTGAACACGGATTACGCGGGTTTTGCGGATGATCGGAGATAAAATCCGCGAAAATCAGTCCAATTTGTGTTATCCGTATTCTAAGACCTCAACCTCCTGCGTATCGCCATCACCGTACCGATGACCATCACCACGCAGCCTGCCCAAAGGATGTTGATCCATGGGAAGATCATGGCCTGCATCACGATGAATTCCTTGTAGGCATCAGGCTTTTCGTAGAGCGCAATTTCCACTTTGCCGTCTTCGGGCAGCACCTTATTGACGATCAACCGCAGACCGAGTTCTTCCATCTCAGCAGGAACGGGAATGGCCATTCGATCTCGGATCACATAAAGCGGTGTAAGTGGCGTTTGCTTGCCAGAAATATCCAATGCGGTAAGACTTGCCGCCACGGCAATATCACCTTCCTGCAAATTGTACTTGGCGCGATCCACATTGCGGTCGAAACCATTGAAGATAATCAGCGCCTGCCCCGCGAAAAGTGTATCGCCAGGAGCCAATTGCTTGGTCTCGGTGTTCTTGTAATCCTCAGGTTTTTCCTTCGCTTCTTCGGTTTCCACCTCCGCGTAGGTTACAAAACTGTAGATGTCCTTATGCAGGAAATGGCGTGTGTCTGGCTCCGCAATATTTCCCATCCTTGGGTTGGTCTGTACACGCGGATGCAGCGAGAACGCAAGGTTGTAATCGTTGCCCGTCTTGGTCAGATAATCGACCTGATAGAAGACGTTTACGCCTTCCTTCTGCTTGCCCACATACGTCACGAAGTAATCGGCCATCCGCAGCGTATCGCCCTTCATCATCAGGATGTTCTCGCGGTTGCTGAAATCGCCCTGCTTCCCCAGACTTTCCACATCCATTCCAGACGTGTTCATGGAAATGACCTGCGTTTTGGATGTGCTGAGGAATGCGCCCAATAAGATCATCCCAAAACCGATATGCGCCACGGAAGCTCCCGCCACTTTCACCTTGCCTTTCAGCACCTTGAACCAGTAGAACGCATTGGCGAAAATGAGGAACAGCGAAGTGAACAGCATAGCGTAATACAGCACGTTACTGTAATGCATGGCAAGGCCGATGCCCACCGTTCCGACCAACGCAAGGATGAACGGAATGGTCAGGTTCTTTGTGAGTTCCTGCGGGTCGGTTTTCTTGTATTTGAAGAACTGCGTTACCGCGATGAGAATGGCCAGAATGATGGCCAGCGGCAACTGAAAACTGTTGTAATGCGCAATCGGGTCGAGTGGCGGTGCGAGGTTGGTTCCGAAGAGTTTGTTCCACACGGGAATGGACGTGGTGAACATGATCTGGAACGAGGAAATGACCAGCACCAACGCACCGATGAACATCCAGAACTCACGCGAGTAAAGACTGTCCTCATCCTTCGATTTCGGAATGTCTTTCCAGTTGATGATGAGCAGCACAATGGCAAGCACCGTGAAGGCCAACAGGTACACCAACAATTGCCCCGACATGCCAAGATCAGTGAAGGCGTGTACCGAAGTATCGCCCAAAATTCCGCTTCGCGTAAGGAAGGTTGAGTACAGAATAAGAATGAACGTTGCCACAGTAAGCACGAACGTCATGATGAGCGATTGCCCACGGTTTTTCTGAATGACCATAACGTGTGCCGCTCCCACCAAGGTCAACCATGGCACAAGGCTCGAATTCTCCACGGGGTCCCACGCCCAGAAACCACCGAAACTCAACGCTTCGTACGCCCAAGCGCCACCCATCAGAATTCCCGTTCCGAGTATCATCACTCCGAAGAATGTC
>JACJZP010000003.1 GCA_020635535.1 Flavobacteriales bacterium | reverse complement strand
TTTTTCAGATCATGACCTCGATGGGTGGATGGATCTATTTGTTGGTTCAACCGGTCTGTTACCAGATTCCGTTCATGAAAATCACTTCTTTATGAATGAGCAAGATGGTACGTTTGATTTCATTGAAGAATCCGGGTTCCAAAACTTACCCTCGTTTACATATTGTTCTGCCGCGGGTGATCTTGACAACGATGGAGATGAAGACTTTGTACTGACCTGCGACACACCATACGTGAATGAGATATGGAGGAATGTTTCACCATCTCAAAACGGATATCTAAAGGTCAATCTCCATGGAATTATAAGTAACAGCGGTGGTATCGGGAGTAGAGTAACATGCTATGCCAACGACCTTATTCAAACCAAATTTTCGAGGTGTGGTGATCAATACCTGAGTCAAAACTCACAGTATCTGACTTTCGGACTTGGCAACGCCAGTATGGTGGACAGCGTAACTGTTGCTTGGCCAAGTGGTGTTGTTGACGTCATCGAATCTGTATCAATTAATCAAATGCTTACCGTAACGGAAGGCATGAGTAATGTTACCGTTGGTCTGGAACAGAACGATGTGATGGACGAACCTTTTGCAATGAACGAAAATGGAATTCAACTGAACAGAAGCGTTCAACAGTTATCCGTTTTTGACGTATCCGGTAAACTCATCACATCATTCAACAAGCAATCAAGAGGCCATCTCAAGCTCAATCTCCTACCAAAAGGCGTCTACATTGTCCAATGGATCGAGTTGAACAGACAAGTGGGAACCAGCAAATTCTGCTTGTTCTGAACTGAAGGCTACATCATTATTTCATGAGTTTGACAGCCAGAGTCAATTAATCCCTGCTTCCCATATACCGCATGATGTAGTAAAGAAGCGTGGTCAACGAAGCTAAAGCCGCCACGATGTAAGTCCTTCCCGCCCATTTCAGAGCAGTTTCTGCACCTTTATGTTCTGCGCCACGGGTTAAACCACTTTGGTTCAACCAAACTAGTGCACGGTTAGATGCATCCATTTCTACTGGAAGTGTGATGACCGTAAACAACGTGATGGCTGATTGCAGAATGATAATGGCCAATAGCATCTGATTCCACAGGTTGGCGCTGAACGCCAAAAAGATCATAGCGATGTAAACGAAGTTCAATGCCCGTGAGCTGAAATTCACAATCGGCACCAATTGTGAGCGCATTTGCAACCACGGATATTCAACGGCATGTTGAACTGCGTGGCCACATTCGTGGGCAGCCACTGCAGCAGCAGAAACATTACGGCCATTGTACACCTCTGGACTAAGGTTCACGGTCTTGTTGGCCGGGTTGTAATGGTCGGTCAATTTACCCGGAACACTCTCCACGGTCACATCATAAATATTGTTGTCGGTCAGCATTTTCTGCGCCACCTGCGCTCCGGTCATTCCTGAAGAAAGAGGAACACGCTCATACTTTGCAAAGACTGTTTTCAATCTGCTGCTCACTGCAAAACCGATAATGGCAAATACAATGGTAAGCACTAATAAGAATGGGTCAAAGATCATTGTTGTTATTCTAAATTGTTTGTTGGTCTATCTGTCAATTCACGTACCAATTCCGCTGGCACAAAACTAAAACCATTCAATCAGCATTTTGTGCGGTTTCCGTTGTTAAATCTTCCAAAAATGCTCCTCCAAATTGTCATTTCCACAAGTTCAATTCGGAAATTATGTCCTGCAAATTGCTAGCCACCGGTCATAATGACAGTGAAAAATAGTGATTTCCGGTACTGGCACAGAATTCGAAAACGCACTGAAAACGATAACCTTTAAAAACAACATATCATGACACTCGTAAAAGTTAGAAAACCGAACAATGTTTTTCCATCCATCTTCGATGAGTTTTGGAAAGAATGGCCAGGAACCGGCACCACTACAGATTGGGTTCCGGCAGCCAACATCAAGGAAATGGACGACCGTTACCACGTGGAGCTTTCGGCTCCCGGCTACAACCGCGATGACATCAAAGTTGCTGTGGAGGATGACACCTTGACCATTTCCGGAGAAGTGAAAGTGGAGAACGAAGAGAAGAAAGAGAACTACGTGAAGCGCGAGTTCCGAACTGGTTCTTTCAAAAGAAGCTTCAACCTGAACGGAATGGTGGATGTTGAGAAGATCGATGCCAAATACACAGATGGCATCTTGACAATAGAGCTTCCGAAAGTGGCGAATGAGGTGAAGAAACTCAAGGAGATCAAAGTGGGATAACCACAACTCCTTCCACTATAAATGCCAGCACGGCCCCGCACTTTGGTTAAGTGCGGGGCCGTTGTGTTTATACCAAGTTCTGCCTAATGGCCTTGGCCACGGCCTCGCTCATGGAATTGACCTGCAGTTTGCGGTAAATGTTCTTGATGTGCGTGCGGATGGTGTCGATGCTGACCTCCAACTCGCCAGCGATCATCTTGTAGCTGAAACCGTCCACCAACAGTTTCAGCACTTGGGTTTCCTTGGGGGTGAGCTCCGAATTCGGTCTTACGGTTTTCTGCTGCGCAAAGAAGGACAGCACCTTTTTGGCGATCACAGGCGTCATTGGCGCACCGCCCGTCATCACGTCATCAATGGCTTTCATGATCTCCGCTGGTGGTGTCCTTTTCAGAAGATAGCCGTTGGCGCCATTGCAGATGGCCTCGAAAATGTGGTCGTTCTGGTCGAAGACCGTCAGCATAATCACATGCGTTTCGGGGCGGATGGCCTTGATGGTCTGCAATCCCTGAATGCCGTTCACATCGGGCATGTCAATATCCATCAGCACCACATCGGGCCGGTGTTCCTGAATGGCGTCCCTCACCTTGGCGCAGTTGTGAAACGTGGCCTTTACCGAATACCCCATCGAGCCATTGACCAACAGTCGCAAGCTTTCGCGCAGGTCGTCATTGTCCTCAAATATCACTACCGAAACATCTTTCATCGACCGTTAATTTCAGGCAAGTTAGGCACATCCGACCGGGTTGGCAATCGCATGTTCATGTGAGCGGAATGGAAACGGAAACGGTGGTTCCCTTCCCGTTTTCGGACGAAATAGAAGCCGAACCACCGACCTCGGCCGCCCGTTTCTGCATGTTCTTCAGTCCGTTGCGCGTGGTTTCAGCCGAAGTATCGAAACCGATACCATCATCCGTTATCGTCATGTTCAACTTTCCGTTGGCGATGGCGATTTCAACATTGGCATTTTTCGCCTCGCTGTACTTCGCGAGGTTATTGATCGCCTCCTTGAAGATCAGGAACAGGTTTTTGCGTTTCACCATGTCCAAACGTACGGATTGAACCTCCTCCCCAACATTCATTTTAAGGAGAATGTCTTTCGCTTCCAAAATAGGAACGGCAAAGGCACGCATCCGCGGAACGAGGTTCTCCAGCTGATCGTTGTTCGGGTCGATGGCCCAAATGATGTCGTCCATGCTTTGCATCATGCCGCGAGCACTCGAACCGATGCGTTGAAGCAATTTCTTCGTTTCGTCTTGGTTTGATTGCATCTGTTGCTCGGCCACCGAACTGAAAATGTTGATGCTACTGAGCGCACTTCCAATATCGTCATGCAGATCGCGCGAGAGTTGATTGCGCACTTCGAGCACGGCCAGTTTCTTGCGCAATTGCCAGCGATATATCAGAAACGAAATGACAGCAACCACCAAGACCATCAAAAGCACGAACCACAACTGACGATAAAACGGTGTGGTGACGAAAACGGGCACGCACAATTCCGGTCCCCAAACGCCATCGGTGTTGGTCCGCTTCACGCAAAGCCGATAATCACCTCCGCGCAGGTTGGTGTAAATGGCCACGGGCCGATGGTCGGTGTAGTTCCAACGTTCCTCTGCGCCATCCAACCGATAGGCGAACTGGATCTTTTCGGGGTCGAAGAATTCGAGGGCGGAGAACTCCACGCGCAGGTAATTGCGGTCGTATGGAATGCGAACGGTCAGACTGTCCTTCGCCCAATTGTAGATGTTGAGCGTTTGGTCGTAAACCTGAATGGAACGCAACGATGGCCGCTGGTGGTTGCTCGCGGTTTTCAGCCGTTTCGGGTCGAATTGGATCAGACCACGGTCCGTGACCAGAAGAATGTTCCCACTCGGAAGCAAGGCCGCATCCTGTACGTTCTCCGAGATCATTCCATCCGCCTCCGAGAACGTTCTGAAACGGCCATTCGCTTCATCAAACCACGAAATGCCAGAGGAACTGTACAGCCAAATGCCGCCATCCGCATCTTTTAGAACTCCCGTGATTTCATTCGAACAAATGCCATCTTTCTTGGAAAAAGTCTGAAGCTCCTTAGAGTTGATATCGAGCACTCCCAAACGTTCTTTCGCATACGAGAAATAGATCTTTCCCCTTTGATGAACCAGTGACCAGACCGAGGTTTTCGGGTTGATCATGGTGTCGCGTGTCCATCCGTCAATAATCGTCATGGAAGACGGGTTCACGCAGACCATTCCCGTCTGACCGAGGCCAAGCCAGATGTTGCCGTTTCGGTCTTCCGTGGCGTCCATCACCAGATCGGAACGGCCTTCCGTATTCAATGGCATCCGCACGAATTCGTAGTTGCCGGTTCTGATGTTCAACCTCCCGAACCGTCCCCAACCGAAGGCGTATATGTTTCCCTTGCTGTCTTGAAATGTGCTTCGGATCTCGGGTTCATTCACGTCTGTGATCGCTTCGTAATTGAACACCTTTCCCGTCCTTGTTTCAAGTCGCGAAAGGCCGTGATACCAGCCGTGAAAAATCAATGTGTCGTTCAGCAGAACACGTGGTTCGAGGTAATTGCGGTACGTGCCCGAAGTGTTCGGAAGATCCTTCCAGACATGTTCAAGTCTCAGGTTTCCATCAAGTTGAAACATCCCGTTTCCGTCATTCCCCAACCAAGTTTGACCATCATCACCGACCGCCAAACTTGTGACATTCTGAAGCGAATGCTTCTTTCCCGTTCCATCCCTCGTCTCCACATAATTCAGAAAATACTGGCGGTCGGGCGCCATAAGGCTGATGCCGCGTTCGGTGCCGATCCACATGTTTCCTTTTCTGTCCTCGAAGAAGGTGCGAACGGCCCCTGCCAAAATGCTGCCCGTCCAATCGGCCGTTCCGTAGTACTGCGTCCAACGCTGCGTTTCGGGATCGAACGAAACGAGCCCCATCAGCCCAATGCCTTCGGTCCCCAACCAAATGGTTCCTTTTCGGTCGATGTGAATGGCATGCACCTGATCGCTGAAGGCATTGCCCTTTTCAATTGCTGGCGCGATCGGAATGCTGTCCAAGCTGTTCTTTTCAAAATCATACGAATAGAGAAATCTGTAGGGCGAATTTTCGGGTTTGAAATAGGTGCTGAACCACAGTTTTCCTTCATGATAGAGGCAGCCGTTCGCATTCCAATTCCGTGAAAGCAATTTGGAGTTGGCTAAACCATCCAGCCATCGGTTTTCGTTCAGGTCAATGCACAGAAATTCCGTGGCCGAGGCGACCCAAAGCCACCTTCCTTCGTGCAGGGCCGCAAACCGCAGACTTCCCTTTTTGGCAATGCTTTTGTCCGTATTGAAATCAACCAACGTGGAGACACGGTCGGTGGCGTCAATGCGCACAATTCCGCCCTGGCAGATGAGCAGCACATCGCCATTCGGCAGCATCACCAATTGCTCCGCATCGTTTGTCCATTCCTGTTTGAATTTTCTGTTGGCGAACGAGAAATTGGTGAATGTTTCGCTGCGCGGATCGAAGCGGCTCAGTCCATGACCGTGCAAGGTGATCCATAAACGGCCCAAGGCATCCTCTTGCATGTCCCAACTGATGCTGTTGCCACCGATGGAATTCGTGTCGGATGCATCGTGATAGAAACTCTCGAACGAAACGCCATCGTAGCGGGAAAGTCCATCCCGTGTTCCGATCCACATAAAGCCCTGACGGTCCTCGCAGATGGAATGAATGCTGTTGTTCGGCAAGCCTTTCGACACATCGAGATTTCGGAAATAGAACATGGGTTGGCCCATGGCCGAGATCGCCAGCAGTTCCAGCAACAGGATCCAGATGTATCGCGTTGGTCTCATCCTTCAATCTGAAAAAGCCCTATTCCTTTGGCCGTCATGCTGAATTCATTTCAGCATCGACTTACGTGTTTTATGAGATCCTGAAACAAGTTCAGGATGACCTACTTGAAGAGCTTCTTCATCACCGAATGTAGCAACTTCATGCCTCTGAAGACATCACTTGATGTGCTTCTGCAATTCGGCATTCTCGCGCTTCAGCTCTTCCATTTGCCGTTGCAATTCCGCGATCATGGCCTGCTGTTCCTGCATGGCTTTGACCATGGACGGAACGAATTCCGCGTAGCGCAGTCCATAGTGTCCGTTCGCATCCTGCGGTCTGTCAACCCCGTGGAAGTCGAAACCTGTTTCGTTGGCGGCTTCTTCCACCTCCTGCGCCACAAAACCGACCTGTAATTCGGCCTCTTTCAGAGCTTCCGCATCGCGAAGGCGCAGACTGTCGGGCGTTCCGTTGAACTTGGCCAATGCGTCCATATCCAGATGATAGGTCACAGGGCGGAGTTTCATCACGAACTCCAATCCTGCCACATTTTCTTGGACATCCGTTTTGAAACGGCCATCGCTGAGATTTGACCAGGCAGCATATCCGCCAATGGAAGTAACGGAACTGTTTCCAACGCGGACCTGGTTGCTGGCCGAAGGATCGGCATCATAGCCCAGTCCGGTTGAGTTGGAGTAGTTGCCCGAATTCGAATGCGCGCTGTATCCGATGGCCGTGTTGTTGCCGCCTGTGGTATTGCTTTCCAAGGCGAATATTCCAATCGCAGTGTTGTTGCCTCCGCTGGTGTTGTTTTTTAAGGCTGAATGACCTTGGGCGGTGTTCCGTTGGCCTGATGTATTGTTTCTCAGTGCATCGTATCCTGTTGCTGTATTGAAGCTTCCTGTATTGGACCTTAGCGTTGAAGAACCTACGGCAACGTTGGCCGTGCCAGTTGCATTGGTATACAGGGCATAAGATCCAAGGGCCACATTATCTGTTCCGGTTGTATTGTTTCGCAGGGCTTCATTTCCTGTCGCAGTATTTGCCGTACCCGACACATTGGCCCAAAGTGCTTCATATCCAACCGCCACGTTTGACCCGCCCGTTGTATTGTTTGATAAAGAGGAGAATCCCAACGAACTGTTCCTGGCCCCGGAAGTATTGTCCTCCAAGGCATGTGATCCAATGGCGGTATTATGAGTCCCGGTATTGGCCGAAGCTGTTGTTGAACCTCTGAGTGCTGCATAACCCACGGCAGTGTTCTCGGTAAAAAAACCCGTTGTGGTGCTGTTTGCATACTGCATGGCAGAGGCCCCGATCGCTACGCTTCGGTCGCCCGCCCTATTTTGCTGCAGCGCCCAGTAACCCATGGCCACGTTATAATCTCCGGAAAGATTGTCTTCCATAGAGTAATTTCCTATGGTCACGTTTCTCCACCCGGTGTGATTTCCTGTTCCATTTATCGCATTGTAACCGATGGCAATGTTGTCATCATTTGCGTTTCGAATCAATGCACCTGATCCAATGGCTATACTGGCTCCCCCTCCTGAACTGGACGCCATGGCATCTGCTCCGATCGCAATATTATTTCCGTCCAGTGTATTGCTCGATAAGGCCGATGTACCGATGGCCACGTTGCGAAATCCACCTGAGATGTTGGTGCCGGCCTGATACCCGAGAAATGTGTTCTCGTTCAATGTCAGGTCATCGTTCAGACCGGCTCCTTCTCCTACGAAAACGGAGTTGCCCGTATTCACCACATTCAACCTTCCATTGTCCATATTGAAGAATTCGGTGCCGCCCATGTCGAAACGGATGATGTCCTCATCCGAACTTTCCTCCACTTCAACCTTAGTATCAAGGTCAGCATCAATTATGTTTGTCGATGGGCCGCCAGGATTGAATGTGGTCCATTCGGTTCCTGTTCCGGTGGAAAGCAGCACTTCGCCAGGGTTTCCCGGCAAATTATTTCCATCATAAAAGGCCTGTGTCAGTCGCATGCTTCCCTTCACATGAAGCTTTTGGGAAGGAGCTATTTCTCCAACACCTACGTTTCCGGAAATATAGAATATGTCTGAACCGCTCTGTGTCCAAAGGCTGCTTCCGCCTCCGTTCTGCCAGCTCAGCGTTCCTGCGCCATCGGTTTGCAGAACCTGCCCTGCGCTTCCATCCGTTGTTGGAAAGGAGAACGCATTGTTTATGTTCAGCGTGCCGTTGATGCGCAACAGGTCGGCATCAAACTCTCCGTAGATCAGCGCATTGGTGGCGTTGGCAGATGAGTTTTCGATATAGAGTTTGTTGCTTCCGGTCTCGTTCAATCCGGCCGAATGACCGATAAAGATATTGCCCGAACCCAAAGTACTGTAACCCGCACCATAGCCGAGAACCGTGTTGTAGTTGCCTGTCACGTTTGAGAACAATGCCTCATCTCCCACGGCAGTATTCTCCTGACCGGAAGTTGCGTTCACCATGGCAAAGGTTCCAACTGCCGTATTGTAATTGGCCGTGGTGGATGATGTAAGGGCCGAGGCACCGATGGCGGTATTGTTGGCACCCGAACCCTGCTCCAAGGCGCGACTTCCTATGGCCGTATTGTAGTTGCCGTTGGTGTTGCTCATCATGCTCTGGTAACCTACGGCCACATTCTGATATCCGGTAGTGTTGGATGAAAGTGAATTGCTTCCCAACACGGAATTTGTGGCCCCTGAGCCGGCACCCCGACCAACGGTCAGGCCATTGATGTGGGCATCCCCGTTCACATCCAGTTTGGCTGCCGGAGAAGTTGTTCCTACACCCACATTGGTTCCGTTGTTGAACAGCACTGAGTTTGCCACCCAGTCTGATCCATTGTGGCGAAGCGTCTGTCCGGAAGTCCCGGCCACCAATGGACCCGTTGGCCCTTGCGGACCTGTTGGACCTGTGGCTCCATCCGCTCCGTCATTTCCAGGAAGCCCCTGTGGACCTGTTGGGCCTGTGGCGCCAATAGAGGCATCGACCCAATCCGTACCGGATCCTGTAGTGGAAAGTACCTGGCCTGAAGTTCCAGTTTCATTGTTGCTATCATAATAAGAACCTGTTACACGTGCGTTTCCTTGAACATGAAGTTGCTGACTTGGTGTGGGAGTGCCAATACCGATCTCTCCTGTTTCCAAAATCCGCATCTGTTCCGTGCTGTTCGTACCGAAAAGAATGGGGGTGTTCTCATAGTTCCAGAGATAAACCTTGTCTGATTGTGAGCCGGCAATGAAACCATCTGATGCGGTGTTTCCAGATGTTGGCTGGGTGAACCTTACAAAGCTGGTTGAACTTCCGTGAAGATGTAGTATGTTCTCCGGTGTTGAAGTTCCGATGCCGACCTTGCCTCCGTAAGTGATGCGCATGTTCTCCGTGCTCCCAGTTCCGAAGAGGATGGGTGTGTTCTCGTAATTCCATAGGTAAACTCTATCCGATTGCGCACCTGCAATAAAGCCATCTGCAGCCGTTGTACCAGAAGCCGATTGAGTAAACCTTGCGAAACTGGTTGAACTGCCGTTTACATGAAGAACATCTTCAGGAGCAGTAATTCCGATACCGATCTTGCTGCCCGTGTTTGTGAGGAAATCGTTGGCGATCCAAGTTCCTGAAGCGTTCCTAATTGTTTGTCCATTTGTACCAGCTATCAAAGGTCCGGTAGCACCCGTTGGCCCTTGAGCACCTGTCGGACCGGTTGGGCCTGTGGCTCCGTCTGTACCATTTGTTCCGTCTGCTCCATCATTTCCGGGTAATCCCTGCGGGCCGGTTGGACCTGTAGCACCATCGCTTCCATTCGCTCCTGCCGGGCCTTGTGGACCTGTTGGACCCGTGGCTCCATCACTTCCATTCGCTCCAGTTGGGCCTTGAGGACCTGTTGGACCGGTGGCACCGTCATTTCCGTTTGCGCCTGTTGGGCCTTGTGGACCTGTTGGGCCTGTTGCTCCATCGCTTCCATTTGCACCTGTTGGGCCTTGTGGACCTGTTGGACCGGTGGCTCCATCACTTCCATTTGCACCTGTTGGGCCTTGTGGGCCTATTGGTCCTGTTGCTCCATCACTTCCATTCGCTCCTGCAGGGCCTTGTGGGCCTGTTGGTCCTGTTGCTCCATCACTTCCATTCGCTCCTGCAGGGCCTTGTGGGCCTGTTGGACCGGTGGCACCGTCATTTCCGTTTGCGCCTGTTGGGCCTTGTGGGCCGGTTGGACCTGTAGCACCATCGCTTCCATTCGCTCCTGCCGGGCCTTGTGGACCTGTTGGACCGGTGGCTCCATCACTTCCATTCGCTCCAGTTGGGCCTTGTGGGCCTATTGGTCCTGTTGCCCCGTCACTTCCGTTCGCTCCTGCAGGGCCTTGAGGACCTGTAGGACCGGTGGCACCATCACTTCCGTCTGCACCTGCCGGGCCTTGCGGGCCTGTTGGGCCTGTTGCTCCATCATTTCCATTCGCTCCAGTTGGGCCTTGTGGACCTGTTGGGCCTGTTGCTCCATCATTTCCATTTGCACCTGTTGGGCCTTGTGGGCCTATTGGTCCTGTTGCTCCATCACTTCCATTCGCTCCTGCAGGGCCTTGTGGGCCTATTGGTCCTGTTGCTCCATCACTTCCATTCGCTCCTGCAGGGCCTTGTGGGCCTGTTGGACCGGTGGCACCGTCATTTCCGTTTGCGCCTGTTGGGCCTTGTGGGCCGGTTGAACCTGTAGCACCATCGCTTCCATTCGCTCCTGCTGGACCAGTCGGGCCAGTTGCCCCGTCACTTCCGTTCGCTCCTGCCGGGCCTTGTGGACCTGTTGGGCCTGTTGCTCCATCGCTTCCATTTGCACCTGTTGGGCCTTGAGGACCTGTTGGGCCTGTTGCTCCATCATTTCCATTCGCTCCAGTTGGGCCTTGAGTACCTGTAGGACCCGTGGCACCATCACTTCCATTCGCTCCAGTTGGGCCTTGAGGACCTGTTGGACCAGTGGCACCGTCATTTCCGTTTGCGCCTGTTGGGCCTTGAGGACCTGTTGACCCCGTGGTACCTCCAGAACCACTTGTTTCTGCATATAGGGCGTAAGGCACAGACAGTAGCTGTGCGGTTCCCATCGGGGAATACGCAGTTCCACCGTTAGGATCGAGTTCAACCTTCAAATAATGATTGTCTGCTGCCCAACCTATGTTTCCGATTGTGCCGAACTGCACCGTACCTCCTCCAACATGAAGGTTGAACAATCCGAACTGATTGGTGGTCAATGCGTGTCTCTCCACGTACTGAACCGGACCATTCGGGTTATTGCTAATGACTGAAATCTGTACGCCAATGTTCTGATTGGTAAGGATGTTTCCTCCATTGTCTCTGGCCACACCTTGATAGTTGAACATCTGTGGCGAACCCACTTGAGAAGAACCCACGAAGGGAAGTAGCACAGCGAGAAAGAAGAGGAGGGTGGCCGCCTGTTTGTTAAATCTTTGATAAGAAAACTGCATGGTCATGTGGTTCAGTTAAGCACGGTAAACATGCTTCGAAACCGATCCTCAGACAATCACATGATGATGTGTTCTGGGCTCACATCAGTCAATGATCCATCAGTTCCCATAGCTTTGCCTCAAACAATCCATCATGCCAAAGAAAAAACCTCTGATACTTGCTGTGAATGATGACGGAATAACCGCACCTGGTATTCAGGCCATGGTTGCCGCTGCTCAGGAACTGGCAGAAGTGGTGGTGGTGGCACCCGATAGTCCGCAGAGCGGAATGGGACATGCCATTACATTGAACAAACCGTTGCGTTTGGACAAGGTGGAATATCACGGAGAAAGCATAGGTTACCAATGTAGCGGAACACCGGTCGATTGCGTAAAGATCGCCATTGACAAGATCCTGCATCGCAAGCCCGACCTGGTCATTTCAGGCATCAATCATGGAGCAAATCATTCCATCAATGTGATCTACAGCGGAACAATGTCGGCTGCCATGGAAGGCGCCATTGAAGGAATTCCCTCTGTCGGGTTTTCGCTTTTGAATTATTCGTTGGATGCTGATTTCACCGCTTCAAAGCATTTTGTGAAGATCATTGTTAAGAACATGCTTCATTTTGGAATGCCTACAGGAACGTTACTGAATGTGAACATACCCGATCTTCCGCTGGAACAGATAAAAGGCGTGAAGATCTGCAGACAAGCCAATGCCAAGTGGGAAGAGGAATTTGATGAAAGGACCGACCCACACAATCGAAAATACTATTGGCTAACAGGCGCCTTTGCCAATTACGACAAAGGTGCTGACACAGATGTATGGGCACTCAATAATGGCTATGTTTCTGCCGTTCCGGTGCAGTTCGACCTGACGGCACACCACGCCATGCCGCGTTTGAATGATTGGGATCTGGGGTGAGAGAAAAACAATAGATACATAATAAGAGACAAGGAAGGTGAATAAGGACAGCGCAATATTGGGTTTGATTATTGGGCTCATTGCTCCACTTCTTGTGATGCTCGGATTCTGGAAGTTTCAGTTCGGACACACTGGTCTGATCGGGTTTTATGAAGTAATGGTGCAAAGCGGTAATCTGCCTGGTTTGATCTCCATTGGACTACTCGGTAACCTTGGCGCATTCTTCGTTTTTTACAGACAGAAGCTGGATATTTCGGCCCGCGGAGTGATCATGGCCACTTTCCTCTACGGCCTAGTAATAGTTGTACTGAAATTTTTCGTTCTATGAAATTTTTCGTCATAGCTGGAGAGGCTTCGGGCGATATGCACGGAGCGAATCTGATCAAAGCTATTTCCAAGCTACAACCCAAGGCAACTTTCGAAGGGTTTGGAGGCGAACGGCTTCAATCGGTTGGCATGAAACTGCTTCGCTCCATGGACAAACTCAACTTCATGGGATTTGTTGAGGTGGTTGCGAACCTCGCAACCGTTCGGGAGAATTTTCGGATATGCAAGAAAGCGCTGACAGATAACAGACCAGACGCCATTATTCTGATAGATTATCCAGGTTTCAATCTACGCATGGCCAAATGGGCCAAGCAGCGCGGCATCCTTGTTTTCTATTACATATCACCACAGGTTTGGGCTTGGAAGGAGAACCGCGTTAAGAAAATGAAGAAACACATCGACAGATTGATGGTGATTCTTCCGTTTGAAAAAGAATTCTTCGCCAAGCACCATATGGATGTGGATTTTGTAGGCCATCCATTGATCGATGAGATTGAGGTCAGGCATCAGCAGACAGATATTGGAAAAGAGAAGATCATTGCACTACTTCCTGGTTCCCGAAAGCAGGAAATCCTACACAACCTTCATCAAATGGTTCGGGTTCAGGATGCGTTTCCCGACTATCAATTCATCGTTGGTCGCGCACCCGGATTTGATGTTTCATTCTACCGAGAAACGTTTGCGTTAGACAGAGCCATCGTCTCTTCGGAAGGAACTTACAGTCTTTTAGCCAGATCGAAAGCTGCTTTGGTCGGGTCTGGAACAGCCACACTGGAAACGGCATTGATGCGCGTGCCACAAGTTGTCTGCTATAAAGGGAATCCTATTTCCGTGGCATTGGCACGGAAACTCATCAAAGTACCGTATATCTCGTTGGTGAATCTCATTTTAACTCGGCCAGCGGTGAAAGAACTAATTCAAGGTGAACTCAACCCGAAATCAATTGTTACCGAATTGAAGAAGGTGCTGGAAGAAGGAGACAATCGCGAAAAAATACTCCAAGATTATGATGAACTATGGGACAAACTTGGCAGCGGTGGCGCTTCGGAACGTGCAGCCAAGTTGATAGTTTCTGACCTTGCGAATTGAGAACCAACTATATTTGATGCTATGAAAGAAGTACAGTTCAGAGAGGCGCTGCGTGAAGCGATGAGTGAGGAAATGCGAAGAGACGAAACCGTGTTTCTGATGGGTGAGGAAGTGGCCGAATACAACGGTGCTTATAAGGTAAGCCAAGGCATGTTGGATGAATTCGGGGAGAAGCGCGTTATTGACACCCCAATTGCTGAACTTGGTTTTGCGGGTATCGGGGTTGGAGCAGCCATGAATGGCCTACGTCCTATTGTGGAGTTCATGACGTTCAATTTCTCCCTTGTAGCCATTGACCAAGTGATCAACTCGGCTGCGAAGATGTACCAGATGAGCGGTGGTCAGTTCAACATTCCTATGGTGTTCCGTGGACCAACAGGTTCTGCCGGACAATTGGCAGCTCAACACTCGCAAGCATTTGAGAACTGGTATGCGAACTGCCCTGGTCTGAAAGTGGTGGTTCCTTCAAACCCTGCAGATGCGAAAGGACTTTTGAAATCGGCCATCCGTGATAACGACCCTGTGATTTTTATGGAAAGTGAGCAGATGTATGGCGATAAGGGAATGATACCTGAAGGCGAATACTTGATTCCTATAGGCAAAGCAGACGTGGTTCGAAAAGGGAAAGATGTGACGATTGTTTCCTTCGGAAAGATCATGAAAGTGGCAAATGCTGCGGCCAAAGAACTGGCGAAAGAAGGCATTGAAGCTGAGGTCATCGATCTTCGAACTGTTCGTCCGATCGATTATGCAACGGTTATCGAATCTGTAAAGAAGACCAACCGAATGGTTGTGGTGGAAGAAGCATGGCCGTTGGCGTCCATCTCTACAGAATTGACCTACAGTGTTCAGAAAGACGCATTCGATTACATGGATGCGCCTGTGAAACGTGTTACTTGTCAGGATACGCCATTAGCATATGCCCCAACGTTTGTTGAAGAATGGCTTCCGAACGTAGAAAGAACTGTGGAAGCAGTTAAATCCGTGCTCTACGTCAAGTAGGTGTTTTTCTTTTGAATCGTTCTTGACTGAGGTAAAAATCAGCCTCAAATCTCCATTTGTTTAAATAATTGATTGTGATACCTTTGCGCGCTTGAAAAACGAGGTATTAAAACAACCAATTTAACTTAAATGGAAAACATAGTTTATTTCCTTCCACTGTTCGGAGTAGTATCGCTGCTTTACGTTGCATGGAAAAGCGCTTGGGTTAGCAAGCAAGAAGTAGGTACTGAGAAGATGGCGAAGATCGCTACTCACATTACCAAAGGTGCAATGGCGTTCTTGAGCGCTGAGTACAAGATTTTGGCAATTTTCGTTGTTGCAGTGGCTGCTTTGCTTGCATTCAAAGGAATGGGCGAAGCTGATTCTAGCCCGCTTGTTGCGCTATCTTTCATTGTTGGTGCCATCTGTTCTGGATTGGCAGGTTACCTTGGAATGGTGGTTGCCACCAAAGCGAACGTACGTACTACGAACGCTGCACGAACTTCGCTTGGAAAAGCCCTTGAAGTTGCCTTCGGTGGTGGTTCTGTAATGGGAATGGGTGTTGTTGGATTGGGTGTTCTTGGATTGAGCGGTCTATTCCTTCTTTATTCTGAGTTCCTTGGTGCCGAGTGGAACATCAATAAGGTATTGAACGTGTTGGCAGGTTTCTCTTTGGGAGCTTCGTCCATTGCGCTTTTTGCACGTGTTGGCGGTGGTATTTATACCAAGGCTGCTGACGTTGGTGCTGACCTTGTAGGAAAGGTTGAGGCTGGTATTCCTGAGGATCACCCGCTGAACCCAGCTACGATTGCCGATAACGTTGGTGACAACGTGGGTGACGTGGCAGGTATGGGTGCTGACCTTTTCGAGTCTTACGTTGGTTCTATCATCGGTACGATGGTGTTGGGAGCGATCTTCGTTCCTGGATTTGCTGAAATGGGTGAAATGTGGGGCGGTCTTGGTGCTGTTCTTCTTCCTATGGTTCTTGCCGCTGTCGGTATCCTTGTTTCCATTGCTGGAACATTCTTCGTTCGTGTGAAAGAAGGCGGTAGCCCACACACTGCTTTGAACATCGGTGAGTTCGGTTCTGCTATTTTCATGGTTATCGTTTCTTACTTCATCATCGGTTATTTCCTTCCAGATGCTTGGACATTGAACGGAACAGAATACACTTCTAACGGAATCTTCTTTGCTACTCTTGCTGGTCTTGCCGCAGGTTTGGGAATCGGTAAGATCACTGAGTATTACACTGGAACAGGAACACCTCCTGTGGTTTCTATCGTTCGTCAGTCGTTGACGGGCTCTGCAACCAACATCATTGCTGGTTTGGGTGTAGGTATGATGAGTACAGCTATCCCAGTTCTTTTGATCGCTGCTGCTATTCTTATCGCTTTCCATTTTGCTGGATTGTACGGTATCGCCATTGCTGCAGTTGGTATGCTTGCCAACACTGGTATTCAGTTGGCGGTTGATGCTTACGGACCAATTTCTGACAACGCTGGTGGTATTGCTGAAATGGCTGAGCTTCCGAAAGAAGTGCGTCAGCGTACAGATAAATTGGATGCAGTTGGTAACACTACTGCTGCTATCGGTAAAGGGTTTGCGATCGGTTCTGCTGCTCTTACTGCACTTGCATTGTTTGCGGCATTCATGCAGCAGGCCAATGTACAGATGATCAATATTGCTGAGCCGCGCGTAATGGCCGGTCTGTTGGTCGGTGCGATGCTTCCATTCGTATTCTCGGCTATGAGTATGAATGCGGTTGGACGTGCTGCCATGGCGATGATCGAGGAAGTAAGACGTCAGTTCAAGGATATTCCAGCTTTGAAAGCTGCGCTTGAAGTGATGAAGAAAAATGAAGGGAAAGACCAAAAAGATTGGAGTGCTGAGGATCAGGCTACTTTTGAAGCTGCTGACGGTGTTGCCGAGTACGACAAATGTGTTGCCATCTCTACCAAGGCTTCAATCAAGGAGATGGTTGTTCCAGGTCTGTTGGCTGTTGTTGTTCCAGTGATCGTTGGATTTGCTGGAGGCCCTGAGATGCTTGGTGGTCTACTTGCAGGTGTTACTTCTGCTGGTGTATTGATGGCCATCTTCCAGTCTAACGCTGGTGGTGCTTGGGATAACGCTAAGAAGATGTTTGAGGAAGGTGTTGACATTAACGGAGAGACCTACTACAAAGGATCTGAGCCACACAAGGCTGCCGTTGTTGGTGATACTGTTGGTGACCCGTTCAAGGATACTTCTGGTCCATCATTGAACATTCTTTTGAAGTTGATGTCTGTAGTTGCATTGGTAATTGCTCCTTCTATTGCATTGGAGCTTCCTTCTGCTGATACTGCCATGGCTGATGCAGTTGTTGTTGAGACTGTTGTTGAGACAACCACCACTGAAGAAGGTACTGAGGTAACTACAACTGTTACCACAGAGACTGCTACTGACGCTGAAGGCAACGTGATTACTGAAGAAGTAACTGAAGTTGTTGAAGAAGTGAAAAAAGAGGCTGGCGAGTAAGACCACCCTCCTACCGATAAAGAAAAGCCCCGACCAGTATTGGTCGGGGCTTTTTTGTTTGTATCAACTTCATTCGGTTTCAATATCTTTTCAGGCATGAAAAAAGCCCCATTTGCACTGTTCCTTATCGTGATATTCGGCTGTAAGTCGAACATGAAACCACCAGCAAACCCTATCTCAGATAAGGCTTCTACATCCAAGTATTTCGACCTTTCTAAGATTGAAACCAACCCGAATAAAAACCTTTATTGGGGCGATCTGCATGTGCATACAAGTCTCTCCTTTGATGCCTATTTCTCAGGCACCTTGGCCACAACAGACGATGCTTACAATTATGCAAAAGGAAATCCGATATCGATTTTTGGACGGGAAGTAAAACTTAGAGAACCATTGGATTTCTGCGCCATTACCGACCACGCAGAATTACTTGGAGAAACTTACAGCATCAGTACCGAAGGAGCCAAAGGACATAACTCCTTGGCCGGCATGTATATCCGCTCCATCTATAAAACAGACTCACCACTCATGGTGGATACGGCCAAGCAGTGGAAGATTTTTCTAAATGCCATGGACAAGGCTGAGAAACCAAGTCGTTCGCATCCATCTTTCTTTTATGGATATGAGACCACCATGAGCGCTTGGGATATAACGGTTGATGCGGCCGAAAAGCACTACAAACCAGGTGAGTTCACAACGTTTGCAGGTTTTGAATTTACATTGATGACGGGTCGTGCTCATCTGCACCGCAACGTTATTTTCCGCGACATGAATGTGCCAGCCTACCCAATGAGTTCTATCGAAATTGAGGACGAAAAAGGCCTTTGGGATTGGATGCAGGAGGCAACACAGAACGGTTCAACCCTAATGTCCATTCCCCATAACACCAACCTTTCCGAAGGACATGCTTTTGATGGGAAAGACAGAGCAGGCAACCCGATAACCAAGGAATACGCAGAGATGGAAGCGAATTTTGAACGTTTGGTGGAAATTCATCAGGTCAAAGGGAATTCAGAGGTGCACGCAGCATTCTGGAAAAACGATGAGTTTGCCGATTTTGAAAACCACACGTTCGGAGAGCCAGACAAACGAAGCTATGTGCGGCATGGGTTGGAAAAAGGACTACAGATGCAACGCGAGCTGGGGGTAAATCCTTACAAGCTGGGATTCATTGGCAGCACCGACACGCACAATGCTACGCCAGGAAATACAGAGGAAGATGACGAGCAGATCGGTAACAAGGGGGTGACTGACATTGATGCACTGAACCGCAGCTATGACAAGTGGCCGTTGGACATGGATCAGAAAATTGTGGAAGTTGTCAATCCTGGAGGTTTGGTTGCAGCTTGGGCAGATGCAAACACCCGAGAGTACATTTATGATGCTCTCGCAAATCGTGAGGTTTATGCCACCAGCGGAAATCGAATCCAATTGAGATTCTTTGCTGGAAAGGACTTCAATCCGTTGTTGCCTTACGATAAGATGGTTGAAAGCGCTTACAAGACCGGTGTTCCGATGGGGAGCGATCTGAAAATTGTTGATGGGAAACCCCAATTCTTGATTTGGGCCAACAAAGCCAAATACGGAGCCAATCTGGAGCGTATTCAGATCATCAAGGGCTGGTGCGATAAAGATGGTGGTATTTACGAGGAAACGTTTGATGTGGCGGTTGCTGAACCATTATCTGCAGGACAAGAGGCCGTTAACATGCAGACCGGAGAATGGAACCGGGAAAATGGCGTACCGTTACTTGCTGTCACTTGGGTAGATGAGGATTTCAACCCTGAACACTTCGCATTCTACTATGTACGCGTTTTGGAAGTGCCAACACCCAGCTGGCGTTTATGGGATCAGATACGGTACGGATTTGATTACAGCAAGGAGAAGAACCTGATCATTCAGGAACGGGCATGGTCATCGCCCATTTGGTATACTCCGAATTAAAGTTTGGAACCTCCAGTACGCAGTTCGTTACGGAACTTGGCTCCGTTGTTTCGGAAAATGTTGAAGTACTTCTGCCCTGTTCGTATCTGCTTAATGAGATAGCGCTTATCCTGTTCGTTCTCGGTTTCAAAAGCTGCATCAAAGGCTTTTTCCGTATCGTCCTGTAGCCAATCAATGAGTGTTCGTCCGTCTCTCTCAATGATATTCATGTCAACACGGGCATCATAAACATAGAAGAAACAAATGCTCAGAGCATCTTCAAAAACCACCTTGCGCAAGATGCTACCACCACGGAAACCGGGCTCATCTTCACAGTAGAAACAACTGTAGTGCTTTGCCGTCCATTCCAACACCTTGTTCAGTGTATACTCGCCACTTTTACGTTCCATCAGTTCTTTGATAAACGCTGCTTGGTTGTTTTCCACACCACTGCAAACCTTCTTCTGAAATCCGTTGCTGATGTGCTTGCAGTCGGCTTCTTCCTGAGCCGACACCGTTGCAACTCCTGCAACCAAAAGTGAAACGAAAACAAGTAGAGACTTAATAGACATTGACCTCGCGTTCTAAGTGAACGCCAAATGTATCGTAAACCGAGCGTATGATCTGTTCTGAAAGCTCGAAAATTTCAACACCTGTTGCATTTCCGTAATTCACCAATACCAATGCCTGCTTTGAATGGCTTCCAGTGTTGCCCACAACTTTGCCTTTCCAGCCACATTGCTCTATGAGCCAACCCGCGGCCAGCTTAGTCTCAGCGCCCGCAGGATAACCGGGAATGTTCGGGTATTTGGCTTTTAGTTCTTCGAATTTGGAATTAGGAACAACCGGATTCTTGAAGAAGCTTCCTGAATTCCCGAGCACTTTTGGGTCGGGCAGTTTGCTTTGGCGGATGTTGATCACCGCCTGGCTCACTTCCTTGATGGTTGGCGATGAAATTCCCATCGCTTCCAGTTCCTGTTCGATGGCACCGTAAGATGTGTTGACATTGGGGGTCTTGGAAAGCTTAAGTGTTACCGAAGAAATGATGAATTGCCCTTTCAGCTTACGCTTGAAAACACTTTCTCGGTAACCGAATTGACAATCTGCAGATGAGAAGGTTTCAACATTCCCTGAAGCCATTTCAACGGCTTCCAGCGAATGGAACACATCTTTTAATTCAACTCCATACGCCCCGATGTTCTGCATAGGCGCAGCACCAACATTTCCTGGAATGAGTGACAGGTTTTCGATGCCCGCGTAGCCATTTGCAATGCAATGCATTACCAATTCGTGCCAAACCACACCTGCACCCGAACGGACAAAATAATGCTCGGGCGATTCTCCGATCACCTCAATTCCATCAATCTCGTTCTTGATGACCAAACCGTCCACATCACGGGTAAGAAGGATATTGCTTCCACCGCCAAGTATGAAGCGTTCCTCCCGCTTCAAGTTTCCATCCGCCAAAACTACCTGTAATTCGGGAACGGAACCAACACGCGCCATCAACTTGGCCTGGGCATTCAACCCAAAAGTGTTGTAAGGTTTGAGAGAAACGTTCTGTTCGATCATCTTGACGAAGATAGACGCTGCCAAAGCCTGATTATTGGACGAAAGACCGAACTATTAACACTTGTTCGTGTATTCCAAAATGGCTTTGGTTGCCCCAGTTCTGGAAGCCATAAAATCCTTGATCCTTGAACTGAGTTGGAATTGGTTTTGAGCGAGCAACTCTGAGACTTTCAATCTAAGTTCCGAGCTATTTTGAACACGAAAAGCCAAACCTTTATGTGCCATTTCGGCCGCATCTACAAAACGTGAAGTATCTGGACCAAAAACCGTTGGAACACCAAAAGCCGTTGCTTCGAAAACGTTGTGCAAACCCGTTCGGAAACCGCCACCGATGTACGCCACATCGGCATAGCGATACAATTTATTCAACAGACCAATGGAATCGATTATCAGAATTCTCGCATCAGATTCTTGGTATTGTGAATAGCGAACAGAATCAGGAAACTGCTTCTGCAATCTTTGGATGTTCTCCTCTCCCACTTCATGTGGCGCAACAACCCACTTTACGTCTTTGAGATTTTTGACGGCATCCAGCAGCACTTCCTCGTCTTCTTTCCACGTGCTACCGCAGATGATGAGTTTAGAATCGCCTTTGAACGCTTCAATAATGTCATTGCTTTCAGCAGAAGCGGCAATTTCCATCACGCGGTCATAGCGCGTATCGCCACAAACGGTTGTGTTCTTGATCCCAATGCTGTGAATGAGTTTCTCCGAATCGGCATCGACCAAAAAAATACGGTCGAAGAGTTGCAGTGCTCTACGCCCCACACTTCCGTAGAATTTGAAGTACTGTTGGCTTGGTCTGAACGTGGCAGAGATCAACATCAGTTTGGCGCCAAATTTCTTCGCTTCGCTGAGATGATGGAACCACAGATCATACTTCACAAAAATGACCTTGCTCGGTTTGATTGCCTCAACGAATCGCTTCGCATTTGATGGTGTGTCAAGCGGCAGATAGAACACGTGGTCGGCTACTTCGTAGTTTTTTCTCACGTCATAACCCGATGGCGAAAAGAAAGTGAGTACAATTCGGAGACTAGAATCCGCAGCTTTCAGTTGCTCAATGATGGGCCGCGCCATTTCGAATTCGCCCAAACTGGCGCAATGCACCCAAAGTGTTTCGCCAGAAAACGAAGGGGTTTCTCGTTCTACTTCCTCAAGCAGACCATTACGGCCATCAACCCACTTTTGGGCCTTTGGATTGAACAGCGCTGCAACACGGATTCCAAGTCCGTACAATCGGATACCAATGTTGTAGAATGGCAACATCAGTAGTTTAGTAGTAATAGTATTTGTCCTGATTGCGCCTGTAGAATGGCATCATCCAACCAACCTTAAAACCAAACAGGAGGTCGATGTAGTCCTCATCCTTCACAGTCATGGTCGGAATATCATAACTTCTTCGGTTGCCGGTAAAGCCTTGCGTAAACTCAAATCCAGCATAAAAATTCAGCAGCCTTGTACTCCCTTGAAAATGGTAGCCGATAAATTCTTGCAGAATAATGCCGTTGGTCAATCGGTCGTAGCCTTTCCTGTTGTCTCCTAGAAGTTGCGGCACATTATTCCCTTGGGCGCGAAGACCTATCCAATGCTCCATAAAACCTCCACCCAACGTGAACATGAAACCCGAATTGGGGTTAGGCGCCACCCACGGAAAGATTTTTCCGAACTGGAAATTGACGTAATAACCTTGCTGCGAAATGTTAACATAAGCCTGCTCTCCACTGGATGTGATGATGAGGTTGCTAGAGTTGGTCATAGAGGCCAGCAGCGTGTTCTTATCCGTCACGCTGTTCCCGAAAATATAATAACCACCAACCGTAAAAATCCAGTTGCTTTTGGTTCTGTAGCCTGCTGAAGCACCAATGTGATTGGTGAATCCGAACCGGTTAGCGTAATCACCCACAGGAATCTGGGCGGCATAGGCTACACGAAATAGCGCACTTCCTACGGCACTGTCCTTCACCATGGTATCATCGGTTTTGGGTTGTGCCCAAAGAGCCACGGAAATCAAAAGACCGATTATGGTAGAAACGTACTTCATGCAGATGCTTGCAAAAGTAGTATTAACCCGTGTTGGGGGATTTAATTGTAATCCGCTTTAGTAATTGTCATTTCGAGCGGAGATTGCGAAGCAGAAAAATCTCAAATCGTGGGAATAGATTCCTCCGCTTCGGTCGGAATGACAGAAAGGTCTGAACAATCCGGTTTTTCAGCGGTTGAAAAGCCGTTCCTAACCTGACCAAAGTCGGGTGGAATTTGCGCTTCTTAATCACTAAGTTTGCGCACGTTTTTAGAAACAGTAATTCAATATATATAGCATGAAAATCTTAGTACCTATCAGCAAAGTTCCTGATACTACGTCCAAGATTTCCTTTACTGATGGCGACAGCAAGTTCAACGAGGAGGGAATTCAGTGGATTGTTAACCCATACGATGAATGGTATGCGCTTGTGCGTGCCTTGGAGATCACCGAAGCAGGTGGCGGTACCGTTACCGTGATCAGCGTTGGCGATGCAACTGCCGAGCCTGTTATCAGAAAGGCGTTGGCATTGGGCGCTCACGAAGCGGTGAGAATTGATGCAAATGCAACCGAATCGTACCAAGTGGCCAAGGAAATTGCAGCTTATGCGGCTGATAAGGGCTTTGACATGATCCTGTTGGGTAAAGAGACCATCAACTACAACGGTTCTGAGGTTGGCGGTATGTTGGCCGAGTTCCTTGGACAGCCATACATCTCGCTTGCTTCTAAATTGGAAGTGAACGGAGATACGGCTACGCTTGACAGAACCATTGAAGGTGGTGTTGAGGTAGTTGAGGTGAAAATGCCGTTCGTAGCAAGTGCTTCTAAAGGAATGGCCGAGCAGCGCATCCCGAACATGCGTGGCATTATGGCTGCACGTACCAAGCCTTTGACAGTTGTTGCTGCAACTGGAACTGACGCTAAGACCGCTTACGTGAAGTATGGTCTTCCTGCGCCAAAGTCGGCTGTTAAGCTGGTTGACCCAGAGAACATGGACGAGTTGGTAAGCCTTCTTCACGAAGAAGCCAAAGTCATCTAAGTCTGATTTACGAACGATTTAAAGAAACAAGAAGATGTCAGTACTTATTGTAGTAGATACGAAGAACGGTGAGGTCAAAAAATCATCGTTGGAAGCGGCTCAGTACGGAGCCAAAGTAGCGTCCGCTTTGGGTGGAGAAGCCGTTGCACTTACACTGAACGCCACCAATGGAGAAGTTCTTGGAACTGTTGGTGTGAACAAAGTTTTGAATGTGACCGATGCGTCCATTTCAGCTTCTGACCCACAGAAAGTCGTTGCTGCTGTTGTAGCTGCGGCTAACCAAGTTGGTGCTAAAGTGGTTGTGTTCGCACACGATTCAACTGGTAAGGCAGTTGCTCCACGTTTGTCAGCAAAATCAGGCGCTGGATTGGTAACCAACGTTACTTCTCTTCCAGACACATCAAACGGATTCGTGGTCACCAAGAACGTTTTCTCTGGTAAGGCAAATGCTCAGGTGAACATTTTGAGCGATGAGAAGATCGTTTCCATCCTTCCTAACGCATTCGGTGTTCAGGCTGGTGAAGGTTCTGCTTCTGTAGAGGCTTTCTCTTTAGATGTAAGCGGAATCAACTCAGGAATCACTGTTAAGGAAGTGAAAGGCGGAAACAGCAAGGTTGTTCCATTGCCAGAAGCCGAATTGGTTGTTTCTGCGGGTCGTGGTCTTAAAGGACCTGAGAACTGGGGAATGATCGAGGAAATGGCTGGAATTCTTGGAGCAACAACTGCTTGCTCTCGTCCGGTTGCTGATATCGGTTGGAGACCACATCACGAGCACGTTGGGCAGACTGGTGTTGCCATCCGTCCTAACCTTTACATTGCTGTTGGTATCTCTGGGGCTATTCAGCACTTGGCAGGTGTAAACGGTAGTAAGGTTATCGTTGTGATCAACAAAGATCCTGAAGCGCCATTCTTCAAAGCTGCCGATTACGGTGTAGTTGGCGATGCGTTTGAAGTGGTTCCACGCTTGAACGAAGCATTTCGTAAATTCAAAGCAGCCAACGGTTAAGCCCTAGGCTGTAAGTCGAAATTCCGCAAAGCGGAGCGTTCATGGACAAGATCAAAATGGGCATATACGGGCTGCAGTACAGCCAAACCCAAACTGGCGCTTATGCGTTGGTATTGGAGGAGGAAGATGGTACCCGCAGACTGCCAATTATCATCGGAAGTTCAGAAGCTCAGGCCATTGCCATCGAGTTGGAGAATATGAGTCCAACACGCCCGCTGACCCACGATCTGTTCCGCACCTTCGCGCAGTCATTCAACATTGATATCCATGAAGTCATCATCTACAATTTTGTAGATGGTGTCTTCTATGGAAAGATCGTTTGCAGCGATGGTAAGGAGACCGTGGAGATAGATTGTAGGCCATCCGATGCCATTGCACTGGCTGTTCGTTTCAAATGCCCGATCTACACCCATGAATTCATTCTGAACGCTGCTGCTTTCGAGAAAGATGAAAGTGGAGCAGGTATTCGACCGATTGCAGCCACATCTGATGATGGTGAATCCGGAGGTGGCTTCTCTCAGCTGACCTTAGAGGAGTTGGAAGAATCGCTTAACGATGCGCTTGCCCGCGAAGATTACGAGCAGGCCACCATCATCCGCGATGAACTGAATCGCAGGAAAAAATAATTCACTATCCTTGAAAGGTTCAACACGAACGGAACAAGGATGACCGAACAACTTTCTCTCCCACTTCTCAATTTTCCTTTACTGGATCTCGGAATTTCATTTACCAGCGTTGGCCGCGGATTGCTTGGCATGCTGGTGCTTGTCGCAATCGGTTTTCTTTTCAGTCAGGACAGAAAGGCCATCAATTGGCGGTTGATCACCATCGGACTGGTGATTCAGTTGGTCTTGGCCATCGGCATTCTGAAGGTTTCGTGGTTCGCCAAGGTATTTGACATAGTTGGTCAGGGATTCGTCAAAATCATCTCCTTCACCGATTTCGGTGTGGATTTCCTCTTTTCCTCCTTTGTTACCGGCAATGCAGAAGCTGCTGTCATCAGCTTTGCATTCCGCATTCTGCCCACCATCGTTTTCTTCTCTGCGCTAACAAGTCTCCTTTACTACCTCGGATTGCTGCAGAAGGTGGTGTATGTGTTCGCTTGGGTGATGAAGAAAACCATGAAACTTTCCGGTGCCGAAAGTTTGGCAGCAGCAGGAAACATCTTCCTCGGACAAACGGAATCTCCATTCCTCATCAAACCTTACTTGGACAAGATGACCAAGAGCGAGATCATGTGCCTGATGACGGGTGGAATGGCAACCATTGCAGGAGGTGTTCTGGCTGCTTACATCGGTTTCCTTGGTGGCGAAGACCCAGTTGAGCAAGTACTTTTTGCAAAGCACCTGTTGGCAGCGTCTGTCATGTCCGCGCCTGCGGCAATTGTCGCAGCTAAACTCTTGGTTCCAGAAAAGGAAGAGTTCAACGAGCGCATGGAGATCAGCAAGGAGAAGATGGGCGCCAACGTATTGGAAGCCGTTGCCAACGGAACTTCCGATGGCGTAAAGTTGGCCGTGAATGTGGGTGCCATGCTGCTCGTTTTCACCGCGTTCGTGTACATGGGCAATTGGATCCTACGCGACCTTATTGGTGGACCAACTGGCCTGAACGATATTATTGCATCCAACACAGGCTATGACGGACTGAGCTTTCAGTTTCTGGTCGGTTACACCTTTGCCCCCATCGCTTGGCTGATGGGAGTTCCAACAAGCGATATTTTCCTCGTGGGTCAATTACTTGGAGAGAAAACCATCTTGAACGAATTCTACGCTTACAAAACCTTGGGCGAGATGAAATTCAGCGGCATGTTCAGTTCGGAGAAATCGATGATCATGGCCACGTACATCCTTTGCGGCTTCTCCAATTTCGCTTCCATTGGAATTCAGATCGGTGGAATCGGAACACTGATTCCAAACCGAAAAGGACTGCTCTCCAAGCTTGGCCTTCGAGCGCTTTTGGGCGGAACGCTGGCCTGTCTATTTACTGCAGTTTTGGTTGGGATGTTCTTAGGATAAACCTCCTCGAAGTTCCTTCAGTACCTCTTCCAGAATCTTTCTGAAATCGATTGAGTGGTTCATGTCACTACCCAAGCGCATGTGGCCTAGACGCACAATCACCATCTCGTATTCCGGAATGACGATAATGTACTGGCCCAAAATACCACGCTGATAGAAAACGTGTGTTCCGTAATCATCGCAGATCCAGAAACTGTGGCCGTAATACGGTACTGCAAACGGAACAGTAGCCGTGTCTACAAAAGCAGAATCTAGAATTTGCGTGCCGTTGAAATTCCCATGCTGTAGCATCATCTGTCCGAAACGGGCAAAGTCTCGTGCATTGGAATTGAAGCAGCAGAATGAAAGTTCCTTACCATTCTTGCTATCCAAGTGCCATTCGGCCGAATGTTCTGCACCCAGCGGTTTCCATAGCTTTTCTGAGGCATATTCTGCTTCAGTTTTTCCAGTGGCGCGCATCAAACAAAGGCCAAGCAACTGCGTAGCTCCACTCTGATATTCAAACGCATCCAAACCTGGCTTTCGGATAACAGGCACATTATCCAACATCAATTTCTCTACATCAGGTCCGTAATACAGCTTGGCGGTAATGTCGAATGGGTTAGTGTAGTGCTCGTTGAAATCAAGCCCTGCTGTCATGGTACACAGGTTTCTGAGTGTCAATTCATCAGCAAATTCTCCTTGCAATTCAGGTAGAAAATCCTTCACCGGTTGGTCCCAGCTTTTAATAGACCCGTCTTGTATGGCACATTGAACCAACATGGTGGTGATGCTTTTAGCCATACTGAAGGAGTTGCTTCTCGATGAATCCGAATAACCATCCCAGTATTCCTCAAACACGATCTCGCCTTCACTTATCATCAGAAAGGCTACGGTCTGTGTTTCTTCCAATGATTTTCTGAGTTCACCCGTGATATCCCATTCGTAATAGAAATCGGACACTTTCCATGGTGCTGGGTTACCGGCTTCAACAGTTCGCGTGTCAAAGAACTGTGCATCGCTTATTGTTGCGGATGTATTTCCGTGCAAGTAGGCTGCCCAAACACCTTTCAGCAGAAACTGATTACCACTAAAATAGATACCGGCCACCACCAAGGCTATGACTGCCGCAAACCACCCAAGAACTTTAACGAGCTTTTTCATAGCTGAAAAGTAACCAGATTCTTAAACAAAAAAGGGCACGCAATGCGTGCCCTTTCCAATTCTTCAGTTAATATCAGTTCTTCCTGAACTTAGACTCATCGATCTTTTTCTGTTCAACAGAAACCACTTCTTGGCTTCTTAGCAAGTTGCCGTTGGAGTCTCGCAATTCCATCTTGATAGGGAAACCACTTGCAACACCGGAAAAGCTTGGCATATTGTTTCTAAACAGGCGTGGTAGGTCAGCATAACCAATACCGATGTCTGAGGTTACCCAATAAGTAAGGTCGTTACCATTCGACTTGAACATGAGCATTTCGCAATTGTAGCCGCTCTCTGTAGTGGTGGCTTTTCTTACAAAATTGGCAGCTGTGAAAATCTCTTCTCCTTTAATTCCAGATACCTCCTGCGAACCCTTATCTGAGGTCATGTAAACGGTTTCATCATTAACTCCCATCAGCATCGAGTACTGCAAATGATAGTCCCCTCCTTTTGAGTTGAACTCCATAAGGTTCTTGTCACCTTTGCGATACCACGTTACTGAAGAAGATTCCTTAACCGCAGCATTGGTCGTTTTATAAGTAATCACCCCCTCAAATCCCGATTGTGCAAAAGCAACGTTAGCGCTGAATGCGATTAAGAGGAACAGTGAAAGCAAATTCGAATATTTCATTGTCATGATTCCGTATGTTTCTTATGGCCCAACTTGTCCTTTAAGCTGAGACGTGTTATAAAGGTTGTCTGGAATGTTTATCGTATTACCGTTGTGCCGTATGGCATAACCTCCGTCTCCTGCCAACGGTGGCGGAACAGGAATCGGAATATTGATAGGTCCAATTGGAATGTTACCGATGATCGGAACTGTGATAGTTACTGTAAGCGAAAGCTGGAATGACCCCTGTGTACCGGCAAATCCGTAAGGGCCACCATCTCCACCGTTCGTATTTGGGGTAATGGTTATGGTTGCCGGACCTGTGGCAAAACTGAATGGTGCATTCAATTGTCCTCCCTGTCCTTGTACACCACCTACGCCTCCGGTTCCGTCCGTTCCTTCATCATAAACAGAAAAACCTATGAATAGGTTGGTGTTATAGTCACCACCTTCTCCAAGACCAGCACCGCCTCCTCCACCAGAACCAACAAAAAGTCCAAATGTTATTGCACCGATTATGGGTATTGATGGAGTGGTATAACTGAGCGAGAATGCCATGGAACCACCACCTCCACCGCCACCATAAATGGCCGAATTGTTAAGAATGGTTGCATCCAAAGTTACATTCACCGCATCGCCACCATCCTCACCGTCACCAGTAAAACCGTTGGCAGGGTCATAGGCTATACCACCATCACCACCTCTACCAATAATGTAGCCATCGTTTACTAACGCCACCACAGATCCGGGTGCAAGGGTTCCAATAGTGTAAGCTGGTATTGTTGCATCTTGACTGGTTACCAAAACACCTGAATGCACTGTATTGACAACGCAAACAGGCATGCTTGTTGGCACAGTTGGATTAGCCTGATAGAATGCTGCCCCGAGGTCGTAGTTGAACGCTCCATTGACTACGTCAACCTCATAGCATGGCTCAATAGTAAGTGAATAGACAATATTGTAGGTACTGTTATTACAAAGTACCTGAATCACAATGGGGTAGGTTCCAGCTGGAGCAAATGGTGTTGCATCAAAATCTATACTGACCACCCCTGTTGAGGGCGCTGGATTTGGAGTTATCGTGGCTGTCAACCCTGAAGGCAAAGTGGTCGGAATAGTAACTGCCAGTTGCTGCGGGTTTCCAGCGGTTTGAACAATATTCAACGATAGATTTGCGGTTGGAGAAACCACCCGGTCAATAGTATCAGCTGTACTACTTGGTGTAATGTCCAAATAACAGTCGTCACATCCTTGCGCAAATGTGGGCAACCAGCACGTGCCATTATAGTAATCAACTGTGCTATCGGTAGTATTGACAATAATGAGTCCGACCGCTGGGTTCTGAATATTGTCACGCATAGACTCAGACATCTGTGGCGCTAAAAAACCCTTGTCCTCCGAAACTAAATGCATCACTGCGCTCGAATCAGGTTGATCGGTGTTAATACCCACATGGAACTCATTATTCCAAATGAAACTGTTGGCCACCCAATCGTTGAAGAATACCGTATCATAGCGCATGGTCTGTCCCTGCAGACCAGGAATGAGGGGGCCTTCTGGTCCCTCTGGGCCGATTCCGCGTCTCCAAACAATTCCATCGAAGTACCAGAAGCTACTGTCGGTTGGAGTATAGATCAAAAGACCTGTAGCCGGATTTGTAATCGCCAAGGTGTCTGTCCTCGGAATCAGAAGACCTTTATCCAGTGATTGAATTTCGAGCAATGCACTTGGATCTGGAGTAATGGTTCCGATACCAACATTGTCCTGTGCAATCAGATTCAGTGGAATTACGAATGTCAGAGCGGTAATTACCGCGAAAATCGAGGTGCGGAGTGTTCGCATTTCAGAGTAAAATATTTGGAATGGGTTTCACAAAACCGATACAAGCCCGAAAGTTACAGTTTTCGTTCAGTTAAGCAGTGGGTTTTCTCGGCAGAAAGCTATTTTTGCGCTCAAGCAGGGGCGCTTAGCTCAGTTGGTTTAGAGCATCACCTTGACAGGGTGGGGGTCACTGGTTCGAATCCAGTAGTGCTCACAGGTAAAATGGGAGGTTATCATGCAAATGACGATCTCCCGCTTTTTTGTTCGGTTGAAACTTCACACGCGCACATTTTTCGCATCACTTTTGGTCATCTGCACGGTGCTTATGTCAAAAGCAGATGTTGGCCTTACCCACGAGCTCAAACAGCAACGTGGCCAAGCGCTGCATATGATCAGCGGACTGGAAAATGATTCGATACCTGATAGGCATCTGATAGATAGCCTGCAAAAAGCGGTGATCGATCTTGATGTACGCATCATGAAAAGTTATGATGAAACTGTTGCCAGAATGGCCGAACAGAAGAGACAGACAGGTAGCAGTTCGCAAACCATAGTGTTTTTGGCATTGGGCACAACCGCAATTGCCCTTTTTCTTGTATCCTTATTAATGATGGCACGAAACCGAATTCTTAGTTCCGGCAGCTCTGGACTCTTGGAATTGTATCGGCAACTGACTTCCGATTTTGTACATTCAGTAGCTTCGGAAAAAGCCATACACAGGCATGTGCTTCGAGTGAACGTAGTGGTTGTGATCGGATTGATACTTATGAGCATTTCGGTCATAGCGTATCTGCTTCGTACATTGTAACACTTCCCTGAAATCATTCTGAATTGCGGAGCGTTCTTGTTGCATTAGGTATTATGTATTGGGTGTTATTATCAAATAACTCAATCGCTCAGTCCTTTGCAGAATTCCAGCCGTTGGAGGCTGCATCACCGATTCCAGCTGACATTACCACATCATCTTCTGATAAGTTCAGTAGTTCCAAAACAAAAATTGAAGGGGGTTCCGATTCGCAGAACACGAAAAAGACCAAACAGGATTTTCTTCTTGAAAGTCACTTTCTGGTCGATCAAGTGTTGCATAGTGGTCGCGTCCTTTTCAATGACCCCGTTTCCAATTATCTGAGTGAGGTTCTTGATGTTGTCCTAAAGAATGAGCCTGAACTCCGTGCTAAACTTCGGGTTTATGCTGTGCGTTCTTCGGTAGTAAATTCTTTTACAACTGATGACGGTATAATCTTAGTGAACATCGGACTCTTGGCCCAGCTCGAAAATGAAGCACAATTGGCTTTCATTTTATGTCATGAGATTTCTCATTTCACCGAAAACCACGTTATCAATGCGTACGTGCAGCGTGAAGAATTGAAGGAAAATGTGAAGCTGAAACGCACCAGTTTTGATGAGAAACTTCTTACGCAGGGACAATATTCCAAAGACCTTGAGAAGGAGGCCGACAAACTCGGAATTATCCGCTTTTTGAAAACTGATTACGGCTCAGGAACCATTCTGAACGTGTTTGATGTGATGCGTTATGCGCACTTGCCGTTCGATGATATTCCGTGGGATAAGAACTATTTCGATGAAGCTTTTTACCGTGTTAACGATTCATACTATTTGAACAAAGTTCGGCCTGTTGAGGCATGGGACACGGATAATGGTGCGGAAGGAACGCACCCAAGTCCGAGCGAACGGCAACAGTTGCTCAGAACATATCTGGCCACCGAAGGAAAACCGAACGGTCCGGATTACATTCTGGAGGAATCACGTTTTGATTATCTGAGGGACCTTTGTCGGTTTGAGCTATCCAATCTCTACCTGAAAGCCAATGCCCCGATAAAGAGCATTTACAATGCGTTTTTACTTCAGCGGAGATTTCCTGAAAACGCCTATCTGAAGAAGTCGGTTGCGAAAGCATTGTATCGACTTTCCAAGTTTAAAACAGGCGGAAATTATGGTTTTGTACACCCTGGTTATTCGCACATTGAGGGAGAATCGCAGCAGCTTTATCACCTGCTTTATCAGTTAAAACCAGAAGAACTCTGCATTCTGGCAACAGGGCATCTTTGGCGATTGAGATGGGAATTTCCCGATGATGCGGACATCCAAAAAATGAGCGAGGACCTGCTTAGTGATCTGATGCAACGGTATTATGTGCCTGGAATGTTCTCTAAAACCGACCCCCCTGAAGGTTGGAATGAACCAGACACCTCGAACATCTCAAGCAAGTATGATCGGTTGAAGGAAAAGGCCAAGACCAACCCGAGGTTGTCTATGGTAAAATATGCGTTGGTGGACTTGTTTCAAGAACACGAATTCATGCATCAGTTCGACAGTTTGGAACAGGAACATTGGGGTGCTGCCCGCGAATTCCATGACTTGAATGCCATAGAATCTCAAACAAAAAGTGACCTCCGCCAATGGAAGAATCATGGTTTTGCGCTTGGTGCTGAGAAGGTTGTTGTTGTGTCACCAACATATTCCAAACTCGATCTGCGTAAAAAGCAGCAACACATGTTTCTGCGCTCAGAATCATTCAAGGATAAGTTCTTAAAGCAGATAACACGCACTTCTGGTCTGTTGAACCTCAAAACGCAGATACTTGACCAGACGGAACTCGATTCATCAGAAGTGGAAACCTTCAATGACATCGCTTTTCTCAACGAATGGGTTGATGGTCGCTTTACCGATCTGGATGTTTCGATGGTAAATCTTCCATCGGAAAAAATCGATCATCTGACCACGAAATACGGCACCGAGCATTTTGCGTGGACTGGCGTGATCAACTATCGTGAGAACAAACCGCTCATGTATTTCTATTTGCTTTACGCACTTATTCCACCTGCCATTCCGTTTGCGGTCTATTATCTGGTAAGGCCCAATTACGACACCTATTATTACTGCATTGTGTTCAACATTCGTACCGGTGAGCCCGTGCTGGTAAACTATGCTAATTACCGCAAGCGCGATGCGCGCGACATGATCAACAGCAGCGTTTACGATTCCTTCTGGCAGATGAAACGCCAACCTAAAGAGAAGGGATGAGATGGTTGGTCATCATGCTGTATTTCATTTCGGCCCAAGCTTTTGGGCAGGCTTCAGGCTATATGGGAAAGAAGTTTCTGATAACCGGTGAGATCAGTTTTCTGAACGCTCTTTTCAACCCGAACCATAACATGAATCAAGGGTTGAACAAGTTCAGTTTCAACTTCAGAAGTACTACCGATCTTGATTACGTAATTGCTCGCAACGGTACTATTGGCGCCACATTCGATGTCTTTTATACAGGCATGAAATACGATTGGAACACCACTGAATTCAATGAACTGTTGGTTCCCAATATCGATTCGAAGTTTGACCATGCGCGTATCTTCGGTTACGGCTACGGAATCAACTATAAGGTGTTCAGAAACCCAAGCAAAGCGGGCATTGCACCTGTTGGCAGCTATGCGAAATTTGACCTCATGTTATTGGACGTGCGTACAAGACCGTTCGATAATGGTAATGATGTGGCGCACCCATACTCTGACCGGTTTTTTACCCCTGCGTTTTCAATTACCATCGGCAGGCAACGGGTGCTGTGGGATTTCCTTATTCTGCGTTCGGGTATACAGGTCGGATTTGTTCCATTTGGAATATCACCCTATCTGCAATCGTTGGATAAAGGAATTGAGCGTGGCTCACAGAAACTCGAACTACGTGCCAATGCCGAAGCACGCCTAATGACGTATTATCTACTCAACGTCAATTTCGGAGTGGGTTTTCTCCTGCCTTTCAGGAAGAGTTACAAAAGCGGCAATTAACCTTATAATTAAGTTTCTAACAGAAAAGGAAACCCGAACAAGACATGAATATCCCCAATCTCCCCACCGATAGCCTTTATAAATTCATGGCGTTATCGGGACTTGTATTACTTCTTTTTTCTAACGTCTATCCGAGATATTTGATTGATCAAATTGAGGAAGAACGCAACTCCATCATTTCTGAGATTGGCAAACATTCCATAGAAATCAACCATCTATCGGAAGATCGCGATCAACTAGAAAAAGAGGTACACAAACTTGAAATAGAAGTGAAAAAGTACGTTTTCAATGGGGACGTGGACTCAATTGTGGATGTTGAACAACTAAGAGAACGGTTGTGGAAATCCGATTACCGAGAATACTTGGAGTTCATTTTTGCCCACAAGGAAAAAATTATTCCGACAGTGGAGGCGCAAAAGCAAGTTGAAGCTAAACTTACTAGGATCGTTGAGTTAACTCGAACGCAACAATTGAAGAATTACGACCTTGAGAGAAAGCACGAAATATTAAAACAAAAGACTAGCAAAATTTCCCAATCCATTTGGCTGTGGGCAATTGGATCAGGCCTAGGTGGCGGATTAATGTACTGGGGCTTTTGGCTTTGGTACGTCCGAGTACAAAAACCTATTGACCAACAACTTAGAAAAGAGACGAAACAAAAAGCTGAAAACCTCAATCAGCCTACATAATTATGCTATTCGGTATCCTCAAACTGACTTCCGCTCACTTCACAGATCAAGTCCTTTCCGTAAACCAAACTTGGAGTTTGCCAACCTGCTTTGAAATTGCCTTGTAGAATCTGCTGCGCGATATGAACTGAAGTCATGGCCGTAAGTGTGTAGCCTTCTTGGGTTTCCAAGGTTGAAGTCAATGATTTTCCCGACTTATCGGTAACTGTTCCAACCAAGTAAGTAGCAGCTTTTGCCCGTTGCTCGTCTGTTGGTCCTGCTTGGCCTGCAGTGATCTTGGCACGCGCCTTATTTTTTACAAACTCGGTGCGCATCAGCCAACCGAACCATTTGCCCCATTTCATGCCGTCAATGGCCTTCTTAGGCAAACCCATGTAAACTTTGATATTCGGAATTCCAGTGCTGTAAAAAGCGGTGTAAACATCTCCCCACGGAATGGTAACAGCCGTCATATTTTTCGGGCCGAAATCGAAGCGTTTCACATCATACGCATCAGGCACCTGCTTCAGTTTTCCATTCTGACGTATAGTACATCCGTACCCAAGGCTTTCAACCACCGTTAAACTTGTTCCTCGCGAAGCACGACCCGTTCCGTAAAACGCCAGAACCAAGTCATCGGCATTTTCCATTCGCGATTTCAGGTGAGCCGCCAGACAATCACTCGGCACCACATCGAAACCCGTTCCAGGCAAAACCATCACTCCAGCTTCCTTCGCCTGCTCGTCATACTTTCTCGCTTGAGAGAAAACCGCAATCTCTCCCGTGATGTCCGTGTAATGAACCTTATTTCGAATGCACGCTTCTACCATCGGTTTGGATGTGTGAATAAACGGACCAGCAGCATGAATCACCACTTTAGCACCTGCAAGTAACTTGTCCAGATCACCGGCTTTCAGATCAGCCACCTGATAAGGAAAGCCGTACTTATAAGCAATCGGCTTCAGTTTTCCTTCATTTCGTCCAGAAAGCAAGGGTTTAATACCCAATTCCTGACATTTTCTAACGATCAATTCGCCCGTATATCCGTACGCTCCATAAACAATGATGTCTTTGTTTTCCATGCTCATTCCGTGTGTGGTTGCAATTTGTCTAAATTAGGCATCCTTCTATGGAAAACACCAGCAACTCACCCAAATTAGAACGCACACTTGGCCCTTTAATGCTTTGGGGATTGGGCGTTGGCTACGTCATCTCGGGAATGTATTTCGGGTGGAACCTTGGTTTGGCCGAAGGCGGAACCTTGGGATTGGCCATTGCTACGTTCTTCATCGTCATCATGTACGTCACATTTACGTTCAGCTACACGGAATTGGCGTGTGCCATTCCGAAAGCTGGCGGGGCATTCGATTATGCCGATAGAGCGCTTGGCCGAAACTGGGGATTCCTTGGCGGCATGGCACAGATCATCGAGTTTGTTTTTGCGCCACCGGCCATTGCTGCCGCCATTGGTGCGTACTTCAATCTGTTCTTGAAAACCGAACCTGTTTTCGTTGAAATTGCTGGCGCGAGTATTGAGATTCCGTGGTTGGCAATCTTGGCCTACTTCGCGTTTACCGCTCTGAATATTGCGGGTGTGAAAGCCGCAGCCACTTTCGAGTTGGTCATTACCATTTTGGCCGTTGGCGAACTGCTGATCTTTGCAGGTGTCACACTTCCTGAATTTGAGGTAGTGAACCTTCAGCACAACGCTTTCCCGAACGGAATTCCGGGGATTTTTGCTGCTATTCCATTTGCCATTTGGTTTTTCTTGGCCATTGAAGGCGTGGCCAACGTTGCCGAGGAAACCAAGAATCCGCAGAAGAATGTGCTGATCGGTTTCGGTTCAGCGATTTTCACGTTGGTGATTCTTTGTGTGCTCACGTTCACCTCTTCAGTTGGCGTAGCCGGTTGGGAAGCCATTGTTTATGATGCGGACGGCAACATGTCGGACAGTCCGCTGCCATTGGCCATCGGCCATGTGGTTGGCCAATCGGGTGTTTGGTATCACCTCATTGTTTCCATCGGGTTGGTCGGATTGATCGCCTCTTTCCACGGTATCATTCTCGCATCCGGTCGCGCCACGTACGAATTTGGAAGAATGAACCTCGCGCCAAAAGCATTGGGAAAAGTCCATTCCAAATTCAGAACGCCTGCCAACGCCCTCATCTTTAATATGGTTATTGGCATCATTGCATTGATGACCGGCAAAACGGGAGAGATCATCACCATTGCGTGTTTCGGGGCATTAGCGTTGTACATCATTTCCATGATCTCGTTCTTCGCGTTACGCAATAACGAACCCGATATGGAACGACCATTCCGTGTTCCTCTCTACCCTATTTTTCCAGCGTTGGCGCTCATCATTGCCACTATTTCCATGGTAGCAATGAGTTATTACAATCAGCAATTGGCGCTCATTTTCTTGGCAATTCTGGCGGTATCTTTCGGGTTGTATAAACTCGTTTACGATAAAAAGTGACACGATCATGAGCAATTACGCCATTGTCATTCACGGAGGCGCTGGCTCCATCCTCAGAGAAAATCTGAGTGCGGAAATGGAAGCCGCTTATCGCGAGAAGTTGACAGAAGCCCTGAAAGTGGGCGAAGCAATTCTGAAAAACGGTGGCACCAGTGTGGATGCTGTGGTGGAAACCATCAAGATCATGGAAGATTCGCCTCTTTTCAACGCAGGAAAAGGTTCCGTTTACACGCATGACGAGAAGAACGAAATGGACGCCTCCATCATGAGTGGAAAGGACTTGACGGCTGGTGCAGTAGCTGGTGTGGACACTATCAAAAATCCAATTGAGGCTGCACGAGAAGTGATGCAGAACTCCAAGCACGTGATGCTTTCTGGTTCTGGTGCTGTTGAGTTCGCTGAAGAACGTGGAATCACAATAGTGGATGCTGCTTATTTCTACAACGAGCGCAGGTTGCAGCAACTCAAAAAGGCAAAGGACAAAGAGAATGTGATCTTGGATCACGATGGCGGTCATGGCATGGTCGATCCCGCTCATTCCGAAATTGAATTCGATGTGACGCTAAAGACGGATGACAAATTCGGAACGGTTGGTTGCGTGGCACTCGACCAACACGGAAACTTGGCTGCGGGAACTTCCACGGGAGGAATGACAAACAAACGCTTTGGCCGCATTGGCGATTCGCCCATCATAGGTGCAGGAACGTATGCCGATGACAAGACCTGTGCGGTTTCTTCAACAGGTCATGGTGAATATTTCATCCGTCTTGCCGTAGCCAAGGAGATAAGTGCGCAAATGGAACATGGTGGCAAATCGCTTCAGGAAGCGGCCGATAACGTCATCTACACGAAACTGACCGAACTTGGTGGCACGGGTGGGGTGATCGCCATCGATGCGAATGGTAATATTGCAATGCCGTTCAACACCTCGGGCATGTACCGAGGTTTCATTGAAACGAATGGAAAAATGGAAGTATTGATCTTCAAGAACAACTGAAAATGAACGAAAAGGAACTTACTCGCGAGCACATTCTGAACGAGGTTCGCAACTCATCGCACAACAAGATCAAATTGGCTATTACGGACATTGATGGTGTGCTACGCGGCAAACTGATGCGCAAGGAAAAGTTCCTTTCGGCCGTTGAGAGTGGCTTCGGATTCTGCGATGTGGTCTTCGGTTGGGACAGTTCCGATGTGGCGTACGATAATGTTACTTACACAGGCTGGCACACGGGTTACCCAGATGCGCAAGCGCGAATTGACCTCAGCACGTTCCGCCAAGTTCCGTGGGATGATGATGTGCCATTTTTCTTGGCAGATTTTGTGGATGCGAAGGAAAAACCACTTGGCGTTTGCCCGCGAAGTTTGCTCAAAAACGTGAAGGCGAGATCCCTGAAAATGGGCTTCCGACCATTTTTCTCTCAGGAATTCGAGTGGTTCAATTTTGATGAAAATGCCGATGACCTACACGAAAGAGGATTTACACAACCTCAACCCCTCACACCCGGAATGTTCGGGTATTCGCTCCTGAGAAGCTCGCAAGAGAAAGAGTACTTCAACGACATCTTTGAGTACATGGACCAATTTGATGTTCCCATTGAAGGGCTGCATACGGAAACCGGTCCGGGCGTCTATGAGGCGGCCATCATGTATGGCGATATTCTTCAATCGGCTGATAGAGCCGTGCTCTTTAAAGGAGGCGTAAAGGAAATTGGACATCTGCATGGCGTCATCCCAACGTTCATGGCCAAGATCAGTCCGAATCTGCCTGGCTGCAGTGGGCATATTCACCAAAGCCTTTGGGACGATAAGAAGAACCTTTTCCATGATGCAAAAGGCAATAAGAATATGAGCAAGTTGATGGAAAGCTACATGGCTGGACAATTGGCCTGTTTGCCATTCATCTTGCCGATGATCGCTCCTACCATCAACAGCTACAAACGTTTGGTTGAAGGCGCTTGGGCTCCGACCACTTTAACATGGGCGGCAGATAACCGAACGGTCGCGCTGCGAGCGCTTCCTGGAGGAGAAAAGTCTTGTAGATTGGAAACGCGTGTGGTTGGTTCAGATACCAATCCGTACATCGCTATGGCCGCTTGCTTGGCTGCTGGATTGTATGGCATTGAGAACAACCTGAAACTGCAAGTGCCTGAAACCATTGGCAACGGCTACCGTGACAATGGCGCTGGAACGCTTCCTAAAAACCTTTGGGATGCCACGCAGGCCATGAAGAACTCAGATATTCCAAAGCAACTGTTCGGAGAAGAATTCGTGAATCACTTCGTTTCTACCCGTGAATGGGAATGGCGGGAATTCTCCAAAGCGGTTACCGATTGGGAAACAAAACGCTATTTTGAGATCATCTAAACATGAAAACCAGCTCTCTTCTATCAATTTTATGTCTAACACTGCTCTTTTCAGCAAGTTGTTTGGCACAGACCATAACCATCAATTCGCTTCGGGCCAAAGAAACTTACCAAGTTGGCGAAACCATCCTCAAGCAAAAGGACGTGAAACAACGGATTTCGTCTGACCAAGCTTCCTTGGACAAATTCGTGAGCGGACAAGGCTGGAACATTGCTGGTATTGCCACCAGTGCTGGAGGTGGAATCGTGCTTCTTTCCGGTGTTGGATTGGCCATTGATAACTCCGTGAAAAACGAAGTGCTTGATGCTTCAGAGAAAATTGACGACTCCCTTTCTTGGACATTGATCGGTGTTGGAATCGGAGCGCTCATTCCAGGTGCTATCATGATTCTTTCTGGAAGAAACCAACGCATAAAAGCCATCGAGAACTTCAACAGGACAGTTGGTGGATCTTCTTACCGCCACCCTATTCAATTGAAACCTTCATCTAGAGGAGTTGGAATGGCCTTGGTGTTTTAGCGAATGGAATACAGGGTATTTCTTGTCGTCTGTTTTTGCTTCAGCTTTGTTCATCTTAAAGGTCAGAGCATCTATGAATTACTTAAATCAGAAGATGAGCGTGTTTTTACCATTGAAGATTTCAAGGGTATAAATCTCGACACTAACTGTTACCAATCAGCCTTTGGCGGACTGATCGGAGATGCAACTTCACCTTTACAGTATGCTGTCACATACAGAAAACACAGGCTAATAAGCCTAATGCTTCTAGCTGGTGCAAACCCCAATTTTCAAAGTCCTGACGGGTTTACTGCTTTACATCGAGCTGCGTTTTTAAACGATACGATTTCAATTACCTTGTTGTTGGAGTATAGGGCAACCGTTGACGCAAAAGCAAATCAGCATGGTGGCTTACTGACCCCGTTCCTAGTTGCTGCAAATTGGTCGAAACCTAATGCCGCAATGTTGCTAGTTAAAAATGGAGCAGACTGGTCGTTGAAGTTTGATGGGAAAAACGCCCTTGAACTAATGAATACTTGTTGTGGCGATGGATTTGGCGAGCTGATTATTCCATCCGAACGGACTGAAACCGAACAGTTTCTCATAAGTCTAGGACTAAAATCAGGCAGATGATGAGTACAACTTTCAATCCCCAATTCCCAGATTACAAATCCAAAGTTGAGCAGAGTTTTGCCTCGCAAAAATTCATGGAGCACATCGGTGCTGAGTTGATTGATGTACAACCCGGCTATTGTGAGATTCATGTTCCATTCAACGATAACCTAACGCAGCAGAACGGTTTTTTCCATGCTGGAGTAATCGGAACAATCGCAGACAATACGGCTGGCTATGCTAGTCTTTCTCTTATGAAAGAACATTCATCTGTTTTGAGTGTAGAATTCAAACTGAATTTGATGCGACCAGCAGACGGAGAGTTGCTGATTGGCAAAGGTTATGTGCTCAAATACGGCAGAACATTAACGGTTTGCAGGGCAGACGTTTTCATTGTAAAAGATGGAATTGAAAAATTGTGTGCGGCTGCTCAACTCACTATGATTGAGCTAGAACACAAATAATGAAGCTCATACTTTTATCAGTCTTTCTTTGCTCATTTCTTTCTTCCAATGCACAGCATTGCATTTTTCAATAGTACAAATGCGATAAAGGACACAATCTAGTAACTGCTCAACCAGATACCGATTTCGACAACATTAAGGTTCAAAAACTAGCACACGATTCACTTTCTACAAGCTTTCTTGTTTGGGTAAAAAAGAATGTACGCGCACACCGACATAAATTTCATTCCGAAAACCTGTACGTCATAGAAGGCGTAGGTGAAATGGTAGTTGCTAAAGACACTTTCAATATCGGATCCGGCAGTTATGTTTTCATTCCTACAAATAAAGTTCATTCTGTAAGGGTTGATGAAAGCAATGGTGTAATGACGGTATTGTCGATACAATCGCCATTCTTTGACGGCAACGACTGGGTTTTTGACGAATAAAAAAGCCGCCCTCCAAAGAGAGCGGCTTCCATTAACCTAAAGAAGACTGAATTACTTGTTCTTCAGCAACTCTACTTCCGCTTTTAACTGCTCAATCATCTCTTGCTGTTCTTGTATTCCACTAATAAGAACAGGAATCAACTCAGAATAAGATACCATTCTTAAATCTGAGATACCATTTCCATTTGTATCATCCCCATTTATGGTAACAATTTCTGGGAAAACCGACTCTACTTCTTGTGCAATCAAACCAAAGCTCTTGCTCTCTGCGTCTGCTTGTTTCTTGAAGTGATACTTGGTTGGATTAAGAAGCATAATCTTATCAAGCATACCATCTAAACGCTCAATATTCTTTTTCAGTCTTTTGTCTGAAACAGATGTATACACTCCCGTAACATCATTGAAAGCGCCACGATCCGCTCCATTGTAATACAGTTTCAGGTCATCAGTTGATTGAGAGACATACAAAGTCCATTCGTTATTAGTGAAGGATTGTTCTAGTTCCAATCCACCTGGTCCGCCAACTCCCGTAAACTGATCTTGCAGTAAATGAAGGTTTCTTACCGGAGCAACTGTCCCAACACCAATTAATCCGTCTGCATCAATTACCATTCTATTGTTGTTTCCGCTGGTTTGAAAGCGAAGATTTCCTAACGTAGCATCAGCTCGAAGAACTATATCATCAAAGCTACTCCATAAAATTCCTTTTCGAGTATTTCCTTGATTAAGACTAATCCATTTGCTGGCTCCTGGAGATTCAAAATGAGCAATCTCAGAACCTGATGAAGCCACATGCAAGGTGCTTACAGGTGTTGTAGTACCAACACCAACATTTGTCCCGCTGTTAAACAGGGTAGAACTAGCCACCCAATCAGAACCATCATGTCTAAGTGTCTGTCCACTCGTACCTGCCACTAAAGGCCCCGTTGGTCCTGCCGGTCCCGCTGGTCCTGCTGGCCCTTCCACTCCTGGCACTCCTGCATTTGCAGCATACATTGCGTATGGAACCGAAAGTAATTGGGATGTTCCCATGTCGGCATAGGCAGTACCGCCTGCAGCGTCCATTTCTACTTGAACGTAGTAATCGTTATTACCCCAGTCTATGGTTCCAAATGTTCCTGAAACAACTGTTCCGCCTCCGATGGCAAGATTAAACAATCCAAACTCATTCGTTGTGGCAGCATGTGTTTCTTGATAAACTACTGTTCCTGTGGCTGTCCCTTCATGTAAGCTAATGCGAACTCCTACTGCTTGGTTTTCAATTACCACTCCTTGCGCGTTTCGAGCCACGCCCTGATAATTGAAATTCTGCCAGGTTTGAGCAAACGATGAAATGGCTATGGCCAAAACAAATAAAGTTGATAGTGTTATTTTTTTCATGATGATTTAGGTTTTTATTGTTGAACTTTTTGAATGTTAAATGATGCCTGCAGACCTTCTTCGGTCATTAGTCGAAGTAGATAAGTGCCATTGGCAAAGCCACCGAGGTCTAGCTGGTGTTGCGATGTTCCAGAATTTATCTGCTCCGATGAGACCATTCGTCCAGCGGCATCAAAAAGAATAGCCGATACATCATCACTTTTCGCATCAAACTTGATGTTCAAAAGATAATCTACCGGATTAGGATAGACACTTACACCCTCCAATACTGCTTCCGTTTCTCGGATTCCAGTAACGGTTAATAGGGTTTGATGAAATCCTTGGGTAAGAATGTTTGTTCCATTATCGTGCGTGGCGATAACGGGTTCTCCAATGGTCCAACTCAATTGAGTGGTGCCATTTGAAAAATGCGTTCCAGCAGATGCAACAACATCAGGTGTAATGCTTTGTGCATGTAACCCAACCGAAGCGCCCACAAGTGCAATAATTGATGTGAGTTTTTTCATACGTTGATAGTTTAGTTATACATCTAAATTAAACATTTGACTGTTCACTCAACACTGATTTACCTCAAAACCTAAACTATCTTTCGACATAGGAATTCATGCCTGAAATCAGAATTTTAAAAGGTTATACTGGCTCATAAACCGATATTACAGGCACAAAAAAAGCCACCCGAAGGTGGCTTTTAAGCTTTTTGCGTTTGTCTCTTATTGAGCAACGCCCACTTTCATTACCTTATGAGTGGTATTCATTTTGCCAATTCCGTTAATTACTATGATCGGATTCATGATCATAAACCCAAATCAATCTGTAGTATTGATATTGTTCGGTAAGTATCAGGGAACGGTTAAAACGGATGGATTCTTCTGGGTAAATCCGTTCAACGTAAAGAAGAAAATCTCGTTGAGGGCTCACAATTTCGACAACGAACCCATTAAAGTCAACGACAAGTTGGGCAACCCGATCATGATTGGAGCAGTAGTAGTTTGGAGAGTAAAGGACACATACAAAGCTGCCTTTGACGTGAACGATTATCTGGAGTTTGTTGGAATTCAGAGTGAGGCGGCTCTGCGCAGAATGGCGGGTAAATATCCATACGATGAGTTTCATGATGAAGGTGAGCCGGGAGAAACATCACTACGTTCTGGTGGTAAGGAAGTAAACGATGAACTGGAGCAAGCTCTGGATAGAAGGTTGGCCATTGCAGGAATTGAGGTTCTGGAAGCACGCATAAGCCACCTTGCATACGCCAATGAGATTGCGGGTGCCATGCTACAGCGCCAACAGGCCACTGCCATTGTTGCAGCAAGAAGAAAGATTGTTGAAGGTGCAGTTGGAATGGTTGAAATGGCTCTGGAAGAGCTGAACCAAAAACAAATCGTTCATCTCGATGACGAGAAAAAGGCGGCCATGGTCAGTAACCTGATGGTTGTGCTTTGCTCCGACAAAAGTGCTGCACCAGTTGTGAATACGGGAACCCTTTATCAGTAAGCCATGAAGAAGTATCAGATATTCAAACGGAAAATGTTTGAAAGCCTTGAGAAATTTGAGGCAAGATTAAATGAGGAGTGCAGAAAGGGTTATCGGCCTATTTCCATAGCCAGCGACCAGACGAATGGAACCGTGATTCTGTTGGAGAAAACAAGCTGAGTTTTGTCTAAGAAAAAACCATTTGTGCTGCGTCTCGATCCAGAGACATTGAAAGCCATTGAGAAATGGGCTGCGGATGAATTCCGCAGTACCAACGGACAATTGGAATGGCTAATTAATAAGGCGCTGAAAGATGCGGGAAGACTGCCGAAGAGAAAATCAGAAGGTGAAGATTAAAACTTCACCTTTTTCTTCAGTTCCTTTTCTCCACGTTGCACGATGACAGTGGTCTTGTCGCCTTCCTTAAAAGCTGCGAGCCCTTTCATGTAGCTCATCATATCGATCACCTCTATGTCTCCCATTTTGATGACAATATCGCCTTCCACCAAGCCGGCATTATCTGCTGTACGACCTTCTTTTACACCTGCAATGCGCATGCCTTTTCCATCGAAAAGATAATCAGGAACGACCCCTAAAGTCACGCTGAATTTCGGTGTGTTGCTCTTGTCTTCATCCTTTGTCTTGGTGAAAGCCAGTTTGCCATCATTATCCAATTCAGAAATAAGGTTGAAGATGTAGTTGCCGATCTTATCCATTCCCTCAAAATTCACCTTGTCCACGTCATCGCTTGGCTTGTGGTAATCCTCATGCTGACCAGTGAAGAAATGAAGCACAGGAATGTCTTTCAGGTAGAATGACGTGTGATCGCTGGGTCCGACACCACTTTCAGAAAGCACAAGATCAAAACGTCCATTGGTCAGTTTTTCCAGTGTCTCTTTCCAAACAGGGGACGTTCCCGTTCCGTTGACAGCGAGCTTGTTCTCATCATTCAACCTACCGACCATATCCATGTTTATCATGTAGTTGACATCATCCAATTTCAAGGTCGGCTCTTTAGTAAAGAAGTTGGAACCCCAAAGACCGCGCTCCTCGCCAGAGAAGGCAATAAAAAGGTAGTTGTTGTTCTTGTTTGCTGTTTTCAGTTTCTCTGCCAGAAAAAGCATAACAGCTACGCCACTGGCATTGTCATCCGCACCATTGTGAATGGCAGGTTCGCCTGCATATAGTGAGCCATGTGCACCATAACCCAAATGATCGTAGTGCGCTCCAATAATAACCGTTTGCTTAGCTCCATTGTCAATAAACCCTGCTACGTTTCGGCCCACCACAACCCCAGTGTCTGTTTGGGTAGTGCTGTGCGGATCCTGTTCTAATTTGCGGGAGAATGTCTGGAAATAACCATCCGTTCCCTTGGGTGAGATTCCCATCAGTTCCAAACGTCTTGCAATGAACTCAGCTGCAAGTCTCTCCCCTTCGGTTCCTATCTCCCTACCTTCCAGTTTGTCAAGCGACAGATAGGTAACATCGGCTTTTAACTGCTCCACTGCGCTCTGAGACCAAGCGCTGAACGAGAAAAGAAATATGAATAGAGTGAAAAACGTGTACCTCATTGGAGTGATTTGGCTGCGAATGTCGCAACAATCCCGATCATGCGAGTAGCTTTGCGCCCGAAATACCTTGAAGTGATGAGAAACGCGCTCCTTTTTCTGTTATCTGTTGCCCTTTTTTCGTGTGGAAACGAACCCAAAAACGGCCATGAATATGATGGCCATTCCGGTGCCACCAAGACCTCGCTGTTGCATTACCCGGAAGAAACTCATTTCGATACCGTGATACAACTTACCAATGGAGGCGATAATGCAGAGGCATACTGGAGTTTTGATGATAGCAAGATCGTGTTTCAAGCAACGAATGCCGCTTGGGGCGATTCTTGCGACCAGATCTATTTCACACCTGTGGCAGATGCACAGAGAATGATGACTGAGCGTCCAAAACTTATAAGCACAGGACAAGGGAGAACCACCTGCTCCTACTTTATGCCTGGCGATACGACCATTATTTATGCTTCGACCCATTTGGATGATGCTGCTTGCCCTCCAAAACCTGAAAAGCGCGAGGATGGCAAATACGTGTGGCCTGTTTATGCAGGCTTCGACATTTTTGTGGCCGATCTGAATGGGAACATCATTGCTCAACTTACCAATGAAGAAGGTTATGATGCAGAACCAACTGTTTCACCGAAAGGGGATAAGATCGTTTTTACCAGTTTGCGAAGTGGCGACCTAGAGCTTTACACTATGAACATTGATGGTTCTGATGTAAAACAGATAACCACGGAACTGGGGTACGATGGTGGAGCGTTCTTTTCGCCAGATGGCGAGAAACTCATTTTCAGAAGCAGCCGCCCAAAAACGGAAGAAGAAATTGCGGATTACAAAGCTTTGCTTGCTCAAGGACTGGTAACACCCACCGAAATGGAACTCTACATCTGCAACGTGGATGGCTCTGAACTCAGAAAACTGACCGACCTTGGAAATGCCAATTGGGCACCATTTTTCCATCCAAATGGCGAGAAAGTTATCTTCTCATCCAACCATGCATCTGAAAAGGGTTACCCGTTCAATCTCTTTATGATCAACTTGGATGGAACCGGCTTGGAACAGATCACATACGATGGCATTTTCGATGCCTTTCCAATGTTCTCGCGTTCTGGAGAATACCTTCTTTTTAGCAGCAACAGGAACAATGGCGGTACGCACGACACCAACCTGTTCTTAGCCAAGTGGAAGGATTGAGACTATGAAGCAATCCCTTCGAGGATGATCTTCTTGTTCTTGAGCTCTCCAGATCTCAGCTTTTCCAAGAGCTTCTTCATAGCAAGTTCATAATCGGAGTAGAATGCCTCAATACTGAAGTAGAGAATCCCCTCTCGAAATTTCAAATGGTTGCTTAGCTCCGAATCTAATCTAACCTGCACGGCTGGAAGCATACAGTGTGCCATATGACTGCGCAATTGTCCGTAGAGATCGATCTTGGAATTCGCCTCTGAATACGACTTCGGGAACAGTTTACTCAAGGCCAGTTGAAACCGCTTTCTCCCCTGCCCTTTCGCCTTGAATGGCTTATCATCCAGAAATGCGCCAGCCGTTTCTACGCCCTGTAGCATAGCCATTAAAAGATGAAGCCGCACATTGGCGGCTTCCATTACCCTAACCTCTTCCAAGAGATACTTTTCGACAAACTCTTCTGCGTTCACATCGGATCAATTTGTCACAATGACCAAAACTTTTGAATTCTGCCAAAATGCTTCCGGATCTGAGATCACCAGCTTGGCCACCTTCTTCCCTTCTTCCACAAACTCGTAACTGTCTTTTGGATGCGGAGTAACAAGCTCTGCCTTCTTTGCATCAACCGCAATTTCCGTCATTTCCAGGATGTTGATCTCGGTCAGATCTTCCAAACTCATGTCTTCTGATACAACCTTAACACCGCCAAGGCCAAGAAATGCGCCCTCTTTGTCTATGATGTTCTTTCCACGCAGGTCTTTCACATTTCCAATGGCATAGAATCCTTTCTGAATCTCTTCTTCCTTCTTTTGAAGCTCCTCGTTCTTTTCTTGGATAACCTTTACTCTGCGCTCATTTTCCAATGCCAAACGATCCACACTGCTCATCAATTGGTCGATATAGATATTGGCCTCGGCCAAACCTTCCTTCAGCATCGTTATCTCCTCATCCTTCTTCTTGATGTCTTCTTTCAGCTTAGCGATAAGCGTTTTCATCTTCTCAGAGCTTATGGAACTCTGCTCCAGTTTCTTTTCCAAACGTTGAATCTGCTCACGCGTGCTCTTCAGACTCTCGTAGATCATCACCATATCATCAACGATGGCCTCCTCAGCAGAAAGACCATTCTCAGGATTATCAATGACACGCGCAGTGATGATTCCTTCCAAACGTTTAATACTATCAAGTGTGGTCTGTATCAACGTCATTCCGTCAATGAAGGCCGTAATGTCTTCGTTCTTCAAAGAATCCAGTTGCTCCAATTCTGCAACTTTCTGTTCAAGTTCCTTTTCTCGCTGATTGCAGGATGCGAAAATCAACGTGGCAAATAAAATGATGGCTATTGGTCTCATGGTTTAAGGGATTTATCGGTTTGAATGTAAGACTTTCAAATGAAGCCTGTCTCTTCATGGCGCAATATCCTACATAGTTGGATGCCGGATTCAGACATTGGTTTCAACGGTTATCAATTTTGTGACGAAGATGTAACGGTGGTCAGCCATTCAAATTTCCCAACTGAGAAAATCATCACATCTTTTAACGGAAACCATCAATCTTGTTGCTTCCGATTCTTGATTAGCACGATAGTTGCTTACATTCGCGATGAACCAAAAACACAAATAATCTATTATGTATTTCATCTATCGATTCCTTCCAGTTTTACTTGTTTCACTCATTGCCTTTCCAGCTATTGGCCAAGTGGTCGGGGGTATGAATTTCAAACTCGAAAAACTTTTTATTGAGGAGAAGTACGAGGATGTTGCTTACAAGGGAATCAGCATGGTAGAGAGTGATAAGTACAAAAAAGACCCTGAGGTCTATCTGTACATTGCAATGGCCTGGTATGAGATAAGCCAAATGAATGATGAGGCAATGGAAGAAGAATACCCTAAGGCCCTACAAGATGCATTCAAATACGCGGCAAAGTTTGCTAGCAAGGACAAAGAAGGCGTTTGGTATGAGGACAATGCCGACTTCTTTGAGAACCTGAAGAAAGCAGGAATAGCAGATGCTGCACAGTATGTTGACGATGAGCGAAAACGTAGAAATGCCGTTTCTGCATACAAGTACATGGTAAAGGCCATGCCAGACGACCCTAACATACTTTTTTACAAGGGTGTTCTGGAGCAACTTAATCGTAATACAGGTCAGGCGGAGCGAGACATTAACCAGGCTATGGGCATGCTGGTTACCAAATATGCCGATTCGAAATACCGCCCAAGCAAAGCTTCAAAACCTGCACTGGAAGAAGGTTTCATTCGTTGGGCTGACATTATGATGGAGCAGAACTATGCAGATTCGGCCAAGAAAACCATCAATTGGGGGCTTCAGTTCATGCCAGATAGTGAGAAACTGGCAGCCAAAGGCCGCGAATTAGGGGCTAAGTAATATTCAAAATTCTATTTAGGTTCGTACTGAACCAAAGTTCGGATGCTGTCACATATGCTGACACGCATCCGTTCTTGTTTTGAGTCCAATTGATATTCGCGACAAGGCTTGTTTCGAACGATGCTTTCGCGAAACAGAACTTCTGAATGCTTCACCTTACTTCTGAGTACAGAATCTGTGAATTGAACATTCAGATCTGGTGAGATGAAAATCGTGTCGTTGGTCAATTCCTCCAATACACGGCCTTCTGGTGTCCATGGCGGAAATTCTCTATCGCGAATTAGCATGAAATAAACCAGAATGGAACCCATTCCTAGACCAAAGGCGAAGTAGCCGAAGCGCTGAAAGAATGTCATTCGTTCGTTTTTCCTCGAAGTAGATTTCCAGTGAATTTGACGAACTCAGAACGCTGCTTGGAGTCAGTGAAAACCGATTTGATCGTTGACCAATAAGAAGCCGATTCTTCAGCAGGAAGTTGCTCAATGCGAGTTTCATCTTCCTGCTTCTTCAATTTTATTGTGTGGTCTTTCGCTTTCCGATTTGGGTCGTATCCAGACAATTCATTCGACTTATCGAAGCTCCTTTTTGCATCTATCTGATAACCTTTCGCTTCTTGCGCCAATCCGAGATTGTTGTATGTGATCGGATCACTTGGGTCCAGTTCAATGGCTTTCATGTAATCCTCAATTGCACCATCGGCATCACCAAAACTGTTTTTGGCAAAGGCGCGCAACGAATAACGGTAGCTGTAATTCGGGTCGAGCTCCACGCATTTGTCGAGATCGGCCAAACTGCCTTCTTGGTCTTTTACACGGAGTTTGGCAACTGCTCTATCACTGATATAGTTCACCGTATTCGGAGCAATTTCCAGTGCACGATTAAAGTGCAATACAGCGGTTGAGACTTTGTCCATTTTCAAGTGGCAAAGCCCCACGTAATAAATGGCCAAATGGTCAATTGGATTTGACTCAACCACTAACTCGAAAAGGCTTAGCGCACCTTGAATGTCGCCTTTGCCTATCAGTTCTGCTCCTCTCTCAATCTGTGAATTCATCGCTGCAAAATTAGTTCAAACCGTCACAACCTTCTCCTCATTCAAATAAACCAGCATGCCTTGCACTTGTTTAAAGCCAAGTTCAGTCATGGCTTGCTTGTACGCTTCCATCTGCTTCTTGTGTTTGCCTGTTTCCTTACCAGTTTTGTAATCGAGCACCCAAGCAGAATCATCTTGGTAAACAACTCGGTCTGGACGAACCCATTTGCCGTCAGAAAGTTGAATATCAACCTCGTTTCTTATGGTGTTTCCCAGCGTGTAAAGTGGTTTCAGTTCGCTACGCGAAATGAGATTTCGCATCGTTTGCCGCAGTTCATCTGATTCCTGAACAGAAATGCGACCATCTTCAATCAATATGTTTACTGCATTCGGAATGTCCGTTTCAGTTTTCACATGAGCCAAAGCTTCATGAATCAGTATTCCGAGGTTTCGAGCATCACTTTCATCGGCTGTTTTCCATTTGTCTTTCGATGGTTTCGAAATGCTAATGCGCGATTTCCAGTTCGGGTCTCCGCAGTCGTGCAGTTTGAAGTGCTGTTGTTCAGAATTCTTTCGCTTGTATTCAGCTCGATTACCAAGTTGATAACTGAGTTCTTCAGCGACAGTCGAATCTGCCTTTTTCAGTTCATCAAACACGTATTGAATTGCCGTTGAAGTTGTTTTTGAACCGACCTTGCCGCAAGCGTAAAGTCGTGCTTTGGCTCGCGTAAATGCCACGTATAACTCATTGAACATATCCATTTTCCGAAGCTGATTCTCCTGCTCGTTCTGTACTTCGAATGGTGTGTTTTCGAGTTTTTTTCCTGTGGTGATGCGAATGCGATCGAGCGGTTTCAGCGCTTCATCTTCCAAATACGCCCACACTTCGTTTCCGCGATTATTGGTCGGATAATCCACAAACGGGTGAATGACAACAGGAAACTCCAACCCCTTACTTTTGTGAATGGTCATAATGCGAATAGCATCATCTTTCTCAGGTAACGCGATTGAAAGCTTATCGCGCTTCTCTTTCCAATGCTCCAAGAAGCCAAGCAGTCCATCGCTATTGGACTTAGAGTATTTCAGAATCTCATCGAAGAAAAAGTTGACATACGCATCCGTTCCGTTTCCAAGAAAGTGATGTTTCAGCAGTTCAAACTGACCGTAAAGACTCTCCTGTTTGATGGCATTCCAATTGACGTTCGGGTACAATTCATCAATGAGAGCTTTAATGCGGGTTTCTGGCTTTCGACCGATTCGCATTAACCGTTCTGGAGTTTGACTTTCTTCATTTCGAACCAAACCGAAATGCTGAACCATTTCCACAATATTCACGGTGTCTTGGTCATCTGCCAGCCAAGTGGCCAAATTGACCAACAGCCGCACTTTTGGCGAACTGTTGATGAGCAACGATTCGTTGGAAACAACCTTGAATTTACGTTCTACCAAGTATTGCGCCACGGTAACGGCATCGCTGTTTCTGCGCAGAATGACAGCAATATCGCCAGCGGCAAAACCATCTGCGAGCGCTTCATTCACCCATTCTTCAATCTGTTCTAACGAGAGCGGGACGTATTCTGGCCAACTTCGGTTGGATGATTCTTCAGGTTGGAAAAACCGCAGTTTTACCATTCCAGAATCTGATTTGGTGATTTTCTGCGAAGCACCATCATACATGGATGCCAGCGATTCGGGCATGGCATTCGGAAGCTTCTCAAACAACTGATTATTGAAACTGACCACGTTTGAAAAAGAGCGATAGTTGCTATCGAGGTTTTCCGTGACCTCATGCGCTTTCATGCTTTGCTCGCGCTCATCCATCAAGCGCACCATTTCTGGGTTTTCAGATAGACGTTCTTCCAAATAAGAGGTTCGATAAGCCGCTGGAAGTTCCACGAATTGCCGTACATCACCACCGCGCCACCGATAAATACTCTGCTTGGCATCTCCAACGATCAGACACAGATTATCGTGAGCGAGACTTTCATCAACCAACGGTAACAGGTTGAACCATTGCAGCACGCTGGTATCCTGAAATTCATCTACCAAGAAATGGTTGTATCGGTAACCGATGCGTTCATAGATGAAAGGCGCGGTTTCGGTCATTACCACATTACTCACCAAATGATTGAACTCACCGATATGCAAGATCTCTTCGTCTTCTTGAATCTGCTTTTGGATTCGGAGCATCTCGTCCAGCAAAGCCACACCATACAGATTCTCGAAAATGATCTTGAAATAGTTGGTTTCTGGAAGCAGCGATTCAACCGTTTCAACCGCTAGAATCAACTCGTTTTTAATGCCTTCAATGGCCGATTTGTCGGATGCATCTGCTTTGCCGCTTGTCCATTTATCTTCCTCCACGCTCTTCTTGACATAAGAATTTGGCGCACCGAATTCGTTTCTCGCAGTCCGTGATATGAAAGCATGAACTCCTTTGGCTCCGTAGTACATTTTCTCCTCCGAAATGCCTGCTTGCTTCAATGAGGAATAGGCCTGTTTCGCTGCTTCGCTCATCTGCTTTTCGTTGGCAGCAATCTTCTTTTTCAGAATCGAGCGAAGCTGATTGAATTCATTCAGTCCGATATTCTTTAGCTTTTCTAGATGAAAGCGACTTTCTTCTTCGAAAAGTGCCTTGGAGAAATCATTCAGAATTCGGTTTACCGACCAACCTTTTTCATTTTCTGTCTGCGATTCAACCACATTGAGAAGCGCATCGGTCAGCACTTTATCTGAGCCAACTCGCGATAGCAGTTCTTTCACGATTTCGGTGATGATACGGTCGGAATCGAGCTCCACTTCAAAATTCACCGAAAGATCAAGATCTTGCGCAAACGACCGAATGAGCTTATGCGTGAAATGGTCGATGGTGCTGATGCTGATATCGGAATAATGATGCAGCATGTGGCGCAGCGTATTGTGCGCTCGCAGTTTGAGCGTTTCATCGGCTATGGCCAATTCATCTCGTAGAATCTGCGCCATGGCATGTTCATCTACGGAAGGTTTTGCTAATTCGGAAAGCACCTCCAAAACCCGCGCTTTCATCTCTTCCGCAGCCTTATTGGTGAAGGTGATGGCCAGAATGTGTCGGTAGGCGTCCGAACGTTCTGTAGCCAATGAAATTTTGAGATATTCCTTAACTAACGTGAAGGTCTTACCTGAACCTGCGGACGATCTGTAAATCTTGAATGGCATGGTTGCGGAAGGTACATGATCGTGGATGAAATTCAATTGCGAAGCTAACTTTACCGACCATGTTCCGATTGTTGATTCTGGTGTTCTTACTATCTGCTACGCTCGGTTGTAAAACCACCGAGAAATCAGTTGCGGAAACCGAACAGGCGCAGTCTGAAAAGCGCTATGAACTGATTATCAAATTCGAAACATTGGAGGACGTAAAACGTGTTCCTTATCGACTATCAAATCTGAAAATGGAATTGCTCGAGGAAGTTTCTTCCACCGATAACATTTACCGCATTTCTATCCTTTGCCACGACTACGCGTTGGATGGCACGATAGAAAAATTGAATGCTGATTCTGGAATCGGTTGGGCGAAACCCGCAGACTGAACTACAGTTTGAGCGTTAGAGCAACATCGGGATAATCGGTGATGATGCCGTCAACTCCGAGTTCGAGCATTTCTTCCATGTCTTCCTCCTCATTAACGGTCCATGGAATAAGCTGAATACCATTGATCTTGCAAGCTTCAACGAGTTCTTCATCCACCAATTTGTAATACGGACTATAGATCTCTGGCGTGAAACCGAGCTTCTCGAGGTCGTTCTCAAATCCTTGTGTTTCGTAGACAAGAAGCGCAACTGGAATGGAAGAGTCGATCTTTTTCATGGCCTGTAGCGAACGGACATCAAACGCTTGAATAATGGTTCTTTCCTTGATTCCTGATTCCACGATCTGATCATAAACCAATTGGCAAAACTCTGCTGGCTCTGGATGATAAATATTGTCGCCTTCAGGCGTGCTTTTTATCTCAATGTTGTACTTAACGGGTTCCAATTCAAGCGATGCAACACTTGCCTCAACCTCCGTTACCACTTCACTTAGCAACGGCTTGAATGTTGGAATCTTGGCCTGTAGCGGAAAATCAGGATGAGGTTGGCTTCCGCAGTTGTAATTGGTGATGTCATCATAGTCCATTTGATACATATTCAAACCCTTTCCTTCTGGCACAGGCTTGTCGTTCAACCCCCAGCAAATGACTGAGCTTATCCACGGCTCGTGAGAAACAACCACCTTTTTATCCTTAGAAATGATGACATCCATTTCCAAGGTGTTGACCTGTAGCTCAATCGCTGCTAAAAAGCCTTCAATGCTGTTTTCAGGATAAAGACCTCGCGCACCGCGATGTCCTTGCAGGTCGAAATCAAAGGTGAACTCTGCTTCGGTGGTATCAGTAGAATCGAAGGTTTCCACGGAAGCACCCGGTTTTTCTGAACACGCTGCAAAAAGCAACATCGCAATAGGTAAAAGGTGTGATCTTTTCATATCAATTTCAATTTTACATATCGGGTTTGAAAGAACGGTTTGATTTTATTTCAGAACGCTGTTTTTTCTTCTTCAAACGCTTTTCTTGCACGCCTTTCGGAATGCCCGTTTTCTTGCGGATCTTCTTCTTTTTCAGCGCCAATTCCAGTAGACCGAACAAGCGTTCGGTAGCCAATTTCCGATTCTGTTTCTGTTGTCTGCTGGTTGAAGAACTGACCGTCAGATTTCCCTGTTTGTCAATGCGGTTCTTCAATCTGAAACAGATGAGTTTCTTCTGCTCTTCCGTTAGAACCGCGCTTTCCTCAACACAGAAAATCACTTCAACACGCGTTTCAACCTTATTCACGTTCTGCCCGCCACTGCCAGAACTTCTGGATGTTCTGTAGCTGAATTCAGATTGCAGTTTTTCGTGGTCGAGTGACATGGTGCAAAGCTCGGAATTCCGAACTACGCCACGAACTTATACCCAACACTCCTAACAGAAAGAAAATGTTGTGGGTCTTTCGGATCCTTCTCAAAGTACTTTCTGAAGGCCAGAATGTAGTTGTCAATGGTTCGGGTTGATGGGAAAACATCATAACCCCAAACGGTTTCGAGGATTGTTTCGCGAGAGAGCACTTCATTTCTACGTTCAACAAATAAGCGCAGCAATTTCATCTCGCGTTTGGAGAGTTGATGTTCGTTTCCTTCCAGATCTGTGATGGTAAATGCGTTGAAATCGATCTTGCAATTACCAAATTCAAAAGTATCTACTGCCCTATCCGTTTCATTGGCACCGCGCTTCAGTAATGCCTGAACGCGTAGCAGAAATTCATCCAAATTGAACGGCTTGGTGAGGTAGTCATCCCCCCCTATCTTCAGTCCGAAGATGCGGTCTTCGGCAGAACTCTTTGCTGTAAGAAACAGAATGGGAACCTTGGTGTTTTCCAGTCGGATGGTCTGACAGATGGTAAAGCCGTCCACCTCCGGAAGCATCACATCCAGAATTACCAGATCAAAACGCTTTCGGGCAAACTCCTCCAAGGCGGTTTTGCCATTGTTAACGGCAGAAACCTCATAGCCTTCCAACTCCAAGTTCAACTTGATGATGTCTTGAAGGCTTTCCTCGTCCTCAACCAGAAGAATCCGTTTGTTCATAGCTATCTTGCCCACGAATTTAACGGTAATTACCGCCAACCGATGAGCAAACGACCATTCGGAAGTTCTTTACCCATTTTGGGGTATGCGCTGTTTGTGGCGGCAGTTTTTCTTTTTGTCCGTGGGTATCAGTTCAATACAGACGATCAGGCCGAGCATTTGCCGCAGATCTACCAGCAGTTAGACCCAGAGCTTTACCCGAACGACTACTTCGTAAATGCTTCGAACGGAATATTCACTGTTCGATTTTATTACGAGAAACTGGTACTGTTTGTAGCTGAAACCATCGGTTTGGAATGGGGACTTTTCATCCTGACATTATGCTGCATTGCGCTGATGGCTTATTCGTTTGCACGAATTGCCGAAGAATTATTCAGCAATCGATGGTCAGTTTTGCTAGCCCCGGTCTTGGCCATGCTCGTGTTCTACAACTTTACCGTTGGTGGAAACCATGTGATGTACGGAAGTTTCATTTCAAGCACCATCGCCAAGGGAATTTCTGCATTTGCATTGCTACAGTTCGTTCGGAACAAGCATTTACTTGCTGGAATCATATTGGGAATCGCAACCCTCTTTCAACCCCTGGTCGGACTACAGCTGTTTCTGATCCTTGGAGGAATTGAGCTGCTTTTCCGCAAGAATTGGAAAGCGACCTTACAGTTTGGAGTGCCTTATCTGGCTGTTGCTGCTTTGATTCTGGTTCCAACTTTTGCCAGGCAATTCGGAGAATCGCTAGTGTACGACAAAGAGCTCTATTACGAGATTCTGTACCGCTTCAGAAACCACCATCATTACGTTCCAAGTCTATTTCCGATTACTCATTATCTCAAGTTCTTCGGTCTGCTCAGCCTTGGTTTGCTTAGCTATTTTTTGACCAAGCCACAGGACAAGAAATTCTACCTCGGATTTACTGTTCTTAGCCTATTTGGAATGCTGGTTTATTGGTTGGCTTTGGAACATCTGGGAGTGTTGCAGATCGGCAAGTTGCAGTGGTTCAAAACCACGGTTTGGGTGGGTGCTTTCAGTTCAATTATGCTGGCTGGGTTGGTCGGGCAATTGCTTTCGGGTTTCATTTCAATCTCAAAACTGAAATCGTTCATTTTACCAATTTCCTTTTCTCTTTTTCTCGTTTTATCCTTTTTCATCATCAACTCAAAGTATCTGCCCGACTCATACCAGCACAAATACATGGTTGGGAATAGAAATTACTCCGATCTGGAAAAGATGCATTTCTGGATTGCTGAGAACACTCCGAAAGACATTTCCGTGCTGGTTTCACCCGATGATAATGCATTTCCATGTCAGGCGAAACGCAGCATGCCCATCCACTTTCAGGCCATTATCCATGAGCCGTTTTTCATGCTGCCTTGGTATGAGGATTTCAAAGAGATCTATGGTGTCTCCATCGAGAATCTTCAAGGAATGGATGCTCGCGCACAAGCAGCAGAGCTATACCAGACCCGCAATTATCACGGAAACCAGAAACGGATCGACTACCGCTTAGACAATCTCGAAAACTGCAAATTCAAGGCAGAACTCGGACCAATTCTGCACCAAGAGGGGAGTTGGGTGCTATCGACATACATTCCAGATTGAGTTTTGTCATTTACGTAAATCTGCGTAGTCACGAATTTCGACATGGTTGAACCTTTGTGGCGAATACCAATTATTCATGTTAACCCAAATAAAATCACTTATGAAAACATTCAATGAAACAATGAAGTGGGGACGGTTTCTGATGATGGTCGGAGCAGTTTCAGTTGCTGTTACTTCCTGCAATCTCAATAACGATGATGACCCTACTCCAACTGACCCGGCAAGCAATCCTCCAACACCAACTTTTTCTGAAGGATTTGGAACCTTGGCCGCTGTAAAAACCGTTACAACATTTGACCCGGGTTACGGAGTGCCGGTACAAGAGATTGTTCTCGGACTTGGTTCTGCAGGATTCTTTGATGGTTCGAACTACGATCAGCTGCTCAATGCCGGAACGGTTACCTTGGAAGGTGAGTCACTTACTCAGTTTGACAATGGAGCATACGCATATCAGCCTAGTCAAACAAACCCAACTGGAATTGATTTCAGCGGTAACCCGAGTTGGGAAGTGAGCGGTGCAGGCGATATTCCTGCCATCTCGCACACCACAAACATCGGTTTCCCAACATTGGGAACCATTACAAGTTCCACCACGGTTCCTGGATCTGGCAGCTACACGCTTACCGTTTCCAATATATCAGGCGCAGATTCGGTTTACTTCATGCTGGGTGGTGTGGTACACACCGAACCAGGAAATGCCACTTCTACAACGTTTACCGAAGCAGAAATAGATGGAATGGGAACGGGCACCAACTTTGCTCAAGTGGCACCCTATAGATTTGAACCTCAGACCTTCTCTGGCAAGCAATTCTACTTCGTAACAGAAACAGTTAAAACCCAATCAGTTACCATAGAATAATTGGTTGGTATAATGTGGGTGAGGCCGGTTCCTTTGGGAATCGGCCTTTTTTATTCGCTGGAATCTCAAAATCATTAAATCGAGTGATAATTCCATAACGCCCGATTGATTTAGAGAATATTAATTTGGCGGACGATGCAATCATCAGAACTCTATATCCGCAACATGGTAAGCAGCCGCTGCATTGTGGCTTTGCGCCAAATGCTGAGGTCGCTTGAAATGACAGAGGTTGAGCGCATCTCACTCGGAAGAGCGGTTGTAGGGTATGATGATGACCGTCAGTTGGCCCAGTTCATTGATGCGCTTCCATCCATCGGTTTCTCGCTGGTGGAAGATGACGGACAGAAAACTGTGGAGATGATAAAGGCAGCGGCAATTGAGCTTTTCTATCACGGCAATAATGCCAACTCACTTATCCGAAATTCCGACCACTTGAGTGAGCGCACGGGAATGCCGTACCATCAACTCAGTCGGGTGTTCTCGGAACAGACCAATACCACATTGGAGAAGTACATTATTCTCCTCAAGATAGAGCGGGTAAAGGAACTCTTAAGCTATAAGGATCTAACGCTTAGCGAGATATCATACCAGATGGGGTACAGTAGTGTGCAGTACCTCAGTAACCAGTTCAAGCAGGTTACAGGTGTAACTCCAAAGCAATTCAAGGAAGGCAAAGGTGGAGGTCGGATTCCTCTGGATCGGCTTGCTTAAAACCTTTCCTCATTAATCGTGTAGAAGCGCTTCGAATGTTACACAACCTACTATTAATACTGTAAAACGCAGCCCGAACACAACCCGTTACTTTGAATCAGACAATTGAATAACCATAAAACAAGGAAGCCATGATCAGTTTAAAGAAGAACATCGCAGTAAGTGAGTCAGGATTCGTATTCAATCCAACTACTGGAGATTCGTTCTCACTGAACGGAGTTGGAACAGACATCCTCAAACTGATGAAGGATGGCAAGAGTGAGGCCGAGATCAAATCAACGGTCAGAACTTGGTACGATGTGGATCAGGACACGTTTGACAAGGACTACTACGACTTCCTGAAAATGTTGGGGCAATACAAACTTCTTGACGCAGAGTAATTATGAAAAAGCAACTCACCATAGCAGTTACGGGGCTGAACAACATTGACAGTCCAGGACCGGGAGTTCCCGTGATCCGTGCGCTGCGAGATAGCGAAGAGTTCGATGTGCGCATCATCGGTCTGAGTTATGAAGCGCTGGAGCCGGGCATTTACATGCACGATGTGGTGGATCACGTTTACCAGATTCCATTTCCGAAGTCTGGAACAGAGGTGATTTACAGTCGTATTGCCTACATCAACTCGTTGGAGAACATTGATGTGCTCATCCCGAATTTTGATGCAGAGCTTTTCAACTTCATCAAACTGGCAGACAGGATGGAGAAGGAGTTGAACATCAAAACATTCCTTCCAACCGTAGAGCAATTTGAAGCACGACATAAGGTGAACTTGGAAGAGTTCGGAGAGAAGCACGGACTATTGGTTCCAAAAAGCAAGATGATCTTCTCAACGGCCGAGGTTCCAAAGTTGGCTCAAGATTTCACTTACCCTGTTGTGGTTAAGGGTCAGTTCTATGATGCGCACATTGCCTACAATCAGGAGCAGGTTGCTACGTATTTCAATAAGATCGCGGCCAAGTGGGGATTGCCAATTGTTATTCAGCAGTTCGTTTACGGAACAGAAGTGAATATTGTGGCCCTTGGCGATGGCGAAGGGAACATGGTAGGAGCGGTACCGATGCGCAAGCAATACATCACCGATAAGGGAAAAGCTTGGGCTGGGGTGAGTTTGGATGATGAAGGTCTGCTGAATGAGGCCAAATCAATGATCGCCAGTTCGAAGTGGCGTGGCGGCATGGAACTCGAGTACATCAAAACAAGTGATGATGAATATTACCTGCTTGAGATCAATCCGCGGTTCCCGGCTTGGGTCTATCTGGCCGTAGGCTGCGGACAGAACCTTCCGGAAGCGTTGGTGAAACTGGCGCTGGGAGAGACGGTCGAGAACTTCACCGATTACGAGATCGGGAAGATGTTCATCCGCTACTCATGGGACCTGATCGTGAACATGAAGGAATTCGAGGAAATTTCAACAACTGGTGAGCTTGGAACTTCATCCAAGAAAAGAGCAAGTTGATCAGTTGAACAGATAATAAGTTGACAGGAAAAGGTTGGTTTTTCGGTAAGTGAATTCGTCATATTCGAAAGGATTCGTAATTCGTAACAGCCAGCATCATTTCAGATAACCAAAAACCGAATACAAATGGAAAAGCAGCGCTATGAAAGGCCGATTATCCGAAGGCTGAACACAGGAGTAATGAACAAGTTCGGTACTAAGACAGAGTACGAACCAGTTACACACATTGACGATTGCGCGGTGAAAGATCTGCTGGCTGATTACGGTTCTCCACTGTTCGTCATCTCAGAGAAAAAGATCCACGAGACATATCAGGAGGCAAAGCGTGCGTTCACTACGCGCTATCCGAAGGTGCAGTTCGCATGGAGCTACAAGACCAACTACATCAGTGCGGTGTGCAACGTTTACCATCAGTTGGGTTCCTGGGCAGAAGTGGTTTCGGGTTTCGAATACCAGAAAGCACTGAAGAACGGTGTGCCCGGGTCGAAGATCATCTTCAATGGTCCTGACAAAACCGTGGATGAACTGAAGTTGGCGATGGAGAACAAGTCACTGATCCACATCGATCACTTGGATGAACTCTACACGCTTACGGAGCTTTGCGAGGAGACCGGAATCCGTCCGAAAGTGGCCATCCGAATCAATATGGATACAGGCATTTACCCAATGTGGGACCGTTTCGGCTTCAACTACGAGAACGGACAAGCGTGGGATGCCATCAATAAGATCGTATTGAGCGATAGAATGGATCTGGTAGGATTGCATTGCCACATCGGAACATTCATGCTGACCGCGAACGCGTACGGAGTGGCCGCCACCAAACTTTCCGAACTGGCGTTGAGCATTCAGAGCAAGTACGGTAAGAAGATCCAATACATCGATATGGGAGGAGGTTTTGCTTCCAAGAACACGCTGAAAGGTTCGTTCCTTTCAGGCTATGATACTTCGCCATCGTTCGATGATTATGCTGAGGCCATTTCAACCTCCATCATGAATGCTGGCTTTGTGGAAGATGAGTTGCCCTTGCTGATTCTGGAAACAGGTCGTGCCATGATCGATGAGGCTGGTTACCTGCTTGGTTCGGTGATCTCGAACAAGCGTTTGAGCGATGGTCGCAAGGCAACGATCATGGACTTCGGTGTCAATATCATGTTCACCTCGTTCTGGTATGATCACAAGATCAGCCCTGCACAGGAGTTCAGTCACCACACGGAAGATACCGTGATGTACGGTCCACTGTGTATGAACATTGATGTGGTGCGGGAGAATGCCACGCTGCCACCAATGAAGCGGGGAGATCAGGTTGTAGTGCATACGGTTGGTGCGTACAACATGACCCAATGGATGCAGTTCATAGCACTTCGTCCGGCCGTGGTGATGATCGATCTGCAAGGCAAACCGCACTTGATCCGTAAGCGTGAGGAGTTGACAAACATCGATCAGCAAGAACAGATGCCTGATTACCTGAAGGAGTTTAAACTTTGACGGAAACTCAGAAATACACTTGGAAATTGATCTGGGAGGGGCTGCTACACAGCTACTCTCAGATTTTTTTCAGTCTCGATAAGGCATTTGCCATTGTCTTGCTCGTTTGCTCGTTCATTGATCCGTATGTCGGAGTCAGTGCCATCGTAGCGGGGCTGATCGCAATCCTGATGGCATATTTCCTCGGCTTCGACCACAAGAACATCCGCGAAGGCATGTACAGCTTCAATAGTGTGATGGTGGGTATGGTAATGGCGGTGTATTACGATATGAACGTGCCGTTTGTACTGCTGCTGATCCTAATGTCGGTATTCACACTCTTCTTCACATTGGCCATCAATGCGCAGTTTAGCAAATACGGCTTACCGATCATGAGCACACCCTTCCTTTTTGGGGTTTGGACGGTGCTTTTGGTTGGTAGAGAATTCGGTGGATTGCAACTTACCGAGCGCGGTATCTACACCATCAATGAACTTTGGGCCTATGGTGGCGAGGCTTTGGTTAACTTTTATGAGAAGGTCGATAACCTGCCCATTCCTGATATTCTGGATGTGTATCTGCGTTCGCTCGGAGCCATCTTTTTCCAATTCAATATTCTGGCAGGATTGGTCATTATGATCGGGTTGATCCGCTTCTCGCGAATTGCATTTGTGCTATCGCTTATCGGGTTTTTCAGCGGTTACCTGTTTTTCGGCTTCATGCAGGGACAGTTCTCTCATCTGCATTACAGTTACATCGGTTTCAACTTCATTCTGTCCGCCATCGCGTTGGGCGGATTTTTCACCATTCCATCCAGAGGAACATTCATCATGGTGGCATTGGCATCGCCTGTTATCGCCATTTTAATAGCCGCCATTGGGAATGTTTTTGCGGTGGTTCAATTGCCGATCTACTCGCTTCCCTATAACGTACTTGTTTTGGTTACGCTTTATGTTTTGAAGCTTCGATTGGCGCCAAAAGGGCTTACTCCAATTGTGGAGCAATCCTATTCGCCTGAGATAAATCTTTATCGATTCCTAAATCAGCAGGAGCGGTACGCCAACGATACCTACTTCCATATTTATCTGCCATTTTATGGCGAGTGGACGGTTTCGCAAGGGCATGATGGCGAGATCACCCATAAAGGAGAATGGAAAGAAGCATTCGATTTTGTGATTGAAGATGAGACCGGGAAAACCTATCGGAGTCCTGGAACGCAGTTGGAAGACTTTTACGGTTTCAACCGCCCGGTGGTAGCGCCACAAGCTGGTTATGTGGTAGCGGTGGAAAACGAAGTGGAAGATAACGGCATCGGAGAAGTGAACCTCCATCAGAATTGGGGAAACACAGTGATCATACGCCATGGCGAAGGCATGTTCACCAAATTGAGCCACTTGAAAAAAGGCAGCGTGAAGGTTGCCGTTGGTGATTATGTGAAGAAAGGCCAAGTGGTTGCAGCCCTCGGTAACTCGGGTCGTTCTCCTGAGCCACATATTCACTTTCAGATGCAGGCCACGCCCTACATCGGCAGCAAGACGATGAAGTATCCTGTTGCTTACTATATGGAGAAAACCGAGAAAGGGCAGAAGTTCCACGCGTTCGATTATCCGCAGGAAGGACAGACCATTTCCAATGTGAAGGTGGATTCCTTGCTGAAGAAGGCTTTCAATCTTATTCCAGGGATGGTTCTGAACTTGGAATCGGATGGAAAAAAGTTCAAGTGGGAGGTTTTCACCGATGCTTACAATAGCACCTATATCTATTGTCACGAAACAGAGGCGTTGGCCTACTTCGTGAACAATGAAACGTTGTTCTACTTCACCCGATTTATCGGGGATAAAAAATCACCGCTTTTCGAATTCTACACAGGCGCGTACAAGGTTATGCTCGGTTTCTACCGCAATCTAAAGGTCACGGATCATTTTCCTGTCAATGACATCTATTCTGGTTTCCTGAAAGGATTGCTGGACATCGCTTCGCCATTTTATCCTGTAGTGAAAGCGGAATACGAGATCTGTTATGACGAGATCGATGATTCGCTGGAAGCGGAATGGATGAAATTAAGTTCTTCGCTCAAGGTCAAAGCACTTGGAAACGTACAGCGGCAGAAGGATTTCCGGATTGAATTGGGGCCAAACGGACTTTCCAAGTTCAGCGTGGGTAAAGATGGCAACGAAAAAGTGTTCATATGCGAGGTGCGCTGATCGTCATATCACTTCTTTTTGCCACAGTGGCCCAATCTCAGGTCTGGTCAGATACTGCCCAGTACAACGCATACATGAAAGGCGATTGGGAACGGGTGATTGAACTTGGAAAACTTGCGCAAAAGGAAGACGTTGATTACTACTACATCCGCGCACGGAATGGCTATGCGAATTTCATGTTGGGCAAGTATTTCAAGGCCGAAAAGGAATTTGAAAAAGCGCTGAAATTCAATAGTGCCGACCCATTTTCCAAGCGCTACGGTTACTGGTCATCTGTTTATGCGGGAAATGCGGCCACAGCGTTGGTCAAGTCGTCAACCATTACCCAATCCGAAAAGGATGATTATCAGGTCATTCGCCAAAAAGTGTTCAGAGCCATTTCTCTTCTTGGAGGTTATCGCCTTTCCACGACCAAAGCCTTCACCGTTGATCTTCCTGGTCAATTGACGGCAACGGTAGATGCGCCACAGAGCATGCCGTATGTCTCACTTTTTCTGAATCATCAGATCGGAAAACGGTTGACGTTGAATCATGGGGTGAGCTATCTGAACCAATATCGTCCTGGGCAACCCGCGGTTTCGGGCACACCGAACATCAAGGTATGGCAGGTCGGATATTTGGCTTCGCTGAGTATTCAGGCCGCAAAGCACACCACGATTACGCCATCATTTGTTATGCAATATTGGGAATCTGGCGGAAGTCAGGTTTACGACCTTAGCGCAACGATTGCCGTTCGCCAGCAATTCGGAAATGTGAGTTTGACAGCCATCGGAGGTTATTTTGAGGATACAGACACAGCCAAGTTCATGGCGGGTGCATCGCTAACGTGGTATCCGTTGAACAATCTCAAGCTTTACAGTATCACATCTGGCGGTTACAACTTTGGAAAGGGCACGCCCAATCCATTCCTGCAACAGACCATTGGAGGCAACATTTTCAAACGCATGTGGCTGAGAACCTCGTTCATTTGGAACAATCGAGTTGTGGCATTTGAAGATGTCGGGCTGGATTTTGCCAATAATAGCAGCGACAGGTTGCAATGGTTGTGGTCCATTTCGCCAAGTTATTTCCCTATTGACAAGCTTTCAATCTCGTTGACCTATTCTGTTGAGTCAAGGCAATTCTATTTGCCTGGCGTGGCGAATCCGTTGCAGGTTGGAGAGCCGATCATCGGAAGGCTTTCCGATCATTACAATTTCCATTCATTCTACTTAGGTTTGAGCTATAATTTCTGATCATGAAAAACATCGTTTCCATAGTCCTGTCCCTGTTCGTATCGCTGAACGTTTTGGCGCAATCTTCCGACCTGCAAGCGGCTTTCAAGAAGAGCTATGCAAACGAGACGAAAAGCGATTTTACGGCAGCCATCAAAGACCTCAAAGCGGTCTATAGCGAAACTTCCTATGAGTTGAATCTGCGTCTCGGTTGGTTGAGCTATTCAGCTGGACTCTTTACAGAATCGATGGCCTATTACAAGAAGGCCATCGACCTGATGCCTGCTTCGGTTGAGGCTAAATTCGGATATGTTTATCCAGCTGCGGCAGTTGGAAATTGGGATCAGGTCAAATCGCAATACGAGGACATTCTGCGCATTGATGCCAAGAATTCACAGGCGCATTACCGCTTGGGATTGATCTTCTACGGAAGAGAGGAATTCGATAAGGCGCTGCAGCACTTTCAGGTCGGCTTCAACCTCTATCCGTTCGATTACGATTTCAACCTGATGATGGCGTGGACGAGCCTCAAAATGGGCAAAATGCGCGAAGCGAAAGTGCTTTTCAATAAGGTGCTGTTGCTTTCGCCAGATGATGAATCGGCAATTGAGGGACTAAGCCTTATCAAGTAAGTTTCAACTCAATTTCCCAGCAATAAACCCCGTGGTCCATGCGGCTTGGAAGTTGTAGCCGCCAGTAATGCCGTCAATGTCCAACACTTCTCCAGCGAAGTAGAGATTCGGTATAACGCGGCTTTCCATTGTATTGAAATTCACGGATGACAGACTTACTCCACCGCAGGTCACAAATTCCTCTTTGAAGGTGGTTTTTCCGCTTACCGAATACTCATCGTTTGTAAGCGTATTCACCAATTTATTGAGCTGCTTTTTGCCCAGTTCATTCGCTTTTTTGGTTTCTGGAATTTCGCTTCTTTGAAGAAGGAATTGCCACAGTCGGTCAGGTAAGTTGAATGGTTTGACGTTGGATACCTGTTTGTTAGGATTTGCTTCGAGCGATTCTTTCAATGTGTCTGCCGCCTTATCATAATTCGGTTCACCAATCCAATTCACTTGAACTTTGAACTGGTAGCTCATTTCGCTCAGAGTGCGCGCGCCAAAGGCAGATAGTTTCAGAACCGCTGGGCCGCTCATTCCCCAATGAGTAATGAGTAACGGTCCCTGTGCTTTCAGCTTCGTTCCTTGAATATTTACCAACGCGTTGTCTGCAACTACACCCATCAATTCTGTGATGGATTCATTCGGCATGTTGAATGTGAAAAGCGAAGGGACAGGTTCCACGATTTCGTGACCCAACGTTTCCAGCCAATCAAACCCAGAACGCTTGGGCGAACCACCCGTGGCGATTACCACCTTATCGAATTCCTGCGATTCATTCTCTGAAAGATGCAGTCTAATGCAGTTTCCAGTAGGTTCAATTCTTGAAACACCAACTCCCGTCCGAATTTGAATCCCAAGTCGCTTCGTTTCATGTATCAGACAATCAATGATGGTCTGCGAATCATTGGAACTTGGAAATACACGATTATCCGGTTGCGTGTAGAGTTTCACTCCACGTTTTTCAAACCACGCTTGCGTGTCGCGGTTATTGAAAATTGAGAATGCCCTTTTTAATTGTTTTTCTCCCCTCGGATAACCTTTTGCTAACTCTGAAACGGAATCCGTTCCGTTGGTGACGTTGCATCTACCACCTCCAGAAACTTTCACTTTTGCTAAAAGCTTTTGTGATTTCTCGAAAATGGTGACAGAAGAGCTTGAATGGTTTTCCTTCGCTTGTATCGCGGCAAAGAATCCAGCGGCACCACCTCCGATAACGGCAACTTTCATGATGGCGAAGGTAAGTCTGATGAATGGTTCAGCCTCGCTTCAAAATGCCATTGAATCGCATCTTGAAATAGCTCTCAAACGCAGCTTTTAGGTTCAATCCTTTAGAGGTAAGGTATTCTGGATTGGTCAGCGCATCGAAGAAAAGTTCATCACTTAGTACCATCAGGTCGGGATTAATGTCTTCGAACGTCCCATCTTGAATTCCACTGATATAAAAAGTGCGGAGTTCGTTCAGCGCTAATAGTTTGAATGAATTGATGAGATTCCACAGATCAGGATATATCTCTTTCAGGTCGGATAGGAAAACGTTGCTGACATCACCTAGATGTTTAGAGATGTAAGCGACTGCCAGCACATAACGTTCCTGATATGCTTTGGAAGAATCGCCAAGAATCGGAACGAAATGTTTAAGGTCGTTCAGTTTCCTAGCGATGACCAATGAGACAATTTCATGGTGTGATTCGAAGTGCTTATAAACCGTGGCTTTCGATTTTCCTAAGATGGAAACAACTTCATCAATGGGAGTTGCTTTAATGCCGTTCTGTATGAAATAAGGAAGAAGCTGCTCAACCCAAGCGTCTCGCTTTTTCGGGTCTTTGATCCGTGTTTTCTCAACTGATTGTCTTCCCATTAAAACAAAAGTAAACTAAAAATGAAAAATAGTTTACTTTTTGATTTTTCTTTCTACTTTAGTGTCAATCAAACATCTGTAGTTATGCCAAAATTCAGAGCGCTCAAGTATCTATTTGTATTCCTAATTCCAGTTGTAGGTTTCTATGCGTTGCATGCTAAAGGCATGTGGGCTTGGTTTCTCCCTGTTTTCGTTTACATACTGATTCCGGTGATTGAGTTGATAAGTAAAGGGTCAACGGTCAACCTTTCTGAGGCTGAGGAAGAAGTGGAGAAGGAAGATCGTATCTATGACTATTTGGTTTACGCCATTGTTCCAGTGCAGTGGGCGCTTTTCATCTTTTTCATGTTCGAGGTGAGTGAACCTGGCCTTGCCATTTACGAGATTGCTGGTATGACTTTCACTATGGGAATCGGGTGTGCTGCCTTTGGAATCAATGTGGCGCACGAACTCGGGCACAGAAAGAAAAAGTCAGAACAATGGATGGCGAAGGCGTTGTTGCTTACTGCGCAGTACATGCACTTCTTCATTGAACATAATCGCGGACATCATAAGAACGTGAGCACCGAGGAAGATCCAGCAACAGCACGCTATGGGGAAGTGTTCTACACCTTCATTTTCCGATCCGTTGTGATGGGTTATCTGTCTGCTTGGAATTTGGAAGTGGAGCGTTTGAAAAGAAAAGATCTGCCTTGGTACCACTGGAGTAATGAGATGATCTTCTACGCATTCTGTCAGGTTGGCCTTCTTGTAGCGGTTGCAGCCGTGTTCGGGTTGCAAACCATGCTGCTGACATTCATGGCTTCGGTAATCGGCTTCTCGCTTCTTGAAGTGGTGAATTATGTTGAGCACTACGGTTTGGCTCGACATAAAACAGATAAAGGCTTCAAGAAAGTGCTACCGATTCATAGTTGGAACAGCAATCATCCAATGGGAAGATTACTTCTGTTTGAACTCACTCGCCACAGCGATCATCACTATAAAGCGAGCCGTAAGTATCAGATTCTGCGGCATTTTGATGATGCTCCGCAGATGCCAACCGGTTACCCTGGAATGATCGTGTTGGCGTTGGTTCCGCCACTTTGGTTTGCGGTGATGAATCCGCGTGTTAAGGCGTTGCAGGAAAAGTATCCAGATGATCTGAGGATACCTGTGGCGCAGGCTGCTTAGGAGTGTTTGTACTTCCCTAAGAGTTCATCAACCAAAGCAACATACGCATCAGCGGCATCGTCTTGAGACATGCCGCTTTTGTCTTTCCACGCTTTCCATTTAAACTGACCCTTCATGTCGAACATGCCAGGTTTGGATGTGCGGTTATCTCCAACGGTTGCCTGCTTGTAAAGCCCGTAGAGGTTCAGGAATTCTTCGTTTGATGGGCGTTCGGTGAGTGTCTTTAGCCGTTCGGCTGCTTCTTCTACGTTGCTCATGATCTCAATTTGGAAACGCGAATTTAACCCGATGAAATGCAATAAAAAAGCTCGGTTCTAATGAACTTTTGATCACTCAACAAACCGCTTCAGTGGTAATTCTCAGAAATGACCGAAACTGAAATATCTGTTTTCAAATAATCGGGTGCTGAAGGAGCATCAAAATAGGCGATCGGAATGCCTCGTTGCTTGATACTGAGATATTGCTCATACGTAGGAAACCCAGTGTGCGCATCCATAAAATCAGTGAAAAACATTATCTGAACGGCATCATCAGGCTTACAATTGAAAAGAACTGTCTTTTCAGCATCTGGAACCAGCTCGGGTAACCGTTTGAACAAGCCAGTTCGGTTTCTTCGAATATGAATGAAAGATGTTGAATCCTTACCTTTCATTGTGAGCTCTTCTTCTATCCCATCGAGGTTAAAGTTGAAATAACTCAAACCACTGAGAAGTACGATATGGAAGATGATGGTAGCAAGTCTTCTACGAGGGATGGTTGGATTGACTACTATCCAATCGAGAATTCTATCGACAGTATATCCCAACACAAGGAAAACAAGGAAAGCTATACAATACGTGAACGCGATCATCTTGGTGACCGCAATGGTGAAAAATCCGTAGATGATCACGATTGAAATCCCAACCATCAAAGTAAAAACGGACCTCCGCCTTTTCCACCAAAAGAGGACGAAACAAAGAATCAGAATTGGCCAACCAACACCATATAGATCCTCAACCTTAACAAAATGAAAGGCAAGGTCTTCTCCATGTCCTTCCACGGAATCGAAGAAGTGTTTGGAATTGTAAGAGTATTCGTGGCTGCTCAGCTCAGGGAATTCGGATAGAATATAAAGCTGCCAGGGAAGAAAGACCGCAACGGCAACCAACACACTTAGCACCAAATGTAAATGCGTCTTCATCGAAGACCGCCTATCTGAAATTGCAAGATTTATAATACCCCATACGGCAAAAACCAGCAAGCCGGTAAGCCATTTGTTCAAGACTGCGCCTCCAGCAAACAATCCTACCAGAAGTGTCCACTTCCATTTATCCTTGATGCTTGCATTCTCGTACTCAAACCATGCCCAAAAACTGGCTGCCACGTAAAAAAGGAATGCCATATCATTATGATCCGTATGAATTGCTCCGCTGGTCAACCGCAACCCAAAAAATGAAAGTGTATAAAGCAGCGCCCCATAGTAACCCACATTTTGTCCGAACCCGATCTTCCCCATTCTGTATATCATGGGTATGACCAAGGCTGACATGATCAGACTGGGCAAACGCATGGCCGTGGTACTTACACCGAATAGCTTCATACTTAGAGCCATTTGCCACAGAAAGAGCGGTTGCTTATGAAGCCAAATGTGCCCTGCCACCCAACTTAACGGTTCGTATGGTAAAACCGGATGCGGAAATAGCATAGGTCTGAATGGGTCATCCATCATGTTCTTGGCAACCAATGCATGGAACTGCTCATCCCACCAATGCAAGTAATCGGAAAGCTCCACCATGAAAACCCGTACCAGAATACCTCCGATAAATAACAGCCCAACTGCCCACCGTTTGTGATCTACCAATTGAAAAGAAACGATGCTCAGGAAAACCAGAAGTAAACCGGAAAGGAGGTAAAACAACTGATGGTCGCGAAAAATCCGCCCGGCTGGCTGATCATATTTCGAGATCTTGAACTTGATAGCCTCCTCAGACCTTGCGCCATCAGCAACCAATTGCTGGTCGTTAACTGTAAGATAACCACCTCTGTAGGTTTGCAGAACCACCATTCTGCTGCCAATATCAATTCGATTGAAGCGACCCGAAGGCTCCAGTTCTTTATCCCTGGCAACCAAAATGTTTCCTCCAATCGTATCAATTGACACGAACCTATCGAAGGAGGATTTTAGGGCTACTTGATCATCTGGTAATTCTACAAGCGTGAAAACCTCCCACTCCTTAACAGAGTTACGGTCAGCAAACAACTGCTGTTGCTTGAACTCATCGGCACTGACATACTTTCCCTCTTCAGTCTGTAAGGTTACCTTGTATTCCCGCTCACCGATCCAAATGGAGGAAAGGTCACATCCACCGAATAGAATGGACAGTAACAACAGTCCAACCAGAGGGAGCCACGTTCTGATATGCAGTGAATTATCCAACTCGGCCAAAATTACATCCAACGCAACTGCAAGCAAGGCCAAAGTTCATCTCACCGAAAGGAAGCTACCTATTCAGAACAATAAGATGACAATATCTGAACCTGACCGCTAAATTTGCCGCAAATAAATTACAGATGGGAAGAGCATTTGAATACCGAAGAGCAGCAAAGGAAAAGCGATGGGGCAAGATGTCGCGCATATTTCCAAAGTTGGGAAAGGCCATTACAATGGCAGCTAAGGAAGGAGGACCTGATCCGGATACGAATGCGGCTCTCAGAACTGCCATTGCCAACGCCAAGGGCCAGAACATGCCTAAGGATAATATTGAATCGGCCATTAAGCGAGCCGCTGGTAAGGACGCGGCAGAATATACAGAGATAAATTACGAGGGAAAAGGACCACATGGTGTGCTTGTTTTTGTTGAGTGTGCCACAGATAACACAACCAGATCAGTAGCCAACGTTCGTTCGTACTTCAATAAGGTTGATGGCACTTTGGTTCCCAATGGTCAGCTTGAGTTCCTATTCAATAGAAAGGCGGTATTCGAGATAAATAAGACCGATGAAATGGACATCGAAGAGATGGAATTGGAATTGATAGATGCTGGTTTGGAAGAGATAGTAGACGATGGCGATACCATTTACGTACACGGCAATTACACCGAATTCGGTTCGTTAGCTCAAGCCTTAGAAGCTATGGGCCTTGAAGTAGTAAAGGCCAGTTTGGAGCGTTTCCCTACCTCTCCTGTTGAGTTTACCGATGAGCAAATGGTTGACATCGAAAAACTGATTGACAAGTTGGAGGATGACGATGATGTTCAGGCGGTTTACACCAACATTGCCTGATCTCAACCCTGATAACTGCTACTTTTTGGCAGCCTTCTTATTGTAAATATCAGGGAGTTCAATTGTATCCCCTTTCGAGTTGATAACCGTAAGGTCATACCGAAATACCACCTTAGTTCCGATAGGGGCTGAGTAGTAAACGTACCATGCATCTGTTTCGGAACACCCTACGCAACCATGCGAACAGGGTTTACCAAGCGTTTCGGGGTTTGTGGTGGGATGAATAAGATCACCAGGAAGAACACCGTCAAGTTCTGGCTCCAACCAAGGAATCTGAGGCATCTTGGTGTATTTGCCGTCATCTCTTCGGGTGGCATAATAACGCTTGCCAGTTGTAGGGTTCACGTAATAAGGGTCTCGCGCAATCCGAACAATGGTACCGATGCCTGTTACGGTCCGTAGATCCGCCTCTCTACCAGCTGTTTTCATATACTGTCTGTCGTTTCGACCGACTCTTACCTTGCATTCCCGAATGGTATTCTCATACTCCATAATTCGAAGAGTGAACTCTGGAATATTCACATCAATTACGGTGTTATCGAATCTTTTGGCAATTGAATCCACAGCTAAACTGTCTGGAATTTCCAATGTAGTTCCAGCAGGAAGAATGACCATTTCTTTCTGATCCTCGATAAAAACTCCCCGTGCCTTCTGGGTGTAATAATCTGTGTTTGCCAACGTATCGATCAACCAAGGATTTGCTCGCACCAGAACGTGCTCAGTAAGGTTCCAAGGGTAAATGGAATCATACAGGGCAACAATACTGTCTATAGTGTGGAAGTAGTGCTTCATGAGCACATCAGTTTTGAAAGGCTCCGTAAAAACCCGCTCCTTCACTACAATCAGTTCAGCCTCGGGAATTGCATGTTCCACTGATTCAACGGAGGAGCGCTGGTGGCAAGCACTAATAAAACCCAACAAGAAAAACAGTAGAGCGCTGCGTTTCATTCCTGCAAAGCTATCTCACTACATCACCAATACAATTAGGTAGGCCCTTCCCTACTCCACTATAACTTTACCAATCTGGCGCGGCCAACCACGGCACCTTCAATGTCAGCACCTTCCAAAATGTAAATGCCCGGTGCTACTTGACCCAAATTGATGCGGGCCTTGCTTCGCTCCATTAGCTCTGTTTTTACAATGGTACCCTGAATATCTACCAACCGTAGTTGAATTCTACTATAGGGCATATTATCCAAATCCACTTCAACAAAGGTTTGTGCTGGTACCGGATAAACTCGCATTCCAAACAGTCCTGTGTTCTCCAAAATGCCATCAGTAAGGGTATCTTCCTCCAAAATGTTCACGCAGTAATCTTCTACTTCGCCATCCTGCCCCTCATCGCACGGAGTTTGTGGATAGTCGCCACCGAATTGGCTTCCATACGCCATTGACACACGCATTCTGGTTGAGCCCAGAAGGGCATTCATTGGTATGGTAATACTGTCAGACACGGTAGATTGGGAACCTTGACCATCATCAAAAAGCAGCTCGGCCCCGTTAAAGACACCATCTTGGTTCAGGTCTATCCAGATACGGAAATGCTCGGTGTATGGGTTATTATCAAAATCAGGTGTTAGACTGACGGGGTATGTGCTACCACGATGTAGATCCGCAGACATGTCCGTATTATCATCGTAACCATTGGAGGTGGCTCCCGAGGTGTTGGTAAGATCTCCCACAACCACTTCACCTATCCATTCAAAATCCGTGCTGCCTGACGATTCGCAATAGGTATTGTCGGTACATGCACCACAACCAGATGTTCGGATTACTTGCAAGCCGGTGTAATCAGTTACACCTCCATTGCAATTGGTTGCTAAACGAACCTGATAGTTAGTGCACGGTTCAAGCATTGAAAGAACGTAAGCGCTCGTAGGCACCGGGTCAATATCATTCCATTGAGTTGAGTTGGCCGGGCGCCACTGAAGCACATAACTGTCTGCGGCCAAAACCGAATTCCAAGTTGCTGTAATGGTAGAATCTGTAGCAGCTGAAAGCGCAAGACCGGTTGGAGCTTCGCAGCAACCATCTGTATTGATGAAAAGTGTATCTGACCAATCGCCCGTAACTCCATCGCAAATAGACTGGGCCACGAACCAATACTCTCCACATGCGCTAAGGCCTGAGAGTTGATATGCATTTTCTGTAAGATTGAAGATTGCGGTATCCGTACCGCCAACCGATCCGTAGCTGATGTTAAATGAATCGATCTCTGCCAGACTGTTCCAAGTAACATCTGCTGTTGTATCAATTACATTGGAGGCGGCCAAGGAGAAAGGAGCCAAGCATCCTCCTGATGTACAGTTGTTCAGAATCTCATCTAATGCACCTTTTAGGTTCAATCTCCCTCCAGTAACACACTCATTGGTAAGGTTTGCTACAGGATCTACCCCGTTTAAAATGGCGTTTCTGACCATTTGTGCCGCTAAAGCGGGATCTGCATGCGAGATAGCTGCAAGCGATGCGCAAGGAGCAGAATACATGAGGGCTATGGCACCTGCCGTTGCGGGAGATGCAAATGAAGTTCCGCTAGTGGTGGTGTAATTGCCACCAGCAGAGGTGGTTCTCACGTCTTCTCCTGGCGCTCCAAGGTCTACCGTAGTTGCACCATAGCCTGAAAAGGTTCTTACATCGTTATTGTTGGTTGCCGTAACCGATATCATATACTCACTGGAGCACGCGGTGGGAAGATCGCCTACATTATCAATGTTCACGTTATTGTTAGCGGTGGCACCGGCACTTAGAATTCCGGCTGCACCTAGAGTATCGTAAAATGCGCACCAGAGTGGGGCATCCAATGGGTCGGCATTGTCAATTCCCCACGATGAGTTGGTGGCCACCACAAAAGCGCCTTTGAAACCATTGGTTTCTTCGTAGATTCTACGCATTACAAGTGGGTAGGTGTATGCTTCTATCACGTTGGCCTCGTTCGGATTGTTCGCATTACCAATGCTTCCATATGTCAGGTTCATGATCTTCACGTTCCAGTTTACACCCGATACTCCGGTACCGTTATTGCCAACTGCTCCGATCATTCCTGCCACATTAACCCCGTGGCTCCCACCATCAACATCATCATTGTCATCCACCGGATTCCAGCCCAGATAATCATCAATGTAACCATTGCCATCGTCATCAATGTTGTTATTTGGAATCTCATAGCGGTTAACCCAATTGTTGGCCATGAGGTCTGGATGGTCGAGGTCGCCCCCATCGTCAACCACACACACCACAATGGTATCGCCAGTGGCGGTTACCCCACCTGTGGTAATGTCCCAAGCCTCGTCAGAATCAATGTCGGCATCAGCAGTTCCTCCTCCAGAGCCGTTGTTAATGTGCCACCATTGCTGATTGAATTGGGGGTCGTTGGGCGTGGTATTCCGGTCTTTGATGTAGTGATTGAGCTGAATGAGTGTCACATTCTCATCTTCCCAAAGTTGCTGAAGGAATTGCTGGTGATGAATATTCTCGTTGAACTCCAGCAGATAAGCGGCCATTGGCGCTGAAAGCAACCTGTTCAATTTCAGGTCAGTTGGAAGACCATTGAATGTTTGATTCTCTGATATGACCTTATCGATCTGGCCGTTTGGTACTTGAACAATGATGTTTCCAGGAACAACCTGCGGTTTTTCTTGGGCAAACACAGTTGAAATGGAAAGAAGGGAAAGAAGTATGATGATGACGTTTTTCATTCGAAATGGTCTGGTATAAGGACGTAAATATAGATGCAGCGTTGGCGATAAATGTTAAGCTGTTTGCACAAAAGAAAACCCCGCACATCGCTGTACGGGGTTTTCAACCTTGCTAACCTAAGTATCCTTAGAAAGGGTACTTGTTCTCGTCAATGATCACCTTGGCAATTCTTCTACGAGCGTCCTTCACGTTGTAAACATCCGTCTTCGTGAAACGCTTGATGCCAAGGCTCATCATTTTCAACTCATCACCTTCTGCAAATGAAGCGATGGCGTCTTTGCCCCACTTCCAAATGTTGTCGGCCGTATCGTTGAAGTAAACCTTTACCATGTCGATCTGAGCAGCGCACGCAGCTTCGCCTTTTACACTTACCATCTTCTCAGCTCTCAGCAACGCAGATTCTGCGGTGTAGATAGCGATAAGGATGTCGGCAATGTTCATCAGCACTTCCTGCTCTTTTGCCAAGCTCATGGCCAATTTCTGAACAGCAGAACCAGCTACCATCAACGCAGCCTTCTTGAAGTTCTTCAGGTAGCCTTTCTCCTTACCGAAAAGACTGTTGTCCTCTTCGCCAAGCTCAGGAATGCTCATCAACTCACCCGCAACCTTCTGTGCAGGTCCCATCAGATCCAACTCACCTTTCATGGCTTTCTGGAGCATCATGTTCACGGTAAGCATACGGTTGATCTCGTTGGTTCCTTCGAAGATGCGGTTGATACGTGCATCACGGTATGCACGCTCTACTGGCGACTCAGCACTGAAGCCCATGCCGCCATAGATCTGAACAGCCTCGTCAACGATATAATCAATTGCTTCTGAACCGAATACCTTAAGGATAGCGCATTCCACTGCGTAAGAAGCAACACCTTTCAGTTTTGCCTCTTCTGGGTCCATGCCCTCGCTGATGTATCTGTTGATGCAGTTCTCGATGTCCTGTCCAGCACGGTAAGTGGCGGATTCGTTCACCCAATTCAAAATGGCCTGTTGTGCCAATTTGTACTGAATCGCCCCATACTTCGTGATCGAACGGCCGAACTGCTCGCGCTCGTTGGCATAGTTCACGGATTGCGTGATCGCTTGCTTACCACCACCGATGGCAGCAGCACCCAATTTGATACGACCGATGTTCAAAATGTTCACCGCGATCTTGAAACCGTTTCCTCTTTCAGAAAGCAGGTTCTCCACAGGCACTTTCACGTTATTGAAGAACACCTGACGAGTAGATGAACCCTTGATACCCATCTTCTTCTCCTCCGCGTTCAGGCTCACACCTTCCCAAGTTGCCTCCACCAAGAAAGCGCTCAGATTCTTATCGTCATCGATCTTGGCGAAAACCGTGAACAGATCAGCGAAACCCGCATTGGTGATCCACATTTTCTGTCCGTTCAGGATGTAGTATTTCCCATCTTCAGAAAGCGTTGCTTTGGTCTTGCCGGAGTTGGCGTCTGACCCAGCGCTTGGCTCAGTGAGCGCATAAGAAGCCTTCAACGCACCGCTTGCCAAACCTGGCAGGTATTTCTGTTTCTGTGCTTCGTTTCCGTAATACTGAAGTGGCAAAGTGCCGATACCTGTGTGTGCCGAAATTGCCACAGAGAATGAGTGTCCAGAACCTGTTGCCTCAGCCACCAGACAACTGGTATTGAAGCTGGCTCCCATGCCACCGTACTCTTCAGGAACGGTAATGGCCAACAGACCCAATTCACCTGCCTTGTCCATCAGACCTGCCATCAGACCTTCTTCCAAGGTATCGATGCGGTCCAAGTTTGGAGTTACCTCCTGTGCGATGAAATCACGACACGTTTGCGCGATCATCTGCTGCTCTTCCGTCCACTCTTCTGGAGTAAAAACGTCTTGGTATTCCGACTCACGAACGAGCCACTCACCACCTTGCAGCGCCTTTTTTTCTACTGTTTCCATTCTTATTGTATTTAATAATTGTTGTCTTGTTTGTGCTGATTCGAATTACGAATTGAGTACGAATATGACGAATATGCACTCCGACACTTCAGTTTCTTACTGCTATCGCAGACTCTGCCATTCGTCATATTCGTACCGCTTGCGGCATTCGTAATTCGTATCCATTACATCATTTCGAACACACCAGCTGCACCCTGTCCGGTTCCCACACACATGGTCACCATACCGTACTTGCCTCCAGTTTTCTTCAACTCGTTCATCATCTGAACGGTGAGCTTACCGCCCGTGCATCCCAGTGGGTGACCCAATGCAATGGCACCTCCGTTCACGTTCACTTTATCCTCATTGAGGCCAAGTGTGCGAACAACTGCCAACGACTGTGATGCGAATGCTTCGTTCAACTCGATGATGTCTAGGTCGTCCTGCTTCAAACCTGCGATTTTCAGTGCCGCTGGAATGGCAGTGATAGGACCTACACCCATTTCACGTGGTTCCAAACCAGTTACAGCATAACTCACAACGCGAGCAATTGGTTCAACGCCAAGTTCTTTCAGTTTCTTTTCTGACACCACCATGACAAACGCTGCACCATCAGATGTTTGAGATGAGTTACCAGCCGTTACGGAACCACCGGTCTTGAATACAGGACGAAGTTTTGAAAGTGCTTCGATGTTGGTTCCCTTTCGAGGACCTTCATCTGTATCAACCACATAAGAGCGCTCCTGACGCTTCTCGTTTGCATCCAAGTAAACCTCGTTCACCGTAATTGGAACGATGTCATCCTTGAAACGTCCGCTGGCAATGGCAGCCAACGCTCTATCGTGAGACCGTACTGAAAAAGCATCCTGATCCTCACGGCTCACGTTGTACTTCTCTGCAACTTCCTCAGCGGTAAGTCCCATTCCCCAGTACCAATCTGAGTGGTACTTGGCCACTTGATAGTTCGGAGTTACCGTCCAACCACCGAAAGGCATCGGGCTCATGCTTTCCACACCACCTGCAATGATGCAATCGGCCAAGCCAGCGTGAATCTTTGATGCTGCAATGGCAATGGTTTCCAATCCGGATGAGCAGTAACGGTTCACGGTCATTCCAGGAACCTTGACGGTATCCAATCCCATCAACGAGATCATTCTACCGATGTTGAGACCGAGTTCGGCCTCTGGCGTGGCACAACCAGCGATCACATCGTCAATTGTGTCCTTATCCAAGTTAGGAACAGATGCTACCAGATGCTTGATCACATCTGCCGCAATGTCGTCTGGGCGGGTGAATTTGAATACACCACGTGGAGCCTTACCGACTGCCGATCTGAATCCTGCTACAATGTATGCGTCCATGTTATTTAATGTTTATCGTTTGATTTTTTTCTTTCTCTTGTTTTTTCAATTCCTCAATGGAAACTCCATCCTTGGCCACAAGCGTCCCATTTTTATAGGTGTACACAGACTTGAGACTTCCGAACGAATCGTAGAACTTCCAATCTCCCGTCTTTCTACCATGCTTGTAATTGCCCTCTGAACTGACCTCTCCAGAATTGTGATAGTAGTTGACCCAATAGCCGGTGCGCTTGTTCCGTTCATACTCACCTTCCATTTTAGTGGCTCCGGTGTAGTAGAACTTCCTGTACGTTCCATGCTTTCGACCATCAAAATACTCGGCTTCTTCCATAAGCTCACCCGTGTGTGGGTAATAGCGCCTGGACATGCCGTGCTTTTTATCATTCTGGTATTCGATCTCTGCAATGAGCAATCGTGAAGCGGAATAGAGTTTCCAAAGGCCTTGCTTCCGGTCAAACTCATCTCGCTCATTTCTGTGCTTGTCTTTGCGAGGGGCGAATTTTGGCCTCTCGCTCGACTGACCGAAAAGCAATATCGGTGCTGCGCTGAGAAACAATATGATGATGAGTTTGACACGGTGCTTAAGCATGGCCTTTCCTTACATTGATCTGAGGAAAGGATTAGTTTCTAAGTGGTCTACCAGTGGTTACCAGGCTCTGCATCCTTTCCATCGACTTGCGGGTCATGGCCAGTTTCAGGAAGGCCTTGCGCTCCAGGCCAAGAAGGTATCTTTCAGATACTTCAGTAGCCTGAGAGAGGTCACCTCCTGCCATTACATAACCGAACTCTTCAGAAATGATCCTGTCGTGTTCAGAGATGTACTTGGCACTTTCCATGCTCCTTGCTCCTGCAACGAAAATTCCGAGGCCTTTCTTGCCCAGAACCTTGATATCTTTTCGTTCAACTGGTTTTGAGTAGCCTTGCTCATACAGTTCAATTACCGCACGCTTGGCGCGACCGATCCTTCTTTCTGCAGAAACAGAAACCTCATCGATTCCTTTTCTAAGGATGCCCAATTCGAAGGCCTCTTCGGCAGATGTGGCAACTTTTGCCATACCTACAGTAAGGAAGCGTTCACGCAATGCTGGCAATTCCAAGTTGTCTTTCTGGAAATCGTCAGAAGCGCGCAATGCCATTTCTTTCGAACCCGCACCTGCTGGGATAACTCCCGCTCCGAATTCAACCAATCCGATGTATGTTTCTGCTGCCGCGATGACCTTATCGGCATGCAGACAGATCTCGCAACCACCACCCAACGCCATTCCGTGTGGTGCTACCACAACTGGAATAGATGAGTAACGGATTCGCATTACGGTGTCTTGGAAAGCTTTCACCGCCATGTCCAATTCTTCAACTTCCTGTTGTGCAGCAAGCATGAAGATCATTCCCAAGTTGGCTCCAGCAGAGAAGTTCTCACCATTATTGGCAATAACAACTCCTTTCCATTTCGCATCGCCTTCGGCAAGGTCGATAGCCTTATTGATACCTTGAAGGATCTCGCTACCGATAGTGTTCATCTTCGTGTGGAACTCCAAGTTCAGAACGCCATCGCCAATATCGAAGATGGTTGCTCCTGCGTTGCTCCAAACCACGTTGTTCTCACGTAGGTTGTCCAAGATGATAAGGTCTTCCGTTCCTGGAACAACCTTGTAATCTCCCGAAGGAATATCGTAGTACAATTGCTTGCCGTCTTTCGCCTTGTAGAAGGTGTCGCAGCCTTTTGCAAGCATGTCATACACCCACTGAGCAGGCTTCTTGCCAGCTTCTTCCATCGCCTTTACGGTCTCGGCAACGCCAAGTGCATCCCACGTGGCGAATGGCCCCAACTGCCAACCGAATCCAGCACCGATGGCATCATCGATCTTGTACAGGTCGTCAGAAATTTCAGGAATACGGTTTGCCGCATACTGGAACAATCCGTAGAACGCCTTGCGGTAGAATTCGCCCGCTTTGTCGGTTCCGCCAGCAAGGATCTTCATTCGCTTGCGAAGATTGTCCTCAGCCTTAGCAGCCTTCAACGTTGGGAAATCAACCTTGGCAGCTTCCTGATACTCCAATGTTTTCAGGTTCAATTCAAGGATGGTCTTTCCTTCCTTCTTGTAGAAACCTTGTCCAGCCTTAGAACCGATCCATTTGTTCTCCACCATTTTGGTGATGTATCCAGGAACATCGAAAAGGTGATTGGCCTCATCGTTCGGGCAGTTCTGCTTCAATCCGCCAGCTACAAGAACCAGTGTATCCAAACCAACTACATCGCACGTTCTGAAAGTGGCAGACTTGGCACGACCAAGGATCGGTCCTGTCATTTTATCCACTTCAGTAACCGTAAGATCCATTTCCTCCACCAAGTGGAACAATGCCTGAATGCTGTAAACACCTACACGGTTTGCGATGAACGCTGGCGTGTCTTTACACAAGACGGTTGTCTTACCCAGGAAACGATCACCGTAATCCATCAAGAAATCAGTTACAGCCGGATCTGTTTTTGGCGTTGGGATGATCTCCAACAATTTCAGATAACGCGGTGGGTTGAAGAAGTGCGTTCCAGCAAAATGCTTCTGGAAATCCTCGCTTCTTCCTTCCAACATCATATGAATTGGAATACCTGATGTATTTGATGTGATCAGCGTTCCTGGCTTGCGGTATTTCTCCACGTTGGCAAATACCTGCTGCTTGATGTCCAAGCGCTCAATAACGACCTCAATTACCCAATCGCAATCCGCGATCTTCGGCATATCATCATCAAAGTTTCCTGTGGTGATGCGGCTCGCGAACGACTTCTTGTAAAGCGGGTTCGGGTTCGACTTGATGGCGAACGCCAACGCATCATTCACAATACGATTTCTAACCGCTGGATGCTCGGTTGTCAGTCCTTTCGCCTTCTCAGCATCGTTCGGCTCGCGCGGAACAATATCAAGAAGAAGCACTTCCAAACCTACGTTGGCAAAATGACATGCAATACGCGATCCCATCACACCAGAACCGAGTACAGCTACCTTTTTAATACTTCTTTTCATTTGTATTTAGTGATTAGTGAAATGCGACCAGCAATTCGACTGACCGCTTTTTGGTTCATTTCTAATTCTTAATTCCTAATTGATTCACGTTTACTTTATCGTAGATCGACTTCTTGTCAATGATCTCGTTGATCGTGTTGGCTACTTCGAAGAAGATGTTCAGTTTCTCCTCTGGAACAATATCTCGAACGGCTTTGTTGAAGGCCACAACCCCAATTTTGGCCAACTCACGTTTCTTCTTGCCTTCCTCGGTGAGAAAGATGCGCATTACACGTCCGTCTGATGGATCGGCCCTTCTCTCCAAATAACCCTTCTCTTCCATGGTCTTCAGCATGCGAGTCAAACTCCGTGGCTCCATGCCCAATGCTGGCGCGATCTTGGTGGCAGGCGTGCCGTTCTCCACATCGATATTGAGCAAAACAAAACCGGTGGAAGCACTTACATCGTGCTGTGCACCGGTCGTATTGTAAAGGCGCGAAATGGCATGCCATGTGGTTTTCGTAGTGAAACACACACTTTCTTCAGGCCTTAGATGACGCTTCTTACCCATGGGCTGCCGAATGTAGAAATTTATTATGCATGCATACCAAATGTTCAAAACTATTATGCATGCATACGTTTTCTGGACGACAAATTCTGGCAAGAATTGTTCATCCTTTATAAGATGGCCATGGCCGTATATTTGGCCAAAATCAGCTTATGAAGTCAATTCGAATTTTAATTGCGCTGTTGATTGTTTTGGTAATCGGAGCTATAGCATTGAACTCTGATGCAATCACACTTTATTTTCTTGAGGCATTGCAATTCAGTTGGACCATGTCCAATCTGCTTCCAAGGGTGTTTGTGATTATGAGCACTGCGGCAATCTTAATTCTGTTGCTGCCATTATTAAACCTGTCCAAATTGACCAAAGCAGTAGTTGGCTTTCTGATATCAGCAATTTGCATAGGCGGTTACCTATCCATCAACCTACCCTACATTGATGATTGGGTAAGAGGTGGAGAATCTTTGAAAGGAAAGCTGGAAGGAAATCAAATTGAACTTTACCTGAATTCCGCCCAACCCAATTATGATGGTTTGGTTTTCATGGCATTACCGAACTGCCCTTACTGTTTTCAGGCCTTCCCCAAGCTGGAAATGTTGAAGCACAGAGACCCAAACCTGGATGTTTCGGTGTTTGTATCTGCCCGCGATTCTGCTGGCCTGAACTTCTTCAATGAACACATTGGCTCTACCACCATACCAGTTTACTTGATAGATGATCGTGATCAGGCCACGGCCCTATCTAATGGGAAATTTCCAACCTTCCTGTATTTCAAAGAAGGGAAAGTGGTTTATCGGTGGTCAAACAATCAGTTCGGAAACCCTGCTTTGGACTGGGTGGAAAACCGCCTGAACTAATGGCACAAAAAAAGCCGCTCAGTTGAGCGGCTTCCAATCTCACAAGATCACTGATCTTACTGACCTACGCCCAGTTTCACCACTTGGTGAGTAGAATTCATCTTTCCGTCTTCTGTCTGCATTCTAACCAGATACTTTCCTGTTGCCACAGATTGCATCGGTAGCACATATTTTGTGTTGTATGCGTTTATCACATCCTTGTGAACAAGCTTACCGCTCATATCAAACAACTGTAGGCTGATATCCTTTTCATTGTTCCCAAGTTCGATGTTCAAATACTCTGAAGTCGGGTTTGGATAAATATTCAATCTGATGTCTGCCAATGTCTCTTCAATTGCTGTAACCGTCAGTTCAGTCTGATGGAAACCTTGAGTCAGGATATTGGTTCCATTATCATAGGTATCGATCATCACCTCACCCAATGTCCAACTCAACTGAACGGTGCCATTGTCGAAATGCTCACCAGCACTGGCAATCACCTCTGGTGAAATAGACTGAGACATTGACAAGAACGGTAACGAGACCAGCGAAAGAACGGTTAAAAACTTCATCACTTTTGTTTTGGTTTGACGAATATACAGATCGTTGGTGCAATAGCTTTGCACTTTTCAAATCAATTCGTACGAAATTAACATGAGTAAAGTTGTTCAATTCAATTTCCCTACCGTAATACGGTTCGGTTCAGGTTCGATAAAAGAGCTGCCTGCGCATCTGAAAGAGCAAGGAAAACTCCGTCCGTTGGTGGTAACAGACCCAATAGTTGCTACCCTGCCATTCTTCCTCGAAATAATTGAGGACATGAAAAAAGTGGGGCTCTCTCCGACCGTGTATGCGGAAATGCACAAGAACCCCGTAAAATCGGATGTATTGAATGGGAAGAAAGCCTTTGCAGAAGCAGGCTGCGATAGCATTGTAGGAGTTGGAGGTGGAGTTGGTCTGGATGTAGCCCGTGCCATTGCACTTGCCATCAACCACCATAGAGACCTTTTTGATTATGACGACCTGATCGGTGGAGACCAATATGTGACCGAGGAAGTACCGTACTTCGTAACCGTGCCCACCACAAGCGGAACGGGAAGTGAAGTTGGTCGAAGCGCCATTATTGCAGATGATGAAACACATCAGAAGAAAATCCTTTTCTCTCCAAAACTGTTGGCCAGCCGGGTTTTTGCCGATCCAAGCTTAACCTTTGGTCTTCCTCCATTTGTAACCGCTGCAACGGGTATGGACGCTTTAACCCACAACATGGAAGCGTACGTTGCCAAAAATTATCACCCAATGTGTGATGGTATTGCCTTGGAAGGAATCAAGTTGGTAGCGAAATCGATTGAAACAGCAACACATGACGGCCAAAACGAACAGGCACGCGCTGATATGATGCTTGCAAGTTTGATGGGCGCGGTGGCTTTCCAAAAAGGATTGGGTGTGGTTCACTCGTTGGCGCACCCACTATCTCAATTGTTGGACACTCACCACGGTCTGGCCAATGCGGTAAATCTCCCTTACGGGATGAAATTCAACCTATCTGGATTCGAAGACCGATTTGAAGCTATGGCTCATGCTTTCGGATTGAAGAACGGAAACGGAACGCAGCTCATCGATGAGCTTTTCAAGCTGAACGAGCGACTGGGATTACCTACAAGACTCTCTGGAATTGAGGTGAAAGAGGAGCATTTGGAGCCATTGGCAGACCTTGCGTTTGCGGATTTCTGTCATCCGAACAATCCAAAACCTGTTTCAAGACAAAATTTCTTAGACCTTTACCGTTCGGCATTATAATTGCCGTTCATCATTCAAACTAAAATCAAAACGATGAAAAACACATTCTTTGCTTTAGTTGCACTATTTGCAACAACCACTTTTGCGTTTGCTCAGGAAGAAAAGGCAAGCGGAGCTGCTTTCCAATTTGAGAGCGAAACAATTGATTACGGAACAATTGAAAACGGTTCTGATGGTAATCGTGAATTCAAATTCACCAACGTAGGAACGGAGCCTTTGATCATTTCAAATGCCAAGGGTTCTTGTGGCTGTACCACTCCAGAATGGCCAAAAGACCCTATTGCTCCAGGTGCATCAGCTACCATTAAGGTGCACTACGATACTAAGCGAACTGGAAACTTTACCAAAACGGTTACCCTAACTTCAAATGCTACTGAAGCAACCAAGGTGTTGACCATCAAAGGAAATGTGAATGCCCCGGCTGAAGTTGAGCCAGAGCATCATGAAGGCGATGGTCACGACCATTGATAAATGAGTATATCCGCTGAACACGCAGCTGCCCAGATAAAGTCGGGTGATCATATTTTCATCCACTCGGCAGCTGCTGTTCCGCAGGAATTGGTCCGTCATCTTTTTCTGCGGAAAGATGAATTGAAGGACGTTACCATCTTTCAGATACACACTGAAGGAGAAGCCCCATACGCAAACGAAACTGTCGATGCATTCAAAGTAAAATGCATGTTCGTGGGGCCGAATATCCGCAGATCAATTCAGCACGGCCACGGTAGTTATATTCCAGTTTTTCTGAGTGAGATACCACGCCTTTTCTCCAGCGGTACGCTGCCAATTGACGTTGCGCTGATCTCAGTTTCTCCACCTGATGAGCATGGTTACTGCTCACTTGGACCATCGGTAGATGTGTCGTTAGCTGCAGTGTTGGCCGCAAAAACGGTAATTGCACAGGTGAATGAATTCATTCCACGCACCCACGGTGATGGCCTGATCCATATTGGGAACATAAACCACTTGGTGAAACACAATGAGCCGATTCCTGAAGTGGTTTCTGGCGAATTGAGCGAGGCTGAACTGGCCATTGGCCGAAACATTGCCGAGCTGGTTGAAGATGGGGCCACGCTACAAATGGGAATTGGAAATATTCCAAATGCAGTTCTTGCCTCGTTAGGTAACCATAAAGACCTCGGCATCCACACCGAGATGTTCTCAGATGGTGTGCTTCCGCTTGTTGAAAGTGGCGTGATCACTGGAAAGAATAAGAAGAAACACCCTGGTAAGATCATCTCTTCTTTCGTGATGGGCAGTAGGGCTATTTATGATTTCATTGACGACAACCCCTTGGTTAACATGCTTTCGTCCGAGTACGTGAATGACATCCGTGTGATCAGTAAAAACCCGAAAGTAACCGCAATCAACAGTGCAATTGAGGTTGATCTTACGGGTCAGGTATGTGCTGATAGCATCGGTCATCGAATCTATTCGGGTGTTGGTGGTCAGATGGATTTTATTCGAGGAGCTTCACTTTCGGAGGGAGGGAAACCGATCATTGCTTTGCCATCAACCACCAAAAAGGGAGAGAGTAAGATCGTACCTGTTCTTAAGTCAGGCGCGGGTGTTGTAACCACGCGCGCTCATGTACATTACGTGGTAACCGAATACGGAGTGGCCAACCTTTACGGGAAAACGTTGGCGGAGCGGGCCAAACTTCTAACAGGCATTGCACACCCGAACCATAGGGAAAGTTTGGAAAGGGCTGCTTTTGAAATGCAGCGCTAATGTCTCGCCCCATTATTCATTCTGCAATTTTCCATGCACCGAGAGGTAAAGTATGGGAAGCTATAACCGACTTCGACAATTACCAACTGTGGAATGAATTCTGCCCAAAGGTGAAATGTGATTTTCGAGTTGGAGGTGGAATTAGGATGTACGCAAACATGTTTCCAGGAAGGAAGCCTACCAGCCAAACGGAACACTTTTTTGAGATCACACCACCTGAAAAATTGAGGTATGGAATCAATTACGGATTCCTTCTTCAGACCGACAGAACCCAAGTTCTTTTTGAGTTACCCTCGGGAAGCACACAGTATCATTCCACTTTGGAGATCAAAGGTTTGCTCGCCCCGTTCGTCTTGTGGCAGTACCGCAACCCGATTGACCGCGGTTTCAGATTGAGTTTGACAGGGTTGAAAGCGTATGTTGAGGGTTAGAGTTTCTGCGAACGCAATTTGATCTCATCCGCCAACAGCTCCGTTGGGTCTTCGTTTGTTTTAACCTGAAGAAAGCTACCCCCGCCAAGGTCGGAGAGTCGTTTCATTAGCCTATTGGCCTCTCGGTCATCTCCAAAACCAATAATAGAAAGCACAATTCCTTTGTCTGAGTTGTCCTTCACCAATTGAATAGCCTCTTTTTCTGAGAACTTAGATGAATTGAATTTGCCGTCAGTCGCAATGATCAGTTGATTGTTTCCTCCAGCAATAAGTTGTTGTTCCAAGCTCTGGTAGGCAGATTCCATTCCTTTAACACCATTGGTGTAGCCAGATGGCTTAAGACTGTCAACAAGCGCTACAATGGCTTCATTCTGGGTAACCAGAGTTGGTGAGAGCACTTCCCACGAAGAGGAATTGTATGCGATCATGGTCAAAACATCCACTTCACGCAGCATCATCACCAGCCTACGAATGGAGGCCTTCAACTTGTCCATTTTGCCATCGTCATCCATAGAACCCGACACATCAAGAAGCAAGAGAACATTGTTCGGTTTATAGCGATTGGCGGAGAATTCAGGTTCTGACTCTCTCACTTCGGTTTCAGGGGGTGTATCTTCCGCATTTTCCACTTCGGCATCAGCTAAAGCTGCTTCAACCATTGCTTCCACACTCACTTCTTGTGCTGGCTCGTCCTCAGGCTTCTCATCTGCCAAGATCTCATTGGTGGTTACCCCTAATTCCGGCTCTCCCTTAGGTTCAGTTGTTGGTTCTTCTGAAATCTGCTCGTTCAGCGAAATCCCAAGGCTTGTTCTGAGCGAAGTCGATGCATTTACTTCCTCATCCAAACCCTCATCTGCTTCCTCCCATTGCTCGTCTGTCGAAATTCCCAAATCAACAGGTTCCATCTCGCCTGTTTCTATAACCTCATCTTCACTCTCCAGCTGCTCATTCAGAGAAATTCCAAGGTCCAACTCCTCATCAGAGGAGGTCTCATACCTGATTTCGGAAACTTCCGCTTGTTGGTCAACCACCGCAACCTCAGGTTCAATTGGATCAACAGAGCTTCTGTTCAAGTAAATGATGTGTGTTCGATCTCTCTTTGTAAAACTCACCTCTTCCTCCCCTTTCTCATAACCTTCTTTGTAAGCAACGGTGATGTAATTCCCTGGTTCGATCCAATTCACCGCCACACCTTCCAAATTGGTTCCATTTATAGTTTTGCGAACGCCTCTATCAAATATTTCGACCTGGGCGCCTGGAATCGGACGGTCAGTTCTTGCATCCACTACCTGAATAACATTCGGTTCTCCTTTGGTTATGGGCTGATTTGTGCTGTGAAATGACGGACAGGAGGTTAAAGCATCCGCATAAATACTCTTGATATTTCCCTTAACCGTGAGTTTGACAGGACGATCGGAGGCATTGGTGTAAACATCCACGGTTCGCGAAAACGGGCCCGTTTCTCCCGTGTAGTAAAGAATGCTGATGGTTCCAGTTTCACCAGGTCTTATAGAGTGGTTAGGATAGCGCACCAAAACTTCGCGGTCGTGTCGTTGTGGAAGGAACATGAGCTTATCCTTTCCTATATTCTTGAAAGTGAATGTTGCAGGCGGACTGTTCCAATCTCCAATGGTTCCGAAATTGAACGTGGTTTCCTCCCACTTCACTTGCTGAGCGTTTCCAAGAAATGGTAACAGCGCCAAATGCACTATGAAAATGAATGGCCTCATTTGGTTATAAAGTTAACCAACGCGATAAGCGCAGACCTATTGCAAACGTATCTTTGCCGCATGATCAAAATAGGAGTTTCTGCGTGTTTTTTTCATCCTGATCTGAACAGGACAACTTTCGGACCGAAGACCCTTTCGTACCTCGAAAACGACATGGCTGCTTATGTAGCACGTCCAAATGTTCTGCCTATTCTCATTCCAGAATTACCGAAGGCTGAAAAGTTGGCCATGGTGAAGGAAATGGACGGATTGGTGCTTCAAGGCGGTGCCGATATGGCTCCAGAATCTTATGGTGAAAAGCCTATTGGCAGATGGCTTGGAGACCGCATTCGCGATGAGTATGAACTGGAGCTAATGGAGCTTTTTCTGAAGGATGAAAAACCGGTTCTCGGAATATGTCGTGGTTTTCAGGTAATGAACGCTTACTATGGTGGAACGCTTTTTCAAGACATTGAAACGCAACGTCCTAACAGCATCAAACACCGCGATGCCATTGAATATGACCGTGTAAATCATGGTGTTCGTTTTGTGGAAGGATCATTCATGGAAAAGCTATACGAGGGTGAAGAAAAGCCAATGGTAAATTCTGTGCATCATCAAGCGGCAAAAGACATCGGAAGAGGTCTGCTTCCTCAAGCATATTGTGCTGAAGATGATATTCTTGAAGCTTTTATCCATGAAGATGCAGAGCCAGGTAAGATCATGGGCGTGCAATGGCATCCTGAATTCTTTCATACACTCGGAGATAAACTCATTGATCCATTCAAAATCATAGACACATTCTTATCATTCGCTAAAAAAGGAAAATGAAAATCATAAATCCCGCAACGGAGGAAGTCATTAAAGAGGTTCAGGAGGACAGTGAAGCCTCCATTCAATCAAAGTTTGATGCCGCAAAAAAGGCGCAGAAAGCATGGGCAAAAGTGCCGTTGAAAGAGCGCATTGCATGTATTGCCAAGTTCAATGAATTGATGTTGGCCAATGCAGAAAAGATTGCCCGTGACCTGAGTGCCGAGGTCGGAAAACCACTTGACCAAGCCAAAGGAGAAATAAACGGAGGTGTTGGCCGAAGCAAGTATTTCGTGGAGAACAGTGAAAAGTATCTGGCGGAGGAATGGACGGTTACAGAAGGTGGAACCAAGGAGAAAATCGTTTACGAACCGCTTGGTGTAATTGCCAACATTTCCGCTTGGAACTACCCGATACTTGTTGGGGTCAACGTGTTTGTTCCCGCACTTATTGGCGGTAACGCTGTGCTTTACAAGCCCTCAGAATTCAGCACCCTTACAGGTTTGAATATTGGTGAAATGATGTGGCAGGCAGGTGTTCCAAAAGATGTTTTCCAAGTGATTGTTGGTGCTAAAGAAGCTGGACAAGCACTCTTAGATCTTCCTATGGATGGTTATTTCTTCACCGGTTCTTACAACACGGGAAAGTACATTGCAGAGCAGGTTGCTGGAAAACTCGTTCCGATAGGTTTGGAACTGGGAGGAAAAGACCCGATGTATGTTTCGGATGATGTAGACGTGAAATCAGTAGCAGCGAGTGGTGTTGAAGGCGCGTTTTACAACAATGGTCAAAGCTGTTGTGCTGTGGAGCGTATTTATGTTCATGAGAACATTTATGACGACTACGTGGCTGCATTCATAGAAGAAGCGAAAACGATGAAAATCGGTGGTCCAGACGAAGAGGGAACTTTCATTGGTCCGCTTACTCGTCCTCAACAGATGGATGTATTGGAAGACCAAGTAGCTGATGCGACTTCAAAAGGTGCTAAACTTCTGTTGGGTGGAAAGCGCGCTGAAAGAGCTGGATACTACTTTGAGCCAACGGTGCTTGTAGATGTGGACCACACTATGAAAGTGATGATGGATGAAAGTTTTGGACCCATCATAGGTATTCAGAAAGTGAAAGACGATGCAGAAGCAATTCAGCTTATGTTAGACACACCTTATGGTTTGGCGTCATCTGTTTTCACCAACGACAAAGAACGTGCAGAAAGAATCATGCAAGAGATGAACTCTGGAACAGTTTACTGGAACTGCTGCGATCGTGTTAGCCCTACTTCTCCATGGAGCGGACGTGGTCATTCTGGTTTGGGCTCTACCCTATCACATGCTGGTATCCGCGCATTTGTTCAACCAAAGGCTTACCACCTGAGAGGATAATTCTATAACTCCTGAACACAAATAAAAAGCCCCGCCAGTTAATTGGCGGGGCTTTTCTTTATCATAAATTTCAGATTACTGCTGCTTGATCAACTTCTGAACCGTCATCTGATCATCAGCAAAAATGCGTAGGAAGTAAACTCCATCTGGCAACTCAGTAAGGTCATACTGCTTGCGAAGATTGTTGGTCTCACCAAGATCTGCATCCATCCAAATTTGTTTACCGATCATGTCATACAGTCCAACGCTCATATCCATTTCATGCTGCATTTCCACTTCAAGGGTAAATTGTCCATTGTTCGGGTTTGGATAAACTCGCACATCGCCATCAAATGCAGTTTCTTCAACTCCCACGCAACAGGTCATCTCAAATACCTGAGAACATCCCTCACAACCATTACCATCTACAACACAGACCCAATAGTTACCGCTTGCTGTGATCGAGTAAGATCCAGAAGTAGCTCCAGGAATTGGATTACCGTTGAAGTACCACTGACTACTGACAAAATCGCCAGCGTTGGTCAACGTCAACATATCTCCAGCTTGCTGTACCGCAGGCTCAGGCTCCCAAACGGTGACCGTAACAGGTGTTGCCGCCATTGAGCTGTCGATACATCCATTGCCATCAAGAACAGTTACATAGTAGTCTCCAGATTCTGTTACAGTTACACCCGGAGTCGTAGACCCACTGTTCCAGAGGTACGAGGCATAACCTGCGTTAGCAGTAAGGATTACTGTTTCACCAATACAGAATTCAGTTGGACCATTGGCTGTAACCACCGGTGGATTCTGTGGGAAATTCATCACTGCAATAATCTGCTCGGTAGCAGTACAACCGTATGAATTCGTTACAGTAAGCAACACTGTATCAGACATGAATACAACCGTGGAAGCAGAATCCGAACCAGTTGACCAAGAGTAGTTAGAATAACCTCCAGCAGCAACAATCGTTACTGTATCAGTGATACAGAATTCGACCACACCACTTGGAGTGACCGTTGGGTTAGGAATAGGATTTACAGTAACACCAATTGCATCTGTTCCAACACAACCATTGGCATCAACCACCGTGACCTCATAAACACCTGTAACCAACACGTTGATTGTTTGGCTAACCTGATTGGTTGGCGTCCAGTTGTAAGAGTCGTAACCAGAACCAGCATCAAGTGTAATGGAACACACTGTAGTATCATTTCCAAGGTCAACCTGCGGTGCTTGAAGAACGTTATAGCTCTGAGTAACCGTTGTTGCGCAACCATTGGTAGCCGTGTAGGTATAATCAACATCAATAGCCCCAACCCCAGCAAGCTCAGGGAAGAAGAGGTTTCCAATGATTACGTTTCCACCATAATTAACCGAATAGTCTCCACCAACAGGTGAACCGCCAGTGAACAAAGTAGGGTCATCATTTGAACATGCGATATTTGGCAAAGTCAGAGTTACGGCAGGCACAGGAATTACCTGGTAGGTAAAGCTGTTGCTAGTTGCAGTACAATTATTGGCATCCGTACCCACTGCCACAATAGTCTGTCCGTCTGCAATAGAGGTTGTGACATAAGGATTAGTTATTCCTGCTGAAACCCCATCTACGAAATACTCAAAGGTGTTAGTGCCAATGGAAGAAGCAGTGAACTCAATCTCAGTACCATCACAGATCACCACGTCTGACGGGCTTGCCGCCAAACTAATTGTAAAGCCACCAGGGTCACTCAACGAGACCGCGTCAGAAGATTGACATCCATTGAAGTCTGTAACAGTAATCGCATAAGAACCAGCAGCAAGGTTTACAGCATTGGAGGTCGTCTGTCCATCTGTCCATAAGTAATCAAACGGTGGTACACCGCCAATGGTCACAGTATTAGCAAAACCATCCATTGCGGCACAAGCCGTTGGATTTTGGAATGCAGTAATTCCAATCTGAACCTCTGGGTGGACAGTGTAGAGTACAGGCGTACTTGTAGCTGCACAAAGCTGAGTATCCAAACCTGTTACCGCAATGATATCACCATCCACTAACGAATCTGTTACGTAAGGATTCGAGTTTGAAGCTGCAATTCCATTCACATAGAAAACATAAGAGGTTGAACCAGAAGCCGTAAATGTTACGCTTTGTCCACCACAAATGGTATCATTTGAAGAGCTGGAACTCATTGTAACTGGAGTAGAGCCAACATCACTAAGAGCGCCACAGACTGTAGCCGTACAACCAGCACCATCCTCAACCTCCACACAATAGAGGCCAGCGTTCAGGAAAGCCAATGTTTGCCCTGTGTTTCCATTACTCCATGTGTAAGTATATCCAGGTGTACCTCCAGACGCATCGGCTGTGAGAGCACCGTCCGTAGCTCCACAACTGGTAGGATCGGCTGAGTTAGTGATAGAAACCGTTGGACTTGGATTAACAGTCACTGTAATTCCTGCACTCTCAACATCACAAGAGTTGGCATCTGTTCCAATAACAGTTACAACCTGACCATCAGTAAGCGAGGATGTGACAAAATATGGAGTTGAGCTTGCAGGGCCTTGAGACACTCCATCAACAAAGAACTCGTATGAAAGAGCGCCAGACGCAAAGAATGATAGGCTTTGTCCAGCACAAATAGTTGTATCGGTATCGCTTACAATTAAACTGACCAAAGGTCCTGGGTTGACCGTTGGAATGATGATATTACTGGTTGCAGTACAGTTATTTCCATCGGTTCCAGTTGCTACAACCGATTCGCCATCAATCAAAGCATTGGTCGTGTAAGGATTTGTTGTACTAACTGAAACCCCATTGATATAGAACTCATAATCGACCGAGCCGGAAGCGGTGAATGTCACGCTTTCACCTTCGCAAATTTCGTTGTTTGGATCTTCAGTACTGGCAAGGGTTACAGGCTGAGCACCTGGATCACTCAATGCGTAGGTCTCAGATGATGAACATCCGTTATCATCGGTAACCGTCAACACGTAAGGTCCGGCAGCAAGGCCCGATATGTTCGGGTCTATTTCCCCATTACTCCAAGCGTAGGCATATGGAGGAAGACCAGATGCAACGGTGGTAAGTATAGTACCATCTGAAACACCACAGGCAGATGGATCAGTAACTGTTTCTGTAATTACAGGAACATCATTCACAATAAAACCAAGGCCAGGAGTGGTGAACGAACAGAAGTTATAGTCAATTCCTACTACATAAACATTCTCCCCGTTCTGAATAGCCGTTGTTGTGTAAGGGTTCTGAGTACTAACTGGGCTGCCTCCAATGTAATATTGATACTGATATGCGCCAGAAGCAGTAAATGTTACTGGATCTCCTGCGCATATCACCTGATCAGGGTCATCACTCACCAATGTGACAACAGATGCTCCTGGATCATTGAGAGAAACCGAAGAGAAGTCGGCACAGCCATTGAAATCTGTTACTGTAACTTCATATGGCCCAGCAGCCAATCCTAGAATTGTGGAACCTGTTCCTCCATTACTCCAAACGTAGGTATAAGGAGGAGTGCCTCCGCTTGATACAGCCGTAATGGTACCATCGGCAGAACCGCATGCACTTGGACTGGTAATTCCACTGAATCCAACGGTAGGCGCAGCTGTTACACTGATCAGCTGACTTACACATGCAGTGCTATTACAAGGCCCTACAGCGCGAACATAATAAGTCGTAGTTGTAAGTGGATTGACCGTTATAGTACTTCCAGCGCCTACCAACTGACCACCGCAAGTACCGACATACCAAAGCCACTGGGCGTTGGTACCAAGTGATCCACCGTTGACTGTAAGGGTCACTGGATCTCCTGAACAAACGTTAGAGGTACTTGCAGTTATGGATGTAGGGTCAGTGGATTCAGTGTCAACAATTACGTTGAATGAACAAGAGGCCGTATTTCCAGATGCATCCTGTGCCTGATAAGTAACCGCAGTAGTTCCAGCAGAGAAAACCCCTCCTGAAGCAGGACCACTAACCAAATTAACCGTGACTCCAGGACAGTTATCTGAAGCTGTAGGAAGCACATAATTCACTATAGTATCACAACCAGCGAAAACAGTACCGGGACAAGAAATGACGGGGTTCTGTGCGTCAACTACAGTAACTGTAAAACTTTGGGTGGTAGAATTACCATAAGGGTCCGCAGCTTCGTAAGTAACTGTTTGCGTCCCCACATTCATAAGACTACCGTTCGAAGGTCCCGTAGTTTGAGTAAGTGTTGCAGAGCAGTTATCTGTAACAGTGGGTGCCGTCCAAGAAACAGTTGCGCTGCACTGCCCCTGATCTGCATTGAATGTTAAGTTTGAAGGTACTGTAAGCGTTGGAGGAGTATTATCATCTGCCGTTGTAATCCGTATCTCATAATAATTGAAACACAATGGATCTCCAGCTCCGTTGTCTCCTGCATCTACATTCCAAGCACCAACCGGAGATTGTCCGTTGAAATTCGCAAGTACGCCATTATTCGGACCAAAAGTTCCAGTAACCGGTATGCCAGAGGGAATCGGGTTACCATCACTGAAGGTAGTTACTACAGAAGAAATACTTGTAGAACCAGACCAAGTACCTGGCAGCGCCAATACTACAGACCCTGAAGGGCCGTTAACTCTAAAACTTGTCTCGTTATGGAATGAGTTACCGTTTCCAGGATTCAAACAGGTTCCATCTGTCTTTGCCCAAGAAATCGCAACATCAACATCGGTAACAACACAACCGTTAGTAAAATCTCCTTGATTGAATGTAACAGTCGGAAGCGCATAACCATAATCCCCAACACCATCAATTTGAACAGAGCTTGGGGCTATATAATTTCGTGAGACCGTTGTTTGAGCTTGAATATTACCTGAGTGGTAAATCAAAACTGTAAATAACAATACTGCCTTGTAGATATTCTTCATCGTAGAATTATTCGGGGTTGGTAGCAAATAAAATCAAAAAATAAAGTCCACTAAAGTAAGATTTTAAAGATTAGTTGATTCAGAGCAAAAATTAGTAAGCAAGAAAAAAAGAAGGCGCCCAAAGGCGCCTTTCTTACATCGCTAGAATGCGATTATTTAACGATGAGCCGCTTAATAATTGTGCCTTCGGTTGTGTTGAGATTAAGGTAGTAGACACCAGCACCCATATTTCGGATGTCCAGTTGTCGTTTAAACCCACGTGTATTGGTGATAGAACCAAGCAACTTAACTTCTCTACCTAACGCATCATGAACTATCATTGAAACATCTGTGCTCCTATCAAACTCAACATTAAGGTTGAATAAACCGTCTGAAGGGTTCGGATAAAGATCAAATCTCAATAATGATTCGACATCATCCACACCAGTGAAAGTGAACTCAATATTATAAGTTGTTCCTGTACATCCGTTCTCATCTGTTACTTCGCACACGTAATTACCGCTTTGAGAAGGAACGTAAACCACACCAGTTGCACCTGGAATAGGACCGCCATTCAAGTACCATTGATAAGAGTTGAAAGGGCCGTTGGTTACCAATACACTATCTCCTTGCTGAATTCCTATAGGCTGTGGATCCCACACCTCAATGTGGGTTGCGTTAGCCACCAAAGTACTGTCCAAACAACCGTTGCCATCAATAACCGTAACTCCATAATCTCCTGTTTGAGTCACAACAATAGACGGGGTTGTAGAACCGCTACTCCAAAGAATAGACGTGTAAGGCCCTGGTTCCACAGAAAGGCTCACGCTCTCTCCCTCGCAGAATTCTGTAGGACCGCTTGGAACGATGAACGGAGGAGTTATAGTATTGACAATAACCTGAACCACATTCGAGGTCGCCTCACAACCATTGTTAGGGTCTTCCACAGTAACCGAGTATGCTCCAGCTTGGTAAACCTGGATGCTGTAAGTAGATTCTCCATTTGGACTCCAAGCATAATTAGAGAAGTTATTGCTTGCAGATAGCGTAAACGTGTCTCCCTCGCAGATTTCCACAGGGCCTTCTGGTGTGATGACAGCATTGGGTAGCTGAAGCACGGTAACAATCTCGTCATCAGAACCTTCGCAACCGAACTGATCCCAAACTTGAAGCTCATAAACACCAGGATTGCTCACAGTAATTGTCTGAGTCTGTTCTCCTGTACTCCACAGATATGAGTCGAATACCCCACCATCAAGAGTTACGCTTCCACCTGAACAGAATACCAATGGACCGCTACCAACAATTACTGGGTCAAGAAGATTGGAGACCGTGACGGAAATCGCATCTGAACCCACACAACCATTGCCATCAGTAACATTGACAATGTAAACGCCTGTGGTTGTAACGTTAATGGTCTGGGTAATCTCAAATGTTGACCATGAGAAGTCTGCACCTTGATTACCGGCATCCAGCGTAAGGACCGAAGCCGTGCAAATTGTAGTGTCGTTACCCAGATCCACAACTGGTAGTGAATTAACCACCACTTGAACTGGCGCAGAGGTTCCAGAACAACCCGCTGCTGTGGTAACAATTACGTTATAAGATCCAGCAGAACTTACCGTAGTAGTCTGACCATTGGTGTTGTTGCTCCAATTGTAAACCGAATAGCCTGAGCCAGCATCCAAGACGAGGTTCTCACCAACACATATCTCAGACGTACCACCAGGAGTGATCACTGGTACAGGAACATCATTGACCGTAACCTGCAGCGTTTGAGAATTCGTACATCCATTGCCATCTGTGTAAGTGTAGGTTACCTGATGGTTACCCACACCAGCAGCTACTGGACTAAAGGCAGAACCAATGATTCCATTACCACTGAAAGTTCCCCCAGCTGGCGAGCCAACGAGGTTTACATTGGAAGCATTCTCGCAATAGGAAGATGCCAAACCAGTGAAGGATACAACTGGCAGCTGATTTACAACTACTTGCTGCCCACTTGAATTTGTACAACCGAATGGGTCTGTGTATTCATATTGAATTGTCCAGTTACCATCTCCTGCGTTGGCTGGCACGAAATCATCACCAGAAATTCCAAGACCCGAGAAGGTTCCACCGGAAGGAGAGCCAATAAGGGTATAAATGTTAGCATCATCCTCGCAGTACTCAGGATCCAAGCCTGAGAATGAAACGTTCGGCAGACCATTAACATCGGTGGTCAATGTTTCGCTGTCTGTACAACCGTTAATATCCGTGTATGTGTATGTCACGAAAATGGTACCGACACCTGCCACAGATGGAATGAAACTGTTTCCACTGATTCCAAGTCCACTGAACGTTCCTCCAGATGGCGTTCCTGTCAACGGAACTGGTGAGGTCTGGTCTATACAGTAACTGGCTGCCAGACCAGAGAAACTAACAACTGGAAGCGGATTGAACACTACGGTTATGTCTTCAGAATCGGTACATCCGTTATTGTCCTCAGTCCACGTAAATGTGTATGAACCAGTAGCATCAACGGTAACCGTTGCATCTGGATCTGAGTCTGAAGGTGCAAATACAGCAGTACCAGGACCTAAGTAGGTCCAAGTTCCATTTCCAACAGAAGGAGTAGCATCAAGGTCGAAGTCAAGATCACACTCTGAACCGCCAGAGCCAGCATCTGCAACTGGTTGTTGGTAGAAGTTGACAGTGATTGTAGCAGCATCTGTACAAGGTCCATTGGTCTCTGTCCAAGTGAAATCATAAGATCCATAAGTATCCACCACAACTGATGTTGCTGCGTTAGTGGCGTTGTTGAAGAATGCTGTTCCCGGACCTGAATATGACCACACACCTGTTCCAAAACTTGCAACGCCTGAGAAGGTGAAATTCAGATCACATTCGGTACCACCCACACCAGCATTGGCAACAGGTTGGTCGTAAAAGTTGACCACTACATCATCCGCATCTGTACAAGTGCCATTGGTCTCTGTCCAAGTAAAGGTATATGTTCCTGACTGCGACACAGTTACGGTGGCACTTGGATCAGCATCATCACTGAACACGGCCGTTCCGGGACCCGATGAAGTCCAAAGTCCAGTTCCAACGCTTGGGTTTGCAGACAACGCAAAGTCCAAATCACACTCATCTCCTCCAGAGCCCGCATCGGCAACCGGCTGCTCATAGAAGTTAACGGTTGTGTTTCTACTATCTACACAAACTCCGTTGGTTTCGGTCCAAGTAAACTCATAGGTACCATACGAATCAACGGTAACGAGCGTTGTTGGAGATGTGGAATTACTGAAAGTTCCAGTTCCAGGACCTGAATTCTGAGACCATTCTCCAGTACCGACACTCGGTGCAGCCTGAAGTAGGAAATCCAGATCACACTCATTACCACCAGCCCCTGCAACAGCAACAGGCTGCTCGTAGAAGTTCACAGTTACAGATGCAACATCACTACAAGTTCCGTTTATCTCGGTCCATGTGAATGTGTAAGTACCATAAGCGGCAACTGAGACATCAGTTGCAGGATCAAGATCATTTACGAACGTGGCTAATCCAGGTCCGGAGGCGGTCCACAATCCAACACCTACTGAAGCAGTTCCAGTCAATGAGAAATCAAGATCACATTCATCTCCTCCAACGCCAGCGTCAGCCACTGGCTGCTCGTAGTAATTCACCACAATCGTCTCGCTGTCAGAGCATGTTCCGTTAGTCTCGGTCCAACGGTAAGTGTAAGTTCCATAAGCATCTACAGATACACCTGAAGCAGGGTCTGTGTCATCAGCAAATGTTGATGTTCCAGGGCCGTTCAATTGAGTCCAAACTCCACTTCCAACACTCGGATCAGCAGAAAAAACGAAATCAAGATCACATTCATCTCCACCAGAACCCGCATCGGCAACAGGTTGCTCGTAGAAATTGACGATCACCTGATCAACAGAAGCGCAGTTTCCGTTGGTTTCCGTCCAAGTGAATGTGTATGTTCCATAATTACTCACCGTAACCGTAGCGGTTGGACTGTTCGCAGCATTGAATGTGGCAGCTCCAGGGCCGGTATGGGTCCATACACCTACACCTACCGTACCAGACCCGCTGAACGTGAAGTCCAGATCACATTCATCTCCTCCAACTCCAGCATCCGCAACCGGAAGTTCATCAAATACAACTTGCACCGAAGCCGCATCTGTACATCCGTTATTATCCTCTGTCCAAGTGAAGGTGTATGTTCCATAGCTGTCTACAGTAACTGTAGCATTTGGGTCATTTGCCGATGGTGAGTAAAATGCAGTTCCAGGACCAGTGGCGGTCCAAGTTCCTGTTCCGACACTTGGCACAGCATTAAGTGCAAAATTGAGGTCGCATTCAGCACCACCGAATCCCGCATTGGCATCAGGCACTTCGTTGAAAACAACCGTTACCTCGTCAAAATCCGAGCATTCTCCATTAACCTCGGTCCAGCGGAAGACATAACTACCTGTAGTTGAAACCTGAACAATTGAAGTAGGACTATTGATGTTAGAGTATAATGGAAGACCGGGGCCGCTTATTAATGTCCAAGTTCCAGTACCAACGGAAGCAACTGCAGAAAAGGTGAAATTAAGATCGCACTCTGACCCACCAGACCCTGCATCAGCCAACGGCTGCTCATCAACAGAAACCTGTTGCGTTTCAGAGTCAGTACAACCATTGATATCTGTGTACTCATAGGTAATATCGTAAGGACCTGTAGGCCCAGCACCACTTGGGCTGAAGGTAGCAGAACCTCCACCTAGATCATTGATTCCTGTACCGGTAAACGAGCCACCCGACTGATTACCTGTGAGGCTAACATCGGCATCAGACTCACAGTAAACCGAAGCTAAGCCAGAGAAAGAAACGATAGGAATTGGGGTAACAACAACCGAGGCCGTACCATCAAAATCCGTTGTTCTAGTACAACCTGTGGCATCTTGAATAGATACGAAGCTGTAAGTAACGGTTGTTGGAGGAACAACCGTATAGGTGTCTCCATTTTGAAGGTTACTTACGTTGAATGTCGAAACACCGTCCGTTATCGAAACATTGAAAGGCGCAGTGCCAGAAGTAAAGTTGAACGTTATGGTTATCGGGTCACCCTGACACACAGATGCAGGTGGAATTGACAAGCTTCCGTTAGGAACTGGATCAACCGTTACATCGAATGAGCAGGATGCCTGATTTCCAGATGCATCAATTGCCAAATATTCAACCGTTGTTGTTCCAGAAGGGAAGTTCTGACCCGATTGAAAGCCAGAAATAAAATAAGTGTTAACTCCAGAACAGTTATCTGTGGCAGTAGGAGTGATGTAAGTGATGTTTGCCCCACAATTGCTCAATGTTGAAAGCACGTTGATATTTGCTGGACAGGTTATTACTGGATCCTCGATATCCAATACCTCCACATTGAAAGAACAACTTGCCGTATTGCCAGACGCATCCGTAGCTAAAAATGAAACTATGGTATCGCCCACGTTAAAACTGGATCCGCTGGGCGGGCCTAAGATCTGTGTCACCGTTGAACCGGTACAATTGTCGGCTGCAGTAGGTGTGGTGAAATTGACATTAGCTGCACAGTTCCCATTCGGTGCATTTACTTGAATATCAGCTGGACAATTGATGGTTGGAGCCTGATTATCAACCACAGTAACGTTGGCACCACAACTGCTTGTATTACCGTTATTATCGGTTACTGTGAGTATGACCAGATTATTTCCAACATTAGAGCAATTGAAGCTGGTCTGGTTAAGCGAGTAGCTGGATATGCTACAGTTATCTGTACTACCGGAATTTATCTGGCTTGCAGTAATGGATGCCGAACCCGATGCGCTCAAATTGACTGTGATATCTTGACAGTTTGCAGCAGGATCAACATTGTCAATGGTAGGTGCAAAAATACTGGTGCACGAAACAGATGAGACAGAAACTGAACTGACACAACCCCCTGTTCCACGAACAAAATACTGTGGATTGTAAGGTTGAGAAAGATTGACAGATGAACCAGATGTGTTTGCAACCGTTGAACCGTTACAGCTTCCCGAAAGAACTGTCCATTGAGATGCATTGTTCAAGTTACCACTGATATTAAGAGTAGCGTTGCTACCATTACAGACAGGGTTCTGAGCCCAAGACAAAGAAGGCGCTGAAGGCAGGCTACAACTGATGGTATTAACAGTTACTACAATCCTATCTAGGCACAAGTCACCTGAAGTAACATTGGTCGTTATTGTGTTTGGTCCATTCCAATTATAAGAGCCAAGAACAGTGGCGTTTGTTGTAACAAAGCTAGTTGTGTTACACCCACCGCAACAACCCCAACTAGTAGTGGTACTTCCAATAAGTTGGCCGTTCAAATAGGAGCTGAAACTGCCAGAACACGCTCCGTAATATGTTACTCTTACTTGAACTAGAATATTGGCAGCAGCTGGAGAGGGGTCTGTAAAAGTTCTGGTCGGACTCCAGCTTCCGAAACCATTCGCGCATGCGTAGTTTCCACCACAGATCACGTCTCCACATCCCGAACCAGATGCTCCACTGTAGTTGATAGTGGCCGAGTTAGTGAGAACACCTTGACCGAAAGAGGCCAAAGAGGAAACAACAAGTAATGCGAACACCAAGATGAAACGCGGAACTCGTTTTGCATCTACTTCGATAGAATCAAGAATTTGAAAATTTGGTAAAGTGTTTTTCATCATGCATTCACATTGAGGTATGAACATCAAAAATATGATATTAGTCGGTCAGCAATGAAATTCCAACGACCAACGACACTATCTGACCTATTAAAATCTGAATAACAAAGAGATTAGGGCGCTTTTTTAAGGACAGTGATTGTGTTATCTTGAAAAGAAACGGCCTCACGCCTGACAACGTTAGTTTCAGTTCTGAAACCTCCTTTCCAATAAGTAATCAATGGTTGGTGTTTATTAACTTGAAGCTAGATTTCCCTGCAAAACCCTTTTCGTTGATAAACTGAAACTGAATCATGTAGATTCCAGAAGGTAAGAAGGTCGGAAGAAAGAATTCATTCTGTCCGTTATCCACATTTGTCATAAGTTCCTGAACAATCAATCTTCCGGCAATATCAAATATGCCGATGTGAAACTTCATGCCTGGTTCAGCATAACTGTTAAACCGAATGGACTGTCCCGAAAAACACACATTTGAAATTTCACAACGCTGATCGTTCTCATCAACATTCACCGTAATTGAGGGCTCGGTTACCTCAATAAGCTGGTTGGCATCAACATTTACCAGAATATCCATTACACCACTCGGAAATGTTACAATCACCGAATCTGCAACGCTGCTGCTACCAAGACCAAAATGTAAGACAGACGTGTTCTGCGAAGCATGACTGGAGCCACCATCCACCTCCACCAGTGTACTGAAACCATCAACTACAAGACGAACATGAGCACCAAACGCATCCCGATTACTTTCAGTACCATGCAACAACACCTTTAGCCAATTATTGGAACTGGTAGAAACATTGTGATAAAGTTCTATCTGTGTAGAATCAGCAAGCCAATGAGTATTGTTTACCACAATATCCATTCTCCCATCATTATCAAAGTCGGCACATGCGGCTCCTCTTGCAATTCGTGTTCCATCAACATGTGCAGAAACGGAGATGTCTGAAAAGCTTCCGTCCCCATTATTCAGAAACAGTTTATTCGGGTCATATGGAGTAGTCTGATTGAACTCAAGTGCCGGTATCTGTCCGTTGGCAACAAACAGGTCTATCCATCCGTCATTGTCAGCATCAAAGAAAAAACACCCCCAACTGGTAGTATTATATCCGTTAGCGCTATCGTTCTCAACATCTGCTTCAGTTGCCCAATCTTGAAATACCCCACCCATATTTCGGTCAAGTACGTTTCTTCCTATGTTGGTGAAATAATAATCCAGATCGGCATCCCGGTCATAATCGCCTATTGCTACACCCATGCCATACATTTCATGATGCATGTTGAGGGCAACGCTCACTTCTTCGAACGATTGTGTTTGAAGGTCATTCTGATAAAGTAAACTTGGCAGAACCCATTCACCAAAATCATTGACCAGAACTATATCCACATCCTGATCATTGTCAAAATCGGTAAATGCTGTTGCAAGAGCGCAACCTTCATCCCCAAGTGCGTACCCATTCGTTACATCAGTAAACGTTAGATCACCGTTGTTTCTGTAAAGATGATTCGGGTCACAGTCATGGTTATAACCTATCGTGTTACCCAATGAGTCATGAATAAAGCTTGCGTTAAACACATAAGAAACCACATACAGATCCAACAGACCGTCCTTATCAAAGTCTCCGAAACTGGCAGCTGAAGTCCAATTTGGAGTGTCAGGAATTGCAGAATCAGAGAGTTTGGTGAAAGTGCCATCTCCGTTGTTATGTAAGAGAATGATTTCTGAGCCAAAAAACGTAGTGAGCACTATATCTCTGAAACCATCGTTATCCACATCTCCAGTTACCACACCTGTGGTTGTAATGTTTGCAACCGTAGAGATTCCAGAGGCAATGGAAACATCTGTAAACGAACCATCGCCATCGTTTTGGTAGAGTTTATCAGTTGTTTCTCCACCGCAGAGGTAAATATCCTCCCAACCATCATTATTAAAATCAAAGCATGCCACTCCTCCACCGATCCTTGGTGCAAACTGGTGCATATGAGTAACACCTAACTGCTCACTTATTTCCTCGAAAACGACCTGACTCAAGGACGACTTGACGAAAGTGAGAAGAGCAAGAATTAAAAGAGGAATCCGCCCCATTTACCGAAAATACTAAGCAAAAAGGACATTGTAAAGTCTGAAAATCAGACTTTACAATGTCCTTTACTTAATGTTTAAGAACCTACTTAGTCTTTGATAATTCGCTGTACAACCAAGCCGTCAGGTGTGCGCATTTCGAGGATGTAAACCCCTAAGCTCAGATGTTGGATGTTAAATGATCTATTTATCATGGATACATCAGACAGCACCTCCGTTCGAATAATATCCCGCCCGGCCAGATCTTTGAAAGAAAGTTCCACATCAAGCGACCTTCCAAAATTCGCTCTCAGGAAAAACTCACCCGTTGTAGGATTCGGCCAAACCTCCACTTCATATGCCGAAGCAAGATCCGCTATTCCTGTGAACGTGAACTCAACATTGTAAGACGTTCCTACACACCCATTCTCATCCACAACTTCAACAACATAATTGCCACTGGTTGTGGGCGTTAGAACAGAACCAGTTGCACCTGGAAGCGGACCTCCATTGAAATGCCATTGATACTGAACAAATGGCCCATTGGTCACAACAATACTGTCTCCTTGCTGAACGGCAATCGGTTGTGGGTCCCAAACTTCAACATGCAATGGATCACCAACAAGTGTACTATCCGTACAACCGTTTGCATCAACTACAGTAACTCCATAATCTCCAGACTCGCTAACCACAATAGAAGGTGTTGTAGAACCACTTGTCCATAGATACGAACTGTAAGGACCAGGAGCCACGCTCAAACTAACTGTTTCCCCTGCACAGAATTCGGTTGCACCGCTTGCCACAATGTATGGAGGATCCGATGTGTGAACAATAACTTCTACAGGTGCAGATGTGGCTTCACAACCGTTGTTCGGGTCTGTAACAGTTACTGAATACATACCAGATGCCCAAACATCGATAGACACAGTGGATTGCCCTCCAGGACTCCAATCGTAAGAAGCAAAGGCGTTACTTACCGATAGTGTTACTGTATCCGCGCTGCACATTTCAATCGGTCCTGTTGGCTGAATTACGGCATTTGGAAGCTGTAGCACCGTGATAGTTTCATCATCTGTACCACCACAACCGAATTCATCTGTAACAAGTACATCAACTAACCCAGGTGTGTTCACTGTAATGGTCTGAGTGGTTTCGCCCGTGCTCCATAGATAGGTGTCTCCAGGACCTGCATCCAATGTAACAGACTGGCCAGCACAGAATGTAACTGGACCACTGGCCACAATAACTGGGTCGAGCAGATCACTGACCGTAACTCCAACAGCATCAGAACCTGTACAACCATTCTGATCGGTAACATCAACCTCGTACAGACCCGTGGTTGTAACGTTAATGGACTGAGTGATCTCAAAAGTAGACCAAGAGTAATCTGCACCTGGATTTCCAGCGTCCAAATTGTAAACCGCGCCCGTACAGATCACAGTATCTGGTCCAAGATCAACAACAGGAAGTGGGTTTACCACCACAGTTACATCAACCGAAGTACCAACACACCCTGCAAACGTTGTGACAGTGACATTGTAATTACCAGCGGTATTAACGTTTATCAGCTGCCCGTTAAGATTGTTGCTCCAAGCATATTGCGCATATCCTGCACCACCATCCAGTGTCAGACTCTCTCCAGCACAAATGGCCGTTGTACCTGATGGGGTAATAACCGGAACAGGAACATCATTTACCACAACTTGTTGCGTGTAAACATCTGAACAGCCATTTACGTCCGTGTAGCTGTAGGCAATAGTATGGGTTCCAACACCCGCAGCTACTGCGCTGAACGCATTACCAATAATGCCCGGGCCACTGAACGTACCACCTGTTGGTGTTCCAATAAGCGGAACGTTAGAAGCATTCTCACAGTAAGATGCAGAAAGGCCAGTGAACGAAACAACTGGCAAGTCGTTTACCTGAACAGATTGCTGATTTGAACTTGAACAACCGAACGGATCAACGTATGAATAGGTAATTACGTGAGTTCCGTTTGTAGCTACAGATGGAGTGAAAACATTACCATTGATCCCGTCTCCTGAGAAGGTTCCTCCAATAGGATTTCCCGTCAGTGTATACCCCGTTGCATCATCTTCGCAGTAAGCTGGATCAAGCCCAGTGAAAGAAACAGTTGGAAGACCATTTACATCTACCGATTGTGTCTCGCTATCTGTACAACCATTGTTGTCGGTGTAAGTGTAAGTCACGAAAATGGTTCCAACACCAGCAACAGAAGGCACAAAGCTGTTACCGCTTACGCCCAATCCACTGAAGGTTCCTCCTGTCGGTGTTCCCGTCAGCTGAACTGGGGTGTTCTGATCAACACAGTACTGAGTTGCCAAACCTGAGAAGCTCACCACAGGAAGTGCATTGAAGACAACTGTTACATCATCAGAATCTGTACAACCATTGTTATCTTCTGTCCAAGTGAACGTGTAAGAACCAGTAGCATCTACTGTCACCGTTGCATCAGGATCAGTATCTGATGGGCTGAAAACAGCTGTTCCAGGACCAACGTAAGTCCAAACTCCATTACCCACAGATGGAGTTGCGTCAAGATCAAAGTCAAGGTCACATTCTGAACCACCTGTTCCAGCCTCAGCAATTGGTTGCTCATAGAAGTCTACCGTGATACTTGCCGCATCAGAGCAAATTCCATTCACTTCAGTCCATGTAAATGTATATGTGCCGTAAGCATCAACAGTTACGGTTCCGGTTGCACCGTTTGCATTGGTGAAAGAGGCATTGCCCGGGCCACTGGCCGTCCAAGTTCCAGTTCCAAAGCTTGGTACTGCGTTGAAAGTGAAGTTCAGATCACATTCCGTACCTCCTGTTCCTGCATTAGCCACAGGCTGATCGTAGAACGTTACAACGACATCATCAGAATCTGAACAGATCCCATTTGTCTCGGTCCAAGTGAAGGTGTAAGCACCAGACTGAGAAACAGAAACTGTTGTACTTGCCGCAGTTGAAGACCCAAAAGTTGCCGTTCCTGGGCCACTGGCGGTCCATTCTCCAGAACCGACACTTGCGTTTGCAGCAAGAATGAAGTCAAGGTCGCACTCATCACCACCCAACCCGGCATCTGCCGATGGTTGCTGATAGAAGTTCACCGTAATTGATCGGAAATCAACGCAAGTACCATTGGTTTCAGTCCATGTGAAATCATACGTTCCATATGTGTCAACAGTAATTGTGTTGATGGCTGAAGTGGCATTGCTGAACACCGCAGTTCCAGGCCCTGACGTTTGAGACCATTGTCCTGTACCAACGCTTGGCACAGCAGAAGTCAAGAAGTTCAGGTCGCACTCATCACCCCCTTGTCCAGCATTTGCCACTGGTTGCTGATAGAAGTTAACCGTTACGGAAGCAGCATCTGAGCATGTTCCGTTAAGCTCGGTCCAAGTAAACGTGTAAGTACCGTAAGCAGAGACTGAAACATCTGTTGACGGATCAAGATCGTTTACGAACGTAGCCGTTCCTGGGCCAGAAGCCGTCCAAAGTCCAACTCCAACAGAAGCGGTTCCGTTGAGTGTAAAATCAAGGTCACACTCATCTCCACCAGTTCCAGCGTCTGCTACCGGTTGCTCGTAGAAGTTTACCACAACGGTTTCATTGTCCGAACAAACCCCATTGGTCTCGGTCCATCTGAAAGTGTAAGTGCCATACTGTGAAACGGTAACCGAAGTAGTAGGGTCAGAGGCAACCGTAAACGTAGAAGTTCCCGGACCATTCAATTGAGACCACTGTCCGTTTCCAACACTTGGAACGGCCGAGAAATCAAAGTTCAGATCACACTCATCACCACCAGAGCCAGCATTGGCAACAGGTTGCTGATAGAAGTTCACCGTTACAAAATCTGTAGCTGAGCAGTTTCCATTGGTTTCAGTCCAAGTAAAAACATAGGAACCATAAGTATCCACCGTAACTGTGGCAGTCGGACTACTTGGATTGCTGAAGAAAGCATTGCCCGGTCCAGAATATGTCCAAACTCCGTTTCCAATGCTCGGTGTACCGTTGAATGTAAAGTTCAGATCGCACTCATCACCACCGGTACCTGCGTTAGCAGTTGTCAATTGATCGAACTGAACTGAAATAGAAGCATCGTCAGTACATCCGAAATTGTCCTCACTCCACGTGAAAATGTAAATTCCGTAACCGGAAACAGTTGCCACCGCATTCGGATCAGAAGCACTTGGAGAGAATGAAACGGTTCCTGGACCAGTAGCAGACCAAGTGCCAACTCCTACAGAAGGCGCAGCACCTAATTGGAAGTCAAGATCACACTCAGCTCCACCAAAACCAGCATTTGCAACTGGTTGCTCAAAGAAATTAACCGTAACGGTTTCTGAGTCTGAACATGTTCCATTCACTTCTTCCCACTGGAAAACATACTGCCCAGCCACCGAAACAGTAACCGTGGTGGTTGGGTTAGAGGCGCTTACAAAACTGGAAGTTCCAGGTCCTGAGATCTGACTCCATGTTCCATTGCTTCCGGAAACACTTTGCACTGCACTGAACACGAAATCAAGGTCACATTCGTTCCCGCCAGAACCCGCATTGGCAACTGGTTGCTGGTAGAAATTCACTGTAATCGCATCACTGTCTGAGCAATACGTTCCTTCCGTCCAGGTAAACTCATAGGTGCCGTACTGAGACACATTAACCGTAGCGTTAGGGGCACTTGCATTCGGCAAGAACTGTACGAACCCAGGACCACCTGTCTGTGTCCATTGGCCAACACCAACACTTGGCACAGCATTCAGATCAAAGTTCAGATCGCATTCAGAGCCACCAGTACCAGCATTCGCGGTTGGCTGCTCTTCTATGTTCACTGTCTGGTCTGAGCTATTTGAGCAAGAGTTAATGTCAACATACGTGTAAGTAATTGTATGCGACCCTACTCCGGCAGTCCCCGGATCAAACGATGCTGTTCCATTATTGTTATCCGTTACCCCAACCCCGCTGAAGCTTCCTGAAGGAGCATTGTTCCCCAACAGAACAACCGGAGCATCTACTTCGCAATAATTGGCCTCTAAACCGATGAATGACACATTGGGCAATGGATTAACAATAACCAAAGCAGAACCGGCAAACCCTGTGGTACGCACACATCCGTTTGCATCAGTTATTGAAGTGAACGAATAGGTTACACTGGTTGGTGGAGTAAGCGTATACGTACCACCATTGTTAACCCCATTCAACGAGAAGTTAGAAACGCCATCTGTGAAGGCAATATCAAACGGCCCTGTTCCAGTGGTAATATTGAAGGTCAAGGTGGTCTGATCTCCAAGACAAATTGGTGTTACCAATGAGATAGAACCATTAGGACTTGGATTTACCGTAATTGTGGTTGAACTGGAAATTGAACTGTTAGTACACGAATTATTGTCCGTGATCTGCACAATGGAATAGGTGGTAGAAACCGATGGAGAAACAGAAACCGTATGTCCATCTGAAATATTTGACAGACTGTAGGTGTTTGAGCCATCCGAGTACTGGACATCAAAAGGTCCGGCACCAACCGAGAAATTGAAGGTCAGATCAGTAGGGTCTCCCTGACAGATGGTAGTTGCACCAGAAATAGTACCCAATGGCAGTGGGTTGACTGTAATTGTTGCACTGGCATTGAACGAACTTGTTCTGGCACAACCGTTACCAGCATCATCAATAATACTGGTAAGCGTGTAAGTTGTAGTGGCTGTAGGGCTGACCGTAACCGTATGACCAGAGTTAATATCATTCAATGAGAAGGTAGAAACACCATCTGTATATGTCACGTCATATGGTGGAGTTCCCCATAGGAAATTGAAGGTAAGGGTTGCATTATCAGCGGTACAGGTAGTGGTCGAACCTACGATCTCACCCTGTGGCAACGGGTCGATATTAACCGTAGCATTTGCCGTTGTACCTGGACAGCCATTGGCAGTTGGTGTTATGGTATAGGTCACCGTTCCTTGAACCGAACCATTATTGGTCAACGTTTGAGCAATGGTTGACCCTGAGCCAGTTCCATAACCCGAAACTTGCGGGTTTCCACTGCTTGCGGTCCAAGAGTAGGTGGTTCCAGAAACAGATGATGACAATGCAACGTTGGTTGCTTCGCCAGAGCATATGGTAGAGATACTTGGGTTAGGCACTACATTGGGCACCGGGTTAACGGTTACTGAGGCTGAAATCGAAGAACCGACACAACCAGCAGCCGTTGGCGTAATTGTGTAGGTAACAGACCCTGCAGAAGTACCCGAATTGGTGAGCGTCTGGTCTATGGATGACCCGCTACCGTTAGAATAACCACCAATATTGCCATTTGAACCAGCAGCCGTGAAGTTGAAAGTGGTTCCACCCACATTGGAACTCAGGTCAATGTCTGTTGATGTGTTATTACAGATTGATGTGAGATTGTTTGTGGCAGTTGCAGTTGGAGTTGTATTGACTGTTACCGTAACACAGTTACTTGACCATGTTGCACCACCACAATCTGGTGTTCCTGTTGGGTTAACCTGCACCTGATATGTGCGTGTCTGGTTAAGTCCTGCAGGTGGATTATATGTTGATCCTGTAGCCCCGGAAATAGACACCGCTCCACCCGCAGAAGGGCAAGACGTGCCATTGACATAATACCATTGATAAGTGTATGTGCCAGCACCACCAGATGGAGAAACGGTCATAGCTCCCGGATCTGCAGGAGAGCATTGTGTACCTCCACCTCCAGATATGTTGCCCACAATAAACTGTGGAAGCACAGTAACAGTAATAATGTTGGAATAGACATCAGCTGCCACGCCTCCGCAAGTAGAACCCCTACGTCTGTAATAAGTGGTTTGTGTCAGTCCACTGGGAGGATTGTAAGAAGCGCTGGTTGCTCCGGAAATATTTGACCAACCCCCGGTTCCAGTAAGGCTAGACTGCCATTGGTAATTCATCCAAACAGAACCATTATCTGTACTGGAAAGATTTGACGGGTCTCCTCCGTAGCAAACCGTCTGATCACCCGATACAGCACCTGGGTATAGGCTATTATAATACCAGTAATAGCTCCACTGTACACCATAGGTTCCCTCACTACAGCTTCTGTAATCGGTAAAATAATGCCATGTACAGGGCGAATAATCGTCAACATCATTTATGGTTCGTACCGTAGAATAACCACCGCATACTGCGTCATCGCCTCCACAGATAAAACCATCAGATTCGAAGCCATTAATCTGCATTTGAATGGGTGCGGTAGAAGGAACTGTTGTGTAATTCACCCATGTTGAATTTGTGTACCCGGTCCAACCACAGAACTCATCACGATCACGATTCCAGTCGGTACTGGAACCGTTCAGGATGACCCGCATTCTCCAGCGTGGGTCGGCATCTCCGTTACAATCGTCACACCCAGGTTCAGAGTAATACAGATCATTTCCGTCAATCTGAACGGAAACGTTCTGAGCAAAAAGTGCTGTAGTAACAAACAGCGATAAGATGAGTAGTAGATTTTTTTTCATGGTAGAATAATGATCAGTGAACTCCTTCACCGTTAAAGTTCATTTTAGTCTGTGCTGGCAATAGCCGTTCAATGCGCTCCTGTTCCCGCTCGTTTATATTAGTATTCCAACAAGCGAAGAACTCTAAGCCTTTTAAACCCTCTAACTCTTCTGGAACGGATTTTATCGGATTCCCGAACAAAGCCAAATAATAGAGCTTGTCCATACTTCCAAGCTCAGCAGGAACTTCGGTCAACTGATTATTTCCGAGTGATATGTAGGTGAGCATTGGAAGACCGATAAGATCTTTGGGGAACACCGTTATCTTGTTGTTCTGCAAGCAGAGTTCTTCAAGCTTTTTCATATTCCGCACCTGGGCAGGTACCTCCTCAATGTTCATATCAATAAGCCGCAGAACCTTAACATTGGGAACATCCCAAATGGCCTCCTCAAACCTTACGTTAGGTGCTGTGCTGGATATGATGAGCTTTTCCAGATTGACCATTCCAGAGATGGAAGGAGATACGCTAACGATCGGGTTCTCTCCAACATTCAAAACTCTCAGATTCGTACATCTGGTTATCGACTCGTCAAGAGAAGTAATTTGATTCTCGTTGAGAAATAGCTGCCGTAAATTGGGCAGCTCTGCAAGAAAGGATGGAACCGTTCGTATCTGATTGTTTGCAAGATCAAGAATCTCCAAATTCTCAAAACGCAGAATTTCTTTCGGAACCGCAGTGAGGTTTTTGTCCCTCAAATTCAGGTTCACGACCTTATCAGGATAAAGAAGTGCCCGATCAATATCAGAGAATAAACCTAACTCTATGGGAAGAGGATCAGGTGGTGGTACGTTTGTGTGTTCCTGTGCAATGACCCAATTTGGAAACATTGATGATACAACCAAAAACGCCATTGGCATCAGATGTTTGCATCTCCTCGAACACTTGCATAAAACCATCTCCATGAAATAGGGGACGCAAAAATATAAGATTTAACCTTGAAAAAACGTAAGCTGACGAACGATACATTATGTTCATCGAAATTTAAAAAGGTCAGGACCCCCCGTAACTAATATCAACAGTTTGAATCACGTTCCGAGAATATTCAGGTATCGTTGAATTGATCTGGTCGGCACTTTCAGGCCTGAAACTATAAACCACTATGTCGACCTGTTGTAGTGGGGGGCTTCCCTCCCGCTTATTCCAAGCATTGATCTCATACATTAATTTGGCTTTGAGTGCAATCTGCTCTCGTTTGTTGCGAACCCTCCTAAGAGTAAGGTACATCAGCAGATGCTGCTCAGGCAATGAACTGTACAATTGACCTTCGGGCAATACCTGACCTTCAGAAACACGGAAAGTTCCATCGGCAGTTACAAACTCAAATTGCATACGACCCTTTTCCTCTGGGGGGTCTGGTGAATATAAATGCCAGAACTGTCGCATGAAGCTGTACTGGGGCCACCAATTTGGCGTAATTGCCTTTATAGCTCGACCCAGCTTCAGCTCTTTAAGCAATACTCCCACCCTATCATTGGTTCTGCTTGTAACGGTCTGGTGCAGATTAGTGTCTATGATCATAAATACCAGATACAAGCTAAGAAAAAGCTCAGCATATTTTGATGGCTTTCCCGATGGTAACACAATTGAGCGCATTGGAAAAAAACCCCGACCAATTTTCTGAGGAATCCAACGCCAAAAAGTATCAGGGAGCAACAGAATTGAAATGCAGGTTGCATACCACTTGAAAAAGCCAACATTAATAAATAGGTCTATTCCCCAATGCAGAGTCATGATCAGAAAAATGCTGACATACCTTAGAGGCTTATTCCTTAGTGGAAAGAACAACAGCAAAAGAACCGACACCTCCATTACAAGTGTATAGTAGGTCAGACCTGTGGTCAGCCAATCCAACTCGATGATTGAATGAGCCATAGGTCTCGCTTTGTCCAATTCGGCCAAAAAGAATTTTACCGCAGTACCATCCATCCATTTATCTCCATTCTTTGAAATCCCATTATAGAAATAGATAAACCCTATCTGGAAAAGCGTAACAAAGGCCAAAGGAGACCGCCACTCGTAATCTCCATCAGCTTTGCGCTGCCAAGGCATGAAAACCGAAAATGAGATGAGAACCGCGGCAAACATCTCCCATCCAAGAAACAGCACATTATACCTGATCTGAAACAGCCATAGAAGCGTTGCTGAGGCAAATGCAGTTATCCTTGGGTAGAGTCCGATGGTAAACAGAATCAAAAAAAGAATCCTAATACCAATAAATACCAGCATCCCAGAATCGGAATGAATGGAAAACAACCATTCTGGACCATTGTATGTGGCTATGTATTCGCTTGCAAAGCCATTGCCCAAAACACCTGTTTCTGGCGAGAACATTGTCTTGAAATTGAGCAGCACGTAGCCAATGATCTGCCCGATCATTGTCAGACCAAGAGCTATTCTGAATGCATTGACAGACCGAAGGTCAAGACCGTAGATTTTGGAGGTCAGCTTCATCTCCACCGAATGTAGCAAATGGTAAGTTCTGTAAACAAAAGAGCCCCGAAAATTCGGGGCTCTCCAGTTTGTAACTCAATCCAGATTATTTCTGTCTTATCAGTGTGAAGAATCCTGTCTGTTCAGAAACATTGCCATCCTTATACTCCATCTCAATTACGTAGTAGTAAGTACCTGCTTCGCAATCCAACCCTCCAGTTGTCTTACCAGACCAGTAGAACTGACGACCCTCACTCGCCCAGACGCTGTGTCCCCAACGGTTGTAAATGGTCATGCTGATGTTGTTAACATCTGTTCCTTGTAACCAGATCACATCGTTAGTACCATCATTGTTCGGAGTGAACACGTTAGGAATGTCGATGATGATCTTCACCTCAAGACCTCCAACTGCTGTATCAGCACATCCGTTGTTGGATGCGATCAACGTTACCCAGTAAGAACCTGGCTCATCGTAGTTGTGATCCGGATTCTGTAGCATGCTTGTCATGCCATCTCCGAAGTCCCACATCCAATCAGTAACTGGTCCGAGGGTGGTATCAGTGAACTGAACAGCACTTCCAAACGGCACATCTCCAGCTGGGTCTCGTTCGAAACCAGCAAGAGGATACTCGTAAACGTAAACCTTAATGTGGTCTTCATCAGAAATGCTGCAGTTGTCATTAGTAGCAACAACCGTGTACTCGGTGATACCGACTTCTGGGCTTACTATTATGGTAGCACCTGTACCAACTTCCTGTCCGTCAACATACCAAGTGTAAGTTGTACCAGACGTTCCACCAGTAGCAGTTAGCATGGTCTCATCACCCTCACAGATGTTGACATCTGGACCAGCATAAACTTCAGGTATAGCAGCTTCTTCAACCTCGATGCAAGCTTGAGCTTCGCAACCATCTGCAGACACCGTTACCACGCAGTACTGACCTGCTTCGCTCACCCAGATGCTCTGAGTTGTTTCGCCTGTTGACCAAGTGACGCCTTCGCCCCCTGCATACTGAGCGGTCAGCATTACGCTATCACCCGTACAGAATTCTGTTTCGCCACCGATCTGGATGATCGGAACAAGACCTTCCTCAATTTCGATTGAACCTTCAGCAGTACAGCCATTGGCATCAGTGATCTCAACTGAGTAAGTACCAGCCTGAGTTACCGTGATGCTTGAAGATGTCTGCTGCGTGCTCCAAACGTAGCTTGCAGCGTTCTGAGAAACTGCGGTCAACTCAACCTCGCTACCAGGACACATTGGGTTATTTCCAACTGTAACCTGTACCTCAACTTCAGGCGTTGGGTAGAAGTCTACGTTGATACAATCAGAAGCTTCGCAACCATCGACCGAAACGGTAGATACGCAGTACTCGCCTGCCTCAGTGACCGTGATGCTCTGAGTTGTCTCGCCCGTTGACCAAAGAACTCCTTCGCCACCAGCGTACTGAGCAGTGAGCTCAATGCTGCCACCAGCACAAGCAACAGTGTCACCTGTGATCTCGATAAGCGGAGTAAGTCCTTGCTCAATCTCAACTGAAGTGCTGTTCTCACAACCACCTTCGTCAACCACGGTTACCATGTAAGTACCAGATTCGTAGACCCAGATTGACTGCGTTGTAGCGCCATTGCTCCACTCGTAGCTCATCGCGCCAGCAGAAACCGCTGTCAGTAGTGCACTGTCGCCAGCACAAAGCGGGTTGTTTCCATCGATTGTGATCTCAACTTCTGGAAGTTCGAACACCTCCACTTCAACTGAAGTAGATGCCGTACAACCGTTCGTATCAACTACTTCAACTTCATACGTTCCAGCTTCTGTCACCCAAATGCTTGAACCTGTTGAACCTGTGCTCCACTGATATCCAGCGGCAGACTGGCAAACTGCTGTCAGCAGCAGACTGTCGCCATCGCAGAATGGGTTGTTTCCAGTGATCTCAATTTCAACTTCTGGAGTTGGGAAGAACTCGATGTCGATGCTATCGGTAGCAGAACATCCGTTCTCATCCCAAACAGTCACCACGTAAGTTCCTGACTGAGTTACCTGTACGGTAGATGAGGTTGCACCAGTTGACCACTCGTAAGACACCGAGCCGGACGCCTGAGCTGTCAACTCAACTGTCTCGCCTGAGCAGCTTGGGGTTGCGCCACCAGAGATGACCACTTCCACTTCAGGCACTTCGAAGATGGTGATCGTAACGATGTTGCTTTCACCGATCCACTCCTCACAACCTTGGTTGCGCGCTACGCGGATGTAGCAAGTGGTTTCTTCCACCAATCCTGGATCATAGCTCTCGCCTGTTGCGCCAGCAATCAATGTAAAGCCAGCTGGAATTGCCTCCTGAGTTGGCGCACCAATTGTTGGATCGTTAGCTGGACATGGACCGCTGTACCAAGCGTACTCAACCGGACCGATACCTCCTGTTGCAGGAGTTACCGAAGTAATCTCGCTCGCATCGAACGGACCGCAGTTCTCTTGCGAACCGTTGATCTCACCACCATCGGTCACGTTGCAGCAGCCTTCGTTCTCAACCTCCACGCTGCACGAATCAACACAACCGTTCGCATCCGTTACAACCACTGAGTAAGTACCTGGCTCAAGCTGAGAAATACTCGCTCCTGTTCCACCGTTGCTCCAAGCATATGTGAAGGGAGTCTCACCTGTGTTAACACTTACGCTGGCCGAACCAAGGTTTCCGTTCTCACAGTTTCCGTTCTCAGAAGTACACTGAACAACTGGACCAGCATTGATAACGATAGAAACGATGTTGCTTTCACCGATCCAATCGGTGCAACCTTGGTTACGCGCTACACGGATGTAGCAAGTGGTCTCTTCTACCAATCCTGGATCATAGCTCTCACCAGTTGCACCAGCAATCAGTGTGAATCCAGGAGGAATTGCTCCTTCTACTGGCGCGCCAATAGTTGGGTCGTTTCCTGGGCATGGGCCACTGTACCAAGCGTACTCAACCGGACCGATACCGCCTGTTGCAGGAGTTACCGAAACAATCTCTTCTGCATCGAATGGGCCACAGCTCTCTTGGTCTTCGGCAATCTCACCGCCATCGGTCACATTACAGCATGGAACAACTTCAACCGCTGTGCTGCATGAATCAACACAACCGTTTCCGTCAGTGACAACCACACTGTACGTTCCTTCAGCAAGGTTAGAGATGCTGGCAGTTGTTTCGCCAGTGCTCCAAGCGTATGTGAATGGAGATGGACCTCCGCTCACAGTTACGCTGGCAGAACCAACGTTTCCGTTCTCGCATGTTCCGTTCTCAGAAGTACACTGAGCAACTGGATTCGGATTAACCGTGATAGAGACGATGTTGCTCTCACCGATCCACTCCTCGCAACCTTGGTTACGCGCAACACGGATGTAGCAAGTGGTCTCTTCCACCAATCCTGGATCGTAGCTTTCGCCATTGGCACCAGCTATCAATGTGAAGCCAGCAGGAATTGCCGTCTGACCTAAGGTCGGGTCGTTTCCTGGACATGGGCCGCTGTACCATGCGTACTCAACCGGGCCGATACCTCCTGTTGCTGGAGTAACGCTCACAATTGGGTCTGGGTCGAACGGACCACAGTTCTCTTGGCTTTCAGCAATCTCGCCACCATCAGTAACGTTGCAGCATGGCGTCACAGAAACTGAAGTCGTGCAAGTTGCCTCGCAACCGTTTGCATCGGTAACAGTTACCGTGTAAGAACCAGCCTCAAGGCTATCGATCATCACAGTAGTTTCGCCATTGCTCCACACAATGCTGTAAGGCTCGGTGCCGCCAGAAACATGAGCAATTGCTCTCGCTACGTTTCCGTTGGTGCAGTCTCCATCAACTCCGTTACAGGTCAGCTCCACAGCTGGGTAAACCGTGATGGTGATGATGTTGCTCTCACCGATCCATGGCTCACAACCGTTGTTGCGTGCACATCTTCTGAAGCATGTTGTCTCGGTCAACATTCCTGGATCATAGCTTTCGCCATGAGCTCCCGGAATTGGAGTCCAAGTATTTGATGGTGTGTTGCAATCTCCTTGCAGCCACATGTATTCAACCGGACCGATACCGCCTGTCGCAGGTGCAACCGAAGTGATTGGAGCTGGGTCGAATGGACCGCAGTTCTCTTGGTTAGCAGCAATCTCACCTGGATCGGTAACGTTACAGCAAGGCGTAACAATTACGCTTTCGGTACAAGTTGCAGTACAACCGTTCGCATCGGTAACAGTTACGGTGTAAGTTCCTTCTGCGAGACCAGTGATTTCGGCAGTAGTCTCACCGTTACTCCACTCATATGAGAAAGGAGCCGTACCATCAATCACCTCAACAGATGCGCTTGCCACATTTCCGTTTCCGCAATCGCCAGAGATGCTTGAGCACTCAATTGTAAGTGCATTCTGGATAGTGATAGTGATGATGTTGCTCTCACCAATCCATGGCTCACAACCGTTGTTGCGAGCACATCTTCTGAAGCATGTTGTCTCCGTCAGCATTCCTGGATCATAGCTTTCGCCATGAGCACCTGGAATCGGTGTCCACGTATTTGGATTCGTGTTGCAATCTCCTTGCAACCACATGTATTCCACAGGACCAATGCCGCCTGTTGCAGGAGCAACCGAAACGATTGGGTCTGGATCGAATGCAGTACAGTTCGATTGCTCACCAGCAATCTCACCTGGATCGGTAACGTTACAGCAAGGCGTAACAATCACGCTCTCAGTGCAAGTAGCTGTACATCCGTTCGCATCGGTAACGGTAACCGTGTAAGTACCTTCTGCAAGACCTGTGATCTCGGCAGTTGTCTCACCGTTGCTCCACTCGTAAGTGTAAGGCTCTGTTCCGTTCAACACTTCAACAGAAGCGCTTGCAGCGTTTCCGTTTCCGCAATCGCCAGAGATGCTTGAGCACTCTGGGAAGATGGTGATGCAAACAACTCCAACGCTGGGAAGATGCAACGGCTCTCGGTGATGCAAACCACATTGCTTTCGGGCCACCCAATCTGATGGAACGTTCGTTTCAAGCACATAACTGGCGATAGCAACTGAGCTTGATCGCAGCTGGGTCGAATGAACCACAATTGGAAGCTCAGCATCTCGCCACCATCGGTAACGTTGCGTTGTTCAATCGTCAGAATCCGTTGCTGTTCCACATTCCTACGATAGATGCCAACCATTGTTTAAGGTGTTGTTTCATCGGAACGTTCTGTTGCAGTTCCACAACCATAGTTACACTCTCTTCGAAGATCCGATGCAAACCACGTTGCTTTCTCCGATGTGTTTCGCAACCGACGTTACGCGCGCAGGGTGAAGCATCGACTCAGTCAGCATTCCTGGATCGAATGTCTCAGAATTGCTGTTCGGGATCTCTACCCAACCGTTCTGACCGTTGTCGATCGGAACGTTCTGGAATTCCACAACCATACATACTACTGGACATTGGATTCCACCTGTTGCTGCTAAGCTGAAGTGATGGCCGCTGGGTCGAATCACCACAGTTACTTGAGCAAGCAATCAGCCACCATCGGTAACGTTACAGCACTCGTTGATAGAAACCGTAACTGAAAGTCACAACCGTTGGCGTCTGTTACAGTCACACTGTAGGTGCCATCAGCCAAGTTTGTGATTGAAGCAGTTGTTGCTCCGTTGCTCCACTCGTAAGTGTAAGGTGCTGTTCCACCGCTTACAGAAACTGAAGCTGAAGAAACGTTTCCGTTGTTGCAATCTCCGTTTGTTGGAGTACAAGTTGCAACAGGCTCATCGAAGATGGTAATGCATACCACGTTGCTTTCTCCGATGTACGTTTCGCAACCTTCGTTACGTGCGCAGCGGATGAAGCATCGGCTTTCGGTCAGCATGCCTGGATCATACGTCTCAGAATTGCTGTTCGGGATTTCCACCCAACCGTTCTGACCGTTGTTGATCGGAACGTTCTGAGAGTTCCACAACCATACATATTCTACTGGACCAATTCCACCTGTTGCAGGAGCAACTGATGTAATGGCAGCTGGGTCGAATGGACCACAGTTCTCTTGAGCACCGGCAATCTCGCCACCATCGGTAACGTTACAGCACTCGTTGATAGAAACTGTTTTGCTGCAAGTTGCCTCGCAACCATTGGCATCGGTAACAGTTACCGTGTACGTACCAGCAGCCAAGTTGGTGATGGTTGCGGTTGTATCTCCAGTGTTCCACAAGTATGCGTAAGGAGCAGTTCCCGCAGATGCAGTAGCGTAAACTGACGCCACATTTCCGTTCGTACAGCTACCATCATCTTTCGTGCAAAGCACTTCAGGAACTGGATTAACCGTGATGCAAACCACATTGCTCTCTCCGATGAAGTTCTCGCAACCTACGTTTCTAGCGCAACGCAAGAAGCATCGGCTTTCGGTCAGCATTCCTGGATCATAGGTCTCAGAATTGCTGTTCGGGATCTCTACCCAACCATTGTTTCCGTTGTTAATTGGAACGTTATTCGGGTTCCACAACCACACGTACTCAACCGGGCCGATACCACCTGTTGCAGGAGCAACTGAAGTGATGGCCGCTGGGTCGAATGGACCGCAGTTTGACTGAGCACCAGCAATCTCGCCACCATCGGTAACGTTACAGCATGGCTCAGACATTACGTCAACTGAGCACTCCGTAGTACAACCGTTCGCATCAGTTACGGTCACGGAGTACGTTCCCTCACCCAATCCGCTGATATCGGCAGTTGTTGCACCTGTACTCCACAAGTATGTGAATGGAGCCGTTCCACCAGAAATTGAAGTCGATACCGCACCTACACCATTGTTGCTGCAATCTCCGTGTGTTGGGTTGCAAACAACTTCTGGTTGTGGGAAGACGGTGATAGTGATAATCGAAGTCTCCAACATCTCGTTGCAACCTTCACGCTGAACACATCTTCTGAATTGCGTTGTTGTTGTGATCAATCCTGGATCAAATGTCAAACCAGTCGCACCTGGAATGATCTGCCATGGACCTGATGTTCCTGGACGTGTGATCCAAACGATCTCCAAGTTTCCAAGACCACCAACTGGATCAGCCAAGCTCACCAATTCAGCTGGGTCAAACGGACCACAGTTCTCTTGGTTGTAGCCGATCTCACCTGGATCGGTCACGTTGCAGCAGCCTGTCAACTGAACGGATGTGCTGCAAGAAGCCTCGCAACCGTTCGCATCAGTAACAGTCACGCTGTAAGTTCCTGCGGCCAAGTTGTCGATAGAAGCAGTGGTTGCTCCGTTACTCCATAGATAAGTGTAAGGTGCTTCGCCACCTGAAACGGAAACCGAAGCAGAGGCAGTGTTTCCATTGTTGCAATCGCCACTTGTTGATGAGCAGCTTACAACTGGAGCTTCGTTGATGGTGATGCAGATTACGTTGCTCTCACCAATGTAAGTTGTACAACCTTGATTTCTTGCACAACGCAAGAAGCAACGGCTTTCAGTCAGCATTCCTGGATCGAATGTCTCAGAATTGCTGTTAGGAATTTCTACCCAACCGTTGTTTCCGTTATTGATCGGAACGTTCTGTGAGTTCCACAACCATACATACTCAACTGGACCGATACCACCTGTTGCTGGAGCAACTGATGTGATGGCCGCTGGGTCGAATGGACCGCAGTTCTCTTGCGTTCCAGCAATCTCGCCACCATCGGTAACGTTACAGCATGGAGTTGATGAAACAGTAACTGAACAATCGTCAGAACATCCGTTCGCATCGGTAACAGTTACGCTGTAGGTACCATCAGCCAAGTTGCTGATAGAAGCAGTTGTGGCACCATTGCTCCATAGATAGTGTAAGGAGCAGTTCCACCGCTTACAGAAACTGAAGCAGAAGAAACGTTTCCGTTGTTGCAGCTTCCGTTGTCTGGAGTACAAGTTGCAACTGGCTGAGGATAGATCGTGATGCAAACCACGTTGCTCTCGCCAATGTAAGGCACGCAACCTTGGTTTCTCGCGCAGCGGATGAAGCAACGGCTTTCGGTCAGCATTCCTGGATCGAATGTCTCAGAATTGCTGTTCGGGATCTCTACCCAACCATTCTGACCGTTGTTCAATGGAACGTTATTCGCATTCCACAACCACACATACTCAACTGGGCCGATACCGCCTGTTGCAGGAGCAACACTTGTCAAAGCAGCTGGGTCGAATGGACCGCAGTTTGACTGACCACCAGCAATCTCGCCACCATCGGTAACGTTACAGCATGGAGTGTTCTCAACAATCACGCTGCAAGTCGCTTCGCAACCGTTTGCATCGGTAACAGTAACTGAGTAAGAACCCGCCATCAGGTTGCTGATGTTCATGGTAGTTGCGCCTGTGCTCCAAAGCACGGTGTAAGGCTCAACGCCACCGCTCACAGAAACCGAAGCAGAACCTTGGTTGTTGTTCTGGCAATCGCCATCCACTTTCGAGCAAGAAGCTGAAAGTGCGCTTGGCTCACTAACCGTTGATGAGCAAGTTGCTGTACAACCGTTCGCATCGGTAACAGTTACTGAGTAAGAACCAGCACCTACGTTATCAACAGATGCTGTTGTAGCACCATTGCTCCACAAGTAAGTGTAAGGAGCGCTTCCGCCTGTGGCGTTCACACTCAACGAACCGTTGTTCTCGCCATTGCAAGTTGCATCGGTTGCATCGCAAGTAGCAGACAAGCCGCTTGGCTCACCCACAACCTGCTGTGCACACATCGGTACATCCGTTGGCATCGGTAACTGTTACGCTGTAGCTTCCAGCCATCAGGCCAGAGATGGTAGCGGTTGTTCCGCCATTGCTCCAAGCGTAGGTGTAAGGAGCTTCACCACCTGTTGCAGTTACGGTGGCAGTTCCTGTTCCAGAACCGTTGCAACCGCTATCGGTAGATGAGCACGAAGCCACTGGGCTGTCGTTCACCACCATGCAAATGATGTTGCTTTCGCCAACGTAAGTTGTACATCCGCTTCTTCTTGCGCAACGCAGGAAGCAACGTGTTTCCGTGATCATTCCTGGGTCGTAAGTGGCTGAGTTGCTATTTGGAATTTCCACCCAACCGCTGTTTCCGTTGTTCGGAACGTTCTGAGTATTCCACAACCAAACGTATTCAAGATCGCCCAATCCGCCAGTTGGCAATGAAGCCGATGTGATCGGAGTTGGGTCGAATGGACCACAGTTCTCCTGACCGCCAGCAATCGACCACCATTGTTCACATTGCAGCATGGAACAACTGAAACCGTTTTGCTGCAAGTTGCAGTACATCCGTTCTGATCGGTAACCGTTACGCTGTACGTACCTGCAGCCAAACCGTTGATAGAAGCAGTGGTTGCTCCGTTGCTCCACAGATAAGTGTATGGACCAGTTCCGCCCTGAACAGCAACCGATACTGAACCAAGATTTCCGTTGTTGCATGTTCCATCCACCTTGGTGCAAGTAGCATTCGGTACTGGATAGATCTCAATCTCAAGAACGTTTGAGCACACTTCGAATTCAGGACATCCTGTTCTGCGAGCACATCTTCTGAACTGAGAATTGATGCTGATCATTCCTGGATCATACGTTTCGCCAGTCGCACCAGGAATTGGCATCCAAGCTGTTTCGGTCTCTTTCTGATACCACTGATATTCGATGCCGCCCAAACCGCCTGTTGCTGGAGCAATGCTCGTGAACGCAACTGGGTCGAACGCGCCACAACCGCTCTGGCTTCCAGAAACCTCGCCTGGCTCGGTCACATCGCAGCATGGGTTTGTGGTAACTGTAACTGAGCAATCGTCAGAACATCCGTTGATGTCGGTAACAGTTACGCTGTACGTTCCGTCAGCCAAACCGCTGATAGAAGCAGTTGTTGCTCCGTTGCTCCAAAGGTAGCTGTAAGGTGAAGTTCCACCAGAAACAGATACTGAAGCGGAAGCTGAGTTATTGTTGTTGCAATCTCCGTTCACAGGAGTACAAGTAGCAACTGGAACTGGGTTCACCGTGATGCAGATCACGTTGCTCTCTCCAATGTATTGCGTGCAACCTTGGTTTCTAGCGCAACGGATGAAGCAGCGGCTCGCGGTCAACATTCCTGGATCGAATGTCTCAGAGTTGCTGTTCGGGATTTCCACCCAACCATTGTTTCCGTTGTTGACTGGAACGTTCTGTGAGTTCCACAACCACACATACTCTACTGGGCCGATACCGCCTGTTGCAGGAGCAACTGAAGTGATGGCCGCTGGGTCGAATGGACCGCAGTTTGACTGAGCACCAGCGATGGTTCCACCGTTGGTCACGTTGCAGCAGCCTTCAACCGTCACGTTCACGCTGCAAGTAGCTGAACATCCGAAGTAATCGGTAACGGTAACTGAGTACGTTCCAGAAACCAAGTTGCCGATGGTCTGTGTTGTTCCACCGTTGCTCCAAGCGTAGGTGTAAGGAGAAGTTCCGCCTTGAACATTCACGGTAGCTGAAGCACCGTTTCCGTTGCTGCAATTTCCGCTTACGCTTGTGCAGTTAACCTGCGGAACTGGGTGAATTTCAATCTCAAGAACGTTAGAACAGAATTCGAATTCTGGACAACCTTCTCTGCGTGCGCATCTTCTGAACTGAGAGTTCACGCTGATCATTCCTGGATCGTAAGTCTCACCGTTCGCACCTGGAATTGGCATCCAAGCCGTTTCAGTTTCCTTCTGATACCACTGATAAACGATGTTTCCAAGTCCGCCAGTTGCAGGAGCAACGCTCGTAAACTCAACTGGATCGAACGGTCCGCAACCTTCCTGACTTCCAGCAACCTCACCTGGATCGGTGACATCGCAGCAAGGCGTTGTAGAAACGGTTACTGAACAATCGTCAGAACATCCGTTGGCATCGGTAACAGTTACCGAGTAAGTGCCATCAGCCAAGTTGCTGATTGAAGCTGTTGTTGCTCCGTTGCTCCACAGATAAGTGTAAGGAGCCGTTCCGCCAGTGGCAGAAACCGAAGCAGAAGCCACGTTATTGTTGGCGCATGTTCCGTTGGTTGGTGTGCAAGTAGCCGTTGGAACTGGGTTCACAACCATGCAGATGATGTTGCTTTCGCCAACATAAGTCGTACAGCCGCTTCTTCTTGCACAACAACGGAAGCAACGTGTTTCGGTCAACATTCCTGGGTCGTAAGTAGCAGAATTGCTATTTGGAATTTCCACCCAACCGCTGTTTCCATTGTTCGGAACGTTCTGAGTATTCCACAACCAAACGAATTCAAGATCACCCAATCCGCCTGTTGGCAATGAAGCCGAAGTGATCGGTGCTGGGTCGAATGGACCACAGTTCTCCTGACCGCCAGCGATCTGACCTCCATTGTTCACATTACAGCATGGGGTGATGGTAACGGTTTTGCTGCAAGTCTCAGTACAACCGTTCGCATCGGTTACAGTAACCGAATACGTACCAGCCGCAAGACCAGAAATGCTTGAAGCCGTTGAACCGTTACTCCACAAGTACGTGTAAGGAGCGGTTCCCCCAGCAGCAGTTACAGACACAGAAGCCTGATTGTTGTTCGAGCAGGTTCCGTCAACCTTCGAGCAAGTGGCAGTCAGATCAGATGGCTCGTCAACCTGAGCCGAGCAAGTGGTTGTACAACCGTTTGCATCCGTTACAGTCACGCTGTAAGAACCAGCCATCAGGTTGCTGACAGACATAGTTGTCGCGCCAGTGCTCCAAAGCACAGTGTAAGGAGCGGTTCCGCCAGTTACAGCAACCGACACGCTTCCCAGTTGATGCGCCATTACAATCGGCATCGGTCGGAGTACAAGTCGCCACCATATCATCAGGATTGATGGTGATGCAAACGATCACGTTGCTTCGCCAACGTAAGTTGTACATCCGCTTCTTCTTGCACAACGGATGAAGCAACTGGTTTCGGTCAATAGACCTGGATCGTAAGTGGAGTTGTTCGAGTTCGGGATTTCCACCCAGCCGTTCTGTTTCCATTATTCGATCGGAACGTTCTGTGAATTCCACAACCAAACGTATTCAAGGTCGCCCAAGCCGCCTGTTGGCAATGAAGCCGATGTTATCGGAGCTGGATCGAATGGACCACCACAGTTCTCCTGCTCCTCCCAGCGATCTGACCTCCATTGGTCACGTTGCAGCAAGGCGTGATTGAAACGGTAGTTGAGCACTCATCAGTACATCCATTGGCATCGGTAACAGTAACGCTGTAAGTACCAGCGCCCAAACCATTAATTGAAGCAGTAGTTGCTCCATTGCTCCACAGGTATGTGTAAGGAGCAGTTCCGCCAGTTACAGCTACTGAAGCTGAAGCTTGGTTGTTGTTCGAGCAAGTTCCATTTGTTGGAGTACAAGTGGCAACAGGTTCTGGATTGATGGTGAAGCAAACGATGTTGCTTTCGCCAACGTAAGTTGTACAGCCGCTTCTTCTTGCGCAACGCAGGAAGCAACGTGTTTCGGTCAGCATACCTGGGTCGTAAGTAGCAGAGTTGCTGTTTGGAATTTCCACCCAACCGCTGTTTCCGTTGTTCACAACGTTCTGAGTATTCCACAACCAAACGTATTCAAGGTCTCCCAAACCGCCTGTTGGCAATGAAGCCGAAGTGATAGGTGCTGGATCAAATGGACCGCAGTTTGAAACACCACCAGCGATCTGACCTCCGTTAGTCACATTGCAGCATGGAGTGATTGAAACTGTTTTGCTGCATGATGCAATACATCCGTTCGCATCTGTTACGGTTACGCTATAGGTACCAGCCGCCAATCCATTGATAGAAGCAGTTGTTGCTCCGTTGCTCCACAAGTACGTGTAAGGTGCTGTTCCACCTGAGGCAGACACAGACACAGAAGCCTGGTTGTTGTTTGCGCAGGTTCCGTCAACTTTCGAGCAATCAACGCTCAATGCGTTCGGCTGAGAAACTGTTGTCTGGCAAGTTTTGGTGCAACCGTTCACATCGGTAACGGTTACGCTGTAGCTTCCAGCGGCAAGGCCGTTAACACTTGATGTTGTCGCACCATTGCTCCACAGATACGTATAAGGTGATGTTCCGCCTTGAACCGCTACAGAGACACTTCCTGAAGAAGCACCGTTACATCCAACTGGAGCTGAAGAGCAAGTAGCAATGATGTTGTCTGGGTAAATGGTGATCTCCAATACGTTTGAGCACTGCTCAAACTCTGGGCAGGTGGCACGCTTAGCACAACGCTTGAATTGCGTGTTCACGCTGATCATTCCTGGATCATAGGTTTCTCCGTTCGCTCCAAGAATTGGCATCCAAGCGGTTTCAGTCTCTTTAGAGTACCACTGATAAACGATGTCTCCCAATCCGCCAGTAGCTGGAGCTACACTTGTAAAGGCTACTGGATCGAATGGACCACAGTTCGACTGGCTGCCAGCAACTGTTCCTGGATCGGTGACGTTGCAGCAAGGCACCGTAGTAACAGTCACCGAGCAATCGTCTGAACATCCGTTGGCATCAGTAACAGTTACTGAGTAAGTACCATTGGCCAAATTGCTGATAGAAGCAGTTGTTGCTCCGTTGCTCCAAGCGTATGAATAAGGAGCAGTTCCACCGCTTACAGAAACCGAAGCAGAAGCTTGATTTCCGTTAGCGCATGTTCCATCCACTTTACTGCATGATGCAGTTGGCTCTGGGTTGATGGTGAAGCAAATGATGTTGCTTTCGCCAACATAAGTCGTACATCCACTTCTTCTTGCGCAACGCAGGAAGCAACGGGTTTCGGTCAACAGACCTGGATCGTAAGTCGGTCCGTTGGCACCTGGAATTACCTGCCAGCCGCTGTTTCCGTTGTTCACAACGTTCTGCGTGTTCCACAACCAAACGTATTCAAGGTCACCCAGACCACTTGTTGGCAATGAAGCCGAAGTGATAGGCGCTGGGTCGAACGGTCCGCAGTTTGAACCACCACCCGCGATCTGACCACCATTGTTCACATTGCAGCATGGAGTAATTGACACAGTTGTTGAACACTCATCGGTACATCCGTTGGCATCAGTTACTGTCACTGAATACGTTCCCGCTGAAAGACCTGAAATGCTTGCGGTTGTTGCTCCATTGCTCCAAGCGTATGCGTAAGGAGCTGTTCCGCCAGATACAGATACTGAAGCTGAAGCTTGGTTGTTGTTCGAGCAAGTTCCATTAATAGGAGTACAAGTAGCAACTGGCTCTGGGTTAATGGTGAAACAAACGATGTTGCTCTCGCCCACATAAGTTGTGCATCCCCTTCTTCGTGCGCAACGCAGGAAGCAACGTGTTTCAGTCAACATTCCTGGGTCGTAAGTGGCAGAGTTGCTGTTAGGGATCATCACCCAACCGCTGTTGCCATTGTTCGGAACATTCTGCGAGTTCCACAACCAAACGTATTCAAGGTCGCCCAATCCGCCTGTTGGTAATGAAACTGACGTGATCGGAGCTGGATCGAACGGTCCGCAGTTGGAACCTCCCCCAGCGATCTGACCTCCGTTGGTCACGTTGCAGCATGGAGTAATTGAAATAGTTACTGAACAGCTCTCTGCACAACCATTAGCGTCAGTTACAGTCACAGAGTATGAACCTGCAGAAAGTGCGCTGATGCTAGATGTGGTCCCTCCGTTGCTCCAAGAATAAGAATAAGGAGCAGTTCCGCCTGACGCAGCTACCGAAGCACTTGCCTGATTGTTGTTCGAGCAGGTTCCATCAACCTTAGAACAGTTTGCCGTGAGGTCAGATGGCTGACCAACTGTTGTTGAGCAGGTTTTGGTACAACCGTTCGCATCGGTCACAGTCACGCTGTAAGAACCAGCCATTAAGTTGCTGATTGACATGGTAGTTGCGCCTGTGCTCCAAAGCACGGTGTAAGGCGCTGTTCCGCCTGAAACTGAAACAGACGCACTTCCAGTTGATGCTCCGTTGCAATCAACATCCGTTGAAGAGCAGTTGGCCACAATATCGTTCGAATAAACCGTGATGGTGATGATGTTGCTCTCTCCGATGTAGTCTGTACATCCAGCACGTCTTGCACATCTTCTGAACTGAGTTGTCTGGGTCACCACTCCTGGATCATAGCTTAGTCCAGTTGCACCTGGTATCTCCGTCCACGGACCTGATGTTCCCGGACGAGTGATCCAAACGATTTCCAATGCTCCAAGTCCACCTGACGGAGCAGAAACCGAAGTAATTTCAACCGGATCGAAAGGACCGCAGTTATTCTGGTTTGCAGCAATCTCTCCTGGGTCGGTCACATTACAACATGGAGTTGATGTCACTGAAACTGAACAGTTATCAGTACATCCGTTTGCATCCGTAACAGTAACGCTGTAAGTGCCCGCGGCCAAACCGTTGATAGATGCAGTTGTTGCTCCGTTGCTCCACAAGTATGTGAAAGGAGCGGTTCCGCCAGTTACAGCTACTGAAGCTGAAGCTTGGTTGTTGTTTGAGCAAGTGCCGTTTACTGGAGTACAAGTGGCAACTGGCTCTGGATTGATGATGAAGCAAACGATGTTGCTCTCGCCAACGTAGGTAGTACATCCGCTTCTTCTTGAACAACGCAGAAAGCATCGGGTTTCTGTCAATAATCCTGGATCATAGGTCTCTGAATTGCTGTTCGGAATAGCTACCCAGCCATTGTTTCCATAGTTCGGGACATTCTCGGTGTTCCACATCCACACATACTCAATATCGCCAAGGCCACCTGTCGGTAATGAAGCCGAAGTGATAGGTGCTGGATCGAACGGACCACAGTTCGAACCTCCACCAGCAATCTGACCTCCGTTGGTCACGTTGCAGCATGGAGTGATAGAAACGGTAACAGAGCTGTTGTCTGAACATCCATTAGCATCGGTAACTGTTACCGAATACGTACCGGCCGAAAGTCCGCTGATGCTTGAGGTAGTTGACCCATTGCTCCAAACATATGTATAAGGAGCGGTTCCGCCAGTGGCAGAAACTGAAGCGCTTCCTAAATTACCGTTTGAGCAGGTTCCATTGTTGGAAGAACATGTTGCAGTGATTCCCGGATTGATCGTAATGGTGATGATGTTGCTCTCACCAACATAATCCGTACATCCTTCTCTTCTTGCACATCTTCTGAATTGCGTAGTTGTAGACACAACGCCTGGATCGTAGGTCAGACCATGTGCACCGGTAATCTCTTGCCATGGGCCAGAAGTTCCAGAACGAGTGATCCAAACAATTTCCATAGCACCAGAACCACCGCTAGGCGATTCCACATTGGTCAATTCGGCAACATCAAACGGCCCGCAATTGCTTTGGTTCTCTGCAATCTCTCCACCATCTGTAATATTATCGCAGCAAGGACCGGTAACGGTCATTGTAAGAATGTTACTCTCGCCTACATAAGACGAACACCCTTCTCTTCTTGCACATCTTCTGAACTGAGTGGTTTCAGTAATTACACCTGGATCATATTCTGGACCATTGGCACCAGAGATGGTCTGCCAGGCATTCCAGCCTCCGTTTCCGTTAGAGGTACGGTAGATCCATACATATTCAATATCTCCGGAACCTCCACTTGGCAATTCAACACTTGTAATTGCTGGCGGATCGAATGGTGCGCAACCACTTCCATTTCCAGTAATCTCACCCGGATCGGTAACGTTACAACAAGAAGGCTTGTCTCCGATGGTTACACATACCTCATCAGAAGTACATCCGTTCGCATCCGTAACCGTTACGCAGTACTGACCAGCACAAAGATCATCAAGCGAAGAAGTGGTAGCTCCGTTATCCCATACATATAGATAAGGTGCGGTGCCGCCAGAAGCCGTTGCCGTGGCAGTTCCATCACAACCGTGATCTACACAGTTCTGAAGATCGAAGTTGAAATCGCCATGACCAGAATAATCTCCTGAGTAATCGAACCACAATGAGAAACCGTAGTTTCCGTTCTTATCGTTGGCGGCCGTTCCAACCTGAACTCGGAACTGAGGCGCAGCAGCCATTCGCTGAATGTTCAACTCCTTACCAGCGTAGTAGCCAAGTCCGATCAAACGACTTCGTGAAGCGTCCATTTCGTAGTAAGCCCAATCCTGATAGTTGTTGCCAACCGTGGTGGCATTTCCTTTCCAAGAACCACCAGCGGCTTGCCACTGTGTCCAGTTCATTTTATCGTTCAGATAAACATCAACTGCCCAGCGCTTATCTGTTTCAACCGTGTTGTAGATAACGCCCGTGATACGCGCAGTTCCATCAGGGTACTCAACCAAGCTACCTGAGTTATTCTCAAACTTGAAATACTGACCTGTTCCTGGAAGCGTGTTGATCCAAACTGCATGCGAACCGTTCTGGTAATGAACTGCTTCACACTCGTGCGAATTGTCGCTATCGCAAGAAACATCGGTTCCTGAAGCTGTAACCTCAATGGTAACCCCATCGCAATCATCGCAAGGAACTGGCTCAACATCCTCAGAGTTGTTTCCTGTCTTACTTGGAGAAGCGTGAACCGAAGTCATTTCAGGGTAACCGAAACCCACGTTACCGAACGCCTGAAGGTCAATTACTGCTTCATACCAAACCTCATAGATCCAGTTCGGGTAAGAAGGATTTGGTGTGTAATCTCCATCAGTTGCTGGAGAATTGGTTGTCAGCACGTAGCCGTACTCGTTGAAATTCTTGTCAAGAGATGAGGTGATGTCAACGATGTAGTTAGAATTACCCTCAACCATACCTCCGTTTCCATCCAAGCCGAGGCTGGAATAACCAGACGGAACTGAACCATCTGTATCGATGTAATCCATTTTGAATTCCAACTGCTTAACATCATTCGCATCGTAAAGCGCAAGTTGCAAGTGGTCAGAACCTTTTAGATGGTTAAACGTGTGGTTGTCAGCAGGCCAACCTATAGTGTTGGTTCCATAGGTGTTATCAACAAAAGTTGGCGCTAACGTTACTCGGATTGTCATCAGACCCGTGTTGGCGTCTGTTGACCATACCGAAGTCCAAATAGACTGAGCAGTAGCTTCAGGAGCATCTGGACTTGCAAAGCAAAGTTCACCTTCGGCAGGGATGTAGCAATCGATACCACACGGTGGCTCTGAAGAAACGCAGAAGCTGATCTGTACCTGATCGATGTATGCATCATACTCTTCTTGGCTAATGCCACGAACCTGAATTCGAATTCCGAACTCGTGGTCGTCAACATCATCAGGCGTAAGGTTCGTTCCCCAAGTATCATTTGAACCACCGTAAGTGATCTGCATTTCTGAAGTTGACCAAGCACCTGGCTTCGCACGGTTTTCTCCGATAACGTTTCCGTCCATAATCAACTGAACCACCTCATCAACGACTGAATTGGCATGCTCAGCCTTTCTTTCAATCGACACCTCAATTCCTGAGATGATGTCATTTGCATTCAGATCTGGATGGAAATGCTCAATGTCGAAACACTTAGAAAGCGGATACGTCAAGCATAGGTTTCTAACCTTGGCGTATGAGTTATCGCTATTCTCAGCATTGTCGCGATTTTCCCAACTTCTATTTCCACCGCAGCTTGTTTCGTTGTAGTGATCGGCAAGTAACCAACCTGTTCCATCAGTACATGGCTCGGCACATTCGATGTCTGTATAAACAGCAGCGGCCAGTACCCATGACTGACCGTTTGCGCTTTCGTGTACGTTATGACGTGTGTCAATTGTAAGATTGACCGTGTTCGTGTTAGCAGGTACGTTATTCAACTGCAATTCGAACAGCTTGATACAACAACCATTAGGAAGGCTTGATGAATAAATTCTTTCGGTGACCGAAGCACTAACCCCACCAGCGCTTGCTTCCAAATGAATGTATCTTCCATCCGTTGTCATTTCTGACATAGGCACATAAAGCGTAACATCTCTCGCAGCCAAATCGGTTGGAATTGGCAATGAAATGTTCACCACATTATTGTAGCCGCTTCTTTCGGTAAACGTTCCAGCAGTTTGTCCTGCGTTCTCTTCCTGGCGGAATACATACGCTACCAATGACTGTGCACAGCTTTCGTTGTACTGATTTGAGTAGCTGATTGATGCAGTAGCTGGAATGGTAGTTCTGTACACCCAAACATTTGAACTTGTACCCGAAGGTTGTACACGGTAGGCCGTGTAACTATTGTTCGATGCATCTTGGATGGTGATTGAAGAACCAGGGTTACATCCCTTGTACACGATCTCCGCAACCACATGGTCGATATTCCCCGCGTTGGAGAACGATAGAGTTTCCGGTACATCGTTGTTGAGTCCTGTGTACTCAATTTCAACGGTCATTCCATCACCACATCCATAATACCAGTCAGACTGGGCAGATGCAGTAAACGCCTGAGTTGCAATAATTGCAGCACAGAACAATGACTTCAATACGGTAGAGAGGTATTGCTTTTTCATACGAATATTGGTTGTAATTCTAGAATAGGGGTATTGCTGATCGGTGCGCTGTTACGCACTATGAAAGTGTTTGTTATTGTGTTTTCGATAACCGACACAATAAATCTTAGAACAAATGAGTTGATCATGCCCATTTTTTGACAGTCTACGAAGATATAGAAATAGACTGAACGCTCGAATTTGCCCGATGAACGCTACGTTAATTTCGACCAACGGGGCAAAAAGAAACAGGCCGATCAGTGTCTGACCGGCCTGTTAAACTGCAACTGAATTTGCTCTTCTATCTGATGAGGGTAATGTAACCTGTAAGCTCCCTTACACCTAGTTCTGTACCGTAATCGATACTAATGGTGTAGTAATAGGTTCCTGCTTGAAGGTCAACACCACCTGAAGTCTTACCGGCAAATCGGAGGTCGGTTCCAATACCTTCCCAAACCGAGAAGCCCCATCTGTTGTAGATCTTAGCCTCAATCTTTTCTGCCAAGCTACTTGTTATCCAGATGTAATCATTGAAACCATCATCGTTAGGGGTAAGCACATTCGTTATCACGAAGAACTCCTGCACATCCAAGGTGTCAGAATAAGTATCACTACATCCGTTTGATGTACTTACCGTTAGGGTAACAACATAATTACCCGGTTCTTCATAATCGTGCGATGGATTCTGCTCAGCAGAACCGCTTCCATCACCAAAGTCCCAATCCCAGCTGAACAGTGGTGGAACAGTTGATGAATCAGCAAACAACACTGGTTCGCCAAGGTTGGTCTCTCCATAACCGAAGTATGCCGTTGGGTAGGCTTGAACGGTAACGTTCACTGTATCGACAGCAACTTGATTACATCCTTCATTGGTAACCTCAATAATGTACATGGTATCATCTAATGGACTTACGGATATACTTGCAGATTGGCCACCTGGCATCCAGACAATATTCTCCCCACCCGTTGCTGTAAGCACCACAGTATCACCGATACAAATTGCCTGATCAGGTCCCGCATCAGCAGTTGGCCCCGGAACAACTGTAACAGAGATAGGCTCTGAAGTGGCGGTACAACCAGCAAGACTTGTAACAGTAACCTCGTAGTTGCCAGATTCAGTTACTGTAATCGTTTGTGAAGTTTCTCCATTGCTCCATTCAAAGTCAAATCCGAACGGTGGAGCCAGCACGGTCAACTGCACCTCATCACCGTCACAGATGCTTGTCTCACCATTCACGAAGATGTCAGTTGGTGGCAATGGCAAGAATCCGATAGGCAACGATGCGGTTGAAGAACATCCTGCAGGATTGGTAACCGTTACGGTGTAAACCCCGCTCTGGGTAACCTCAATTGTCTGCGATGTTTCTCCTGTATTCCACTCAAAGTCATCAATGAAAGGAATTCCTAACGCAGTCAATGTTACCACGTCACCATTACAGTAAGGGAATTCCGAATCTGGTATGATCTGCGTAATAGGAGAAGGCAACACAACAATAGGTTGACCTGCCGTTCCAGAACAGCCATTCTGATCAACTGCTGTAACCGTGTAAACACCAGTTGTTGTTACGGTTATTGATTGGGTGGTGTCTCCAGTAGACCACAAGAAAGACGTTCCGTTAACAACTGTCAGAATTGCTTCCTCACCCTCACAGAAGCTGGTGTTGCCATCTACTATTATATCTGGATCGAACAGTGGGAAGAAATCAACCTCCACGTCATCAGACACACCAACACAACCTGTAACAGTATCTGTTGCCTGAACATAGTATATTCCAGCATCTGACACAGTAATAGACTGAGTTGTATCTCCGGTGTTCCACAGATACGGTCCGTTACCAACAGCAGACAGTACAACTTCATCTCCATTACAGATGGTAGTCGGTCCATCTGCCTCCACAGAGATCTCTGGATTCGGATTCTGAACTACTTCGAACGCCTCAGATGTGCCAACACATCCGAACTGGTTTGTCACCGTTACGCTGTAAGATCCGGTCTGATCAACAGAAATCACCTGCGTGGTATCTCCAGTACTCCAGTCGTAAGCGTTGTACAATGATGTTCCAAGCAAGATCGTCTCACCATCGCAGATTGCACTATCGCCATTGGCAGTAATAACTGGATTTGGATTCGGATTGACCGTCACAACAATTCCAGCCGCATCTGCCGCGCAACCGTACTCATTGGTCACAGTAACCACATATAATCCTGACTCAGACACCAACAAGGTCTGTGTTGTATCGCCTGTTGGCGACCATAGATATGAGTTCCAAGCATCAACGGAAAGGGTAACACTGTCACCATCACAGAATGTGGTTGGACCATCAGGAGTAATTACCGGAACAGGAGTTGGAACAGGGTTGATCGTTATTTCAACATCATCACTTCCCAAACAGCCATTTCCATCAGTAACTGTAACCGTGTAGATACCCGATTGAGTGACAGAAATAGACTGAACCATTGCACCTGTGTTCCATAGGTAGCCATCGGCCTGAGATGAAGTAAGTGTAACCACTTGGCCATCGCAAGCAACTGTATCTGATGCCGAAATTACAGGTTGCGGATTCTGGTAAACCGTAATTGAAACATCGGCAGATAGTCCTGAACAACCATTCTGATCTGTAACCTCAACGGAATAATCGCCTCCAGCATACACTACAATAGCCTGAGTAGTATCTCCAGTAGACCACAGATAAGCATCCGCAGCACTTGAGGTCAGTGTAACGCTATCTCCATCACAGAACTCAGCTGGCCCTGAGAGTGAAATTGTAGGAACAGGGTTGTTGTTGACCGTTACAATAACTCGAGCTGAAGTTCCTTCACAACCATTGGCATCAACCACAGACACCTCGTAAGAACCGCTTGTAAAGACGGTTATAGACTGAGTAACTGCACCGGTTGACCATAGGTATGAATCGGCAGCGCTTGATGTAAGGACTACACTGTCTCCGGCACAGAACTCAGTGGGCCCGCTAGGTGTGATCACTGGCACTGGATTGTTAAATACAGTTACTGGAACGCCTCCAGACTCTGTACTACATCCGTTCGCATCCGTACCTGTAACTGAATACACTCCTGTTGTGGCTGCAACGATTGAAACACCCGTTTCGCCAGTTGACCATTCATAGTTATCGGCACCACTTGCTACAAGCAATACACTTCCACCATCGCAGAATTCAGTTGGGCCACTCGGAAAAACAGTAACCAGCGGTGGGTTATTTATCTGAACCGCCAACGATGCCGAAGTATCGATACAACCGAACTGGTTGTTGGCCACAACATAATAGTTACCTGCATTGGAGACCACTATTGAGTTGGTAGTAGCACCAGTATTCCAAACGTAGCTCTGACCTCCAGTAGCAGTCAACGTTACCGATTCGCCAGCACAGAATTCAGTAGGTCCAGTGGCAATGATGTCTGCATTCGGCAAAGAGTAAACCTCAATTGTAACCAACTGCGATGTGGCAGTACAACCGTATTCGTCTGTAACCGTGACATTGAAAGAACCTGATGTATAGACGGTGATAGACTCCGTAGTCGCACCATTTGACCACAGGTAACCATTGTAACCTGGCGTAGCGGTAAGAACAGCAGAGTCGCCAAAACAGAATTGCTGCGGTCCTGTTACGCTAACACTCACAATTGGCGGCTGATATACAGTGACATCAGCCTGAGCAGCAGCGGCAGAACAACCGGCACTGTCAGTAACAGTAACCGTATAAGTGCCAGACTGGTTAACAAGAATGCTCTGTCCATTTGCTCCTGTAGACCACTGATAAGAAACATAGTCTCCAGTTGACAGCGTAACTGACCCACCAAGACAGAAGTCCAAATCTCCATCTGCAGTAATAACCGGACTTGGAGGTTGATTGACAATTACAATCACGTCAGAGCTTGTTCCCGTACAACCATTCTGATCTGTAGCTGTAACGTTATATGAACCAGCCTGCCAAACGTGGATGGACTGCGTAGTATCTCCAGTAGTCCAGAGATAGCTTTCTGCCATGACAGAAGTAATGGTAATCGTGTCACCATCACATATCTCAACTGTACCATCAGGAGTTGTGGTAGGATTAGGATTGACATTAACAGTAATCAACTCCTCTGGAGACACACCCACACAACCATTTGTATCGGTTACCTCAACAATGACGAAACCAGTAGTTAGCGAGAATGTGGTCTGAGTCGTATCACCTGTTGACCACAGATAGCTTTCAAACATTTCGGTGGTAGTAAGGAAAATCGTGTCACCGGCACAGAATGAAGGTGTACCAATGGTAGTGATCTCAGGCTCTGGCAATTCCCAAACTTCCACATCCACGGTATCGCTTTGCCCTTCACAACCGTTATTATCTACAACGGTTCCCCAGTAGCTTCCTGTTTCCTCAGCGGAAATGTTTCTGGTTGTTTCACCTGTGTTCCAAGTGTAAGTTCCAGAACCAGATAGTGTCAGAATCACATTGTCACCGTCACAGAATTGAAGTGGGCCATTTGCACTGATGGTTGGCTGCGGATTTGGATTAACCGTAACCGTTATCTCATTGGATTCTTGCGAGCAACCATTCTCATCGAACACCTCAACCGAGTAAGTTCCTGACGTATTAACCGTTATGATTCTGGTAGTATCTCCATTGCTCCATAGATATGCGTCAGACTCCCGCGCTACAAGACTTACACTATCTCCCTCACAGAATGTTGTTGGGCCTGTTGCAAAAATGAACGAGAATGGAAGTTCATTTACCACTACTGTAACTGGAGCAGAAGTGCCCTGACATCCATTGGCATCTGTCACAGTAACCGAATAGGTTCCAGAGGCATACACTACGGTAGATTGCGTTGTAGCACCGTTTGACCACAGATAGGCATCTGCTGCGCTTGAAGTCAAGGTCACACTATCACCATCACAGAATTCCAATGGTCCATCAGGTGTGATGGTAGGTGTAGGATTCGGATTCACAACTACATCCACCGTGTCTGAAATTCCAGAACAACCATTAACGTTGGTAACAGTTACCCAACGCTGACCAGAAGTGGTGACCGTGATGGATTGACTTGTAGCTCCTGTGTTCCATAGATATGAGTTTCCGGGAGTAGCGGTAAGAACAACGTTATCACCAGCACAGAACTCAGTTGGTCCATCTGCTGTAACTGTTGGCGTTGGATTACTGAATACGGTAACCGTGGTTGTATCAGATGTTCCAGAACAGCCTGTTCCAAGCGTTGCTGTCACATAGTAATCGCCTGAAGTGAACACCGTGATAGAACGGCTGGTTGCTCCAGTACTCCACAGATAAGAAGTTGCCAAACTTGATGTTAGAACCACACTGTCCCCATCGCAGAACTCAAGATCTCCATTGGCAGTAATTGTTGGTGTCGGGTTATTATTAACCGTTACCTGAACAGGAGCAGATGTTCCAACACAGTCGTTGGCATCTGTAACCGTCACAGAATAGTTTCCTGATGTGAACACCGTGATTGATTGTGTGGTCGCTCCCGTACTCCACTGATAAAGACTCGCTGAAGATGAAGTAAGAACAACGCTGTCTCCGTCACAGAAAATGGTTGGGCCATCCGCAGTGATTGTCGGAGTTGGTGTTGGGAATACTACGGTGGTTACAGGATCTGATGTTCCTTGACATCCATTAACATCTGTAACCGTAACCGTGAATGTACCAGCATTGCTAACCGTAATCGATTGGGTTGTTTGACCGTTGCTCCACAAGTAAGAAGCAGCAGCACTTGCAGTAAGTGTTACGTTGCTTCCAGCACAGAACTCCAAGTCTCCACTTGCTGTAACCGTTGGTTCTGGAAGGTCATTAACCGTTACATTGAGGCTTGCAGAAGTTCCCTCGCATCCATTGCCATCGGTAACACTAACTGAGTAGGAACCACTCGCAGTAACCGTAATGCTCTGAGTGGTCGCACCCGTTGACCATAGGTATGTAGCATATGAACCCGTTGTAAGAGTAACACTACCACCGTTACAGAAAGTGGTTGATCCAATTGGGCTGACCGTTGGATTAGGATTCGAATTGACCGTAACTTGAATTGGGTCAGAATCACCATCACAACCATCATCAGTTGTAACACTTACCGTGTACACACCAGAGCTGAATACTGAGATCGATTGTGTTGTTGCACCATTGCTCCACAGGTACTGAGCACCCGCAGTGGCGGTCAACACAACACTATCTCCAGCACAGAAAGTGGTTGGTCCATCTGCTGTAATTGTTGGTTCAAACAACGATGCCTCTCCAACAGTGGTTGTGTAAACATAGACACAGGCATTCTGATCAACAAAGGTCACCGTGTAAGTGCCTGCTGAAAGGCCAGAAATATCTTCAGATGTTGGACCGTTTGACCAAGAGTACTGATAAGGCGGAAGTCCACCTTCGGCAGTAAGGTTGATCATACCGTCATTTCCACCGAAGCATGTTGCATCAGTGTCTACACTACTTGCGTCTAACGTGTCAGGTTCGGTAACCGCTCCACTGCTGATCACAAAACAGTCATTGGCATCTGTAACCGTAACACCATAAGTACCAGGCCCAAGGTTATTGAGGTCCTCAGTAGTAGCACCATTTGACCAGTTGAATGAATAAGGTGTGGTACCACCGGTAACGGTCAACTCGATTGTTCCATTGGCAAGGCCATGACAGGTTACCGGATCCACTGCTGTTGAAGCCTCAAGTAAAGCCGGTTGAGTTACAACCCCACTTACTGTCTGCTGGCAGTTCACCGAGTCAGTAACTATGACCTGATAAGTACCAGCACCTAAACCTCCAATACTGTCAACAGTAGCGCCTCCTGTTGTCCAGAAGTAGGTGAATGGAGCCGTTCCTCCAGAAACAACCGCTACCGCAGCACCATCGTTTGCTTGGAAACAGCTCAAGCTGTAAGTATTAATGGCCACACTGAATCCTGTACATGAAAGTGCATTGATAGTAACTGTGCGCTGAACCGTACATCCATTTGCATCTGTAATTGTCACAGTGTAATTACCTGGACAAAGATTTGATGCAGTCTGCCCGATCTGGTTGTCACTCCACTCATATAGATACGGTGGTGTTCCTCCTGAAGCTGTGGCTGTAGCTGAACCATCACAACCTTGGAAGGTCAACTCATCAACCACAGAAGTTGACACAGAAAGCATAGGAGGCTCAGTAACTACAAAGCTTCCCGAAGCAGTACATCCAATAGAATCAGTAACAGTAACCGAGTATGGACCAGCATCAACCCCCGTGATCTGCTGTGTAGTTGCACCATTATTCCATAGATAAGTGAATGGTGTGTTATTCTGTTGTGTTACAGGCGTGGCCAAGACACTTCCGTTTGAACCTCCGTTACAACCCACTGGCTGCCCTGTAACATTTACATCAAGGTCACAAGAAGGCGGATTGATAACACGACTTGTGGTTACATCACAACCATTTGCATCAGTAATGGTAACCGTATAGATACCAGCACAAAGACCTACTGCCGTTTGCGTGGTCTGTCCATCACTCCATATATATGTGTATGGTGCGGTTCCACCTGTTGGGTTAGCTGTTGCAGAACCATTGCAACCATTCACTATCGTCTCGTCCTGAACATCCACAACAACACCGAGAACAGCTGGTTGTGTCAACTCAATCGTTTCTTGGATCACGCTACCCTGAGCATCAGTTACAGTTACCACATAGGTTCCGGCAACTACGTTATTCAGGTCTTCGGTTGTAGCACCGTTTGACCAACTGTAGGTCAATGGAGGCGTTGCATTATTTACTGTGATATCGATTGAACCGTTGGCCTCACCATGACACAGTGGCTCAGTGATGGTATAGCTGATGCCTGGGCCGGGGAATACTGTGATGTAGCAAGTGGCCTGAGCACACAAACTTGGCGAACCGTCATCACAGATCTGATACACGAATTGGTCTGGACCAATATATCCGTTGTTCGGAGTATAGGTGTAGGTTCCGTTGGAGTTGATCACAACCGAACCATTTGATGGTCCAGAAACAGGAGTTGTATTAATGATAATGTTGTCTCCGTTAGGATCGAAATCATTTACCAAATGGTCTCCCGAAACAGGAACGTTCATTGGCGTAAGTGCCGCATCATCTCCAGCAAATGGTGGATCATTGTCTGGCCCATTATAGTCTGGAGTTACAATGATCGTCACCACTGTTGTATCGCAGAGCGATGGTGTTCCATCATCGCAGATGCTGTAAGTGAATGAGTCTGTTCCAGTAAAACCAGGATTAGGTGTGTAAACGATATTCCCGTTAGCAGCAACCGTAACAGAACCATTTGAAGGACCAGTTATTGGCGTTGTATTGAGAATAATGTTATCGCCATCAGGGTCATCATCATTAGCAGTGATATTTCCAGTTACAGGAACATCCTCTTGCGTAACATATGCGTCAGGATTGGCAACTGGCGGGTCATTATCATCAGTCACCGGAATAACTGAGATAGTAACTGTAGCAGTGTCGCACATGGATGGAGTTCCATCATCGCACACCACATATGTGAAAGTATCTTCACCTTCAAATCCGTTGTTTGGAGTATAGGTGTATGCTCCACCAGGTGTAAGAACCAATGTTCCATTGTCTGGACCTGAAACAGGTGAAGGATTAACTGTAAGATTATCCCCGTTAGGGTCAGAATCGTTGGTTACCACATTACCTGATACAGGTGTATCAACCAATGTATTGTTGAAATCATCAACGGCAACTGGAGGATTGTTACCAGGGTAAACCGTGATGTAGCAAGTAGCCTGAGCACACAGACTTGGCGTACCATCATCGCATATCTCATATACAAACTGGTCTGGACCTGTATATCCAGGGTTCGGAGTATATGTATAAGTGCCATTTGAGTTTACAACCACTGAACCGTTTGATGGTCCAGAGACCGGTGTGGTGTTAATGATGATGTTATCACCATTCACATCCCAATCATTCACCAGAAGGTCTCCTGAAACAGGAACTTCCTGAGGAGTCAGGGCAAAATCGTCCCCAGCAAATGGTGGGTCGTTATCTGGACCATTATAGTCTGGAAGAACAACAATAGTCACTTCAGCTGTATCGCAAAGTGATGGGATCTGATCATCACATATACTATATGTAAAGACATCCGTTCCGATGAAGCCAGGATCTGGCGTATAGTTGAATGTTCCATTGCCGAACAACGTAACTGAACCATTACTTGGACCAGTTATCGGAGTAAGGTTCAAAATGATGTTGTCGCCATCAGGATCATCATCGTTCACAAGTACATTACCAGAAACTGGAGTGTCAACCTGAGTCTGAGCGGCATCATCTTGAGCAACTGGAGGCTCATTTCCAGTGGTAATTGGAACCACTTCAATAGAAACCTCTGCTGTGTCGCAAAGTGAAGGGACACCATTATCACAGGTTACATAGGTAAAGCTATCCTCTCCATCAAAACCTGGGGTTGGAGTATAGGTATAAGAACCATCGGGGTTCAACACCACCGAACCGTTTGATGGTCCAATAAGTGGAGTTGTGGTTACCGTAAGGTCGTCACCATCCGGATCCCAATCATTGGTGGTAACGTTTCCAGAAACTGGAACGCCAACCAATGTTGAATTGATATCGTCAGTAGCGACAGGCGGGTTATTGTCTGGGTAGACTGTAATATAACAAGTAGCCTGAGCACATAGGCTCGGAGTACCATCATCACAAATCTCATATACGAACTGATCCGGACCTATGAAACCAGGGTTCGGAGTGTAGGTATAATCACCATTAGAGTTAATGGTAACCGTTCCGTTGGATGGACCTGAGATCTGAGTTGTATTGATAATGATGTTATCTCCATTCGGGTCGAAGTCATTGGTCAATAGGTTACCAGAAACAGGAACTTCCTGAGGGGTCAGAGCTGCATCATCTCCAGCAAATGGCGGGTCATTGTCCGGTCCAGAATCAGGAACAACGTTGATGGTCACAATTGCTGTATCACACAGCGATGGCACTGCATCATCACATATACTATATATATAGGTGTCAGTTCCAATGAAGCCTGGGTTTGGAGTGTAGGTGAAGTCTCCGTTAGACTGAATCGTAACCGAGCCGTTTGATGGGCCGGTTATCGGTGTAGTGTTCAGAATAATGTTGTCGCCATCAGGATCATCATCATTTACAAGGATGTTTCCAGAAACAGGAACATCCTCCATGGTCTGAGCAACATCCGCATTTGCAATCGGTGGCTCGTTTCCAGAAGTAATCGGAATTACCTCTATATATACAGTAGCCTGATCGCAAAGCGATGGAATTCCATCATCGCAGACGGAATACACAAATTCATCTTCACCTTCAAAACCTGCATTCGGTGTATAGGTGTAGCTTCCGTTTGCATTCAGAACAACACTGCCATTTGATGGTCCAGAAACTGGGGTTGTTGTAACAATCAGGTTATCTCCGTTCAGATCCCAATCGTTGGTCAACACATTTCCACCAACCGGAACATCAACCAACGTGTTGGCAAAATCGTTGTTGGCAATTGGTGGACAGTTGTTGTCATCGAGAACTACTGTTTCGTTTTCCTTACAGCCATTGGCATCTTCATAATCCACCACGTAAGTTCCCGCAGGAAGATCACTCACATTAGCTGTTGAGGCAAATGGCACCCCATTCTCATACCAAGTAATGGTAAACGGTGCACGACCACCTGTAGCAGAACTTGTCAGAACACCATCAGAAAATCCTGTACAATATGGGTCAGTTCCACTTGCGGTAATGACAATCTCTGGAGAATAGTTATCAATGATTCCGTCTCCATCGTTATCAATTCCATCTCCACAGATGTCTCCGATCTGAATTATCACCCAAGCACTGTCGCATAATCCTTCCGGAGAACAGATTGAATAAAGAAGTGAATCTACACCTATATAATCCGGTATTGATGTGTACTCGATACAAAGTCCTTGCACCACAGCTGTTCCACCATTCACGGGAGGAATGACAATGGAAGTAGTGAGCCCACCACCAAGTGGGTCAACGTCATTATCCTGAACACATACCACCAATGGAATAGAGGTATCGGGAATAGTATCATAATCTGTATTGGCAATAGGGAATGTTACAAATCCGAATAGACCATCGCAATCAGCATCATACAATGAAGAGAACTCTACACCATAAATATTGGGAGTTGTAAGAGAACTGTTGGCCGGCAGACCGGTCTGATCGATTACGATCAAATGATCGGTGGCAATCTGACCGATCAGCGAATAATCACCATTGGCATCTGTAACATCAGTATCAATCAATGGATCGGTTCCTGATTCATAAGTTCCGTTACCATTTGCGTCTTCATAAACATTAACGGTAATTCCTCCGAATCCATAATCAGAGCCATCCTCTACGCCATTCTCATCAATATCCAGAACCACCCGTCCCAAGATCTCAAACGGAACGAAAGGGCAACCAGCACATGTTGGGGGAGGCGTTTCAAACGGTATTGTAACCGCGGTTTTTGAACGATACGCATACCAGAAGGTGTTGATGGTATTTACATTACCATAATCGATATCATTCCAGTAATGACAGGGAGGGTTACATCCATCAAGTTCCAAGGCTGGTTGTCCTCCTGGCAATGTCTCTGAAATGTCTTCGTCATCATAGAAGAAATCCGGATCATATGGCTGTGGAGTTACAGGACGAATTGCCTGCACCTCCATTCCAGTTCTTAAATGCTCAACATCATAGACCGGTAGGTGGTAAAATCCTTGAGAATATCTGTATTCGACCTGTAATGGCGTACCCGTTGGAATTGGATTGCCCAATCCGTCCAAACCATTCCAAGGTATGTCTCTGTCATAAGGTGAGGTTTCTCCCGGAAACGGTACAATATCTTGCGTAAGTAATACATCGGCCGTGCCTGGGTCGTACTCACCATTACCGTTCGAGTCTATCAGAATGCCAACACGCCCAGCCTCGGTTGCCGCAAAGCGGAAGAACCATTCGCTGTCATCTGGACATCCATATAGTTTGGGGAAATCTGCGTTGACCACAAATTCTCCAAATGTTCCATTCGGAAATGCGGTTTCATCAGGGTTATTCAAGAAAACGCGGTACTCGGCAAACGTTACATTACTCCCCTCAACTGAAGCTCTATCAACTTCAAAAACGCCAGTTGCACTGGTACCGCTGCTATTGAAAGCTATGTTGAAGGCAGCACCCTGAAACCCTGCCTGACTGAAATCGATACTGCTCACAAACCCATCATCAGAATAGATGTAAAGCACTCCAGTAAAGTCTCTGTCGAAATAATCATTGGGATAATCTATTGCTGGGGTCATGAAAGCCCAGTTATAAGAGAATACACGACCATCTATAGCCGTTGGAGACCCTCCTTCCGTGGCCACGGTTATATCGTAATAAGGAATGATAAGATCATCGGAATTGTAGCTGGACTGCGAAGCACTGAACTCAATGTAATAGTCTCCAGCCGGAAGCCCATCCGGGTTGAACGTAAAGGCATTATAACCACCAGAACCAACAATCTGGTTCGGACCGTTAACAGCCTGAGACCAGTTGGAAATGGCTGCATTGTTCTGCTGCCCCGCTGGACTTCCTGCTGTTGGCCAAACCACGTTGCCACTCGGATCTTTGATTCGGAAATATCCTGTTCTTGAATTTCCCACATTGGGCCAATGTGGCTGATCATAGAACTGGCTGAATCCGAAATAAACCACCTCATTCTCCGGATCCTCAATATGAATGAACAGTCGTTGATCTTCTGTTCCATTGTACCTACCGAAGTCGTTGTACTCCGAATAGTTGGTTAACAGGTGCGTGTAATCCGAAGATGTGGCAGTTGTCTGTTTTGTTCCTTCTGCCAGAGCTGTCAAAGACCATAGAGAAACAAGACCAGCCAACATGGCTTGGGTAAAAAACCGATAATTCATTGGAATTGGTTTAGGTAGAGCTTTCTTAAACATTGGTTTCGTTATACGGTGAAAACCGAATATGGTTCACACAATATAGCACGCGCGAAGGTAAGCAAGAACTACTAAGGGACGATCGATAAACAACATTTCGTAGACCAAGGATAACATTGTAGGGATAAACACTTGGCAATGATCTTTAAACTTGTCACGCAAAACCATACATTTGCAATGCATGCATTGAAAATTTGATCATGAGCAAAAGAGTTGTATTAATTGACGGAGCACGTACTCCATTCTTAAGATCAGGAACTGATTACATGGACCTGATGAGTTACCAATTAGGAGCATTCGCCATCAAAGGTGTCCTGGATAAGACAGGGATCAAACCCGATCAGGTTGACCAAGTGGTGATGGGAACAGTGGTCCATAATGTGAAAACACCGAACGTTGCCCGAGAGGCCGCGCTAACTGCCGGATTGGCCATGAATACTCCATGTCAAACTGTATCGCAGGCGTGTATCTCTGCAAATCAGGCCATTTCGCGTGGAGCGGATTTGATTCGTTTGGGTCATGCCGATGTGGTTATTGCCGGGGGAACGGATTGCACTTCGGACTCACCGATCGGATACAAGAAGAGCATGCGCAAGAAGCTTTTCAACGCGCAGAAACTTCGCACAACAGGCGACATGCTCAAGTTTGCGATGACGCTGAAATTGACCGACTTCCTTCCCGACAAACCAGCGGTTGCTGAGTTTCTTACAGACCGATTGATGGGCGAGGATTGTGAAACGCTTGCAGCCAAATTCAGCATCAGCCGCGAGGCGCAAGATGAATTTGCATTGCGTTCGCACACCTTGGCTCAAAAGGCGCAGGATGAAGGTCATCTTGCCAAGGAGATTGCCTCAGTTGAGCTTGCTCCTAAGTTCAAACCGATTGATAAGGACAACGGAATCCGCGTTGCACCTTTGGAGAAATTGGCAAAGCTGAAGCCCGCTTTTGTGAAACCTCACGGAACATTGACCGCTGCCAACTCATCTTTCCTAACGGATGGTGCTGCTGCGGTTTTGATCATGAGTGAGGAAAAAGCAAAAGAGCTTGGTTTCACACCTAAGGCTTACATCCACGATTACATTTTCACCGGTCAGGATATCCGAGAGGAGCTACTTCTCGGACCAGCCTATGCCATGGCCAAGATTCTCGACAGGAACAACCTGAAGATGGAAGATATGGACGTGATCGAATTCCACGAGGCATTTGCCGGACAGATCCTGGCGAACATTGCTGCTCTTGCGTCTGATGAATTCTGTAAGAAGTATTTGGGCCGCGATGGGGCGGTTGGACAGATGCCAATGGAGAAAATGAATCTGTGGGGCGGGTCGCTTTCCATTGGTCACCCATTTGGTGCCACTGGAGCACGCATCATGACCACAACTGCCAACCGATTGATTGCCGAAGGCGGCCGCTACGGACTATTGGCCGCTTGTGCTGCTGGGGCGCATGGTCATGCGAGTATTTTGGAAAGGTATAACGCATAAGCCTCCCCAACCCCTCCAAAGGAGGGGCTCTTCCCCCTTTGGGGGACTGAGGGGGCTGCAAATCTTTGAAGTATGAAGAACAAGTATGTTGAAATAGAAAAAAGGGACGGCATCGCCATCATTTGGATGGACGAGCAAGACTCAAAGATCAATAAGATCGGTCCTGATATGATCGAGACGTTCAACCCCATGATGGACGAACTCGAAAAAGACCCTGAGGTGAAAGCTGCGGTGATGATCAGCCGCAAAAAAGATTTCATTGCGGGAGCCGATATAGAAGCCTTTGCAAACGTGAAGAAAGAAGGTGATTGGCAGCCAATCGCTAAGAAAGGCCACGAGATCCTAAACCGCTTGGAGAAGAGCAAAAAGCCTGTTGTGGCCGCCATCAACGGTGCCTGCATGGGTGCTGGATTGGAAATCGCTTTGGCATGTGCTGCTCGTGTGGCTTCAGATAGTCCAAAGACGATCCTTTCGCTTCCTGAAGTGAAGCTTGGATTGCTGCCTGGAGGTGGCGGAACGCAGCGTTTGCCACGTTTGGTGGGCATCCAAAAAGCATTGGATATGATGCTTACCGGAAAGAACGTGTTCGCCTACCCAGCCAAGAAGATGGGATTGGTGGACAGACTTTCCACCAAAGAAGCTTTGCTTGATGCTGCTATCTGCTTGGCGAAGGAACTGACCAAAGGCCCATTGAAGCGCGAGGATAAACGTTCTGGCATGGAGAAATTCCTCGAAGGAAACCCGATCACCAAAGGCATCATCTTCAAGAAGGCCAAAGAGATGGTGGACGGACAGACCAAAGGAAACTACCCTGCTCCATACGAGATTTTGGAGTGTGTCCGTATTGGAATGACATCTGGCGAGAAGCGCGGTTATGAGGAAGAAGTGAAGCGTTTCGAGAAGCTCATCCTTACACCCGAAAGTTTCCAGTTGCGTGGCATTTTCTTTGCCATGACGGAGAAGAAGAAAAACCCATTGGCCGAATTGTCAAAGCCTGTTGATACCATTGCCATGGTAGGTGCAGGTTTCATGGGTGCGGGCATTGCCCAGGTTACTGCCGCCAAGGATGTGAAGGTGCTGCTGAAAGACATCAAGCAGGAAACCATTACGCAGGCCAAACAGACCATTTGGAAAGATATAGGTAAGAAAGTGCAGCGAAAGGCAATGCCACAGTTGGATGCAGACCGCTTGATGAACCGCATTGCAGGCCAGCTCGATTACAACAACTTTGAAAAGGTTCAAGTGGTGATCGAAGCGGTTTTCGAAGACCTGAAATTGAAGCACCGAGTAATTGCGGAGTGCGAAGAAGTGATGAGCCCGAACGCCATTTTTGCTTCCAACACTTCTGCCCTGCCCATTGGCGAGATCGCAAAAGCCAGCAAACGACCAGAGCAGGTGATCGGGATGCACTACTTCTCCCCTGTTCCGAAAATGCCGTTGCTGGAAATTGTTGTCACCGACCAAACGGCAGATTGGGTTACCTCCACCTGCTACGACCTCGGTGTGAAGCAAGGAAAAACGGTGATCGTGGTGAAAGATGGCCCAGGATTTTATACCACCCGCATCTTGGCTCCACTTCTTGGCGAAGCCTTGAACATGCTGGAAGAAGGCGCTGACGCGCTTCAACTCGATAGCGTACTGAAGAAATTCGGTTTCCCTGTTGGACCCATCACCTTGATGGATGAAGTGGGAATTGACGTAGGCGCACATATTATGAGCGGTGAATTGATGCAGCATTTCATCTCAACACGAAAAGGCGTGAAAGCATCTGATGGATTGAAGCGCATGTTCGATGCCGGTTACCACGGTCGTAAGAACAAGAAAGGCTTCTATCAATACGATGAAGCGGGCAAGAAAAAACGCGAGCTCGACCCGAATGTGTACAGCTTCTTCGGTGGTAACAACCGCAAGAAATTCGATGAGAAGGAGATCTACGAACGCATTGGCATGAGCATGGTGAGCGAGGCTGCTTTGTGCTTGCAAGAGGGCATCATTGCCAATCCGCTGGATGGCGATGTGGGTGCTGTATTCGGGCTCGGATTCCCTCCATTCCGCGGTGGTCCGTTCCGATACATGGACACCTTGGGTGCACAACAGACGGTCGACATCTTCAACCGCTTGGCACAGAAGCACGGTGAGCGTTTCCTACCGCCACAGATCATTGTGGATAAGGCAAAAGCCGGAGAGAAATTCTACAGTTAGAGTCAGTGTTAGGGCTTGATGCATCAAGCGCTAACAGCCAAATGAAAGCGAAAGCCGAGGCAACTGCTTCGGCTTTTTTGTTGCGTATTGGTAATTTCCTACGCCTTATTCCCCGAACAAATTGACATATTTGTGCAGAAGACGCCAATTATGAATCAAATTACATTTAAACAAATTGCAGCAATAGGATTGGTTTCACTCCTATATGCCTGTGGAGGTAGCGAAAAAAAGCCAGCTCCTGGAACGGAACCAGCGAAGAACCCGACCAGCTCAGAAGAATCAATATTGGGTGATGCCACACGTGGGAAATCGCTTTACGCGACCTGTGCAACGTGCCACGGACAGCAGGCAGAAGGAATGAAAGCCTTGGGTGCTCCCGCCCTTGCAGACCAAGAGCCTTACTACTTGAAGAATCAGCTACAGAATTTCAGAACCAACAAACGTGGAGTGCATGCCAAAGATGTTTACGGTGCTCAAATGGCACCAATGGCAAAAACACTTGATAGCCAAGGAATAAAAGATGTTATCGCCTACATCAAAACCTTCCCTTCACCAAAGGTTGAAACCACGTTGGAAAGTGGAAGTGTGGCAAATGGCGAAGCATACTACAACATGGTATGTGGTGCTTGTCACGGACCAGGTGCGGTTGGCATCGAATCGCTATTCTCGCCCCGGTTGATCGGCATGCAGGATTGGTACCTTGAGCGTCAGCTTAACAACTTTCGAGACAGCATTCGCGGAGTTGAACCGGGAGATACTTACGGAGCGCAGATGCAACAGATAGCACAGTCAATTCCTGATGATCAAACCGTTTCAGACCTCATCGCCTACATCAACTCGTTGAGCGCAGAATGAGGCGAGCGATTCCAGAAGTTCCAATTCTTCTGATTATCGTTTCGATTGTTCTATTCTCATGCGAGAAAGATGTTGTTACCAACAAAGCCGAATCTGCCGTTGAAGTTTCGGCATCAAACGAAGATTTCAAACTGTGCGAAACCTGTCCACCGGGGTTTGAGCTCACGGAGGATGGCGTATGCCGCCTTCGATCCATTTACCAACAATACAGATCATTAGAAGACCAAGGCGTAGGCGGACTGAAAACCGCGCTACCCGAAGTACGCGATGGCTTTACTCCAGAGCAAATTGACCTTGGTCGTTACTTGTTTTTCGATCCGATACTGTCGAAAGATGGAACGTTGAGCTGCGCAACATGCCATCAACCCGAAAAAGGGTTTAGCGATGGGCTGGCAACCAGTGTTGGAATTGCAGGGCAGCAAGTGGATCGTGGTGCGCCAAGTCTGTGGAACGTGGCATTCTTGAAACTCTTCTTTTGGGATGGAAGAGCAACAACTTTGGAAGAACAGATGCAAGGACCACTTTTCGCAGAGAACGAAATGGGCACAACCCCTAAAGAGCTGCTTTCTAAGTTGAATGGCATTGAAAATTATCGAAACATGTTCCAGCAAGCTTTTCCCAATTCAGGCGAAAAGATCGGTCTGGAAAACGTGTATACGGCAATTGCCGCTTTCGAAACCTCTCTTATCTCATTGAACAGTCGTTATGACCAGTACGCACACGGTTTTCATGGTGCGCTCAATAAGAATGAAATTGAGGGTTTGAACATCTTCCGATCATTTGTAGCACGCTGTGCGGAATGCCATACACCTCCACTTTTCACCAATCAACAATTAGCGGTGCTAGGAACGCCTGAACCAGACGGAAAACCATTGGATGCAGGTGCTCAAATTCCTTACAACGACCCTACTTTAAGAGGAGCGTTCAAGATTCCAAGCCTTAGGAATGTGGCCAAAACCGCTCCGTATATGCATTCTGGCAGGTTCAAAACGCTGCGCGAAACGGTGGAGTTTTACACCAAGGGTCGCGGCCATGCCGTGCCTGAAGGTGAGAACCTTTATCTGCACTGGCACATTTGGGAGCCAAACCTTACCGATACAGAATTAGATAGACTGGTTGACTTTCTGCAAACGCTTACCGATGAAAGCTTTATGCCGAAACAACCAGATCGATTACCTTCAAGCCCTTGATATAAATCAACTCCATCACGTTCTATGAAAAAGATCATCATCTGGGTAATTGTCAGTGCCCTCGTTTTCGCCATCGGAGCATATTTCGGCAAAGTGAAATTCTCGGCCAGTGGCCCCGCTGCTCCACCGCCAACATTCTTTGAGGGTGGTGACGGAACCATGGCCGTTGATCTTTCGGAGAAAACCGTCATAGAAGTTCGTAGCGGAGAGTCGATCCAAGAAGCTGTTGGAAAAGCAAACCCTGGTGATCTGATACGGGTTTATCCTGGAACGTATCATGAAACCGTTTACATTGACAAGGACAACATCAGCCTGCAAGGCGTTATCCAGAAAGGAAAATGGCCAACGCTGGACGGTAGCGAGAATGGCGAAAAAGTGTTGAACGATGCGATTCTTTATTCAGGTTCCAACATCCTGATAGAGAACTTCAAGATCGTGCAGTACAAAGGAAACGGCATCATGGGCCAGGCAGGGAATAACTTCCTGATCCGCAACAACTGGATCGTTGAGTCTGGCGTTTACGGTATTTTTCCAGAATTCGGAAAGAACGGCCTGATCGAACACAACGTGCTGAGCGGAATTGCCGATGCTGCCATCTACGTTGGCATGTGCGACAACATTGATGTGCGACACAACGAGGTTTACGAGAGTGTGGCCGGAATTGAGATCGAGAACTGTCGTCATGCGCTGGTGGAAGGCAACTACACGCACAACAACACGGGCGGTATCCTTGCTTTCATAACACCAGGATTGCCTATCAAAGACTGCCAGGACGTGATCATCAGAAATAACTTTGTGGTAGACAACAACCATGAGAACTTCGGGAAGCCCGGTGCCATCATTTCGCTGCTCCCCAAAGGAACCGGAGTTATTGTGATGGCCGCTGATGATGTGGTGATCGAGAACAACATCATCACCGGAAACGGCAACACCGGAATTGCCATTACCGACCTGAGTTTCGGTTCGCAACTTTCAAAAGACACCGCTGTGGAACCTAACCCTGATCATGTGGTGATTCTTGATAACGTGATGTACGGGAATGGCGAAAACCCAGTAGATGATGTGAAAGCCGCTATGGCAACGCAAATGGACACGAAAGGCCCTGACATTCTGTCTTACGGTGGAGGCGTAGGAAGTTGCATCCGGAACCGCGACATGTACCGCACTTGGGGCTTGGAGAAATTCGGCTCTTGCGAACTGGCCAGCACGGCTGCCGTTAAATCCTACCTACTTCCCGAACCCGTTGCCCCAAGAGACCTAGAGGTTGAAGAAAAAGGTAAGCTGGCGTATTATGGCGTTTGCTCCGGTTGCCATGCATACGATGTTCGAATGATAGGCCCACCTGTACAGGCCATTCAGGCCATGTATAAAGACAACCCCAAAGGCCTTGCTGATTACATAGCCAACCCCATTCGCAGGAGAGAAGATTACCCCGAAATGCCGCCTCAGGGTTATCTATCGGAGGAAACTCGCTTGGCCGTTGCTGAATTTATGCTGAGTTTCGAAAAGAACAAGTAACCAACCCAACCCATTATGACCATCAACCCCAAACTTTTCGGCATTGCTGTGGCAGTCTTGCTATTTGCTTCTTGCAGCCAGCCAAAACTGACTTCTGAAGAACTGCACAAGAAGCTTCAGGAAGAAATGATAGCGGTTCAGGAAGGCGGAACCATTGAGATTCCTGCCGGAACGTATGAGTTCACGAGCGAGCTTTCCATGCGGGACGTGAAGAACGTGACCATCAAAGGCGCGGGGATGGACAAGACCATTATCAATTTCGGAAAGCAGACCGAAGGCGCGCAAGGTTTTTACATCAAAGCCGATGGCGTTACTATTTGTGACATGACCATTCAAGACCTGAGTGGAGATGGCATCAAGGTGCACGAAAGCAAGGATGTGACCATGCGTAACATCAAGGTGGAATGGACGGGCGGTTCGTCTTCGGAAAACGGAGCTTACGCGCTTTATCCTGTGCTTTGCGATGGATTGCTAATTGAGAAATGCGAACTCTACAACGCCAGCGATGCGGGTATTTACACAGGCCAAAGTCGCAATGTAATTCTGCGAGATAATTATGCCTCGATGAACGTTCAGGGAATTGCCATTGAGAACTGTTCATTTACCGAAGTTTACAACAACACCTGCGAAGGAAATGCGTGTGGAATTGCATTCTACAACCTTCCTGACCTCATCGAAAAGCAAGGAACGAATGTTCGTATTCACGACAACATTATCCGAAACAACAACCACGATAACTTCGGAAATCCAGGAGCTATTGTAGGCGTACTTCCAGGTGGAACGGCCAGTTTCATTCTAGCAGGAAGAAACATTGAGATGGATCACAACACGTTCTCAAATCACAAGACAACAAGTACTGGAATTGTGAGTTACCAATTGACCGAACGCCCTTGGGAAGACAGCCTCTACTACCCTTTTACAACAGGGTTTATGTTCACGATAACGTTTATGAAGACCAAGAACCGATGCTTCCAGACACCACTAAACGTTTGGGTAAGCTGATGGCTTCTCTGTTCGGGGCGGAATCTCCACACATCGTTTATGATGGCATTTTCGACCCTGCGTTGATTGACATGGAAACCATGAGTATTGCGCCTGAGGATATGATTTGCATCAAGAACAACAACACGACTTTCTGCAACTTCAATGCGCCTACCAATTTTGAGGATATGAGCACGGAATTGGATGGTTTTGATTGTGAATTGCCGCATCCACAGTTGCCATCTATCAAAGAAGGTTCGTAGTATGGAAGGGAAAACGGTCATCATCACAGGCGGAAACGCTGGAATCGGGAAAGCCACCGCAATCGCATTAGCGAAAAAAGGTGCTTCCATCGTCATAACTTCCCGTTCGGAAACCAAGGCGAAAGAGGCCGTTGCCGAGATCAAAAAGCAGTCAGGCAGTGACAAAGTTGATTTCGTTACGATAGACTTGAGTTCACAGAAATCCGTTCGAGAAGCAGCTGAGAGGCTAAAAGCCAAGTGCCCGAAAATTGATGTATTGATCAACAACGCGGGCTGCTATTTCTCAGAATTGAAATTGAACGAGGATGGCTTGGAAATGCAGTTCGCCACCAACCATTTGGGGCACTTCCTTCTCACGAATCTATTGATGGAAAACCTGAAAGCGGCTGAAAAAGCACGCATCATCAACCTGTCTTCCATTGCGCACAAATCAACCCGAGAATTGGATCTGAACGACATCAATTACCAGAATGCCGCTTACGATGGTTGGAAGTCCTATTCGCGAAGCAAGTTCTGCAACATCCTTTTCACTAGAGAACTGGCAAGGCGATTGGAAGGAACCGGCATCACCGCCAATGCGGTTCATCCAGGAGGAGTACGGACCGAGATTGCAGAGAAGAATGCCAACTGGTACACGAAATTGGGTTGGATCTTGAGCAAACCATTGATGGTAACGGTGGAAGATGGCGCCAAAACCTCCATTCACTTGGCATCTTCGGAAGAAGGAGGTGACATGTCTGGAGGTTACTGGGTGAAGTGCAAGAAATACTTCAGCAACCGACCATCGCAAGACCCTGAAACTGCTGCTGCGCTTTGGAAAAAGAGCGAGGAGTTGGTCGGACAGGAATTTCCATTGAGTTGATGCGAAAGTTTCTCGTCATCGGATTGTGTTTGGCGACCATTATTGGTTGTCAGGAGTCGGCCACAATTGTCGATGGCCCCGTGAACGTTCCAACCTCGGGTGATTTCCTAAAAAAACTGTCTGAGTACCATCTGTTCCGAGGCGAGCAAAAGAACCTGGAACCGAACGATGGCGTGCTTCCGTACACACTCAACTCCACGCTTTTCACGGATTATGCGCACAAGGCGCGTTTCGTATGGATGCCTGAGGGAAAAGCGGCCGAGTACAACCCAAACCGTGAATTCGACTTCCCCGTAGGAGCAATCCTCATCAAGAACTTCTACTACCCTTTCGACTTCCGCGATGAAAGCAAAGGCCGCAGGATCATCGAAACGCGGTTGCTGATAAATCGTGAAGATGGTTGGGTAGGATTGCCGTATATCTGGAATGAAGAACAAACCGATGCGCAGCTCGAACTGGCTGGAGGCCGAACCGATGTTTCATGGATTCATGACGATGGTTCAGAAAAATCTATCAACTACGTGATTCCGAACAAGAACCAATGCAAAGGCTGCCATGAATACGACAAAGCAACGGTTCCGATCGGGCCAAAAGCAAAGCATTTGAATCGCGATTTCGCATACGCTGATGGAGAAATGAACCAGCTGGAAAAGTGGGCTGCCAAAGGCTATCTCACAGGATTCACATCAAAAGAAGAAGCCCCAAAATTGGCCGTTTGGGATGATGAATCAACGGGCACTTTGGATGCACGCGCCCGTGCTTGGCTCGACATAAATTGCGCGCATTGCCACAATGCCGAAGGACCGGGAAACACATCTGGTTTCTTCTTGAACATCGAAGAAACCGACTGCACCAAACGCGGTTTCTACAAAACCAACGTGGCCGCTGGTCGTGGTGGTGGACAGTACATGTACGATATTGCTCCTGGTCAGCCCGATAGTTCCATTATCGTTTACCGCATGGAAAGCACCGACCCCGGCATCATGATGCCAGAATTGGGTCGCAAACTGGTTCACGAAGAGGCGATGCAGGTCATCCGCCAATGGATTTCGGATATGGACGAAAAACATCCGTGTAGCAAATAATCATGGCAAACTTTGAACTCACAAAGCACTGTAGTTTGTGCGATAATCAAGTGGTGGATTTTAACATCGGAACTACTTGTTCACTAACGAACCAAAAACCTGACTTTAATGAATCTTGCCCGAAAATCGTTTTGGGCGATAAATTCTGGGAAAGTTTGAAAACCCTAAACATTCAACAGCAACTGCTCTTAAATGCTAAAACAATTACCTATTTGAATGCTGGAGTTTTTGCGGTAATTGGCATTGCAATTATTTACGGGGGATATTATTTCGGTTCAATGATATGGGATGCTGGGTTTATTTCAACCGTACCTTTAACAATAGTTGGAGTTGGGTTATTAGTAACTTCCTACTCACTTGCTCCAATCCGAACCTTCAGCAATAAACTATCCATCGCAAAAGAAAAGAAGGATAGAATGGATGGCGTTTTAAAGTTGTATGGAATTGAATATGATATAAAGTTGAAAGTGGAAAAAGAAATTCACGGGAGTCATGATATTCGCATGGAACTCAAAATCAAAGGCTTGGACAAAAACTTGCCTAACGTGACCAAAACTATCAGCGAAAATCTTCGATACGATACGGATGATGTAATGCACTCCTCACCCTTCTAGTTTTACAAATGGCAACAATCGGAACACCTTGGAAACGACTTGAAAAGAAAACGGGCTACGATGCCATTGTCATCGGGTCTGGCCTTGGAGCTATGACCTTCGGGGCAGTGATGGCAAAGAGAGGGAAGAAGATTCTTCTCCTCGAAAAGCACTATGTAGCTGGCGGTTTTACGCACGTTTTCAAGCGCAAAGAGTACGAATGGGATGTGGGTATTCACTACGTTGGAGACGTTCACAAGGACTTCACGTTTATGAGCATCATGTTCGATTACATCACCGACCATCAACTGAAATGGCAGGAGATGGACGAGGTGTACGACCGAGTGGTGTTGGGAGAAAATGTCTACGATTTCAAATCGGGAAAAGAGAATTTCATTGAAATGCTTTATGAGCGTTTTCCTGGAGAGGAAGACGCCATAGACGAATACATCAAAGCAGTTTATGCTGCTACGGGCTCGAACAGGAAATTCTTTCAAGAAAGGGCGCTACCAACCATCCTGAGCAAACTGGTTGGAGGACTACTGACCAAGAATTACTACAAGTGGTCTGATAGAACAACGAAAGATGTTCTTGATAGCTTAACGGATAATGAAGAGTTGAAGGCCGTTCTGGCAGGGCAATATGGCGACCATGGTTTGCCTCCCGGAGAAAGCAGTTTTGCCATTCAATCAGTGGTGAATAAGCACTACTGGAAAGGTGGCGCATTCCCTGTAGGTGGTTGTCAGCGAATTGCTGAAACCATCATTCCAGTGATAGAGAAAGCCGGAGGTGCTGTTGCCGTTAGAGCGGGGGTTGACAAAGTGATTGTAGAGAACGGAAAAGCCGTTGGTGTCTTGATGGAAGACGGTACGCGTATCGAAGCACCCATGATAATCAGCGGAACAGGTTATTTGAACTCGTTCGGTAAGCTGCTCGATATCGATGTTCGGAAAGCCATCGGGTTCAATCCAGAAAAAGGCGTCCCTCCTTCTACATCGCACATCTGTCTGTACATTGGATTGAAGCATAACCTCCGCGAACTTGGAATCGGCAATACCAATTACTGGGTTTACCCGCACAACGACCACGACCGTGGCGTGAAAGAATACTTGGAAGACCCGTCTAAACCGTTCCCTGTAACGTACATCTCGTTCCCATCATTGAAAGACCCAGAATGGGAAGACCGCTACCCTGGAAAGAGCACCATCGAGATGATCACGTTGGCGCCTTACGAATGGTTCAAGAAATGGGAAGATGAGCGCTGGAAACACCGAGGCGAAGACTACGAAGCATACAAGGAAGAACTTTCGCAACGCTTGTTGAAGGAACTTTACAAGCAGTTCCCGCAGTTGGAAGGTAAGATCGATTATTATGAGCTCTCTACTCCCCTATCGACCAAACATTTTGTGCATTACGATAAGGGCGAGATCTACGGACTGGACCACACGCCTGCCCGTTTCAGAATGCCAGAATTACGGCCAAAAACGCCAATCAAAAACTACTACCTCACAGGACAGGATATCGTTACCGTTGGAATTGGCGGTGCATTGATGAGCGGTGTGCTTACAGCCGCCCATGTAACCACCAATTTCTGGATGATCGATAGAATAGTGGATACCGTTTTGAAAGACCGCGAAAAAGCGAAACAACCAGCATGAAAAAGTTGATTCCATTCTTATTGATTGCCGCTGTTGCATGCAACCAAAAGCACGCTGAAGAACCAATAACTTCTAAGGAAGTGGCGTATACCAAAACCATGGTCTATGCGGTAGATTTGAACTCCATGTTTCACGAAGACCTCAATGACGAGGATTTCTCAGATGCTGGACCGATAACGGAGAAACTCATTGCGGATGTGTTGTCTGGAAAACTGAAGGCGTATGATGCTTTTTCTGATGAGCCGATCACCGCTGAACAGGCCAAGTCAGTCCTTGTTTATACTGACACCATCTGGTTCAACAATCCCGAAACTGGAGATCAATCCATAGACATTATCGAACGTGATTACACAGCCGAATTTTACGGCCTCACGTTCAAAGAAAAATGGAGTTATGATGCTGAGGAATCCGTTATTGACAGAAAAATTGTTGGGCTGGCACCTCGCATACCTGTTTACTCGCGCCAAGGCGGTGAACTGCGCGGCTACACCTCTGCCTTTTGGGTGAAGTACGAGTGAACTCATTTCCCATGAGCTTGTTTCATCAACTGGAATGAAAAAGCGCTACATCTTCCTTCTCATCTTCATCGGAATTCATATTCCGCTGGCCATCTGGTATTTCAACAGCCCGATGTCTGTTGCAAATGATGAAGACACGTACAAATACTTTGAAGACAAAGGACTGGAATGCACCGTTGGTCACGATAGCATTTATGGACATCCACTACGCTGGGTTGAGGTTTCCACCTTGAAAGAAGACTCGCTTCCTATCGTGTTTTTCACTCACGGTGCGCCAGGAGCAGCCAACAATTTCTTTCAGTTTTTGGAAGACACTTCTCTGCTGAAATACGCGCGCTTGATCAGCATCGACCGTTTGGGCTACAGCCCCGATGACCAAGGAAACGCGGAAGTTTCCATTCAGAAACAAAGCGAGGCGATTGCCAAGATTCTCACACATTACCGTTATCCGTATGTGATTGCGGTTGGGCATTCGTATGGAGGTCCGATCACTTCCAATTTCGTGCTCAACAATCCTGAAAAGGTGAAAGCGGCTGTGCTTTTAGCACCCGCTATAAGTCCGTACGAGGAACGCGATTTCGCCATTGTCAAATTCACTGAATGGAAAGCCACGAGCTGGGCGGTTCCACCATTTTTCATGGTGGCTGCAGCCGAAAAGAAAGCACACGAAGCGGAACTCAGAAAGATGCTACCGAAATGGGGTTCGGTCAGAACGTCATTCATCCATGTTCATGGAACAGATGACAAAATTGTCCCCTACGAGAATATTGAATTCTCCAAGGAGATGATTCCAGATTCATTGCTTGAAATCGTGACAATTGATGGTGGTAGCCACATGACGCCTTGGGAAGACGAGGAATTGGTGAGGGAATTGCTACTTGAGCAATTGAAAACTAGTTCATCACCCAAATGATGAAAGCGTAGCGCAACGTTTTTCCTACAAGCAGCCACCAAGCACTTGGCACATGCCGCGCATGAAAAAAGCCAAGGGCCAATACGATTACGTTCCCTAAAATCGGCAACCAACCCAAAATGGCGAAGTAAGCTCCGTACTTTTCCACTTTCTGTTCCCAACGCAAAAGCTGCTCGTGCTTCACGCGGAAATACTTCTCAATCCATTCTAAATTGCCCTGTTTCCCAATCCAAAAAGTGGTCATACCGCCAAACCAGTTGCTGAAAGTTGCGATGAGAAACAGTTTCATCGGATCCAATCCTTGGGCGAGTAAAACCACCAGAACTGCTTCTGAGGAAAGCGGCATGATCGTTCCCGAAAGGAAACCTGCAAGCAACATTCCCAAGTAACCCCAATCTTGGAGTAACTGAAGAAACGCTTCAAACCAAACCTGCCATTCCATGCGTGCAAGGTAGAGAGTTATTCTGCTCCAGTTGGTCGAAGTCGATTCACAAAACCAACCGTTCAAAATGGCCATCCACAGTTTGCATTAATTTAACAGTCGGTCAACTTCACGTTCCTGTATTTTCGCGCCACACCAAGCCTTATGAAACCCCACCATTTCACCTTTTTCATTTTCTCCTTTTTCCTCTTCGGCTGCACAACACCAAAATGGCCAATGCAGAACGAATACCCATTGGAAGTTCAGCAGGCTTTAGAGGAAATGCTACCTCTATTGGAAGTTGCCGCGGATGACCCTGCGCTTCACGATGAAGGATTCGATTTCGGTAAGGATTATTGCCCTCAACTCAGCAATCCGTACTGGCTGATACCATCGGTCGATCTTCCCGAAGGCGTTAATCCACAAAACTCAAACAACAACGTTTGCATTACCATTTTCAAGAAGCGACTTTTCTTGGCTTTCCGCACAGGGCCTACGCATTTTGCTTCCAAGAAAACAGGCATTTATATCATTAGCTCCGCGGATGGAAAAGACTGGCGAAAGGAAAAAGAGATTTTCATTGGTCGTGATGTGCGCGAACCTTTCTTGGTTCCGATCGATGGGAAACTGCATTTCTACACGTTCGGGGCTGGAACCAAAATGACGGCCTTTGAACCTCAGTTCATCGACCATTTTACTTCTGATGGAGATGGAAACTGGAGCGAACCTGAACAAGTTCTGACGCTTGGCGAGGTGCATTGGAGCATCAAGAATCGGAACAACAGCACTTACATGACGAGTTACATTGGTTCGCATTACGAGTTGAAAGGGCCTTCGGAAGTTCGTTTGTTATTCAAGCAAACCAATGATGGCATGAACTGGAAAACTGTGAACGATACAGGCTCGGTCTACTTTGGTGGTGCTTCAGAATGTGCTTGGGAATTTGACCGTGAAGGAAATCTTTGGGCAGTTACGCGATTGGAAGATGGCGACAACACGGGTTTCGGTTCTCATGTGGCTTTCGCGAAAAATGGAGACCTCGGAAATTGGGAGTTTCCAGACACAGCTGACGCGCGCTGCTTCATGTCGCCAAAGATGTTCCGACATGGAGATGAACTTTACCTCGTTGGTCGCAGACAGCTAGGCAAGAAACCGTTTGGAAAAGTGGACCGCGACCGGAAAATGTCTGCTCAGCGTAAATGGAACTGGGTTGGATATTCACTTTCTCCGAAAACCACAGCGCTATTCAAAATCAATAAGGAAACACGGAAAGTAGAATGGGTAATGGATCTTCCTGGTGCGGGCGACACGGCTTTTCCGTCCATCATACGCTTGGATAAACACCGTTTTCTGGTGGCGAATTACACTTCGCCTATCAATCACCAAAAGCGTGATTGGTTGATGGGGCAATTGGGTAAAACGAAAATCTATTTGCAGCTGATCACGTTTGCTCCTTGCGATTGATTTAACCACAGAGGACACAAAGAAGGCACAGAGAGCACTGAGTTGATAATCACCTGAGAATTAATCCGTGAAAATCAGTTTAATCCGTGTCATCCGCGATCTATTATTAACCGCAAAGACGCGGAGATTTCGCGGAGGGCGCAAAGTCCCTCTTTGGGGGATTTAGGGGGTCAGTTCATCATTATCCGCCCCCAATTTTGGTGCTGGGGAAAGCTGCGTTGAACCGAAAACCGCTGGAAATCCATCTTTAAAAAGTGGATGCCTCATCGCTTCTTGAACAGATAGCACGGGCGATAGACAAACATCTTCCTTCTCCAGTTTATCTGTCCAGAATTGCTGCGTTTGTGAGACGAAAAGGTCGGCCACTTCCTGCTTTAATTCTGGTTCCATGAGGCGAGCACCCCACTCTGGATGCCCGACCAGATTGCAGAACTTCTGCCAGAATTTGGGTTCCAGCGCACCCAATGCAATGTACTTTTCATCTGCACAGCGATAAACGTTGTATGAAGCGAGTTTTCCTGACAGATAATCTTCGTAGCGACCTGTTTCTTTTTCCTCAGAAATTCGCAGCATCTGAAGTACCGAGACGTTCTTGGCCATGGCAACATCCACGTGCTGACCTTCACCCGTCCGTTCGCGGTGAAGCAAAGCCGTAACGGTTGCATTCAACGCCATCATGCTACCTCCCGCCACATCGGCCAATTGCGCTTTTGGGATAACGGGATTTCCGCTGCTATCGCGAAGCCCGTCCAACACGCCAGAATAGCTCAGGTAGTTGATGTCGTGGCCCGGTTTCGCGGCCATTTCGCCTGTTTGTCCGTAGCCTGTGATGGAAACGAGAATGACTTTCGGATTGCGCTTTTTGAGTTCTTCGAAACCGAGACCAAAAGCTTCCAAAACTCCCGGGCGGAACTGTTCGATGACGACATCTGATGATTCCACCAATTTGAGGATGGCCTCTCTCCCACTTTCTGAACGGTAATCGACCGAAACGCTTTTCTTGCCAGCATTCAAGGCATGGTAGAAAACGGAGTTCCCATCTTCTTTTGTGGGTGGCATCCAACGGACGGTATCAGGCGAACTGGGCGATTCGACCTTGATGACTTCCGCGCCTTGCTGCGCCATCCAAAGTGTTGCGAGTGGACCAGGAAGCAGTTTGGTGAAATCGAGAATTCGGTAGCCTTGAAGTGGTTGGTTCATCAACGTAAAGAAAAATGAAAAACGAAGAACGGAAAAATGGTCAGCCGAAGGAGGTTTCTACCTTTGCGGCCATGTATTACAACAATATTTTGGAGACCATTGGCCACACGCCTCTGGTGAAGCTGAACAAGGTTTGTAAGGACCTTCCGTGTACGGTTCTGGCCAAGGTGGAGACGTTCAATCCGGGGCATTCGATCAAGGATAGAATGGCGTTGCAGATGATTGAGGATGCGGAGGCCGATGGTCGTTTGAAACCAGGAGGAACCATCATTGAGGGAACTTCGGGCAACACGGGAATGGGTTTGGCGCTGGCCGCTATTGTGAAGGGCTATCGCCTGATCTGCACTATGCCGGATAAGCAGAGCAAGGAGAAGATGGATATTCTGCGTGCGATGGGCGCTGAGGTTGTTGTAACGCCTACGAATGTGGATGCGGACGACCCGCGTTCTTACTACTCGGTGGCGCGAAGATTGAATCAGGAAATTCCGAATTCGTTTTACCCGAATCAGTATGATAACCTGAGCAATCCGAAGGCGAATTACCTACAAACTGGTCCTGAAATTTGGGAACAAACGGAAGGAAAAGTGACGCATTTGGTAGTTGGCGTTGGAACGGGTGGAACAATCTCTGGAACGGGCAAATACTTGAAGGAGAAGAACCCGAACATCAAGGTTTGGGGAATTGATACGTACGGTTCTGCTTTGAAGGCTTACCATGAAACAGGTAAGATCGTTGAGAGTGAGATCTACTCGTATGTGACCGAAGGAATTGGTGAAGACATCATTCCGAAATGTGTTGATTTTGACGTGATAGACCTGTTCGAGAAAGTGACCGATAAGGATGGTATGCTGATGACCCGCGAGTTGGCCAAGAAAGAAGGTCTATTGGTGGGAAATAGCGCTGGATGCGCTGTTCAAGGATTGTTGCAGTTGAAAGATCAATTGAAGCCAGATGATGTGGTGGTAGTCATCTTCCACGATCATGGAACACGCTACGTGGGTAAGATCTTTAACGATGATTGGATGCGTGACCGTGGTTACTTGGATAAAGGCCGCATCAGCGTGGTGGAAGTTCATGGTGCCAAACAGCCTGAGTTGATGTCGGTTGAGGCAGATGACTCAGTTGCTGATGTTGTTAAGTTAATCACTGAAAATGGCATTTCGCAGGTTCCTGTGTTTGAGAATGGAAAGCCAGTTGGTTCCGTTACGGAAGGAAAGCTTTTCAGTCATCTATTCAATAAACCAGAAGACCGCAACTGCAAGGTGCGAGATATTATGCAGCAACCTTTCCCTGAGGTGAATAGCGGTAAAAGCGTGGCAGAAATTGCAGACATTTTCGATAAGGAAACTCCAGCGGTTCTTTACAGGGATGGAGCGGATTCGTACCGCATTCTTACCAAACACGACATCATCAAGGCGATTGCGGATTAGACGGCAATCAATCAATTGTTAAAATTTCGACCAAGGGCATCAGCAGAAATCTGAATGGTTATTTTGGTAACGTCAACCAACTAAATTTTACCATCATGAATTTTCCAGTAATTCTAGGCGCAGCCCTTATTCCAACTATCATCGGTTTTATCTGGTACAACCCCAAAGTATTCGGTAATGCATGGATGAAAGCCTCTGGCGTGACCGAAGACATGATCAAGACCGGCAACATGCCTGTTATTTTCGGTGTATCGCTACTTCTCAGCGTCATGTTATCTATTAGTATGATCAGCATTGTCATTCACCAAATAGGGGTGCAGGCGCTTTTTCAGGGCGACACGGACCCAGCAAATCTTGCGGCACTGGAAACCTTCATGGATGCCTACGGAGACCGCTTCCGAAGTTTTGGTCACGGTGCTTTGCATGGTACCATAGCTGGAATCTTCTTCGTACTTCCGGTTTTGGGAACCAACGCACTTTTCGAACGCAAAGGGTTTAAGTACATCGCCATCAATGCCAGTTATTGGACACTGACGCTTGCTCTTATGGGCGGTGTGATCTGTCAGTTCTCCTAAATTTTGCCTCAACAGTATGAAAAGAGAGGTTTCTTTGTGGAACCTCTTTTTTATGTCTGACACTTTGGTTCATATTGATCAGTTGGGTCGCGAAGTTGAAATCTCGCGAAAGTCTGAACGCATCATTTCCTTAGTTCCAAGCCAGACAGAATTATTGTTTGACCTTGGTCTGGGAGACCGAGTGGTCGGCATCACCAAATTCTGTGTACATCCTGATGAATGGTTCCGAACCAAAACGCGAGTTGGCGGTACCAAGAAGATCCATTTTGATGTGATTCCAAAGCTGAATCCAGATCTGATCATTGCCAACAAGGAAGAAAACAATCAAGCAGATATTGAAGCACTTGCAAAGAATTTTCCTGTTTGGGTAAGTGATGTGAATGGCCTTGATTCTGCTTTGGATATGATCCGATCAATTGCTGAAATCACGGATTCCGATGCTTCTCAATTAACTCGCGAAATCGAAACTGGTTTTGCTGAATTGAAACCGCTGAATTCATCCAAACGAGTACTGTACCTGATCTGGAAAAACCCGTTTATGGCTGCTGGTCCAGAAACATTCATTAACGATCTGCTAGAACGTTGCGGGTTTGAAAATGTGGTTTCTGAAACGCGTTATCCGGAATTGACCGAGCAGCAGATCATAGATCTGAATCCAGAGGTGATTCTGCTTTCCTCAGAGCCGTTTCCCTTCAAAGAAAAACACATCAAGGAGTTGCAAGAACTGCTGCGGAATGCTGCCGTCAAATTGGTTGACGGGGAAATGTTCAGTTGGTACGGAAGTCGATTGAAGTTTGCTCCCTCCTACTTCACTGGTCTGCTGGAATCCATTAGCAAATAGCCGAAGCTCAGCGCGAATACGATGGCCAATCCGGAAATGGGTTCCAGTACATGGTAGGAAGAACCAATAAGTGGATGCACGCGCCAAAACCCGTAAGGTTCTTTGATGGCATTCAGTACCAACCAGGTGTGTTCTGAGGCTGTTTCGCTGTAGATAGCAATCCATCCTGTTACCAGGCCAAGGACGATTCCAAAAACCAGAATCAAAAGGAGATAAACCTCCACCCGCTTCGAAATAGGCACGTGGTCAATACTCACCCCAAGGTTGAACATTTTTAGAACGGACAGAAACAGTCCCGCACCTAAGAGGTCGAGCACAATATCATTGAGTTCGTAATAATCCACAAAGTCGAACAACACCTGATACTGGTACCATTCATCGAACATCATTACAGGAAGCGCCAGAGCGATGGCTCCCCCAAAACGTCCGGTCAACGGATAGATCAGTACCGACAGCAACCCGAATTCGACTGCATGGATGAATTCTATGTTCATTTCGGTCAGCATGAAGAAATGGATGATCAACCCAGTTAAGGTCAGCAGCAAAAAAACCACTCCATATCTGTTGACATGACCCCATTGCCTGATGCCTCTATAGATCATTAGAACGACTGAAATCAACGCAGCAGCGACAATTACGGCCACGAGTCGATCATAGACAGGAATGGACAGACTATTCATGATGTCGACAGAACGATAAACGAACCATTCGTGTGCGAAAACAATGAAAGCCGCATACCCGACCACCAGAGCAAGATTCACCGCGCGGTGTTCAGACAACCATTGAATCAGGCTTCGAATCATTTCCCGACAAGGTTTTTAATGGCTTCAACCAGTAGATCCAGTTCATGAAGTGAGGTGTAAATATGTGGGCTGATTCGCACCGCGTCCATTCCATTCCAAACCACATAACCCACATCAAAGTATGCGGTTTTGCGAATACCTGTCACAATCTCGCCCGCTGTCTTTCCATCGATGGAAATTGTTGCCATTGCACCTCCAAACTCTGGTTTTAGTGAAGTATGAACAGTGATTCCCTTTAAATCTTTCACCTGATTCACCCAGTAATTTTTGATGTAATGCAGGCGTTTGTGCACATTCTCGGCTCCCAGTTTCTGATGAAACTCAATGGCATCCAAAGCCGCCATTTCTGCCGGAATGGAACGTGTTCCAAGAAACTCAAACTTCTTGATGTCATCACTTTGCGGCTCGTATGGTGACATCAAAGGCCACAACGAGGCTTTCTTTTCCTTTTTGACAACCAAAGCACCCGTACCGAATGGAGCGCCCAGCCACTTGTGCAGTGAAGTCGCCAGATAATCACACCCGATTTCTTTAAACGACAACGGCACATGAGCCAATGCATGAGCGGAATCCACCACAACCTCACAACCTTTTTCCTTTGCCATGGCGGTTATCTCCTTTACGGGCATTACCTGCCCTGTCCAGTTGATGACATGGGTGATATGAACGACTTTGGTCTTGGGCGTGATGGCCTTTCTGTAGAGTTCAACGGCTTGATCCACATCCTCAATAGGTAGAGGAAGTTTCACCTCTTTCAATATAATTCCATCACGCATTTGGCGCTGGCGCCACGCATTTAGCATGAAGGGATAATCGAAATCGGAAATCACCACTTCATCTCCAGCCTTCAAGTTCAAACCGAAAATGACCGTGCTCAAACCTTCTGTTGTATTGCGATTGATGGCCACTTCTTCGGTTTCGGCACCCATCAGTTTTGCCAGCTCTTCCCGCAAGGTTTCGCGCTGGTCGTTCAGCTCATGCCACAAGTAATGAGCAGGCGCCTTATTACTGAGGCGATACATGTCAATATGCGCTTCCTGAACCGGAATGGACTGCGGACCGACCGAGCCGTTGTTGAAATTGATAACCTTCTCGTCCAACGTAAACTGCTGTCGCACCTCGGCCCAAAAAGCTTCGTCCTTTTCCAGTTCTGCGTGTTCAGGTACTTGCAGTGGAGCCAACTCAGACCCTGCAAACATGGGAGCAAAGGGCAAAGCCGCAGATGCAAGAATTGATTGTTTCAGAAACTGTTTCCTCGAAATCTCAGACATGCTATAAAGTTAATTGAGTCAATGCGTTGGCATCAACCAATGCCTTTATAAAGGATGCTTAATTATCCGGGTCCAATTCGGTAAATGATGATACCCTTGGTGAAAGGATTGCAATACGTTTTTGTAAATGACCTTATCGTCCTTAATAACCCAAAGCACCCCATCATTCTGTTGTTCAACAAAACAGGTATTAGGTTCATAGAAGTCTATCAAGCCCTCTGTCTTCGTAAATATTCTGTGTTCGCGAAATGCGGTTTCGGCAAGAAAAGAATAGCTCTGAGTTGTAAAATCGTAGCGAACTATGCCAGAATAAAGATCCCCAACAGTTGTAATCTTTGTCGAATCCCTAATGTTGAACTTCTCAACCTTCGCTTCCGTGTAATAATTGTTGTTAAAGAACACCAACGAGCTATCATCATAGAAATCCACATCATGCTGACCAACAAACGGACCCTCAATTACATTCAGTATTTCATTTGTTGATGGTCGGTAATGAAAAATAGCAGACATCTGCTTGACGCTTATGAACAGGTCGTCCTTTTGGTAGAACTCCGTTGTTTTCAGTGCTGGTTCCACATCATTGGTATGAATCGGGTCAGTTGGATTTTCCGACTTCAACAAATAGTTGGAAAGATCATTCTCTCTGAGTATCTCGGTCATTGATTTTTGAAAGAGGATTTCACCGGTCTCACCATCAACCTTGGTTATGAACTCATCTTTATAAAAGACCTTTCTGCCATTGATATTATAAGTGCCCGTAGGATAGTATACCCTTGGGTAAGTGCTCATCCAAATATCTCCGTTACTGTCAACCTCTTTTGAATGATGCGGCCAAATGCCATCCTGCTTCCAAACAACGTTCGACATGGAATCAACCCTTACAAGGTCTTTTCCACTGTATGAGTACACAAGATCTTTCTTGGGAAGAAGTAATGGATGAAAGATTCTTTCATGGTCGAGAATGGGTTGACCAAATGTCCATTTGTAAAGCAGAGAATCGTTCCTCAAATTGATCAGAGCAACCGACCGTGAATTATTGGTGTCTGAATAAGCCGTTAACACGATCAGGTCATTTTCCAATTCATTAATTGGAACAAAACCTTCAGGGGTTTTGAGGAACGTTGGAGGCAACCCAAGTGTTTTCGCTTCCTCAACAGATTCCACAAAAAGGTCTGGAAAAGTGTACAGATACTTTATCGGCTTAGTAAGTATGCCGAACTCTTTGTCCTGTTTGGATACCTGTATTGATATCCAACTAAAAAGTGAAAGGATGGCTAATGAAAGAACACCGATAGCCAGAGCCTTTACGAGCTTTTTCATTCAATCTTTCTTCGAAAAAACGGGGACAATCCAACCTATCTAAGTGAATTGTCCCCGGTGGTGACCCCGGGAGGATTCGAACCCCCAACCCTCAGAGCCGAAATCTGATATTCTATCCAGTTGAACTACGGGGCCAATAAGGGCTGCAAATGTACTATTCTGGGTGATAAATGCGCTTGGCGTTCTTGTAAACTGTCTCCTTATCTAGGCTCATGGTTTTCATTTTCTCCTTACCGAATGGAGACATCTGATCTCTGTAGTGTGGCGAATCTGGAAAGCTTGAAGCTCCAAATGGACTGGCGCTCTCAATGATAGGGCCGTCTTTGGTGAATTGTACCAGCTGAAAGTAACCATCTCCAGCCACCATTCTGTTTCTGCCATCTTCCATAAACTGACCAAAAACGGTGCGAATAGCATCCGGGCCTCCACCAATGGCCACGGTTTTCCCACCCCGCTCAATTACCTGAAGTTCGCGCAAGGCAATGTCAATGGTTCCGAACTTGTCAATCATCTTTTCTTTGGCCTTGGTAATGCAATCTACGAACATGGCTACGCGCTTATCGACATCTTGACTTGCCTCATCCCGCTTATTGCCGTTGTAATCCAGCAACTCGTAAATGGTCATCAATAACATCGGAAAATTCCTGTCAAGCGTATCTGCTGTTCTGTCAAAGGCGGCAATTCGTTCAATGGCATCTGCTATTTCAGGGTACTTGGTCCCGTCAAGAGCAAAAAGTTCATCCATCCAGAATTCGCCTCTGTAGGTCATTCTTTCCGGATAGGTCTGATCCATTTTAAGCGCCTTAAAGTCTTCGTAATTGATCTTCTTGTTGGCGTACTTTCCTTCCATAATCTCGTAAGTACGCAGGCTGCGATTGTTGTACTTATTGCGATAGCCTATATGGGGATTGTAATCTTCCAGCTTTCCGTTTTCATCTTTGGCTGTAGCTTCGAAACCCGAATTGTTGGTATTGAATACCCAACCGCATTCTGGATTGAGGAACTGCGCGAAACTGTCTATGGGAAGGAATTCGTTCCAAAGCGTCAGCGAGGTGTCTCCTGGTACAACCCGTTTCCAATCGTAGCCATTTGCCCTGACGGGGATGTATCCGTTGGAAATGAAATAGATGGTGTCGTTCTTATCAGCGTAAGTAATGTTCTGTCGCGATAGCCCTTGAATATTCAAAGCCTGACGGAACTCCGTGAAATTTTGGGCCTTGTTCATTCTAAACCATTGAACGATAGGATAGATATTCATCAATGCTGGCATTCTTAGCGAAAAAAAGCCATGGTCGTTCTTCATGGTAGGACCATACTTGCTTACCCAAAACTTCTTCTTTACTCCAATTTTGAACCAACCATTCTTTCCGAGCGCCACTTTGAGTTTGGCCCGATTGACTTGTAGTTTATGCCACTCGCCATCAATGCTGTACAGCAGTTTTTTCTTGGGATGCATTTTGAGTTTGTAAACATCTAACTCATCAAGGTTGCCGGTAGTGTGGGCCCAGCCAAGGTTTTCGTTGGTACCCAGAAAAATTGTCGGAGAGCCATGAAAAAGGCCACCAACGATGTTCCACCCCTCTTCAGAGCAAACGTGCGCCTCATACCACGATAAAAGACCTTCTATAGGCTGATGCGCATTGACAGCCAAATACGTATTGCCATCTGCGGTCTTTTTGGAGTTGAACGCAAAAGCGTTTGAACCAATGCCGTCTTCTGCTTTAGGCACATCTCGTTCAATGCGACCATCAACCATTTTCTCAATGGTTCCTTGCACGCCACCCATAAGCGCCATGGCAAGCATATAGCCGGTCACAAAATCCTGTGGCTTTACAGGCAGGAGTTTCTTATCCCAGAGCAACTCTGGATGAGCCGTGTAATATGCGTTTGCACCTGCCGCAGCCCCTTCCAAGACCCGCTTCAGGTCTTCTGGAATACTCTCCTCGTAATGTTCATTCACATAATCGACCACTCCCAAGAACTGCACCGCGAAATCGATCTTGGCACCGTCTATTCCTTTTCGCTTACCAAGTACACCGCGCATGGCTGAAAGCATGAACTGGGCATTTTCCACATCATCTTCTGCCGTAGCCCACTCCAAGCCGTAGGCTACCTCTGCATCCGTCTTAGCAAAAATGTGCGGAACACCATATTCATCTCGAACAATATCAATTTTAGATGGGTCAAAACTTTGTTGCGCTCTTGCAACAACCGAAGCTAAAAGCACGATGACCAAGAAGTAGACTCTTTTCATGAGAAATGCATGCATGGTATTTGGTGAAGTTACATTCTGTGTGACCACTGGAAACAAGAAAGGCGCAGATAATCTGCGCCTTTCTCCATTATCCGGGAATGGTAATCAATTCATCACCGTCAATTTCATTACATCTGCAAGCTCATCATTCACAATCAGCTTAACAAAATAGTTTCCGTTCTCAAGGTCCTTAACGTTAAGCTGAGTCTGTTTCTGACCAGCAAAGATCTGACCTGGTGTTACGGTCTTCACCAAACTTCCCAACATGTTGTAAACTTCAAGGCTTACCTTGGCTCTTTCCAACAAACGGTAAGAAACCGTGGCGTAATCGCTTGATGGATTTGGGTAAATGGCATTGAAACCTATCTTAACCACATCTTCAATTCCTGCTGCTTGAAGACCGCAGTCGCTCTCCAAAGATTGTTTGATCTCTGGAGCATTGGTAGAGATCGGCCAAATATCCCAAGTAATAGATTGGTCTGAACAGATAACTGCATAGGTTGGGAATCCAGTGAAGTTATAATTGGAAGCATAACTGTTCACTACTGCAAGCCCTCCGCCATCATTTCCGCTTACGCATGGATTAGTGACTCCCTGCTGCGCTTTGTAACTGTTCACCTGAGCATCAGAGCTTCTATCATCAATGCCCCAAATATCGAAGTCTCCTGTTCCGGCCCCGAACTGCTGATAGATATGCTCAATATTGTCCACGTTGGCAATGCATGTTGGGCATGTAGTGAAGAAGAAGTCTAACATAATGGTCTTTCCATTAGACAAGGCGGAGTACAGGTTTAAGCTGTTGCCTTCAGAATCAGTAACTGTAAAATCTGGAGGAGTTTGCGCTTGAGCAGTAAGACCAACCGCTACAGAAAGAATTAGAGTGTAGATTTTTCTCATGTTAAATTGTTTTGAATTGAATTCCTAAGGTAGTCAATGTCGCATAGGTATTGGAATTTCAGCCGACACATATTTAAAAAATACCTATTGCAATGTGTCGATTATCTGGGTTGAAACTTGTAGATGTCAAAAATCTCGTGATGGTGGAAATGATCGGATTCTATCATTTCCTCCTTTAAAGCATTGAGAATTCCATTCTGTGGATATACAAATTCAGATGCAGCATCGAGGTAAACAAGGGGTTCATTTGTGCTCAAGATCTGCTCAAAGCTATATATGAAATGAAATCCTTTGGACGCCAGAGCACTGTCTAACTTTTTAGTTGGAAAATCATTGTCAGTAAGAGCAAATATGTCCCTATCAAAGTGGTATGCCACCGCGAGATGAAACATTTCTGGACACACATAAACCGGAGTTCCCGCAGCATTCAACTCCTTTAAATGGTTTACAGTTGCTTTTACATTCCTATTGTTGGACGGGTTCAGGTCCGTTGTCAATACCGAACCAGAAACTACAAGCGCCAACCCTACCCAACCATACTGATATTCTTGCCAGACGGAAGCAACTAACCATGCTACAAGAAGAAACAACGGCACGGATGTGTACAGAACATACCGATCCATGAACATGGGTAGAAAAACCATGGAAACCACGAACATACTCAGATAGGGAACTACGAAGTAGAACAGGAGAATAACAGCCTTGTGGGAATCAAATAACCTCTGAAAAATGAGCTTCCATTGAGATCGTTGTAGCACTAAAGGCAATAAAACGGCAACTACAACAACCAAAGTCGTGAACTTACTATTAAGTAGCAGATTGATGTTTCCGTAAACCTCTCCCCAACCTGGCTTAGGAACCCATGTGCCTGAACCCGACACTTCGCCAAGCCGCTGGAGCAGAACCAGCATGTATGGCAAGTAACAAATACCAACAGTAGCGAAAGCCAAGAAAGGCCACTTCCAATTCCGCCAGGGAATTAAGATGAGACAACAAACCACTTGGGCGAAAATCAGATACAATGAAGTATAGTGCGCATAGAGCAGCAGAACATCCGCTATGGCAAGTCCGAACCAATACTTTACCGATCTGAACTCTCTTACAACGTGAAAAAGGAAAAACAGACTCCCTGCGGTAAGCAAACTGAAAAGGGAGTAAACCCTCACTTCGTGGGCAAACCTGATGTGGTAGATTGAGAAGATGGCGAGAAACGCTGCAATCAGTCCGACCTGTAAGTTGAAAAAGCGCTTACCGATTACAAATAGAATAACCGGAACCAGCGCACTGAATATGGTTGGCAGTAGTCGTAGCGTAAAATCTGAACCACCGACCACCTGCGCATATAAATGGAGAATAATCTCAAACAGAGGCGGACTGTTGTCTTTGCTGAGATGATAGACCATGCTCTGCAGATTGAGCTGCGACATGAAAATGGAGAATGGCTCATCTCCAGCAATATCAGTATCGGTAATGTGAAGCAGCCTGACGCCTAATGCAATCAAAAACAGAACAACTCCCCAAACCGTTGTTGGAATCCTACTGAAAGCGGTACTGAACTGCATAGGCTAAAAATAAGCGAGCCGAGACAATGTCTCGGCCCGTATTAGTTAAGCTTGGGCTGTTGGCCCACCAAAATTCATTGGCAATGGTGGTGGTCCATCGGTATGCTTTATCGTACCGTGTTCTGATTCATACTTGGCCAAGTTATCTTGAAGCGCTTTCATAAATCGCTTTGCATGCTCTGGAGTTAGCACTACACGTGTTTTAACCTTTGCCTTTGGCACCCCTGGCATTACTTTGATAAAATCTACCACAAACTCAGCAGTAGAATGCGTAATGATGGCAAGATTGGAGTAATGTCCATCAGCCACCTCTTCGCTCAGTTCAATACTCAACTGACCTTGCTGCGGGTTTTGATTGTCGTCTGACATGTCTTCTATTTTTTTGCTCAGTTAAAAGTAAAGGTGGCAGAAATAGTCAAACTATTAACTGCCACCTTTTTCTCAGTAATCAATAATCCAGCTTATGCTTCGGCTTCCTCTTCTTTAGCTGCCAAAAGCGCCTCGTACTCCTCCTTAGAGCCAACGATAAGCTTGTCATATTCTCTTAGTCCGGTACCTGCAGGAATCAAGTGACCAACGATCACATTCTCTTTCAGACCGTGCAGATCGTCAACTTTTCCTCTCACAGCAGCTTCATTAAGAACCTTGGTGGTTTCCTGGAAAGATGCGGCCGAGATGAAACTGTCGGTCTGCAATGATGCTCTGGTAATACCCTGAAGCATTGGCTCAGACGTTGCTGGAATTGCATCTCGCGCAATAACAGGTTTCATGTCTTTACGCTTCAGCATCGAGTTCTCATCACGCAGTTTACGTGCTGTGATGATCTGTCCAGACTTCAAGCTCTCTGAGTCGCCTGGATCCTCAACGTATTTCTTACCGAAGATCCAATCGTTCTCCTCCCGGAACTCATAACGGTTAACCAATTCTTTCTCCAAGAACTTAGTGTCGCCTGGATCAAGAATGTTCACCTTACGCATCATCTGACGAACGATAACCTCAAAGTGCTTATCGTTGATCTTCACACCCTGAAGTCGGTATACTTCCTGAATCTCATTTACAAGATACTCTTGAACAGCCGTTGGACCTTTGATCATCAAAATATCAGTAGGTGTAATGGCTCCTTCAGAAAGTGGCTGACCTGCTTTCACAAAGTCGTTCTCCTGGACAAGAATGTGCTTAGAAAGAGATACGAGGTATTTCTTCACTTCTCCAGTACGGGTCTCGATGATAACCTCGCGGTTACCTCTCTTGATCTTACCGAATGAAGCAACTCCGTCAACTTCAGAAACAACTGCTGGGTTTGATGGGTTACGCGCTTCGAAAAGCTCGGTAACACGCGGAAGACCACCAGTGATATCGCCCGTCTTACCAGAAACACGAGGAATCTTAACAAGCGTATCTCCAGCTTTTACATCATTACCATCTTTTACAGCAATGTGTGCTCCAACTGGCATGTTGTAATTCTTGATCTCCTTGTTCTTACCAGAACCGGTTACCACATGAATGGCTGGTATCAACTTCTTGTCCTTAGAATCGATGATCACCATTTCATTGAAGCCTGTCTGTTCGTCAGACTCAACTCGGTAAGTGATACCATCTGCAAGATTCTCGAATTCAACCTTACCATCAACCTCAGAAACGATAACTGCGTTGAATGGATCCCACTCGCAGATCATCTCATCTTTCTTCACCTTATCTCCATCCTTCTTGTAGAGCTTAGATCCGTAAGGGATGTTGTGCGTTGCAACTGGAATCTTCTTCACAGGATCGATCAATCGAAGTTCTGCAGAACGACCGATGACCACATCGTAATTACCCTCTGAACTCTTCACAGTTCTAAGCTCATCGAATTCAGCAATTGCATCATCCTTGGCCTTGATCTGAGATTCAGATGCAATGTGAGATGCAACACCACCTACGTGGAACGTACGAAGTGTAAGCTGTGTACCAGGTTCACCGATAGACTGTGCAGCGATAACACCAACTGCCAATCCTTTCTTCACATCACGACCTGTTGATAGGTCTCGACCATAACACTTAGCGCAGCATCCACGCTTGGTCTCACATGTAAGTACCGAACGGATCTCAACGGCATCAATACCTGCTTCCTCAATGGCCTTAGCCTCATCTTCATTGATAAGCTCACCAGAAGCAACAATTACTTTATCCGTCTTTGGATGTACTACATCATGCAATGACGTACGGCCAAGAATCCTATCGTAAAGTGATTCGATAATATCCTCGTTCTTCTTGAGCGGTGTAGCTACAAGTCCTCTCAAAGTGCCACAATCTTCTTCATTGATCACCACATCCTGTGCAACGTCAACAAGTCGTCTTGTCAAGTAACCTGCGTCAGCCGTTTTCAAGGCGGTATCCGCAAGACCCTTACGGGCACCGTGAGTAGAAATGAAGTACTCAAGAATGGATAGTCCTTCCTTAAAGTTGGAAAGGATCGGGTTCTCGATGATCTCTTGAGTTGTAGCGCCCGATTTCTGTGGTTTTGCCATCAGACCTCGCATACCAGAAAGCTGACGGATCTGCTCCTTAGAACCCCTCGCACCAGAATCAAGCATCATGTAAACAGAGTTGAATCCTTGCTTATCATTCTTCATCTGATCCATCAAGGTTTGAGTAAGGCGAGAGTTGGTGTGTGTCCAGATATCAATGATCTGGTTATAACGCTCGTTATTGGTAATGAATCCCATATTGAAGTTGTTCATTACCTCATCAACTTGCTCCTGTGCCTTCTCGATCATCGGAACCTTAGCTTCCGGGATAAGCACATCTCCAAGGTTGAATGAAAGACCACCACGGAATGCACTCATGAAACCGAGATTTTTCATTCTGTCAAGGAATCGTGCAGATTCTGCCATTCCAACTCGGTAAATGATCTCACCGATAATATCGCGAAGTGCCTTCTTAGTAAGTAGTTCGTTGATGTAACCAACTCCTTTAGGTACAACCTGATTGAAAAGCACTCGACCAACAGTTGTTTCAATGATCTGCGCCTTCTCGCCTTCAACATCAGATGGAATACGCACTTTGATAATCGCGTGCAGGTCTACTTTCTTCTCGTTGTGAGCAATGATCACTTCCTCCGCAGAGTAGAATGTCATTCCCTCACCTTTCACTTTCTCATCGGCTGTGCTGCGCTTCTCTTTGGTCATGTAGTACAGACCAAGAACCATGTCTTGAGATGGTACCGCAATTGGGGCACCGTTGGCTGGGTTAAGAATGTTGTGTGATGCAAGCATCAACATCTGAGCCTCAAGAATAGCAGCATTACCCAATGGCAAGTGAACCGCCATCTGGTCACCGTCAAAGTCAGCGTTGAAAGCCGTACAGACCAATGGGTGAAGCTGAATAGCTTTGCCTTCGATAAGTTTTGGCTGGAACGCTTGGATACCCAAACGGTGTAGAGTCGGGGCACGGTTAAGCAGAACTGGGTGGTTTGTAAGAACATTCTCAAGAATGTCCCAAACAACCGCATCCTTTTTGTCAACCAACTTCTTGGCTGATTTTACTGTCTTAACAATTCCTCGCTCAATCATCTTACGGATGATGAACGGCTTGTAAAGCTCAGCAGCCATTCCTTTTGGAAGACCACACTGATGCATTTCCAATTCTGGTCCTACAACAATTACCGAACGAGCTGAATAATCAACACGCTTACCGAGCAAGTTCTGACGGAAACGTCCCTGCTTTCCTTTCAATGAATCTGAAAGTGACTTCAGTGCTCTATTTGATTCCGTCTTAACCGCAGAAGATTTTCTTGAGTTATCGAACAGCGAATCAACAGATTCCTGAAGCATACGCTTTTCGTTACGCAAGATCACCTCTGGAGCTTTGATCTCGATCAATCGCTTCAAACGGTTGTTACGGATAATAACTCGTCTGTAAAGGTCATTCAAGTCAGACGTGGCAAAACGGCCACCATCCAATGGAACCAACGGACGAAGGTCTGGTGGAATTACAGGAATCACCTTCACAACCATCCACTCTGGGCGGTTCTCAATGTTCTCCTGAGCACTTCGAAGTCCTTCAACTACCTGAAGACGCTTCAATGCCTCATTCTTACGTTGCTGGCTGGTCTCAGTATTTGCCTTATGACGCAATTCAAATGACAGGCTGTCAAGATCCAAGCGCATCAACAACGACTCGATAGCTTCAGCACCCATCTTAGCAATGAACTTGTTCGGGTCGCTATCATCCAAGTACTGGTTCTCTTTTGGAAGTCTTTCCAATGCATCCAAGTACTCATCTTCGGTAAGGAACTCCATGTAATTCAATGGCTCTCCTTCGTTGTTCACAGCACCACCAGGTTGAATAACCACGTAACGCTCGTAATAGATGATCATATCCAATTTCTTGGTTGGAAGACCAAGCAGATAACCGATCTTGTTAGGAAGTGAACGGAAGTACCAGATATGAGCAACTGGAACCACCAACTGGATGTGTCCCAATCTTTCTCTACGTACCTTCTTCTCAGTAACCTCAACACCACAACGGTCGCAGATGATTCCCTTGTAACGGATTCGCTTGTACTTTCCGCAATGACATTCGTAATCCTTTACCGGACCGAAAATTCTTTCGCAGAAAAGACCATCACGCTCAGGCTTGTAGGTTCTGTAGTTGATGGTTTCAGGCTTCAACACTTCACCTCTGGAAGCTTCCAATATCTTCTCTGGAGATGTAAGGCTGATGATAACCCGCTTAAAATTGCTTTTGATCTTATTCTCTCTTTTGAGGGCCATTTGAGGACTTTTAGCTTTTAATATTCTGTTTGTTAAAGGAAATCCCGCCCGAATTCTCGGGCGGGAAGTCCATTATCATTCAAGTGTTACGTTCAGACACAGACCACGTAGTTCGTGCATCAATACGTTGAAGGATTCTGGAATACCAGGAGTTGGCATCGGATCTCCTTTAACGATGGCTTCATAAGCCTTAGCACGACCCACAACGTCATCAGACTTGATGGTAAGCATTTCCTGAAGGATGTTGGCAGCACCGAAACCTTCGAGTGCCCAAACCTCCATCTCTCCCAAACGCTGACCACCGAACTGCGCCTTACCACCCAACGGCTGCTGAGTAATGAGCGAGTATGGTCCGATTGAACGTGCGTGCATCTTATCGTCAACCATGTGACCGAGTTTCAACATGTAGATGATACCTACTGTTGCAGGCTGGTCGAAACGCTCACCGGTTCCACCATCATACAGGTATGTTCTACCTAATGATGGAAGTCCTGCTTCAGCGATCTCAGCTTCGATCTCATCCAAGCTTGCTCCATCGAAGATCGGTGTGGCGTACTTGCGGCCGAGTTTCTCTCCTGCCCAAGCAAGGATGGTCTCATAGATCTGTCCGAGGTTCATCCTTGATGGTACACCCAATGGATTCAATACGATATCTACTGGAGTTCCGTCTTCAAGGAATGGCATATCCTCTTCACGAACAATACGGGCAACGATACCCTTGTTTCCGTGACGTCCCGCCATCTTATCACCCACTTTCAGCTTACGCTTCTTAGCGATGTAAACCTTGGCAAGTTTTACGATTCCCGTTGGAAGTTCATCACCGATAGAGATAGCGAACTTCTTACGCTTAAACGTTCCGAGAAGGTCGTTTACCTTGATGTTGTAGTTGTGCAACAACTCCTTGATCAGGGTATTCTTGTCCTCATCAGTGGTCCAGCCTGCTGGGTTGATGTTATCGTACTCAATTGAGTTAAGCGCTTTCTGTGTGAACTTGGTTCCTTTAGGAATCAAGACTTCACGAAGGTTGTTCTCAACTCCTTGAGCCGTTTTACCATTCACCAACACAAACAATTTGTCAGTAAGAATAGCTTTCAATTTGCCAAGCTCAATCTCGTAGTCCTCGTCAATTTTGGCAAGGATCTTCTTCTCGTCAGCTTTGCTCTTCTTGTCTTTAATGTTTCGAGAGAACAACTTTTTCTCAAGCACAACACCGTTCAATGACGGAGGCGCTTTCAATGAAGCATCCTTAACATCACCAGCCTTATCACCGAAGATCGCTCTCAAGAGTTTCTCTTCTGGAGAAGGATCGGTTTCACCTTTCGGAGTGATCTTACCGATAAGAATATCGCCAGGGCCAACCTCGGCACCGATACGGATAAGTCCGTTCTCGTCAAGGTCTTTGGTGGCTTCCTCACTAACGTTCGGAATATCAGCAGTCAATTCCTCCAAACCACGCTTGGTGTCTCTAACTTCCAGAGTGTACTCATCGATATGGATCGATGTGAAGATGTCTTCCTTGGCAACACGCTCAGAGATAACGATAGCATCCTCGAAGTTGTAACCCTTCCAAGGCATGAACGCCACTTTCAGGTTACGGCCAATTGCCAACTCTCCATCCTCAGTTCCAAAACCTTCGCACAACACCTGACCTGCTTGAACCTTCTCGCCCTTGCGAACGATCGGCTTCAAGTTCATGGTAGTGTTCTGGTTGGTCTTACGGAACTTAACAAGGTCGTAAGTTTTAAGGTCCTCCTCAAAACTGATCAGCTTCTCCATGTCAGAACGGTTGTAGCGAATACTGATCTTGTTTGCATCCACGTACTCAACCACTCCATCACCCTCAGCGTTGATCAACACACGCGAATCACTGGCAACCAATGGCTCCAGACCTGTTCCAACAATAGGAGCTTCTGGTCGCAACAATGGAACTGCCTGACGCATCATGTTCGACCCCATCAACGCACGGTTCGCATCATCATGCTCCAAGAATGGAATCAATGAGGCTGCAATAGATGCGATCTGGTTTGGAGCAACGTCCATCAACTTAATGTGATCTGGACTCTCTACTGGGAAGTCTCCCTCAAGACGCGCCTTAATTCTGTCAGTTTCGAAATTGCCATCATCCTTCAATGGGGCATTTGCCTGAGCAATGATGTTTGTTTCCTCATCTTCAGCACTCAAGTAGATCGGTTCACCCTTGATGTCCACTTTTCCTCCTTCAACCTTGCGGTAAGGAGTTTCAATGAATCCAAGCTTGTTCACCTTCGCATAAACACAAAGAGATGAGATAAGACCGATGTTCGGTCCTTCTGGCGTTTCAATCGTACAAAGACGTCCGTAGTGCGTGTAGTGAACGTCACGAACCTCGAAACCGGCTCTTTCACGGGAAAGACCACCAGGTCCGAGTGCAGACAATCTTCGCTTATGTGTTACCTCAGAGAGTGGATTCGTCTGATCCATGAACTGAGATAGCTGGTTGGTACCGAAGAATGAGTTGATAACCGAAGAAAGAGTCTTCGCGTTGATCAGGTCAATCGGTGTAAATACCTCATTATCACGAACGTTCATACGCTCACGGATGGTTCTTGCCATACGCGCAAGACCAACACCGAACTGAGCATACAACTGTTCCCCAACTGTACGTACACGTCTGTTGCTCAAGTGGTCAATATCATCCACATCGGTCTTTGAGTTGATCAGCTCGATCAAATGCTTGATGATGGAAATGATATCCTCCTTGGTCAATACCTTTTGATCCTCATCAATGGTAAGACCCAATTTTCTGTTGATGCGGAAACGACCGACCTCTCCAAGGTCGTAACGCTTGTCAGAGAAGAACAGCTTGTCGATGATTCCACGGGCTGTTTCCTCATCTGGCGGTTCTGCGTTACGCAATTGACGGTAGATGTGCTCCACCGCTTCCTTCTCAGAGTTGGATGTATCCTTCGCCAACGTGTTGTAAATGATGGCGAAATCTGCCGAGTTGACCTCTTCATGATGAAGAATAATGGTCTTAACGCCAGACTCAAGGATAAGGTCCTCATGCTCTTTCTCAATGATCGTTTCACGGTCAATGATAACCTCGTTACGCTCAATGGATACAACCTCTCCAGTATCCTCATCAACGAAGTCCTCAACCCATGAACGGAGAACACGAGCTGCAAGTTTTCTTCCGACAACTCGCTTCAGAGCAGCTTTACTGACCTTAACTTCATCAGCAAGACCGAAGATCTCCAAAATGTCTTTATCGCTTTCGAAACCGATTGCACGAAGCAATGTGGTTACAGGAAGCTTTTTCTTACGGTCGATGTAGGCATACATCGCTCCGTGAATATCTGTTGCAAACTCAATCCATGAACCTTTGAAAGGAATAACACGGGCCGAGTATAGCTTGGTGCCATTGGCATGATAGCTCTGACCGAAGAAAACACCAGGTGAGCGGTGAAGCTGTGATACCACAACACGCTCTGCTCCGTTAACAACAAAAGAGCCTTTCGGTGTCATGTAAGGGATAGTTCCCAAGTACACATCCTGTACAATGGTTTCGAAATCCTCATGCTCAGGATCGGTACAGTAAAGTTTCAGCTTAGCCTTAAGAGGAACACTGTAGGTCAGTCCTCTCTCAATACATTCTTCAATCGAGTATCGGGGCGGGTCTATAAAGTAATCCAAGAACTCAAGTACGAAGTTGTTTCTTGTGTCGGTAATTGGAAAGTTTTCCGCAAATACCTTAAAGAGACCTTCGTTATGTCGGTTCTCTGGAGTGGTCTCCAGTTGGAAAAAATCTTTAAAAGACTTGAGCTGTATTTCTAAGAAGTCAGGATATGGAACCTGATTTTTAATGGATGCGAAGTTCGTTCGTCCGGATTTTATATTCAGCGCCAAGGTCTTGAGTTTAAGAGGTTTGTGAAAAGAATTAACTGTAAACAGTAATAGGCCGAAGCCAGTCCCCCGAAATCGGGGGCTGGCCTCAACCTTAAAAGGTTAGGAATAAAGCTTACTTAAGCTCAACTTCGGCTCCTGCCTCAGTAAGTTGAGATTTAAGAGCTTCTGCTTCTTCCTTAGATACTCCTTCCTTAAGTGGCTTTGGAGCACCATCTACAAGTTCTTTAGCCTCTTTAAGACCAAGACCTGTAAGCTCTTTTACCAACTTAACTACTGCAAGCTTAGAAGCTCCAGCTGAAGTAAGGATCACATCGAATTCAGATTTTTCCTCTGCAGCGCCAGCATCACCACCACCGGCCGCTGGGCCAGCAACAGCTACTGCTGCTGCAGCAGGCTCAATTCCGTACTCGTCCTTAAGTATCTGAGCTAGTTCGTTAACTTCCTTTACAGAAAGGCTAACGAGCTGTTCTGCGAATTCTTTAAGATCTGCCATTTTATTTAATTGTTATTCGTGTTTGACTTTGATTAATTGATCGATAACCGATTAGGATCATTCGCCCTTCTCGGCAAGTGTCTGTAGTATACCAGCAATGTTTCTTCCAGGTGTCTGAAGAGCAGAGATAACGTTCTTCGCAGGAGACTGCAGAAGTCCAATGATATCTCCAATAACTTCTTCTTTCGACTTGATTTCTTCAAGTGCAGAAAGACTTGAATCACCCAGATAGATGCTTTCACCTACCCAAGCTCCTTTAAGTAAAGGGCGGTCACTCTTCTTTCTGAACTCCTTGATAAGCTTTGCCGGAGCATTGCCTGTTTCAGAGAACATGATAGAAGTGTTGCCTTTCAATGCTTCATAAAGTCCATCGTACTCTCCTGTAGCCTTTTCCATGGCCTTTTTAAGGAGTGTGTTCTTAACAACTTTAATTCCTATTGAACGCTTGAATGCCGCTGAGCGGAGCTTGTAAGTATCCTCTGCGTTGAGATTTGAGATGTCTGCCAAATAGAAATTCGGCTTGCTTTCCAGATCGGCAACCAGAGCATCAATTGCTTGATTTTTCTCTTCTTTGGTCATGTCTTTTGCTTACCGTTTAACTAACTGATTTAACATCCACTTTAACGCTCGGGGTCATTGTACCCGAAAGAGCGATACTCTTAATGTAGGTTCCTTTGGCCGCTGATGGCTTCAGTTTGATGAGTGTTTGGATCAGCTCGTTGGCATTGTCAACAATCTTATCTTCCGAAAAAGACACTTTGCCCACTGCCGCGTGCACGATTCCATACTTATCAACCTTGAAGTCGATCTTACCGGCTTTCACATCTGAAACCGCCTTGCCAATGTCCATGGTAACTGTTCCCGCCTTTGGGTTTGGCATAAGGCCACGTGGACCCAATACTCTACCCAACGGACCCAGCTTGGCCATAACCGTTGGCATGGTTACTATAACATCTACATCGGTCCATCCCCCTTTGATCTTGTCGAGATATTCGTCAAGTCCAACGAAGTCAGCACCGGCTGCCTTTGCTTCTTCCTCCTTGTCTGGAGTACAAAGCGCAAGAACTCTTACCGATTTACCTGTACCATGCGGAAGGCTACAAACACCGCGTACCATCTGGTTCGCTTTTCTTGGGTCAACACCGAGCCTTACAGCTATATCGACCGAAGCATCAAACTTGGTAGCCGGCATCTGTTTCAGAAGCCCTGCCGCATCTTTGAGTGAGTAGGTGCGATCTGCTTCCACTAGCTCAAGGGCTTTCTTTCTATTCTTAGTAAGTGCCATTTCTTAAACTTTTTCTGGAAGGTTACCACTAACAGTCACTCCCATGCTACGTGCCGTACCGGCAACCATATGCATGGCAGATTCAACAGTAAAACAGTTCATGTCAGGCATTTTTTCTTCAGCGATAGCTCTAATCTGGTCTACTGTGATCTTACCGACTTTCGCACGGTTAGGCTCAGCAGAACCTGATTTGAGCTTGATCGCCTCTTTGATTGAGACAGCTACAGGGGGCTTCTTGACCACGAACTCGAACGACTTGTCCGCGAAAACCGTGATCACCACCGGCAAAACCTTTCCCGGAGAATCCTGCGTACGAGCGTTGAACTGCTTACAGAAGTCCATAATGTTGACTCCCTTAGCACCCAATGCAGGTCCTACAGGCGGAGAAGGATTAGCCGCACCGCCCTTTATCTGGAGCTTGATCAATGCGCTTATCTCTTTTGCCATGTTTAACTTTTGTTGTTTGAACTATTTATATGATAGACAGCGCTGGGGGAAGCATTCAAAATCAAAGCGCTGTGATATCCAACTTTAATTATTCTTTCTCTACTTGCATGTAACTCAACTCCAATGGTGTCTTTCTTCCGAAGATCTTCACCATTACTTTGAGTTTTTTCTTCTCTTCATTGATCTCTTCGATGATGCCACTGAAACTATTGAATGGACCATCGATAACTTTAACAGACTCGCCAATGATGAAAGGAATGTTCATTTCCTCATCGCTTTCAGCAAGCTCATCCACCTTACCAAGTATTCGGTTAACCTCTGACTGACGCAATGGAACTGGATTTCCACCCTTGGTCTCACCCAAGAAACCGATAACTCCTGTGATATTCTTGATCACGTGAGGAACCTCACCAATAAGGTCGGCTTCAATTAGAATGTACCCCGGAAAGAAACTTCTTTCCTTGCTCACCTTCTTTCCGTTTCTGATCTGAAAAACCTTCTCTTTAGGAATAAGCACTTGCGCAACGTGATCAGACAACTTAGCATGAGAAATCTCTGCCTCAATGTAATCCTTAACCTTGCTCTCTTGGCCGCTTATGGCGCGTACCACGTACCACTTTTTACTGCTCTCGCTCATCCTTGTCTTAACTTCTGTTGTATCAGAATAGCTCATAGAAGAACCCTAAAACCCCTTTCCAAACCGTGCTCTCACCACCGTTTATTCCGAAAAGGAAATCCATAACGAAGATCAAGAGTGCAATCATTACCGATGCAACCGCAACGATACGAGTACTGTTCTGCAACTCCTCCCAAGACGGCCAAGAAACCTTGGTCATCAGCTCGTTGTATGACTCTTCTATATATGTGATGATGTTTGCCATTATCTTCTTTTCCTTGCACGGGAGGAGAGACTCGAACTCCCGACACCTGGTTTTGGAGACCAGTGCTCTACCAACTGAGCTACACCCGTTTATTGACGGTTAAAGGCATCCCGACAAGTCGGGACACCTTTTCACCATCATTTATTGTTTTTATTACTTGATGATCTCAGTGATCTGTCCTGCACCTACAGTTCTACCACCTTCACGGATAGCGAAACGTAGACCGACATTCATCGCTACAGGAACAATCAACTTTACAGTAATTGTCAAGTTATCACCAGGCATTACCATTTCCTGTCCTTCTGGAAGGAAGATCTCACCAGTAACATCTGTTGTTCTGATGTAGAACTGAGGACGATACTTGTTGTGGAATGGAGTGTGACGTCCACCTTCTTCTTTCTTAAGAACATAGATCTCAGCTTTGAAATCTGTGTGTGGAGTGATTGACCCTGGCTTCGCGATAACCATACCACGCTTGATGTCAGTTTTCTCGATACCTCTCAATAGAAGACCAACGTTGTCGCCAGCCTCACCTCTATCAAGAATCTTACGGAACATCTCAACACCTGTAATGGTAGAAGTCATTTTCTCCTCACCCATTCCAAGAATCTCTACAGGATCACCAGTGTTAATAACTCCAGTTTCAATTCTTCCAGTAGCAACAGTACCACGACCAGTGATTGAGAACACATCCTCAACCGGCATAAGGAATGGCTTGTCAACTTCTCTTGGTGGAATCTCGATCCAGTTGTCAACAGCCTCCATCAAGGCCAATACAGTATCAACCCACTTCTGCTCACCGTTCAGTGCACCAAGGGCTGAACCTTGGATAACAGGAGTGTTATCTCCATCATACTCATAGAAAGAAAGAAGTTCACGCACTTCCATATCTACGAGCTCCAAAAGCTCCTCATCATCCACCATGTCGCACTTGTTCAAGAAAACAACGATGCGAGGCACGTTTACCTGACGGGCAAGAAGGATGTGCTCACGTGTTTGTGGCATTGGACCATCAGTAGCGGCACAAACAAGGATGGCACCGTCCATCTGGGCAGCACCAGTAACCATGTTCTTTACGTAGTCAGCGTGACCCGGACAGTCAACGTGAGCGTAGTGACGATTTGCAGTAGAATACTCTACGTGTGAAGTATTGATCGTGATACCACGCTCTTTTTCTTCAGGAGCGTTATCAATAGAATCAAAACTTCTTGCCTCAGACAGACCGGCATCAGCCAATACTTTGGTGATGGCAGCTGTCAAGGTTGTTTTACCGTGGTCAACGTGGCCGATAGTACCAATGTTAACATGCGGCTTAGAACGATCAAAGGTTTCTTTGGCCATGGTTAAAGATTAATTTGGTTATTTATATTAGATTACTGATTACTTACAATTTCAACGCTCACTCTCCACTTCCAACTTTCAGAGCCAATGACGGGAATTGAACCCGTGACCTCTTCCTTACCAAGGAAGCGCTCTACCCCTGAGCTACATCGGCTTTCACACACCCACAGCTTCGGGGTTTTTTTTGAAAATGAGCGGGAGACGAGATTCGAACTCGCGACCCTTAGCTTGGAAGGCTAATGCTCTACCAACTGAGCTACTCCCGCTTTTTTCTTTCTGGTGGGGAGAGAAGGATTCGAACCTTCGAAGGTATAAACCAACAGATTTACAGTCTGTCCTCGTTGGCCGCTTGAGTATCTCCCCAGCCTAATTATTCAAAGAACGAGCCGGTGGAGGGATTCGAACCCCCGACCAGCTGATTACAAATCAGCTGCTCTGGCCAGCTGAGCTACACCGGCTTTTGGCCTCTTTTCCTTTATCCGCGCGGGTTTCAGCGTTTTTACCACCAAGAACCCCCTCGAAAAAGGACTGCAAATGTAATACTTTCTCTTTGGTGGAACAAAAAAAATCCGACACGAAATAAATACGTGTCGGATTTTTTCAACAGTGGCCTGTAAACCACTTATCCATGATTATGGCATGGTCTTCTCCTTCTGCTTTTTCAATTGTCTTCTGAGAGCCTCTACAGCCAGATCAGTAGCCTCTTCAAACGACTTGCACTGGCGCTTGGCAAAAAGATCATTGCCTGGTACAAACAGCTTGATCTCTGCAATCTTATTCTCATGTGTACTGCTCTTATCCAACCTGAGATAGACCTCACTATCAATGATATTGTTACTGAACGTATTCAGCTTTCCCACTTTGTTCTCAACGAAATTCAAAAGCTTCTTGTCCGCATCAAAATGGATGGATTGAATTTTAACTCTCATGACATTCTTCTTTATGCCCTTGGATGGGCTTGTTTATAAATCTGTGTTAACTTATCAATTGAATTATGTGTGTAAACCTGCGTGGCCGAAAGATTGGAGTGACCCAACAGTTCTTTGATGGCATTGAGATCTGCACCGTTATTGAGCATATGAGTAGCAAATGTATGTCGCAAAATGTGAGGACTCTTCTTCTCAATTGTCGTTACTAACCGAAGGTACCTATTCACTTTTCTATAAACAAATCCATCTGTCATTTGATCTCCGCTATCATTGAGCAGGAGAAATTCACATGGATTTGAACTCGAAAAGGTCGAGTTTCGGAGTTGCTGGTATTCCTCAATCAGAGCCATCATGGCGTCTGATAACGGGATGATGCGTTCCTTATTTCGCTTACCGAGCACCTTTAGCTCTTTTTTGAATTTGTTAACATTTGAAGAGAGGAGACCAATGAGTTCTGCCCGTCTCATTCCTGTGCAATAAAGCAACTCGATAATGAGCTTATCCCGAATTCCGGAAAAGTCTTCTCCGAATTCCATTCTGTCCAGCAAATTCTCCATTTGCTTCTGCTCCAGAAAAAGCGGGAGTTTCTTGTTTGTTTTCAGCGAGGTGATCCGCTCCATGGGATTTCTGACCACCAGATCATTCCGAACTAAGTACTTATAAAAAGACCGTAGGCAGGAGATCTTCCGATTTACAGAACGCGCCTGAAGCTTTTCGTCCTCAAGAATTGAAATGATCCAAGAACGTATGTCATGGTGGTCAACCGCATCAAGCTTAGGAACCTCAAGGTTGTCCTTTAAGTGATGCAGAAATTGCTGAAGGTCTTTTGAATAGGCCGTAACCGTGTGCTTGGAAAAGCGCTTCTCCTTGCTGATGTAAGATAAAAACCCCGCTACAACCTTCTCCATAAAAAAATTCCAGTTAGTTGATTACTAACTGGAATTTATACTATTTGTTTTTGGGGAAGGTTACTATTCCGCCTCTACAGAGAATTTCTGTAGAACGTATGCTGCCTTCTTGATCTGCTTTCTGCGAGTAACTGAAGGTTTTTCGTACTGCTTTCTGTTTCGCAGTTCACGCAATGTACCTGTCTTTTCAAACTTACGCTTGAATTTTTTCAGACTTCTTTCAATGCTTTCGCCTTCTTTAACTGGAATGATCAACATATCTCTATACCTCCTTTTGTTCGAAATGGGGCGCAAAGATAGTATTTTATCAATGGCAACAACAATTTATCATTATTCTGGAACCCGAAACTTCAACTTCATCAAATTGAAGGCAATTGAATCCTGATGAATATTCCAGAAATAGACCTTGAAATTGGTGGCGTTGGGAGAAAAATAATAGGTCCGTTTGACATGTATCGTGTCTCTATTCCATTTTGAACGGATCCAGTGCAACGGGATCATGTTGTAGGTTCCGTCTTCAGAATTCGGCCCCTGAGATGTAATGATGAGCTGGCCATCTGAAAGACCACCATCACTTGTAAATACTCCTTCCAACTCCCACATTCCTACACGACCGGGAAGTTTTGATACTGAATCATTTACGAGCTCGTAGAATTCATTACTCCCGCTGAATTGGTATTGTCTGATCGGGGCATCCTTCGGTTCAGACCAGTTTATGGGCACTGTTCTCCGAAGAAGATAAACGTTATTCGGAGCATCATGGTAGATGGTGTCGTACGGAACCGTTGCGAAATCAAAGTCCTCTGGCCTTCCAATGATCATGTCTGCCAAGGTATCTGGAACCGGATCTCTCTGAAGGAGTTGCATTTCTGCATCATTCTGGAAGTTATAATACGCCCAACCGAGTTCATTCAAGTATTCTGCACTTAACATCTGTGTTTCTCCAATTTCCCTTTGTTGCTGCACCGCACGGTTGTAAATCCCTTCACTGGCGTGCCAACGAGGCCATAGAATGCTGGTATTGAAATTGAAATGTTTGACCAAATGCGCAGGAAAAACCAAAAAGGTCAATGCCAACCACTGTAGTTTCCTGTTCGAACTGCTCCAAACATCCAAAGCTCCAGCAACGGTTATCAGGAACAATGGGATGTAATACATACCGACTCGATTCTCTGGAAAATTCATTCCGAAAAGCAGATTCAGAGAAATGGATGCCAATGCATTCAACAGGAGCAATACTGAGGCTAACAGAACCGCATTCCATTTCAATGACCTTGTCAAATAATGGAAAACCAAGAACACAGCAGATATCCCACCGATCAAGGTAACCAAGTTTGAAATTGGAGCTGATTCTCTGTCAAGCTGATAGCGCACAAGCGACCGAACGGTTACCTCTATAAAACCGTCTGCAAGCCCCGTGTACAGCAGTCCTTTTTCTTTTAAATCGAAGGCATAGACCACTGCGGCAAGCAGCACGGGCACGCCCAAAAATAAAAGAGCAAGAAAATGCTTCCATCGATTCTGCTTCACTTGAATCAGACCAAGCACAACCACCCCCAACATAATGAGGTACGAATTGATGAGGGTGAGACTTGCAGCTACCGCCAACCACATCCAAAACCACAGATAGAACTGATACTTGAGTTTTTGGAATCTTAGGTACTGCCCAGCATAAAATACAGCAGCCATGAAAAACGCAATTGACATGGCATAACCCCTTGCCATTGCAAAGAATTCAAGCAGGAAAGTGGCCGTGAGCAGCGCAAGAAACACCATCCATCTGATGAGGCTGTTCTTTATCTGTTCTGAGATGCGTATGCTGAAATAACCATAGATCAAGAACGACAATACGTTTGGCAAACGAATGGACCACTGTGCCGGCCCGAGTAACTTGTAGCACACCCAACTGAGGGCAGAATTGAGAAAGTGGTTGTTGGCATCCCAATGGGCATGGTAAGGAACAAACTTTCCAGGAACGATGTAATGAAAGAACGTAGCGGCTTCATCATGGCAAGTTGCCACATAGATGGAGCGCAACACCACGTAAACGAATACGAGAAGTACAGATATTATGGCCAGCAGCCGTTCAGTTGATCGCATTGCACTGGCAAGTTAAACTAACCCTGAAACTCTACGACTCTTTCAGAATATTCTTTGCAATGACGAGTTTCTGAATCTCTGAAGTTCCCTCACCAATGGTGCAAAGTTTACTATCGCGATAGTACTTCTCTGCCGGGAAATCCTTTGTGTAACCATAACCGCCAAAGATCTGAACCGCTTCATTTCCAGCTCTAACAGCTACTTCTGATGCATAGTACTTGGCAATAGCCGATTTTGTGGTCACTTTCTGCCCGCGATTCTTGAGGTCAGCTGCCTGGAAGGTAAGTAGCTCTGCTGCTTCATATTCCGTGTAAAGGTCTGCCAGCTTGAACCCAATGGCTTGGAAATTGGCAATTGGTTGTCCGAACTGCTCACGCTCTTTGGCGTATTTCGTGGCCGCATGAATGGCTCCACGGGCTATGCCCAATGAGAGTGCTGCAATGGAAATTCTACCACCATCGAGCACTTTCATGGCCTGAATGAATCCTTCTCCTTCCTGACCGATCATGTTGCTTTCATGTACCCGGCAATCTTGGAAGATGAGCTCTGCCGTTTCGGAAGCCCGCATTCCCAATTTGTTCTCTTTCTTACCTGACGAAAAACCCGGAGTTCCTTTTTCTACTGCGAACGCAGTCATGCCATGCGAATCGCCTTTCTCTCCTGTTCTGGTCATAACCACAGCTATGTCTCCAGAAATTGCGTGTGTGATGAAGTTCTTTGCTCCATTGATCACCCAATACTCACCATCTTTAACAGCAGTTGTGGCCATACCGCCAGAATCTGAACCCGTGTTGTGTTCCGTTAAACCCCATGCACCGATCCATTCTCCAGTTGCCAATTTCGGCAACCATCTATTCTTCTGTTCTTCATTGGCATGCTGAAGGATGTGACCTGTACAAAGCGAGTTATGTGCAGCAACAGATAGGCCAATACTTCCGCAAACGCTACCAATTTCGGTAAGAGCTGTAACGTATTCAAAGTAACCCAGACCAGCACCACCGTACTCTTCTGGCACCAGAATTCCCATAAGCCCAAGCTGACCCATTTCCTTAAAAAGTGGAACAGGAAATTCCTGGCTTTCATCCCACTCCATCATTTTTGGGCGTATGTTCTTCTCGGCAAAATCGCGACACATGTCAGCGATCATCTTTTGGCTTTCGCTCTGTGAAAAATCCATCTATCAGTAGTTTACAAGGCTGATAAAGTTCTTTGAATACTTCATCAGCTCATCTTTTCCATTTAAAAAATCCAAGGTCACAATAAAGGCAAAACCTGCCACTGTTCCATTCTGTTTCTGAATGAGTTCAGCAGCAGCGCAGGCCGTTCCTCCAGTTGCCAACAGGTCATCATGTATCAATACATTCCAACCTGACTTAATCGCATCTGTATGCATCTCAACGATTGCCGTTCCGTATTCCAATTCGTATTCGTGAGATACTGTTGCATAGGGCAACTTTCCTTTTTTGCGAACGGGTATGAACGGCACTTTAAGAGCCTGCGCCACCATCATCCCGAAAAGGAATCCACGACTTTCCACGCCAACAATAGCGTCAACTTTCCAATCGGCAACCTGAGTTGCTATGTTCTCGGCTATGTCAACACACAGTTTGTGGTCAAGAAGTATTGGCGTGATGTCCTTGAAAAGAATTCCCGGTTTCGGGAAATCCGGAACATCTCTTATCGCCTGTTTTATCCGTGTTTCGAGCATTACTGCACCGTGAAATAGGGTGCAATTTTACGATAAGGTTCTCCTTTTAACAAATGGATGTTCTGGAGCTGGGAAATTGACTGAAATGTGCCATGCTGTTTCCGATAGTTGATGATTGCATTCACCTGATTCTTGTTAAGATAAGGGTGGCGAAGGAGTGTTTTGAAATCGGCCGTGTTGATGTTGATGCGTACACGATAAGCTGTATCAACCAATAGGCTTTCTGCAATGGGCAAATAACGCGCTGAATCCATTCCGTAAACTTCCAACACCTGTTCTTTCGAGATGTAACCGCCCAGCAGTTCCCGATACTTCACAATTCGTTTGGCGAAAGATGGACCAATACCATAAAGGTGCTGTAATTGGGCCGTATCGGCAGCATTGAGTTCAACAATTACGGGTTCGAACTTCTGGTCTCTTGTAGCCTCAAAGGCTTTGAATTCTTTACTCGGGTTTGGTTTATCAGGAAGTTCATTGATGGTGATGAACGGTTCCAACTCGGCATACTTCTCCTCATCTACAACAAATAGCCTTTTGATGTCTTCCTTTTTTCTGAAGACCGCACCTGCATTACGATATTTTAGAATGGCTGCCGTCTGCTTCGGACTGAAACCGAGTTTCACCCACCCTGAACTATCCAGCGTATTGGGGTCAAAAGCGAAATAGTCAATGGTCTGCGGCAACCAGGGTTGGTGTTGTTGGAAGTTCTGTTCGTGAATTGAATCATGTTTAGCTACGAATTCAACGATCCTCGGACCGAACTCAAGTTGTATCCTTTCAAAATCCGACCTCCAGAAAACTCTTTGATAAACATTGAAACAAACCAACAGAACCAGTATTACCGACAACGCGATAACACCCAACCTTTCTGTCCGATGAAATGACAGATACTCTCTAAACCATTCGGGTAACATTCAGTTCAGAATCAATTCCTGAACCGAATGTACAAATTGTTGTCATCCCCAACAAAGCTTAGTCGTAAAAAGCGGATAAAGGAAACTATCCTTTGTTCTTAATTGCACTGAGATACTTGCCCAGCTCTTCACGAACGTAAGGGGCCAGAATGAAGAGTCCGATCATGTTCGGAACCATCATGGCAAAGATCATGGCGTCTGAAAAGTTGAGCACACTGCCCATGTTGGATGCAGCTCCAACCACTACGAAAAGGCAGAACAACACTTTGTAAATAATCTCATTACGTTGCGATTTCCCAAAAAGGTAGGTCCAAGATTGTAGACCATAATATGACCACGATATCATGGTAGAGAAGGCAAATAACACCACCGCTATTGTCAACACTATTGAAAAATGTGGGATGGCACTTTCGAATATGTGGGTGGTAAGATCAACTCCAGAAAGGGTGCCAACACCATCTATAACCGCATTGCCTCCGGCATCGCCATATTGAAACGCTCCTTCAATATTATAGATGACGATTACAAGGGCCGTCATGGTACAGATTACAACCGTGTCTATGAAAGGCTCCAGCAGCGCCACAACCCCTTCAGATGCTGGGTGCTTGGTTCTTACAGCAGAGTGAGCAATTGCGGCCGAACCGATTCCTGCCTCATTCGAGAATGCCGCTCTCCTGAAACCCTGAATTAGCACACCAATTCCTCCACCAATGATTCCAGCACCTGTGAACGCACCAGAGAAAATGGCTCCGAATGCGGCTGGAATGTGCTCGAAGTTCATGAAGATGATCATAAGTGCAGCACCAACGTAGATCACCGCCATAAACGGCACGATCTTCTCAGTTACAGAAGCAATTCGCTGTATTCCACCAAGAATAACAACTCCGACCAGAACAGCCATAATGAGTCCGAAAACGGTTCCTCCGTAAGCAGACTCAACGCCCATGGAATTCAAGAAAATACTTGCCGCCTGATTGGATTGGAACATATTACCACCTCCGAACGAACCACCAACGCACATAATGGCAAACAACACCGCAAGTACCTTTCCGAGCCCAGCCATGTTTTTGGTAGAAAGTCCTTTTGAGAGGTAATACATTGGGCCTCCGTAAACGCGACCCGATGCATCAACTTCCCTAAAACGAACTCCAAGAGTACATTCCACAAACTTGGATGACATCCCAAGCAATCCTGCCAAGATCATCCAAAACGTAGCTCCTGGCCCGCCAATGGCCACGGCAACGGCCACACCCGCAATGTTTCCAAGACCAACAGTTGCAGAGAGTGCCGCAGTAAGCGCCTGAAAGTGATTCACTTCGCCATCAGCCCCCTCAACACGAATCGTGTCTGGTTCATCACCATCAACAATATTAAGCGCTGCGTCCATTTCCTCAACGTGCTCGTATTTGCCCCGAACCGTGTTGATGGCCGTTCCGAACAATCGGATGCCTGGAACTTTGAACATGACAGTGAAATACAAAGCGCCCAAGATCAATGGGAACAGAACCCATGGAACACTAACCTCTCCAACAGGAACACTGGCAAAAATGGCGTTGACAAACCAACCAGTGTAATCTCCAAAAACCTTATCGATTTTCTGATCCAGCCCCATTTCTTCTTGGGCCATTGTCAGGAACGGAACTAACAGTGATGAAAGTAGAATCGTGAATCTCTTCATAAGGTCTATTAAGCTTTTGTGATTAGATGGTTATGAGCAAATGTAAAGGTTTGAATGGGACAAGCTGGAATGAAGCGAACTAGTTCTTCATTGCTTCCATCTGCTTCTCCATAATGGCTATTCCTTCGGTGAAGCTGTGCGGATCATAACCCAATTCTCTTCTGGCCTTATCCAAAATGAAACCTGTAATGGGCGGTCGTTTCGCTGGTTGATTAAGTGTTTCTGATGAAACCGGATTGATCAAGCTTTTATCCAATCCATAATAGTCTGCTACGGTCCGTACCAGATCAATAATGGAATATTGGTCTTTGCCTGAGATGTTGTAAATGCCTGTGGCATTCTTATCTACCGCCAGAATGCAACCATCTGCAAGGTCTTCAGCCAATGTTGGCGACCGGAATTGGTCGTCTACCACATTTATCGGATTACCCTTTTCAAGTGCCCCTTTTGCCCACAAAACAATATTGGATCGGCTCATGTTGTCCACGATTCCGTAAACAAGAACGGTTCTGAGAATCGCCCATCGCAATTTGCTATTCTGAACTATCTGCTCGCCTTTCCACTTGGCGTTACCATAGTAGCTCAAGGGGTCGGCAATTCCCTCTTCATCATAAGGACCCTCTTCTCCATTGAAGATAAAATCGGTTGAGATATGAACGAGATGGGAGTTATTCCTTTCAGCAGCATCAACGATGTATTGCACCGCATCCACGTTTGCCTTGTCGCAGGCGTCATGGTCCAATTCACAATCATCCACATGGGTCATTGCTGCAGTGTGAATGATGTAGTCAGGTTTTACCTGGTCAATCACCTCATCCACATTCTGCTTATTGCAAATGTCCATGGAGAGAAACTGATACCCACTTTGGTCCAGCAATCGGTTTTCGCCACGAGCGGTGGCGATCAACTCTACATCTGCCCTATCCTTGAGTTTGTAAACGAGTTTTTGACCTAGAAGGCCGTTGGAACCAGTAACTAGAATCTTCTTCACGAACCTTTGGTTATGTCGTTCTTCATGTTCCGGATCTCTTCCATGGTTCCCAACACGAAAAGCTTAGAGCCTTTCTGAATCAATGTGTCGGGTGACGGATTGAAAACATATTCTCCTTCTTCCGTCTTGAAGCCAACGATGTTCGCTCCCCACTTTTTCCGAACATCAAGGTCCTTGATGCTTCTTCCGAAGTAGCTTTTTGGCAGCGACTGACATGGAATTTCCTCGATATGCGTTTCTACAGAAGATTGACCGATGAGCAGGTCAATAAATTCGACCACATCTGGCTTTACAACCAGCTGCGCCATGTGCGCACCACCAACACGATCGGGCATAATAACGTTGTTTACACCAGCATGTCGCAGCTTTGTATCAGAATTATCCTCGGAAGCACGGCTGATTATTTTGATCTTGTCGTTGCAAACTCGTGCAGTTAACACCACAAACAAGTTGTCTGCATCATTCGGAAGCGAAGTTATCAATGCTCCAGCCTCCTTTATCCCGGCACGGGCCAGTACCTCATCCTGCGTAGCATCGCCCTCTACATACAGAATATGGTTGGCTTCCATCAACTCGGAAATAATGCCTTTGTCCTTTTCCACCACAACGCAGGTCACACCACTTTCTATCAGGGTCTGATATGCCTGTTTCCCATTTCGGCCATAACCGCAAATGATGGTGTGTCCTGTGAGTTTCCCAATAGTTCTGTCCACGCGATAGTGTAAAAGCAGTCTTCTGAATTCGCCATCAATAACGTATTTCGTTATCTCCGTGATGGTGTACGCGAATGTACCGAAACTGCTCATTATGAGAAATACGGTGAAGATGCGACCTTCAAAAGAAAGCGGTTTAACCTCGCTGAACCCAACGGTGCTAATGGTTATTACCGTCATATAAAGTGAGTCCCAGAAGGTAAAATCCTCTATGACCATGAAGCCGGCTACTCCCGTAAGAAATAGCGCAATGATCACGATGAATGGAAAATATATTGACCGAATCTGTCTGTTCACGGCCTCAAAGAAACATCATAGATCCCAAACACTTCTGCGCTTGGGCTGCACAGTAGGCTTAAAAAAGTGTTTATGTTCCAGAACAAAGGAGGCAATGAAATACACGATAATAGGAGAACCAAATGTGAAAAACGAGAGGTAGATAAAGTAAATGCGAATACTTGTTGCCTTGATTCCAAGCTTATCACCAAGCCAAGAACACACCCCGAATAACTGGAATTCAAGTAGTGAAACAACCTTGTTCTTCTCTTCAGAACTCATGATCCTCTCTTCAGAATATTAGCACCTATGCTGCAAGTTAGGCATTTTTTGTGGTCGCAAAAGTGGGTTTTGAGTTCGATAAGCGCCTGCGATTCCGCGGCATTCCGAACCTTCAAACCCTCATTTACAAACGCATTGACTTTAACGTTGCTTTCGGATTCGAGTTGCTGCAAAAGGTTCAAAGCATGGTCTTGCAGTTCCGGTTTTGCTTGGCGATGGGCCGTAACAAATAAGAATGGCGCCACAGCATTGATGATGATATTCCGCGCCACGGTTTTACCAATTCGCTTTGATTTCGGTTTAGATTCCGTTCCGAAATTGTAGTGATTCTTCCAATAAGATGACGGCTCAAGCATTAGCTGTTTCGGATCGATTTCCTTCTGGTTGGAAAACCAATTGAAAAACGCCCCAGTTGATTGAAACAAAGCCGCCAACTGCGCCAAACGAACCGTGGGAAAATTTGCAGGGCGTAAACGGAGAAACTTCCACAGAGTAACATCCAAAGGTTTGAGTTGATATTTATGCAAAAGGAAATCAAACTCCTTATTCAACGCTTTCTGATAATCATCTTTTGGATTGCTGAGAAATCCAGCCGTTCCAAAAAGCAGCGCTTCGAGCTGAAAGAGGTTGTCCTGATGTTTGGAAAACACTTTCCATGGAATATGTTTGGCCAGTTGTTCAAATGGTTCGGCATTCACTTTCATTCCGAATGCTTGGAAAACCACTACCGTGAAAGCCTGCTCCAGATCGCCTTCGCATGCTTCAACCAAATGGCTCATCCATTCCGATTTGCGCTGAAGCCTACCAATAAGCAGCGAATCGAGCCAAGCCGAACGCACCAGGTCCGGAACTTCCAAAAACCGTTTTCCGCAAGGGAGTTCGTCTGAAGATGTGTCTAAGTTCTCATAGCGTCTCAGAACTTGGTCAGAGACCAAATGCTTCAATTCCAACGTAGGGAATTGGCCAAGCGGTTCTTTCAGGTCGTCTTCAAAAACCACATGAAGAATAATGTTGGAATATGCCGCATCATCCTGATGCCCGTGCCTCAACCAATCCGAGCTTTTGATGTGTATTTCCACATTTCCCACCCATTCTGTGGCATCTACTTTTATTCGAGCATTCTGAAAATCGGGTCCAGCGTTGGAATTGAGCGTACCAACTTTTAGAACTTCAATTGGTTGACCACCAACGGTTTTCAACCCATTGTGGTCGAACAACCGATGTTGCCAAATATGATGTAGCAGTTCTTCCTTGAGATAAGGCATGAACTAAAGATGGGAAAATTGACGGACCTATTAGAATTACAGCCCAGCCTCATCCAAAATAACCTCCATCTGCTGTTGCATGAGCAAAGCTTCAGCACGGGCGGCTTCTGCAAAGTCTTCTCCTTTACTGGCATAAATGATTGACCGCGATGCATTGACCAGCAGTCCGCATTTGTCATTAAGACCATTCTTGGCCACTTCTGCCAAACTTCCGCCCTGTGCACCAACACCTGGAACAAGCAAAAAATGATCGGGAACGATTTTCCGCACCTTTTTCATCAAACGAGCTTTGGTTGCCCCGACCACAAACATGGTATTGTCTATTGAACCCCATTCTTTGGCAACCCGCAACACGGATTCGAACAGCATTCCGTTCTCTGTTTTCAGATACTGTAGGTCTTCCGCACCAACATTAGAAGTGAGCGCCAACAGCACCACCCATTTATTTTCAAATTGGAGATAAGGCAACACACTATCTGAACCCATGTATGGCGAGAGTGTAATGGCATCAAAATTCATCTTATTGAAAAAACCCATGGCGTACATACGCGATGTGTTTCCAATATCACCCCGTTTGGCATCTGCCAATTTGAATATGGTATCAGGAATGTGCTGAACCGTTTTTTCGAGTGCCAGCCAACCTTCAAAACCCCTACTTTCATAGAATGCAATGTTCGGTTTGTAGGCTACACAGAGGTCGTGCGTGGCATCAATTATCCGCTTATTGAACTCAAATATCGGATCTTGATAACCGAGCAAATGTGGGGGGATCTTGGAGAGGTCGGTGTCTAAACCAATGCACAGAAAACTGCGCTTTTTTGTAATTCTCTCGAATAATTGCTGGTGGGTCATGGCGTTTCAAATCTAACCATACGCTTAACCGAAAAGCTGTTAATAATCATTAATGATTCACAGGTTTTTCAACCGTCCACCGCAGGGATTATTCGTAGCTTTGTCTCCCGTTCATCAACAAAACGAACTACCTACAGATGGCGGGAACCAAGTATATTTTTGTGACTGGAGGAGTAACTTCCTCACTCGGAAAAGGAATCATTTCGGCCTCACTGGCCACGCTTTTGCAAGCCCGTGGTTTCCGCGTTACAATCCAAAAACTCGACCCCTATATCAATGTCGACCCAGGCACATTGAACCCCTACGAGCATGGCGAATGCTACGTAACTGATGATGGTGCCGAGACCGACCTCGACCTTGGTCATTACGAGCGTTTCTTGGGCGTACCAACCAGCCAGGATAATAACGTTACCACTGGCCGCATCTACCAAACCGTGATCAACAAGGAGCGCGAGGGTGCTTACTTGGGCAAGACCGTTCAGGTAATTCCGCACATTACGGACGAAATAAAAAACCGCATACGCAGGCTTGGCGACACGGGGAAATATGATGTGGTCATCACCGAGATCGGTGGAACGGTGGGCGACATAGAGTCGCTACCGTACATTGAAGCTGTGCGTCAGTTCAATTGGGAGGTTGGCGAATCAAACCATTTGGTGATTCATCTAACATTGCTCCCGTACTTGGCAACCTCAGGTGAGTTGAAGACCAAGCCAACGCAACATTCTGTTAAGCTGCTCTTGGAAAGTGGATTGCAGCCAGACATTCTGGTTTGCCGTGCCGACAGAAAAATTCCTCGCGAACAGCGAAAGAAGATTGCCCTTTTCTGTAACGTGACGCTTAATGCAGTTATCGAGTCGTTGGATGCAGAGACCATTTATGACGTTCCACTATTGATGCTGAAAGAGAAGCTCGATTCTGTGGTGATCAGCAAGCTGAAGCTGCCATCAAAACAGGAACCTGACCTGACCAACTGGAAGCATTTCCTTGGTATTCTCAAAAACCCAACGGCCGAAGTAAAAATCGGTGTTGTGGGCAAATATGTTGAGTTACAGGATGCCTATAAATCCATTGCTGAAGCGTTGATACACGCAGGCGTTGAGAATGAATGCAAGGTGAATGTGAAATGGATTCACAGTGAAGACCTTGAACAGGGTAATGTTGAGCAGAAGCTCCGCGGGTTGAAGGGTATTCTGGTTGCACCTGGTTTCGGTGACCGAGGAATTGAAGGAAAGATCGATGCCGTGAAATACGCTCGCGAAAACAACATTCCATTCTTAGGCATTTGTCTTGGTATGCAATGTGCGGTTGTTGAGTTTGGTCGTAATGTGCTTGGCTTTAAAGGTGCCAACAGCACAGAGATGAACCCGAAAACCAAGTTCCCGGTCATCGATATTATGGAAGAACAGAAATCGATTACCAATAAGGGTGGCACCATGCGTTTGGGCGCTTATCCTTGCAAACTTCAGCGAGGAACAAAAGGATATTCGGTTTACGGAACAGCCAATATTTCGGAACGTCATCGACACCGTTACGAGTTCAACAACAAGTATTTGAAGGATTACGAAGCGGGCGGCATGGTAGCATCTGGAATCAACCCGGATTCAAACTTGGTTGAAATAGTGGAGTTGAAGGACCACCCTTGGTTCATAGGTGTTCAATTTCATCCAGAATACAAAAGCACAGTGGCCAATCCACATCCACTTTTTGCCAAGTTTGTGGAGGCCGCTTTGAAAGCGTAAATACAGCTGTTTTCTTCGGTTAGGGATTGAAACTTCAAACTCTAACTTTGCAGCCCAATCAAAAAGTCGGAATGGACAAGAATTCAGCCATTGGGCTAACGCTCATCATTCTCATTTTCCTCGGTTTCGAGATTTTCCAATTCGGGCCTGAAAGACGTGCCGAAGCAGAGAAAAAACGCGCTCAGGATTCGATTGCTGCCATAGAAGCACAACTTGTTGAAGAAGAACAGGCGATGCTTCAGGAAGTGGCCACGCAAGAACAGGCCTCGCCAGATTCTACACATGAAACTACCGCTGAAACAGCCGAGATAAATGATTCGCTTGCTGAAGTGAAGCGTATGCAGGAATTCGGTGATTTCGGTGCGGCCTCAACTGGCGAAGATGGAGTCGTCTCTATAGAAAATGACCTTCTGATCGTTAACGTATCGAAGAAAGGCGGCCATCCTATTTCGGTTCAACTCAAAAAGTACCAGACATACGATTCGCTTCCGTTGTTACTTTTCAAAGGAAACGAAAACCGATTTGCGCTCAACTTCTGGACCAAGAACAAGAACGTTTCAACTCAAGAACTCTATTTCCAACCTTCGAACACCGGTTTCTCTGTAAGTGGCGATGACGCCAACAGTCTTTCAATGCGTGTTTCTGCGGGTTCTGAGAAATACATTGAATACGTCTACACACTTACAGGTAACTCCTACATGGTTGATTTCGACATTAACCTTGTTGGAATGGATGATGTAGTTGAACGAAACGCCACCACACTTGACCTCCACTGGAAGCAACATCTTCCTCACCAGGAAAAAAGTCTTGAGAACGAGCGTAATAACTCAACCATTTACTACCGATTCAGCGATAACGAGGTTAACTATCTCTCTGAGCGATCTGATGAGGCCGAAGAGATCAAGAACGACCTTCAATGGGTCGCTTTCAAGCAGCAGTTCTTCAGCACAACGCTGATAGCAAAGGATGGTTGGGAAGCGCCAACGGCAGTTGAAACGATTCATGACGAACAGAATGATTCGATTGTAAAGGTCTGCGATGCCAAGCTTTCCATTCCTTATGGCCACAGAAGCATGGAGCAGGTTGCGCTCCAATTCTATTTCGGCCCGAACCACTACAGCACCCTAAAATCCTATGATCTGGGATTAGAAGAAATGATACCACTGGGTTGGGGAATTTTCGGTTGGGTGAACCGATTTGCCGTGATTCCGGTTTTCAACCTTCTTAAGGACACGGGATTGGGCTATGGAATCATCATTTTGATTCTGACCGTGCTGATCAAACTGGTGCTGATGCCTTTCACTTACAAGGCATACATGAGTACGGCCAAAATGCGGGTATTGAAACCGGAGATCGATGAGATCAACAAGAAATTTGAAGGGAAAGATGACCCGATGGCCAAGCAACAGGCCACGATGGCGTTGTACAGCAAAGCTGGCGTGAATCCGTTGGGAGGATGCTTGCCTATGCTGTTCCAAATGCCGATTCTGATTGCATTGTTCCGCTTCTTCCCGGCATCAATAGAACTTAGACAGCAGAGCTTCCTTTGGGCTGATGACCTTAGTAGCTACGATAGCATTTTCAACCTTCCGTTCGAGATTCCTTTTTACGGAGACCACGTAAGTCTTTTCACGCTGCTAATGACCATCTCAACCATTTTCTATACTCGGTTGAACATGAGCATGCAGGCTGCTAACCCGCAGATGGATCAGATGAAGTGGATGATGTATCTGATGCCGATCATGATGTTAGGCTGGTTCAACAACTATGCATCAGGGTTGAGCTATTATTACTTCTTGGCCAACATGATCACCTTCGGTCAGAACTTTGCATTCCGTCAGTTGGTTGACGATGATGCCATTCACAAGAAATTGCAGGAGAACAAGAAGAAGCCAAAGAAGAAATCAGGCTTCCAAAAACGTTTGGAGGATATGGCCAAAGAGCGTGGCTATCAACCACCGAAAAAGTAAGTGAGATTCATGTTGGTCAGGTTTTTGACCTGGCCGTTTAAAACCTTGACAATGAAGCACACACTCCATATTTCAATATTGATCGGGTTGAGCATTGCGATTTTCAGTTGCAAGAGCAGCAAAGAATCCGCTTCCACCGCCTCAGAATCAACATCAGTAAAGACTGTAATGCAGACCGAACCACAAATGTTGGCGAGCATCAATCGAACAGCGTGCTACGGACAATGCCCAATGTATAAGGCCACTTTCTTGGACAATGGTGAACTGATCTATGTTGGAAAACGATTCGTGGAGAACATAGGCACATACAGGACACTCATTTCTACCGAAGAAGTGAACGACATCAAAGCCAAGATCGTTGAGTTTGATTACTTCAGTCTCGACAGTCTCTATCCTACTCCAATTGCAGATTTTCCGTCATGCATTACCGAGGCCAGTCTGAATGGAAACACAAAAAAGGTGATTGACCGAAGAAGCCCGCCCGATAATCTTAAGGCGTTTGAAAAATTCTTGGACAGCCTCCTTGAGAACCGTGAATGGGAAAAAGTTTCTGATGAAACTGACTACAACTTAAAGTAGGTCTCCGAAGACTTACTTGCCCAATAGAGGATAGTTGCTCAGGTCAATCCTCATGATATCGAACTTACCGTTTGCAGAGCCTTTGGTGCTATAGTATGCGGTCTTTCCGTCTGCTGTAATGGTAAAATCAACTTCATCTCCTGGTGTATTGATGGGATATCCCAAGTTCTCAGGCTTGCTCCAAGTACCATCTTCCTGCATTACAGATTTGAAAATATCGTAGCCGCCCAAGTTGTCGTGACCTTTGCTGCTGAAGAAGATGGTCTTTCCATCAGCCGCAACAAACACGCTTTTCTCATCCTCAATTGTATTCAGTGCTTCAAGGTTTGAAGCCTTCTCCCACGTAGTGCTCGAAACAGCACTGGCAGTCCAAATATCTCCATTTCCCTTCCCTCCCATTGGTCGTTCAGAAATAAAGTAGATGGTTTTTCCATCTGCCGTAACGGATGCGTTACTATCGAAATAGCCACTGTTAACATTCTTGCCAAGAGAATAGGCCTTGGACCATCGATTCAAACTCATCAAACGTGCCGCATCAGGACTGCCGTCAGCAATTGCATCAGAGGCTCCCTTGTTCATTCTTGTCTTCGAAACAAAAATGTCTCCTGCATTCTTATTCTGGAAGGTGAACAACTCTCTACCATCAGGTGAAATACTCAGGTTGGCATCATGACCTTCGGTATTGATCGCACCCGGAATTGGCACCGCAGGTGCCCAACCTTTCAAACTATCGCTCCAATAACTGATGTAAACATCTTCATACCAATCATTGTCTCCTTCGTACCGTTGACCTCCCTGTGTGTCTGGTCTGCGAGATGTGAAAACCATCAGTTTCCCATCTGCGGTAACTGTTGGATGGTATTCGTGGTTATCATCTGTATTGATTCCATCTCCTGCCGATGTGATCTTTACATCAACCGGATTTGCCATCATCTCCAGCGTAACCTCACACTTGTGCTTCAAAGCGTTGGCTTTGTCAATGTCAGCTTTGGCCAGTTTGTCGTTTGCCAAGTACTTATCCAATTCTTCAATGGCCTTTTTCTGATAGCTCACCAATCGGAAAGACTCTGCCAGATTGTAATGTAGTTCCTTGTCTATGTTGGCGTCATATTTTTCAGCCTTCTGAAAATACGCCAGCGCATCTTGACCCTGATTGAGTGCCAAATAACATTCGCCCATTCTGAAATTGAGCATGGCATCTGTCCCGTGATCCGTGTATTCTGCGCGATACACTCTTAATGCTCCATTGTAATCGCCATCATTGAAGTTGGTCTTGGCCTGCATCATCTTGATCTTGTCAGGGCCACTCAGAATTTGAGCCTCGGCAGCAATATGAACAGACAGTAGAAAAAGTGCAGTTGCAAGGAGTTTGATCGTTGGTCTCATTAACTGAAGGATTTGCGTCTAAATTAGTAAATCGCGTTACGATGTTTTCACCACAATATGGGTGGATTTCAACAGCTATTCTGACTTACTCAACCATTCAAGAAAAAGTTTCATTGCCTGACGCTTTTTATCATCGAGCGAATAGCTGATCACGCTTTCCACATACCGTACCAGATTTTCGTGGTCCGTTTGTGCCATTTGTTCTACGGCTTTCTTGCGTTGCGAAAGACCCAGTTCAAGTGACTTTTCAAACTCCTCAAGAAAACCATTGTCCAGTTTTCTGTTGCTAACCCAGCAGGCGAAAACAAACGGAAGGCCTGTGTGATCTTTCCACTCTGCTGCCAGATCGAAAACGTATGGGAATTTGTCCAAAAGCGGAAACGCCCGGTCCCCGATCACAACACCTGCAGTTTTTCCTCTGATCTCTTCAATGAAATTTGAATCGGCAGCTTTCCAAACTGGTCGGATCTTCCATTTGTTAGCGGCCAGATATTGTACCAATTGAACAGATGTTCTCGACTGGTAATCCAACAGAATAGTATCGACCTCTTCCAAAGGAACTTCGCTGAAAAGACAGACCGATTCCACGGGCCCATCTGCTCCTATGCAGAAGTTGGAAACAATATGCGCCTCTTTCAACTCTGGGATGATGGCCACTGGAACCAGTCCAAGGTCAACCTCTCCATTAAGCAGTTTTCTTGCACAATCTGCTGGCATATCCAACTGAAGATCGATGTGGTTGATGATCTCGTGATTCTGGATTCCGAAAATGAACGGAAACGAGTTGGCGTAAGAGACGGCTGATATCTTGATCTTCTCGGTCAATTCTGCAAAAGGTCGCGGGCAAAAATCGCTAAATTCGCGCCTTAAGCAACAATGCATGGACTTGAATGTTCTTTCGGCCGTTTCACCAATTGACGGTCGCTACCGAAGACACACCGAATCCCTTTCTGAATACTTCTCTGAGGCCGCTCTGATACGCTATCGTGTTCGCGTTGAAATTGAGTATTTCATCGAATTGTGTAAACTTCCTCTGCCCCAACTAAAAGGGTTCAATGAGGATAAGTTTGACACGCTCAGAAAGATCTATCAGAGCTTTTCTGAGGCAGACGCTGATCGAGTAAAGGAGATTGAGAAGACCACCAACCATGATGTAAAGGCAGTGGAATATCTCATCAAAGAGAAGATGGATGACCTCGGTATCGGTGAGCAGAAAGAGTTCGTGCACTTCGGGCTTACCAGTCAAGACATCAATAACACGGCTACTCCCTTGATGATGAAGGAGGCAACGGAAAAAGTTTACCTGCCGTTGCTTGAGGAATTGATTGCTAAACTTAGATCGTTGGCCGATGAGTGGAAGGACATTCCGCTGTTGGCCAGGACCCACGGACAGCCCGCATCGCCAACCCGCATGGGCAAGGAAATGATGGTCTTCGTAGAGCGCTTGGAGGCTCAGAAACAACAACTTTTGGCAGTTCCATATTCCGCTAAATTCGGTGGTGCAACAGGCAACTTCAATGCGCATAAAGTGGCGTACCCGAACATTGATTGGGTCTCCTTCGCCAACAACTTCGTGAATGGAACACTGGGGCTGAAGCGTTCGCAATCAACAACTCAAATTGAGCATTACGATAATATTGCCGCGTGGTGCGATGCAATGCGAAGAATCAACACCATTGTGCTGGATCTTGACCGCGATGTTTGGACGTATGTGGCAAACGATCACTTCAAGCAGAGGATAAAAGAAGGCGAGGTTGGTTCTTCGGCCATGCCGCATAAAGTGAACCCGATCGATTTTGAAAACTCGGAAGGGAACATCGGTCTTGCCAACGCTGTTTTCACACACTTGGCGGAAAAGCTTCCCGTCTCGCGGCTTCAGCGCGATCTGACCGACAGTACGGTTCTTCGCAACATTGGAGTGCCCTTGGGTTATACGCTTATCGCATTCCGTTCAACCCTGCGAGGTTTGGATAAACTGCTGATCAATGAAGACAACATCCGTCAGGAATTGCAAGACCATTGGGTTGTGGTGGCCGAGGCCATTCAGACTATTCTCCGTAGAGAAGGTTATCCGAAACCTTATGAGGCATTGAAGGCTTTCAGCCGAACCAATGCCAAGTTGGATGAGAACGCCATGCTGGCATTCATTGATTCTTTGAATGTTTCAGAAGATGTGAAAGCGGAAATGCGTGCAGTCACCCCGTTCAATTATACGGGAGTCTGATCAGTAATCTTTTTGTCGTTTCCGCCTTAACCAAACCTTGTCTCCAATGGCTGGTTCTTCGCCAAGACTCAGTTCATTATACCTGTAAAGGCGCTTTAGTTTGACCCCGTATTCCTGCGATATCCAACGCAGTGTCTCTCCCTTCGCTACAACGTGATAGTCCTGCTCCGTATTGGAATTGCGTTTAGGTTGTAGATAAACCCGTTCTCCGGGAATTAGCTGCGCCCCTTTTGGAAGGTCGTTGTATTTCTGAATCTGCCACTCACGGACTTGAAAAAGATTCTCCAATGTTTTGTACTTGTCCCCTTCCATTACCCAGACATAACGGACATTGTTCCTCAGGTACATCTGCCTTTGTTGGCCAGAAGAAACAGCGGTTTCCTTGGGTTTTTCCGTGTGATGCTTTGACTGGGAGGACGACTTCTTAGAATCGGGTGGTGTTTTCATCCGATCATACTTTGCAAGCCCATTTTCCTCAATAATCTTGATGAGTAGATGCGGATACTTTGGATTGGTGGCGTAACCCGCCTTTTTCAATCCATGGGCCCAACCGTGATAATCCGTTTTTTTTAGCTCGAATAGAGCAGCATATCTGTCTCGCGTGCTGAGAAATTCTGAATGATCGCGATAGCTATCGAACACGGAACCATAAACCCTAAAGCACTCATTCTTGGCATCGTCATCCATGTAATACTTCTTGCCATCCCACATGCCATGGCATTTGATCCCGAAATGATTGTTTGCCTCACGGGCCAGAACGCTGTTACCGTCTCCGCTCTCCAAAATGCCCTGAGCCAACGTAATGCTTGCGGGAACCCCGCTAATGAGCATTTCCTTCACGGCAAATGGCGCAAATAAGTCTATATACTGTTCGCGGGTCAGCTTTTCAAACGGTGGTTCCGGATTACTGCTTTGAGCTGCCGCAACCAGTTGAAAACCAATAAGTATGTACGCCAATATGCTGCGCATGAAACCAAAATTAGATGCCGCGAAGTGGATAACGTTTAATCGTAAGGTATGTTTTGCACACGGGTGTGTTGATCAGATAAGAGCGCGATGCTTCATGCCTTGCCAACCCTGGAGCCCACCCGTATGAATTGCCAGAATAGTTGTTCCTTTTTTGAACCGACCTTTCTGAATCATATCATAGATGCCGAATATCATTTTCCCGGTATAGATCGGGTCGAGCGGAATACCCGTTCTTTTCTGAAATCCATTGATGAACGCCAGGAGTTCTGGTGTCATCTTGGCGTAGCCACCGAAGTGGTAATCAGTTATCAGTTGAAAGTTGACGGTTGATTGTGGCCGAAGACGGGATTCCTCCATGAGTCTTTCAACCTCCTCTTGCAGAAACTCGCCCCCTTTTAAAGCTGGAAAGCCGAGCAGGTTTTGATCTTCTTTCAACGTGAGAGCCAATCCAGCTAAGGTTGTTCCTGTTCCTGCAGGACAACAGACCACATCAAAATCCTCTTCCACTTCGGGAAGAATTTCAGCACAACCTCTTACGCCCAATCCGTTTGCTCCTCCTTCGGGAACCAAGAAAAACCGCCCAAATTCCTCCTGTAGAGACGCGATTGATCGCGCCTGTTGGTCTTGACTTACCCTGGAATTAGACGCGATCAATCGCGTCTCTACAAAGGTCATTTCACGATAGTCTTTTCTCGAAACGAACCGCAACATCATCCCTTGTTCGCGCGCAAACTTCAGCGTGGGGTTAGTGGGGTCGTCTTCTCCACGGATGATGCCAATACTTGAAAGACCCAATTTCTGGGCCGCAAAGGACGTTGCCGCAATGTGATTGCTGTATGCTCCACCGAAAGTCAGCAGTGTATGATGATTCTGCTCTGCTGCTTCGCGAAGATTGTATTTCAGCTTACGCCACTTGTTGCCACTGATGTGCTCATGAATCAGGTCTTCGCGCTTGATGAGCAAACGGATTCCAGAATCTTTCAACTCCAGGTCATTTACCTCCTGAACAGGTGAGCCTTGATGCTTCTCCATCATGGCTCAAAGAAAGTAATCGAAAACCCTTCGACACTAATCTTGTTTACTTTGCAAACGTGAGCGATATGGACGATTATTTCGGAAGGCCGAAACTTGACCCAGAAGACTTTTACTATTCCAAGGAAGGCTACTTGGTCTTTACCGAAAAGTATCTGTTGAAGCGAGGGTATTGCTGCAAGAACAGCTGCAAGCATTGTCCGTACGGTTTCAACAAAAAGACTGGAAGAATCGATAAGAAGTAACATGGATTTCAGATCAGCTGTAGCCGAAGGCATTCCAAATCAACTACCTGAAAAAGGGAAGTTGAATCCGAATCTCAGCCACGCCCCAAAGCGGAAAGACATTCTTTCGGCTGAAGAGAAAAAGCTTGCGCTGAGAAATGCTCTGCGCTACTTCCCCGAGGAATGGCATGCTGAACTCGCAGCGGAATTCGTCCAAGAACTGAAAACCTACGGCCGCATTTACATGTACCGTTTCATGCCTGAGTATGAAATGTACGCTCGGCCCATTTCTGAATATCCGGCCAAGTGCCAGCAAGCGGCAGCCATTATGCTTATGATTCAGAACAACTTGGATCCAACAGTAGCCCAGCATCCACAAGAATTGATAACCTACGGTGGAAACGGAGCTGTTTTCCAGAATTGGGCGCAGTACCGCTTGACCATGAAATACCTCTCGGAAATGACCGAGGAGCAAACGTTGGCGATGTACAGCGGCCACCCGATGGGATTATTCCCAAGCCATAAAGACGCGCCACGCGTTGTGGTGACCAATGGAATGATGATTCCGAATTACAGCAAACCTGACGATTGGGAGAAATTCAATGCGTTGGGAGTAACGCAATACGGCCAAATGACCGCAGGTTCGTACATGTACATAGGTCCGCAGGGAATTGTGCACGGAACAACAATTACGGTTCTTAATGCTAAGCGGAAAATCGGAGCGGAAAATCGAGTTCCGTTGTTCGTTACTTCAGGTTTAGGCGGAATGAGTGGTGCCCAACCGAAGGCTGGAAATATTGCTGGCGTTGTGACCATTTGTGCGGAGATCAATCAAACAGCAGCTGAAAAGCGGCACTCACAAGGTTGGGTTGATGAACTTATCCATGACGTTGACCTTTGCATTGAAACAGCACTTGCCTATCAAGAGGAACAAAAAGCTCGCAGCATCGCATATGTTGGAAACATTGTCGACCTGTGGGAACGTCTGGCAGAACGTAATGTGAAGGTCGATCTCGGCTCCGACCAAACTTCGTTGCACAATCCTTGGGCGGGCGGTTATTATCCTGTCGGGTTGAGTTACCAGCAAAGCAACGCTATGATGGCATCTCATCCTGAAGAATTCAAAAAGCGAGTTCAGAGCACGTTGAGGAGACATGTTTCGGCAGTAAACAAACTCGCAAAATCTGGCATGTATTTCTTCGATTATGGAAATGCATTCTTGCTGGAAAGCAGTCGTGCTGGCGCTGAAATAACCAAAGAAGATGGCTCTTTCATCTACCCTAGTTACGTACAGGACATAATGGGTCCGATGTGTTTCGATTACGGTTTCGGACCGTTCCGTTGGGTTTGTACTTCTGGAAAACCAGAAGATCTGGAAGCAACGGATAGGATTGCGGCAAACGTGATTGAGGAAATGCTGAAAACTGCTCCCGAGGAAATTCATGGACAATTGAACGATAACCTTCATTGGGTTCGCGAAGCGCAGGCGAACAAACTGGTGGTCGGTTCTCAAGCACGAATCCTTTATGCTGATGCTGAAGGACGAATCAAAATCGCAGCGGCATTCAACCAAGCAATCAAAGAGGGGAAAATCGGCCCTGTAGTTCTAGGCCGCGACCATCACGATGTCTCAGGAACGGATTCTCCGTACCGCGAAACCTCAAACATTTACGATGGCTCGCAATTCACAGCCGATATGGCCGTTCAGAATTTTGTGGGCGATGGATTCCGTGGCGCCACATGGATAAGCCTGCACAACGGTGGCGGTGTTGGTTGGGGTGAAGTGATAAATGGGGGTTTCGGGATGCTACTCGATGGTTCGGAAGATGCCGACCGAAGACTGAAAATGATGCTCCACTGGGACGTGAACAATGGTATTGCGCGCAGAAGTTGGGCTCGGAATGATGGAGCAGTTTCGGCCATAAAACGCGCCATGGAAACGGAACCGAATCTGAAGGTGACTTTACCTAACTTCGTTGACGATGCGCTTCTTGCTGATCTGGATATGTAGCCTTCTACTGGTTTCTCAACTGACATTCGCTCAGTCGGAAACCGAGGAAATCCCGTTCAACCAACAAAAGGAACACCGCATTGGTGTCGGCTTTGCCATTACTGGCTTCAATTCCAATTTCACCTATTTCGTCTCGCCTCATTATTCGTTCCGCTACCATCGGCATTGGTTCGGCTTCACGCCTTTTTACGGAAGGTTGGACGCGCTTCCTAAGCAACAAGATATTGCGATAGGAATGGACTATCGATTGTATCCTTTCAAGAATCTCAATTCCACGTTGCTCTACTTTCCCGTTGGAACTCACTACAATTACAAATGGACAGACCGAAGCCAAAAAAACGCCATGTTCTACAAGCTCGGCTTTGGGGTTGAAGCGTTGCTGAGGAAGCATTTTGCCCTGTCGTTAGACGCCAGTTTCGGAGTAGGACACGTTCTCACATCAGAAGTTCAGCAGACAGAGTCATCGAGTTTCGGTTCGGCCAATCCGATAAACTTCTACTTCCTACCCACCATCCGACTATCATACGGCCTGTGAGCAACCACATCTCCAAGAAGAAGCATTTCATTCCGATCATTCCTTCGCTGAGGAAATACCTGAAGTCGGAAGGTCGGGAAATGAAGCTCGGTTTGGATTACACCGATCTTTTGGAGCACAAACTGGCCACTCCGTTGCTGGATAAGAAAGGTCAGGACACGCTTTGGGAAACGGTTTTCTACGAGCCGGAGCGAACGGAAAAACTCAATAAATCGCTGACTTTCATTTATGTGATGCTGAAGAATGAAGGCGATTTCAGCTCGCTGGAACATTTGGCCGTGGAGCGCATTGATTATTGCTCGTTCGGAAACTCGAATCCGTTCCGCATCCGCATCATCAACAAGTACAACGACAACTACGATTACTTCTACATCAAAACGGCCGATGCTTCGCGTGTTTATGGGTTGGAACTGGAGCACCTGCTCTCGCCCAATCGCATCAGCTACTTTGTGGATGACAATACGTTGATCGAAGAACACATTGCGGGCATTCCTGGCGATATGTTCATCAAGAACATGATGGGCAGCAAGCAGACCAATAAGGTGCGTTTGGCCAAGGAGTTTGTGAAGTTCAACGAGCGGTGTTTTGTGCGCCTCTTGGGCGACATGCGCAGCTACAATTATGTGCTGGACATTACGCCCGATTTCGATGATGTGCAGTACCGAATCCGCGCCATCGACTTCGACCAACAATGCTACGAGGGGCGCAAGAATCTTTACCTACCGCAGTTCTTCAAGGAGAATTTCCCGCTGGTGGAACTGGGCATGCAGCTCATCAACGAGCGAACTGTAAAGCAGTACCAAGCTGAGGAACGATCACTCATTTCCCGAAGACTGATTGCCTCCCGCTACCGCGTGAAGGATCTTATCGATTGCATGGAGGAAGACGACATTTCTACTCCCGAAAAGGTAAAGCAGCTCCGCGAAGACCTTGCGAAACACCATCAGAACGAACTTTTTCTGAAGTGTGAGAACATGGGCGCTATCCTGAAACTTCAACTCAAATCAACGCTTGCGAAGCACATCAGGAAGGTGAGAAATCTTTGATCATCCACGCAACTCTGCCCCAACTTCCCGTTCGAAACGCTGCTGCAAACGGCCCATGGTCTTATCAATGGCCTTGTCGTTGAGGGTGCTGTTCTCGTCCTGAAGAATGAAACTCATGGCATACGAGCGTTTTCCTTCTGGAATGCCTTTGCCTTCGTACACATCGAACAGGTCAACTTCTTTCAAAAGCTTGCGCTCGGTCTGGTAGGCCAGTTCTGCAAGCGTACCATACTTCACAGTTTTATCTACCAGAAGAGCAAGGTCTCTTCGTACTGATGGATACTTCGGCAGTTCAGTAACCTCGAATGCATTCAAAGCCGAAAGTTTGAGCACCAGATCCCAATCGAAATCAGCGAAGAATACTTCCTGCTCAATATCAAATGCCTCCAAAAGGTTAGGATTCACGCTTCCAAAATTGGCGAGCAACTTCCCGTCTTTCGACATGAATTCCATTCCGTAAGCGTAGGTTGTCTTATCGGACACGTCCTTAATTGCAGTGGCAATTCCCAATCGAGTAAGGATGGACTTTACCACTCCGTGGATGTGATGGAACGTGGCGTTTCCAGATGCTGAGTTCCAGCGCTCTTTCTGCCATCTTCCAGTGATGAAAAGTCCTAGGGAGCGGTACTCGCTGTAAGGCCAATCACCGACCCCCTCGGCCTTCGGCCACTCCCCCTTTGCAGGGGGAGAACTGGTGCGCTGATCGGAGGCCAAGCTCCCCTCCTTTTGAAGGAGGGGTTGGGGGTGGTCATTCTTCTCGTACAGGTTCCCGAACTCATAGAATTTGCAGTTCGGATTCTGGTGGCGAATGTTGCGCGAAACGCTTTCCAACCCACCGAAGAGCAAGGTTTGACGCATGGCGTTGAGGTCAGTGCTCAGCGGGTTCAGAATATCCACTTTCGACTGGCCCTGCTCCGCGAAATGCTTGTCCATGTATGCCGCTTTGGTCAGCGAGTTGTTCATGATCTCGTTGAAGCCTTGAGCCGTCAACGCATCCGAAACCAGATTGCGCAGCTGCTCTGGGCTTTTCTTATCGGAAGCAATAAGCGGTACACGTAATTGTCCGCTGCCGATGATTCTATCATAACCGTAAACACGGAGTATTTCTTCGATAACATCCGCTTCGCGTGTCACATCATTCTTGAAGGATGGCACAGATAGTTTGAGGCCACCATCAACCTTCTTTTCGATGTAAATACCAAGGTCTTCCAAGATGGAAATGACCGTTTTCTCAGGAATCTCCTGCCCAATAAGTCTGTTGATTTTCTCGAACTTCACTTCCACCTTCTGGTGTGGAATCGGGTTCGGGTAGATGTCTGTAATCACCGACAGTTTTCCGCCAGCAACTTCTTGAATAAGCAATGCCGCACGCTTAGCCGCCAGCACGGTAATTTCTGGGTCAATACCCCTCTCGAAACGGAACGATGCATCGGTACTCAAACCGTGGCGCTTGGCAGTTTTACGGATGGAAACAGGGTTGAAGTATGCACTTTCCAAGAACACATTCTTCGTCTTGTCCGTCACGCCCGATTTCATTCCTCCGAAAACACCTGCAATGCACATTCCATCAGTAGAATGGCATATCATCAAATCTTCATCGTTGAGGTTGCGCTCCACTTCATCCAACGTGGTGAATTTCTCGCTTGCCTTTGCCGTGCGCACCACCACTTTCTTGTCCTTTATCTGATCGGCATCGAACGCATGCAGCGGTTGTCCCATTTCGTGCAATACGAAGTTGGTCACATCTACCACGTTATTGATGGGGCGCGAGCCGATGGCTTTCAACCGATTCTGCAACCACGCTGGCGATGGCTTCACCTCAACACCTTCTATGTACAGACCAACATATCGTGGCGCTGCTTCGGAATCCTGAACGTCAATCGCAATCGGGTTTTCCTTTAGGTCGGCTGAGTAACTCATGACATCCGGCCATTCGAGTTTCAGGTCCTTGTAACCACCTTTCACCTCGCGAAGCACCGCTCGCAGATCGCGCGCTACACCTATGTGGCTCATCGCATCGGCACGGTTCGGTGTAAGACCGATCTCCAGAATGAAGTCATTCTCAATTTCGAAATAATCAGCCGCAGGCGTACCCACCTTTACGTCTGCCGGAAGAACCATGATGCCATCATGGCTTTCGCCTAGACCTATCTCATCTTCCGCACAGATCATTCCTTCAGAAACTGCGCCACGGATTTTCGACTTCTTGATCTCAAAAGGCTCACCTTCGGAGGGATACAGCTTGGCACCAACCGTTGCCACAACCACTTTCTGCCCCGCAGCCACATTGGGCGCTCCGCACACGATATCCAACGGAGTTTCGCCTCCAACATCAACAGTTGTCACACTCAAACGGTCGGCATCTGGGTGTTTTTCTCTGGTGAGCACCTCGCCAATGACCAGCCCTTCCAAACCACCTTCTACCGAAGAGAATGGGATGACCTTCTCTACCTCCAGCCCGCTGCCTGTAAGCAGGGCGGCTGCTTCGTTCACATCAATATCTACCTTGAGGTATTGCTTGAGCCAGTTGTACGAAATGTCCATTTGTGTGCGTTTGAGCCGCGAATTTAGTGTTTGTGAACCGCACAGAAACGGTTTCTACTCATCGATAAATGCGGTTACACGTGTTTGAACCGATTACTTTTGCCGCGATGGCGGAAATCGGAACTGACATACAAAAGGCTGCGCGCCTTCTGAAGCGCGGCAAGCTGGTGGCCATTCCCACCGAAACAGTCTATGGGCTGGCGGCCAATGCGTTTAATGAAGAGGCAGTCCTTAGCATCTTTGAGGCCAAGAACCGCCCGCATTTCGACCCGCTTATTGTGCACAGTTCCAGCGCAGAGTGGGTAAAGCAGCATGTGGCCAATATTCCTCCCATTGCGCAAACACTGATGGATGAGTTCTGGCCAGGGCCACTTACATTGGTGCTGCCCAAAAAGCCGGTAGTGCCAGATGTGGTCACTTCGGGGCTTGACAGTGTGGCCGTGCGCGTGCCGCAGCACCCTATGACGCAGGATCTTATCCGATTGCTCGATTTTCCGCTGGCTGCACCGAGTGCCAACCCGTTCGGTTACGTGAGCCCCACCACCGCACAGCATGTGGAAGACCAGCTGGGCGATAAGGTGGATTACATTCTGGATGGCGGCTCCACCACCGTTGGGTTGGAAAGTACCATCATCGGTTTTGAAGAGGCCAAACCTGTGGTTTATCGCTTGGGCGGATTGAGCATTGATGTGATCGAAGACCTGATAGGCCCTGTTGAAATGGGACTGAACATGTCTTCGGATCCGAAAGCCCCTGGCATGCTAAAGAGCCATTACGCACCAGGCAAGCCGTTGTATTTCGGCAATCCAGGCGAGATGATCACTGAGTTTGAGGGAAAACGTATCGGGTTCTTGGGCTTTATGACACGGTTGGAATTCCTTCCCCCAAACCGACAGTTGCTGCTTTCGCCTAGGGGCGACCTGCACGAAGCAGCCGTGAACCTGTTCGCGTTCATGAGAGAGTTCGAGAAGTTTCCCGTTGATCTGATTCTTGCGGAAAAACTGCCAGAGATTGGTCTTGGAAGAGCCATCAATGATCGGTTGAGAAGGGCTGCGGTGAACTCTTAGGAAACCCGTGCCCAGTTCGGGCGATTCTTCATTTCTTGGATCAGGTAATGCTTGGTCAGCGCGTTTTCGCGTTTTTCCAGTTCGGGGTCGTCAGACAGCAGTTCAACTGCCGCATTTCGTGCCAGTTGTAAGATCTGTCCGTCCTTACTCAAATTGGTTATCTGAAAGATCGGCTTGCCGCTTTGCTGTGTTCCCTGAATATCGCCTGGGCCGCGCAAACGCATATCCACTTCAGCAATTTCAAAACCATCGTTGGTTCGCACCATCGTCTCCATTCTGGTGCGTGCTTCCTGACCAAGCGCATAACCCGTCATCAGAATACAGTAGCTCTGCTCTGCGCCACGGCCAACTCTTCCGCGAAGCTGATGTAACTGCGAAAGCCCGAAACGCTCCGCGCTTTCAATAACCATCACAGAAGCATTCGGCACATCCACTCCAACCTCAATTACGGTGGTGGAAACCATGATGTGCGTTTTACCTTCCTTGAACCGCTGCATCTCATAATCTTTCTGGTCGGCTTTCATTTTTCCGTGCAGAATGCTGACCTGATATTGAGGCTGCGGAAAATCTCGGACAATGGATTCGTAGCCGTCTTCCAAATGTTTGAAATCGAGTTTTTCGCTTTCGCTGATGAGCGGATAGACCACATAAACCTGTCTTCCCAAAGCAATTTCCTGCCGCATAAAATCGAAGATCTTTTGTCGTGCAGAATCAAACCGATGCAAGGTTTTTATCGGTTTTCTGCCAGGCGGCAGCTCATCAATTACCGAAGTATCAAGGTCGCCATAAACCGTCATGGCCAACGTACGCGGAATGGGCGTTGCGGTCATAATGAGCATGTGCGGCACTTCGCCATCGTTGCCCTTTAGCCACAACTTGGCGCGCTGTTGCACCCCGAAACGGTGCTGCTCATCCACAATAACCAACCCGAGTTTATGGAACTGCACCACGTCTTCAATCAGTGCGTGTGTTCCGATAAGAATGTGGATTTCGCCCGTTCTGAGTTGCTCATGTAGCACTTTGCGTTCTGCTGTTTTGGTTGAGCCCGTAAGCAAAGCAATGTGAAGGTTCAGTTTCGCCAGAAACTTGGTGATGGTTGCGAAATGCTGCTCGGCCAGAATCTCTGTTGGAGCCATCAGGGCAGCTTGGTAACCATTGTCAACCGCCAAAAGCATGGACATGAGCGCCACAATCGTCTTACCGCTACCAACATCGCCCTGTAGCAAACGGCTCATCTGCTTCCCTGAACCAAGATCGTGGCGGATCTCTCTTACCACACGTTTCTGTGCTTCCGTTAAATCGAAGGGTAAACATTCTGTGTAAAAGCGGTTGACCAACTCGCCCACCTCTGCAAAAACGGCTCCTTGAAACTTGTTCTGATTGATGAGTTTCAGCTTCAGTAATCGGAGTTGGATGAAGAAAAGCTCATCAAATTTGAGGCGGAACCGCGCCTTCTTCAATGATTCGGTATCGCGCGGAAAATGAACGTTGATGAAGGCCTCTTCTCTACTGACCAGATGGTTCTTCTGCCTGAATTCTGGCCCATACAATTCCGCAATATGACCTTTGCCAGGGAGTTGACTTACCAAGGTGTTCATTAACCGTGCAATGCCTTTGCTATCAAGATGCTTTTCCTTAGCTTTTTCGGTAGATGGATACACGGCCACCAACGCATTGGATACCCGCTTTTGCTGCGCCTCTACGGTTTCGAACTCGGGATGCACCATATTGTAGCTGCCCTTGTAGTTGCTCGGTTTGCCAAAAACCACATAATCGATATTGGGTAGCAACTTAGGTTTTACCCATTTGATGCCTTTGAACCAAACGAGTTCAATAACGCCTGTTCCGTCCGTGAAATCGGCCACAAGACGCTGTCCGCGAGCCTGACCCACTGTTCTGACGGCTGTTATTCTTCCCCGAAGTTGAATATCGGCATCGTCACTTTGTATGCTGTTTATCTGGTGAAACTGCGTTTTATCTACATACCTGAATGGGAAGTGATACAACAAATCATTGTAGGTGCGAATACCGAACTCTTCGCGCAGGAGTTTAGCGCGTTCTGTACCAACGCCAGCAAGAAACTCTATGGATGTTTCGAGAAACGGTTTCACGGGTTTAAAAGTAAGGTCTGGCGGGCTTTGACCGCGTTAGGGATTGAAGTGGATACCCCGCAGCGCAGCGAGGAGTATGAACGTAAAGCCCGACCGCGCCCTTGTAGGCTTCGAGAGCCTCAGCCTACGGCCACGCGCGGTAACGCCCAAAAGAAAATCGTTTAGAATCGCCTGAAAAATACTGCGGCCCCACTTTCGTGGAGCCGCAGCCAAACCAAATGAAAAATCCACTATCAGAACCGCAGTTCCAAAAGCTTATACCGAAAGTAGTGCGTTAGGTTTCATGCAATTCCCAATTAGATCTAATTTCTCTTAATGCGGGTTCAATTCCACTTGGAATCGAAGAATCCTTCGGTTACGGTTTTAGTGGCATTGTCGTCATCTCCTACCGCTACGAGTTCGAAAGTGCCTGAGATTCTTTTGCCGGCCATGTCCAGCTGAGTAATTGTAACACTTCCAGGTTCAACTCCATTGGCACGAAAAGTTTGACCTCCGTTGTTGCTCCAGCGCCATGTGTTCTGAAGGTTGAGCGGGTAGGTTCCGACCGAGTCTACCACGATGTCGAGTTTGATCTCGCCATAGAGGTCATCGTTGAGCGGGTTTGACACGCGCGTGGCCTGAATATAATAGTTGTTGCCGCCAGACACAGTTACGGTGAGAAGTTCGTCTGAAGTGCTGAACTCCTTACCTCCGATCTTGCATCGAAAAGGAGCGTCCTCAAATTTTTTGCATCCTGAAATGGTGATAATGCAGGACAGGATTAGAAAGGTGAAAGCGCTTTTCATGCCTTTGCGTTTGAAATTGATTCTTCAAAGAAAGGTAAGAACTGCGCCCTCGGCTTACGTTGAATTACTTAAATCGAGTAGGACCCTAAAAGCAGAATCGGGTTCTCCATCAACTTCTTGAAGGTCTTGAGGAATTTGGCTCCGCTGGCGCCATCCACCACCCGGTGATCGCACGAAAGCGTCACCTTCATTACGTTGCCTGGAACTATCTGACCGTCTTTCACAACTGGAACCTCCTCAATCCCACCAACGGCCATAATACAGCTGTCTGGCGGATTGATGATGGCCGTGAACTCATCGATACCGAACATGCCGAGGTTGGAAACCGTGAAAGTGTTTCCTTCCCAATCTTTCGGTTGAAGTTTTTTATCGTTAGCGCGAAGCACGAAATCTTTCACTTCGCTGGAAATCTCGGTGAGTCTTTTGGTATCGGCAAAGCGAACCACAGGAACGAGTAAGCCATCTGGAACGGCAACTGCCACACCCACATGCACGTGGTCGTTATAGCGGATATGATCACCCATCCAAGCAGCATTCACCTGCGGATGTTCTTTCAGTGCTACACCGCAGGCTTTCACCACCAGATCATTGAACGAAATCTTCATTTTTGAAACGCTGTTGATGCTGTCGCGCGCATCAATCATTGCATCCATGTTGATTTTCATGGTGAGGTAAAAATGCGGAGCACTGAACTTGCTCTCAGCCAGTCTTCGCGCAATGGTCTTGCGCATTTGCGACACTTCCACATCATGGAAACTCTCAACCGCATTGGTAGCCGATGGACCCAAGCTGGTGAAGGATTCCACGTCTCTCTTCACAATTCTTCCGCCATCTCCAGAACCCGGAATACGACCAATGTCGTAGCCTTTCTCCTCGGCCAATCGCTTAGCCAATGGTGATGCTTTTACTCTACCATTTGATGATGGTTGTGGAACTGGCGCTGGTTTTGAGACTGTAGTTACAGCTGGCTTCGGTTGTGGCTTTTCCTCCGCAACCTCAACTGGTTTTGCCTCAACCATTTCGGCTTTCGGTTCTTCCTTTGGCTCTTCTTTTTTTGATTCAGCAGCTTTAGATTTTTCTGCTTCCAAAATGGACGAAACATCTTCTCCTTTCTCTCCAATGATGGCAAGAATGGAATCAACTGGCGCAGCTTTGCCCTTCTCCACTCCTATGTGGAGCAGAACTCCATCATAAAACGACTCGAATTCCATGGTGGCTTTGTCTGACTCAATCTCGGCAAGCAATTCTCCTGACGAAACCTCATCTCCAACCTTCTTGTGCCACTCGGCTACCACACCTTCGGTCATGGTGTCGCTCAACTTGGGCATTCTTATCACTTCCGCCATCTTCTTAATCCTTTATAAATGGATAATCCGCCTGAGAGTATACATCTTCATACAGTTCGCTTGCATCTGGAAATGGTGATTCCTCGCTGAACTTGACACACTCTTCAACCTCCGCATTCACGCGTTGCTGGATGGCCTCCAATTCCTCATCCGAAGCATATTTGTTCTTTACAATCACATCCAATACCTGCTGAATCGGGTCTTGTTTCTTGTAATTCTCAACTTCCTCTTTGGTTCGATACTTTGCTGGGTCAGACATCGAGTGCCCTTTGTAGCGGTAGGTCTTCACTTCCAGAAGCGTTGGCCCATCACCTTTTCGGGCTCGGTCCGCAGCTTTCTTCACAGCTTCGTAAACTGCCTCAACGCTCATTCCGTTTACAGCTTCGCTTGGCATTTCGTAACCATGGCCGAGTTTGTAAAGATCACTCACATTGGAAGTTCGTTCTACCGAAGTTCCCATTGCGTAATTGTTGTTCTCAATGATGAAAATGACTGGAAGTTTCCAAGTCATGGCCATGTTCAGAGCTTCGTGAAAAGCCCCTTGACGGACGGCACCATCACCCATATAGGTTAGCGTTACATTCTTGTCGCCACGGTACTTATCAGCGAACGCAATTCCAGCTCCTAACGGTACTTGTCCGCCCACAATTCCATGTCCACCGAAGAAGTTCTTCTCTTTACTGAACATGTGCATAGAGCCTCCCTTGCCTTTAACGATACCGGTCTTTTTACCATACAACTCAGCCATGATCTCCTTGGCAGGAACACCAAGTGCAATCGGATGGACGTGATCGCGATAGGCAGTGATGACCTTATCGCCTTCTTCCATCGCCTCTTTACTACCAGCAACTACAGCTTCCTGACCTATATATAGGTGACAGAATCCGCGAATTTTCTGTTGTATATAAAGCTGTCCTGCTTTCTCTTCGAACTTTCGCCAAAGCAGCATCTCCTCGTACCATTTCAAGTAGGTTTCCTTCCCAAATTTCTTCTTCGCCATGAACTTTTATTTATGCAAATGTAGCTGCGCGAGTTAAAGGTAAGCGGCCAATCCCGACAATCCAATCGGTAACAGAAAGCATGTTCTCCTTGTTCAGGAATTCTTCAGGTAATCGGCTTCAAAACCGAAAGGAAGCAATGCCGCAGCATCTTCAAAGATCCAAACCTTGTCTGACTGACTGGCCAGAATTAAGCGAATTGGTGATTTCTGCTTGTGCTGATATTCCATGATCACTTGTCGGCAGTTACCGCACGGAGAAAGCGGATCGACAATTGAGCTCTTGGTTGTATTGACCGTTATGGCCATTGTCTCAATTCGCTCGTTTGGATGGTTAGTGGAAGCAGAGAAAATGGCCACTCGCTCGGCACACAGACCAGAAGGATAAGCAACATTCTCTTGATTCGTTCCCAGAACAATGGTTCCATTTTCCAGTCGTAAGGCTGCACCCACATAGAATTGAGAATACGGTGCGTATGCATTCTTGGAAGCGTCTTCCGCTGATTTCAGCAACTGCTCATCAGCATCGCTCAACTCTGAACGTGTGAGAGAAATTCCTTTGATGGTCAGTTTGAACTCTTCCATATCCTTGGTTACAGCAAAGTACTACTTCTGAATGAGAACCGTAGCGAACGCAGCCACCCCTTCCTGTCGACCTACAAAACCGATCTTTTCGGAGGTTGTGGCCTTGATGGATACGGCATCCTCATCTACTTTCAAAATCGGAGCAAGAATGGCCTTCATATCCTCAATGTGCGGATTGACCTTCGGCTTTTCCAAAGCCACGGTTGAGTCAACATTTCCAACCGAGTAACCTTTCTCCTCCAACAGTTTCACCACATCGCGAAGCAGAATCTTGCTATCGATATTCTTGTAGTCCGAAGACGTATCAGGAAAGTGAAAACCGATGTCGCGCAGATTTGCGGCCCCTAAAAGAGCATCGCAGATCACATGAATCAGAACATCCGCGTCCGAATGCCCGACTGCACCCAATTCTGAAGGAATCAACTTACCTCCCAACCAAAGTTCTTCGCCCTTGGCAAGTTGATGCACATCATAGCCGAACCCGACCCTGATCGTCATTAATCAGGCGCGTTATCCTTCTTCTCTTCGTTCTGCTTCTTGAAAGCTTCGAAGTCGAATGTAAGCGTAAAACGCAGGGTGTTCTCAAGCGGGTTACGTTGCTTGGTTGGAATCAGATAAGCGAAATCCAAACCGAAAACATTGTAGCGTATTCCCGCACCAACCGTAAAGAACTGGCGATTTCCTTTCGTGTAATCTTCATGGAAGAATCCAGCTCTAATGGCGAAAAGTTTGTTGTACCAGTACTCCAAGCCAACTGCAAGATTGATCTCTTTCAACTCTTCTTTACTACCACCAGGGGCATCTCCAAACGATGTGAACATTGCGTTGGGCACACTTCTGTTTGGATCCTGTCCAGCTATGATCTGACCAAAACTTGGGTTGAGGTTACTCTCGTGACCAATAGCTCCTAAAGTATCGCCAGGAGGTAATGTATTGTCTATGTATTGTTCGTCATCATAGATCGGTGGCGTTGGCACCATCAACTTGTTTATGTCGAAGAATGCGGCAATCGAGTTCCTATCGTCAATGAAATATTTGAAACCGACTCCAAAACGGAAATTGATCGGAATGAAATCTTCTTCGTTTGTCTGCGTATAGGACATTTTCGAACCGATGTTCGATATGTTCAATCCCGCAGAGATCACCGATTTACGACCACCAATCTCCACTCTCTTTGTCTGATAATAAAAGGACACATCCGCTGCTCCGGCCATTCCCGGCTTAGTGTCTGCCCCTCCTACATTGATACCTCCAGTAAGATTGGAATAGATGTATCGAAGCGCGATACCTCCAGAAAATTCCTCGGAAAGTTTTCTGGCATAACTCAGGTCAATGGCAAATTCATTGGGAGTAAAATCACCAATGGTTCCACCATTCTGATCGGTAAACGTGATGGATCCCAAAGAGAAGTAGCGCAAAGAACCAGATAGAGTCTGCATTCCCTTCTTACCGATCTTACCGTAACCAGAAATATAAGCCAAATTGATATCGGGTACCAATGCACGCAACCAAGGCGTGTAAGAAACCGCAAATCCCATCTTATTGTCAATGAAAGCCATTTTAGACGGATTCCAATGGATTGATGCACCATCAGGATCTGAAGCCGCACCAACATCTCCCATGGCACCAGCGCGTGCATCTGGAGAGATCATAAGAAACGGAACTGCCGTGGTAATGGTATTAAGTTGAACATCATCAGCTCTTTGGTTCTGATTAACGTTCTGTGCAGTAGCAGTTAGCGCACCAAAAAGAAACGCCAATACCACTGAACCGATTCGACCTGAATAAGTCATCCTGTTTTTTTTGAGGGCTGCAAATATAGCCATGTTACCTGTTTAGCCATCAGTTCAAAATAACCAAGCGTTCTATCTGCTCAGCCTTCTGACCGTCTGGTGTTGTTATTTTAAGGTTATACAAGTACACTCCACGTCCTATTTTCTGTCCATAATCGTCCAAGCCATCCCAAGCAATCGGCTCATTTCTAAAGCCATGAGAAAGCACTGTTTCGTTTATGGTCTTCACAAGTTTTCCCGACACCGTGAAAATCTGAACCTGCACATCCAAACTGTTGCAGGGTTGGTTATGCTCAAACATGAATTCCGTTCTGGTAGTGAACGGATTCGGATAGTTGAGCACATGGTCCAAGGCTAAATTGGCCGATTCGGCTACCACGAATTCCGTGTAGGCCTCTGAGCTGTTATTGTAAACGTCCCAGATCTTGAAACGAATATTATGTGTGCCTTCGCTAAGGTCGCTGAACGGATAGACCACCTTCCCGCTCTTGTAGCTGTCCAGATCGGCCTGATAGAAGTCGTTGAGATTAATGGTGCTGTTCGTATTATCATCAAGCACAGCGGTAATATCATGTCCAATACCATTGCCAACCGTGTTAATGCCATTGGTATCGGAAACAATGGCAAGCAATGATGGATTCTCATCGGTTGTGCCACCAAATGCGAAATCATCATCATTCATGTACAAACTCACCAAAGGACCGACCTCATCTACCGCAGCGCTATCGCTGGAGCCACCGATCACAAATCGCTCGAAATAGCCATTTCCGTTCGTATTGTTTCCTTCAGCGTAATAACTGATACGTCCGAAACCGTAGTTATAGGAAATATCGCGCGGCACAATGAACGAGAATGAGAACTCCCCGTTGGTTACACTGGCCTTACCTTTATATATAAGGTTCTTCTGAACCGAGAACTGGCGCACACTTGATGCCGGGTCGTTGGCCAACGTGGAAACCTGTGTACTCTTGTCGAACACGGTCGGATACACCACCCCATTAAAATTCTGCATCAATTGTCCGTTACGATTTCTCATTCTTCCGGTGACAGTAACGAGCTGTAACGCATTTATTGTATCCGTGAGCGAATTCACATCATCATTATTGATAGTTAGTGTCTCAACCCCATGTAATGGGAATGAAAGTCGTTGAGCCGGGTCTCCAATAAGCAGGAAGTTTCTGTTATTGACCGAGCCTCCACTTGCAACCTTGGTCATACGGATAACATCTCCCATGGTAGGTGGTCCCCATGGTTGTTCATTGAGCAGATTGAGAAAGAAATTCTTATTGAGCGTGAAGTTTGGTGCAGAGTAAACCAGACGCGATGTAGTAAAAAGTGCAATTCCTCCTCCGTTCGGATTCAAGTGTACCAGTTCTCCGGCTGAGATCCTACTTGGGTCGTCATATCGGGCAAACTCGCAGGTTGCAGTAACAAAAGCTGCAAGATTGTCAGCATTGCTCCAACTGTTAATGTCAGACAATCCAAGCACACGCTCATGCGTCAGACCAAGTTCCCCGCCATGACCTGTGTAATTAACAATAAGGTTTCCTCTGTTGACCTCATTATTGAAAGACGTGTTCACCTCTGGATACCGCTGCCCTCCTGGAGTTGACTCCTGTAGAAACGCGTCAAGATATATCTTGGTCAGGTTGTATTCAGGATACATCGTATCCACTAACTCGGCCAACTGATCTGCTTGGTTAATGTGCATGTTACTGTCCTCATCATCTGCAACAAAGACAATTCTGTTTCGCCAATCAGGAGAAACAACAGCAGAACCCGACTCTCCACAGACATGCTCAGTTTGCAGATCATCAATGTTCAATTCCTCGTAACGATAGATCTTATCTACTACAGTTCGTGCATCTTCCAAAGTTCTGGCCACAAAACGACCAATTCCAATATCCAATGCATCTGAGGATGAAGAAGCCCATTCTCCTTCGTTCGGGTCAAGTAGACCATAATAATCATCGGAAGCATAACTTATGGTCGGAGTCAACGATTCGACCGACTCATAGGTGGGAACGAAATTGGTATTGTCCTGCAAGCGGTCTTTGTAATCATAGCTGGCATCTCCGAACAACAACAGATAACGGGTCATATCCTGCCAACTGGTGCTTCTCTGGTAGAACATGCGCATGAAATCTCTGATGGCAGTGACGTCTTGCGCACCAGAAGAAAACTCATTGAATATCTGCTCTGGAGTTACAATATGTACAGTTAAAGGATTCACATCACTTTGCTCATGAAAATTGGCCAAGCGCTCTGCCTCACTCAAGAAATTAGGATGCGATATGATAACCATGTCGGCCTGCGAAAGACCGTGTAGGTTCTGATTGGCAACTTGTCCTATAGGCTCTACATTATAATATGCACCCCCAGAAAAGGCAATGAACTCCCTAAGAGAATCCGTTTCAACTTTGAAACTGGCTGTTGAGCCTGAAAGACTCAATTGCCGTTCGCTTACATTGGTTGGGTCGGTAACTTCCCACACACGCATGGAAGAATTGGCATTGCTGATCTGGAATTCAGAAACATTTCCCGCACCTACAGACTCCAAAGATCTGAACGGCATCTGTGTGCCGGACATGGAGAGGTTCCTTGTCAAAATGAGCTCCAAGTAATCCAACCAAGCCACTGCAGAGGCGTTGCCTGACTTGTTGTAAGTTACACTAACGTTGGTGTTTCCTGAACTGTACTGAACCTGTTCACACGCTGTAGCCACTTTGCCGTTGGCGTTGTAACCGCCAGGAGCAGAAGCTATCCCCTCACTTGACAAGATGCTACTTCCATTGACCTTAACCGTGTAAGATGTAGGAGTGTTGGCCCCAGAAACAATCTTTACTGATAAGTAGCCAGGATCAGTTGTGACATTGGCAAAACCGAAATCGAAGGAGTAGGTTGTCTGAATATCAAACTCTTCTCCGAACCACTCACGGCCAGATTTTAATAGGTTATGGTTATCCGCTTCATGAAATGCATGATCCACAAACTTGGTAACGGTATTCGTAACTGTGCCAGAAGACGAAGGGATGGATGCGACTCTTCTTCCCGGACCAGCTGTAGTAGATATGAAGTAGTAACTCTTTTCAGAATAGGCATTCAACTCATGACGGAACAATCCGCATGAAGAACTGTCCTGCACCCAGCTATTTGGGCCTTTTGCATAAAAAAGTATGTAGTCACCTTGATCAAAACTTCCGTCTCCTTCACCCACAACCTGAATGGCATTCTGTTGAAGATCGTCAAACCGGAATGCACTATTTGCCTGCGGCAGCATGCCTCCACCATTTCCATAAACATTCAATCGAGATGGGTCAATGGAGTTTACGTCCATTCCCAGAGCTTCCAGATCATCGTACGTTATCTTATGAAGGCCATCTTGCGAAACCGCTACCTTATACCAGTTGCCAGATGACAATACCGATTGGGTAACAAAGCCCGTGGCCTTGGTCCTTTTGGAATCCGCCTTTGGAACTTCCTTGATTCTCCAATTGAAGGAAACGAGCTTTTCTAATGCACCGGTTGTAGGGTTCTTTCTGATTGGAATGAAAGCCAGCCTTGCGAAGGTGCTCTTTCTTTCCGTGTATAGGCTAGTGGTCACATCAATAGAATTTGGAATGTCAACTCCAGCTAAAGCAGCAACTTCCTCCGATGTGAGGGGTTCAAAATTTTGTTCTAAAAGGACAGCCTCAATCGTATTAATTGGAGACACCCTTACATTCTTAACGATGTAAGGTAGATTGTCATCCTTCAAGAAAATTGCTCCTTCAAAAAATGGATAGGTTCTCTTAGATCCATCGTACTTCAACTCCACCACTGGATCCCTCCATTCAACCGTCTCAACATCTGCCCGCCCCGTAACAGCACCTTTTCGAGAAGCGAGCTGAGATTGGGCAGTTGCAGAAAGCAACATGAAGAGGTATACAATAATTATAGTGTTCGGTTTTCGGGAAAAAATCATGCGATTGGAGTGTTCAACAAATTTCTAATCTATAATAATGTATGGTGGTCATTCGTTTGACCATTCGTGTTCGTGGAAATGGATAGAAACAGCGGCTAAACGACATCGGTTCAAAATTATTGCACAAAATGCGCGAATTTATTCTGCTTTATTGCCAAGATTCTCGAATAAAATTATTCGTATTATTGTCCTTTAAATTTCAAAAAACCAGAATGCTGAAGCGATTTTTCGTTGCCTTCGTGTTGGTATTTGTAGGGACTTGGTCGGCCAATGAAGCTTTTGCTCAGGATCCACAGTTCACTCAATTCTATGCAAACCCTATCTATTTGAACCCCGCATTTGCTGGTTCAAAAAGATGTCCGCGGGTTATCATGAATTACAGGAATCAGTGGCCCGCCATTTCAGGGACATTTGTTACCTACAGTGCGTCATTCGATATGGATATCAACGCTATCCATGGTGGGGTTGGTGGTCATTTTATGGCTGATAGAGCCGGAGAAGGTACTCTGAACAGCTTCGAAGGCAGCTTGATCTATGCATACCGAATGAATATCTCGCGCAAGTTCTCTCTGAGAATCGGTGCTCAAGCAACAATTGTACAGCGTAGTATCGACTGGGACAAGCTGACCTTTGGAGATATGATTGACCCGAGGTACGGTTTCGTTTATCAGACCAACGAGCAGAAACCGAATACAAGTAGGATTTTCGCAGATTTCTCAGCTGGAATTATCGGTTATACTGAGAATTTCTTTATTGGATTTGCTGCGCATCACCTTACTCAACCTGATGAGGGGTTTGCAGGATACAGTAAGCTTCCTATAAAATTCACAGGACACGCTGGTTATACCTTCTACTTCGGCAAGAGACGTGAGCAGGAAAAGAAATGGGCTTTCTCTCCAAACATTCTGTATCAACATCAGCAGGATTTCCAACAATTGAATTATGGATTCTATCTATCAAAGAGTTTCATGGTGGGTGGTATCTGGTTCCGTCAGAGTTTCAACAATCCTGATGCATTCATTGTGCTGATAGGATTCCAGCAAGGAGCATTCAAGTTCGGCTACAGCTATGATGTAACTGTATCCTCCTTGACCAACAATACTGCCGGTTCTCACGAATTTTCGCTCGGTTTACAATTCGGATGTAAAAAGCCGAAGAAAAAATTCAGAGCGATTGATTGTCCATCGTTCTGATACAATAACGTAACCCGGCATACGTTTTTACGTTCAAAGCATGTTTCGAAACAACATAGTCATGAAGTCAATTAAGTTCAATTCGCTGAAATTCATTGCAGTATTCGCAATGGCATCAGTTTTTCTGGGCGCCTGCCAGAAGGAACGGTCAAATACCACAGGTTGGAATCACAACGACCCGAAAAATGGTGGTTTTGAGGTAGCCCCATGGGAAGGTCAGGAAACCGGACCAGGTCTTGTTTTCGTTGAGGGCGGTACATTCACCATGGGGCGCGTGGAACAAGATGTGCGTTATGATTGGGACAACATTCCAAGACGTGCAACTGTTTCCTCCTTCTATATGGATGAAACTGAGGTTACCAATGTTGACTACCGTGAATATCTATACTGGATTACACGAGTCTTCTATGCGAGTTATCCAGAAGTATACAAAAGAGCATTGCCAGACACATTGGTTTGGAGAAGCAAACTTGGTTTCAATGAGCCTTACGTTGAGCTTTATCTAAGACACCCTGCTTACAATTACTATCCTGTAGTAGGTGTAAATTGGCTTCAGGCGAATGATTATTGCGCATGGAGAACTGACCGTGTGAATGAAATGATTCTCATACGAGAAGGTATCCTTCGTACCAACCCGAACCAAGTTGATGAAGACAACTTCAATACCGATGCGTACTTAGCAGGCCAGTACGAAGGTCTAGTGCGTTCTGACCTGATTGACCTCGACCCAAATAAAGACACCCGTAAAGTGCGTATTGAAGATGGAATTCTCTTGCCTCGGTACCGACTGCCTACTGAGGCCGAATGGGAATTTGCTGCCTTAGGACTTATTGGTAACACGGTGTTTGAACGTGTCACAGAAAGAAGACTTTATCCTTGGAACGGTGCATATATGCGTAATGCGGATGACCGCTACAAAGGTGAGATGATGGCCAATTTCAAAAGAGGAAAAGGTGATAATATGGGTGCTGCTGGTTATTTGAATGACCGGGCCAACATCCCAACCGATGTTCTTTCTTACTGGCCAAATGATTACGGCCTCTATTGCATGGCTGGTAATGTTAATGAGTGGGTCAAGGACGTTTATCGCCCATTGAGTTTGGAAGATGATGATGATTTCAACACATTCAGAGGTAACGTTTTTAAAACTCAACTGCGTGAAGAGGAAGGTGAAATTGCCGAGAAGGATAGTCTTGGTAGAATTATCTGGCGAGATGTGACCGAAGAAGAGAATACGCAACGTAGAAACTATAAGAAGGCTGACAACATCAACTTCTTGGATGGAGATTATTCGTCTTCTATCTTCTACACACAGGAAGAATACAATACTGGTGGAGATAAGGCTAAAAAGAGAATGTATGAATGGGGCATTACATCGTTGATAAATGATGAGGCCCATGTATATAAAGGAGGCTCATGGAAAGACCGGGCTTATTGGTTAGTACCAGGAACAAGAAGATATCTTGACGCACAGCAATCTACCGATGACATTGGCTTTCGTTGTGCAATGCACCGTGTAGGGACACAAGTTCAAGGGCAATAACGTTTTTAATAAATGATGGAAACCCCGAGCCTAATAGGCTCGGGGTTTTTTATTTTTCATGCATGGAAATATCCGCTCTCTACGACCTTTATTGTAAACATCCCGTCATTTCAACAGACAGCAGGAAAATCACTGACGGTTGTATGTATTTTGCTTTGAAGGGTGAGTCGTTTGATGGAAACGCTTTCGCCTTGGAAAGTCTCAACAAAGGTGCTGCTTACGCGGTAGTCGATGATGGTTCCCTCCCAACAACAAGTGGCATAATAAAGGTTGAAAATGCCCTTAAGACACTTCAGGATCTATCTAATTATCACCGACATCAGTTTGATATTCCATTTATCGGAATCACAGGCTCGAATGGAAAGACCACAACCAAGGAATTGATGTACTCTGTGCTGAGCCAGAAGTTCAATGTATTAGCGACTGCCGGGAATTTCAATAACCACATTGGAGTACCATTGACGCTGTTCCGTTTGCATCCTAAGCATGAAATAGCAATCATCGAAATGGGTGCGAGCAAACAGGGAGACATCAAAGAACTTTGTGAGATTGCCAATCCCAACTATGCACTGATAACCAACATTGGCAAAGCTCATTTGGAGACAATGGGTGGTTTGGAAGGTGTGCTCAAAACCAAGACGGAACTGTTCGACCATATCCGAAATCATGGTGGAAAACTGCTGGTTCACAGTTGTGATAAACTGCTGATGCAAAATGCAAGTACAGATGCTTCATTCCTTTATGGAGCGTTGCAGACAGATGATGTGCAAGGTCAAATCGTTCGCGATGGAAATTTCGTGTCCGTGCAATGGAAACGAAAGGAGGCTGAAGAAGGAACCTTGGATAATGCGCCAGTCGTTAAAACCAATCTTACCGGGACTTACAACCTTCCAAACATTATGGCAGCCGTTGCCACTGGAATTGTGTTTGGTCTAACTGACGCTGAAATAGCGAAAGGCCTTTCCAGTTATGAGCCTTCGAACAACCGTTCTGAGGTTCGCAAAAAGGGAACCAACACTTTCATACTTGATGCTTACAACGCGAACCCGAGCAGCATGGAAGTGGCCATCAACAACTTGGTGGGTTCCGAAGGCGAGAAACATTCAGTGATTTTGGGAGAAATGCTGGAAGTTGGCCCGACCAGTGCCGAAGAGCATCGCAACATCTGTGAACGTTTGGCTTCGTTGAAAATGAAAACCGTGTGCTTGGTCGGGAAAGAATTCAATCAGTTCAAGAGTGATTTCCCATTCCAATTCTTCGAAAATGTTGACCTATTGAACGAATGGTTGAAAGACCATCCGTTTGACAACGAAACCGTCCTTATCAAAGGTTCGCGAGGAAATAAATTGGAGAAAGCAGCGGAACTGCTACTTGCTTAGTCTTTCGTTACCGCTCTTGAGATAACGATCTTCTGAACCTCAGAAGTTCCCTCGTAGATCTGCGTAATCTTCGCATCGCGCATCAGACGCTCAACGTGGTACTCCTTCACGTAACCGTAACCACCGTGAACTTGAACTGCCTCGATGGTTGTTTCCATCGCCACTTTAGACGCGTAGAGTTTGGCCATGGAACTTGAAAGGTCGTAGTTCAAGCCTTGGTCTTTCTGCCAAGCTGACTTGTAAATCAACATTCTTGCAGCCTCAATTTCGGTTGCCATATCTGCCAACTTAAACTGAATTGCCTGATGTTGGTTGATGGTCTTTCCGAAAGCTTTACGCTCCTTAGAATATGCCAATGCTAACTCATAAGCTCCACTAGCAATTCCTAGCGCTTGCGCAGCGATGCCGATTCGTCCACCTGAAAGTGTCATCATCGCGAATTTGAATCCGAAACCGTCTTCACCAATTCTGTTCTCCTTTGGAACTTTCACATCTTGGAACATCAACGAATGCGTATCGGAAGAACGGATTCCCAACTTGTCTTCTTTCGGCCCAACCGTAAATCCTTCCATTCCTTTCTCAACGATCAACACGTTGATTCCTCTGTGTCCTTTCGCTACATCTGTCTGTGCAATCACCAAATACGTTGAAGCATTTCCACCGTTGGTAATCCAGTTCTTGGTACCGTTCAACAGATAGTGGTCGCCCATGTCAATGGCAGTGGTGCTTTGGGAAGTTGCATCCGAGCCGGCTTCTGGCTCAGAAAGCGCAAACGCTCCAAGTTTTTGGCCCGTTGCCAACGGAACCAGATACTTCTGCTTCTGCTCTTCTGTGCCGTACTTCTCTAATCCCCAATTGACCAAAGAGTTGCAAACACTCATACAAACCGAAGCAGAGTTGTCGACCTTCGAAAGCTCTTCCATGGCCAGCACATATGAAATGGTATCCATTCCGCTGCCGCCATACTTCGGGTCAACCATCAAACCAAGGAAACCGAGTTCACCCATTTTCTTCACCTGTTCGTGCGGGAATTCCATCTTCGCATCGCGCTCAATAACACCTGGCAACAGTTCGCTCTGCGCAAAATCGCGGGCGGCCTTCTGTATCATCAATTGCTCTTCGGTCAACTCAAATTTCATCTCAGATCTGCTTTGGTGAGCGGCAAATGTAACGCATTGCGCCTATTTATCGCTAACCTTACGCGGCTTATCGCAACGGATGGAAAACGGCTACAAAACAACCGCTCTTGGCATCATGTCGGGCACTTCGCTTGATGGGCTTGATCTGTGTTTGACCGAGTTCCATTTTGATGGAAAGTGGAACTTCGAAATAATCCATGCTGATTGCGTGGAATACGATGATGATTGGAGAAGAAAGCTAGCCTCAGCTCACGAATTATCCGAAGAAAAACTCCAGCAGCTTCACGTGGAATTCGGCCATTTTATTGGAGAAAATGTGAACTCATTTCTGAAGAGAGATAGCCTTGCGAAACCTGAAATCGTTTGCTCACACGGCCACACGATTTTTCATCAGCCTGAAAAAGGAATCACCGTTCAGATTGGTTATGGACAGACCATTGCTAATGACACAGCAATTACCTGCGTGAATGATTTCCGTTCTCTCGATGTATCGTTGGGTGGACAAGGCGCGCCACTCGTTCCAATTGGAGATGAGTTGCTGTTTTCTGAATTTGATGCTTGCCTGAATCTGGGTGGATTTTCCAACATCAGTTTTAAGGAAGATGGAGAAAGACGCGTTTCGACATTTGCCCAGTAAACATCGTTTTGAATGAACTGGCAAATCGGCTCAGGGCCATCCGTTTGACCACAACGGTGAACCTGCTCGATCAGGAAAACTGAACGAAGCACTTCTTGATCAACTGAACAGTCTGAATCTTTACACAGATGAGATTCGCCCATCGTTAGCGAGAGAATGGGTTGAATCAGTCGTCAATCCGTTATTGAAGGAATCTGGTCTGAGTGAAGTGGACATTATGCGCACGTTTGTTGAGCATGTGGCGATTCAGATTGCCAGAGTGGTTGAAAGAAAAGCGGCTGGTGGAGGTGTGCTTGTGACGGGTGGTGGCGCATACAATTCGTTTCTATTAGAACGGATGAACACGTATTGCCTGGCCGACCTCGTCATTCCTGACAGACAGACTATCGAATTCAAAGAAGCGCTGATCTTCGCTTTTCTGGGCGTTCTTCGAATAAATGAGGAGATAAATGTGCTCCGCTCCGTGACGGGCGCTTCCCGCGATTCGTGTTCAGGAACAATCCATCGACCAACAATTTAAGGGTCATTTTTGCGGACAAGACGAGGATTGATTTTCTCTTACATTTGCGCGGAATTTTGAGCGTATAAACGCACCTTGAAAGAGCTTCTTAGAAAATACGAGGAGACCGAACCCGAGATCATTTTTGAATGGAATGACCGCGAGACTGAAGCACGCGGCTGGGTTATCATCAACTCGCTGCGAGGCGGAGCTGCCGGTGGCGGCACGCGCATGCGGAAAGGTCTTGACAAGAACGAGGTTGTTTCGCTGGCCAAAACCATGGAGATCAAGTTCACGGTAAGTGGGCCAGCCATTGGTGGCGCCAAATCCGGCATTGATTTCGACCCAAGCGACCCGCGCAAAAAAGGTGTTCTGGAGCGTTGGTACAAAGCCGTTTCGCCCATTCTGAAGAACTACTACGGAACGGGTGGTGACATGAATGTGGATGAGATTCACGAAGTGATTCCAATCACGGAGAGTTTCGGCATCTGGCACCCGCAAGAAGGTATTGTGAACGGGCATTTCAATCCGACCGAAGCAGAAAAGATCCGTAAGATCGGGCAGTTGCGAAACGGTGTTTCCAAGGTTTTGGAAGATCCGAATTACTGTCCTGATGGACCTGCGAAGTACCGCGTGGCGGACATGATCACTGGTTTCGGTGTGAGTGAATCCGTAAAGCACTTCTACTCCATTTTCCGCAACGAATCGCTTGAAGACAAGCGCATAATCGTGCAAGGTTGGGGAAACGTAGCATCGGCCGCGGCAATGGAATTGGCACATGCTGGTGCGCGCATCGTTGGTATTATTGATAAAGACGGTGGTCTGATAAACGAGTCAGGCTACGGTTTGGAAGAGATCAAGAATCTCTTCATCAACCATAAAAAAGGCAACAAGTTGGATGTTGACGGCATGCTGAGTTTCGAAGAGGTGAACAGCCGCATTTGGGACGTAACTGCTGATGTTTTCATTCCAGCGGCAGCTTCAAGGTTGGTGACTGCCGACCAACTGAACCGTTTGGTGAAAGCGGGTCTGAAAACCATTTCGAGCGGGGCGAATGTTCCGTTTGCGGATAAGGAGATCTTCTACGGTCCGATCATGAGTCAGGCGGACGATCAACTGAGCCTTATCCCCGATTTTATTGCCAACTGCGGCATGGCGCGTGCGTTCGCATTCTTGATGACCTACGAAGACAAGGATCTGACGGACGATGCCATCTTCAGCGACACATCGAAAACCATTTACAAGGCGCTGAAAAAAGTGCACGAAAAAGATTCATCACTCACCAACGTGAGTAACACGGCCTTTCAGCTGGCGCTGGAAGAGTTGCTCGAACATCATCCACAAGAGGAAATACACTAACCCATGGAAATCGCTCTACTCATCATCTTCGTTCTTGGCTATGTTTCAATTACCCTTGAGCACACATTCAAAATAGATAAACTCATTCCTGCACTGGTAATGATGGCGCTGCTTTGGGCTGTCATTGCACTGTTCCATGTTCCAGTATATGAGATAATTGAAGGGTTGGTTCCCGTAGAGCATTTCGATGAAGTACTGCTACATCACCTCGGTAAAACAGCCGAAATACTTGTGTTCCTGATGGGTGCAATGACGATTGTGGAGATCACCGATCACTTCAACGGTTTTGGGGCCATCAAGCAATTTGTGAAGACAAAAAACAAGAAAGTCCTTCTTTGGATCGTAGGCATATTGGCTTTTGTGCTTTCTGCCATCATCGATAACCTGACAGCTACCATCGTTCTGATCACCATCCTTAAAAAACTGGTTGACAAGCAGGAAGACCGTCTGTGGTTTGCGGGTTTAATTGTGATTGGTGCAAATGCAGGTGGTGCCTGGTCACCGATCGGTGATGTGACCACCACCATGCTTTGGATCGGAAATAAGGTTTCTGCAGGACGCTTGGTAGAGTTCATCTTCTTCCCATCATTGATTTGCATGGTCGTTCCAACATTCATTGCCACACTTTTGCCTCCGTTCAAAGGCGAACTTTCGGTTCCAGAATCGGATGCGGACGAGAAACCTGCAAGCTTGGGAATGCTGCTGTTGGGTTTGGGAATGATTGTTTTTGTGCCTGTTTTCAAAACACTTACACACCTGCCTCCATACATCGGCATGATGCTTTCGTTGGCGGTTGTTGCAACCGTTGCTGAGATAAAAAGTGCACGTGCATTTACCATGGCAGATGCAGCACATCATCATAGCCCATTGCATACTTCGCTTGCGCGTATTGAAATGCCTTCCATCCTATTCTTCTTGGGAATTCTTATGGCTGTTGCTGCCTTGGAAAGTGTGGGTATGATTTTCGAGTTGGGTGAGAGCGTTCGTGCAGCCATTCCAGATGACATCTTCGTAATTCTGATGGGCTTCGGTTCTGCAGTTATCGATAACGTTCCGTTGGTTGCGGCCAGCATGGGAATGTTCCAATTGCCATTGGATCACCACATTTGGCACTTCATCGCATTCTCTGCCGGAACGGGTGGAAGTATGCTTATCATCGGCTCTGCCGCAGGTGTTGTGGCCATGGGAATGGAGCGCATCGATTTCATGTGGTACCTCAAGAACATTGCTTGGTTAGCACTAGTTGGATTTGCCGCAGGTTGTGCCAGTTTCATGCTTTTGGTGCAGGTTCTTCACGGAGTTTGACCTCCCCTAACCCCTCCTTTTCAGGAGGGGAACTGTCGATCTAAATGACGTCACAATTTCCCACCAACTCTCCCCCTGAAAAGGGGGAGTACTGCGCAGCAGGGAGGGGGTCGGTTTTGATCCGATTCAACAGCAACATATCTTTGGTGCGATGAGCATCAGGGTTGTTGAGCTTTTTGCTGGCGTTGGCGGTTTCCGATTGGGATTGGAACAGGCCAGTTCCGAATTCGATGTGGTTTGGAGCAACCAATGGGAACCAAGCACGAAAAAGCAACACGCCAGTTTGGTTTACGAAAGCCGCTGGCCGAACGCCAATCACACAAACGCAAACATTGAAGAAATCGTTGAGCGCGATTTCGACCAGATTCCAGATCACGACCTTTTGGTCGGAGGGTTTCCTTGTCAGGATTATTCGGTAGCAACCACGCTAAGAAACTCGAAAGGACTGCGCGGAAAGAAAGGTGTGCTTTGGTGGAGCATTGAAGCCATTCTGCGCAAGAAAGGCAACGATTGTCCGAAGTATCTGATGCTTGAAAATGTGGACCGTTTGCTGAAGTCGCCAGCAACGCAGCGTGGACGCGATTTTGCAATTATCCTTTCCTCGTTAAACGCGTTGGGCTATGCGGTTGAATGGCGTGTAATCAATGCGGCTGAATACGGAATGCCGCAACGGAGAAGACGCATTTTCATTCTCGGTTATCACCGTTCGACTGAAATCTACAAGCAGATAAAAGCCGCCAAAACCGAATGGTTGACCAAAACTGGAGTAGTTGCAACTGAATTCCCCGTTAAGGAAACAAACCAAAAGCCTTTCACGGACAAGATTGATTCCGACCTCAAAAAGGTCTCTGAAGAATTCAATAAAGAAGGAAAACTGTCTCCGTTTCAGAATACGGGATTGATGATCGATGGTCAGTTCTGGACGCTGAAAACCGAAAGTGATTTCAAAGGAGAAGAGAAGGTTCTGGAAGAAGTTCTTGTTCCGAATTCTGAAGTTCCGAAGGAATTCTTCATCAATAAAGCTGAACTGAAGAGCTGGGAGTTTCAGAAAGGTGCCAAGAAGATTGAGCGCACCAACAGCAGCGGCCACACTTATTCGTATGCGGAGGGCGGAATGAACTTCCCTGACCCGTTAGATAAACCATCTCGCACCATCATAACGGGCGAAGGCGGCAAAACACCTTCTCGTTTTAAACATGTAGTGCTGAAAGACAGCAAATACCGCAGACTTGTACCGAAAGAGTTGGAGCGCCTTAACATGTTCCCAGACGACCACACCCAACTGGACGGAATTACCGACCAGAAACGCGCCTTCTTTATGGGCAACGCCTTGGTGGTTGGAATTGTGGAGAAGCTTGGGAAAGGGTTGGTTCGGGAATTAGGAAAAACTGAAAACGAAAAAAAGGGTTAGCGGATGTTTAATTGACATCTGAAAAACTTTAACGTCTTTTGAATCCAGATTGGGTCACAGCCTCAAACCGACTAAATATAGCCTTACCCAATGCGCTACCTTGGTCAAGAACAGAAGAAATCTGTAACGAAAATATTCGTGATGAAATTCTATTTGAAGTATCTGTATAAAGTGTTGCCATGGTTGGCAATTACTCTATCACTGCTGATAATTCTTAGACTTATCTAATTACTGAAAAGCCCCGAACGGGGCTTTTCTTTTGAATGGAATCTTTAGTAATAATCAATCGTCCGTTCGTACACAGAAACCACAATTGGATCCGAGGGCTTTACCGTCTTAGCGATTTGACGGATCCAATTACCTGAAGTATCGTATTCATACTCGTAATAGTACTCGTATTCCTTTCGATTATTGCTAATGTGTTTTTCGTACACACAATCGCCTTGATCATTGTATTTCCAATACCATTCATCAACATTTCCATCAGAATGAACGGACTTGTGTTCAATCTTATTTCCGCGTGAATCATATTTATACCATCTACGAAGACCTGAATCACCATAATTCTCTTCCAGAAGGTTACCCTGTGAATCATGCTTATATGTGGTCTGTGAGGAAGTCCCTCCCATTTCCGAACGATTTTCAACGGTTTTATATCCATTCAAATCATACTCGTAGGTTAATCTCGTGAAATTTGAGCCACTGGTTACATTCATTTCAATACAGTTACCTCGCAAATCATAACGATAGACAATCGACTTGCCACTATTTGGTCGATTGGGGACTTCCGTTACTTCTTCTACAATTTGATTTCTCTGATTGTATTTAAATGACATTTTTAGCGCCACACTTCCAGAGCCTCCAGCACCCGTATATCCTACTTGATTGCCATTCGAATCCCATTGGTACTTTTCCACTTGAGTGGAATTACCATCGAGATCCGTCATTTTTCTTTCAATCAACTGGTTCTTACCATCGTACTGGTAGAACTTTTTCCCGTCAATGTACATCCCGTCTCCGTCATTAAAATATGACTCTACTCTATTTCCAAATCGATTGAATGTTGTCCAATCCGACATCTTCAGTCCTTTCTTATTGAACTTGTCAGCTACCCATTCTGCTTCGTATTCATAGGTTCTCACAGTCTTAACACTTCCCTTCAAGTTCAGTTCGTCTACCGCTCGAATGCTCTTATCCCACTTCATATTGTATTGTGCCTTACTTTCAAGTACACCCAAAAGCAGCACGAAAAGGATCATCATTTGTCTAATCATAGCGATCAAGTTGTTAAGTGCCTAAGTTAAATAGTTGATCCAATTTCTTCCATCTTAGATTTCTCCATTCCCTTCGGTCGGTCGAAATGACAACAGCGGCTCGCTTGCGTTAAGGATTGCAGCGGCATCCTTTTTTGTCTTTCACAAAAAAGATAGAGCGGAAAGCCTGACCGCGCCATTGTAGGCTTCGAGAGTCTCAGCCAACGGTCACGCGCGGGAACGCCCTCATCAATTATGTCTCAATTTTGAAAAATGCGCGTGCTGAAAGGCCCGATTTCGTACTTGGAATGCATACTAAAGCTAACACTACGGTGTTTATAAATGGAAATCGGGTCAACCAAGCCAGCATTCATCTTTGATACTTTCGGTACGGAGCACACTTTACCTCAACTTTTAACTTAGAAACCACATGAATCTGTTGTTCATAACCACAGCAATGGCGCAGGAAACAATGAATGTTCCCGAACAGGCCGGAGAAGAGAAAACGCTGTCGATACTGGAGCTGATGACCTCTGGCGGATTGGGCGGCCAGATCATTATGCTTGCGCTGCTCGTGCTGAGCGTAATTGCCATCTACATTTTTGTGGAGCGATTCCTGACCATCCGCAAGGCGGGCGAAGAGGACGCGAGCTTTATGAGTGCGCTGAAAGACAGCATTAGCAAGAGTGATCTTTCTACGGCCAAGGCGCTTTGCATTAAGACCGATAGCCCTGTTGCGCGAATGCTTGAAAAAGGTATTTCACGTATCGGTCGTCCGTTGGGTGATATTACTGAAGCGGTTGAGAACGTAGGCAAACTGGAAACCTACAAACTGGAGAAGAACTTGGCCACGTTGGCGACCATTTCGGGTGCCGCGCCTATGATCGGTTTCCTTGGAACTGTGATCGGGATGATCCTGGCGTTCCACGAGATGGCAAACGCTGGCGGACAGGTGAATGTGGAAATGCTGGCAGGCGGAATTTACACGGCCATGACAACCACGGTTGCGGGTCTTGTGGTGGGAATTATGGCATACTTGGGTTACAACATCCTTGTGGCCAAGGTGGAGAAAGTGGTTTTCAAGATGGAAGCGCGCTCTACCGAATTCATCGACCTGCTACACGAACCAGCCTGATTCAATTAGTAATTAGGAATGATGAATTAAGAATCAGAAAAGATGGCACTTCGCACTAGAAATAAGGTCGATCCAACGTTCAACATGTCGTCCATGACAGACATCGTGTTCCTGTTGCTGATATTCTTCATGCTTACTTCCACGCTGGTTACAACCAACGCGCTTGACCTCGTGCTGCCAAGCAGCAAATCGAAGTCGGTGAAGAAACAGACCGTGTCCGTTTCCATCGATAAAAGCCTGAATCACTTTGTAGATACGGATAAAGTTGATGCCCGATCTGTGGAAAGTATCCTCCGCCAGCGTCTATCCAGTGCTGAGGAGAAAGTGATCGTGTTGCGCGTTGAGCAAGGCGTTCCGATCGAGTACGCTGTGAAGGTGATGGACATTGCCTACCAGAACCAATACAAGATCGTCCTGGCCACAAAACCAGAGTGATGTTTAAAGATATTCCACAAAATCCCCCGTCCCGAATTGTCTCCAATTCGGTCCACCCCCTTTACGAAGGGGGAATGAGCCCCTTCCTCCTTTTAAAGGAGGTGCCGAGGAACGAGGCGGAGGATTTATCTACAGATGGAAAGGAATTGAACGATGACTGCTGAAGAGAAGAAAAATAAACGCAAGGGACTGATCACGTCCTTGACCATTCATGCGTTGCTGCTATTGGCATTCGCGTTTTTGGGCATGACCTACGTGTTTCCACCACCCGAAGAAGGCATGATGATCAACTTCGGAAATACCGAAACGGGTTTGGGAACGGTTGAAAGCGACCCTGCTCCGCCAAGCGAAACCGTTGAGGAAGTTGTGGAAGAAGTGGTTCAACCGCAATCGGTTGCCGAAACATCGGAACCG
>JACJZP010000029.1 GCA_020635535.1 Flavobacteriales bacterium | reverse complement strand
ACGATGGGCGGTGGATCGAAACGTGATGTCCAAACACCTTTTCGACCCGAACATCAACATCTGTGAGGATATGGATGTGAGTTTGAGAATAGTTAATAGTGGTGTTCCGATTTTTCAGTTAGCGCGCTTTACCACGTTTTATGTAGCAGCATCAGACAGCTTTACACATGGTGACCTAAAGAAATGGGAGCGGGAATTAGATGCATTGAAAAAGATATTCAACCGTCCGGAGCTACAAGGCAAACTGCAACTCAGAGAACGGTGGAGGCTTTTGAGCATGTGCCACTATCACTTGGCAATCAAAGCATTTGAAAAGGACGTGTTACTAACATTTTGGCATCATGCTTTGCTTTCATTCTTCCTTTACCCAAGAGGCTACAACGGTAAAACGATGAAACCGCTGGCGGTCATGATGCTGTATAGCATTCCTATCTTAGGGCGTATGTTCAAAGCCATCAGAAACCAATTGCGATGAGCTACCTGATAGAGCCACGTTCTTTTTCTCAGAAAATTACCCATCGGCCTCCGATCAACATGAGACCTGAATGGGAGCACCTGTTCAGGCCAGACGACAAATACCTCAGCGTAAAACTTGGGGTAAGACAATTGTCAAATGCATTTGTCAACCACTACGGACTGGTCATTAAAAACGGACTCCTTGTACCTGGCTGTGCGCCAAACATTGGTTTCAGTAATTATGATGACGGATTCTATTTTGAGCATTGGCGTAAGGCCATGGAGCAAATGCTGGTGAGCCGTTTCGGCAAGAGCATTCCGAGCATCCGATTAGATGACGACCGAAAATATCTCGTCATCCACTCGCCTTGGTTCAGCAATTATTTCTGGATAACCGAATGCATTCCCCGACTACTGGCCGTCAAACATCTGTTGCCAGAGCTCGTGCTCCTTTACCCAGAAAGCTGGAAGAACATCACCTACGTGAACGATACACTCAGCCTTTTTCCTGAGTTGGAAAGAGTGGTCATACCGCAAGACCATCAGATGTTTGTTAAAAATCTGATCATGCCGGAGGTGAAACCTTGGACACCCATGTTCATCCCGGAACATGTATTTGAGGTGAGAAAACTCTTCTTTGATCATTTGAACAAGAGCATCCAAAAAGCGCCAAGCAGCCCAAAACGCGTATACATCTCTCGTAAAAAAGCGAAAAGACGTAAGTTCACGGATGAAGCATCTGTCGAGAGATTGATGGAAGAATTCGGGTTTGAGACTGTTTGTATGGAGGAACTGACCTTCTTTGACCAGGTATCCTTAATGTCTACAACTGAATCACTTGCATCAATAACTGGAGCTGGATTGATCAACGTTTGGTTCATGATGGAAAATGGGGGCGTGCTTGACCTTGCAAATGAAGAGTACGAATACAAGGACAAATACAAGTTCCATTATTTCAAGCTTTGCAATGCTCTGTCAATCGATTATGCGCTTTCATTTCAAAAGAATACCAGTGATCAACAATTAGCTTACTTTAACAGAGACTTGATTCCTGACCTGAACTCAATCAAAAGCTGTTTAGAGCTGTTAACAGAAAACAAATAGAGGTAGAGTGTCTATAACTTTTTCAATAATCATCCCCACCTACAACCGAGGTTATATGATAGCGGAGACCATTGATTCGGTGCAGGTGCAGACCTTTGCAGATTGGGAATGTATTGTGGTTGATGATGGTTCTACTGATAACACTAAAGAAGTTATTACGCTTCTTGCAGAGAAAGACCCTCGGATAAAATATGTGTACCAGGAAAATGCCGAGCGTAGCGTAGCAAGAAACAATGGCATCCGCCATTCTAACGGAACTTACGTTTGTTTTCTTGATAGTGATGATCAGTACTGCGATGATTACCTCGAAACATTAAATCAGTTCATTAAAGAAAACAACAACCCAGTAGGTCTCATCGTTTCAGACTACTACGTATGGACTGAGCAGCATGAAACACCCGCAAAAACCCCATCACCAAGCGAGCCTGTTGCCGAATGGATCTTCAGGCACCCTATTACCCCATCAAGGGCGTGTGTGCATCGAAGCGTGTTCAGTCAATTTATGTTTGATGAGGAAACACTCATAGTTGAAGACTCCGTGCTTTGGGTAAGCATAAGCACGAAATTCGAGGTATTGTTCTTAGACAGACCGTTGGTGAAGTACCGTGTGCACGATAGCAATTCAGTAAACCGAAGTTCAAGAGCAGCTTTTCATCGTTACTTGGGGCTAAAGAAATTCTTTAAAAGTCCGCTTTCAAGTGGTATTTCAAATGGACTAAAGAGAGAGTTGATCAGCTCAGTGCGGTGGCGTTGCGCTGAGTACTTTTTCTTAACGAATAAATTCATCCATTCTATAACTTGGGCGATTTGGTCGGTATGCACACTTCCAAAACATAGACACACCAAGGCAAAACTGTATTTGATCTGGCAAAACGTGCTATGCATCTTAAGGAATCAACGGGAAACGACCATTTAATTCGGATTATTGCGCATGAGAGTATTACACGTGATACCATCTCTTATAAAGGGAGGTGCAGAACGTTTGGCACTCGAAATTGTAAGGCACTTAAACAAAGTACCAAGTGTTGAAAGTAAACTCATTTACTTCCATGACATTAACGATTATGCAAAGGAATACAGCGATGTCGACACCCATTTGCTCGACATCTTTGTTATACCTTCAATTTTTGGTCGTTGGCAAGTAAGGCTGTCCGATTGGAATAAACTATTGGATGAATATAAACCTGATGTAATTCATTCACACTTGTTTGAAGCTGACCTATTGTCTCGCTACAAGATCAGAAGTGGAATTCGGTATTTTTCGCACTGCCACGACAATATGAGTCAATTGCGGTCCCTTCAAACGGATTGCTCGCTGAACAAGAAAAGAATCACCGATCTTTTTGAGCGAAACTTCATGCTGAAACGCTATCGGGCATGTAATAACCGATTCATATCGGTTGGAAGCGACACTACTTTATTTTTTCAGGCCAACCTATCGAAAGACCTAATCAATAACATAATTGAAGTACCAAACGCAATAGATACTCAGCGATTCTCAGAACTATCAGCTTCATGCCCCTCCAATACAAATCGAATAAGTATACTAAATGTTGGGTCTTTTGTGTCCAAGAAAAATCAGAAATTACTTCTTGATGTATCATATTTATTAAAACGAAACAAGATTGATTTCGAAGTGCGTTTCGCTGGAGAAGGAGTTCTTTTAGAAGAATTACGAAGCAAGTCTATTGAGATGGGACTTGATGAACATGTGGTCTTCTTGGGCAATGTTGATAACATAGAGAGTGAGATGTGGAAGAGCCATCTATATGTACATACAGCAATCTATGAACCTTTCGGATTGGTGATATTAGAGGCCATGGCTTCTGGATTACCCGTAATGGTATTATGTGAAAAAGGAAGTCACGATTTAATAATCGATTCTCAGAATGGATATCTGATTTCCAAAGAAGACCCAAAGTTGTTTTTTGAAAGAATACTCAATTTGCGAAATGACAATCAACTCTGGAAAACCTTCAGTGAGTCTGGCAAAAAGACTGCAAAAAAACATGACATTCGTACTTACATGAGCAGAATAATTGAACTCTATGAAAGCTGAAAATGCGACTGAGGCCTACGATAAAATCGGCATTCTTTTAAAGGATTATCCCTTCAAGAATGGGGCACCGTATTTTCATGAGGAGCTCAGGTATTTAAGTAGACTCTTCAAACACGTTTACTTGTTTGCAAACCACCAGCCACCATCTGACTCGGATGTTTATTTTGACATTCCGAAAAATGTTTCTGCAGTAAATGTTTCTGGGAAGCACCAGGAAGGACTTTCTATCATCCCTCTTTTTAATACTGGATTTAAAGAAGCGTTTTTTCCACCCTTCGCTTCGGTTACAAAACTTCGGGCTTTGCACTATTATGCTAAGCAAGCAAATCAGTTAGAGTTTGCCATTCTATCATTTTTGCACAGAGAGGGTATTGAACCAGAGAATCTTGTATGGTACAGTTACTGGTCCGATGAACTTGCTCTTGTTCTTGCGAACATGAAAAGCAAAGGAATAATTAACAATGCGTTTTCACGCACCCATAATCATGACATTTACGAAGACCGTCATCCTGGCAACTATCTTCCTTACAGAAATTTCATTTTCAGCCAGCTCGATAATGTGCTTTGTATTTCAAATCATGGTAAAAATCACCTAAGCATCAAATATCCCGAACATAAGTGGAAATTTAGGTGCCAAAGACTCGGTGTTGCTATTCACAACCCTTTGGAGTGTAATCTGAATCCCGAAAATTCAATCAGAATCGTCTCTGTTTCTGCAATCCTTCCAGTTAAGCAATTAAACCTTCTAATAGAAGCATTAAGGTCATGGTCAGGAAAAACCATTGAATGGCATCATATTGGAGCAGGTAAAGACAAGACATATGAAAAAGAAATATTAGATGGTGCCGAGCATAATCTTAGTAAGAATCAATTTGTAGCGAATATATTTCATGGGTTTGTTGAACCAGATAAGATTATTTCTACACTTTCTAGTCTAAACCCACATTTCCTGGTCAATACCAGTACTTACGAAGGCATACCAGTTTCCATGATGGAAGCTTGTTCACTCGGAATTCCCATTATAGGTCCAAATGTGTGCGGTGTTCCTGAATTGATCGAAGACAGAAAAAACGGATACTTATTCACTCCAAAAGACCATGGCGAATTATTAGACATTCTGCATGAAATTGAACAACTGGATGAAACCGAATATCAAAAAATGAGAGAAAATGCATTGAAAATGCAGCGGGAAAGGTTTAATGCAGAAAGCAACTACATCAGACTTGCCGAAATACTTAGAAATGTCTGACAATCCCGATTCTCAAGAATCAGTCAACCCATGTGCGGAATAGCAGGATATTACAGTGCTTCGAATGCTGCCGATCCGCAATTCGTAGAACGAATGACAGATGCATTGGCCCACCGCGGCCCTGACGCATCCGGCATTTTCATTCACAACGGATTTGGTATCGGACATAGACGACTGAGTATAATTGACCTGAGCCATTCTGCCGACCAGCCAATGCACTCTAAGTGCGGTAGGTACTGTATTGTTTACAATGGAGAGGTTTACAACTTCAGGGAGATTGCAGCGGAGCTCGACAACCCCATGTCCACAACGGGCGATACGGAAGTCATACTGGAGGCATTTGCGAAATGGGGAACGCAAATGGTGACGAAACTCAATGGAATGTTCTCAATTGCCATTCTAGACAAGATGTTGAACAAACTCTACATTTTTCGAGACAGAATGGGCATAAAACCGTTGTTCATCTATAATAGTAACGGATTGTTCGGGTTTGCATCTGAACTAAAAGCATTTAAGACAAACCAGCAATTCAAACTCTCCATTAACCGGTCGGCCATCTACTCCTTCCTTAATCTTGGCTATATTCCTGAACCTGCAAGCATCTATAACGAGATTGCCAAATTTCCCAGTGGACACTATGGGATATTTGATGGCCGACAATTTCAGACCGAGCCGTACTGGAACTTGGATGGACATCTGAATTCTGAGGTTGTTTCCGATGAAATCGAAGCTAAAAACAATCTTCGAACACTTCTTGAGGACTCTGTTTCCAAACGATTGATGAGTGATGTGCCATTCGGAACATTTCTCAGTGGAGGAATCGACTCGAGCATAGTAACGGCCTTTGCGCAAAAAACCTCAATGGAGAGGATCAAAACCTTCTCAATCGGTTTCAAAGAATCAAGCCACGATGAATCGGAGTTTGCCAAGCAGGTGGCAGGTTATTTAGGCACTGTGCATCACCAATACACGGTAACAGAAAAGGATGCATTGGATCTTATTCCGACAGTACTTAGACTTTTTGACGAACCTTTTGCAGATTCATCTGCGCTGCCCACCATGTTGGTTTCCCGACTTGCCAGAGAGAACGTGACAATGACCTTGTCTGGAGACGGGGGCGATGAACTCTTTCACGGATATGGTTCTTACAAATGGGCAGAGCGTTTAAACAGGCCATTCTGGAAAATGGGTCATAATTTGGTCGGTGCAGCATTTGCTTTTGGCACAAGCAAATACCAGCGCATAAGCAAACTATTGTCTTACGATAGACTTACACCAAATCATATCTTCTCACAAGAGCAGTACTTCTTTTCTGAAAACGAGATTGGCCAATTGTTGAATCCATCAGAAGTCGGATCATTGAAACTGAAAGAACAGCCAACAGTGCTTGGTCGAAATTTCACCCCAGCAGAACAACAGGCATTGTTTGATCTCAAATACTATCTTAAAGACGATCTTCTTACCAAAGTTGATAGAGCTACTATGCTTTATTCATTGGAAACTCGAGTTCCAATTCTGGATCATCGTATCGTGGAATTTTCGATGAATATTTCGCCAAGCTTGAAAGTGAAAAACGGAATTCAGAAATACATTCTGAAGGAACTTTTGTACGAAATGGTTCCAAAGGAATTGTTCGATAGACCAAAATGGGGGTTCAGCATTCCGCTTAACAAGTGGCTACTTGGTCCGCTGGGTGCTTTGATAGACACCTACCTATCGGAAGGTGTTGTGCGTAAATCGGGATTCGTCAGCTGGTCTCATACAGAAACGATGATCAAGCAGTTCCGCGCTGGGAAAAACTACCTATATAACCGTCTTTGGCTTCTGATCGTGCTACACTATTGGCATCTGGAAGTGCATCAGAAGTACTCGAATGATCAGTAATTTGAGAAGAGGCCACATTCCCTTCTCCAAAATCATCAAGATAAAGGGTTCTACTTCCTCCTGATTTCTGATAACGGGTAATGTACAGGCTACCGAGAAAGAAAGGAATGGCAGGAATTCTATACCTGACCAAACTTCCGAAGTTGGAGGTGGTCAGACCAACTGCAAAAGCGAAGAACACAGAAAATATAACCGAAAACAACGAGAGGGGCTCTGAAAGCACGTATCTAACATATCCAAATGGCCCAATTCTAACCATGTTAAAAAGAAAGAAAAGCATCAAGAATGTATTTTCAATGGCAGAAATAAGCATGACCACGTTATTTACATCCAACAGAGTCGGCCTGAACAACCCAGCAAAAATTGCGACTGGAGCCTTCGAAAGTATTCCTGGAATGGTTGGCTCAAAAGAACCAATATCAAACGAATTACCCTCATATGCAGCTCTTTTCAAATCCTCTTGGGTAACTACCGCCTTTTCCAAAGTAGCATCTAGGTCGCCATAGGCTCCAAGAGAACCTGAAGTTTGCGCGAACAGAAAACTGCCCCCAACCAGACCGACCATGATGAATATCGGGGCTGCAAGTATTCTCATTACCGGATTGCCGATCTGACTTATTCTTCCGAAAACGACCCATATCAATACTCCGGGCATCAATGCAACAAATATGTATGGCTTAATAGAAATGATAATGCTTGCTGCAATAACCACATAAACCACGTTTTTGATAACTCCACCTTGCTTTGATAGAAGAATGTTATAAACGCCATAAGTAAGCCAACCTACAGCGGCAAGTGTCCATGTATCCTTCAAAATTCCAGATCCCCAGAACAGAAGCGAAGGAATAAACAGAATGGCTATTGCAAATTCCTTCATTAACTGAGGGTATTCTCTGCAAAAAACCAAGTATAACCTCCAAACCCCAGTGTAGGATATTGCTGCCATGAGGACAGAACAAGCAAAAAAACTGTTTATGGTAAGCAGATGCGGAATAGCGGTTAGCCGACTAACCGTGTAAGCCTGTAAGTCTCTCGGAAAAAACAAAGGCATACCAGTTATTTTTCTATCGAAACAGAAATACAAGCTGGAGGTATCGTCACCCATCAGGAGTTTGAATCCACAAGAAAAATCATGAAAAATGAGGTTAACAAGCCTCCCAGCATCTACCCAATAGTTCAGTGTATCACCTCCACCATAGTAGAATACGTAAATAATCCCCAATCCTATAGCGCCTATTATTTTCGCTATCATGCCTTTGACATAATATGCGTATGCAGCATTCTCTGATATGTGTTTTTCCTGAGTCTTTCTGGTAACCAAAAGAATAATTCCAATGATTACTGGAGTTACAATGAAGTCCCAAGGAGTAATGTACTGCATTTGCTGCCGCTAGCGTGTAAACTGCACGAATGTACTGAAGGTGTTTGGAGATAGGCTAATTTCGCTCCGATGAATGTGCTCTATCTTAGTTATGATGGTTTGACCGATGGCCTTGGGCGTTCGCAGGTTCTCCCTTACATATTTGGACTAAGACAATTGGGTCATCAATTCACCATTGTCAGCTTTGAGAAGCAAATTCCCTTTGAACGCGAAGAGGCCAATATTCAGAAGTTAGTGGACGATATGGGAATCCGTTGGATTCCGCTGAAATACACAAGTTCCCCACCCGTGCTTTCAACAATCTATGACGTCTACCAATTGAGGAAGAAGGTTGAGCGACTTCACTCCTCAAAGCCTTTCGACATTATTCACTGCCGTAGTTACATTACCTCGTTGGTCGGGTTGGCAATGAAACGAAAACATGGGGTGAAATTCATTTTTGACATGCGTGCTTTTTATGCCGATGAGCGGGTTGACGGCAAACTTTGGAATCTGAAGAACCCTATTTTCAAGACGGTTTACAATTACTTCAAGAAAATGGAAATCGAGTTTCTTTCGGAAGCTGATTACAGCATTTCACTCACGTCTAAAGGCAAAGACATTATTCATGGTTGGAAAAAAATTCCAAACCAACCTGTGGATGTTGAAGTGATTCCTTGCTGCGCGGACCTAAACCATTTTCATCCGTCACAAATTGACCAGTCACTTCAATCTAACCTTAAAACGCGATTTGGGTTAAATGAGGATGACTTTGTGATTACTTATCTAGGATCAATTGGAACGTGGTATCTGTTGGATGAAATGCTCGATTTCTTCAAAGTTCTGCTGGAGAAGAGACCAAACTCAAAGTTTCTGTTCATCACAACGGACAAACCAGAAACCATTCTGATTCCTGCGCAGGAAAAAAGAATCTCAGCCGACCGAATTATCATTTCACCAGCAAAGCGTGAGGAAGTTCCAACGTTTTTGAGTTTGGCGAATGCAGCTATTTTCTTCATCCAACCAGTATTCTCCAAGTCAGGTTCATCCCCCACAAAACATGGCGAAATGCTGGGAATGGGACTGCCTGTAATTGCCAATTCAGGTGTTGGAGACGTAGATTCAATTATTGAAGACACCAACAGCGGAATTCTGGTAAAAGAATTTACCACCGAAGCCTACGAAAAAGCGGTTGAACAGATTGATGACCTGCTGAAAATTCCAACGGAAACATTACAAGCCGCAGCTCAGAAATACTATTCGCTTGACGAAGGTGTTAAGAAATACGATGCCGTCTACAGGTCGTTGTAAGGGCAGCCCCTCTGCCTTCGGCATCTCCCCAAAGGGGAGAACCACGCAGACACTCCCCTTTGGGGAGTTAGAGGGGCTTAATGATGATACTTCTCGTTCCTGAGAATAGTGAATGCGCGATAAAGCTGTTCGGTGAAGAAAAGTCGAACCATCTGATGCGTCAAAGTCATCTTTGAAAGTCCAAGTTTGAAATCAGCTCGTTGGTAGACATCATCGGAAAAACCGAACGCACCACCCACCAAAAACACAATCCGCTTGTGGCCGCCATTCAGCCATTTCTGCAGCTTTTCTGAGAATGCTACCGAACCGAACTCCGTACCGCGTTCATCCAACAGAACTAGAAAATCCTGATTGCTCAGATTCTCTAAGATCAATTTTCCTTCGGCAACTTTCAGTTCGTCCTGACCGAGTTTTTTGAACTGCTTTGGAGTTTTCAGCACCTCCACCTCAAACGAACAGTAGTGCTTCAAGCGGCCAACGTAACGGTCAATCGCTCCTTTCAGCTCCGCATCATCGGTTTCTCCAACAAGAAAAAGGCACAACTTCATGGCATTCTCTTTGGTGTTGGTCAAAGTATAGATTTATTTTGTGGTGCAACAATTGGCGTGGCGCGATTCTTGCCAATTGACAACCGAAGCAACTATGAAAAAAATAACATCCATATTCCTTTCCTTGTGTTTTGCGTTGTCGGTAGGCTTTGCGCAGAACGCCAACGAAACCATCAGCTCAGCCATCAAGTTGGGCAACTACAAAGAGCTTTCTAAGTTTTTCGACTCCAAGGTGGAACTGACCATCTCTGGAAAAGAGGACAGTTACAGCAAAGCGCAAGCTGAGTTGATCATCAAAGATTTCTTTGCCAAAGACAAGGTTTCCAACTATCAGGTGATTCACCGAGGGAAATCGCCCGATGGCGCGCAGTACGCCATTGGCACGCTGACCACCTCAAAAGGCTCTTACCGAACGTATGTTCTTACGAAGGAAGTTGGTGGCAATCTGCGCATTCAGCAGTTCAGAATTGAGCCGAGCGAGTAACAGCCAATGACAATTGATCAAATCATTGATGAGGCGCTTCGCGAGGATATTGGCGATGGCGATCATACGGCCGATGCCTGCATTCCTGCCGAAGCAAAAGGGAAGGCAAAGCTCTTAGTGAAGGAAGATGGTGTGATTGCTGGCGTGGAACTGGCGCAACGCATCTTTTCACGTTTCGACCCAGAACTGAAAGTCGAAGTTTTCATTCAAGATGGCTCTGAAATTAAGGTTGGAGATATTGTCCTGACTGTTGAAGGCTCCTCTCGTTCCATTTTGAAAACCGAACGGCTGGTTCTGAATTTCATGCAGCGCATGAGTGGAATCGCATCCAAAACTGCCAACCTCAACAAACTTATCGAAGGTACCAACGCCAAGTTGCTTGATACACGAAAGACCACTCCCCTACTTCGCGAGATTGAAAAGTGGGCAGTAAAGATCGGTGGTGGCGTCAATCACCGTTTCGGGTTGTACGATATGGTCATGATCAAGGACAACCACATTGACATGGCAGGAGGTATTCCGCAAGCGATTGAACGCGTTCATCAGCATCTGAAAGCCATCGGCAAAGACCTGAAAATTGAGATTGAGGTTCGTGATTTTGATGAACTGAATCAAGCACTTGCTGCGGGTGGTTTCCATCGGATTATGCTCGATAATTTCCATCCCGATGATGAGAAAAAAGCTGTTGAGTTGATTGCTGGCAAATTCGAAACTGAATCATCAGGCGGTATTACGGAAAGCTCCATTCGTGCGCACGCTTTGGCTGGAGTTGATTACATTTCGGTTGGTGCGCTAACGCATCACATCAAAAGTCTCGATCTTAGTCTGAAAGCGGTCTGACATGGTCAGAAAACTCATTGTCAAATTCCTTCAACTTCCGATCATTCGGAACATCATCCGCCTTTCTAAAGAGGTTCGGATTCCAGGATTTGACGGTCTGCCACTTTACGATGTAACCGCTTTCTTCGTGAAAGGATTGCAGAACGGCTGGCTTGGATTACGCGCATCGGCTGTAGCATTCAACTTCATTCTGGCTATTTTCCCAGCCATCATTTTCGTGTTCACTCTAATTGCTTACATTCCGATTGATGGATTTCAGGATCAACTACTGAGCCTGATGGAAGTACTGCTGCCAAGCAACGTTTTCGATAGTGTGAACGAGACGTTCGAAGACATCATCATGCGCCAGCGAACAGGACTTCTTTCCGTCACGGTAATTTCCGCGCTGTATTTCTCCACCAACGGCTTGCATGCGCTGATCGATAGTTTCAATACAACGTATCACACGATTGAAAGTCGTCCGTACTTGGTTCAGCGCGGCATTTCCATTCTACTCACGCTCATTTTGGTCATATTCACGTTGATAGCCATCGGACTCATCATTTTCGGCACACTGGGCATGGACTTCATTGCGCAAAAAGGTTGGATTGAAGACAACCTGCTACGGTTCTCATTGAATTTGGCGCGGTGGGTCATCATCCTTGGTTTGATGTTCTTCGCCATTTCAGTGCTGTATTTTCTTGGGCCAGCCAAGCAGACCAAGTGGCGTTTCTTCTCAGCGGGTTCTACATTGGCGACAGTTCTCGTGCTCGTCACCTCCATTGGCTTCAGCTATTTTGTAGAAAATTTCGGGCAGTACAACAAATTGTATGGATCCATCGGAACGCTGGTAATCGTGATGCTTTGGACGTACTTCAACTCAATCGCTTTGCTGATCGGCTTCGAACTGAACGCCAGCATTGAAGACGCCAAACTCCGCGAACTGGAACTGAACAAACGTTCGCTCCATATTTCGCTGGAAGAGGAAATTGAAAAAGGTGGGGAATCATAGCCCACGGTTTAAACCGTGGGCTATGAGGTTTAATTCGTGGACTATCTTCGCAACATGCTTTTTCCATTGAGAAAATCAGTTTATTCTTCCTTTCTGCTGATGCTCATTACTTTGTGCGCATCGGCCCAATACAACCCGCTTTCTCCGCCTAATACGTTCCGTTCAGCAGACAATCCGCTGTACTGGCAGAACCGTGAACATCCTTCCGATTACTGGCAACAGGATGTGCATTACCGCATTGCGGCAAACGTGGATGAGCAGACCGACATCATCTCGGCCAAAATGGAGCTGAGTTATTGGAATAATTCGCCCGATACGCTTTACGAGGTTTTCTTCCATCTGTACCAGAATGCGTTTCAGCCTGGTTCGTACCACGATCTGCTAGATGGAGCACATGGCCGCAAGAACCGTTTCGGGAAGTATGAGGCTGAAGGAAAGGGTACAGAAGTGCTTTCGTTAACGCTGAACGGACAGGAAGTGCAGCAGGAATTGGACAACACCATTCTCCGTATCATCCCAAACCAACCGATTCTTCCGAATTCAAAAACGGAGTTTAAAGTCGAATTCAATACCTATTTCGATCAGGGTTCGATGGGAAGAAGGATGAAGAAATTCTCCTCTGGCGATTTCACACATTTCGATGGCGTGCATTGGTATCCACGCATTTCGGTCTATGACCCGAAATTCGGTTGGA
>JACJZP010000028.1 GCA_020635535.1 Flavobacteriales bacterium | reverse complement strand
CCGCATCCGAGTATTACCATTACCATTTTCGAGTACAACGAAAAGTATACGCTGAAACTTGAGGCTGGCCCAATGGAGCAATCGTACAAGATAACGGTGGATCAGGCTGGTGGATTGGAGAACCTCCATAAAATCGCGGACTCTCAGTTTCTGAAGGAATGCCTCCAGCATTTCAATGCCATGTATCTTTCTTGGAAGAACGCGGTTGAGCGAAATCTGACCGATTAACTTTGGTGCAATATGCCGCACAGAATTCTCCTGTTTCTGGTTTGCACCTTCACTTTTCTTTCGGCCATTGGCCAAGAAAAAAAGGCGAAGAAGATAGAGCTGCGCAATGCAGAAGTATTGGAGTATGATGAATCGCTCGGCCACAAGGCCAGACGGCTGATCGGCAATGTGATCTTTGAACATGAAGGTGCACTGATGTTCTGCGACAGTGCCTATCTGTACGAGAACAACAGCATGGATGCCTTCTCAGAGGTGTTCATTAACAAGGGCGATAGCATCAAAATGTGGTGCGATGAGCTGAACTACAACGGAAATACGGAATTCGCCAAAGCCAAACGGAATGTAATTCTCAAGGACAACGAAATGACCTTGACCAGCCAGAAGCTTGATTACAACATGAAATCTGAACAGGCTTGGTACAACACAGGCGGCAAGATCGTGGACAAGGAGAACACCCTTACAAGCAAGATCGGCTATTACTACAGCCAATTTGAGGAATTGTTCTTTAAGGATAGCGTTAAGCTGGTAAACGATCAGTACGACCTGGAATCCGACACCCTTCGTTATAACACTAAAACCGAAGTGGCCTTTTTTCTCGGACCAACCAAAATCGTTAGCGATGAGAATACAGTGCTTTGCAACTTCGGTTGGTACGACACTGAGTTGGACATTTCTCAGTTCAGCAATCAGGCTACGGTTCTCAGTTCAGATCAATCGATTACCGGAGACAGCCTCTATTACAACAAGAAATACGGCTACGGTTTGGCTATAGGAAATGTGGTGGTAGCCGACACAGCACAGGAGATAACTCTTGTTGGTGAACGAGCAAAGTACTACGAGGTTGGTGACATGGTATTGCTGACCGACAGCGCGTTGATGATACAAGACATGGGGGCTGATTCGCTGTTTCTGCATGCTGACACGCTTTTGAGTATTGTAGATACGGTAATTGACCGCAGAATTCTCTTTGCTTTCCATCATGCCAAATTCTTTAAACCCGACATGCGTGGCAAATGCGATTCGCTGGTTTACTCTTATGCCGATAGTACCATTCGACTGTTCCGCGACCCGATCCTTTGGTCGGATGAAAACCAACTGACCGCAGACAGCATGTGGATTCAGAACCGCTTCGGAAAAATCGATAGGCTCTATATGAAAGAGAATTCGATGATCATATCTGAAGAAGATAGCGCCATGTACAACCAGATAAAGGGCCGCTACATGACGGGGTATTTCAAGGAGCAGAAACTGCACCGCGTTTATGTGGAAGCCAATGGCGAAACCATCTATTTCGGTTCAGAGGAAGGTCAGAAACCCGAAAACGTGAACAAGGCCAAAGCCAGTAACTTGATGATTTACATTAAGGAGAACAAGGTTCGAGACATCACTTTCCTGAATCAACCCGATGCCACGCTCTACCCAATTGATAAAATCAATATTGCCGACATGAAATTGGAAGGATTCAATTGGCGAATTGAGGACCGGCCCGAAAAGGTTGAGGATGTTTTTGTGTGGTGATTAAGCCACTTTAATCCTGCTTCCAGCCCAACTCTTAACCAACGGAATTCTCCAATTGGTTTGCAGTTCTGAATAGGAAGTGACCATGTTATTGAAAACAGTGGTCTGCTCGTTCAAGGCTCCGTGTTCAAACGCTTGTGAAACCTTATTGGCATGAACGGTTTGGAGTTGACCATCCGAATCGAGATATGCCAAGCTCATTCTATCGAAAAGGTCGATATTCAGCTTTTGTTCGATGGAACGAATCTGGGCTACGGAACTATCAATACTGCAACCGCTGGCTGAACCTGCGTCTTCATCAACCATCATAACCAAGAAACGATTGTAAAGCACATCGGCAGCAGCTTTCAAAGGCGCACCGTGGCTTTTCCAATCAGCAGCGAAAGTGCTTGCAAGTTGCTTTACTTCAGAAGCTTCTGCATCAGTAAGATTACGAGATGCTTGATACACCCAAGTTCTGGAGTTGGGTGCGAATCCTTCGAATGTTTCGAGTGTTGTTTTCATACTGAAAGTCGATTGTCCATAGTCAACAGTCCATAGCAATGATTGTTTCTATCGACTATGGACTATGGACTGAATGCTATTTACAGATCATTCGCCTGCGCAATCAATTCAGCCACGTCAAGCACTTGTGTTTCGTCCTGCTTGTCGTTGTACTTCACGCCATCCGTCATCATGGTATTGCAAAACGGACAGCCTGTGGCAATCACATCTGGTTTCAAGGCAAGCGCCTCCTCTGCCCTTTCCATGTTGATCTCCTTATTACCTGGCTCAGCTTCCTTGAACATCTGCGCACCGCCCGCACCGCAGCAAAGGCCATTAGCACGTGAACGCTTCATTTCCGCCAATTCCACATCCAGTTTCTCAATTACGCTACGCGGAGCTTCATACTCGCTATTGGCCCGACCCAAGTAACATGGGTCATGAAATGTGATCTTCTTGCCTTTGAACTCACCACCTTCAACTTTCAGCTTTCCTTCGTTGATGAGTTGCTGAACCAGTTGCGTGTGATGGATCACCTCATACTTGCCACCCAATTCTGGGTATTCGTTCTTCAACGTATTGAAGCAATGCGGACAACCTGTGACGATCTTCTTCACTTCGTAGGCATTCAGCACCTGAATGTTGCTCATTGCCTGCATCATAAAGGTGAACTCGTTACCAGCACGTTTGGCAGGGTCTCCTGTACAGCTTTCCTCTGTACCAAGCACAGCAAACTTCATATCCACCTTGTTCAAAATCTTCACAATTGCCTTGGTGATCTTCTTGGCACGGTCGTCAAAACTGCCCGAACATCCAACCCAAAAAAGGATATCTGGCGTTTCGCCAGCGGCCATCATTTCGGCCATTGTTGGTACTTTCAATGCTTCACTCATAATGTCTTGTTTTAATCCCCCGTCCTTCAGACACCCCCTTTAGAAGGGGGAACTTGAGGCTGCAAACTGTCTATTTGTAAACTTTATCAACTATCAACCTTCCTGTGCCCAGTTAAATCTATCTGCCGGTGAGAACTGCCATGGGGCACCGTTGTTCTCCAGATTGCTCATTACAGGTGCCAACTCTGCTGGCATGCTCGACTCCTCCATCACCAAGTATCTTCTCAGATCAACAATGATGCTTAATGGATCGATGTTGACAGGACATGCCTCCGTACATGCATTGCACGAAGTACAAGCCCACAATTCTTCTGGTGTGATGTAATCATGCAGCAGCGATTTGCCGTCATCCACAAACGTGCCTTTGTTGACATCGATGATGGCACCAACCTCCTCCAGTCGATCACGCGTGTCCATCATGATCTTGCGCGGAGAAAGCTTCTTACCCGTAATATTGGCAGGGCAGTTTGATGTACAACGACCACATTCCGTGCAGCTGTATGCATTCATCAACTGAACCCAGTTCAGATCCTGAACATCTTTGGCACCGAAACGCTGTGGCGCTGCGTCAGCCGCTGGTTCGGCAGGCGCTGCAAATGGATCCGCATTCGGGTCGAGCATCAACTCCACTTCCTTTTTCACCGATTCCAAATTGGTGAACTGCCCCTTTGGTGTAAGCTTGGAAAAATACACGTTAGGAAATGCAAGGATGATGTGGAAGTGCTTCGAATATGGCAGATAGTTCAAGAAGAACAGGATTCCTGCGATGTGTGCCCACCAGCAAGCACGCTCAATGAGATGAAGCGTTTCATAGCTCATTCCTGCGAACAATGGTGCTATCAAACCACTGATAAGAAATGGTCCAGCAGCGCGATGATCATCTGGGAAGTTTGCTTCAGCAGCATTCATTACCAGCAAAGCCGTCATCAACACGATCTCAATGATCAAGATATAGTTCGCATCCTTGAACGGCCACCCTTTCATTTCGGTGCTGTGGAATCGGCCGATCTTCATCACGTTCCTTCTATAAAGGAAGATTGCACAGGCAATGATCACCAACACACCGAGAATCTCAAAGAAGTTGATGGCAGCAGTGTAAAGTCCTCCCAGGATCGGGGCGAAAATTCGATGGGTACCTAATAGACCATCAATGACAATCTCGAGTACCTCGATGTTGATCAATAGGAAACCGGCATAAACGATGATGTGCAAGGCACCTGCAATTGGTCGAACCACCATCTTGGACTGACCCAATGCTACTTTGAGCATCAGGTTCATTCGCTCGCTGGCGCGGTCTTTTCTGTCGATATCCCTACCGAGAAGAACATTTCTTCGAATACGCATGGCACTTTTGCCGAATAGGCCGAAGCCCACTATCAGCATCACCAAAAACAAAATCTGTGGAATGTATTCCATATCTGTGTTTTACTTCTTTTTCTTGTCTTTCTTCTCCTTGCGGCCAAACACCGATACATGAACATAACGGTTCGGATTGGCTTTGATATCTACAAACAAGCTATCAAGGTCTCTTGTTGCGGCTTCCAGATTAGCATACACGGTCTCATCTTGGAATAACTTGCCAATTGTTCCTTCTCCATTATTGATCTTCTCAATGGCTTCAGACAATTCTGCCAATGTCTTGTTGGCGTTGTTAATTGTTGATGCCAACTCTGCTGCTGCCAGAGAATCTGAGAAACTGGAAAGATTGTTCAACAGGTTATCGATCTCATCCTTGTTCTCATCAAGCGTGGACGTGAAACCTTCTACATCGGCCAGAATCTTCCCGAGTTTACCATCCTCATCAAGAATTCCATCAATTTTACTTGTGGCGCTTTCAAGGTTATCCATTGTCTTTGCCAGATCACGGAACGCACGGTTCACGTCCGAATCGCGTTCTCCCTTTCCAAGAACATCACGAATGTCGTTCACCAATGAATCCAACGATTCGAAAAGCCGGTCCGCTTTCACTTTTGTAGTTGCCAAACTGGAAGAAAGATCTGTGATACTTTCCATCAGCGCGCCTTCAATTTCAGACACCAGCGTATCGCCTTCTTCGTAAAATCCTTCCTCATTTCCAGTAATGAGATTGATGCTTGGTGTACCTAAAAGATCAGAGACAAGTGTTGCCTTAGTACCTCTTGGTATGTGGTAATTATCCGCGGTAAGCATGATCTCTACAATGAGACGGTCCTGCCTATCTGGGTCGAAGTAGACGTCCTTTACCAGTCCGACCTTGTAACCATTGACCATAACTGCATTGGACTGCGTAAGACCACCAACATTCTCATAAGTGGTGTAAAACACCCGCTGCCGACTGAAAATATCGTTCCCTTTTAGGAAGTTGTAGCCCCAGATGAACGCAAAAATGGTGGCGATGGCAATGAAACCGGTACGTAATTCCTTTGAATACTTCATACTTATTTGCTTAACAACTCACGGGCCTCTGAAACCTTTATCCGCTCACCATTATTGAATGCTACCACAAAAGCCCCTGAGAAACCAAGGTTTCTCAATTCGGCTTGCAGTTTAGTGATTTCCTCAAAATCCTGTGTATTGCCGATGGCATATTTATAAAGACCTCCTTGTTGGTATTCCCAAGCTTGTTGTCCTCTAAGTCTTGAGTCGGTGCTGGATAAGGGTTCTGTGGATGTAATGACCTGAACCTTATAAACGATTCCTGTTCCCGTCTTGCTATCAACCCGATTCTCAGGAACAGGTTTAGCCGCGGCCCGCTCCTCTATATCGGTCTTGGTTGGGGCGCTAACATTCATTCCCTTCAACTTGGCAATACGTTCTTCTAACTGTTTTTTACGCAATTGAAGAAACAATAGCTCAGCCTCTTCTGCAGACGCAGCCTTTTGCATTCCGATCTGCGCTTGAATGGCATCGGCTTCAGCTTTTCGTGCTGCGGCAATCGAATCCTGTTGGTATTTGAGCCTTGCAGCCTGCAGGTCGGCCTCCTGCTTTTTAGCAATTCGAATTGAATCCTCACGCGCTTTGGCTCTGGCAGACTCTAATTCCATTTGACGTTGCTTTGCCTGCTTAATTGAATCTTCTCTAGCCTTGGCATTGGAAGCTTCAAGTTCAAGTTGGCGCTGCTTTACTTGCTTAACCGAATCCTCACGTGCCTTTGCCAAAGCAGCAGATCGAGCAACGGATTCCTGTTGCAATTTTGCCTTCGCATTGGCTGCCGCAATGGAGTCCTTTGTCGCTTGTTCCTGCTCCAACTTCATCCGATTTTCAACCAAGGCATGCAATGAATCCTTTTCGGCCTGCTTTCTGGCATTCTCCAACTGTTTCAACTTCTCAGCTTTGATGGCCTCCAAGCGTTTCTTCTCCTCATCAATGGCAGCTTGGGTCTTAGCGCTTTCAAGTTCTTTTTGCTTTTCCGCTTTTATCTCCTCCAGCCATTCAATGGCATTTTCCTTTGCTTCGCGCGACTTGCGTATTTCCTCTTGTCTTGCAATTCTTTCGGCCGTGTCTTTCACCTTTTGGTCTTCCTCCTCTTTGGCCTGATTGGCAATGATCACATCTTGCCGCTTCTTCATCTCCTCCAACTTCTGCATTCTTACTGCTTCCAACGAATCTGCTGTTGCCTTTAAGCGTGCCTGTTGTTCCTTCTCTGCTTTTTTCTTCAACGCAGCCTCACGTTCCAATTTCTCTTGTAATAGTTTCTGTTTCACCTGCTCGAGAGAATCGGCCACTGCCTTTATTTTAGCCTGATCAAGTGCTTTCTGAATGGAATCTGCCTTCGCTTTTTCCAATTGGGCCATCATGGCATCTAACTCAGATTGTTTTTTAGCCTGCTCGTCTTTTTGCGAAGCTGGTTTTTCAGGTTCAACATATCCTTCTGGCAGCGGGTCTTCCACAATCTCCTTGTACTCTTTGAATCCACGGAAAATGGCGGATGCCATGAATGCTTTCCCATTCTCTGAATTCAAAAAATCCTCTTCAGAGGCATTGGTCAAAAAGCCCAACTCAATGAGAATACTGGGCATGGTTGTTCTTCTCAGTACAAGGAACCCGGCCTGTTTTACACCACGGTCGCGTCTTCCAACACGATCTTTGAACTGCCGTTGGATGTAAGATGATATGCTGAGACTTTGCTGCAGATAAGCGCTCTGCATGATGGTAAGCGCAATAATGCTTTCTGCCGAATTAGGGTCGAAACCTTCGTATTTGGTCTTATAGTCGTCTTCAAGGAAAATGGCAGAGTTCTCTTTCATGGCCACTTCCAAATTCTCCTGATTCTTGTGCAGACCCAGAGCGTACGTCTCTACACCAACGGCCGAGGTGTTTGTGGCCGCATTACAGTGTATGCTAATGAATAGGTCGGCCTTTGCCTTATTGGCAATGTCTGCCCGCTCGCTCAAACCAATGAACACATCAGTATCTCGCGTATACACAACGCTGATCTCTGGAAACTGTGTTTTGATGTATCCGCCAACACGCAAGGCCACATCCAAGGCAATATCCTTCTCCTTTGTTTTGAATCGGCCAGTACCGAGATTGCCAGGGTCGTGACCACCGTGACCGGCATCAATAACAATTGTCCTCAAACGGAAAGGTGTTTCCGTATTTTGGGCCCAACTGGAAGTTTGGACCAGCAGTAAGGCAAGAAAAAGAAAGATTGACCGTTTAACGATCGGTTTCGCCTGCATCATTATCCAACCCGTGACCCCGATGAAATGGTTAGCTTTGATCGCCTAAAAATAACGCCTTTTCCCCGAATAACAGGAGGTACCTTTGTTTAGCCTGCCACACGTGATAAGACTGTTTCTGCCTTGCCTTCTTCTCATGCTGTCGGTAAGCAAGGGTTTTACCCAGAAACTTACCCTCCAATCTCCTACCGATTCAACTCAGGCAGTGAACGGGAAAAGTGGAAAATTGACACTCAAGCCCGACTCAATTTCTCCAACCGTAATTGACACAAGTTTTAACTTATTGCTTCAGGCTGAGGCGGCCAAAGATTCCACTAAAAACGACTCGCTTAAACTTTCCAACCCTCAAAAGAAAGGCACTCAACTTGAAGGCGAGATAACATATCATGCAAGAGATTCCATCCGTTTCGGGGTAGAAGACAAGAAGGTTTATCTGTTCGGTGAGGCGCAGATCAATTATCTCGACATTGAACTAAAGGCAGCTTACATTGAAATAGACCAAGAAACCAAGGAGGTTTATGCTGAAGGGGTGATCGATTCAACAGGTAAACAGATCGGAAAGCCCCAATTTAAGAGTGGCGACCAGCAATTTTCGGCCAACCGAATGCGCTACAATTTCGAGACGGAAAAAGGAAAGATCCTTGATGTTATTACTCAAGAAGGCGAAGGGAACATTCGCGGAGAACAAGTGAAGAAGACCGATGATGGCTCCTATTATATAAAGGACGGTGGCTACACCACTTGCGATGCAGAGGAACCGCACTACATGATAAAGGCCAAAAAGCTGAAGGTGATACCGAACGATAAGGTTGTGAGCGGCCCCGCGTTTCTGATGTTTGAAGGAGTCTATACACCGCTGGTCATTCCGTTCGGATGGTTTCCAACTAAAAAAGGACGTAAATCGGGCATCATCTTCCCTACATATGGAGAATCGCCAACGCAAGGTTTCTTCTTTCAGAACTTTGGTTACTACTTCAATCTTGGCGATAAGATCGATCTGGAGGCGACTGGTGACATATACACCAGAGGCAGTTATGCTGTGCGTTTGGCATCGAACTACAAGAAACGTTACAAGTTCAATGGGCGCATAGAGCTGAGTCACAATAGTTTGAGGAACAGCAGAAAGGAATTTCCAGACTATTCAGTACAGAACAACTTCTTTGTAAGGTGGAAACACCAGCAGGATCCGAAGGCGCGGCCTTCCACCTCATTCAGCGCTGATGTGAACTTCGGTACGGCAAAGAACTTCTCCAACGGACTGATAAGCAGCGCGCAAGATTATCTGACCAACACATTCCGATCAAGTATTGCGTTCTCCAAACGCTGGATCGGCAAACCATACACGCTGAACATCAATTTCAGCCATAGTCAGAACACAAATACCAATCAGGTTGATGTAACCCTGCCACAGTTGGCATTCAGTGTGCAGCGTTTCTATCCGTTCAAAAGAAAGAATCAGATAGGTAGCCAGCGGTGGTATGAAAAGATCGGTATTACCTATAATCTGAATGCGCGGAATCAGGTTCAAGCAGTTGACTCAACATTCTTGAGTTATGGAACACTCAACCAGATGCGCAACGGAATTCAGCAGGCCATTTCAACCTCCACAAACATTAAAGCGTTCAAGTATTTCACCATCAACCCTTCGGTAAACTATAATGAACGATGGTTTTTCCAGCGATTGGATAAACGGTGGAACAATGAATTGCAACAGGTTGATGCTGACACCACCTATGGTTTCTACACCAACCGGGATGTAAGCATGAATGTGACCATGGCCACCACAGTGTATGGTCTGGTACAATTCAAAAAGGGATGGATAAAGGGAATTCGGCACATGCTTAATCCGAGTGTTGGTTTCAGATACATGCCCAAATTGGATAAGAATGAAGTTGGTTACTACGGTGTGAACGGAACTGTTGCCACCTACAATCATCACGACCTGAGTCTCTTCGGTAAGGCTCCAACGGTAAATACAGGAGCGCTCAACTACAACATCAACAACACGTTGGAGATGAAGGTGAGGTCGAAAAAAGACACGATAACCGGGTTCAAGAAGATCAAACTATTGGAACAGTTCAGAATTGGCGGCAATTACAACTTCTTTGCCGACTCGCTGAACCTTTCCGATATCAACATCAGTGGTGCAACCAGCATATTGCAGAAGTTCAACATCAGGTTCAATATTAATCTAACGCCATACGCACAGGACACCAACCTGAGAAAAATAAACAAGTGGTTGGTGAACGAGACCGGACAACTCACACGGCTTACGAATGCTACTGTTGCCATTGCGTTCAATCTGAACGGAAAAAGCAGAAATACCGATTATCAGTCTACCGCTGGAACCGAAGAAGAACTTGCGCAGATAAACGCTAATAAAAACCTATTCGTTGACTTCAATATTCCTTGGAATCTGGCGGTGAGCTACAATTTTGTAGTGAACAACCTCACTAAAAATGCCGACCAGCGATATACCCAAACGCTACAGTTCAATGGAGATGTGAACCTTACCCCCAAATGGAAGATCGGTTTCAACTCAGGATATGACTTTAAAGCGAAGGATCTCAGTTACACCTCATTGAGTATTTACAGAGACCTGCACTGTTGGGAATTCAGCATGACATGGGTGCCCTTCGGTCAGCAACAACAATGGAGTTTCGACCTCAAGGTCAAATCTTCCATATTGCAGGACCTGAAACTTTCGAGGAAAAAGAACGCGTTCGATTTTTGAAACCAGGTAACCCATTATAGGTGGGATTTTGCGGGCACTATTAGCGTGGTAAGAGATCATAGCCCCATTTTTGCCAGCAATAATGCCGTTATAATAGATCACAGGGGCGTTTTCGCCAGCAGAATTACCCCTATAAGAGCTCATAGGCCAGTGTTGGTCCGCAGAAACACCCTTATAAGAACCTCTAACCTGGTTTCCTGTAGCGGTAGAGATTCCCTGCTGAATTTCTTAGAACAAATGGTAAATCACAAATTCTTGTCGATGTCGCTGACCGATGGGCGCTGCATCCAGTGGATCTCTCCATCTTTCTTGAACCACGTCATTTGCCGTTTGGCGAAACGCCTGGTGTTGGTCTTTATCTTTTCGATGGATTCTTGCAAGGTCGTTTTTCCTTCGAGGTGGGCGAAGAGTTCCTTGTACCCGACCGTGTTAAGGGCGTTGAGGTGGCGTTTTTCGAACACGGCCTTGGCCTCATCGAGCCAACCGCTTTCCAGCATCTCATCTACCCGGTTGTTAATGCGGTCATAGAGTTCTTGGCGCGGCAACTCCAACCCGATCTTGATCACACGGAAAGGTCGCTGCACTTTCTCACCACCATGAAAGGACGAGAACGGCTTTCCTGTGGAAAGACATACTTCCAATGCACGGATAACGCGCTGCGGGTTCTGCACATCCATTTTGGCGTAGTGCATGGGGTCTAATTGCTGTAGTTGCTGTTGCAAGGATGCAAGTCCTTCGGTTTCCAATCGCTCGGTGAGTTGGTTACGGAGTTCCTCATCGGCCTCAGGCAGGTCGTCCAGACCATCGCACAGCGCTTTGATGTAAAGGCCCGTACCGCCACAGCAAACCACAGAGTCGTATTTGGCAAAGAGTTGATCGAGGCGTTGCAATGCATCCCGCTCAAACATGCCTGCGTTATAGTCTTCTTCCAAAGAGCGTTCAGCAATGAAATGGTGCTTCACGCGGTTCAGCTGTTCGGCTGTAGGCTGAGCTGTTCCAATAGGAATCTCCCTGTAAAGTTGTCGGCTATCTGCCGAGATGATCTCTGTTTGGAGCTTTTCGGCCAACTCAATGGCCACATCGGTCTTGCCAACGGCCGTTGGGCCGCATACTACATAAAGGATTGGCGATTGACGATTGACGATTTGCAATTTTCGATTGATTGGAGCGATGAATCAGGCCCGTCCAAACTAATCAACTAATTCCCTAATTCCCTCATCAACTGATCAACTGGTCAACCTACCTACATCAGGTCGTCCATATTGAAGTCTTCGAAGCCTTCTTCGCTATCTTCATTGGAGTCGTCATCATCGTCATCTGTCTCCTCATCATCGTCCTCAGACAATGCCCCCAATTTGCTGAAATCGATGGCAGGAGCTTTGAAATCGGCCTTCTTGCTGGCTTCCTCGGCCTCTTTTTGAATACGCTCGATGTCTTCTTCAGATGGTCCGTCATCATCAAACATGTCAAGATCAACATCTGCCGTAGGCTCATCTTCAGGCTCCGAAGCAATAGGCTCTGGTGGCGGCTGCGTATAGTAAGGCGGATCACCTTCTTTGCGCACGCAGGTAGGGTATGAAACACCCGGTTCCTCTTTCAATACTTTCTGAAGTTCGATGGCCAGTTCCACTTCTTTGTAGCTCACAGTGGCGCAAACAAACCGTTGGCGCGGAACCGTTATGTGATCCACAATGCGCTGATGGTCGCCCTCTAGGTTGCCATCAAGCTCCACAACGGTATCGCCCGCGTACCATTGCTGGTCGGAGCTGTAATACTCCACGGGTTGCCCCTGCTGAAAGTTGAAATGCTCTACAACCGCGCGGTGCAGGTCGGCAAAACGCTGCTTGCCAAGCACGTCAATGTCGCGGTAGACCTCGTGGTCATCCTCAATAAAAACTCGGAATCTGTAAACTGCCATGCTTAAAATTCGGTTTGGCGAATAACGGAAAAAAGAAAAACGGATGTTAAACCCGATGATGGGACAATGGTTTCAATACCCGTACATTTTTCCTTTTTCATTTCAACTCTTCAGCCACACTTAACCCCAACTCTCTGCCTTTCGCTTCCATGAAGGCGATGGCTGCCTCGCGACTGTTATCGATCTGCCCGTCCATAATGGCGTCTTTAATGGCGTCTTTGATGATGCCTACCTCACGGCCTGGGGCAATTCCGAAAGACCTCATGATCTCTTCCCCACTCACAGGCGGTTGCCAATTGCGCACACGGTCCTTCTCCTCCACTTCCTTCAATTTCTCGCGCACGATCTCGAAGTTCTTCATGTACTGCTTCACCTTCGCATCGTTCTTACTGGTGATGTCAGCTTCGCAGAGGATCATCAAATCCTCAATATCATCACCTGCCTCAAAAAGCAGTCTTCGCACAGCCGAATCGGTCACTTCTTCCTGCACAAGTGCGATGGGTCGAAGGTGGAGGAAGACCAACTTCTGCACGTACTTCATCTTTTCGTTCAGCGGAAGTTTCAAGTCGCGAAAAATGTCAGGAACAGAACGCGCACCTCTGTCCTCATGTCCGTGGAAAGTCCAACCCACTTTAGGATGGAATCGTTTGGTAATTGGCTTCTCAATGTCGTGCATGATGGCCGCCCATCGCAACCACAGATTGTCCGTGTTCGGTGCAATATTGTCCAACACCTGCAGCGTGTGGTAGAAGTTGTCCTTGTGTCCTTTACCGTTGATGACATCCACCCCGAAAAGGTCCGTCATTTTAGGAAAGATGAGGTGTAGCAGGCCCGTATTGAACAGCAGTTTGAACCCTTTCGATGGCACTTTCGCCATCACGATCTTGTTCAGTTCATCGGC
>JACJZP010000027.1 GCA_020635535.1 Flavobacteriales bacterium | reverse complement strand
AAACCAGAACCTTTTGGCTGGGCACCGACCGCTTCGGTCGCGACCTGCTGAGCCGTATGATACTGGGAACACGCATCTCGCTGAGCATTGGTTTTGTGGCCGTTGCTATTTCACTGCTGATTGGTATTCTGATGGGTTCATTGGCTGGTTTTTTCCGTGGTTGGATAGATAATGTGGTGATGTGGTTCGTGACGGTGGTTTGGAGTATTCCGCTTTTGTTGCTCGTTATTGCTATCACACTGGCAATGGGAAAAGGCTTCTGGCAAGTGTTCGTGGCCGTTGGAATGGCCATGTGGGTGGAAGTAGCGCGTATCGTCCGCGGTCAGATTCTCAGCATCCGAGAAAAGGAATTTGTGGAAGCATGTCGCGCGCTCGGATTCAATGGTTTCAGAACTATTGTGCGACACATTCTGCCGAATATCCTCGGTCCAGTGATTGTAATCTCGGCTGCCAACTTTGCTTCGGCCATTCTTATTGAAGCAGGTTTGAGCTTCCTCGGCATCGGGGCGCAACCACCTATTCCGAGTTGGGGCGCCATGATCAAGGACCACTACGGCTACATCATCATGGACAAGGCGTATCTGGCTCTCATTCCGGGAGCAGCCATTCTGCTGATGGTGCTTGCGTTCACGCTTGTTGGAAACGGAATTCGGGATGCGATTGATGTAAAAGGAACTTCTTAGTGAAAAGTGATTAGCGACCAGCGACTAGTATTAGCGTAATGAAAAGAATAGCATACATAGCATTAGCAGTTGTTGTGGTCGCGTCCATTGCTGTTATGCTTGGCCCAAAACCACCCGAACCGCACCTTGACCCCACTCCAACTTCAGTTTCCGTTCCGTTGGATTCGTTGGATGGTTGGTTAGCTTATCGCGAAAGCGGCTTTAAAACATTGAAACCGGGAAATGAAGCTAGAATCGAGTGGTACAACGATTCGGTTTCTGTTACCGAATATGCAGTGGTTTACCTCCACGGTTTTACCGCTTCAGGCGAAGAAGGAAATCCCGTTCACCGTGCATTTGCTGAACGGTACGGGTGTAACCTGTATCTGCCACGGCTTTACGGTCATGGATTGGACACCACCGAACCGATGATCGATCTGACTCCAGAGAACTATCTCGAATCCGCCAAAGAGGCCATTGCCGTTGGCAAGAAGATCGGAAGGAAAGTGATCCTGATGTGCACTTCCACAGGCGGAACATTGGGAATCTATCTTGCGGCACACGACCCCGAAGTTGACGCGCTGATCTGCTACTCACCGAACATCGACATCTTCGACCAGAACTCCCAAGTGCTGACCAAACCTTGGGGATTACAATTGGCGCGATTCATAAGTGGAGGACCAAACCGCCAGTACGAAGCTTCAGAAGAATTCAAAAAGTATTGGCAGACCAAATACCGTTTGGAAGGGTTGGTTGCGGTTAGGCAATTGATAGACCTTACCATGAACGAGGAAACCTTCTCGCAAGTGAAACAACCCATTTTTGTTGGAGCTTATTTTAAAGATGCTGCTGCGCAGGATAGCGTGGTATCGGTTGAAGCTATGCGACAGATGATGCCACAACTTGGCACACCGGAAAACCAAAAACACTTCATCGAATTCCCTGTGGGAGCACATGTATTGACCAATCCACTGCGCAACCCAGATGTAAAACCTGTGGAAGAAGCAACCTTCCGATTTGCAGAGGATGTCATTGGTCTAAAACCAATTCAATAAAAAGCCCCATCCGCCTAAGGCGGACAGGGCTTCTTCAAATTCTATTACTGAAACTGATTACGAAAGCGCTTCCTGCACTTTCTCAGCAGCTTCTTTCAGTGCGATGGCCGACATTACTTTCAGTCCGCTTTCGTCAATGATCTTCTTAGCCTCTTCGGCATTTGTTCCTTGCAGACGAACAATAATAGGAACATTGATCTCGCCCATGTTCTTATACGCATCTACAACTCCTTGCGCCACACGGTCGCAACGAACAATACCTCCGAAGATGTTCACCAAAATGGCTTTCACATTCGGGTCTTTCAAGATGATACGGAACGCTTGCTCAACACGCTTGGCATCAGCAGTTCCACCCACATCCAAGAAGTTGGCAGGCTCAAAACCAAGTAGCTTGATCATGTCCATGGTGGCCATTGCAAGTCCAGCCCCGTTTACCATGCAACCAACGTTGCCGTCAAGCTTCACATAGTTCAGCCCGACTTTTCCAGCCTCAACTTCTGTTGGATCCTCCTCGCTTTCATCACGCATTTCAGCGTAATCCTTATGGCGATACAATGCGTTTCCATCCAAAGTAACCTTGGCATCAACCGCCAGGATCTTATCATCAGATGTCTTCAACACCGGATTGATCTCGAACATGCTGCTATCGCTTGAAACATACGCTTGATAAAGCGCTGCAACGAACTTGGTCATTTCCTTGAACGCCTGTCCTGAAAGACCCAAGTTAAAAGCCACTTTACGTGCTTGGAACGGTTGAAGGCCCAACGCAGGATCGATCTCTTCTTTAAAGATCAAGTGCGGAGTTTCCTCGGCAACTGTCTCAATGTCCATTCCACCTTCGGTAGAATACATGATCATATTCTTGCCCGTAGCACGGTTCATCAACACGCTCATGTAGAATTCCTCAGGCTCGCTATCGCCAGGATAGTAAACATCCTCAGCAATAAGAACCTTGTTCACTTTCTTGCCTTTCTCACCTGTTTGAAGCGTAACCAATGTTCCGCCCAAAATGCCTTTTACGGTCTCCTCTACCTTATCAATTCCTTTGGCAAGAACAACTCCTCTTGAGCCTGTTTCCTGTACGGTTCCTTTACCACGACCACCAGCATGGATCTGTGCTTTAACCACATACCAACCAGTACCTGTTTCGTCTGTCAATTCCTGAGCGGCCTTTACTGCATCTGCAGCATTTTCAACCACTTTACCTCGCTGTACCGTTACACCGAAACCACTAAGAATGCCCTTAGCCTGATATTCATGAATGTTCATATGCTTTTACTTTTTGGAGTGCCGAAAATAGGGCTTTTGGTTCGGGTAAGAGTAGCTTTTGCGTGGAGTTTTTAAACAGTAGAGAACCTTTTACCGAGGTAAGACATTCTATGTATCATTGCAACAAGCATGGGAAAAATCAATTTCGAGCGTTTTGAACTGAAAAACGGGCTTACCGTTATCGTTCATCAAGATAGATCCACACCGTTGGCCTGCCTCAATATCATGTATGATGTAGGCTCGCGCGATGAAGACCCGAACCGAACTGGTTTCGCACATCTTTTCGAGCATTTGATGTTCGGTGGTTCTGTGAACATACCATCTTATGATTCTCCGTTACAAGTGGCCGGTGGGTCGAATAATGCTTTTACATCAACTGACATTACCAATTATTACATCACACTGCCAGCACAGAACCTGGAAACAGCATTTTGGCTGGAAAGCGACCGTATGCTGAACTTGGCCTTCACACCCAAAAGTCTTGAAGTACAACGAAATGTGGTTGTAGAGGAATTCCGCCAGCGCTACCTGAATCAGCCTTACGGAGATGCTTGGTTGTTGATGCGCCCAATGGCTTACGAGACACATCCATATCAATGGGCTACCATTGGTAAGGAGGAAAAGCACATTGAGGAAGCCACGATGGAAGACGTCAGAAGTTTCTATCAGAAACACTATCGACCGAAGAATGCGGTAATGGTGGTTGCCGGAAACGTTAGCTTGGAGCAGGTTCGTGAACTGTCGGAAAAGTGGTTTGAACCGATCATTAAGGGAGACAAACCAGCACGAAACCTGCCAACTGAAAAACCACAGAAAAAAGCGCGAAGAACTGTTGCTGAGCGCGCAGTACCGCTGGATGCCATCTACATCTCCTTCCACATGTGCGGTAAAACGGAGGCGGACTACCAAACGTGGGATCTGATATCGGATGTACTTTCTGCTGGACAATCGAGCCGATTGACTCAAAGATTGGTCAAGGAAAAGCGGATCTTCACTTCGGTCAACGCATTCGTAATGGGAGAACGCGACCCGAGCCTTTTCACTGTTGCCGGACACATTTCTCAGGATAAGACAGTTGAAGAAGCAGAAGCCGCTATTTGGGAAGAGTTGGAATTGCTGCGATCCGAACTGGTTGGAAAAACGGAACTCGAAAAAGTTCTGAACCAAGTGGAAGCCAATCATGAATTTGCAGAAATGAGCCTTCTGAACCGAGCCATTTCGTTGGCATACCACGAGCTACTTGACGGGGCCGAAAGCATCAACCACGAAATGGAAAAGTATCAGGCAGTAACACGGGAAGATATTCAACGTGTGGCCACCGAAAGTCTGGTGAAAAACAATTCGAACACCCTCATCTACAAACGAAAAAGCTGATGTTGGACAGAACCAAAGAACCTGCTTTCGGCAAGATCGACACCATTGATCTACTTGAGCCGTCTGTGCAACACCTTAGCAATGGAATGCCTGTTTTCAGTATTGATACAGGGACTCAGGATATTTTGAAGGTTGAGCTCGTTTTCGGAGCCGGAACAACTACCTCAGACAAGATACTTGTTGGATCTACCACCGCCAAACTACTTAAGGAAGGAACACAGAAACGCACCGCGGCTGATATTGCCGAGGCCGTTGACTTTTATGGGGCCTACCTTGAGTCTGAAGTGACCCATGAGGAAAGTTCGATCGCACTTTTCACTTTGAATAAACACCTGCGGAATACATTGCCGATTTTGGCCGAGGTTTACTCAGAACCCACCTTCCCAGAAAGGGAATTTGAAACATTTGTGCTCAAAAGCCAACAGGAAATGTTGGTGAACGAGGAAAAGGTTGGTTACCTGTGTTCCAAAGGATTCAGTGCTGCGCTTTATGGTGCCGAACATCTATATGGCCGATCGGCTGATACAAAAGATTATGGCAATTTGAGCCGGCATGACCTTATCGACTTTCATTCCTCTTACATCAAAGACCGGATCAAGTATATCATTGTTGCTGGAAGAACTGGCAAGGACACATTCAAACTGTTGGAATCGTTCTTCGGTAACAACAATCGCCTATCAATAGCTGAATCGGAAATAGCCATTTCGGAAACATCCGAAAGAACCATTCATATTGATAAGGAAGGAGCCGTTCAGAATGCCATTCGCATAGGCCGTGTCCTGTTCAACCGCACGCATCCCGACTTTATTGGAATGCAAATTCTGGCAACAGTACTTGGAGGTTATTTCGGCTCGCGATTGATGAGCAACATCCGCGAAGACAAAGGTTATACCTATGGAATTGGTGCGGGCTTGGTGAGCATGAAAGGCTCTGGCTACCTTTCTATCTCAACTGAGGTTGGTGCAGATGTCTGTCAACCTGCTCTGAATGAGATCTACCGCGAAATTGAGCGTCTTCGTAAAGAATTGATACCGAGCGCTGAACTGGAGTTGGTTAAGAACTACATGTTGGGTTCAATTCTGAAGAGCATTGACGGACCTTTCCATATTGCTGACAAATGGAAAATGTATTTGAAATACGGATTTGGCGTTGACGCTCATCACGAACTTATCCATCGGATAAAGACCATAACACCCGAACGACTACGTGAACTGGCCCGGAAATACCTTCAGCGCGAAGACCTGATCCAGGTTACTGCGGGTCTCAAATTCCAATAAGCAACTTTCTATTACCTAGTGCGTTCTCTAAGCACGGAATTACTCTCAGGAGAGGGTAATAAATGGTAACTTCGCCCGTTGACGACCTGGCACATCAGAATGAGTAGAATCCACTCCATCTTACAGTATCTTTCCATTCTGGTTGTATTGCTTTTTCTGATACCCAACAAGGCAAAGTCTGAGCATGTTGTTGGTGGCGACATCTATTGGGAATGCATCAGTTCTGGTCCAGATGCTGGAAAATTCATTTTCTACCTGAAACTATACCGTGACTGTTCGGTTCAGAACACCATCATTACCACTGCCGATCAGGTATTGAAAATCGATAACCACCCTGCATTTGCTGGAGTGAACATACCACTTAACCTGATATCGGAGACCGATATAACCGATGGTAATTGCGGGGTTCCATGTGGTTCAGCTGGTGTGAATGATATTTCAATACGCGAATATCTATTTGCTACAGCACCTGTTCAGCTGGGTGGTGTACCTCCTGCCAATGGCTACGTGATCAAATACAACCGCTGTTGCAGGACTTCGGTTCTCAATATTCAGAATGCAGTGAATGAAGAGATCTACTACACGGCAACCATGTATCCGTTCAATGGGCAGGATACCTACCCGTGCTATGATTCAAGCCCACAATTTGCCGAAAAGCCCACATCTGTACTGTGCTCCGGGTATCAGCTGAGATATAACAGCGATGCCATTGACCCGGATCTTGATTCTCTGAGCTATGAATTGATTCCGGCTTTGGGTACAAGTGGCAATCCAACCACTTACACAACTGGGTATAATGGCACCTCTCCTCTTCCTGGTCCATCTATCAATGCCTCCTATGATCAGGTTACATTGGATCCGGTTACTGGTGAACTTGAGTACGATAGTCCATCGAGTGTACAGGGAAGATGGGCCCTGGTAGCTGCAGTAAACAGTTGGAGATGTGGCCAGCTGATAGCCAGATCTACTCGAGAAATGAGCGTAACAGTCTTGCCTTGCACCGTTCCGAACAATATCCCTCAGGTTTCTTCGCCCAACTGGATATCTCCAGGAGCCGGTTCTGGATTTGAGATAGTGGTTGATGCGGGGGATCTGGTAACATTCGAAATCTCCGGTACAGACAATGATCTGACCGGAGGAAACCCGCAGGTTTTGGAATTCACTGCCTCAGGAAACCAGTTCGGAACCGGGTTTACAAATGCAAATGCCGGCTGTGCCAACAGTCCTTGTGCCACACTTAGCAGCACAACTCCTCCTTCAACCGGAACTGGCACCATTTCCACAACATTCAATTGGCAGACAACATGTGACCACGTGTCTCAGCAAGATGCGTGTGCAAACGTGTCCAGTACATACAATTTCATTTTCAAGTACAAGGATGATTACTGTCCGGCTCCAGGAATTCACATCGTAAATGTTGCGGTAACTGTGGTTGGCGAAACGATTGTTCCGAGTCCGGTTCCACACTGCGTCAGTACAGATACCAACGGAGATATTACCATCTATTGGGAAACCGTGGTTGACAATTCGGTGCCCCCTTCATTTGTTGAGTATGCCATATTCCATAGTACTTCACCGAGTGGCCCTTTTCAGGAAATTGGAAGCGTTACTGACATCAACACAGGCACCTACGTTCACAATTCCGGCAATTCAGTAGCACCTCCTACCACCTCAGGCCCTAACTACTATCTCATTCGAACACGTTCTGGCTGTAACGATGCCGTACTTGAGGCACCGGTAGACACCGTCTCTTCCATCTTCCTCACTCTGAACAACACTGGCGAGACTGCCGAACTTTCATGGTCTCCAGTAGCCACCCCACCGCTTCCATCTTCAAATGGTGGAGGACAGGGCTGGTATCATGTTTATCGAGAGAATCCTGTTGGAACATGGACGCAGATCGGGCCTCCATCTCCACCGAACAGCTTGAATTACTCTGACCCCGTAATCTGGTGTAACGAGCAGGTGAATTATCGGATTGAACTTACGGATAACCTTGGCTGTGTTTCCGTCTCCAACATAACTGGAGATGTGCTGAATAACCCCGATCAGCCAAATCCACAACCAATAGATTCTTTGACAATTGACCCGGAAACAGGATACGTAACGGTTTGCTGGCCCCCTAATACCAGTTTGAATGTTGTTCAGTACAACATACTTCTGAACCCAGATGCCTTTGCTTGGATACCAATGGATACGGTTTACGGTTACAATAACACCTGCTGGACAGATACTATTTCTGACCCATCATCTCAACCATTGTGGTATCAGGTTTATGCAACGAACAATTGCGGTGTACCGGGCGTGCCTGCTGGTTCCATTGCTGATGGAACAGACCATCATGAAACCATATTGCTGAATGCAGATTATGATAGTTGCCTGATTGAAACCAATCTGAACTGGACCAGATACTGGTACTGGCCAGAAGGTGTAAAGGAATATGATGTATATACCTCTGAGAACAGTGGCCCATTTGTGAAGATCGGTACTACAACAGACACGGTTTTCACCCATGCTGGATTATCTGCAACTGCAGAATACTGCTACATTGTTAGGGCGGTGAAAAATGTGGCGAACAGGATTACATCAACTTCAAATAAGCGATGCATCATTGCCTATGTGCCTAAGCGCCCAGATTATGCTTACCAGTACCAAACCACGGTTCAACCCGGAAATACCGGAGTGGAGACCTATTTCTTTGTTGATAGCACTGCGGGTTATCTTGGTTTCGACATACAACGCGGGGAAGAGCCTGATGCGCTGAGCACCATATGGTTTGTAGCATTTGACCCAAGCACCCGCTATTATTCGTACACGGATGCAGGGGCGCGTCCTGCATTCAACAGTTATTACTATTCCATTATTGGTGTGGATAGCTGCGACCAGTATGCTGACACTTTGAACATGACCCGAACCATTCTGTTGGAGGCTGAGGCAAACCCAAACAGAACAAATTCACTTCAGTGGAATGCGTATGAGGGATTCAACGGAGGGGTTTCAGCCTACAACATTTACAGAAGCTTTGACGGGCCATTCGATTATCTGACTACAGTCCCGTCTACTCAACTCACATACACTGATTCCATTCAGGAAATTATTGTTGGAGAAGGCAACTTCTGCTACTACATAGAGGCTATTGAGGGGATTGGTGCCCCAATAGGTAACCCAGACCCGGTTACCTTTTTGGAAACAAGCCGCTCCAATGAGGATTGCGCAAGACAGCATCCGAACGTGTTTGTTCCAAATGCCTTTATGCCCGAGGGGGTGAACAACGTTTTTAAACCAATAACCGTTTACGTTCAGGCAGACAGTTACCTGTTTCAGATCTACGACCGTTGGGGTAATCGCATCTTTGAAACCACAGACCCGAACCAAGGCTGGAACGGTTCCATTGGTGGAAAAGAAAACCCACAGGGTGCTTATGTGTACTTCATCAGTTTCGTTTCCTCCAAAGGAGACACCTACACAAAACGTGGGTCGGTAACGCTGATACGTTGACCTTTCTGGCCAGATGTAATGGTTAGATTTGCCGCCCAAACCGAATGAGATGCTGAATTACCTCCGTCTTCTTGTTTTCCTTTTGATGCTTACCGCACAGCAAGGCTTTGCCCAACACACGCATTGCGGCACTTCAGAAAAGATGCAAGAGCAACTGGAATTGAATCCTGAACTAAGAACAAAAAGAGCCGAAATAGAATCTTTTACCGAGCGATGGATCACCGAGCACGAACATGAAATCGTAGACCGCGCAGTAGTAACCATACCAGTGGTGGTGCACGTGGTTTACAAGACCTCCGTTCAGAACATTTCGGATGCGCAAATTCAATCTCAGATCGATGTTTTGAACGAAGATTACCGCAAGCTGAATGCAGACGTTTCTGGAGTGCCCACTATTTGGACCAACCGTGTTGCCGACTGCGAAATTCAATTTGCATTGGCCACTTGCGACCCGAACGGCTATTGGACCAACGGAATAACCCGCACAGAAACAACCGTTACTAACTGGCAAGGCTCTGATGATGTAAAAGTTACTGCAGCCGGTGGACACGACCCGTGGCCTGCTGCCAATTACCTCAACATCTGGGTCTGCAACATAGGAGCAGGTTTACTTGGCTACGCCTATCAGCCAGGCATCAATCCGTTGTTGGATGGCGTGGTCATTGGCTACGGTTATTTCGGTCGGCCAAGCTCATCAACCACCTACAACAAAGGAAGAACGGCCACGCATGAGATCGGTCATTATTTCAACCTCGATCATCTTTGGGGGCCTGTGGCCGACAATTCTAACTGCACGGCAGACGATGGCGTTTCTGACACTCCCAAACAAAAAGGCCCGAACTATGATGCGTGCGAACTGACCTATCCGAGTGCCTCATGCGGAAGCGGATCCAACAGCGATATGTTCAACAACTTTATGGATTATGGAGATGACCCCTGCATCTTCTTTTTCACCAACGGGCAGAAATCGCGCATGTTGGCGGCCATTAACGGACCGCGAGCATCCCTTCTCAGTTCAAATGCACTCAACCAATGCCCAGTTGGCATTGAGGAACACGTACTTGAAAGTTCGCTCATCGTTTACCCTAACCCTGCAGCTGATGTGCTCAATATCCAGTCTGACCAAAAAGACGGACTGCTTACCGATGCAAGCGTTTTCGACCTATCCGGAAAACTGGTACTCACAGCATCAAAGCTTCGATTAGGATATGCAGCCGTTCCGTTGGATGTTTCCGAACTAAAAACAGGCTCGTATGTTCTTGAACTACGGTCTGAGAATGAGGTGGTAACCCGTAGAATTAATATTGCGAAGTAATGAATACAAACGGTCTGGAACATATCCTATCAAGCGGTTTGGACACCAAGTTCAAAACCATTGCGCAGAAAGTGATGGATGGCGAACGCATCTCGTTTGATGAAGGTGTTTTTCTTTATGAAAAGGGCGAGTTGGGCTACCTCGGGTCGCTGGCCAACCACATTAAAGAGAAGTTGTATGGCGATAAGGTGTTCTTCAACCGTAACTTCCATGTAGAGCCTACCAACATCTGCGTATTCGATTGCAAGTTCTGCTCCTACTCTCGCCTACTCAAACAGAAGAATGAAGGCTGGGAACTTTCCGAAGCTGAGATTCTCGAAATCGTAAAGGATTACGAGGGCAAACCCATTACGGAAGTTCATATAGTGGGTGGCGTACACCCAAAGATGGGCTTGCACTATTTCGCTTCGCTCATTAAAAAAGTGAAGGAGATACGACCCGACATCCACGTCAAGGCATTCACGGCCGTAGAGTTGGAATACATGTGCCGTAAGGCCAAGGTGAGCTATCGCGAAGGATTGCAGATACTGAAAGACCACGGGCAGGATTCATTGCCAGGTGGTGGTGCCGAGATATTTGATGAGGCCATACGTGCCGAGATCTGTAACGACAAATGCACCAGCGAACAATGGTTGGAAATGCACCGCACAGCCCACCAACTGGGCATGCCGAGCAACGCCACCATGCTTTACGGACATATTGAAAAATTCGAGCATCGCGTAGACCACATGAACCGCTTGCGCAACCTTCAGGACGAAACGGGCGGCTTCAACACCTTCATTCCGCTCAAGTTCCGCAATGGCGATAACCAAATGAGCCATATTCCTGAAGTGAGCACCATTGAAGACCTGCGCAACTACGCCATCGGGCGTATTTATATGGACAACTTTGGGCATGTGAAAGCCTACTGGCCAATGATTGGCCGCCAGACCGCTCAGATGAGTTTGGCCTTTGGTGTAGATGATATTGACGGAACCATAGACGATAGCACCAAGATCTACAGTATGGCGGGAGCCGAAGACCAGAACCCTGCGCTTACCACAGAAGAATTGGTGAATCTGATAAAACAGGTTGGCCGCCACCCCATTGAACGCGATACGGTTTACAACACCGTTACAGATTATATGGATTACGATTTTGCGGCTGAAGCGGCCGAAGCGTAACAACTCTTCCGAAGTACCGCGTTCATCCAAAAATTGGGTGTAAAGCCATAAATGGTTTTGTCAAATTGCATTTGATTATTTCCCTTTGTTGAAAGACTCAGGCTACTAACTTTCAACCTGTTAAATCAAAAACCGATAGAACGAGATCAAGAAAACGGTTTCTTAACCAATCCGTTTAGTAAGTCGTTTATCCTGCGTAAAAGAATCTGTAGAATAATTGGCTATTCAAACAAGGACTTACTCTTTCCTACTGGCTATATAAACGCGCCATTTTTCGAGTACGGCCTGCATGTCTTCAGGTAACTCGGTATTGAATTCCAGTCGTTCTTTGGTAATGGGCTGCGTAAATGCCAAAGATTTGGCGTGGAGTGCAGGTCTTGCCAATTCATCAAAACAATTCTGAATGAACTGCTTGTACTTGGTAAAAGTGGTTCCCTTCAGCACCTTGTCGCCACCATAACGCTCATCGTTGAACAGCGGATGGCCAATGTACCGCATGTGCGCCCGTATCTGGTGTGTACGACCCGTTTCCAGTTTGCACTGCACCAGCGTAACGTATCCGAACCGTTCCAAAACCTTGTAATGCGTTACCGCATGCTTCCCAAATTCGCCATCAGGAAAAACATCCATCTGCAAACGGTTCTTCAACGAACGGCCAATGTGCCCTTCAATGCGGCCTTCATCCTCTTCAAATTCTCCCCAAACCAAGGCGTTGTACAAACGGTCTGTGGTACGGTCAAAGAACTGCTGTGCAAGTCCGCTCATGGCCAACTCGTTCTTGGCCACCACCATAACACCAGAGGTTCCTTTGTCTAATCGGTGCACAAGCCCTGGCCTCGGGTCATCATGTTTGCCGAGGTCTGGCAGGTTCTTGAAATGGTACATCAACCCATTGACCAGCGTTCCGGTATAATTACCATGACCGGGATGCACCACCAGATCGGGCTGCTTATTGATCACCACCACATCCTTGTCCTCGTATAGGATATTGAGTGGAATGTTTTCAGGATGAATTGTCCGATCACGAGGTGGTTGAGCCATAACCACGGCCACCACATCTTTTGGTTTAACCCTATAATTGGGTTTGACGGTTTCACCGTTCACATGCACGTTTCCAGCACGGGTGGCAATCTGAATCTTGTTGCGCGTGGCGTTCGGCACACGGTCCATCAAGAATTTGTCTACGCGCAGCGGCTCTTGACCAGGGTCGGCAACAAACCGATAGTGCTCGTAAAGTTCTTCTTGTTCTTCGGCCTCTTCGTAAAGTCCGTCTTCGCTCATTGCAGCACCAAACGGTTTGTGAAGGAAACGGTTTCGGTATCTACCCTAAGCAGGTAAACCCCAGCGTTGAGGGTTTCCAAATGAAGGGGGCCTCGGTAACCACTTTGCTGATGAACACAACGACCAGAGAGATCGAAGACCTTGATGTTGGCATTCTTCAACTGCCCCGCAGTACGTTCTTGAATGAAGACCGTTCCATTACTTGGGTTGGGATAAACACTCAGCTCCATTGCATTGGCTTGTTCATCCACTCCTACCCAATCGTACGCCTCGCCAAATGCCGGACGTATCATGATAGAGCCCGGTATGGAACTCTGATTCCAAGTAGTTCCAAGATTGTAGTAGTTCCTATCTGAATGGTCTGCACGCTTGTCAAACCCAACTGAGAACTTCAGGTTGGTTGCAGGCTGCTGAATCCAACCTACCCAAATGGTACTGTTGGCATTCACCTGAATTTCCCTATCGAGGAAGTAATGGTAGAAATAATTGACATGGTCCGTATACTGGAAAAACATGCTGGGTGAGGTCCAAATGGTGTCTCCCGGCTCTTCACCTCCCGTCCAAACTGCCAGCTGAACCTCCTCTTGCGAGAGGTCGAACTCCACAGGGTTCAAATACAGTTGTATTGCCCGCAGAACGTCATCTTTCTTCACATCATATCTGACCGCAACGCGCCCCACATTTTCCAACTCGCCAAGGCCGTAAGCAGCTTCGGCAGTGCCATCATCATACGCATAGTAATTGTAGAATTCCTGTTTCTCAACCCGTATGTCGTTGATCGAGTCCTGGTCATCCACCCCCAAACTGAACCTGAGCTCAAAGAAGGTGGAATCATCGGTCATTTCCACATCCGTTGGGAATTGAGGCACCAAGCTGCTTATGTTGGAAAGGAGGTTACTGCTCCCGCCAATCACATTGCAGGAGTTGGTCTCATTACCGCAAACCTTACCCGGATAGACCGGAGCTGTTGCGCTAAGAACATTGTAGCGCTGTGTTCCTGTGTGATCAAGGATCTGAAGCGAAAAGTTGGTTGGGACTTCTGCCGTGTCGTTATTTCTAAGCACCGTGTAGGCCGAATCACCAATGAAAGCCATTGGATCGGTCTTGTAATGACTCCAAGGCATTGCGCTGTAATCTTTCAGCAGTGAAAAGGTTGAGGTCTGCTCCATGAAAAGATCCAGCAGATAAGACGTCTGGCACATCTGAGAAACATCTCGTATAACCGTGTCAGCCAAAGACCTGCCATCATCCAACTCCACGTAGTCCACATGCCAATGATCTACGCTTCCCGAAAGCGAAGCGAAGTTTCTGAAGCGGAACTGGAAGCCATCAAAGAGGTATTTCTCATCATCAACCGGAATCATAGCACGCTGAAAATCGAAGTCTTCCAAGATGTAACCTTCGGCTTCCCACACGGTTTGCCATGTTTCTGATGTGTCTTTGAACTGCACAATGAGCAGGTCTTCTTCCTCAGGGGCATTTCCAGCTCCCTGGGCCTGATAATAGAAGCTCAGTACAACACTTGAATCTGGCAGTGTACCAGACAGTCTGATCGGTTTTGATGTCAGACTATCTGCATCAGACGGAAGCGAAAATCCGAAACCGTAAGCCCTGCCCATTTCATCCAATCCATCAAACGTTGCAACCCCCTGCGAAATGGGGTTAATGGCCATATGGTTGTTGATGTAAACAGTGTTCCCGATCCAGCGGTCCGGATTGGGATAATCATCACCCAGATTTCTCAACCGTGAGAATGGCTCCGAAAAATCATCGAAAAATGGAAGGTCGAGCGTATCCCCTGCTACACGCGATGCATACCTGTCTGAGCGCATGTACTTTTCATAATCGCTCAGTCTATGATTGACCGTTAGGTCGTAAAGACGCTCTTGCGCTTGCACCCCGCTCACCCCGACCAAGAGCAGAAAAAGCAACAGTAGCCTATTGGTCAAAATCTGTCTCATCAAATTCTTCTTCAATTATCAACGAATCCAACGGAAGTGGTTTAGAATAAAGCGTTGAATCGTATTCAATACTCAATGTGTCGTCCGTTAAATACAGAATAAACGATGTGCCAAGAGGAACAAGTTCTTTCTCCTTGAATGCCGGAATCTGCTTGTAAACACGCACCAGACCAGAGTCAACCACAGGTGTATCGATCTTGAATGTGGCCAAATTCAGCGAAGACAGATTCAATCTATCCGTAGCCTCATCCAATCTGTAGTAAAGCAGATAAGGAATTGGAACACGTGTGTTGCTCAATCCATCTCCAAGAATAAGGTCTACTACCGTTCCCATAACAGCCATCTGACCTTCCTTTGCAGACTTGCCTCTGATCAGTTGGTCCAGAACGGCATTCTTGGCAATATCCGGTTTGTACTGAAGCTCACCCAACCGCAATCCGACACTCTCCAACACGGCCTTTGCCTGCCGCAACGAGAGATTCCTCACATTGGGAACAGTAACCTGCTTTGGAAGCACAGCATTCACCGTTAGATAGATTTTTCTCCCACGCTTAACTCTATAACCAGGTTTCGGTTCTTGTTCGGCCACCGTGCCTTTCGGGTACTCATCGGTATACAATGAATCCACAATGATCCACTCCACTTCAGTTGTATCGGCAAACGCCTCAATATCCCCGATAGGAACACCCGTAAAGTCGGGTGCAGCAACGGTTTTGCCATGCTCTGTGTAAGCGCCAAGCCAGAAATAAAGCGCAATTATCCCAACACCGCCCAAAATACAGGCCAATGCCACATTCAAAAGGAACTGTTTACTGAAAATGAATCGGATAAGGCCCAACGGTGTTCGTTTGTTCGTATGCCAACGGGGGTCAAAGATAGAAATTATGCACCCGCGGCTGTTTAGCATTTATTGGGAACACTATGAACCTTTGACCATAATTTCAACTACATTTCAACCGTTCGAAAAGTCATGAAAAAGCGCGTTGCAATAGTTTTTGGAGGCTACTCTTCAGAATGGGTCATTTCTGAGATGAGTGCCAAGGTGGTTTTCCATCATTTGGATGCTGCCAAGTATGAAAAGTACATGGTTCGTATTGCAAAAGATGCTTGGACCGTGACCCTTACGGATGGCTCTACCACCATGGTAAATCGTGAAGATTTCTCATTTGAGGAGAACGGAACGAAACGAAAGTTCGATGCGATTTTCAACGCGATACACGGAACGCCTGGCGAAGACGGTAAACTGCAAGGCTATTGGGACATGCTTGGGATTCCGTACACGTCTCCAGGAGTTTTGGCCTCATCGCTTACGTTCAGCAAGAGTTATTGCAATGGATTTCTCCGCCAGTTCGGTGATGTGAACATTGCCGCTTCTGTGATGGTGCGGAAAGGCGATGATATAGATTCGAAAGCCATTCTAGATAAGGTCGGACTACCATGTTTCGTGAAGCCGAACAATCTTGGTTCAAGCTTCGGAATCACCAAGCTCAAAGAAGCCGACAAATTCGATGAAGCTTTGGCAAAGGCATTGGAGAACGATGACGAAGCCGTGATCGAGCAGTTCATTAACGGTGCCGAGATCGCCAGTGGTGTTTACAGTCATGGTGATGACGTGATTGCACTTCCCCTTACCGAAATCGTTTCCAAGAACGAATACTTCGATTATCAAGCGAAATATGAAGGTGCGAGTGAGGAAATCACACCTGCTCGAATTCCAGATTCTGTGCGTGATCTGATTCAGGAAACCACCCGAAGAGTTTTCAAGCGACTGAAGTTGCGCGGCATGTCCCGCATTGACTACATTGTTCAAGATGGTGTTCCGTACTTGATTGAAGTGAATACGATCCCAGGACTTTCAGAGGCCAGTCTGCTTCCACAGCAAGTGCGCCATTCTGGAATGACGTTGAAGGAATTCTTCGGACTGCTTGTAGAAGACGCCAGTCGTTCAGCGACTTGAAAGAAAATCAACCAATCTCTGCACCGCCCGTCCTCGGTGACTGATTTCATTCTTCTGCTCCATCGTCATTTCAGCGAATGATTCTTCAAAACCATCAGGTCTGAAAATCGGGTCGTAACCGAATCCTTTTTCTCCATGCTCTTCTGTGAGAATCTCGCCATCTACGCGTCCTTCAAAGAAGTGTTCCTCTCCATTCAGAATCAGACTGATAACTGTTCTGAAACAAGCAGAACGGTCTTTCGCTCCGTTCATCTTCTCTAGCACCTTATCCATGTTGTCCTGAAACGAGCAGATTTCACCAGCGTATCGCGCTGAATAAACTCCAGGTTCACCGTTCAGCGCAACGATCTCCAAACCTGTATCGTCAGAAAAGCAATTCTTTCCCGTTCGCTCAAACACATAGCGCGATTTGATGCTAGCGTTCTCATCCAACGTATCGCCCGTTTCTGGAATATCAACGTCACCTAATACATCCTTCAAAGAAAGTACCGTGAAATCCTTGGGCAGCTTTGACCGAACCTCCTCCAACTTGTGGGCATTATTGCTTGCAAAAACGATTTCCATGGCAACAAAGAAAAATGAGAAAACGTGGAAATGAAAAAAGCGAACGATCGTTTCTTGTTTTTCATTTTCCCGTTTTTCCCTCTCCGTCTTCGTTACTTAGTACCGTGGTTTTCCTGAAGCATAATCGTCTCGCACTGCACCTTCTGATCGGCATACTGCTGACCATCACTTATCCGATGCAAGAGCTGTTCTCAGGCAACCAGAACATTTACTTTCTGTGGGGAATGGCAGATCTACTGCCCAACACATTCACAGCAGACCCACTGCTGAATTCACCAGACCCATATCCACTGTTCAGTTGGGTTATTTCCATTTTTCCTGCTCGGTTTTTGAGAGTTTGGACAACCGTTCTCTACGTTTTTCTTTCTTCCATTTATTCCTTTTCTCTTTTTGGAATTGCGAACGAAGTTGCAAACATCTATCGCCACAAAAGCCGACTGTTTTCGTTTGCAGCACTGTTCCTTTTTCTCCATTCCGCACCAGTTTGGGGAACATACATAAACCTCATTTCGGGAGTTGACCTCCGTTGGGTTTGGGACAGTGGAATTGCGGAGCAAGGCGTCTTGCGCGGATACCTTCAACCGAGTGTCTTTGGTGTATTTCTGCTGCTGAGTTTCTACTTCGCTACACGGAAGGATTTTACCGCAGCGATTCTTGCCATCGCGCCAGCAGCGGCAATTCATGCCAATTACCTTTTTCTTGGTGGAATTATGACCATTATTAATCTGATTCAAGCACGGTTTGAGAAAAAGACAACTCTCACTTCTGTGATTCTTTTGGTGTTGGTTCTCCCCTATTCCATCTATCTGTTAAAGAACTTTCTACTATTGGACGAGGCCACAAAAACAGCCATTGATCAAGCCGTATTTGCGGGCTACGAATCCAACCTTCATATCAACCCGAGCAATTGGGTCAACCCTAAATTCTTTTTTCAACTGACCATTCTGACACTGGGTGTTTTTGCTGTTTGGAAAACACGTTTCCGAAATCTGTCTCTCGGCATTTTCACGGTTGCAGCCGTGCTAACAGTATTAGCTTATGCTGCAAACAGCACCACGCTGATCAGCCTCAATCCGTGGCGACTTTCAATTCTCCTTATTCCGATTGCGGCAACTGCCATTCTTTCTAAGTTGGTCTCCGGTGGAGTTTGGAATTCACTGAAACCAGTGATAATCTCACTGTTTAGCAGTGTTTGCCTGATGCTAGTTTATTACCGCATTTTCGGGAATCCATCCATCGAGTTTCTTGATCAGTGGTCACTTGCCCATGTCTTTTTTACAATCGGAATAGTTGCAACTACCATCTGGCTTTCCAAATGGGAATGGTTCTCAAAAAGTTTGAATCCTCTGTTGATCATCGCATTAATATTGGTCGGAATCACAGACATGTTTATCGAGAAGAAAACCAAGTCGAATTCAGAACAATTTCAGGCCATTTCGAAACTGAAAGGCACAGAACCGAACACGGTTTTTATCATTCCACCCGATTGGACGTCCTTCAGAATGAACGCGCAAAAAGCCGTGTTTGTGGATGAGAATTTGGTTTACGGACCTGCGTTACCGAGTTTGATGAACCGACTGGAATTGGTTAAAACAAACGATTACACCAAGATACTGAGTTCGATTCCAGCTGGAACCACGATAAAAATGATAACACCAACTTCAACGCGGGTTTCTGAAACCATATCCAGCGAATCACTTACTGAAAACTACACCTGCTACGTGCTAAGGCAATGATTCGTCAATCGTACATTTGAATTCATGCCAGCGGCAAAGCCTATTCGTTACATCCGTCCGAAACAATCGTTTTCCGATTGGCTGTGGCAGTTGATTGAAAGGCGCGAAACGCTGTGGTTCTTTATCTGGAAAGACCTGAAAGTGCAGTATCAGAAGCCCGTTTTCGGTTTGCTTTGGTCAGTATTTCAACCGCTGGTCTACTTCGGAATCATCCTTTCGGTGATGCAATTTTCGGGTAGAGTCTCAACCATTTCAGAAATGCCCTTTTCGCTTTACCTCATCAGCGGATTGGCCGTTTGGAATTTCACCACTTCCAGCATTTTGGGTGCTGTAAATAGCATTCAATCCAACGCTGGCATCATCAGCAAATCATTCTTTCCGCGGTTTTATCTCATCCTATCACCTGTTCTAAAATGCACGTTCGATTTCCTGATCATGCTTCTCATCGTACTTGGATTCGCTGTCTATTTCCAGCAACCATTCATCATCAGTAACCTTGGGTTTGTGCTGATTTCAGTGTTTATCGCGATGACAACGGCTCTTGGTTGGTCGGCCATCGCTGCAAGTTTGGTTGTGGCCAATCGTCACATCCGCCATGCCATTCCCGTTTTGCTTTATGCCATGATCTTTGCGCTACCCGTCTTCTATTCGATGCGCGAAATCGGAAACCCGATTCTACAAACCGTTTATGAGTTCAATCCAATTGCTGGCGCGATGGATATGCTACGTTCCGGTTTCGGAAGCGAAATTTCCGTCCAACTGATGCTTTCCTGGCTGTTTCAATCCGTGATCTGGTTGTCACTTGGAATCATCCTTTTCCGAAGAACTGAAAGAACCTTAGCCGATAACGTATGAAGGTGATCAGCGCAGAACGACTTTCGAAAGCGTACTTTCTGAAAACGGAAGGTGATCAGGAATTCCACGCGCTGAAGGATATTTCCTTTGACATCAATGAAGGAGAAACGGTTGGCATAATAGGTCACAACGGAGCGGGAAAAAGCACGCTTCTCAAACTACTTTCTGGAATCACTTTGCCAACTTCTGGCGAAGCAAAAGTGGTCGGTTCATTCTCCAGTCTACTGGAGGTCGGGACAGGTTTCCATCCTGACCTAAGCGGACGTGACAACATTTTTTTGAATGCTTCGATCCTTAGTATTTCGCGGAAGGAAGTACTGGCCGAAATGCAGAATATTATCGCGTTTTCGGGCGTGGAAAAATTCATTGACCAACCGCTGCGAACCTATTCCAGCGGGATGAAACTGCGCCTGGCGTTTTCCATCATCGCACACCTCAAAACCGACATCATTACGCTGGACGAAGTGCTTGCCGTGGGCGATTCCATGTTTCAAGTGAAATGCATGGAACGCATCTTCGATTTCAAGCAACAAGGGAGAACGATTTTATTCGTATCGCACAATTTGAGTGCGGTGAAAAAGCTCTGCGAACGGACAATTGTTTTGCGTTTGGGTGAAATAGTTTTCGATGGTCCAACCGATGAGGCAATTGCTTTTTATCTGAATTCAAATAGTCTAACAGAAAGTTTCCGCGAATCAGATTTCATTAGCAATCTCACAGTCTCATCCACCGGAAAAACTGGAAGCATTACACTGGAATTGAGCAACATTCCATCGGATACTGCAATCGATCTTGGCATCAACATCAGCACGCAGGACGGCATGCCACTTTATCATTTCAGCAATCGGTTTATTGACAAATCCCTTGTTCCCGAGAACGGAGCATTGCAACTCGAACTAACATTCGACCATCAGTTGAAAGCGGGTAATTACAACGTTGCCATCTATATCGGTCAAGATGAACAGCCGTTTCTCTGGCAAGAAAACGCAGCTACGCTAACCGTTGCTCCATTTGCACCTTACGGTTTCCATAATCCCGATGCGATTCAAGCATCCATCATCACAGATTTCGACATAAATCAACTATAGTGGAAACGCCCGTTCTTCTGTTGGTTTATAATCGTCCGAAGCAGACCGAACAGGTGCTGAAAAGGTTGAAGGAATGTGACGTTAAGAACGTTTTCGTTTCTGCTGACGGGCCGAAAAATACTACCGACAGAAAACTGACCAGAGAAGTGAAAGTGGTGCTAAAGCGTTTCGATTCTATCATCAAAAACTCACAGTATTCAGAACAAAACCTCGGTTGCAAGAATGCCGTCATTTCGGGTATCGATTGGTTTTTCAATCAAGTTGAAGAAGGCATTATTTTGGAGGATGATTGTCTTCCAAGTCCGCACTTCTTTCCATTCGTAGAAGACATGCTGAACCGCTATCGTGACGAGCCGAAAGTGATGATGATCGGTGGCAACAACCCGCTTGGAGAATGGCAGAGCGAGGGCCGTCATCTCTTCTCACGCATAGGCACCATTTGGGGTTGGGCTACATGGAAAGACCGTTGGGAAAGTTTCAACACGGAACTTCCAGAATTTGACCAATTCGTAACGAACCAAGGTTTTGAGCGCGCTTTCGGCCCAACCAAATTGGCCGCTTCAAGATTTGACTTGACACGAAAATCATTGCGTGGAGAAATTGACACTTGGGATTATCAGTGGAATGCACATCTGCTAATGAATCATGGTTTGGCGGTGATTCCTGAACGGAATCTCATTGAAAACATCGGTTTCGATTCAGATGGAACAAACATACATTCCAAACCAAACTGGATAGTGAATAAAGTAAGTGCCGAGCCACCGAAAGTTGATTCAAAACTCGTTCTTACTGACCGTGAGTTTGAGATGGAATGGGAACTGGCAAGGCGTTCTAACTCGACTGCAAACCCTTCTTCCTTTTCATTTCTGGAAAAAGGAAAAAATGAAAAACGAAAGCTTCGGATTCTGCTCCTCAACTCAACCGATATTGGCGGTGGCGCAGAGAAAATTGCGTTTACGCTTCATCAAAAGCTTTTGGCGTTCGGATATGATTCTCAACTTCTGGTTCAGGTCAAAAAATCGGATTTAAATTCCATCCAAGAGATTACAGATTTGAAATCACAGATTGAGAATTTCCAGCCTGATGTGATTCATGTACACAACCTCCACGGAACTTCAATTCAATTGAATGAATTGGCTGAATTATCGCAAAGCATTCCTGTGCTTTTCACATTGCATGATTCGTGGCTTACAACTGGAAGCATTGAACATCCTTTCGAACCTGATCCAGAGAAACTGAATCTCTTGGACCTGATCTCATGGAAAAGGGAATTCAGCTTGCGGAATAAGGTGGTCGCCAGAGGCAATTTCCACTTTACGGCTCCAAGTCAATGGATGCGCGAACTGTTTTTCACGGCATATGGAATTCGACCATATTACGTTCCGAATGCCATTAAGAAGGCTGAACCGAATGAAGTTGAAATTCCATCCGAACGATTCATTCTGTTTGTGGCCAATCGACCAGAAACGAATCCTTACAAGGATTTCGCAACGCTGAAAAAAGCTTGGAAAAAAGCCAATGAAAGCCTTGGAGAAAATGGTTGTGACCTTATTGTTCTTGGTGGCGAAACTAAAACTGAGAATATCGGAAGCAGAACGCTTTTCATCATCGGGAATCAATCAACGGAAAGCGTTTTGGCTTTCATGAAAGATTCGCTTCTGGTTGTGCAAGCAAGCTTACGGGACAATGCTCCGTTGACCATCTTGGAAGCACATTCGATCGGCAAAAATGTAGTCGGCTCGATGGTTGGTGGAATCCCAGAATTAATGACAGAGCAGGAATACGATTGGCTCTATGAAGCTGGAAATGCGGATGATCTTTGCGAGAGGTTGATTCTAGCTATCGAATCGGAAAGCAAAGAAACCAGCCAAT
>JACJZP010000026.1 GCA_020635535.1 Flavobacteriales bacterium | reverse complement strand
GATATTTCCCTCATGGTCGAGATTCATCGAATGGTGGAACTTCTTCTGCTTATTGTGCCAAACTATGTTGGAAGCACTGTCAAGCCGGTAAAGGTTAAACGTTTCGTCATTGTCTGTAATTAATCCTCGGTTGGGCAGCAAAATCGGGTTTCTGGGCTCGGAATTGGCCCATTGTCTGTCGGTCTGGTTGAAATTCTCTTTCACCAATTTCCATTTATAGGTAGTGGTGTTATCCCGAAAGTTCATCAACACAATATTCCAATTGTCATTTTCTCGATCATAAAGAGAAAGCAGGCCATAGACATCCTGTGCAAGGTGGTTGAATGTGTCGGTAATGAGTTTTGCTTCGAATGTGGGTGGTATGTTCCTTATCTCCTTACTTGAGAAAACCTCAATAACCGTCTTGGGGAACGAAACGAATTCATTAAGTCGCTGGGCAAATTTGCCAGAAGAATTCCCGTTAACCGACTCCTTTACCGCATAACCGTAGCCACATAGAAATGCCAAGATCACAACCAGATAACCAAAAGCATTGATGACTTTTTTCAATAGAGCAGGAATTTTACAGGCGCAAGGTTACGAAGATCGGTCTATAGCAGCCAACTTATATCTCGTTGGGATGTTAGGAATGGCTTGCTTCACAGGAAATCTTTTAACTGACCAATGTCTTGCGAGTGCGTGACCTGCATCACCTGATTGCTTCAACCATTGGTCTACTCTTGTAGCGTTATTTACTAAAACTCTACCATCATGAAAAAGAACATGGGCTCTGCGGATCGCATTATCCGCATTATTGTAGCAGCAGTATTTGCTGCACTTTATTTCACAGGAACTGTAACCGGAACAGTTGGAATTATTCTACTGGTTTTGGGTGCGGTATTCCTTGCTACTGCATTTATCAGCTTCTGTCCACTTTATCTGCCTTTTGGCATCAGCACCTGCCCAAAGAAATAGTGGTTTATGGGTGTTCGAACCCAGCGGTAAGGGTATAATTGATCTGTGTTGATGTGTCCCGTTCAGAATAGCTGAGCGAGAGCGAGCTCTCGGAGACGTCAAGAAGATTGTAGTTGATCGTATCGTTATCTACCCAAACGGTTATTGTGGTTTCAGAGGTTGAAAGCAACCAATTGCCCTGCTTTGTCTGTGGGTCATTTGGATTTTCTTTCAGGGTGCCTTCGTCTGAAATGAAAGTTCCGTCAGTACGGAAACGAAGGATATTGTCCTTATCATAATCATACAACTGGCTGTAGTAATCTGTTATCGCAACATTGTTGACGATTACGGCCGGATTAACGGTCAGTGTTTTCAGCTTCCAATCATCACTGGTTAGAAGTTCAGTTACGCTTGGATCCTTTTTGCATGATTGAAATGCGCAAAATGTAAAACCCAATAAGGCCAGAAGGATTTTTCTCATTGTGGTAAGGGTTTACCAAATATCATCAAAATCCACTATTACACGTGGCGTTTTGGGATGTGCCTGACAGGTTAAAACAAGACCTGATTCCACTTCCTTATCAGTAAGCGAATAGTTGAGTTCCATGCTCACTTCGCCTTCCTTTACCCGGGCAAGACAAGTACAGCAAACACCACCTTTGCAAGAGTATGGAACGTCCAACCCTTCCTTATCGGCAGCATCCAAAATGGTCATATGACCTGATTTCATCTCGAAACTGAACTCATCGCCATCCATTACAACCGTAATATGACTTTTCACCGTTTCGGTGTCTTCTTCCTCAACAATCTGAGCAAAGCCACTGGTTGGGTTTGGAGTGCCGAATAGTTCATAATGGATTTTTTCTGCTTCAACACCCTTTTCGGAAAGTACATTTTTGGCCGCGTGGATGATCTGTTCCGGTCCGCACAGGTAGTATCCATCGATCAGCATTGGGTCGAACAATACTTCACTGAATTTGCGGATCTTGGCTTCATCAATTCTCCCACGGAAAAAATCCGATCCCATTTCTTCTTTGCTCATCACGTAATGGATCTCCAGTCGTTCTGGAAATCGATTTTTCAATGCATTGATCTCATCAAAGTAGATGATTGTGCTGGCGTACCGATTGCCATAGAAGCACGTGAACTTGCTCTTAGGTTCTGCTTCGAGCACATGCTTCATCATGCTGATAATGGGAGTTACCCCACTTCCGGCACAGAAAGCCACGTAGTGCTTTTGGTTTTCAGGGGCCGTGTGAATAACAAATCTTCCACGTGGCGGTAGTGTACAAAGCTTGTCTCCAACTTTCAATTCGCGGTTAGCAAAAGTGCTGAACCGACCATGAGGAACTTCCTTCACTCCAACACGTAACTCGCCTTCCCCGGGTGAAGAGCTGATGGAGTAGGAACGTTTCAGTTCCTCGCCATTCACGGTATGTTTGAACATAAGGTATTGCCCTGGAACGAACGAATATTCTTCCTTAAGCTCATTGGGAATGTGCAGTTTGATGGAAACCGCTTCTTCGGTTTCGCGCTTAATGTCAACAACTTCTAACGGATGGAATTCAGCCATGTGCGATATTTGACGCGAAAATAAGGCTATTCACTCCTATTCATTAAATGATTCAGGTCATAAGATGGTTGCCCAAAAGTGCAATTCTGCTTCTTGTACTTTTTCAGATTGTTGGTTCCTGTAAAGGGCAAACCGATTCAATATATACTGAGATAAGGTATTATGGAACCGGATGTTTATCTGTGCAACGGGGTGAAACTGCAATACTTACAGATCCTTACATCAGTAATCTATCAGCATTACAGGTTTCGCTGGGGAAAGTGAAAACTGACGTCAACTACGTAGAGCTCTACATCAATCCGGCCGCTCTCCGTAAAGTGAAGATGGTTATGGTGGGACACTCACATTACAATCATCTCTTAGATCTTCCACATCTATTACGTTACATTCCATCTGAAACTCCAATTCTACTTAACCACACTGGTAAGCACATACTGGCCTATTATCAGTTAAAACATCAGTTGGTTGTTGTTAATGATATAGCTGGAACCGAAAGACAACTTGGATATTGGTATTACGGATCTGATAGTACCGTTAGGGCAATGGCATTCAATAGTGTGCACCAGCCTAAGTTGGCCGGCATAGGGGCACAGGATCGCATTTATGGTTCCGATATCAGTGGAGAGCCTATTCTTGTTTCTGATTGGCAAGCAGGAAAAACCTATTCGTACGTCATCGACTTCCTAAATGATGGAGAGGTAACCTATCGAATGCTATTCATGAGTTCTGGGGCAACTGCTCCAAATGGTATGTTCCCAAAGAGTCTGCTTAAAGAACATTCTATAAATGATATGTTCATCAGTGCATCGGCCAAGCTTGAGTTTGATGAGTATCCGAGGCCATTGATCGATCTGTGCGCTCCAGAGCGCATATTTCTAATTCATTGGGAGCGTTCTGGAATTCATAAGGAAGAACAGATGAAGGCACTGGATCAAAACAGCCTAGATATTTTGAAAGCCAAGTTGCAGGAAAATTATGGCGAGAGCATTGAGGTGGTAGTACCAATGCCGCTCAACTATTATTAGTGTGGTTTGTTGGTATGGTTACGGATACTGACGCGGGTCAATGTCCGATGTTGATTATTGAGTAAACTTGTTCACAAATTCAAAAGCATGGCCCAAGAAAAAGACCTGCAGAAGATTTTTGAGGAGAAGATCGAGAAAGAAATAAAGATCGAGCCCAAGGATTGGATGCCAGATGAGTATCGGAAGAATTTGATTCGCCAGATCTCCCAGCATGCACACTCTGAAGTGGTGGGAATGTTGCCAGAGGGAAATTGGATAACCCGCGCACCAAGCCTGCGAAGAAAGGTGGCATTGCTCGCTAAAATTCAAGATGAGGCCGGTCACGGACTGTACCTGTACTGCGCTGCCGAAACACTCGGAAAAGATCGAGAAACACTGGTTCAAGAACTTCTTTCCGGCAAAGCTAAATACAGCAGCATTTTCAATTATCCAGCATTGACGTGGGCCGACATCGGTGCTATTGGTTGGTTGGTGGATGGCGCGGCCATTGTCAATCAGATCATGTTGCAGAAAACCAGTTATGGGCCGTACTCGCGTGGCATGATCCGTATCTGCAAGGAAGAGAGTTTCCATCAGCGTCAAGGATATGAGATTCTGCTCACGCTTTGCCGAGGAACAGAAGAGCAGAAAGCCATGGCGCAGGATGCGCTGAACCGTTTCTGGTGGCCAAGTCTGATGATGTTCGGTCCTTCCGATAAAGACTCCGCCCATTCTGCACAGAGCATGGCATGGAAGATCAAGCGGATGGGCAATGACGACCTCCGTCAGAAGTTCATCGACCAGACCGTTCCACAGGCTAATTTCCTTGGATTGACCATTCCCGACCCTGAGTTGAAGTGGAACGAGGAGAAGCAATCGTACGACTGGGGCCAGATCGACTGGGAGGAGTTTTATAACGTGATAAAAGGCAACGGCCCATGCAATAAGGAACGATTGGCGGCACGACAGGCAGCGTACGATAATGGTGCTTGGGTTCGCGAAGCAGCCACAGCCTACGCCAAAAAGAAAGCAGAACGAAAAACGAAAGACGCAGCGTAAATCAGCCCCTCCTAACCTCCCCAAAGGGGAGGAATTTCCCCTCCTTTGGAGGGGTCAGGGGAGGCCAAATTGAACTAAATGGAAAGAAAAGACTGGCCTCTTTGGGAGGTATTCGTGAGAAGCAAGGCAGGATTGAGCCATAAGCATGCAGGAAGCCTTCATGCCCCAGATGCAGAAATGGCCATCAGCAACGCCAGAGATGTGTACACACGTAGAAATGAAGGCGTGAGCATTTGGGTGGTGGAAAGCAAGTACATCCACAGTACGCAGGAATCGGATGTGGAATCAATGTTCGACCCGAATGAGGATAAGATCTATCGCCACCCCACATTCTACGATATTCCTGACGAAGTAGGCCACATGTAATATGGAACAGAAGCAAGCTTTATTCAATTACCTGCTCCGTTTGGGAGATAATGCAGCCATTCTCGGTCACCGATTGAGCGAGTGGTGCGGCCACGGTCCCGAATTGGAGGAAGATATCGCCATCATCAACACGGCTTTGGACCTCTTGGGACACGCACGTTCGCTCTACACGTATGCGGGAGAAGTGGAAGGAAAAGGCCGCGATGAGGACGATATTGCCTATTTGCGCATTGAAAGAGAATACCGAAATGCGCTCATCTGTGAACTTCCGAACGGGCATTACGGAGACACCATTGCACGGCAATTTCTGTTCGATCAATTCAATTATCTGCTGTTCTCCGAATTGGTGAACTCAACTGATGAAACCGTTGCAGCTATTGCTGCCAAGGCCATTAAAGAGATTCGTTATCACTTGCGCAGAAGCACCGAATGGACGCTTCGATTGGGAGATGGTACGGAAGAGAGTCACAACCGCGTCCAACAGTCATTCCATGATGTTTGGATGTACACTGGTGATCTTTTTGTACAGGATGAAAGCGACAAAGCTGTGATTGAAGCAGGCATCGGCCCAGACCTTACGCTGCTATATCCAGTTTGGCAGGACAAGGTGAAAGAAGTTTTAAAAGAAGCTACGCTGGAAATGCCCGAAAATGGCTGGATGCAAAGCGGAAGTAAACAAGGAAGACACACCGAGCATTTCGGTTACATCCTTTCCGAATTGCAATACATGCAGCGGGCATATCCCGGCTGTGAATGGTGACGAAAGCTGAGGCTTTTGTCATTCCGACCGAAGCGGAGGAATCTGATTCAAACCAGTGGAACTAATAGATTTCTCGACTTCGCAAGCTTCGCTCGAAATGACAGAAATGAAATGAACGAAAAAGAACTTTGGAATCTACTCGATGAAGTGATGGACCCTGAGATTCCGGTTCTCAGTCTGGTGGATCTTGGCGTAGTTCGCGAAGCCAAGTTGGCGAACGGAAATCCAGAGATTACCATAACCCCGACCTATTCTGGTTGTCCTGCCATGAAGGTGATGGAAGAAGATATTGAAGCAGTTCTGCAAGGTGCAGGTTTCGATGAATACAGGATAAAAACGGTGCTTTCTCCTGCATGGACAACCGATTGGATCACTGAAAAGGGAAGGAAGGCACTTCAGGAATACGGCATCGCACCGCCAGAGCAGGCAACTTCCGACAAGAACGTGCTTCTCGGTCATCCGAAAGAAGTGACGTGTCCGCATTGCAAATCGCGCCAAACAAAAATGTTGAGCCAATTTGGCTCAACACCTTGCAAAGCATTGTATCAATGCAACGACTGCAAAGAGCCGTTTGATTATTTCAAGTGCATTTGAGTCTTATTTGCTCAACCACACTTTTACAAAGTTACCTTCCTCTTGAATGAAGACAGCTTTACTGAGGTCGTAAGAATGCGTCACTTTTCCGCGAGTGAAGGTCAACGTATGATCGCCTTCAATGGTCATGGTGGCTACCCAGTTGCCAACATACTTGTATTCCCAACCAGGCATATTGACCACAATTTCACTGTACGTTTCAAGAATACGCTTCATGTCTTCCTTCTTATACATGGCATTCTGCGCGTCAGCATTGAATGGATTGGACAGCGCGAAAATCAATCCGAGAGCAAATAGATACTTCATTTTTTAATGGTTTTAAAGGTTAGCACTAAAGTACCGTATGCATAACACAAGGCTCTGACGGTGGTCATGTTTCCAATTGACCGATTGCAGCATTTGATGGATTCAGGTCGCTTTCTACCTTAGTCGCTCAAAATATAAAGAATGACATTTGAAGATTTAGGATTTGAGATTGCCGATGGTGTTGCGACCATCACCCTCAACCGACCGGATAAACTCAACAGTTTCAATAACTCCATGGGTGCCAATTTGCAGACTGCGTTGGATCATTGCATGGAAAATGATGAGGTTCGATGCGTGTTGCTCACAGGTGCTGGCCGTGGCTTCTGTGCCGGACAGGATCTGGAAGAGGCTGTTTCTGGAATTTCCGAGATCGAGGAACATGTGGAGACGAAATACAATCCAATCGTTCGGAAGATCCGTGCCATTGAAAAACCTGTGATTGCTGCAGTGAATGGTGTAGCTGCCGGAGCTGGAGCTAATCTGGCGTTTTGCTGCGATATCGTTGTAGCTGCCGAAAATGCGAAGTTCATCCAGTCGTTCATCAATATTGGGTTGATTCCAGATACGGGCGGAACATATTTCCTGCCACGACTCGTAGGGCTTCACCGCGCGTCAGTATTGACGATGCTGGGAGAGAAGATGTCTGCCGAAGAAGCCAAAGACCTTGGACTCGTGTACAAGATTTTTGCAGACGGAGAATTGATGAATGGGGCAATGGAATTGGCTAAGCGCATGGCGCAAATGCCAACGCGCGGAATCGGTCTCACCAAGAAAGCTTTGAATTATTCACTCGGGAATACGTTGGATGAGCAGTTAGCCGTGGAGCGTGATCTTCAAGGAATGGCTGGTCGAACTTCGGACAACACGGAAGGCATCAATGCCTTCTTAGAGAAACGCAAACCAGTATTTAAAGGGGAGTAATAGTTTACAGAGTTGACGGAGTTTATAGAGTTGATTGAGCTGTAATGGGTGGGTTTCGAGACTTGGTGGTTTGGCAAAAGGGTCGAGCATATAGGAATGAATGCGCAGTTTTGGCGAGGAAACATTTTCCTCCTGAAGAAAAATATAGACTCGCAGATCAATTGATTCGAGCTTCACGTGCCGTAACGGCTATGATTGCGGAGGGGCACGGCCGATTTCATCATAAAGAAAATATCCAGAGTTGTCGTTTGGCCAGAGGAGAAGTTTCAGAAACTGTGGACCATTTAACTGTGGCTTTGGACGAGAAATACATTGACGAGAATGAATTCAAACGAATGGAAGAGTTGGCCTCCGAGTTGGAACGTCTTATCAATGGATACATTCGTCACTTACAATCTCAACTGGACAAGAAGTGATTCTTCAACTTTATCAACTCCATAAACCAATCAACTTTGTCAGCTAAATCAACAGATCAACTAATAATTGGAGTAGTTGGTGCAGGCTCGATGGGGGCCGGAATTGCACAGGTTGCCGCACAGGCAGGTCATAAGGTGTATCTGAATGACAGCTATCCAGATGCGCTTGAGCGAGCAGCTAAGGGCCATCAGAAGATTTTCAGTCGACTGGTGGAGAAAGGCAAAATGACCTTTGATGAAGCCAATGCCTGCGCCAAACGGATCACGTACACACGAAGCATCGATGATCTGAAACGGTGCGGTCTTGTGATTGAAGCGATCATCGAAGACCTCGAGATCAAGCAAGGCTTGTTTCAAGAGTTGGAAATGATATGCGATGAAGAGGCAGTTTTGGCTTCCAATACTTCCACACTTCCAATTGTAGCCATTGGCGGAAAGCTGAAAGACCCAAGCCGCGTTATCGGAATTCATTTCTTCAATCCAGCCCCGCTGATGGCTTTGGTAGAAGTGATTCCAAGTATGCTTACGCGAGATGGCTTGGCCGATGAGATGAAAGACCTGATGAAAGCTTGGGGAAAGGTTCCCGTCATTGCCAAAGACACTCCTGGATTTATTGTTAATCGTGTGGCGCGTCCGTTTTATGGAGAGTCTATCCGAATACTTGAAGAAGGTATTGCCGATGAAGCGACCATCGATTGGGCGTTGAAAGAACTCGGTGGCTTCAGAATGGGGCCGTTTGAATTGATGGATCTGATCGGCAACGATGTCAACTTTGCGGTTACTTCAACTGCATTCAGATCGTTCTTTTATGACCCGCGTTATCGCCCTTCGGTCATTCAGCAGCGATTGGTGGAAGGTGGATTGCTTGGGAGAAAATCAGGGCGTGGTTATTACGATTATTCCGAAGGAGCCGAAAAACCTGAACCGAACACCAACCGCGCCTTAGGTGAGATGATCGTGAACCGTGTGGTCGATCTGCTGGTCAACTCAGCCATTGATGCCTTTCATTTGGGCATTGCTTCCAAAGAAGACCTCGATCTTGCCATGACCAAAGGGGTGAATTATCCGAAAGGGCTTTTGGCCTGGGGAGATGAACGTGGTCTGGAACACGTGTTGCATCGCATCGATTCGCTTTATGAAGATTACCGCGAGGAACGTTATCGCGCCTGTGTGCTGCTTCGCAGAATGGTGAGAGATGGCCAGAAATTCTACAACTGATGTCAGAGGAGAAGTCTCGTCCAACACGCGTTGTCGACCACATGTACAACAACGATCTATTCAGCCAATGGCTCGGAATAGAACGTGTGGAAGATGGTGGTGGAAGTTCAGTCCTGCGGATGACGGTGCGCAACGAAATGCTCAACGGGTTTGATATTGCCCATGGTGGCATCACCTACAGTCTGGCCGATTCGGCCTTGGCATTCGCTTCGAATGGCCATGGAATACAGAGCGTGAGCATCGAAACGTCCATTTCGCACACCAAACCAGTAAAGCAAGGTGATGTTCTCACGGCAAAAGCCATCGAAAAGAACCGAACCAGCAAGATCGGTGTTTATGAGGTTGTGATAACAAATCAGAAAGAAGAAATCGTGGCGCTTTTCAAAGGCACGGTTTACCGGACTGGAAAAGAATGGGAAGTGTAGATGATAGGGGATGAACGAAATACTGTCAACCATACTTTTCCTCATTGCCGTCCTCGATCCCATCGGTTCGGTTCCTGTTTACTTGGAAGCCACCAAGCACTTTGATGCCGTACACAAGCGAAAGATCGCTGTTCAAGCTTCCATTGTTGCCTTTCTGATATTGCTCGTGTTTATACTGCTCGGACAGATAGTACTAGAGGGAATGAATGTTTCACTCGATGCGTTTCAGATATCGGGTGGCGTCATCCTGTTCCTGTTTGCCCTTACCATGATCTTTGGCGATGGCAAACCTGAAATGGAAAAGCATCTCATTACTGATTACAAGCATGTGACCATCTTTCCAGTGGCCGTGCCTTCCATTGCTTCGCCCGGGGCAATCATGGCGGTTGTGCTCATGACCGACAACCATATTTATACGATCGAACAACAGGCGCTCTCCACGTTTCTGGTGCTCGTGGTGGTTGGCATCACTTGTCTACTACTTCTGGGTGCCAATAAAGTTCAAGAGCGCATTGGCGAATATGGAATCACCGTCATTTCAAAGATCATGGGGCTGATTCTGGCCTCGTACGGTGTTCAGAGCATCCTTACGGGCATTAAAGAGTTCTTTGCGCATTGATTCACTAATATTGGCATCATGAAAGATGCTTTTATAGTTGATGCGATCCGAACGCCCATTGGCAGTTTCGGTGGTTCGCTTTCGCCCGTTCGGACAGATGACCTGGCGGCCATTCCGATCCGCGAGTTGATGAAACGGAACCCGAATGTGGATACCGCAGCCATTGAAGACCTCTTCTTTGGTTGTGCCAATCAGGCAGGAGAAGACAACCGGAATGTTGCCCGGATGGCGTTACTTCTGGCAGGTTTGCCGTGGTCAGTCGGTGGCGAAACCGTGAACCGTCTGTGTTCATCTGGCATGGCATCAACCATCAATGCAGCCCGTGCTATCCAAACAGGAAATGGCGACCTCTACATTTCTGGTGGCGTGGAACACATGACGCGCGGACCGTGGGTCATTTCCAAAGCGAGTCAGCCTTTCGGGCGTGATTCTGAGATGCACGACACCAGTTTCGGTTGGCGGTTCATCAACCCTAAAATGCAGGAGCTCTACGGTACGGACGGGATGGGACAAACAGCCGAAAATCTCGTTGAGTTGTACGGAATTGAGCGGGAAGCGCAGGATCTCTTTGCGTACAATTCTCAGATGAAAGCTGCAAAAGCCCAAGCAAACGGAAGACTGGGAGAAGAGATCTGTGCAGTGGAAATTCCACAGCGTAAAGGTGATTCCGTCATTTTCGAAAAAGACGAATTCATCAAACCCAATACATCGTTGGAAGTGCTCGGCAAACTCCGCCCTGCATTCAAGAAAGATGGTTCGGTCACCGCTGGAAACAGCTCTGGATTGAACGATGGAGCGGCAGCAATACTGGTCGCATCCGACCAAGCGCTGAAAGACCACAATTTGAAACCGATGGCGCGGATCGTTGCTGCGGCCGTTGCTGGTGTGGAACCACGCATCATGGGAATCGGCCCTGTTTATGCTTCGCAGAAAGCATTGAAGCGTGCCGGTCTGACATTGGATGACATGGATATCCTTGAATTGAATGAGGCGTTTGCAGCCCAGGTGTTGGCCTGCACGCGCAAACTGGGTGTGGCAGATGATGACCCACGCATCAATCCAAATGGAGGAGCCATCGCCATTGGTCATCCGCTTGGAATGAGTGGAGCGCGCATCCTACAAACTGCTGCTATTCAACTTCAGAAAACGCAGAAACGATATGCGTTGGTGACCATGTGCATTGGGGTCGGACAAGGATATGCTACCATCATCGAAAGGGCATAGGATAATGTTTACTGTTTACGGTGAACGGTTGACAGCATGAAGGACTACAAGGAGCTGGATTTATGGAAAGAAGCTCGGAAGCTTGTTTCGGATGTTTACAAACTGACTTCGGAGTTTCCTTCGGATGAGAAGTTCGGGCTAAAGTCTCAGTTGCAGCGAGCTGCTGTTTCGGTTCCTTCAAACATTGCCGAGGGATTTGGTCGCTCTACTTCCGCTGACACCCAACGATTTCTGTTTATAGCAAGAGGCTCACTTTTTGAGCTTGAAACTCAGCTTTTTCTCTGCTTGGATCTAGCACTGATTTCTACTGCTGATATGAAATTGGTGCATGATCAAGTGCTGCTTTGCTTACGTTTGCTTAACGGATACTTGAAGTATTTGAAGTCGAAATGAACCAACTGTTAACCGTCAACCAAAAACCGTAAACATGGTATTCGAATTCAACGGCATGCGGCCGAGCATTCATCCGAGCGCCTTTATCCATCAAACGGCAAGCGTCATTGGGAATGTTCAGATCGGCAAAGATGTTTACATCGGTCCCGGTGCGGCCATCCGTGGCGATTGGGGAAGAATTGTGATCGAAGACGGTTGTAACGTTCAGGAGAACTGCACCATTCACATGTTCCCAGGAACAACGGTCTGGCTGCACGAAAGTGCGCATGTCGGTCATGGGGCCATCATTCATGGAGCAACGCTTCTGCGCAATTGTCTTATTGGAATGAATGCGGTGGTAATGGATGATGCCGAGGTGGGAGAGGAGAGCATCGTTGGGGCATTATGTTTCGTTCCTGCGGAGATGAAGATCCCTGCTCGGAAGATCGTGGTCGGTAATCCTGCAAAGATCATTAAAGACGTTTCGGACGAAATGATTGCCTGGAAAACGGAAGGAACCAAGCTGTATCAATCGCTTCCGAAGGAAAGTCATGATACCTTGAAAGAACTTGGATTGGAGGAGGTGCTTTCCAACTCTCCAGTTCCGAAAGAAGACCCTTACAACGGCCAGCAAAAAGGTCTTTTTGAGACCTGGAAGAAAACTGGCGGTTGATTGAATTTCTTCTATCTGTGTGAACATTATAACCCCAAAGATTCACGGATTTTCACAGATTTCGCAGATTCGGTTTCTCTGTGAACCTCATTTTCTCCGTTCATCTCTGTGCAATATTCACCTACGAAAAAAAGCCCGCTTGCCATGGAGAACAAGCGGGCCACGTGTGAAAACAGACCCCATTTACTGCTTCACAAAACGTTTCGTTATCTCGGTTTTCTCGAATGAGAATTTGATGAAGTAGGTGCCAGCGGCCAAGCCTTTCAGATTCACCTGTTGGTTGTAAGGCTCAACGCGAATGGTGCGCCCCATGCTGTCCAATAACGTTACATCCGTTGGGTGCAGTTCCTGTGTTCCATTAAACTGAACATTCAAGAAATCACTGTTCGTGGGAATCGGAAAGATGACCAATCGGTCGCTGAGTTCCTCAGCAGATACATCCACCGTCAGAGCCGAGCAATAGGATTCTGCATCTGAAACTCCGCAGCCGGCAAAGGGTGGGCCAACAGCAAACGACATGTCAGGAGTACCAGCAAAGCACCTTGGAACCACAGGGAAATCGGATGTCATCACGTAGTAATAAGTGCCGTTCGGGTAATCTGGCGTTACGCCATAGCGGCCGTTGCATTCGTCCAAAATGCATCCGCCCAAAGAACCATTGTATTCGTAATCCTCTACATACGTGCCATCGTAAGCACCATCGGGGGCGGTGGTTCCGTTACCCGGACGTGTTCCACTTTTCAGTTGGAAGCAGCTGGTGGCTTCTATAATTCCACTGTTCGCGTCCATCGCATCTGAATACACATATTTGTAATAGAGCGGAAAGCCGTCTGCCGCCCAACCAATAATTGGCGAGTGCTGATTTGAGGTAATGCCAAGGTTGGTGATGAAGTTGGCGGGATTACCATGATAATGATACTTACCGTTTGGTTGGACGTGTGCATCGTTCATATCCGTTCCAAGATTGATGTTCGGACTTAGAGGGTTTTTATTCCAGTCGTAATTCAACTGACCGTTGTTCGGATTAGAGAAGAACTCTGCAGCGATCGGGTCGAACTCGATTCCGTTGGTGGCAATACCGAATTCGAAGGTTGGACAACTTCCCATTGCGTTGAAACCCGCAATGATGATGTCTGTGAACTGCCCCGCCTGAACAGGGTAGGCACACATTGCCAGATCGGTCTGCTGTGCAGAAATGGAATTCGGATTGTTCGCATTGGGAAATGTGCCGGTTACGTGGTCTGGAATGCTGTTCGAATACCAATGTTTTACCACACCACTTACTTCAGAGCACACCTCGTTGGTAGTAGTGTTGTTCCAGATGGTGGTTGTATTGCATTGCGCCCAAGCGCCAAAAGCACATAATGTGAATAGGAATGTCAGTTGCGATTTCATGATCTGTTTGTCAGGTCGATTTTGATATTGGTTCGTTGTTCATTCATCATATAACCTTGGTCGATGCTGCCAACCGAGATCTGAACGATATTATCATAGGTGTTGAAACTCCCGAGAAAGCAGAAGTTGGAAACTTCCAATGTCTTTCCTTCAATGTGCGCTTTCCCCAATGTATACCGGAGAATGAGATGCCCCATTTCGGTGTAAGACGTCTCAAACTGTTCATCCAGTTCCTTTCCGTCAATCTTAACAGCAAGAAGATTCCCTGCCCATGTAGCGGCACACCATTTCAATTCTTGGTCTTTCCCACAGAAGTTCTCTTGCTCAAGGCAGGTCTCCACATCGGGCATGTCCATTTTAACCAATAGTACCAGCTGACCGTTCTCTTCCGTGATTCTGTAGAAAGCCTGATGACCCTCATGCCCAAAGAGTTGAAATGCCCAACACATTAAGAATATGACAGCTGTAAAACGCATAATACAAGTTTAGCTATAGTCACAAGTGTGAGTTTTACAGCATTCAGATAAGGAGTTATAAGATTTGTATGGTCTTTTGACAATTATCACACCCGACACAATATTGACGATGTAACTTTGGTTTAATGTTTGATTCTGAATCAACCTTAATTTTGCAGGCTACAATAGTTTGCGTTACAAAACCAAACCCAAAAACATGAGAACATCAATTTTCAAATTAACCGCAGCTCTAATGCTGGCTGCATCGGTAATGGCTGGTTGCGGTGTATTGAAGAAACTTCTTGATGCCAAGATCGAGCAACACAATCAAGATTCTAATACCTATAAAGCAGAACTGGATCAAGTAGACAATGATGTCAATGATGCGTTGGCCGATATAGATGGCTTTGGAAAAACCGATTACCATGATCAGATTTTTTCCAGTCCACTTTGCGGGGTAACCATTGACTGTACAGATGTTGCGCAGGGAATTCTGTACTTCAATTTTGATGGTTCTACGCCATGTTTCAGCCCTTCAAGAACGCGGTCTGGTCAGATCAAGGTTGAATTGATCAATGGCAACACATGGGCAGAAGCAGGGGCAGTATTGCGTCAGACGTTCATTGATTTCAAGGTTACGCATCTTCAAAGCGGCCGAGCAATTGAGTTTGATGGGGTTAAGACACTCAAAAATGTTGATGGACATGATTGGTGGCAGTTTCTTCTCGGACAGACAACTTTTGCTTACGAGTCGCGCTCCACAGACATGACCGTAACTTTTGACAATGGTGCCACTGCCGATTGGAATCATGCAAGAACGGTTACATGGAGTTACCATCCTGCCAATACGGTTGCAGGAATTCCATATGCTCACATTGGGTTTGCCGCATCTGGCGATACCACTTTAAATGGAACATCTGGAATCGATTCTTGGGGAACAAACCGTTTCGGAAGTGATTTTATCACCTACTACAATCAGCCGTTGCTTTCAAACACCTACTGTGGACTTTGGAGATTCAACTCTGGGGAATTGGTGCATGAGGTTGATGGAGACGATTATACACTGACTCTGGGTGTTGATCAAAATGGTAATGCTTCTACTGGAACATGCGCTTACGGATTCAAGGTGAGCTGGAATGTTGGAAATAACTCCAACAGTCAGGTTTTCAGTTATTAAGCTATGCAATTGAAGAAGTAAGGGCGAACAGATTTCTGTTCGCCCTTTTTGTTTTCCGTGCTCTGCTAACTTTGGTCGCTCAAACAGAATCTTGATGAAACTTCAGAACTACTTAGCAGGAAATTGGATAGAGGGAGATGGTGACGGAAGTCCGTTGTTCAACTCGGTAACTGGCGAGGTTGTGGCAACGGCTACCACCAAAGGTTTGGATTTCAAGCATGCATTGGAATACGGAAGAGAGAAGGGAAGTGCGTTACGAAAGATGACCTTCCAAGAGCGCGGGCAGATGCTGAAAGCGTTGGCCATGTATCTTCTAGAAAGGAAAGAAAGCTACTACGAAGTGAGCTACAAGACAGGTGCAACGCGCATTGATTCTTGGATTGATATTGAAGGTGGCATAGGTAACCTGTTTGCCAACGCCAGTTTGCGAAGACAATTTGGTGACGAACCGTTTTATGTTGATGGCGATTATGCACCATTGAGCAAAGGCGGTTCATTCATTGGGCATCACATCATGGTTCCCAAAGAAGGAGTGGCTGTTCACATCAATGCCTACAATTTCCCTATTTGGGGAATGCTGGAGAAAGTGGCCGTTAACTGGTTGGCTGGTGTTCCTGCCGTTGTTAAACCTGCAACGGTTACTTCTTTCCTTACAGAAGCAATGGTCAAAGACATCATCGAGTCAGGAATTTTACCCGAAGGAGCTTTGCAGCTGATCTGTGGTTCTGCTGGTGATCTGCTCGATCATGTCGGCAGTCAAGATGTGGTGACATTCACAGGTTCAGCGTCAACGGGAAGAATGCTGAAATCCAAGCCAAGCATCATCGAAAATGCTGTTCCATTCAACATGGAAGCGGATAGCTTGAATTCCTCTATTCTTGGTGAAGATGCAGTTCCTGGTACTCCAGAGTTCGACCTGTTCATTAAGGAAGTGGTGAAAGAGATCACGGTGAAATGTGGACAGAAGTGTACGGCCATTCGAAGAATCATGGTTCCTGAGAATTTGGTGGAAGATGTACAGATAGCAGTTGGAGAGAGATTGCAGAAAACAACCATTGGTTCGCCAACGGCAGAAGGTGTTCGAATGGGTGCTTTGGCTGGTCAAGACCAAATGCGTGAGGTGAAAGAACAAGTTGACAAGCTTCTCAAAGAGAATCAATTGGTTTTCGGAAACCTTGATCAGGTGGAAGCACTTGGTGCGGATGGGTCGAAAGGCGCGTTCATGTCACCGATTCTGATGCGAAATGATGACCCGTTCAATGCTAAAGCTGTTCACAATATCGAAGCATTCGGTCCGGTAAGTACCATTCTTCCGTACAAGAACTTGGATGATGCTATAGCCATGTCAAAACTCGGATTGGGTTCACTCTGCTGCTCGATTGTTACAAATGATGCCAAAACCGCTCGTGATTTTACACTAGGCGCTGCATCTTATCATGGACGTATTCTCGTTCTGAATGGCGAATGCGCCAAGGAAAGTACAGGACATGGTTCGCCAATGCCGTTGTTGGTGCATGGTGGTCCAGGGCGTGCTGGAGGTGGAGAAGAAATGGGTGGAAAACGCGGTGTGCTTCATTACATGCAGCGTACCGCCATTCAAGGTTCACCAACTATGATTACGGCCATCACAAATGTCTATCAGCAAGGAGCCAAGCAGAAGGAAGTTCTGCTCAATCCGTTTATGAAGCACTTTGAAGAAGTGGAGATAGGAGAGACATTGGTCACGCACAAGCATACAGTTACCGAAACTGATATCATCAACTTCGCCAATGTAAGTGGTGACCACTTCTATGCACATACAGATGTGACATCACTTGACGGAACGCTTTTCGAAGGTCGCGTGGCTCACGGTTACTGGATTCTGAGCAAGGCGGCTGGAATGTTCGTGGAGAACAGAAAATGTCCTGTTTTACTTAACTACGGAATTGATGAGGCACGTTTCACCAAACCTGTTTATCCCGGAATGACCATCGGTGTTCGTCTTACTTGTAAGGAGAAGGTCCAGCAGGAGAAAAGAGACGCAGATGACATTCGAAAAGGCATTGTGAAATGGCAAGTTGAGGTTTACGACCAAGACAATGAGACATGCGCCATTGCTACCATTTTAACGATGGTAAAAAATAAAGAGCAGGATTAGCTCTTGAAATTCTTGAATTTGGTTGAGCTATGAACGTGTCGAATCGTAGAAATCGACAATTGCTTCGGACACTGAAATAACCTCATCGTCTCTCATTTCAGGAAACATCGGAAGAGACAAGATCTGATGTTGGTATTCAAAAGCAATAGGAAAATCTGTTCCGCAATAGTTCAAATAACCATAGGCAGGGAGCAGCGGCAAAATAGTGGGGTAGTGTAATGCGGTCTGAATTCCTCTGTCTTCCAAGTAAGAACGGAGTTCTTCTCTTCGCTCAAGACATCTGATCACATACAGATGATATGTGTGCTTACAATCGGTTCGTTCAACTGGTAACTGGATCTGATTCACCTTTGACAGCAATCCTGAATATCGTTTGGCAATTTTTCTCCGTTGTTCGTTCCAATGTTCAATGTACTTGATCTTCACATTGAGCACCGCTGCCTGAATGCTGTCCAATCTACTGTTGATACCTTCCACAACATGGTCATATTTATTCAATGCTCCATGATTAGAGTACGTCCGAATTCTTTGAGCCAGATCTGAGTTATTGGTAACGACTGCACCTGCGTGCCCATAAGCTCCCAAATTCTTGCTCGGATAGAATGAAAAGGTCCCTGCATCTCCGAATGTACCAACGCATTTGCCTTTGTATTCCGATAGATGGGCCTGGGCACAATCTTCTATGAGGTATAAACCGCGTGATCTGCAGATGCTTGTCAAAGCATCCATGTCGGCAACATTTCCGTGTAAATGAACCACCACCACCGCTTTTGTTTTGGGCGAGATCTTTGCTTCAACATCCACTGGGTCAATAGTATATTGTTCCGGTTCAATATCCGCGAACACCACCTTGGCCCCAGTCTGGGTAATGGTTTCTGAGCTTGCAATCCAACTGTTGGCAACGGTTATCACTTCATCGCCAACTCCAATGCCAAGCATTTTCAGTGCTATGTAAATGGCATCTGTTCCATTGCCAACGCTTACGCAGAAGTTCACATCCAGCAGTTTGGCAAATGACTGCTCAAACTCCGTAACTTGACTTCCACCTACAAAATCTGTGTTAGAAATGGTCCTTCCAATGGCTTCGTCAATTTCAGCCTTGTGATTTTCATACTGACGCTTAAGGTCAACAAAAGGTATGATGTCGGTTGAAAGTCTCTTGTTGGGTTTCACATTCGCAAATATAGATTACTGGTTGGTGCCTTCTGATGAGTCGAAATCTCGTTGCTCAGTCTTTCTTTCTCGGCAAACGGAAAGAAAATCCTCCCGATAGGTAGATAATGGCCGCATTTCGCTGACCAACTGGAAAAACCTGTCCGAAGCCCAGCTCTGCTAAAAAGTAGATGTATGGAATAAGCTTTGCTTCGGCACCTACATTCAGCATGAATGTGTGTGAATTAAGCAAACGACCGAGTTCAACTCCCTCCAGCGCAGGTTTCAATCCAGTTCCTTTCAGGCCATAGGCAAAACCGTACCTCAGCGTTCCATAAGGATTCCAAACACGGTCTTTAGCAGTTCCGAAAGTAATTCCAACATCACCATTCACACTTCTACCGTAAGCATTGTCGCCCATTCCTGCACCAATGTCCGCTCTAAGCCAAGGCTTGAAACTGTAGCGGGCTGAAATCTTGCCTGAGAGATTGAGATTGTTTTGAAAACGGAACCCCATGGCCTCAGCACCAATATCCATTTTGTCGGTTATCCCGAATCGGAAGCGGCTGTACCACGCCATTTCGCTACCTCTGGGTTTATCTGAAAGACTCAGGCCTGCACCAGATGCAGCCGTTAGCTCTGGAACATATTTACCCACCGGTCGTGAGCCACCGAATGATACCATGGGAGATGGTGGCGCCACCACACAACTCTGAGCCAGAATCAGAATTAGAGATATGTATAATGCTACCCACAGAGTCTTCATAACCCTAATTTGCGTAATTCCCAATTACTTACAATGCCATCCTTTAATTTGCAGGCTATAAAGGATTGCCATGTTCACTAAAACCCCAAAACCGCCTTACTACACGGTCATCTTCACCTCAAAGCGAACGGCTTTGGATGATGGCTACACTGAATTGAATGACGAACTCTATGCGGAAGCTCAGAAGCTTGAAGGCTACTACGGTGCTGAAACGTTGCGTGATGCGAATGGATACGGAGTAGCAGTTCTTTATTGGAGAAACCTTGAGGACATTCAACAATGGGCGAAATATCAAAAGCACATTCGCGCTAAGCAGCTCGGAAAAGAGAAATGGTATGAGGGGTGGAAGGTCCGCATTGCCAAGGTAGAACGTGAGTACGGTTCAGATTAGTGTTGCTTCATGCTGGATAAACTCAATCAACCATTTCCGGATAAGGCAGATCTGAAACAAAGCCTGCTTACCATCTTTTGGGTTGGGGTTTTCGTGGGACTGTTCCTTTTTCTAATTCGTCCATTCAATATAGAAGGGCCGTGGGCCGATCTGGCTTGGGCATCGGTTGGTTTCGGGGCTGTTACGGTAGTTTTCGGCTGGGCTTTCGAACTCGCTACGCGCTATGTTTTCAGAATACAGACAGATGGTCCGCGTTGGACATTGGGCAAATGGATACTCATGTCGACCGTGCTTGTTGTTTGGATTGCTCTCGGCAATTACCTGTTCGTGAATTTCCTTTCAGGTTGGCGGGCAGCTGGCTATTTCAATTTCATACGAATGATCGGCTACACATCGCTTATCGGCATCTTTCCCGTGGCCCTATCTGGAGTGGTCATTCAGCTTCGCGCGGCCAAACAGAACGAAGATGTAGCCACCGACATTTCCGATCATCTAAAAGCAGAAAAGGTTGAGCACACGGGGAAAACAATTGTTCTTGAGCCCGAAAATGGACAGCAACTTGTTTTGAATGTGTCGGATGTCCGCTATGTGGAAGCCATGCAGAATTACGTTACCGTATGGTATCTGAAAGATGGAAAACCGCACAAGGAAATGCTACGCGCCACGGTTGGTTTTATGGAGGAGCAATTTGCACAGACCGATGTCATTCGCTGCCATCGCTCTTATTTGGTGAATGTGGATTGTATTGAAAAAGTGAGTGGAAATGCTCAAGGATTACGTCTTCAATTATTGGATGTTTCGGATGTTGAGATACCCGTTTCACGGTCGTTTATTCCGAAGGTCCGTGCGCTTTTGGATTGAATTTTCATCCCTTCCGTTTGTCATTCGTCCCAAGAGTTTGACACTCGTCACCAAAGCTTGTCATCCATCCCTTTTGTTCGAAGAAAGGCATTCCATCAGCCTAGTTTTGGTCTCGAACTAAAACGCAAACGTCATGGAATTCATCGTCAAAACACTTCTCTTTTTGCATGTAACATTTGGCTTCACAAGCCTTGCTCTGTTCTGGCTGCCGGTGTTTATGAAGAAAGGAGGGAAGGGACACCGGGTGGTCGGTAAACTTTACGTCTACGCCATGTGGATAGTAGTCGGTTCTGCCGCTTTGCTTAGCATTAAGAATGTCATCATCGGCAAGTATTTCATGGCATCTTTTCTTGGTTTCATTGCGTTGATCACGGCCAACCCGCTTTGGTACGGCATGGCCATTTTAAGGAAGGATAAGATGGCTGCAAATCTGAAAGGAAGACTGCTGTTCGAGTCGGTAGTGCTTCTCTTCAGCTTGGCACTTTTGGTCTTTGGTCTGCTGCGCATACAGGCTGGCCATGGTGCCAATGTGCTGCTGTTCATTTTCGGTGGGCTGGGCCTGACCTCCATCCCGACCATTGTGCATTTGCGAAAAACCTCGGTTGCCAACACAGACAGAGTAAAGGAACACATGATAGGACTACTTACAAGCGGTGTGGCCGCATACACCGCGTTTTTTGTATTTGGAGGTTATACTTGGATGGAGAAGATCCTTCCGGGCATGTGGCAGGTTCTGCCTTGGGTTGCCCCGGGCGTTATCGGTGGTATCGGTATCAACTCGGCAGTAAAATACTACCGCAGAAAAGGCATGATCAAGGAGTTGAAGTAGTTGCGGCAATGCAACAAGATTTTCAACAATTGACCCCTGGTTTACGTTCTTGCATACGATGCTCCTTTAGATTCGCATCGTTTCCGAACAAAACCAAACAAATGAAGAAGATTTATTTCCTGCTTTCCATGCTTTCCATCAGCATGTTTGCCAATGCACAGAAAAAGGACAACGTACTCAGAGATCCGACCGTTATCCCTGTTACATTTTTGGGAGAAACTGTTCCACTACGCGATTATGTGGAAGACCCCAATGCAGTTAATGAGACCACCAAGACTCTAAAAGATGGCTACCATCCAAAGGACGATTGGATACTGAACGAGAACATTAACCCTTTGGCAAAGCCCAATGGAAATGACCCAGCCTGGCAAAAAGACTATGCGCCAAGTGCTGTGAACAACAAATCTTTGAGTTACAGTTTTGAGGGAATCGGATTTACCAATGTGAGTCCGGCAGATCCGTGTGTGGATGTAGGCCCAAACCATGTTATTCAGATGATCAACGGTGGGTCAGGTGCATATTTCGTGGTCTTCGATAAGAATGGAAACGCGCTTACAAATGCAACCTATCTCGATAATTACATGAATTTTCCGGGTGGGGCAGGAGACCCGATAGTTCTGTACGATGAATTGGCCAACCGTTGGTTAATGAGTGAATTCTCAAGTAGTGGCAACCGGTTGATGGTAGCCATTTCTGCAACACCCGATCCACTTGGCTCTTGGTATACCTATACATACACGGCCACCAACTTCCCGGATTATCCGAAGTATTCTATTTGGAATGATGCCTACCTCGTCACAACAAACGAGAATTCATCGGCCGTTTACGCGCTTAATCGAACCCAAATGCTTTCCGGAACTTCTGGAACTGCTCAGCGATTCACTGTTCCATCTTTTGGGACAATTGGTTTTCAAGCAGCAACACCAGTCAGTCTGAACGGAACCACGCTCCCACCTTCAGGTACGCCTGCAATGGTAATGCGCATGAGGGATGATGCTTGGAGTGGCGCGGCAACTGATGCGCTCGAGATCTGGGAATTCGATATCGATTGGAATAACGCCAACAACACCAGTTTAACACAGGTACAAACGTTGGGCGTACAGGCATTTTCCTCAAACTTATGTGGATACACCTCATTCTCCTGCATCGATCAGCCAAATTCCAGTACTAATCTAGATCCACTGCGTGAAGTGCTCATGAATCGTATTCACTACCGAAATTTCGGTACACACGAATCCATTGTCTGCTGCCATGTTGCAGATGTAGATGGAAACGATCGCGCGGGTATACGCTGGTACGAACTGCGCAGAACCAATGGAACCTCGGGTTCTTGGAGCATTTACCAGCAAGGTACCTATTCTCCAGATGCCGCCAGTCGTTGGATGGCTTCCATTGGGATCTCTGCTTCTGGCAACATCGGATTGGCCTACAGCGTTTCTAGTGCATCTATTTATCCGTCTTTGAGATATACGGGCAG
>JACJZP010000025.1 GCA_020635535.1 Flavobacteriales bacterium | reverse complement strand
TGAGCTGGAGAACATGAGTCCTACGCGGCCGTTGACGCACGATCTTTTCAGAACATTCGCCCAATCCTTTAGCATAGACATCCAAGAAGTCATCATCTACAATTTCGTAGATGGTGTCTTCTATGGAAAGATCATTTGCAGTGACGGCAAGGATACCATCGATATTGATTGCCGCCCATCTGATGCCATTGCATTGGCCGTACGATTCAAGTGTCCCATTTATACGCACGAATTCATTTTGAATGCCGCTGCCTTTGAGAAAGATGACTCGAGTGGTGGAATCAAGGCCATTTCCATTGAAGACGAATCGCAGCCAGCCGAATCCGGTGGCTTTTCTCAGCTTACGGTTCAGGAATTGGAAGAATCGCTCAATGATGCCCTTGCAAGAGAAGATTACGAAGAAGCTACGCTGATCCGGGACGAGATGAACCGCAGGAAAAAATAATTCCTTAATCTTGAAAGGTTCAACCTGAGCCTTTAAGAATGACAAACCACTTTTCTTCCATGCTACTCAGTGTTCCACTTTTGGACCTTGGCGTTTCGTTTACCAGCATTGGTCGTGGTTTGCTTGGCATGGTGGTTTTGGTTGCTATCGGGTTTCTGTTCAGTCAAGATAGAAAAGCCATCAACTGGAGGTTGATCGGTATCGGCCTTCTGATTCAGTTCGTGCTGGCTTTGGGAATCCTAAAAGTGAGTTGGGTACAAACGGGGTTTGATATTGTTGGACAGGGGTTCGTCAAAATCATTTCGTTCACAGACTTTGGAACTGACTTTCTGTTCTCCTCTTTCGTAACTGGAGATTCTGAGGCGGCAGTCATAAGCTTCGCATTCAGAATTCTACCAACTATCGTATTCTTCTCGGCACTGACAAGCCTGCTCTATTACGTTGGGCTGCTTCAGAAAGTGGTTTACGTTTTCGCTTGGATCATGAAGAAAACCATGCGTCTTTCTGGTGCTGAAAGTCTTGCTGCGGCAGGCAACATTTTCCTCGGGCAAACGGAATCTCCCTTCCTCATCAAGCCGTACTTGGACAAGATGACCAAGAGCGAGATCATGTGTTTGATGACAGGCGGGATGGCGACCATTGCCGGAGGTGTTTTGGCCGCTTACATCGGTTTTCTTGGTGGCGAAGACCCCGTAGAGCAAGTACTTTTCGCGAAGCACCTTTTGGCTGCATCGGTCATGTCTGCTCCTGCTGCGGTTGTGGCCGCCAAGCTCCTTGTTCCTGAAAAGGATGAGTTTGATGAGAACATGGAGATCAGCAAGGAGAAGATGGGTGCCAACGTGCTAGAGGCAGTTGCCAACGGAACCTCAGATGGCGTTAAACTGGCGGTGAATGTCGGTGCGATGCTACTTGTTTTCACGGCCTTCGTGTACATGGGCAATTGGATTCTTCGCGACCTTATTGGTGGACCAACCGGCCTGAATGAGATCATTGCCTCAAACACTGGTTATGACGGATTGAGCTTTCAATTCTTGGTGGGCTACACATTCGCGCCTATTGCGTGGTTGATGGGCGTTCCTTCTGGAGATATTTTCCTTGTGGGTCAATTACTTGGTGAGAAAACCATTCTGAACGAATTCTACGCTTACAAAACACTAGGCGAAATGAAATTCAGCGGCATGTTCGAGCATGAAAAGTCGATGATCATGGCCACATATATCCTTTGTGGCTTCTCCAATTTCGCTTCCATTGGAATCCAGATTGGCGGCATCGGAACACTGATTCCAAACCGAAAAGGACTGCTCTCCAAGCTTGGCCTTCGAGCGCTTTTGGGCGGAACGTTAGCGTGTTTGTTCACAGCGGTGCTGGTGGGTATGTTCTTGGGATAGACCTCCACACCTCCTCGCTTTTTGTATCCGAAAACCCGCTGCACAAGCGTGTCTTAACTGAGATATTTCTCACACCCTGCACGCCCTCTCTGACGGCCAATTCTGCATAAAGGGTTCAAAATTACCTACTAGTAGGTAGTAAAATAGTCATTAATGGTAGTTGCAGAATTAACATGATCACTTCAACTTAGTGACAACTCTCATAACAACCCCATGGAGCTCACTCGTAAACAGGTCCGCATCGTACTTCTGATGGCTGATGGCCTGTTGAGTGAGGAGATAGCCCGAGAAATGGGAGTACAGCTCTCCACCATCGAAAGCCACCGCAAGACCATCCTCAAGAAAAGCCCTTACCGCACCTGGAACCAGTTCATGGCCGAGGTGGGCATGTCGGGCCAACTCAAACGCTGGAAAGAACTGCAGGCCATCAGAGATGGCATATTGAACGGGTACGCACATGATACGGATACTGATGATAGATAGGCAACAGCATCGACCAATGGCCCATTGTGCGGAGAATTCCGAAAGGTATCCACCAACGTTCTATCGTATGCTTGCGAAATACGATGGAATGATGGCACATTTCTATCGTATGGCGGCAGAATACGATAGTATTTCGGTAGAATTCAATGGTTTTTCGGTGGAATACTATCGTATTCCGTCACATTTCTATCGTTTTCTACCGCATAACGATAGGATTCCAACACCATTCAATGGTAATGTCCCGTTTTCCGACCGAAATCTTCAATCTAACTCCTAATACTTAACCCCTAAAACCACAAAAAAATGGCACGAGTAGTAATTCCATCCAACCCAGAAAAGGCCCTTGCCTTGGCAAAACTCGTTTATGGCAAACATCAGGCAGACGGTGCCAACAGCCCCCTTAATGTACTGAAAGACCACAACTGGACCGACAACGGCCCCAAGATAGCCGATGCCGAAAACCTCAACAAACAGGCAAAGGACCTCGAAAAGCAGGTGGAGAAACTCTATCAGGACCGCGATGCCCTGCTGAAACCCATTACCGCCACCCTGCGCAGCAGCAGCCAAACCCTGTTGGGTATTTACAAAAGCAGCCCAAAAACATTGGGCGACTGGGGCTATGAAGTGAACGATACGCCTGTAGCGAAAAAGACACCGAATCCTTAAATGAATAACAACAGCGGAAGCCGAAAAGCTGGGAGAGAGTAGGCAGAATTTGAATCAACCAACATCTTAAATCATGAAAAATTCCTTCTCACGTTCCCTTCAGGCGGTCCTAATTGGGTTCCTGACAATTCTCCTCTTCAATCCTTCTGAAGTTTCGGCTCAAAACACATATCGTATAGAAGAGGAGTGTTGGTGCTTATCGTGCGGAACAGCTGTTACCTATGGTCGTGAGCGTAAGCACGCTCCAACAGTGAGATATGTATCCGAAAGAGAATACAGAAACTGGGTAGAGTCTAACAATGGTGGATCAAGTAGTCCCTATTCCGGTGGGAAACAGGCATCCGCTGAAGACACACGTGTAAGAAGCAATCCTTACCTCGACCAGTACAACGCACAGCAAGAGGAAATAGATAGACGGTTGAAAGAGAACGAGAAAATGGTCAATGACATTAACAACATCTTTCAGGACGGCCTTCAGCAGATTCTTAACAATAATGATCCTGACTAATAAGCACTGACCCGCATTGAACTTGAGATTCTCCTGTGAACAGTTTGAACTGTTGTGATCAAAGCATTCACAGGAGAATCCTTCAATGAATCACCAACACCTGACCCGATAAAATGAACCCAACTGCTTTCACCCTCATTACACTATTCTTCTTCTCTGCAACGCAGCTGTCTGCGCAGAATTCTGACTATAAGAGCATAGACGCAACCGTGGAGGAAGTTGTCGAATTCCTGAACTCTCTGAAGATTGACACGTGGCGTGTAAGCCTCAGTAAATCTTTCTTTTATGGGAGCATTGGTTACTATCCCACCTCATACAGAGTTGACGAAATGACGTGCAGAGAATGTGGTGAGTACAATAAAACCGAGGTTTTGTTCCGTTCAGACGGGTCGGTTCGTGTTAAAACCGCCATGTGCGACATGGGTGACGTGTTTAATAAGAAAGAAAAATTTAAAATAAGACATCATGCATATGAACTTAATTTAAAGGACTTCTATCATAATGTAGTCTTAGTAAAGGAAGAGACTCTTGATTGTGCTTGGAGCAAGTGCCAAAAATTTACGATTCGACTTGAACTTGTACAGCCTATTGAGTTAGGATGGGAAACCTCGTATATGACCAAGCTTGCACCGGGCATGCTTTATAAAGACATTGACGCACCTCCTCATGCGCTTTACATCAATACAACTTCCAGAGATAGAATTCCCGATACACAATCGGTGACGTTCGTTGTGGAATACAATTCTAATTGTTTGCCAGAATGTGTAGAACCCGAACGTATAGCGCGAGCGCTTCAATTCTTTATATGGAAAAGTGGCGGAGCAGAAAAGGAAGATTCAAAATTCTAAATGGACCAATCTTATCATTCCTTGTGCGTCCAAAGCGGGTGAGGAATAAGCGATCTAACATAAACTGAAGAACAAATGGTAAGGATTACTGGAATAGTATTTCTGTTGATATTTAACCTAACATCAACAAGCAATGCACAGGTATTTAAGAAAAACGATATCTGCACAGATCATTTTGAGAAGGTATTTAAAACGCAATGGGGCACCAAACTTTGGTTCGGATGTACAGACGATGCAGGGGAAGTGGCTTTTCGCATTGGAATGATCGTCTCGCACTTTAGTTCAGGCAACGTTTTTAGCGTTGAAGTGAACCTACCTGACCAAGTGTCATACGATAGAACCACCAAATTGACCTTTCACCTCAGCAATGGGGCAAAATTAACTTTGCTTGCTACAATATTCGATGTGAACAAGAACCGGGTTTATTCGGATATAATTAAATTCCGATTAGATCTGAACAACGAAAAGAAACTTCTTTCTGATCTGGGACAAGGTTTTACTCGTGTTGATCTTCATCTCGACCAATCGAATACAATTACCGCGAATTTCGAATCATCGAATCAAAAGATCTGGTCGAATTTCATTATTCCATGCTTGCTACAACTGGAAGAATAAGCCCGTTGGCAGTTTGATATAACCGTAAATCCAATTAGTTGAAATTAGTCATGTCATTGAAATCGCTCTGGGCATTTACAAAGAAATGCTTCTTACTTAGCTTGATTTACGCTCCGTTCTTCCTATTCCCATCAGGTATAACAGCACAAAACAATTCAGGGAATGAAAGCAATGAAGCGGAGGAGTTACGATATTTAATAAGCAACTTCCTGCAATCTCAACAGTACATCACGGAAATTGACGAGGATGGTGATATAACATTCAAATGGAACGGAGAACGTTTCTACATAATCCTGTATCCGAATGATGACATGTATATGTCTCTTGTCTGTCCGGGTTTTTACGAGTTCAGTAAGAAAACAGAAGAAAAAGTATTGCGGTCAAGTTCTGCGGTAACGGGCCGTACTAAATTGGTAAGCCTGTATGGGGAAAACTATAAAGTAACAGCCTCGGTGCAGTTTCTGCTTCCAGACAAACGGGAGTTTCCCCTGGTATTCCCAAGAGCAATGGAATTATTAGAGGCAGGTATTGACCGCTTTTACGAAGAACTGAAAACCCAATAGGATAATCACTTATTCTCAAACAAACGAAAACAGAAAAATGAAACGAACAATTACACTTATTTACTCAGTCCTCATGCTTACTGCAACGCAGTTATCTGCGCAGAATTCTGACTATTGGACCATAGATGCTACCGTAGAGGAAGTTGTCGAATTCTTGAATTCATCCGATGTGAGGCTATTCTACTACCCCATCAGGGAAGAATACGATAGGATGAACGGACTTGATGACAGCAGTTGTTGCTTAGGATTTCCAGAATCCAAGGTCACTTTTTCCACCAACTGCTCCCTTGAGATAATCTATTCAGCTCAGTGGAAGCCGAGTGTTTTGGACAACGAATGTACCGAGATAAAAGGCCGTATCAATGTCCCTATTCAAAAATTGACACACAGCAATGTTATAATGAAGTCGGTTACCGGATCAGGGAGATATAGCGAAGATAGCTATACGCTTATTATTATACCTGCAACTGAGCCGATTGAAAGCGTCAGGCAAAAAATAAAATCCAAAGGATGTATTTGGAACAATAGGGTTAAGATATTGTCCAACACAAGCGAATTTGACCCTACACTGAAAGACGGCATCCAATTATACATATCCACTTATAATTGCGCGACATGCGCAGATCCGGACCGCATACTGCGGGCCATTCAGTTCCTCATATTCAAGTGTGGGGGTGCTGAAGGGGCGGCCTCCAAATTCTGACGCTAGGCAAATCAATAAAACTATCTGAGCCAAAAACGTAGCATTGGTGAAACATAATTCACATGAATCATGAAATCAAATGAACCCGTTTCCACCAAAGCGAGAACCGCAGAATTGTCAAAACTTTCAACATTACAACAAGGAAGAGGCATCCCCTTTTTTGTAGCAATAACTACTGTATTCTTTCTAACGCTGTCCTTCGGCCTTGCTCAGCAGGTTACTGGTCAAGTGTTCAAAAAAACCGATATCTGTTCGGCCTACTTCCAAAAGGTGATGAAGGATGTATGGTCTACAAACCTTTATAGCTGCTTGAATGACAATGATGAAGAAATCTTTCAGCTGAAAGCTACTACTACTATTCACGGTAAAATGAACCAAATTCAGCTGAGAATCGTCCTGCCAGAAGCAACTTACTATGACCAAAAGACCAAGTTGACATTCCATCTTAACGATGGTTCGACAATATCCTTTTATGGCTGGATACCTGGAAATGGCGTTGGAATGCGATCTAACCAGATCATGTTTCAGTTGGATAACGCGGTAAAGGAACTGAATGATTTAGCTAAAGGTTTCTCTCAGGTTGATTTGCGCATTGACGAATCGAATTCCATACACTCATCATTCAGTCAGGATAATCAGAGCACATGGACAAATTCAATTCTTCCTTGCCTTCTTAAACTGCAGCAAAGATGAAACAGCTTTTGCTATGTGTCCCATTGGCGTTCATAATTAGTCGAACTCAAGCCCAGGCAATGATTCATTACACTAATGGAATTGAACTCTACGAAGAAACCAACTACTTCGAAGCAGTAGATGAATTTACGAAAGCAATAACTATTGACCCGTCTTACTCTGAAGCATACATGCGTAGAGGCGACTCTAAACGTAAATTATCCGATTATGACGGTGCCATTGTTGACTATCAGAGGGTAGCTGATTCAGACAAAGAATTGCATTATGAGGCATTAGCCAATATCGCATTTTGTTTGGAGCTGAGCAGAGAACCCGAGAAGGCATACTCCATTTACGCCCAATTGATACGCGATTACCCAAACAATGTTGAGGTGCGTCTAAATAGAGCGATGTTAAGGCAAGGTTTTGAAGATTATGCTGGGGCATTAGAAGATTATTCTGAAGCAATCGAACTTGAGCCTACAAATTCCGAGGCTCATACGTCTTCTGGCTATGTCCTTTTTCTTCTCGAAAGATTTGAAGAGGCGATTATGGCTTGTACAAATGCTTTGACACTAAATCCGCAAGAGGGTGTAGCCTTAAGAGTAAGAGCGTTGGCTTACAAAAAAGTAGGAAAGATTGATGCAGCGTGTTCCGACTGGCGTACTCTTCTAGAAATTGACCCAACAGAAACCACATTTAGTCAAATTGCTAAGCATTGTAATTAGTTCACATTCTGAAATGTACAAGCTCGGCACTGCACTTAATCATAAAATAATGGCTCATCATATTTTGAAAAACCGATTGATACCCCGAATACCGATATTGCAATTAACATGGGCACTCTTGTTAAGTCTATCTGCTCTAACAGAAACCGCGCAGGCCCAAAGTGGTTGTCCGGTTGGTTTTGAGATGCGTGATGTAAAGTGCAAAGGAGAGATCTCCAAAAGATGTATGCCGATAAACTACGAATGCAGAAACTGCTGGTACGTGCGTTGGGAACCTTGCCCAGGCGGGCAACATAGCGGACTGGACATGTTTCATACTTATGAAAAAGCCTTGGAGGTGGCCCTTAGTAAGAGAAGAAGCCCACAAAAGGAATGTTTTCTATGGGATGAAAATAATTTCAGCATATATCTTCAAGATGAGAGTACATGTTCTGGGAGCCAATCATCTTCAGCCAACGAGCAATTGAAGACGGAATTGGTAAAAAATGCTCGAAACTTCTACAAGCGGATAAAGGAATTGTTGGCAAACACAAGGCAGGCCTTGAGTAGAGGCTACTCCCTACCTGGAGACATATCCAAGGAATATTGGAGAACACTGCAAAATTCTGAGAGAAAAGCAGGTGAGTTACTCGGCATGCTTACAAGTGTGCAAGACCACAGCTTTGATGAGATAAACAGATTGTATGAAGACCTTCAGAAGGATGAGGTGCAACTACAACAGATCAATACGGATATTCAGAATGCAGCAAACGGTCAAAGGCAGCAACAACTACAGCAACAGCAGGAACAACGTCAGCAACAGCAACAGGTGGTAGAGCAAAGAACCCGTGAAGCCGATGCCAGACGAGAGGAACAACTGAGGCAGTTGAATGCTCAATCGCGGGCAAGAGCCGAAGCTATCGGAAACTTACATTCGAGTGTTTCATCATCCGTCAGGAAGTCAATAGACGATGGTCAGCGCAGAAGGATTGAGGAGCAGAATCGTAACCGGGAAAGTCGATTCGCAGAATTGAGACGTAAGGTTCAATCTGAGGATGGTGAATTGGTTAACTGTTACAAGTGCGGAGGCAACGGAGGAAGTTCGTGTTCGACCTGCAGAGGTGCGGGCAGCAGAACATGTAATTCATGTCAGGGTAACGCTGGTAAATCGTGCAGGGTGTGCAACGGGAGTGGAGTCAAATATACTCTTGGCACCACCAAAGTTACCTGCTCAAGCTGTTTTGGAAAGGGCAAGATCGAATGTAGTTGGTGCCATAATACAGGCAACGCTCCATGTACCCAATGTGACGGTGTAGGTAAGTCATCATGCTATTACTGCGCTGGAACAGGATTGGAATTCAGAAGATAAATCATGAAGGAACTTTGCTGAAATGACATCGGTTCATTCATCTACCGTGTTTTGCGATACAAGACGCCAAGTTTCAAACACCTCCTCTAAGCTCTTTCAATACCTCTTCCAGGATCTTTCTGAAATCGATTGAGTGATTCATGTCGCTACCTAAGCGCATGTGACCTAGACGCACAATTACCATCTCATATTCTGGAATGACGATAACGTACTGACCGAGAATGCCTCGCTGATAGAAAACATGCGTTCCGTAATCATCACAGATCCAGAAACTGTGGCCGTAATACGGTACCGCAAACGGAACAGTAGCCGTATCAACAAACGCTGAATCTAGAATTTGAGTGCCATTGAAATTTCCATGCTGCAACATCATCTGTCCGAAACGGGCAAAGTCACGTGCATTGGAATTGAAACAGCAGAATGAAAGTTCCTTACCATTCTTGCTATCCAAGTGCCATTCGGCTGAATGCTCAGCACCAAGTGGCTTCCACAATTTCTCGGACGCATATTCTGCTTCCGTTCTTCCTGTGGCGCGCATCAAACACAGACCGAGCAATTGCGTAGCTCCACTCTGATACTCGAATGATTCCAATCCTGGCTTACGGATTACTGGCACATTATCCAACATCAGCTTCTCAACGTCCGGACCGTAATACAGCTTTGCAGTGATGTCGAATGGGTTGGTATAATGCTCGTTGAAGTCCAAACCTGCTGTCATGGTACAGAGGTTTCTCAATGTAAGAACGTCCGCAAACTCACCTTTCAACTCTGGAAGAAACTCCTTTACCTTTTGATCCCAGCTTTTGAAGTATCCGTCCTGAATGGCACATTGAACCAACATGGTGGTAATGCTCTTGGCCATGCTGAATGAGTTGCTACGGGATGAATCCGAATAACCATCCCAGTATTCCTCAAATACGATCTCTCCATCCTTGATCATGAGAAAAGCAACGGTCTGGGTTTCCTCAAGCGATTTTCTAAGATCACCGGTAATATCCCATTCATAATAGAATTCGGAAACCTTCCAAGGTGCAGGAGTTCCCGCTTCGACCGTTCTGGTGTCAAAAAACTGTGCATCACTTATGGTAGCCGAAGTGTTTCCGTGCAAATAGGCTGCCCAAAGGCCTTTGATCAAAAACTGATTTCCTGAGAAATACAGTCCACCAATAACCAACCCGATTATAGCAACTAACCAACCGAAAACTTTCAGGAGCTTTTTCATCTTCTATGGGTTTAAACAAATAAGGCACGCGTTGCGTGCCTTATTCTATGATTCAATTGCTGTATTACTTGGCAAACTTTGATTTATCGATCGATCTCTCCTCCACCGAAACAAGACTCTGACTTCTGAGCAGATTGCCACTTGCATCTCGCAATTCCATTTTGATAGGAATTCCAGTACTGATACCAGCTAAACTTGGCATGTTGTTTCTCATCAGTTTAGGCAGGTCGCTATAAGTCATGCCAATGCCGTCAGTAACCCAATAGGTCAGGTCGTTTCCGTTCGATTTGAACATCAACATTTCACAATCATAACCTGCTTCTTTCACATTCATCTTTCTGATGAACTTTCCAGAGGTAAAAACCTCCTCACCGGTAATTCCAGAAACCTCCTGAGAACCGATATCCGATTTCATGAAAACGCTTTCATCATTACTGCCCATGATCATAGCATACTTGTAGCTCTGATCTCCAGCCCGAGAATCGAATTCCATCAGATTGTTACCATTCGCATGGTACCATTTTACGGTTGCATTCTCATCAATGGATGCATTGGTTGTGTTGTATGTGATTACCCCTTCAAATGAAGACTGAGCGAAGGCAAAGGAAACACCGCCAAGGATCAGCATGAGGGTTGATAGCACTTTTGAAGCTTTCATTTCGATGCTTTTAATCTTAAATATCATGGTCCAACCTGTCCTTTAAGTTGAGACGTGTTGTAAATGTTGTCTGGAATATTGATGGTATTTCCGAAGTGTTTGATCGCGTAACCACCCTCACCTGCCAATGGTGGCGGAACAGGTATTGGAATGTTGATAGGACCAATTGGAATGTTACCGATAATAGGCACGGTAATAGTTACTGTTAACGACAGACCGAAAGAACCTTGTGTTCCAGCAAAACCGTAAGGACCACCATCACCTCCATTCGTGTTCGGAGTTATTGTAACTGTAGCAATGCTCACGGTAAAATTGAATGGCGCATTCAACTGACCTCCTTGTCCCTGAACACCACCGATTCCACCAGTTCCATCCTCACCTTCATCATACACTGCAAAACCAATGAACAGGTTGGTGTTGTAGTCTCCACCTTCTCCAAGGCCAGCGCCACCGCCACCACCAGAACCAACAAAGAACCCAATGGTAATAGAACCGATAATCGGGATAGAGGGTGTTGTATAGGCAAGTGAGAATGCCATGGAGCCTCCACCACCTCCACCGCCATAAATGGCCGCGTTATTCACGATGGTAGCATCAAGCGTTGCGTTAACTGCATCTCCCCCATCTTCTCCATCTCCGGTAAATCCGTTTGCCGGATCGTACGCAACACCACCATCTCCACCTCTACCGATAATGTATCCGTCATTGACCAAAGCCACTACAGAACCCGGTGCCAGGTTTCCGATGGTATATGCAGGCTGCGTTGCATCTTGACTGGTTATCAGAACCCCTGGCTGAACCGTATTGACAACACAAACCGAAACACTACTTGGCACGGTAGGATTGGCCTGATAGAATGCTGTTGCCAGATCGTAATTAAAGACGCTATTCACCACATCGATCTCGTAACAAGGCTCTATGGTAAGCGAGTAAACTATGTTGTAAACGCTGTTGTTACAGAGCACCTGAATTACAATGGGGTAAGTTCCTGCAGGAGCGAACGGAGACGCTTCAAATTCAATATCCACTACGCCCGTGGAAGGTGCTGGATTCGGTGTAATGGTAGCCGTTAGCCCAGATGGCAAGTTGGTTGGAATTGAAATGGCAATCTGCTGTGGGTTTCCCACGGTCTGAACAATATCCAACGTAATATTCTCGGTTGGAGAAACCACACGGTCTATGGTGTCTGCCGTGCTACTTGGGGTTATGTTCAGGTAGCAATCATCACAACCTTGCGCAAACGTTGGCAACCAGCATGTGCCATTGAAATAGTCTACGGTACTGTCGGTTGTGTTCACAATAACCAACCCAACGGCAGGATTCTGGATGTTGTCTCTTGACGTTTCGTCCATCTGCGGTGCGAGGAAACCTTTTCCTTCGGCAACCAAATGCAGAATGGCACTTGAGTCGGGTTGATCGGTGTTGATACCAACGTGGTACTCGTTGTTCCAGATGAAACTGTTGGCCACCCAATCATCAAAGAATACGGTATCGTAACGCATGGTTTGACCATGCAGACCAGGAATGAGCGGACCTTCCGGACCCTCAGGGCCCACGCCTCTTCTCCAAACAATACCATCGAAATACCAGAAACTACTATCTGTAACAGTGTAGATCAACAATCCTGTGGCCGGGTTGGTGATAGATAGCGTGTCTGTTCTCGGAATCAGAAGACCTTTATCCAAGGCCTGTATTTCAAGCAATGCACTGGGGTCTGGAGTTATGGTTCCGATACCCACATTGTCCTGAGCCAAAGTGGTTGACGCTATAAGAAGACAGATTGCCGAGAAAACCGTTTTGAACGTGTTGCGCAAGATTCGCATTCGGTAATGGATTTTATTCACAGTTAGTTTGAATCAATTCAATGCCGAAAGTTACAGTTTTCGAAGCTACCTGCGCGAGTATTTAGGCGGATAAAGCTATTTTTGCGACCAGTTTAGGGCGCTTAGCTCAGTTGGTTTAGAGCATCACCTTGACAGGGTGGGGGTCACTGGTTCGAATCCAGTAGTGCTCACAGAGCAAAAAGGGAGGCTGTTGTAAAGAACATCCTCCCAATTTTTTATTCGGTGAAAGAATTATTTCGAATATCGATTTTGATTCTGGGACTAGCATTTGTCTCACCGTACGCCTTTGCAGATATTGGCCTGACACATCAACTGAAAGAGCAGCGTAAAGAACTGCTTCGCGAATTGAAGACGCTAACTGCTGACTCACTTAAACTCAGTGCTCAGCAAAGTTTCAGAGCCAACGAGATCCGCGATGAGATCATCAGCATTGACTCACAGATCATATCCAGTTATGATGAAACGGTTGGTCGGTTGGCTGCACGCAACCGAGATCATAGTGCCAATGAAAGAGCCATTGTATATCTGGCGCTTGGCGCACTTGGCTTGGCATTCTTGTTTTTTGTGATCGTTGCAATTGCTCGCAAACGCATTATCAGCGCAGGCAATGATGGGCTTCTAGATGTGTTCAAACAGCTTGGCTCTGAGCTGGTGCATTCGGTTTCTCACGAAAATGTAAAGGCGAAAAGCCTACTGAGAGTCAACGTTGTTGTAGTTCTGGGGCTCATTCTCATGAGCATTTCGGTGTTGGCATTTCTGCTTCGTACATTGTAATCATCAGTCCGGTAAAAGTCATAGTCGGTCATGGCTTCAAGACATTGGTCTTGATGGTCATGTTGCTTGCGCCAACCTTCCTATTCGGCCAGCAATCGGATAATTACGAACCGCTGCAACCATCAGGAGAAATTCCAAGGGATATTACCATGGGTGCTTCTGAAAAATTCAGAGCAGCGAGAGAAGGTCTCAAAGAAGAAACCCGCTCAAGAAAAGCCAAGGAAGACTTTTTCTTGGAAAGCAATTTTCTGATCGATCAGGTGCTTCACAGTGGTCGGGTTCTGTTCAACGATCCTGTTACAGCATACCTGAATGCGGTTTTGGACGAAGTGCTGAAAGACAATCCGGAGCTGAGAAAACAGATCCGTGTTTATTCCGTACGGTCGTCCATTGTGAACTCATTCACAACAGATGACGGTATCATCCTCGTGAATCTGGGCCTCATCGCGCAGCTGGAAAACGAAGCCCAACTGGCCTTTGTGCTATGCCACGAGATTGCGCATTACACGGAAAAACACGTCATCAACGCATACATACAGAATGAGGAATTGAAGAATGGTGAAGCTATCAAGCGCACCAGTTTTGATTCAAAGCTGTTGGAGCAGAGCCAGTACTCCAAAGATCTGGAACAGGAAGCAGACAAGCTTGGTTTGCAACGTTTCTTGACCACCGGGTACAGCACAAGCAGCCTTGCCAATGTTTTTGAAGTGATGCGCTATGCACACCTTCCTTTCGATGATATTCCCTTCGACCGCGACTATTTCAACACGGCATTTTACAGGATTCATGATTCTTACTACCTCAATAATGTAAGGTCTGTTGAGGCCATGTCTGATGTGGTTGAAAGCACTTCGCACCCTAGTCCGAGAGATAGGAAACAGCTGCTACTTACAGCACTGGCAACGGAGAACGATGAAGGTGGAAATTACGTTTTGGGTGAAGCACAATTTGAAGAGATCAGAAACATTTGCCGCTTCGAACTGACGGAACTTTACTTACAATCGAACAGCCCCGTAAAAAGCATTTACAACACGTTTCTGCTGCAACAGCATTTTCCAGACAACCGCTATTTGAAAAAGGCAGTTGCGCGTGCGCTTTATCGGCTTTCCAAGTTCAAATCTGGAGGTAATTATGGTTTTGTACATCCGGGTTATTCGCACATAGAAGGTGAATCGCAGCAGCTTTTTCACCTCCTGTACCAACTGAAACCAGAAGAGCTTTGCATTCTGGCAACCGGTTATCTGTGGCGTTTACGAACTGAGATTCCTGAAGACAAGGACGTTACCACCATGAGCAACGACCTGATGGAAGATCTGATGGGAAGATTTTACGTGCCGGGAATGTTTTCTCAAACTCCACCACCTGATGGTTGGGATACACCAGACACCACCAACATTACCAGCAAGTACGATAGGTTGAAGGAAAAGGCCAAGCAGAATCCGCGTCTCGGCATGGTCAAGTATGCGTTGGTAGATCTTTTTGATAATGATGCTTTCAAAGAGCAGTTCGATAGCCTTGAACAGAAATATTGGGGTGCTGAAAGAGAGGTCTTCGATCCGGAAGAACAGTCTAACAAGAACAACCTGCGCCATTGGAAAAATCACGGATTCTCTCTTGGCATTGACAAGGTTGTGGTGGTCTCTCCAACCTATTCCAAACTCGACCTAAGGAAAAAACAACAGCACAAATTCCTCCACTCAGAATCTGCCAAGGGCAAATTGCTGAAGCAGATCAGGCGTTCAGCCAAACTCCTTAATATGGAAGTTCAGGTCATAGACCAAACGGAGGTCGATTCATCTCAAGTAGAAGAATTCAATGACATCACATTCCTGAACCAATGGGTAGATGGCCGTTTTACCGATCTGGAAGTTGGAGTGGCCAATCTGGCAACAGACAGGGTCAATTCCCTGATCGAGAAGTATGGTACGGAACACTTTGCATGGACGGGCATCATCAACTACCGCGAGAACAAACCATTGATGTATTTCTACCTGTTGTATGCGCTTATTCCACCCGCCATTCCGTTTGCGGTGTATTATCTGGTGAGGCCCAATTACGACACGTATTACTACTGTATCGTGTTCAATATCCGAACCGGAGAACCGCAATTGGTCAACTACAACAATTACCGTAAACGCGATGGCAGAGACCTGATCAATAGCAGCGTTTACGACTCATTCTGGCAGATGAAACGCAAACCGAAAGAGAAGGAATGAGGTGGCTTATCGTCATATTGACCTTAGTTTCTGCGCAAGCTTTCGGACAAGCCTCTGGCTACATGGGCAAGAAATTTCTGATAACTGGCGAAATCAGTTTTCTGAATGCACTTTTCAACCCAAATCACAACATGAATCAGGGGTTGAATAAGTTCAGTTTCAACTTCAGAAGCACCACCGATCTCGATTATGTCATAGCTCGAAACGGAACCATCGGAGCAACCTTCGATGTCTTTTACACGGGCATGAAATACGATTGGAACTCCGATTCGTACAATGAGTTGCTGGTACCGGGCATTGAAGACCGTTTTGACCACGGCCGCATTTTCGGTTATGGCTACGGCATCAACTACAAGGTTTTCCGAAACCCAAGCAAAGGCGGTATTGCGCCTGTTGGCAGTTACGCCAAGTTCGATGTGATGCTATTGGATGTTCGCGTCCGCCCGTTTGACAAGGAAAATGACATGGCACATTCTTACTCAGACCGCTTCTTCACACCTGCCATTTCCATCACGTTAGGAAGACAACGCGTGCTTTGGGATTTCCTGGTGCTGCGTTCCGGAATTCAGATCGGATTTGTTCCATTTGGCATTTCGCCTTACCTGCAATCGTTGGATAAAGGCATTGAGCGAGGAAACCAACAACAGGACCTAAGAGCCAATGCCGAAGCGCGGTTGATGACCTACTATCTGCTCAATGTCAACTTCGGTGTAGGTTTTCTGCTGCCTTTCAGGAAGAGTTACAAAGTTTCGAATTGAGAAACCTTCTGATTGCCGCCAAGGATTACGCCAAAACCATGTACGCAATTGAAGCGATAAGGAGAATGGTAATAACCAGTTCAAGAAGTCTTAGTATGGCCTTATCCAGAGGGTCCATTGTGTGGGGTTAAGTTGTTTTGGGGTTTACTAAAAACACGAAAGCCCGGCAGAACCGGGCTTTCGCTGTTCAATCAAAAAAACTTACGGTGTAAGTTCAATTGAAGTGCAAGTGTTGGCTGTGAAATTGGCAACTCCAGACCAGATCTCATAACCGGTATCATCCACAACACTGTAGTCGTAGACAAGATTGGTGGTGTTGCCCAAGTTCTGAGTAACGGTTACCGAACCGTTCTGTCCGCAATCTGGGGCTCCTGACCAATACACGTCTGCCGATGAAGACCCAACTACCTGCCCATTAACATAATAGGTAAGAGAAACAACATCGTACGACAGCAATTCAGCAGAAGTAGCGGAATTGTACCAGAATACGATCTCGCCTTCATACTGGCATGACCCGTCATTCTCTTCAGCAAGAACATCATAGTTCGCAGCATTCTGGTCTGTACAACCTTGCTCTTTGCTACAGCTGGTCATCATGAAAATTGATGATAATACCGCAGCACCCATTAAAAACTTCACTTTTTTCATTTGTTGTTGATTATTTGGTTAACGATTAGGAATTACTGTTTCAGGATCACGATCTGTTGCACGTGACGTGCTTCGTCTGTATTTATCACCAATTGATAAATACCATCCGAAACATCCGAAAGATTTAACGCTCCGCTTGCGGGCAATACCCCGTTCAGCAGCATGCGGCCACTGGCATCCACAAGCATGTAGCTTGGCTGGTCATTCCCTGGATAAGACACATACAGCTGTCCGTTGGTGGGGTTCGGATAAACCGTTACTGTTGCAGCTTCGGTCAATGATTCCAAGCCTACGGTGAACACATTATAGCACGATGAAGTATCTGCACAGCCCTGCTGCGTTACCTCTACCGCGTAATTGCCATTGCCCATGGGCATGAAAACGGCAGCATCTGCGCCTGTAATGGTAGAAAAGCCATTATCGCAATCAAGCCATTGGTAATCGGCATTGGTGGCATTGGCAACCAGGTCGGCACCGTTCACGGTAACCGCTGTATCAACCGTTATCACCTCTACCGTGGTCGTTACCAAACTATCGCAGCTGCTGGTAGTGGCCTGAAGCGTACTGGTGTACACCACCTGCTGCGTAATGTCCGTCTGTGTCGTACCATCAGGGAAAGTAAAGCTACCGCCTGCACACACACTTGCCGTCTCAGCCGTCTGAAAATCTGCCCCTACCGTGATGTTGGTCGTCACGGTACTGTCGCAGTTCAGTGAGCTTGTAAGTGTACTGACCTGCACCACATCCTGTGTAATGTTGGTCTGCTCTGTTCCGTCAGGGAAAGTGTAATCGGAGCCACTGCAGATGGTCACATTCACCACTTCATCGTACACCGGATTTACCGTTACCTCAATGGTGGTGCTGTCTTTGCACACATCGGTGTTCTCTACCATCAGTTCCACTGTGTAGGTGCCGGGTCCGGGGAAGGTGTGCATTACATCTCCTACTGTGGTGTAATCCACCACGCCATCGTTGTCCACATCCCAAGCATAGGTGGCGCCTGGCTCTACTTGTGTTGAGAGGTCAGACAGCATTACCTCCGCCCCATCGCAGGCAGCGCCTGATACCGATACAGCTACCAACGGGAACTGACAATCCACCACCTCGAACTCACGGCCTTCGTAGATGCCCCATTTACCTGCAGCATCCTTGTAGCGGATAAACAATTGATGGATACCAATAGAAAGACCCGCAGCAGAAATATTTGAAGTCAGGTCAACGGTATCGTTTGCGGTAAAACTCGGCAGCGCGGTTCCATTACCTACCCCAGGGTCAGTATCGAAGAAATACTCTGCCTGCGCCACCAATGGGGCGTTCTGCTGTGGTGCAACTCCAGCATCCACATAAAAGCTTCTGCCCTCATAAATGCCCCACTTGCCTTGCGCATCCTTGTAGCGGATAAAAAGGTTGTGCCCCCCGGGCGCAAGACCCACCGTGCTTATATTGAAAGAAACATCTACCGAATCGGCTGTGGTAAAACCTGTAATGGGCGTACCATTACCTACCCCAGGATCAGTATCGAAGAAATACTCTGCCTGAGCCACCAATGGGGCGTTCTGCTGTGGTGCAACTCCGGCATCCACATAAAAGCTTCTGCCTTCATAAATGCCCCATTTACCCTGCACATCCTTGTAGCGGATAAAAAGGTTGTGCCCCCCAGGCGCAAGACCCACCGTACTTACGGTGAATGAAACGTCTACCGAATCGGCTGCGGTAAAACCCGGTACAGGCGTACCGTTGCCCACTCCGGGGTCGGTATCGAAGAAATACTCTGCGGTAGCAACTTGCTGTGCATTTGCTGATGAAATGACAGTGCACACCAATGCTATAATGAATAATGGTCTCATGGAAGTTGAGCCTTGCAGTACGTTAATCGTTCACAATTCCTTTGGAGGTTACGCTAAGCGTACCGTTTACAGGAACTACAGGGTTCTGAATTGTCATTTGATTGACCTGAGGGAACTGCGGTTCTTGTCTGTACATCCAACCGCTACCACTTGCACCCCCATCTGGCCACGGATAGTTACCTCCGTAAATGCCCAGATCCTCCCCATTTAGGCCTGCACCAATGGCAGGAGAACCGGGTTGCAGGTGGAAATCGAAGTTCCAAGCGTTCGTTATGTATTGGCCACTAGTATAGTTCACAAAGAGCGGGTCAACCCCATCTTGATTGTTGACGGATGTATTTGTACCTCCACTGGGGAAATTGTTTCCAGTGTTGGTATTATCGAATGCAAGGTTATTTGTGTAGGAACAATAGCTGGCACTGCCAACCCCTTGAACATGTGCGATAATGTTGTTGGCTATGGATGCATTGGCAGCATCAAGAAAAGCCCATATCATGTTGCCGTTATCTCTAAGGAAAATATTGTTTCGGACAATAAACGTTCCTCCAGCTTTTACCCCTCCCTTGATGGCGCCAATAAGGTTGTTCTCAACAAAAATGTTGTCGCAGGTGCTGTTATCTACGAGCAACATGGAAGCATAAACGGTGTTGAAAAGTGAGCCATTGAAATTTCCGTAATAGTAGCAGTTCCTAAGGACGTTATTGTAGATGAAGATATTTTCCACATACTCCATCCTGAACATTTGGTCGCTAGATGGGTAGGCACCACTGCTTTCGCAACGTTTAACGGTAATGTTCTCTAACGGGACGGTAGCTGTACCTATTAAGTTCAACCCATGAAATAAGATTCCTTCTATTGTACTGCCACTGGCATTCTCATTGGCATCAACCACACCCAATTGAATGGGGCCCGTTTCTGTTTTCAACTGAAAATCCTTGTTCGGGCCATAACCCACACCTACAAAATGCAGTTGTTTAGAGAAGTTGTTTACACCTCCATAGCTGGTTCCAGACCCTGCAATGAGCAAGGTGTCGCCATTGCTTGCAGCATCTGCCGCGGCTTGCAGGCTGGTATATTGCCCTGGAGAATTGGGGTTGTTGCTAACGGTTATTACCGTTGCGCTGGTCTGTGCCGCAATACTCAAAGCACAGATTCCGATGAGTAGGTTTTTCTTCATGATGATTTAGTGATTACTTGGGTGGCAAAGGAAATTTGACTGTTTTTTATGGCGTTACTCATCAATGAGTATTTGATTGATGCATCAGTGCCATTGTATTTGGCTACCATAACTTATTATGGTTAGAGCCAGCTTTTGGGTGTTCTTGAAACCGGTGCGGTGTAGCTCTACCGAAGTTTTGAACAAGAGGTGGTCATCTCAATAGTGGTCAATCTCTGAGACACCGAACAGAGTTGCCATCTAACTTGTAAAACGGGCCATCACCGGTACTTCCAAAAAGATAATCGGCACCAGAGCCATATGCCCCCGTAGGGCTATCTTCGGTGGTGCTCCAGTAACGACTGAAGAAACCATGAGTTACAAAATCGCCATTGCTTGAAGCTGCACGGCTTCCACTGGGCAGCGCTGAGAAGCCGCTTTCGTTGGTGGCTTCTCCATTAGGAGACTGCCATTCTGGTGCTGTGCTTTTCATCTTACCTCCAGCCACAGACAGACCACCCAAATAATCTGTCAGTGTATTCCACTCTGCAAGTGTTGGCACGTGCCAACCTGTTGGACATACATTTCGCGGATCCACAACCGTGTACCAATTGTAGAGTTTACCGAACAACTCCTCATACTGGGGGTCGTTGTTGTAATGTACCCATGCACCTGTTGAGAGAGTTATCCATTGAGCTGCATCGGTGACATTCGGTATCGGATCTCCGTTGGCGTATGTGGTTGAGTGCAGGTCTTCGGCCATCCACTCCTGCGAGCCTATCACTATAGTAGCATAGTCGTTCCCATCCTGATCGGTCATGCTGCCATAGGTCAGATCAAGGTTGAATATGCTACCCGCTGCATGTACAAAAAATCCGCACATCTGACCTCCTATCTCCAGTGGAAATCCAATGTTACCCTCTGTTGTAGGCGTACCGCTTACCTCTAAAACAAGGTTTCCAAAACCTTGAACCAAACTTCCTGCCGCGAGTGTGGCTGTGAGACCTGTACCAGAGAAGGATTCCATGGTCTGAGCACCGTAAGTCCCCCCTTCATTCGAGTAATAAGGTATGGATATGGTCACACCAGTTGAGGTAACACCTTCTCGAAGTGTATCACTCGCCACCGCATCAGTGCAAAACAACTCATCAATGACAGCAGTGCCAATGGTGGAGAAACTCACTTCATTGCCGTATGCTGTTCCTGCACTGTTCACGGCAAATGCCCTTACATAATAAGTGGTTAGAGGATCAAGAGAAGCAAGATTTATTCCATAACTACCCGTTCCGTTGCCACTGGCAAGTGAGTTATTGGCCGTTGTAGGGTTAGGACTGGTACTCCAAACGACACCTCGCTGTGTAATAGGTGAACCTCCGTTACTGCTGATATTGCCACCCACAGTAGCTGAACTGCTCGTAATAGCAGAGGCAGCAATGGTGGTCAAGGTTGCCAACTGCCCTGGTCCTTCTATCGTGAAGGTGACACTATCAATCTCGCCAATGGGTATCTCTACAACCGAGCCATCGGTCTTATTTATATTCATGGTGGTCTGAGACAACACCCCCTGAGCAAAAAAACAAACGAGAAGCGATGTGACTAATTTTTTCATTTTTCTGTGTGCATAGTTATTGAACGAGAGAACCTCTTATTGAACGATCAAGATGTTACTCATCTGGAATTTTTGTGTAATAATTCGGCACAGGTATGTGCCCGGAGTAATGCTACCATCACCATTACCGCGTCCATTCCAGTAAACGGTGTGTTGGCCTGGTTGCTGTTTGCCGAGTTGTGCGTCCCAAACCGTGCGGCCTTGCATATCGCATACCTGTAGCACAACTGCTGTCTCAGAGTCTAACGAGTACTCTATTGTCAGTTCTTCAGCCATCGGGTTCGGATAAATTCTCAACGGCATTAAAGTTGCAGCTTGTGCATGGTTGTCCATTCCTGTAAGGACATCAAACCGATAGTGCTCTATGGTACTGGGGTTCCAAGAAAAGGTAGTTCCATCTTCGAGCACAAGGTTCAGCACATCTCCTTGAAAGTTGAATTGTTCAACCCCATACAACAGGTAATTCTGCTGTGTACCATCTGTAAAATGGAAGTAAACACTCTGCGCTTTTCCGCTACTAACTAGCAACAATAATGAAGCGAGTGCGAGGTAATATCTCATTTTGTGAAGCATTTGCAGGATTCAACTCAACCGGCAAGCAAAGGAAATTTGACTGCTTTTTATGGCGTTACTCATCAATGAGTATTTGATTGATGCCTCAGTGCCATTGTATTTGACTACCATAACTTATTATGGTTAGAACCAGCTTTTGGGTGTTCTTGAAACCGGTGCGGTATAAGATGCTTCTGCGGTGTGTATTCACGGTGTGTTTGGAGATGTTGAGCTCCTCGGCCATCTCGGCCGTATCATAACCTTGCATCAATAATTGCAGCACCTCTTTTTCTCTTGGAGAAAGCGCATCTATGAGTTCTTGAATTTGCTCCGGTGTCATGTTACCTAAAAACGCAGGCTACAAATCGAGAAAAACAGAACGACACAGTACTACTCACTAATGAGTATTTAAGATGTAACCGTAAGTTGCGCTACAAGTAGCAACCGAAAAATGGACATTGGCTCTGGGCAACTCCTCGGTGCCAATCCTCTTATTGGAAATGCCTCCAAGTAACTGTTTTGCCTCAATCCTTTTATCGGTAATGGCACGGAACAACTGTTTTGCCTCAATCTCTTTATTGGGAATGGCACGGAACAACTGTTTTGCCTCAATCCTTTTATTGGGAATGGCACGGGACAACTGTTTTGTCTCAATCTCTTTATTGGGAATGGCACGGGACAACTGTTTTCCATCAATCCCTTTATTGGGAATGGCACGGAACAACTGTTTTGCATCAATCCCTGTATAGGGAATGGCACGGAACAACTGTTTTGTTCCAATCCTTTTATTAGGAACGCCTCCGAGCTACTCCTCGGTGGCACCGTCAATAAAGAAGGTGAGGCAAAGCAACCGTCAGCTCAACTAAAACCGGATAGTTGTTCTGTAGCCATTATGGAATTGCTGCTGCCATGTGCCGTTGAGCTGCTGCACCAGCATGTCCACCAACTTGAGCCCAAAACCGCCTCCGTTGCTTGATGTGGCGCTTGAGGGCTGCACGCCATTGTCTGCAATAGACAATTCCCATCTGGGATCTGCCACCTTGGTAAGCGATACAGTGAGTATCAGCACATCATTCCCTGCTGTTGCATACTTGAAGGTGTTGGTAACCAGCTCATTCACTATCAGGCCAAGAGGCAGGGCGGTTTCTGCATCTAACTGAGCATTGCTAATCTCAACGTTTAGGGTAACACTTTCCTGTTTCCCATAACTCATCTGGAGTTCACTTATCAACTCCGTAAGGTATTCTCTGATATTGATGGTTTCTACATCGTCATCGGTATACAACAGGTTGTGGATGAGCGCCATGGCACGCAGCCGTTCGCGCCCTTCGGCAACGGCCTTTTTCGCATCGGCATCCTTCAACCTCATGGATTGAAATCCTAAAAGACTGGAAACGGTCTGCAGGTTATTCTTTACCCGATGATGCAATTCGCGCATCAGCATGGCAATTTTCTCATTCTTCTGCTTTACGCGCTTGTTGGTGCGATACAAGGCAATGAGCAACACGGAAATGACCAGTAGAACCACCACTGCGGTCGCAATACCCACGCGTTGCAGCATAAGTTGTTTCTGCTGATTGCGTATCTGCAATTCCTTGCGGGCCGTTTCGTGCTTGTATTCCAAGGCCTTGGCCGTGCGCTGCCGGTCCTTGTAAATGGTTTCCTGCTCTACTTTGCGCAAGGCACTCAGGTAGTGGTATGCCTTCTCGAACTCCCCGGCCTCCTCAAGCGTTTCAATCAATTTTCGGGTAAGATTGATGCCTACCGATGATTGCAGGAGCATGGTGGTATCGCCCCAATTGTACACGGTTTCCAGCCGCTCTATGGCCAACGGATGATCCTCAAGTTCAGCGGCTCGCAATCCTTCCAGATACAGAATGTAGTTCTGAACATAATCTGAAGCTTCCGATGGCTTATACAGGCGTAGTTCTGCCAATACAGAATCGCCTTTGGCAATGTCGGGTTTCAGGTAATATGCATTTACCAACTCTACCAGAACCTGAAGCATTTCCTCCGCGCTTGCATCCAACCGGCTGTACCAATCTACCGCCTTGGTGAGGTAGAAAATGGCACTGTCCATTTGCAAACTGTACAGATAATGGTAAGCTCCAATGGCATGAAAGCTATTGGCCATTCCAATAGAATCTGTGGGTAAAACGCGTTTAGAAAATGATAATGCACGGTGAAAAAGTGGCAAGGGCTTCTCAGTGTCTTCCAGATAGGTGTAAAACCAAGCCAAGCTATGATAGCAGTCTGCAATGCGCTTTTCGGCATCGTTCAGTTCGTTCTTCTCAATGAGTGCAATGGCCAGATAGGCCTGTTCAATGGCCTCATCGTAAAGTCCCATATCGCCAAAGGCAATACTTGCCGAGCGATGTGCCTGTGAAAGAAGTTCAGGGTCGTCTGATCGTTTAGCAAGTTCCAACGCCTTTAAACTGGCCCACAGTGCTGAGTCGGAACGATTGTATGTGAAGTTGTCGGAGAGCTGTAGGTATTTCCATGCCTCATCTGCAATGGACTCAGCAGTTTCGGCATAGGCCGCGGAAACCATACCCAGCCAGACAAATGCCGACAAAATTACCGGGCAGGTGAAAAACCAAAGCCGCCAACGACCTTTTTGGAGTTTACAGTAAAACGTTGTGCTTAAGTACATGAATGACCAATTCCATCGTATTACTGAAATCCAGTTTCAGCAGGATGTTTCTGCGGTGCGTATCTACCGTATTCTTAGAGATAAACAGCTTGGCCGCTATCTGGTTGCTGTCCAAGCCATTGACAAGTTGGCGAACGATATCCAATTCTCGCTGACTGAGTTGATTTACCTTCTGTTGCAAATTAAATGCGTCCGTATCCAAACCACCTTCCAATAATGTAAGCTTCACACTTGCCAACAACTGCTCATCTGAGTATGGTTTGAGCAGGTACTGGTCTGGCTTCGTTTCCTGTGCAGCCCGCAACATTGCTTCGTCTCCGAATGCGGTAAGGTAAATGAGTTTGAACAGTCCTTTTGTACGTAGTTCCCGTGCCAGGTCAATTCCTGTCCTACTCCCCTCAATGCGGATATCGCAGAGTATGAGTTCGGGGTTGGTTTCATTGAATAGTCGGAAACCTGTGTCAAAATCCTTTGCAATACCCACCACCGTATGGTTATGCATTTGCAAGAGTTCCATCACATAATTCGCTGGAATCACCTCATCCTCCACTATCATTATCCCCTTCCTGCCCATCGCCACCTTATTATGATCGACAATACTACTATGATGTACTCATTAATGACTACTCATTGATGAGTATTACAGAATTATATCGCGTTGGATTATATGCATACGAGGCTACCACGAGATCTAGGTCCGGTTCAATCAACATCTTCAAACTGACTTCCGCTCACCTCACAGATCAGATCCTTGCCGTAAACCAAACTTGGGGTTTGCCAACCAGCTTTGAAATTGCCTCGTAGAATCTGCTGCGCGATATGAACGGCCGTCATGGCAGTAAGTGTGTAGCCTTCTTGGGTTTGAATGGTTGACGTGATTGACTTTCCAGATTTATCGGTTACCGTTCCTACCAAATAGGTGGCAGCCTTAGCACGTTGCTCATCGGTTGGTCCTGCTTGGCCTGCAATGATCTTGGCGCGCGCCTTATTTTTTACAAACTCGGTGCGCATCAACCAACCGAACCATTTGCCCCATTTCATGCCATCAATGGCCTTCTTCGGCAAACCCATGTAAACCTTGATGTTTGGAATTCCCGTACTGAAAAATGCCGTGTAAACATCTCCCCAAGGGATGGTCACAGCCGTCATGTTCTTCGGTCCGAAATCAAACCGTTTCACATCATAGGCATCAGGCACTTGCTTCAGTTTTCCATCTTTTCTGATGGTTCCGCCATAGCCCAAACCTTCCACAACCGTGAGGCTCGTTCCTCTAGAAGCACGACCTGTTCCGTAAAATGCCAGCACTAGATCATCAGCATCTTCCATCCGCGATTTCATGTGTGCCGCCAAGCAATCACTCGGCACCACATCGAAACCTGTTCCGGGCAGCACCATCACACCTGCTTCTTTCGCTTGTTCATCATACTTTCTGGCTTGCGCGAAAACGGCAATTTCACCCGTAATATCTGTGTAATGAACCTTGTTCCGAATGCACGCTTCCACCATCGGTTTTGAGGTATGGATAAACGGTCCTGCTGCATGGATCACCACCTTTCCGCCAGAAAGCAGTTTGTCCAGGTCATCTGCTTTCAGATCAGCCACCTGATAAGGAAAGCCGTACTTATAAGCAATCGGCTTCAGTTTTCCTTCATTTCGTCCAGAAAGCAAGGGTTTAATACCCAATTCCTGACATTTTCTAACGATCAATTCGCCCGTATATCCGTACGCTCCATAAACAATGATGTCTTTGTTTTCCATGCTCATTCTGTGTGTGATTGCAATTTGTCTAAATTAGGCATCCTTCTATGGAAAACACCAGCAACTCACCCAAATTAGAACGCACACTTGGCCCTTTAATGCTTTGGGGATTGGGCGTTGGCTACGTCATCTCGGGAATGTATTTCGGGTGGAACCTTGGTTTGGCCGAAGGCGGAACCTTGGGATTGGCCATTGCTACGTTCTTCATCGTCATCATGTACGTCACATTTACGTTCAGCTACACGGAATTGGCGTGTGCCATTCCGAAAGCTGGCGGGGCATTCGATTATGCCGATAGAGCGCTTGGCCGAAACTGGGGATTCCTTGGCGGCATGGCACAGATCATCGAGTTTGTTTTTGCGCCACCGGCCATTGCTGCCGCCATTGGTGCGTACTTCAATCTGTTCTTGAAAACCGAACCTGTTTTCGTTGAAATTGCTGGCGCGAGTATTGAGATTCCGTGGTTGGCAATCTTGGCCTACTTCGCGTTTACCGCTCTGAATATTGCGGGTGTGAAAGCCGCAGCCACTTTCGAGTTGGTCATTACCATTTTGGCCGTTGGCGAACTGCTGATCTTTGCAGGTGTCACACTTCCTGAATTTGAGGTAGTGAACCTTCAGCACAACGCTTTCCCGAACGGAATTCCGGGGATTTTTGCTGCTATTCCATTTGCCATTTGGTTTTTCTTGGCCATTGAAGGCGTGGCCAACGTTGCCGAGGAAACCAAGAATCCGCAGAAGAATGTGCTGATCGGTTTCGGTTCAGCGATTTTCACGTTGGTGATTCTTTGTGTGCTCACGTTCACCTCTTCAGTTGGCGTAGCCGGTTGGGAAGCCATTGTTTATGATGCGGACGGCAACATGTCGGACAGTCCGCTGCCATTGGCCATCGGCCATGTGGTTGGCCAATCGGGTGTTTGGTATCACCTCATTGTTTCCATCGGGTTGGTCGGATTGATCGCCTCTTTCCACGGTATCATTCTCGCATCCGGTCGCGCCACGTACGAATTTGGAAGAATGAACCTCGCGCCAAAAGCATTGGGAAAAGTCCATTCCAAATTCAGAACGCCTGCCAACGCCCTCATCTTTAATATGGTTATTGGCATCATTGCATTGATGACCGGCAAAACGGGAGAGATCATCACCATTGCGTGTTTCGGGGCATTAGCGTTGTACATCATTTCCATGATCTCGTTCTTCGCGTTACGCAATAACGAACCCGATATGGAACGACCATTCCGTGTTCCTCTCTACCCTATTTTTCCAGCGTTGGCGCTCATCATTGCCACTATTTCCATGGTAGCAATGAGTTATTACAATCAGCAATTGGCGCTCATTTTCTTGGCAATTCTGGCGGTATCTTTCGGGTTGTATAAACTCGTTTACGATAAAAAGTGACACGATCATGAGCAATTACGCCATTGTCATTCACGGAGGCGCTGGCTCCATCCTCAGAGAAAATCTGAGTGCGGAAATGGAAGCCGCTTATCGCGAGAAGTTGACAGAAGCCCTGAAAGTGGGCGAAGCAATTCTGAAAAACGGTGGCACCAGTGTGGATGCTGTGGTGGAAACCATCAAGATCATGGAAGATTCGCCTCTTTTCAACGCAGGAAAAGGTTCCGTTTACACGCATGACGAGAAGAACGAAATGGACGCCTCCATCATGAGTGGAAAGGACTTGACGGCTGGTGCAGTAGCTGGTGTGGACACTATCAAAAATCCAATTGAGGCTGCACGAGAAGTGATGCAGAACTCCAAGCACGTGATGCTTTCTGGTTCTGGTGCTGTTGAGTTCGCTGAAGAACGTGGAATCACAATAGTGGATGCTGCTTATTTCTACAACGAGCGCAGGTTGCAGCAACTCAAAAAGGCAAAGGACAAAGAGAATGTGATCTTGGATCACGATGGCGGTCATGGCATGGTCGATCCCGCTCATTCCGAAATTGAATTCGATGTGACGCTAAAGACGGATGACAAATTCGGAACGGTTGGTTGCGTGGCACTGGACCAACACGGAAACTTGGCTGCGGGAACTTCCACCGGAGGAATGACAAACAAACGCTATGGCCGCATTGGCGATTCGCCCATCATCGGTGCAGGAACGTATGCCGATGATAATACCTGCGCGGTTTCTTCAACAGGTCATGGCGAGTATTTCATCCGTCTGGCCGTAGCCAAGGAGATAAGTGCACAAATGGAACATGGAAATAAATCGCTTACCGAAGCAGCCGATAACGTCATCCACACGAAACTGACCGAACTTGGCGGCACGGGAGGCGTGATCGCCATCGATGCGAATGGTAATATTGCAATGCCGTTCAACACCTCGGGCATGTACCGCGGTTATATTGATACGAACGGAAAATTGGAAGTATTGATCTTCAAGAACAACTGAAAATGAACGAAAAGGAACTTACTCGCGAGCACATTCTGAACGAGGTTCGCAACTCATCGCACAACAAGATCAAACTGGCCATTACGGACATTGATGGTGTGCTACGCGGCAAACTGATGCGCAGGGAAAAGTTCCTTTCGGCCGTTGAAAGCGGTTTCGGTTTCTGCGATGTGGTCTTCGGATGGGACAGTTCTGATGTGGCGTACGATAACGTTACTTACACAGGCTGGCACACGGGTTACCCAGATGCGCAAGCGCGAATTGACCTCAGCACGTTCCGCCAAGTTCCGTGGGATGATGATGTGCCATTTTTCTTGGCAGATTTCGTGGATGGGAATGAAAAACCACTTGGTGTTTGCCCTCGAAGTCTGCTCAAAAACGTGAAGGCGAAATCCCTGAAAATGGGCTTCCGACCATTCTTCTCTCAGGAATTCGAGTGGTTCAATTTTGCTGAAAATGCAGATGACCTGCATGAGCGAGGCTTTTCCGAGCCGCAACCCCTCACACCCGGAATGTTCGGGTATTCGCTCCTGAGAAGCTCGCAAGAGAAAGAGTACTTCAATGACATCTTTGAGTACATGGACCAATTTGATGTTCCCATTGAAGGGCTGCATACGGAAACCGGTCCAGGCGTTTACGAAGCGGCCATCATGTATGGCGATATTCTTCAATCGGCCGACAGAGCAGTGCTCTTTAAAGGTGGTGTAAAGGAAATCGGACATCTGCATGGCGTCATTCCAACGTTCATGGCCAAGATCAGTCCGAATCTGCCCGGTTGCAGCGGCCACATTCACCAAAGCCTCTGGGACGATAAGAAGAACCTTTTCCATGATGCAAAAGGCAATAAGAATATGAGCAAATTGATGGAAAGTTACATGGCAGGGCAATTGGCTTGTCTGCCTTTCATCTTGCCGATGATCGCTCCTACCATCAACAGCTACAAACGATTGGTAGAAGGTGCTTGGGCTCCTACAACTTTGACATGGGCAGCTGATAACCGAACGGTTGCATTACGCGCGCTTCCTGGCGGAGAAAAGTCGTGCCGACTGGAAACACGTGTGGTTGGTTCAGACACCAATCCGTACATCGCTATGGCCGCTTGTTTGGCTGCAGGATTGTACGGCATTGAGAACAACCTGAAACTGCAAGTGCCTGAAACCATTGGCAACGGTTACCGCGACAATGGCGCTGGAACGCTTCCTAAAAACCTTTGGGATGCCACGCAGGCCATGAAGAACTCAGATATTCCAAAGCAACTGTTCGGAGAAGAATTCGTGAATCACTTTGTTGCTACCCGTGAATGGGAATGGCGGGAATTCTCCAAAGCGGTTACCGATTGGGAAACAAAACGCTATTTTGAGATCATCTAAACATGAAAACCAGCTCTCTTCTATCAATTTTATGTCTAACACTGCTCTTTTCAGCAAGTTGTTTGGCACAGACCATAACCATCAATTCGCTTCGGGCCAAAGAAACTTACCAAGTTGGCGAAACCATCCTCAAGCAAAAGGACGTGAAACAACGGATTTCGTCTGACCAAGCTTCCTTGGACAAATTCGTGAGCGGACAAGGCTGGAACATTGCTGGTATTGCCACCAGTGCTGGAGGTGGAATCGTGCTTCTTTCCGGTGTTGGATTGGCCATTGATAACTCCGTGAAAAACGAAGTGCTTGATGCTTCAGAGAAAATTGACGACTCCCTTTCTTGGACATTGATCGGTGTTGGAATCGGAGCGCTCATTCCAGGTGCTATCATGATTCTTTCTGGAAGAAACCAACGCATAAAAGCCATCGAGAACTTCAACAGGACAGTTGGTGGATCTTCTTACCGCCACCCTATTCAATTGAAACCTTCATCTAGAGGAGTTGGAATGGCCTTGGTGTTTTAGCGAATGGAATACAGGGTATTTCTTGTCGTCTGTTTTTGCTTCAGCTTTGTTCATCTTAAAGGTCAGAGCATCTATGAATTACTTAAATCAGAAGATGAGCGTGTTTTTACCATTGAAGATTTCAAGGGTATAAATCTCGACACTAACTGTTACCAATCAGCCTTTGGCGGACTGATCGGAGATGCAACTTCACCTTTACAGTATGCTGTCACATACAGAAAACACAGGCTAATAAGCCTAATGCTTCTAGCTGGTGCAAACCCCAATTTTCAAAGTCCTGACGGGTTTACTGCTTTACATCGAGCTGCGTTTTTAAACGATACGATTTCAATTACCTTGTTGTTGGAGTATAGGGCAACCGTTGACGCAAAAGCAAATCAGCATGGTGGCTTACTGACCCCGTTCCTAGTTGCTGCAAATTGGTCGAAACCTAATGCCGCAATGTTGCTAGTTAAAAATGGAGCAGACTGGTCGTTGAAGTTTGATGGGAAAAACGCCCTTGAACTAATGAATACTTGTTGTGGCGATGGATTTGGCGAGCTGATTATTCCATCCGAACGGACTGAAACCGAACAGTTTCTCATAAGTCTAGGACTAAAATCAGGCAGATGATGAGTACAACTTTCAATCCCCAATTCCCAGATTACAAATCCAAAGTTGAGCAGAGTTTTGCCTCGCAAAAATTCATGGAGCACATCGGTGCTGAGTTGATTGATGTACAACCCGGCTATTGTGAGATTCATGTTCCATTCAACGATAACCTAACGCAGCAGAACGGTTTTTTCCATGCTGGAGTAATCGGAACAATCGCAGACAATACGGCTGGCTATGCTAGTCTTTCTCTTATGAAAGAACATTCATCTGTTTTGAGTGTAGAATTCAAACTGAATTTGATGCGACCAGCAGACGGAGAGTTGCTGATTGGCAAAGGTTATGTGCTCAAATACGGCAGAACATTAACGGTTTGCAGGGCAGACGTTTTCATTGTAAAAGATGGAATTGAAAAATTGTGTGCGGCTGCTCAACTCACTATGATTGAGCTAGAACACAAATAATGAAGCTCATACTTTTATCAGTCTTTCTTTGCTCATTTCTTTCTTCCAATGCACAGCATTGCATTTTTCAATAGTACAAATGCGATAAAGGACACAATCTAGTAACTGCTCAACCAGATACCGATTTCGACAACATTAAGGTTCAAAAACTAGCACACGATTCACTTTCTACAAGCTTTCTTGTTTGGGTAAAAAAGAATGTACGCGCACACCGACATAAATTTCATTCCGAAAACCTGTACGTCATAGAAGGCGTAGGTGAAATGGTAGTTGCTAAAGACACTTTCAATATCGGATCCGGCAGTTATGTTTTCATTCCTACAAATAAAGTTCATTCTGTAAGGGTTGATGAAAGCAATGGTGTAATGACGGTATTGTCGATACAATCGCCATTCTTTGACGGCAACGACTGGGTTTTTGACGAATAAAAAAGCCGCCCTCCAAAGAGAGCGGCTTCCATTAACCTAAAGAAGACTGAATTACTTGTTCTTCAGCAACTCTACTTCCGCTTTTAACTGCTCAATCATCTCTTGCTGTTCTTGTATTCCACTAATAAGAACAGGAATCAACTCAGAATAAGATACCATTCTTAAATCTGAGATACCATTTCCATTTGTATCATCCCCATTTATGGTAACAATTTCTGGGAAAACCGACTCTACTTCTTGTGCAATCAAACCAAAGCTCTTGCTCTCTGCGTCTGCTTGTTTCTTGAAGTGATACTTGGTTGGATTAAGAAGCATAATCTTATCAAGCATACCATCTAAACGCTCAATATTCTTTTTCAGTCTTTTGTCTGAAACAGATGTATACACTCCCGTAACATCATTGAAAGCGCCACGATCCGCTCCATTGTAATACAGTTTCAGGTCATCAGTTGATTGAGAGACATACAAAGTCCATTCGTTATTAGTGAAGGATTGTTCTAGTTCCAATCCACCTGGTCCGCCAACTCCCGTAAACTGATCTTGCAGTAAATGAAGGTTTCTTACCGGAGCAACTGTCCCAACACCAATTAATCCGTCTGCATCAATTACCATTCTATTGTTGTTTCCGCTGGTTTGAAAGCGAAGATTTCCTAACGTAGCATCAGCTCGAAGAACTATATCATCAAAGCTACTCCATAAAATTCCTTTTCGAGTATTTCCTTGATTAAGACTAATCCATTTGCTGGCTCCTGGAGATTCAAAATGAGCAATCTCAGAACCTGATGAAGCCACATGCAAGGTGCTTACAGGTGTTGTAGTACCAACACCAACATTTGTCCCGCTGTTAAACAGGGTAGAACTAGCCACCCAATCAGAACCATCATGTCTAAGTGTCTGTCCACTCGTACCTGCCACTAAAGGCCCCGTTGGTCCTGCCGGTCCCGCTGGTCCTGCTGGCCCTTCCACTCCTGGCACTCCTGCATTTGCAGCATACATTGCGTATGGAACCGAAAGTAATTGGGATGTTCCCATGTCGGCATAGGCAGTACCGCCTGCAGCGTCCATTTCTACTTGAACGTAGTAATCGTTATTACCCCAGTCTATGGTTCCAAATGTTCCTGAAACAACTGTTCCGCCTCCGATGGCAAGATTAAACAATCCAAACTCATTCGTTGTGGCAGCATGTGTTTCTTGATAAACTACTGTTCCTGTGGCTGTCCCTTCATGTAAGCTAATGCGAACTCCTACTGCTTGGTTTTCAATTACCACTCCTTGCGCGTTTCGAGCCACGCCCTGATAATTGAAATTCTGCCAGGTTTGAGCAAACGATGAAATGGCTATGGCCAAAACAAATAAAGTTGATAGTGTTATTTTTTTCATGATGATTTAGGTTTTTATTGTTGAACTTTTTGAATGTTAAATGATGCCTGCAGACCTTCTTCGGTCATTAGTCGAAGTAGATAAGTGCCATTGGCAAAGCCACCGAGGTCTAGCTGGTGTTGCGATGTTCCAGAATTTATCTGCTCCGATGAGACCATTCGTCCAGCGGCATCAAAAAGAATAGCCGATACATCATCACTTTTCGCATCAAACTTGATGTTCAAAAGATAATCTACCGGATTAGGATAGACACTTACACCCTCCAATACTGCTTCCGTTTCTCGGATTCCAGTAACGGTTAATAGGGTTTGATGAAATCCTTGGGTAAGAATGTTTGTTCCATTATCGTGCGTGGCGATAACGGGTTCTCCAATGGTCCAACTCAATTGAGTGGTGCCATTTGAAAAATGCGTTCCAGCAGATGCAACAACATCAGGTGTAATGCTTTGTGCATGTAACCCAACCGAAGCGCCCACAAGTGCAATAATTGATGTGAGTTTTTTCATACGTTGATAGTTTAGTTATACATCTAAATTAAACATTTGACTGTTCACTCAACACTGATTTACCTCAAAACCTAAACTATCTTTCGACATAGGAATTCATGCCTGAAATCAGAATTTTAAAAGGTTATACTGGCTCATAAACCGATATTACAGGCACAAAAAAAGCCACCCGAAGGTGGCTTTTAAGCTTTTTGCGTTTGTCTCTTATTGAGCAACGCCCACTTTCATTACCTTATGAGTGGTATTCATTTTGCCATCAACACTTGACATTTGAATCAAATAGTTACCAGTAGCAACTGCATTCATAGGAACCACATATTTTGTTTGATACGCCTCAATTTTGTTTGTGTAAACAAGTTTTCCGCCCATATCAAATAACTTCAACTCAATATCACTTTCGTTGTTTCCCAACTCAATATTCAAAAGTTCCGAGGTTGGATTTGGGTACATATTTAAACGAACATTAGATAGTGTTTCTTCGATAGAAGTAACGGTTAGTTGCGTTTGATGAAACCCTTGTGTAAGCACATTTGTCCCGTTATCATAAGTATCAATCACCACTTCCCCAAGCGTCCAACTCAATTGGGTTGTTCCATTATCATAATGCTCGCCTGCGCTAGCAATTACTTCTGGAGAAATAGATTGTGCCATTCCGAACATTGGCAAAACGGCTAGAGAAACAATGGTTAAAAACTTCATGTTTTTTGATTTAGTGAAACGAATATACTAATCGTTGGCGGAACTAATTTTACGTTTTCAAATCAATTAGTAACAAAACAAATATGAGTCAGGTCGTTCAATTCAATTTTCCAACTGTAATTCGGTTTGGTGTAGGTGCTATAAAAGAACTTTCGTCACATTTAAAGGACCAAGGCAAGCAACGGCCATTGCTAGTTACCGACCCTATTGTGGCTACGCTGCCTTTCTTTCTCGAAATCGTAGATGATTTAAAGAAAGCAGGCTTACAGCCTTCTGTGTATTCTGAGATGCACAAGAATCCTGTAAAGTCTGATGTATTGAACGGGAAATCGGCTTTCAACGAAGCTAATTCTGATTGTATTGTTGGTGTTGGTGGCGGTGTAGGACTGGATGTAGCACGTGCTATCGCATTGGCTATTAATCATCATAGGGATTTGTTTGATTATGATGACCTGATTGGCGGTGACAAATATGTCACCAACGCTGTGCCTTATTTCGTTACGGTTCCTACCACCAGCGGAACAGGAAGTGAGGTTGGTCGAAGCGCTATTATTGCCGATGATGAAACGCACCAGAAGAAGATTCTCTTCTCGCCAAAGCTGTTGGCAAGCATGGTTTTTGCTGATCCAGCCCTCACTTTTGGCTTGCCACCTTTTGTTACTGCTGCCACTGGAATGGACGCACTGACACACAACATGGAGGCATATGTTGCCAAAAACTATCACCCAATGTGTGATGGAATTGCCTTGGAAGGAATAAAACTCGTTGGTAAATCCTTAGAAAAGGCCACAAATGAAGGTGATAATGTAGAGGCTAGATCGAATATGATGCTAGCAAGTTTGATGGGTGCTGTTGCGTTTCAAAAAGGATTGGGCGTGGTGCATTCGTTAGCACATCCGATGTCGCAATTGCTAGATACGCACCACGGACTGGCTAATGCGGTCAACCTACCGTACGGAATGAAGTTTAATCTAGAAGGATTTGAATCTCGCTTTGAAGACATGGCTAACGCACTTGGTCTAAAAGGCGGAAATGGTATTCAGTTGATTGACGAACTATTTAAGTTAAATGAGCGCTTGGGGCTTCCAACCACGCTATCTGCGATAGATGTGAAAGAAGCGCATTTGGAGCCGTTGGCCGATCTGGCATTCGCTGATTTCTGCCATCCGAACAACCCGAAACCAGTAACGAGAGAAGATTTCCTTTCGCTTTACAAAAAGGCATTGTAATGCTTGATTCGCTTTTGGCGAAGGGAGAGCAACTTCAGAAACTGATCGGAAAGTATCGTTCAGCTTTCGGGTCTGTTGTAAGACCAGCATTAACGAAGGAAAACACGCTTGAACTGCGCCTTTCGAATCCGAATAACATTCTTGCAGCAGTTGACCCAACTGATGCAGAAGGTTGCTGGGAAGCCATCGAACGCGAACTGAAGCAAACCCAAAAGGTGGCGGCTGTTGGTGGTTATGCAGAGAAAAGAACCGCCTACCGCATCAACCCAGAACTTTTCGGGTCAGACCTGGAAGAACGTTGCATTCATTTGGGCGTTGACATTTGGATGGCTGGGGGAACTGCTGTTTACGCTCCTCTGGATGGAACAGTGCACAGCTTTGCAGACAATGCAAGTTTGGGCAATTATGGTCCGACCATCATCTTGGAACACAAACTGGAAGATGTGGTCTTTTACACGCTTTACGGCCACTTGACCAGAGAATCGCTTTCAGGAAAATACAAGGGACAGACCATTAAGAAAGGAGATGCGTTTGCGGCTATCGGATGGCCCCATGAGAATGGTAACTGGGTGGTTCATCTTCATTATCAGTTCATGGCAGACATGCTTGGCAATGAAGGTGATTTCCCGGGTGTATCCACTGAAAAAGAGGCTGAACTTTACCTCACGCTTTGCCCTGAACCAGCGGTAGTGTAAATTCGGAACATGAGCATTTCTGCCGAACACGCTGTAGCACATGTCCAGTCTGGAGACCACATCTTCATTCACTCGGCTGCCGCAGCACCACAGCACCTTATCCAGAAGCTTTTTGAGCGAAAAGATGAATTGCAAGATGTAACCATTTATCAGATTCATACGGAAGGATCTGCGCCTTATGCAGACGAAGCCGTTAAGGCTTTCAACGTGAAATGTCTTTTCGTTGGCCCCAATATTCGGAAGTCCATCCAGCATGGTCATGGAAGTTACATTCCTGTTTTCTTGAGCGAGATACCGAGGTTATTCTCAAGCAGAACCTTACCGATAGACGTGGCGCTGATCTCTGTTTCCCCTCCAGACGAACATGGATTCTGTTCGCTGGGCCCTTCGGTAGATGTTTCATTGGCAGCGGTTCAGGCCGCAAACATGGTTATTGCTCAGGTCAACAAATATATTCCACGGACACACGGAGACGGGCTGATCCATATTGGCAACATAGACCATTTGGTAAAGTACAATGAGCCGATTCCTGAAGTTCCGATTGGCGAATTGAGTGACACGGAGATGGCCATAGGAAAGAACATTGCTGAGTTGGTGGAAGATGGTGCGACTTTGCAGATGGGCATTGGAAATATTCCGAATGCAGTGCTAGCCTCATTGGAGAATCATCGAGAACTGGGAATTCATACCGAAATGTTCTCTGATGG
>JACJZP010000024.1 GCA_020635535.1 Flavobacteriales bacterium | reverse complement strand
TGAATGCCCCGAAAACAGGTATTCCATTTTTGAGCACTTGATAACGGATGTGCTGTTTTCCCAGTTTATCCTGTTCGGTTTTTGCTTCGCGAAGTTCCAATCCATCTAACTGCAAAGCTTTCTCGGCCCAAGCCGCAAACTTTGACATTGGAAAACTGCTTTTCTCGTGGAAACGGACAAACTCCACATTTCCAGAACGTTGATCAACACGGACAAATTCACTTCCCGAAATAAGTTTGTGTGCTTCGGAACCTTGAAAATTCTGAGAAAAAGCTTGGAATTGTAGCTGCAGAAGAAATGCAGTTATCAAGAATAAGGTACGCTTCATACAACGAATGAATTGAATCTGCGAGTAAGAATACGTTATAATTCATCCAAGGTTGGTAATGTTCAAGTCATTACCCGCAAGTTCCGCTGGTGTAAATAGGCAAAGGGCACACCCAAAAAGGATGCGCCCCAAACCCACTTAACTGAAGAAACCTCAGTTCTTCACAAGCTTCATCACTGCTCCTGAAGTCTCTTCACGTACAAAATAGATTCCTGCCGCAAGGTTGGTGGCATCAATGCTTGTTCTTCCATTCACTGTTCTCGAAAGAACAACTTCTCCCATTGCGTTCATCACAGAAATGGATGTCAATTCCGCTGTTTCGATGATGAATTCTGAGTTGAACGGGTTAGGATACACTTTCAAACCTATTGCTGAGGCATCTTCAATTCCGGTTGGAACGCCTGTGTAATTGTATGCCGTAGCTGTATAATTGCAGCCGTTAAGCTGAACCGTGGCCCAGTAGCTTCCATCGGCAGTTGGCGTATAGGTGTCAAAACCAGCGCCTGGTATCACATTTCCGTTCCAGTACCATTGAATTTGTGTGAATGGACCTCCTGAAAGTTCTAGAACGCCATTGTTCTCCGTGATTTCCGTTGTTGGGTCTATTACTGTAACAGTAGCAGTTGTGGTTGCCGGACAACCTTGCCAGCTGGTGGCTGTAATGTTGTAGGTGGTTGTTTCTGTCGGTGAAACACTCAAAGTGGCGCCATTCAAGGTTCCTTCTGTAGGCGTCCATTGGAAGGTGCTATTCGTATTGGTTTGAAGGAAGATTCCGACCGTTTGTCCCAAGCAGATGGTTCCTGTTCCAGGGACGAATCCGTTAACAATTACCGTGTTGTTCAGTCCTTGTATTACATTGTAAGGAACGTATGTCTCGGTGACGCCACATGCCGTAACATTAACGTTGTATTCTCCTGGAGAAGTTGTTGTGTAAGTTGGGTCCGTGGCACCATTAATGTCTTCCCAAACGTTTGGTCCAGTGCGTTGTTGCCATTGGTATGTGATGTTCTCTCCCAATGCGTTTGATTGTAGTTCTACGGAACCTATCTGTGGACATAGATAAACCTGCTGGGTATTGCCGCTCGGAGAATCGGTGAAAGCTGGCCCGCCCCAAGTGTATGTAATCACGTCCGAGTATGAAACTGCTCCGCAGGGGCTGGTCAATTTGGCCCGGAAAAGACCCTCATATACATTTCCAAGAACAATATCGTCCCATGGGCCAGGAGAACTTACTCCCATATCCTGCCAATCCGTGCCGTTAAACCATTCCCAGCGTATCTCGCTTACTGTTCCGCTCTCGGCTGTAATTTCCAATGTTGCCGTGCCGGTGCAGACCGAAGTGTTCTGTGGTTGTGCTATGATAACAGCCTCATCACAACCATCGTTCATTAGGTTGGCAACATCGCTTGCATCCAGCGTGCGGTTGTAAATACGGAAATCATCAAAATGGGCATCAATGTTCTGGGTGCCAGCGCAAATTGCCCCAGCAGTGTTCAAGTAGGTTCCGAAACCAAAGTGTGCAGGTCCGTCTTGCATTCCCGAAGGAAGAATACCGCTGCCAGAGATCTCTGAAACCGTGTTGGTCTGAAGAACACCATCCACATACATGGTTAGTCCGGTAGTAGCTGGTAGCGATGCCAGAAGTGTAGCCATATCAACCGAAATAACGATGTGGTGCCAATCCCCCACGGTAAGGGTTGTGTTGCCATCAACACGTGCATGTCCTCCAGTAAGACTTCCGAAAGCTTGTAGCTGAAGCTTTCCGGCAGGGGTTACGAGAATGGCATACTGACGACCTGGTATCTGACACAGACTTTCAAAACTCGCCTTGGCCATGATGCATCTGTAGGCATTGTCAAACGCATCCAATTTGATCCAGAAAGAGTAGGCAAATGTCGCGTTGGCGCCTGTGGTGTAGGTGTCAAACTCGTCTCCAGCAAAGTTGATGAAGCCACCTGGGTTAACATTCACTGCGCTGTTCGGATTACCAAATCTGTCGTTCGCAAATGCTGCGGTTGGCGAACCGCCCAGAATGGCCAAAAGGCTATTGCTGCCGTTGGTGATGGTGCTGTTGTCAAAAAGCCATTCAGAAACAAGTCCATTGGTTGGAATCTGTGCAAATGAACTTGTAATGAACATGAATGAAAGTAGAACTGAGTATAATTTTCGCATGATGAATTGGGTTTGAAATTCACGCGAAATTCTGTGGACGAACTCAGGTTTTAGGGCGGCAATTCACGAAACGGCTTTTTGAGTTTATGAAACCGCTAACCGACCTTGATGCGCTGCAAAGTTTCTTCAATGAACGCCTTCTTTTCCTTTGGGACAGAAACCGATTTTCCATTGTCGAGGACAATGACGCTTTCGGACTTGCTGTAGCGTTTCACGAAATTGAAATTGACCATGTACGAACGGTGAACCCGAACCATGAACGGACGGTCTTCCAACACTTTTTCGAAGAACAACAGGCGTTTGCTCACCAACAGTTCTGAACCATTCTGAAGGAAAACCTTGGTGTACGCACCATCGGCTTCCAGCAGCATGATGTCTTTTATTTCCACGAACAGAAAACCATCCGAAACGGGCAGAGCAATGCGGTTGAAATCGTTGCTCTGTAAAGAAGTTTCGGCCAATTCAATGCGCTGCGCGGTCATTTGCGAAGTGCGCGCTTTCAGTTTGCGAATGGCTTCTTCCAGCTTTTCGGGCTGAACGGGTTTCAGCAGATAATCAACCGCAGAAAGCTCAAACGCTCGGATGGCGTATTCGCTGTAAGCCGTCACAAAAATGATGTGGAAGTTCATTTCCGCGAAGAACTGCCCGATCTGCAACCCCGAGTACTGCGGCATTTCCACATCCAGAAAAACCACTTCGGGCTGGTGCTGATTGATGCCAATGACCGCATCAGGAATGTTGGCGCATCGGGCCACCACTTCCACTTCGGGCGCCACCATTTCAAGCAACTGCTTCAGGCCGTTGCGTGCGCGTTCCTCATCATCTACGATTATCGCTTTGATCATGCTCCTAAAGGAATTCGCAGAACCACTTTGGTTCCTGCTGGATTTCCGTCTGCGTAAAGATCAATTATCTCCACCGAACCCGAAACATTGGCAGCGTTTTCCATGGATCGGAGGCGTTTTTCGGTGGCTTCCGAAGAAAAACTCTGGTGCTTCTTTTTCTGTTTCGCGAATTCCTCGGCTTTGGCGCGACCAACGCCATTGTCTTCAATTTCCACGATCAGGAAATCAGCTTTTTGCTCGAATTTCAAATGCAACTTTCGGTCAGATTGAAGATGAAGCAGGCCGTGTTTCAACGCATTCTCAACGTACGGCTGAATGAGCATCGGTGGTATGCGGATGCCTTCGGTGTCAATTTGAGAGCCGACTTCTATATTGATTTGAAGCGAATCTCCGAAACGCAGTTTTTCCAGTTCGAGATATTGGTTCAGCATGTCGAGTTCCTCCGAAAGGCGAACGGTTTCCTTGGCCGAATTCTCCAATATTTTGCGTGTAAGACCAGAGAATGTTCCGAGGTAACGGATGGCGTTTTTCGTGTCGTGGCTCAGCACCAGTTCCTGAATGGAATTGAGCGCGTTGAACAGGAAATGCGGGTTCATTTGCGAACGCAATGCGGTGAGTTTGGATGAGACCACTGCATGTTCCAGCGCGGCTTTTTTACGGATGTGGCGAATACGCAATGAGAACAATCCTGAAACGATACCGATGGTCAGAATGGCTACCAACAGATAGAACCACCACGTTTGCCAAAAGGGTGGTTTGATGGTGAAATGGAAGCTGACGGTTTCTTCACTTGGAACACCATCTTCATTCAATGCGACAGCTTCAAACCGAAAGTCGCCCGCGGGAAGTGCGTTGTAAACGATTTCGATGCGATTGCCTGTTTGTTCCGCCCAGGTTGTATCCAAACCACCAAGTCGATATTTCACTTTGCATGTACCGCGACTTCGGAACGCAAGAACGGAAAGGTCTATTTTCAATTCATTCTGATCGTATCTGAACGAAGTGTTTTCTGATGTGGAAACCGAACTGTCTCCAAGAAAAAATGAGTTTGCAATGAGTTTTGGAGCAGTCTGATTTTCGGCTTCTGAGTTGGTCGGTAGAACCGTCAGACCGCTGTGCGAGGCGAGGTAAACGAAGCCATCTGCCACCAGAATATCGTTCACTTCCTTCAGCGGCATGCCATCCAACAGATTGAAATGGTGGAATTCTCCGTTTACCAAACGGTCCAAACCTTGGGCATGAGCAACCCAAACGGTATCATTCGAAACAGAAATACAATGAAGGTCGTTTGAGCCAAGGCCATTAGAAGTGTTGGATTCGGCCACAATCTGTTTTCCTGAGATTTTCAGCAGACCGTTGGAAATGGTTGCGACCCAAACATTATCAGCATCATCTACGACTATTTCTGCTGCATAAACGGGTTTGTCGTTCCTCAGAAAAGGCTCGAGTTTATCATCATTCCCGTAGAAAACGCCATCCTTGAAAGCTGCCCAAATGGTTCCGTTTTCTGTAACGACCACCGATCGGCAGAATCCCTCTCGCAGGGTCTGTCGGTGCCAACTTCCAGAATATGATGGATACAGTTTTGCCAATTCAGTTACCGTGGCAATCAGCAATGTGTCGACCGCAAGTGCAACGATGTCTTTGGCGTTTCCACCTTCCAGAACATCTACAGACTGCTTGTGCTTTTGAATAGAAAGTGGCCCGCGGGCAGCCAGCAATCGACCGTTGTCAAAAACCAGTGTTTCAGCAGACCGATGAATTCCTTTTTTCGGTTCTAGGACGGTTTCTAGGGTTTCGGAGGTTTGGTTGAAAGACGAAACAGTTCCATCATAATGACCCAACAGGACTTCCCCGTTTTTCCCTTCCTCTAACGAAATGATATTCGAAAGCGATTCACCGAAGAACTCCTTTCCGAAGTGCTGAATATCCAAGTTGGGCATGACGAAAATGCCATTGTCGAGTGTGGTGAACCAATAATTCCCTTCGCGATCGAGAAACACGTCTGAAATGCGTTGATCGGAAAAAAATGTCTGTTGTCGTTCACTACTGACCCGAACAGCACCCGCGTTTGTGCAAGCCCAAATTTCATTCTGTTTGCTGACCAAAACTCGGTTTACCCGCGAGGTAATTTCTGTTTCTTTCAGAGCGTGGAACAGCTGGATTTGGTCTCCCAGAATCTCCACCCAAACCGTTTTCCCATCTGAATTCCGTTGCCAAAGGGCAAGTTGCTTGCCGTTCCATTCGATGAAAAACGAGCGACCCTCTTTGAACGAATTCAAATGAGAGGGGATAACCAGTTTATTGAGTTGGTCATCAGGTTTGTCCAAACGGAAGAAACCATTCCGATTGGAATAGACCAGAACGCGACCCTTGGATGTAACGAAGACGTTTTCCGTGTTCTGTGATTCGCTGTCCGAAAGGCTGTATTTTTTCTGTTCTCCTTCAGATTGCCATTGAAAAAGGCCATTATCTGAGGTGATCCATACGTTCTTTTCGGCTGTGCAAAATGCTGGGAACTGCGTTTCCTTTTCTGACCAATCCACAAACAATTGGAGACTATCGTTCTCCACAAAAAGAAGTTGCCCAGTGAAAGTTCCACACCAAAGGCGACCGAAAGGGTCAAGCTCCAGATTGGAAAGCGCCCTGCCGCTCATTTCCGCGTTCAGGTATTGTTTGAATCGGTTGCCATCGTAGCCGAAAAGACCCGCGTTGCAACCAATCCAAATGTAGCCTTTGTCATCTTGAATTACCCGATAAACCTCTTGGCTAGGGATGTTGTCAGGGTCGAGAGCATACGAGAACGGCTGCTGCGCAAAACCACCGAGCCACGTTGGCAGGAAAAGAAGAAAACTCAGCAGCCGTTTCATGGTGGCTAAAATTAGGGAGCTGATTTTGAAATGACCTTAGTGGCGTGGGTAGGGTTTTGGTAGGGTTTGGTTGCGGTCTCACCCACATAATTTTACAACAACAAACTAAAACCACTAAATCATGAGAACAACCCTTACTTCAATTTTCAGCCTTTTGGTGTTGCCGCTGCTGGCTCAGGTCACTATTGATCAAAGCAGTTTTCCGAGACCTGCCGGTTATGCTGACATCGGTTTTCAGGCATCAATATCCGGTGTGGCAGAACCCACATCAGGAACAGGGCAGTCCTGGGATTATTCGGCATTGTCTCCTACCGGATCCTTTCAGACCGACTGGATAGATGCCTCTGGCGACCCGGATTATCCTACCGCCTTGAACTATAGGGAGCAATTGCTGTCATTTCAGGTGTTCGATTATGAGTCTCGTGTGTACGAAGCAGTTGATGCCAACGGCTGGTATTCTCAGGGGCGCGTGCTGATGGACACGACCTATTCCATCACTGCATTTACAGGTGGTGCGAACGATGCACTCAATTTTCCCGATCAGGTGCAGGAATTCGATGGACGTTTGAATACGCTGAAGTTCCCAATGTCTTACCAATCCACTTGGACTGAAAGCTACACAGAGAGCACCCATTTTAACCTGACGGTGGCTGCAAACAACCTTACCAACGCACCGGGTCTTCAAAAACGAACCTACACACAGACCCGCACGGTGGTAGGAGAAGGAACCCTGATGATTCCTGATGAGAACGGAAATCCTTCGGGCAGTTTGGACGCGCTCTTGCTGAAAGTTGATGGACGCACCGTACTGGACAGCTTTTTCCTTGGCGGGCAGTTGGCCCCGGCACCGCTGTTAACAGCATTTGGTCTAACCCAGGGAAGCGTAAGAAACGACCCTGACTTCTACGTGTTCTATGTTCCGGATTTTCCTACAACTGCGTTGAACATCAACCTTGATGCGCAGGGAGCCATATCATCCGTTTATTACCGACCATCTGCTGCGGCTCTCGCAAATTCTGTTGGAGATGAGCTTTCTTTCAACGCGTTGAAGAGCTATCCGAACCCGGTCGTAAGCGGGCAGGTATTGAACATCGATCTTTCTGACCACAATGATGCCGCAACCATAGAGTTGATGGATCTTGCAGGAAGACAGGTTTTCGCCACCTCGGTCTCCAATAGTTCGCAGATAGCGAGGGTTACAATTCCTGATAATGTGGTGGCGGGCATGTACACCATGGTGGTAAGAAATGCTGAAACCCAACCATTGAGCGTGAACAAATTGCTGGTGAGATGAGCTTTTTGAGTTGAAACGCAATAAGGTCCTGGCCCGCTTCGGGTCGGGACCTTTTGTTTTAAGAGGACCCAGTACACCAAATGATATACATTTAACCCAATGTCGAAGTCAGAAGAGATAGGCCGATTGAATGAAGAGGCTTGGAGCTTTCGCGAGACGGACCGTAAGAAGGCTGAAGAACTGGCCCTGCAAGCATTGGAGCTGGCTGAAAAGGCAAAAAATAAAGACCAGATTCTTTTGGCAAGGCTTACACTTGCCCAAGGGGCCAATTTCAGAATGGAGCTCGACACGGCCGAGCAGCACATTGCATTTGTGGGCGATCGCATTGGAGAGAACACCCCGCTCAAAGTTCGGGTGAGATATTACCACCAGCAATGCTACCATCACTATCAGAAAAGCCAGTTTCCCGAACTGATAGAGGTGGGGCATCAATTGCTGGAATTGATGAACGATTCAGGGTTTGAAAAACTTCGGGCGTGGACCCTGGCCACCATGGGCATGGCCTACCAGCGGTTGGGCAACGGAAACTTGGCCTTGGAAAGTTACCGCAAGGCCGAAAAGGTCATCACCGTTACGAACGATCTGGGCGCGCTGTCCAACATCAGAATGTCCATTGGCGCAGCACTTGCCGAGCTTGGAAGGAAGAAAGAGGCACTGGAGATCTTTGAAGAATCGCTCAACGCGCGACTTTCGGTAGGTGGCGATTTCCATGCGGGCATCATACTCTCCAACATTGCCATGTTGCAATCGCAGCTGGGCGAACATTCGAAGGCACTTCTACGTTGGGCCGAAGGTTCCGAATACCTGAAAAAGGCGGGAGGAATGCCGCTTTGGGTGCAGGCACTTGGAGGCAGGGCCGACACATTGCGACAAATGAAGCGATTGGAGGAGGCGCGCGATCAAATGAACGAGGCAATTGCCGAAGCCACCGATCTGCCCGCGCCCATTCAGATCAATCTGCACCTCAATATGTCTCGCATTCATGCCGATGCCAATATGTGGAACGAATCAATATCCAGCCTGAACACGGCATATCAGTTGATGGATGCGAAATCGACCGACTACAGCCAGCGGATAGACCTGCACAGTGGATTCTATCGGGCTTACAAGGCCACGGGCGATCTGGCCTCGGCCTTGGAACATCATGAACAAATGGCCGAACTGCGCCAGAAGCACCTGAACGAGCAGAGCGTGACCAAATTGGCCGAGTGGGAAGCACTCTACCACATGGAGCGACTACAGGAAAAGGATGAGAAACTGATAAAGAAGACGGCCGAGTTGGAGGACATTCTCAGAACTTCCGCAAACGAAAGGAAGGTGCTGTTGGGTCGGTTGGCCAGCTATGATGTGCTGTTGGACGAAATGCTACATATGCTGCCAGAAACCGCCAGAGGCCGGTTCAGCCGGCTTGTTCGGGCTGCGCGAAAATCGAGTTGGAGGCAGGAGGAAGACGAGATATTGCAGAGTCGGATCTCTGAAAAACATCCCGAACTGACACCTTCTGAATTGCGGACATGCGGTATGATCATCAACGGCTGGACAACCAAAGAGATGTCCGACCGAGGCGGAATTTCCATTAAGACCGTGGAGAAGCATCGTGGCGCCATCAGGCGGAAAGCCGGTATCCCGCGCAGCGTATCGTTGCAGGTTTATCTATCAGGAATTGCAAAGATCGCGTAAGGCCGAGCTGTCATAACTTCGCACCATGACCAGCAAAACCTACAAGCGGCCACTACAGCCCGCGCCAGCACGACTTTACGAGAACGGAAAGTTCACATTCGCCTCTTTCGATGGACCGATACCGAACCCGAACCTGATAGATGCGGAGCAGCCGTACAAACTGCCACTTCCGCGGTTATTGAAATGGATGCAGCTGCGCGAATGGCAAGCTTTTCAGATAAGCAACGGAACGCACTTCGTGATGGTGGCCATCTACAACGCCAAGAAGATATCGTTGGTGCAGTTTATCGTTTACGATATCGTCAACAACAAGAAATACCGCTACGAGAAGAAGGTGGCTCCGTGGTCCATCAAAGTGGCGAATGGACTTTATGGAACGGAATCATTCTACCAGAGCAAGAACTTTTCATTGGTGGCCAAACACGACCTCCATCAAAATCTGCTAGAACTTTCAGCTTCCATCAAAAACATGAAAGGTCTGCCGAATCTGGAAGCAAAATTCAAAGGCAACCATGATGTGAAGCGTTATGAGCCGATGGTAGTTTGCATGCCATTCTCGGAGAAACGCGCAATGTATTCGCACAAATGTCTGATGCCTGTTTCGGGAAGTATTCAATTTGGCAATGATGTGATAGCTTTTCCTGAGAAGATCAGCCAACTGATCATTGACGACCACAAAGGATATTATCCGTACCCGACTGTTTACGATTGGGTTACTGGAATTGGGCGTGATGCCGAAGGAAAATTGCTCGGATTCAATTGTACCGATAATCAGATCATAGATCACGAAAAAAACAACGAGAATTGCCTTTGGCATGACGGAAAGTTGAGCGTGCTGCCACCTATCCGGGTTACGCGGCCAAATGGCTACAAAGGCACGTGGTTTGTGAAAGACAACTATGGTAAGTTAGATCTTGAATTCCGACCCGTTATTCACACCGCAGTGGACGTGAACGCGCTGATCATTCGAAGCAAATACCAGGGACCGTACGGGTTCTTCAACGGTTACATCAAAAACCGCGATGGCGAGAAGGTGGAGATCAAGGAATTGTTCGGAATGGGAGAGGATTTTTACCTCAGGGCCTAAATTAATCCTGAGTTAATCCTTTCAATTTGCATTTGTGATCTTAATGCGAATATTTTCGCACCAAAATTTTAAGAATGTTATCGGATAAGATTTCCTTGGTGGTTTTCGATATGGCTGGAACAACTATAGTTGACAATGGCGAGATTGAGGACTGCTTTTACGAAGCGTGTTTACAGAACGGATTGAAAGTTACCCGTCAGCAGATCAACTCAATGATGGGTTGGAGCAAGATAGTGGTGTTCCAAACGTTCTGGAAGAGTAAACTGGGGGCCAACCACCCAGACCTTGAGGACAAAGTGGAAGAATCGTACAATACATTCCGCGATCTGCTTGAGGCGCACTACGAGACCACCGATTCGAAACCGACCGAAGGTGCTGTGGAGGTGATCAACTGGCTGCGTGAAAACGGGGTGAAAGTGGCCCTGACCACAGGTTTCTACCGCGAGGTTACCGACATTATTCTTGAAAATCTGGGTTGGGACGAAGGTTTGGATGAGGATTATGTTTCCACAGGAAACTCTTTCATCGACATGAGTATTACTTCTGATGAGGTGGTGAAAGGAAGGCCACATCCGTTCATGATCCAGAAAGCCATGAAGCAGTTCGGCATTCAGGATTCAAAGAAAGTGGTGAAAGTGGGCGATACGCCTGTAGATCTTGCGGCTGGCCGTAATGCCAAGTGCCTGTTCAGTTTGGCGGTTACCAATGGGTCGCACACCGAAGCAGAACTTTCCAAGCTCGAGAATGACGGATTGTTGCCTACGGTTGGCCATTTGAAAGGCTACCTGCAAGAGAAATTGCAACTGGCAAATGCCTGAAAAATCCATCGAAACGCGTGTTGAGGAGGTTTTCGGCCTCTTCGACAGATTCGGAAATGCCGATTACATCGGTGAAGCCATTTCGCAACTGGAGCACGGTTGTCAGGCCGCTCAATGTGCCGAAAAGGAAGGTTTTTCGGATGAAGTGATTCTTGCCGCACTTTTCCACGACATCGGTCATCTATGCGAAATGAACGGTGACAAACCTCAGATGGGTGGTTATGGCGTAATGGAGCATGAAAAACTCGGGGCGGATTTCCTTCGTGAAAGGGGTTTTTCAGAGAACATGGCCAAACTGGTTCAGAGCCATGTAGAGGCCAAGCGCTATCTCTGTTTTGCCGATGCTGGGTATTACGGCAAACTTTCCGAGGCGTCCAAAAAGACCTTGGAGTACCAAGGTGGCGCGATGACCGAAACGGAAGCAGCCGATTTTGAGAAAGACCCGCTGTTCAAAACCATCATCCGCATGCGCCATTGGGACGAACTGGCCAAGGAAGTGGACGTTCCGCTTCCAGATATGCAGCGCTACAAAAACATGGCGATTACCCACCTGAAGAACAGATGAACAGAACACCAGACGAACAGAACAACGGATGAGTCAATGTTCTGTCAATGACGGGTTTATTGAAATTCACATTATCTTTCTTCCGTCAAAATGACCAATGACAACAAATACGACCTTCAGGAAAGGCTCATTCTATTTGCTGTGGAAATCGTGAAATTGGTTAGGAAATTACCCAGCACCGTAGAAGCCAAATACTACGGGGGTCAGATTCTCAGGTCAAGCGGGGCGGCCGCTCTGATCTACGCAGAAGCTCAGGCAGCGGAATCAAAAAAGGACTTTATCCACAAAATGGGAATGGTCCTGAAAGAGTCGAGAGAGACTCGGGTCAATCTTCGGATCATGGATCTTTCAGGAATTACCGTTCAATCGTCATCGAGCGAATTGCAAAAAGAGTGCAATGAGTTGATTGCGATTGTATTTTCATCGATCAGAACCGCCAAAAACCGCGACAAATAGTGGATTTCAAACTTCTTCTGTTCAACATTCATCTGTTCTACTGTTCATTATTGTAAAATGTCTTGGACGAATTACCACAGCCACACGAATTTCTGTGATGGCACCAACGCGCCAGAGGATTACATCCGCAAAGCGCTTGCACTCGGAATGCCGACCTACGGCTTCTCATCTCACGCACCCATTCCGTTTTTCGATTGCAAATGGGCAATGAAACTCGATGACATGGATGAGTACGTGGCAGAGATCTATCGCCTCAAACGCAAGTATGAAGACAGGATTGAGATCCTACTCGGAATGGAGGTCGATTACATCCCAGAGAAAATGGGGCCAACGGCCGAGTTCTTGCAGACCGCAGGACTCGATTACGCGGTCGGTTCGATTCACTTCGTGGATGCTTTTACAGGTGGCAAAGGCTGGGAGATCGATGGAACCTTGGAAGTGTTCAAGAAAGGACTTTTTGAGATTTTCGATGGAAACGTGGAACGAGCCGTTAGGCGATACTACGAATTGACGCGCGAAATGATCGTGGAGGATTGCCCTGAAGTTGTAGGGCATTTGGACAAGATCAAAATGCAGAATTTGAAAGAGCATTTCTTCTCTGAGGATGAAGCTTGGTATCGCGAAGAGGTGATGAACACGTTGGAAGTAATTTCCAAATCAGACGCCATCATGGAAGTGAACACGCGCGGTCTGTATAAGAAGCGCGCGAACGAAACGTATCCGAGTAAGTGGGTTCTGGAGGAAGCGTTTAAACTGGATATTCCAGTTCAAATAAACAGTGATGGGCATACACCAGATGAAATCCTGGGTGAGTTCGAAACTGCTGCAAAATTGCTGTTGGATGTCGGTTATGATAGCTGCGTCATCCTTATTGATGGCGAATGGGCAGAAGTTGGCCTCAACGCGGACGGCTACGACATTTGATTCTTAACATTTCGGCAATGATGCCAAGCACAACATTACAGAACTTGGCGGCTTGAAATCCTTTGGAAATAGCATCACCAAATGGTTGGCAGGAGCCAACGGATTGGTGCTTTCTCTTTACGCCATTGTGGCTGCGTTTTCCACCTATTCGTGCATGTACGCTTTCCGCAAACCGTTCTCGGCTGCGAGCTATGAAGGCATCGATGATCTTTGGGGGCTTTCATTCAAATCTGCCATTGTCATTGCGCAGGTTCTGGGCTACACACTATCCAAATTCATCGGTATCAAAGTGGTCTCCGAAATGGGCAGAAATAGCCGCGGATTGGCCATTTTGGCGCTGATAAGTGTAGCGGAAATTGCCTTGCTAGGTTTTGCCATTGTTCCCGTAAAACTCAAATGGATCTTCCTCTTTCTGAATGGAATTCCGCTCGGAATGGTCTGGGGATTGGTGTTCAGTTTCTTGGAAGGAAGACGCTTTACCGAACTGATGGGCGCGGGACTTTGCGCCAGCTTCATTTTCGCTTCGGGATTTGTGAAGAGTGTCGGGAAATGGCTCTTGCTCGAAGGCGTTTCCGATTTCTGGATGCCTGCGGCTGTTGGTGGCATTTTCGCGCTTCCCCTTTTGTTTTTTGTGGGAATGCTTTCGTTGGTTCCCAACCCGTCTGCCGAAGACGAGGAACTTCGCACCAGACGCGACCCGATGACAGGTGCGCAGCGGAAAGCATTCTTCATGCAATTCGCTTGGGGTTTGACCTCGCTCATCATCGTTTACATCATGCTCACGGCATTCCGCGATTTCCGCGACAACTTCATGGCGGAAATTCTGGCGCAGCTTGGTTTCGGTGAAGCACCTGAGATTTTTACCACTACAGAAATCCCCGTTACCATCGGAGTGTTGGTTATGCTTGCGTTTGTCATGTTCATCCGTAGTAATATGATTGCGCTCACGGTCAACCACATCATCATCGGTTTGGGTTGTGCTGCGGTTGGTGCCAGCACATGGCTTTTCCATCAAGGATTGATCGGCCCAATTCCGTGGATAATGCTCACGGGTTTTGGAGCGTACATGGGTTACATTCCGTTCAATTGCATCCTTTTCGAACGATTGATCGCGGCCTTCAAATACCCGAGTAATGCAGGCTTTCTCATCTACTTGGCCGATGCGTTCGGCTATCTCGGAAGTGTTGCTGTGCTGTTCTACAAAGACTTCTTCGTCAGCGATATGGATTGGCTGACGTTTTTCACCTATGCGTGCTACGCACTGGCCATCATCGGAGTGGTGTTCACCATATTCGCCATCATCTATTTCGAACGCAGAAAATTGCTACTCAACAGATGAAAAACCCCTCTGCCTGCGGCATCTCCCCAAAGGGGAGAAACTCGTCCTCTGTGAGCTCTGTGCTCTTCTCCGTGAACTCTGTGGTTCAGTTCATTCGCATATTCGTACTCATTCTTAATTCGTAACCATTTTGAAAGACAAACTACTTTTTACACCTGGGCCGCTTACCACTTCCATGACCGTGAAACAGGCTATGCTTCGCGATCTTGGCTCTCGCGATTTTGAGTTCATCCAACTTGTAAAGGACATCCGCAATGAGCTCCTGGAACTCGGAAATGTGAGTCAGGAAAAAGGCTACGAATGCGTAATCATGCAGGGTTCTGGAACGTTTGGTGTGGAAAGCATGATCTCTTCCGCCTTGGCGAAGGATGGCCATTTGCTGGTGTTAGTGAATGGCGCTTACGGAGAGCGCATCTGCAAAATGGCGGAGGTTCACGGTATCAAGTTCGATGCGTTGACCTATGATGAAGACAAATCGCCTTCGGTTGAGGAATTGGATGCGTTCCTCACGAGTAACCCAACCGTAACGCATGTGGCCGTGGTGCATTGCGAAACCACCACGGGCATCTTCAACCCAATTAAAGAATACGGAGCCGTGATTGAAAAGCATGGAAAACGCTACATGGTTGATGCCATGAGCAGCTTCGGTGCCGTGCCAGTTGACCTTGCTGAGTGCAATATCGATTTCCTTGTTTCAAGTAGCAACAAGTGTATTGAGGGCGTACCTGGGTTCAGTTTTGCGTTGGTAAAGCGCGATGCTTTGCAAGAGTGTGAAGGCCGCGCGCGTTCATTGAGTCTCGACCTTTATGCACAATGGAAAGGCTTGGAGAACAACGGACAGTTCCGCTTTACGCCTCCAACACATTCGCTTTTGGCTTACGGTCAGGCCATCAAAGAATTGCTGGAAGAAGGAGGTGTGGAAGCACGTTCAGCGCGTTACCAGAAGAACTACCAAACGTTGGTGGATGGCATGCGGAGCATGGGTTTTACCGAATATCTGCCAGCCGAAAAACAAGGCTATATCATCACCACGTTCAATCACCCTGTAAGTGAAAACTTCGATTTCAATACGTTCTATAGCAAACTGAACGAGCGTGGATTTGCCATCTATCCGGGCAAACTCACCAAAGCCGATTGTTTCCGTATCGGAAACATCGGACGCATTTCAACGGAAGATGTGGAAGCTTTGCTTAACGCCATTGCGGAGGCGAAAGCCGAGATGGGTTTTTAATTTAGAATAACGGGACTGATTCCCCCACAGATTACCTGAAGCAAATCCCCCGGCCTTCGGCCACCCCCTTTCCAAGGGGGAACTGCGCGATTCCTCCTTTGTAAAGGAGGTGCCGAGGTACGAGGCGGAGGATTTTCAACCAAAAGGTCGGTTTTTTAATGACTTGACCAGTTAGTGGTAATCTGTGGGGGAATCAGATAACGGTAAAACGAAAAAGGAAAAACGTTCGATGATAGACACGTTTTTCCTTTTCCCATTTCACCCTTTTTCTTTCTCTACGGAGATAGCTGTTCCATTGCCCAATCGTCACCGCTTTTGATGTAAACGAAACGGTCGTGCAGGCGGCTTGGTCGGCCCTGCCAGAATTCGATGCGTTCGGGTTCTACTACGTAACCGCCCCAATGTGCAGGTCGAGGAATATCGCCTTCACCGAACTGTTCATGCAGTTTCTCAACCGATTTCTGCAATTGATCTGGGCTCGAAACAATACTACTCTGGGCCGAAGCCCAAGCACCAATTCGGCTTTCGCGCGGACGTGAAGCCCAGTATTTGTCTGAGGTTTCTGTGGAAACCTTTTTGATTGGCCCTTCAATCCGGATCTGTCTGTCCAATTCGCTCCAATGGAAGTTGAGCGAAACGTACGGGTTGGCCGCGATCTCAATGCCTTTACGACTGTTGTAGTTGGTGTAGAACACGAATCCATCACTCTCAACATCCCTCCAATACACGATGCGCGATGACGGATGCCCGGCCGCATTCACCGTGCTCAAACACATGGCATACGGATCCAATATCTGCGCATTCACAGCTTCCTCCATCCACTTGGCAAATTGCTCCAGCGGGTTCTCATCAAGGTCGGCACGCGATAGCGGTTTTCCCATCATTTCGCGCCTGATGTGGTTGATGTAATTACGGACTTCTTCGAGGCTCATGGCTAAAATTGGTAATCAAAATACTTCATCTCCCTTGCAAAGATCTTACTGATCCATTCTTTTTCGTAATCGGTTAAAAATTCTTGATATGGGGTGTTTGGTTTTCTCAGCCCGCTCTTGGCTTTCTTACTTGGGAGCGTCAATTGCTTTGGTAGATTTAGAACTCGGGTAATGTCATCGAGTGCCTGTTCCATATACTCGTATCTGTAAACGTGGTCTACAACTGGAATTGCATTTACTGTATAAAGGTCAAAACTGCTTAGCCGACTGGCGGATCCACTTTGGATAAACTCATTTCTGCTTTTGAATTTGGATTCGCCCCGGAGCCAGAAGTACCAGGAAACATACTTGTCGAACGGATTCCGCTCAAAGCAGAATTTGTAGTAGTTCTTCCAGATCTCCGGATCAAAATATTGCATCACTTCCGAGGCTGCCATATGATTGTAGTACCGAAGTCTTCTTCTGTGGTACATGGCCTTTAGTTTATCATTGAACGAGTATTTGCTGAATGGCACAAAATAATTTTGCTTTCCTCTGAACCCAAGCTCTTTCCGATAGGCTTCATCCATTTCGGTGATGGGCGTTATGATGTCATCAGGCCCACAGAATTCAGACAATGCAATTTCCAGGCTGGTACCAGCCGTTTTCAACGTTTTGATGAAAATGAATTTATGCTGATGCGAGATGATCATAAAGCAAATGCAGAATGACAGAAAATAGCGATTAACGAACATTGAGGCCCATTTGGTTTTCCCATCATTTCGCGCCTGATGTGATTGATATAATTACGGACTTCTTCGAGGCTCATTTACTCCTTTTGAGTTCGTTAAGATGTTCCAATTCCTCACTGAATCTGAACTCAGTGTTTAGAACTTCCAGTTTTTCACTCATATTGTCGATGGAGCCAAAAGCCTTGATAAACCACCTCGGACCATCGTCTTTATCTAGTCTTAAGGTATAATCTCCACTTTCAGAAAGTGTATACACTCCAAAATCATAAAGAACATGTAAGTCAACAATAAAGAAATCTTCAACGTTCTCAATGCACCACCCGACATACTTCTGGTCAAGTGCGAATACCCCTCCCAGTTCTAAATCTTTGTATAACCCAAATCGCAGGGGAGTGTTTTTGTTGTATCCATTTTTAAGTGGTTTGACCAGCTTATGATTGAGGTGTCCTATGCCGTTTCCTGAAACTCCGCTAAGACCTCTTTCTAAATAATAAATGTCAACATCTACAGTATCTCCGATAGCATGTTGCTTATCGGATACATACCAGCCATGACGCAACTCATTTACAATTCTTTGTTGCAATAGGTAGTGAAATTCACTCCCTACATTGAACACCTTCAACACTCTCGCAACAAAACTCATTGATGAGTAAATTCCTTTAAGTCCAGCTCAACAAAGGTATCATTGAGTTTAGTTTGATTATGCCATATAGCGATAAGAATGAATCGAATCACATGCTCTTCAACTGCCTCATTCGCATCACTAAGTAAAGCGCAAATGCCGCAGCAACTCCCGGTACCAAGCCTATAAGTAAAGCTATCCAACCGTGCTTGATGCCTTTCTCAAACTTCTCGTAAACCACCCAAGCGGCAAGCACCAGCCAACAGCAGATGGCATCGGTGGCAAAGCCAGATGAATAGGGGTTGACATAACCTGCTTTGAAAGCTGCCACAACATTTGGGTTTTCTATAAGATGCGGGCCAATCGTAATGAAGAAGAATGCTGCAAAGCCGATTCCGACAATGCCGAGAAATGAGAGGTAAGCTGTTTTCATGCGAATGGTTTTTGGTGTCGACCGAAGTTATTCAATACGTTTGAGCCATTCATGCAGCGCAGGCTTCTCATTATCGGCACCGTGTTTCCCGAACCGAATTCTTCGGCTGCGGGCAGTCGTATGTTGCAACTGATTGAGCTGTTCCAACAACACGATTGGGAAATCACTTTTGCCAGTGCAGCAGCTGAAAGTGAACACGCAACTGATCTTACGGAGTTTGGAGTGAAGCAGGTTTCGGTAAAACTCAATGACTCCTCATTTGATGATTTTGTGAAGGAACTCAATCCGCAAATCGCGCTCTTCGACCGTTTTATGACCGAAGAGCAGTTCGGTTGGCGAGTAGCGGAGAATTGCCCAATGGCTATCCGAATTCTGGACACCGAAGACTTGCATTGTCTGCGCCACGCGCGGCAAGATGCGTTGAAACAGAATCGTGATTTCCAACCGTCCGACCTCTTCAATGAAGTGGCCAAACGAGAGATTGCCAGCATTTACCGCTGCGATGTTTCGCTTATCATTTCCGAGTACGAAATGGGGGTTTTGAAAGCCATTTTCAAAGTGGATGGGGTGCTGCTGCATTACTTGCCTTTTATGTTGGAAAGTTTGACCTCCCCCAACCCCTCCTTTCAGAAGGAGGGGAGCTTGTTCTCCGATGAAAGTTCAGATCAGCGTGCCAGTTCTCCCCCTGAAAAGGGGGAGTACCGCGAAGCGGGGAGGGGGTTTGAGGAACGTCAGCATTTCGTCACCATTGGTAATTTCCTGCATCCACCCAATTGGGATGCGGTGCAGTATCTGAAAACTGACATTTGGCCACTTATTCGCAAGCAACTTCCCGAAGCGGAAATGCATGTTTATGGCGCGTACTGTTCTGACAAACACCGACAGTTGCATTCAGAGAAAGAAGGGTTTCTCATCAAAGGAAGAGCAGAAAATGCGCAAGAGGTTATCGGTAAAGCACGTGTGCTTTTGGCGCCACTTCGTTTTGGTGCCGGACTGAAAGGTAAACTGGTAGAAGCCATGCAATGTGGCACGCCAAGCATTACCACTTCCGTTGGCGCAGAAGCCATGCACGGAAACCTGCCATGGAGTGGTTCAATTGCTGATTCAACCGAAGGCTTCGCACAAGCGGCCGTTCAACTTTACACAGATAAGGCAGCTTGGGAAACCGCTCAGCAGAACGGTGCAGAGATCATTGATCAGGTTTACCCGAAAGCAGAACTCGGCAGCGCCTTCATTCAACGGTTGGAAGCATTACAAGCCAACTTGGAGATTCATCGACAGAAGAATTTCATCGGCTCCATGCTGATGCATCATACCATGCGCAGCACCGAGTTCATGAGCCGCTGGATTGAAGCCAAGAACAAACTTCAATAGAATACGGCCACTTCTTTCAGCGGCTTTCGTGTAAGATCAGGCACTTCCGCATTCTCCGCAGGATACCCGACAGGAATGAGCAGAAACGGCTTTTCATTCTCGGGTCGTTCTAACACTTTGGCAAGGAAATTCATTGGGCTTGGCGTGTGTGTCAATGCTACCAGACCAGCGTTGTGTATTGCAGCCAAAAGAAAACCTGCGGCCAGTCCGACACTTTCTGTGGAGTAGTAGTTGTTCTTCTTTTCGCCATCAACAAATTCGTACGAACGCTTCATGACGATGATAAGCCAAGGCGCGATTTCCAAGAATGGTTTGATGTGATCTGTTCCGAAAGGTTCGAGGTCCTTCAACCAACGGTCGCTCATTCGTCCGTGGTAGTTCTCGTATTCCTCCTTTTCTGCTGCTTCACGAATCTTCGACTTTATCTCTGCCGAACTCACCGCACAAAAGGTCCACGGTTGCATATGTGCGCCACTTGGGGCTGTAGATGCTGTTCTGATCAGGGTTTCAATTACCTCCTTAGGAACGGGTTTGTCGGAGAAAACACGCAGTGATCTGCGCTTGTCCATAAAGCGGAAAAAGTCTTCAGCACGTTGCTTCATTTCGACTTCCGAAAAGTTCAATGACTGGTACGGAATGAAACCTTCTTTAGAATCTGCCATGCTAGGTGCTTTGGGTCATGAAACTAGTATAAAGATTCCTATACATTTGCCAGCCCCCTCCATCCCCCAAAGGGGGAATTTCCATGTTAGGAAATATGAACGGGACAAAACCAAAACACATGAAATTCGGAACAAAAGCAGTTCACGCAGGGGTAGAACCAGACCCAACCACAGGCGCCATCATGACGCCTATTTACCAAACATCAACCTACGTGCAGGCCGCGCCTGGCGACCACAAAGGATACGAGTATTCGCGTACGGGAAACCCAACTCGAAATGCGCTCGAAAACGCCATTGCTGAGTTGGAAAATGGAAAATACGGAGCCTGTTTCGGTAGCGGAATGGCTGCAATTGATTGCGTTATAAAAATGCTGAAACCCGGAGATGAGGTGATCAGCACCAACGATCTGTATGGCGGAACGTATCGCCTTTTCACCAAGATCTATGAGGGCTTTGGAGTGAAATTCCACTTTGTACCAATGGGCGATGTGGAAACCGTGAAAGCCAAAGTGAACAGCAATACCAAGCTTATTTGGGTGGAAACACCGACCAACCCAATGATGAATGTGATCGACATCAAAGCGATGTCGGAAGTGGCAAAGTCTGCCGGGGCGCTACTCTGCGTAGACAACACGTTCGCTACACCCGCACTTCAGCAACCGCTTGATCTTGGAGCGGACATCGTGATGCATTCGGTTACAAAATACTTGGGAGGGCACTCGGATGTGGTAATGGGCGCTTTGGTTGTAAGAGATGAAAAACTTGCTGAGCGGATGTATTTCATTCAGAACAGTAGCGGTGCGGTCTGCGGACCAATGGACAGCTTCTTGGTGCTTCGCGGACTGAAGACCCTCAATATCCGCATGAAACAGCATTGCGAGAACGGAAAAGTTGTTGCCACATGGCTGAAGGATCACCCAAAAGTGGACAAGGTTTATTGGCCAGGATTTGAATCTCATCCAAATCACGAAGTGGCTAAAAGCCAAATGAACGGATTCGGGGGTATGGTATCATTTACACTGAAAGAGAACACCGTTGAAGCCGCAACTAAAGTGCTTTCAGCAACACATCTATTCTCATTGGCAGAAAGCCTCGGAGGAGTGGAATCGTTGATCGGGCATCCGGCAACTATGACGCACGCATCCATCCCGAAGGAAGAAAGGGAAAAGACCGGAGTGGTTGATTCGCTTATCCGATTGAGCATTGGAATTGAGGATGCCGATGATCTAATTGCAGACCTGAAATCAGCGCTTGATTGAACCTAAGTAACTTGCAGTACAAATTCGGGATACGGGTCTCCGTACCTTTAAGCATTATTCAAACCAGTATGAAATATTCTATTACCACTTTATTGTCTGTTCTATTGGCGTTTTTTGCCGCAAATGCCCAAGATGCCCATTGCGGTTTTGACGAACATTTGGAAAAAATGCTTGCTGATGATCCATCGGGTCTTCAGGTCATTTCCGACCTCAGTGCAAGAGCAGAATTGCTAAAGCGAGATGGCTTTGAAGATGAACGTGCCGGAGGTGTACATATCATCCCAACCGTGTTCCATGTAATTCATCAGGGTGGGCCAGAGAATATCAGCTATGAGCAGATCGAGGATCAGATGCGCATACTTAACGAGGATTATCGCAGACTGAATGAGGATACGACCAATACCCGACCTGTTTTCCAACCAGTGGCAGCTGACATCAATATTGAATTCCGATTGGCCAAACTCGACCCGCAGGGTAATTGCACGGATGGTGTGGTTAGGGTTTGGTCGCCACTTACTTACAATGCTTCTGACGAAAACGGGGTTAAAGGTGTGAGCTATTGGCCGAGCAACAAGTATTTCAATGTTTGGGTAGTGGCAACCATTGACAACAGTGGAGGCCAAGGCACCACGTTGGGTTATGCTCAATTTCCAGGTTTTGGAAATGCTCAAACAGATGGTGTTGTGGTTCGTGCAGATTACATTGGAAGTATTGGCACATCGGCTTTCAATGGCAGTAACGGTAGAACGCTGACGCACGAGGCTGGCCATTGGTTCGGCCTTTTTCACACTTTTCAAGGAGGGTGCAATGGAGGTTTTTTTGATGATGGTTGCGATGATACTCCGCCACAGGCAGATGCCACACCGAGCAATTGTCCTCAGAATGCAAACACTTGTAGCAACGATAATCCGGATCTTCCAGACCAGGTGGAGAATTACATGGATTACTCGAACGGGGCATGCCAGAACATGTTTACGTTGGATCAGAAATCGCGTATGGATGCGGTGCTTTCTGGCACAAGAAGTAACGTATGGTCCAATTCCAATTTAACAGCCACTGGAGTGCTATTGCCTGAAACACCATGTGCACCAAAGGCGCAGTTCTCTGCTGAACGAAGAATTGTTTGTGCAGGAGAACCCATAACCTTCACAGATGGTTCTTACAATGGAGAGCCAACCACTTACAGTTGGGATTTTCCAGGGGCTACGCCAAGTTCTTCATCTTCGGCAAACCCAACAGTGGTCTATAATGCCACGGGTGTTTACTCGGTTACACAGACCGTTTCCAATGCGCAGGGTACCGATTCGCAAACCCAGACAGACTACGTAACGGTAATTCCTAGTTCTGCAGAGGTAAACAGTTATTTCAGTTTCGAAGGTTTTGAGGAAACCGAGGAAGACTATTTGGTAATAAGTGATGGATTGGGAAATACTTGGGATGAGAACGATTTTTCGTACTCTGGCAATAGGTCAATTGTGTTGTGGTGCAATGACGGAAACCCTGTTGGTAGTGAAGATGAGTTCCAACTTCCATCGGTTAACATGACGCTGATGAATGACCCGGATCTCTATTTCCGTCTTGCTTACAAACAAAAATCTGGGCAGTCGGATAAGCTTCGCGTTTACGTGTCTAAAGATTGTGGTGAGACCTGGGCCCTTCGCTACAACAAAAGCGGGGTTTCTTTGGCAACGGTCAGCGGTACGCAGAGTTCGGCTTTTACACCGAGTTCGCAAAGCGATTGGGAATTGATCAACGTGAATCTGAGCGCTTACGCGAATGAGGAACACTTACTGGTCAAGTTTCAGGGAACAAGCGATGCGGGCAACAATATTTTCATTGATGACATTCAGATCTCTGGTCCTCTTGGAATTGGAGATCAGCAATCGGATTTCGGATTCACAATCTCACCGAACCCGATGAGTTCAGATGCGGTCATAAACGTAGAAACCACCAATAGCGATAGTTACTCCATTGCAGTTATGGATGTTGCTGGTAAACAGATTCTGAATGTTTACACCGGACAACTGAATGTGGGCAACCATCGATTTGAATTGGGCCGCGACCAGTTGGGTGCGGCAGGCGTTTACCTCGTTACAGTAGAAGGAAACAGCGGCCGATCAGTGAAAAAATTGGTGGTACAATAGCAGTTCGAGGCTACTTCTTCATATCGTAGAAGTATCGAAGCATACGTAGGCCAATGTGGTCATCTTTGATCTGATTCAGGAATCGGTCTCCTTCTTCAAGGGTTTCATAGGCATCGATCTTATTGAAAGTCGCTTCGTTAACCACCCTAAGGGCCATTTTCCAATCTGGGAAATGACGTTTTTCCTCGTTGCCCGAGAATAATTTCAGTACGGCAGTGTGGCGCTCGTCCTCTTCAATCTTATCAAACGTTTCCATCACGGCACTTTCATCGCCCTCCAACATTTGTATGAAGGTGCCGTTGTAAAAGATCAAAAGTCCAGTAATGTTATTCTCTCTGTTGTTCCGTTCGGCTGCTGATATAATATCACGAAGCTCATTTTCAGAGATCTGCGGAACAGCCTTGCTGCTGTAAATAAGGTAGAACATGGTAGGTGGTTAGACGTTATCTGAAATACGGCATCAGATAGGTAAGGTTACCAATGCACCTTATCTTCGCGGCCAAATCAGTTCTCGTGCAAAAAATCCATCATCTATCTACTTGCGATACCTGTCAGCGAATAATCAAAGAACTCGGTCTTGAATCCAAAGGCTTTGAAATGCAAGACATTAAAGTGGAAAACATCAGTGCTGAAGAGTTGGATGCTGCCAAGGAGAAGGTCGGTTCGTATGAAGCGCTTTTCAGCAAACGGGCCATGAAATTCCGCAGCATGGGTCTGAATGAAATGAACCTGACAGAAGCTGATTATCGCAAGTACATTTTGGAAGAATACACGTTTCTGAAACGTCCTCTCATTTGGATAGGGGATGAGGTCTTTGTGGGCAATGCCAAGAAAACCGTGGAAGCCGCCAAGGTAGCGTTAAGTGAATAAGCAACTGCTTGCCCATTTGGCGCTGCTCGGTGCTAACCTCATTTATGGAGCCAATTACAGCATTGCCAAAGAGGTGATGCCAGATTACATACAGCCGTTCGGGTTTATTCTGCTGCGCTGTTTGGGGGCGGTATCCCTATTTTGGATTGCAGGTCTTTTCGTCAAAGAAAAACTGGACAAAAAGGATTTGCCCAAACTCGCTGTGGCGGCCCTATTCGGCATAGCCATCAACCAGCTCATGTTCTTCAAAGGGTTGAACTACACGCACCCGATCAACGCGGCCGTAATCATGACCTCAACCCCGATTCTGGTGCTGATCGTTGCATCCATTATGATCAAAGAGCGCATTACTAAAACTAAGACACTGGGAATCTTCCTTGGATTGGTTGGGACGCTTCTCATTCTATTGGTCGGCAAGAAACTTTCGTTCAGCAGTAACACGTTTATTGGCGATCTGATGGTGTGGGTAAACGCGTCTTCTTACGGAGTTTATCTGGTGCTCATTTCACCATTGATGAAACGGTACCATCCCATCACGGTTGTGAAGTGGATATTCCTGTTCGGCCTGTTTCTGGTGTTGCCTTTTGGATATTCGGAATTCACCCAAATCGAGTGGCAAAGCTTTCCGCCACACATCGTTTGGGCGGTAGTTTTTGTGGTGGTCGGATTGAGCTTCTTCGCCTATCTGTTCAACACATTGGCGTTGCGATATGTGAGTCCTTCTGTGGTGAGTACATACATCTATCTGCAACCACTTTTGGCTGCCTCATTTGCCATTGCTTGGGGAAAAGACAGTCTTGATTGGATCAAGGTCGGTTCGGCCATTCTGATCTGCACAGGGGTTTATCTGGTAAGCAAGAAACCGAAGGTTCAGTCGGCCGGCAAAGAGATATAGAAAACGGTTCCTTTACCGATCTCTGATTCAAACCAGATCTTGCCATTACAGGTCTCAACAATGTTTTTGACCATGGCTAATCCAAGTCCCATTCCGGATGATTTTGTGGTGAAATTGGGAACAAAGATCTTCTCGCGCAGCTCTTCAGGAATGCCTGAGCCACTGTCTTTTACCGATGCTATCCAATTGGAGCCTTTCCTTATCAGGCCAAGGGTTATTTCTGGTCGGACATGATCAGGCGTTGCCTGAATGCCATTCTTGATCAGATTGGTGAATACCCGAAGCATCTGCTCACGGTCCGCTTGTGCAAAGCTGTTCTCACCGGCTTCAATATTTAGCGTAACGGTTGCTTCAGAATTGCGATGCAGTTCTGCGGCACTCTCCAACAATTCCTTCAGGTTGATACGCTCAATATTCGACTTTGGCATCTGCGCAAAGGATGAGAATTCCGTTGCGATGTTGGACAGTGTGTCAATCTGCTCGATGAGTGTTTTGGTGGTTCGTTCAATACGTTCGTTCAGATCTTCCGCGCCATCGTTCTTGCTACGTTGAAGCATCTGAATGCTCAACTTCATTGGCGTTAGCGGATTTTTGATCTCGTGAGCAACCTGTTTGGCCATTTCGCGCCAAGCGCTTTCACGCTCCGATCTAGCCAGTAGTTCGGCACTCCTCACCAGTTCATTCAGCGTTCTGTTGTATTCCTGCACCAGTTGTCCGATCTCATCGTTGCTCTGCCATTCTATAGCACGGTTGGCCTGGTCGAGTTTAAGGTTTCGCAAGCTTTCGCGGATGATGCGAAGCGGTTCTGTAATGCGGTTGGAAATGAACAGTGCCAGTACCACCGAGATCAGAATCAGGAATACATAAATGTTGGTGAGTGTGGCAAGCAGCGCGAATATCTCTTGTTGTAACCCGAACTGCCGCGCGAAATAGGGCAGGCTCATAAATGCTACAACTTGCCCTTTCTCATCGCGGAAGGGAACGTAAGCTGTGAGGTAGGTCAGTTTGCCAATGGTTTCTTCATGGATGAAGCTGCTGCGTTGTCCAAACCGCATTTCCTCGTATGCCTCTGGGTCAATTACTTCGGCCATCAGGCCTTCATCAAAAAGCCTTGGACGTGAAGTGGCCAGTAGATGCCCGTCCAACTGATAAAGGTTGATGTCGGTAAAAAAGACCTTGGAGAATTTGTTGAGCAGCACCGAGATCATCTCTTGGTTGTTTTCCAACGGACCCTGACTCTGTAGTTTGTGCTCCAGTTCAATGAGTACGGATTTCGACTTTTCAGAGATCATCTCCTTGTTGCGGTCGTTGTACTCATTGATCACATAGATCACGGTAAGCACACCGATCAACAACAGCGAAATGAACGAGACTGAACTCATGGCCAGGTTGATGCGGTTTCTGAAACTTGTGCGTTCGCGAATTCCGCGGATCAATCTTCCGCTCAGCATAGCTACCACACCAGTGCAGGCCAAATAGAATAGGAAGAGATAGGAGAATGTGGTCAGGAAATCAAGCACGCCATTTTCAGGCTTGCTCACCACAACCAACCTTCCTTCAACAGGCTTGGTAACCAAATGACTGTATCCGTCATTGTTAATGCAGCTTACATCACCTTGCAATTGTTGGTAGTTCTGGCTACGAAGACTGTAGGCAAAATCGCCATTGCCGTCCAACAACTCTCCATCTTGATAAATGGCATACGAATAGCCTTCCAGCTGTCGCGAAGTGCTGAATTCCTCATCCACAAAAAGGTCTGTGAACCCGAGAATATCGTCCGATTTCTCAGGAATGAGCGTAATGAATGTGATGAGTTTCTCCTTTCTGCGTGGATATTGAATTTCAATCCTTGCCAAGTAACCGCCCTGTGTTCCCAAAGCTGAAACGTACCTCAAATTCTCAGCTATGGTCGGTACGGCATTCTCATAGACGTTCTGCAACTCGAAATAATTCGGCCCGGTTCGGTCACGGTCCGACATCATAAGTCCGCCATCTGAATTGAAGATATCAATGATGTTCTGATAGCGGTTCCAGTGGTCGTAACTTAGTTTCTGGTGAATGTTGCCCAGAACAGCTTCCGAATTCAACACTTCAGCACTCAGTGCAACACGCAGCTGACGGTCAGAACTGATCTCTTCTTGAAGATCATTGAACAGGAACTCGGTTATCGGATCCTGTTTTTGGTCGAGTTTTCTGGCCAGTGTGGCACGCACCTCATGCTCGTTCTGTGTGGTGGCATCCGTCAGCATCAAACACGCAAGAATGGAGAATACCAGCACATTCGGTGCATGGTAATAAATGCCGCTACGGTTCTCCAACCATTGTCGGCTCAGCATCAAGAAACCTAAAAGAACTCCTGATGACAGGGCGGTTGCCATTCCAAAAGATGATTGGTCGAGCAATACAAACAAGACCACAGTTCCCAGAATCAGCCAAGGAAGAATGACTTTCCAAGTACGCTGATCCGGCTCCAACAACAGTGTCAGTTTTCGATAAATAAGGTAGAAGTTGAGTAGCCCAAGAAAGCTCGTTCCGAGCCCGATAAAACTGTATGCATTGAGAGAAAACGGGCTGTTGAGGTCGAGAGAGAAAGATGAGTTGATGACCAGAATGTGGAACAGATACCACAGCGGCCAAATGAGCATTACTGGGAATGAGATGGACAGAAAGGCTTGTAGATACTGGTTTTCGATGCGCCATTTGCGGTTTCCGATTCGGAGAAGGAAGAGATAGATGGTAACGAGATGAAGGATCAGATCGCCCAATGAGGGAATGAAGGCAGAAGTGGCATGTGGCGTAGGACCGAAGAGTTCTGAGCTGTAAAGACCAGATGGCATTTCCCACCAGATCATCAATGCTCGAACAATGACAAGCAAGAACACAAAAAGGATGTCGGAAACGGTTACCGATGTGAATGTCCCGATCCAATTTGCCGAAAACCAGATGGTAATAAGGAGCAGGATGATGAATGCCAGCCACGCTGCTGTATCTAAATTGAAATGCCCGTTGGAAGACTTCCTTTCCACAACCCGTAGACCTATGTTGGAAGCCTGACCATCTAATTGAATGGGATACTGTTGCAGTTCTGACTGTGTGAGTCGGAACCTTGGGTCGGCAGTAATGTGTTTTGACCAACCGTTTTCGATGTAGCGGTTTTCAAAGTCAAAGTCTGAGGCCAGCAGCGCATAGGCCACCAGCAATTGTCCGTCATGCTCAATGGTACGGCACAGATACCATGAATGGATCAGGTGAACAATTCCGTCAGATGGTCGGTGGCGGTCATCAAAACTCTCCTTGAATGGAATCACATTTGTGGTCCAGTGAACGGCACGATTATCCTGATAAACGATCAGGCCAATTCTTTTCTCATTCCAAAGGCTTCTGAAGGAATTCAATTCCACGTCATCTTCCTTTATGCGCGAAAGAACCTGCTGTAATTCCGTATCCATTTCTGAAATGGACCACTGTATGCTTTCAGCATTTTCTCGGAGTTTCTCCAATTCGTTTCCGCTGGACAAGAGATTGCCCACAGTGCCAGCGGCAACGGTCAATGCAAGTAGAACAATGAAGTTTCTGAGTTGGCCTGTCAAAGCGCAGTAGGCTATGTGTTCAAAGATAATGTTTGAACAAAGGCCATTCCATTTTGGCCGATCTTGCCTCATGCATCAAAAACAAAAGGCGACCATTGGCCGCCTTTCCAGTTTCATCTTCAATAGACCTGGTTATTGAATGATCAGTTTCATTCTGTTCATCTCATTTCTGCGCTCAACGGAAAGAACGTAATGACCCGATTTCAGATCAGTGTCCAGTTCGGCAGAGGTTGTTCCCGAAGCAACAACTGTTGAATACATTACTTGACCCATGGTGTTGAAAATGCGGATGGTAGTTGCCTCGTTTGAAGCCGCCATCTGGATTCGGAAATTGCCATTGGACGGATTTGGGAATGCCGCAAGCCCGTCTGATTCCTGCTCACTTATTCCGGTAGGCGTACAGGTTGAAGCAGCACCCGGATCGGCATAGATCTCCATACTGTTAACTACAATTCCTGTAGGGTTTTCAGACAGAGTCCAACTGGATGGTAAATTATTGTCAGCATACGGGTCGCACAGCACCAAGCTGTATCCGGTCTGATCCGCATCAGCCCAAGCGTTCGTGTCATCATAGTAAACCGTATCCAACACAGATCCACTTTCACTTCTCAGTGTCAGGCCTTCTCCATCATTGCTCAGGGCAGTTCCTCCGGTCCATTCAAAAGATGGCATGCCATATGCTGCCTCAAAGATCACCGAATCACCCGATAGGATCACATAAGAATCTGGAGCCAGCGTATAACCCACTGGAAAAGTGTACTCGATACCCGAACTGAAGAAAGCACCGCTTAGATCGAACGAACTGCCCAAGTTAGGATTGTAGATCTCGAGAAATTCCAACGTGTCGTTACCCGCTTCTGGTGGATTGTACATGATCTCTGTAATTACAGGGTTGGCCAAGCCGGCATTCTGTGCCAGAACAATCGTTGATGGAACAACAGAAAAGAATCCGAGAAAAGTAATAAGTAGAAGTTTTTTCATGCGTTTGCGATTTGGTACGAAAGTAAGACCGGAAACTCTTCTGAGAATCAATTGACAATTAATCTTTTTAATTCTGAAGCTTGGTCTGAAGAAAGCCTTATCAGATAGACACCCTTACTCAGGTCTGACACGTTAAGGTCAATGCCGTGTGCGCCTGCCGATAATTTAACAGAAGGCTCCTCATAGACCTTCTTACCAGTCAGGTCGATCAGTTGCAGTTGAATTTGTTGAGGTTGGTCCAAGTTGAAAGATACGTGTACCGATTCTTGTGTCGGGTTCGGTTGAACCGTGATTCTGAAAGTAAAGGACGGATCTGTTACCGATGCGTTCACATCCACATTCACATCATCTATAAAAAGTCGGTTGTTCCCTTCTGATGTGAACACGAATCGGAATTGGAAATCCTCTGTGAAATAGGTGGATGGTAGATTGATGTCCTCCTGCATCCAAAGCGATTCTTCTTGCGGCTCGAACGGAGCTGATTGCTGTGGCGCTGTTTCCAGATTACTGCCGATCAGATTAAGCCTTGTGGTCCAATTCGACTCGCAATCTTTCCGAACCTGAATTTGGAGTTTTGTGGATGAGGAAACCGCTTTGCTGCTGCCGAAAGCATATTTGAAGGCCAGCCTCATTTGACCCACGCCACTGAGGTCTATTGGCGGAGAAATAAGTTCATCCACCGTTAGACGATCACTGCCCCAATTATCTATCATAGCAGAATGCCCCGCACTGTGATATCCAATGTCCGTCACCGTCCAAGCATTGTCTTCATCCAAAGAAACGGTGCTCCATTTCTGTTCTGCAAGCGGGTCATAACCTTCAAACCAATCCCAGAATGGAAACTGGTAAGTAGAATCTTCAATTACCGTTACAAAGTCTGGTCTTGTTACCTGAGCTGATTGTCCGTTGGCGTAAACCGTTAACGAAACATCATGTGTTCCCGGTTCGGTGTAGGTAACCGTTGGAGAAGTGGCAGTTGATGAAGCAGGAGTTCCATTCTCAAATGTCCAAGAAAGACTATCTATGGCTCCGTGATAGGCAGTTTCGGTAAATGTGATCTCATTCTCGAAACTGCTGCAAACCACCTGTTTGTCGGCTGTAAAATCGGCAGCACAGAGCCCTGAAGATGGCGCAACACCCGTGGCCGCAAGGTTGGCTGGGGTCCAAAGATTATTTCTGTTCGCAATGGAAGAGTTGAGCGCAGCATGCATTCGCATTTTCTGCCCTTCTGTGAACATCACATTGCAGTAAGAGTAATCCATAGCATTCTGAACGTTATCGACCGTGTTTCCACAAGAAGCGGCAGAAAGGTTGCACGTGCTCCAGCCAATGGTGTTAGGCGTATCTGCCACTTGGTCGTCCTCGCCACAGTTGCTTTGCTGGCCAACGGGCAGGTAATAGAATCCAGGCACGTTATTCCCACCCCAAATGTGGTGTAGATTCAGATAATGGCCGCATTCATGAGCAAATGCAACGGAACGGGTCAGATCTGAAGTACCAATGGTACCAACATAGCTGTGGGCAATTACAATCCCATCCCATTCGGGAATGGTATCGGCATCGGCAGGCCACACGCAATGTCCGGCCAGACCCGCAGCGTTAGAAACCACGTAAACATTAAGGTACATGCTGGGGTCCCAATGAACGAGTTCCTTTACCTGGTGGTCGCCAACGTTGGTCAGTGTAGAGGCAATACGGTTAATGCCGCTATGGCAATTTCCTTCCGGGTCTTTGGTTGCCAAATGGAACTCAATTTCGCAATCGGCATGTATCGGTTTAAAAGCTGCAACCATATCGGCTGTGTCTTCGCGGGTTTTTCTGAACGTTTCATTCAGAATACGCAAACCATCCAGTATCTGCTCCCGCGAAATGTTCTCATTGCCGTACTTATGAATGACATGGAACACCACCGGAATGGTGTAGATCTGACCGCCCTTGGGAGTACCCTGAGATGTCACACTGAGCTTGTCGAAGTGCTGTAGAAGGGCATATTCTCTTGTGAAGGCTTCTAACTCCGCATCGCGTTCAATTACTGCTTCGGCAATTTTCGGGTTGGCTTTCAGCGTTGCAATGCGCATTTCGTCTGCACCACAATGCAGCAATTCCTGAGCTTGGGTGGAAAACGAAAGGAGGAAAAGGAAGGGTAGCAGTTTATTCATGGGGCTAAGTTAACGACCACGTCATTTCGAGCGAAGCTTGCGTAGTCGAGAAATCTATTGCTGTTGTGGACATTCCTCCACTTCGGTCGGAATGACGGCTAGATGAAATGATTATTCAGAAAGTCCCAATTCGGATTCATTGATGCGATAAGTGTTTCTTTTTTAGAACGGTTCCAGTGTTTTAGTTGTTTTTCACGGTCAATGGCATTTTTCAGATGAGGGAAGTGCTCGTAATAAACGAGGTATTTGCAATTGTATTTGGATGAGAAGTTGGAGTTTCCGCTCATATGGTCGCCTAGCCGCTGTCTTAAATCGGTTGTAACACCGATGTACAAAGTGGTTTTCGTGTAATTGGTAAGAATGTAAACATGGTTGTTTCCCATTGTCCCACTAAGTTAAGCGTCATGTCGACCCATTCCTTATCCGTCATGTCGAGCGGAGCTTGCGTAGTCGAGACATCTAATGTTGTGAGAATAGATTTCTCCACTTCGGTCGAAATGACGGCAGGGATTGTGGTAAGCGTTACTCCACCACCACCTTTTGCACCGAGCGCTTACCGTTTTGGGTAATGGCTTCTAACAGATAAATGCCACTTGGTAAACCACTGATGTCTATGGTAATTGGGTCATCTTGAGTGCCAGCCGCTGAAAGCGGATGGTGTACCAAAGGACGCCCAGCAAGGTCTGTGAGTTTTACCTGCGCCAATGGTGTTTGGCTTTCTATACGCAGGTTGTAGGTGGCGGGGTTGGGGTAGATGGAGAATTGGAAGTTCTGTTCTTCAATTCCAATGAAAATAAATTCATATTCACAGTCATCGGGTGTATTGTGATATAAACCCAGCAAGCCATCCTCATAGCATCTTAACCCTTGATAATTGGCTTCGCAATACCCTCCGAAATTGGCACAATTGGGAAAAAATGTCATAGCTCCCCCCAATCCTTCTGTAATGGTGTCACCGAACAAATATTCGTAACTGAAGTTGACCACCTGCTGTCTAAGCCTGATGCCATTGACAATGGTTGACATGGTATCGGTCACCGTAAGGACGATAGAATCTTCTTCAAACCAATTAGTGAAATGAACCCCCCAACTTTCACCTATCTCCAGATTCATATCATATAGTAGTGCAAAATCATTTAAATCATGATTGAAGAAATAGACTTGCCCACTGTCTGAATAAACATACAGAGGCAAAGACCCGCAAGCATAGCACTCTTGTCCATCTGGTTCGAATTCAAGCTGCTTGCAGGTCTTGTTTTGAATCACTACGGTGTCAACGGATTCCATGGTATAATAGCTAACAATGAAGTCGGGGCTTGCTGGAGAGTAGATGGTATATCCGTACCACCATTTCGCTCCAATAGGAGCCCAGTCAACCTGAGCAAAGCAAGTGCCGTGAGAAATAAACGAGAAAGTAATCAGGGCAAGCAACAGTCGCATCTAACAAAGTTAGGTAAGTAACGTCATTCCGAGCAATGTTCGTCATGTCGAGTGGAGTTTACGGAATCGAGACATCCGTTGCTGTGGTATAGATTCCTCCGCTCCCTTCGGTCGGTCGGAATGACAAGCTATTACAAAAGGCCCCATCCGCTGCTCGCGCAAACGGGGGCCTTTGCACTTGCACTGTTGTGGTCACGGTTCTGAGGTCAGACTGAAGTTCTCAATCAGTGCATTGCCCTCAACTATGGTTAAGGCCCTGCTATCTGTGGTATAACCAGAGGCAGCAAACTGTAGATTGCCATTTACGGTGCCTGTAAGTCCACTGAGGTCAAGCAAATATTGGCCGTTACTGCCTGTAAGGGTATTGGTGGCACCATCTCCGGTAATGAAACGGACCTCCGCATTCTGAATGGGCAAAAGGGTTGTGGCATCTGTAACTGTTCCTGTAATGCTGGTGTTAACACTGGAAGGGTTAAGGCTTACATCAAGCTCGGTGGTCTGGCCATCTGCCACCTGTACATTCCCGAATTCGGCAGGAGCAAACCCATCGGCACTGAAACTTACCGTATAGCTTCCTTCATCCAAGTTGCCGAACACATAGTTGCCATTACTATCGGTTTCGGTTTCTATGCTTAGGCTGGCAATACTGACCAATGCACCTTCTATGGCCGCCCCACCCTGGGCACTTACCGTGCCGCTAATGCTTATGTCGTCTCCGCTCTCGTTACTGGCAGGCAGTAGAAAGAGTTGATATTTGGCAGGGTCGTCAAAGAAAATGATCTTGCCCGCTCTGCTCACCTTCAGGGTAACATTCCAAACCTTATTGTGTTGGGCTATACGGTCTTCTGTAATGAGTTGGCGTGTGCCCTTGAATTTCTCTTGTGCAATATTGGCATCATTAAGGCCCTTTGCCAGCAGCTCTATCTCAGACACCGCAGCAGCATCAAACCCCACTGCGGCCAGTTCTGCCGCATATTTGGTTGCGGTCTTAAAAAAGGTCTGCATGAACTGTAGTAGCGTTAGCTGCCCAAGGCGGTTACGGGTGTAATCATTGTAGCCGAACTCATTGCGTATGGCCGCACTCTTTTCAAACGCCTTGTCAATAAAGTACTTGCTTACCTGAAATTTCCTTCTGCACTGTTCCATGGCTAGTTCAACATCTGCCGTCAATTGGTTCAATTGGTCTTTGATGGCCTCATCGGGTAGAATGGCTTCGGCCGCCTCGATCTTAGACAGCCAATCGGTCTCAAACGGGCTGGTAAAGTCGGCATCAAAACCAGAGAACGCAGCCTGTTCGTCCATAAAATGGGTACGCATGGTCTTGCTGAATTCCAGCATGTAGAGGTCGCTCACATTGTACTTTCTTTTTATTGATTCCATGATATTGTTGTTTTTGAGGATTACAGATTCAGATATGCCGCTTCTTTATGGAGTAGTGGTTGCCCGCCATTCAGAAGACATGCTTCGCCATTTAGCAGAAGTCCCTCGCCATTTAGCAGAGGCCCCTCGCCACTTAGCAGCAGTCGCTCGTTGGCGAGGGAGTGCTGCGTAATAACGGGCGAGATTGGCGTAATGGTGATGGTGAAAAGCGTCATGGCAAAAGATTTCCACCAAGTACCGAAGCATTGCAGCGCGGGTCAAGAGTGGCTTTCTGCACCACAGAAGCGCGCTGTTGGATGCTACCCGTTGTTTTATACCCCTCAGATATGAGGGTTTTCTGTTGCATGGCCCCACATGGGACCAGGACGCTTACGTGTAGGTTGTTGAATTTTTGATGGAACTGTTTATTTTCGGTGAACCCAATACTTACAACCCCTAAAGGAACTGTCATGAAAACGCGCTATTACCCCATTGCAGAAACACAACTTACCCTGGCAGAAGCCCGTGCAGTTTCGTTGCTCATTACAGGAATACCCCGTAAGCAGGTGGCCCAACTGTTGGGCATTGCAGAAAGCACCCTCAACCAGCGTATGCGGCTCATCTACCTCAAACTGCAGGTGCAGAGCATCGGTTCGCTGGTGCGCGTGGCCCTTACCCATGGGTTTGACGACCAAGGACACCTCAACGGAGAATACCTCTTTGATGGGTATAGCGGGTTGCCGTGGGAATAGACGGATTTAGCTTCGCTGAGAACAGTTCTCCGCTACGGTCGGAATGACGCTACTTTTCCATGTCATTGAAAGTAATTCAGAGTTTTCCACACTCGCGGGCAGCATGTCATAACCCTGTACATTTGAAAAAACGCATTGGCCATGAGTGCATTAAGCTGGAACGAGATAAAGGATAGAGCCCACCGATTCAGTAAAGAATGGGAGGGTGAGAAGCGCGAACGCGCGGAAAAAGACACTTTCTGGAATGAGTTCTTTCACATTTTCGGCATCAGCAGAAGAAGGGTGGCCACATTTGAGGAGCCCGTTAAGAAGCTGAACAAGCACCAAGGTTTCATTGACCTCTTTTGGAAAGGAACGCTGCTTGTGGAGCACAAGAGCCAGGGCAAAGACCTTGACAGTGCCTACGAACAGGCTACCGATTATTTTGCCGGACTGAAAGAGCACGAACTGCCCAAGTACATACTGGTAAGCGACTTTGCACGGTTCAAGCTCTACGACCTTGATGAGCGCGAACAACATGAGTTCGCATTGGCCGACCTGCCCAAGCACGTGAACCTGTTCGGTTTTATGGCAGGGTACCAGAAGAAGACCTACAAGCCCGAAGACCCTGTGAACGTGAAAGCGGCCGAACTCATGGGAAAGCTGCACGACCAGCTGGAAGAAGTGGGCTATGATGGGCACCCGCTGTAGGTGTTCTTGGTACGGCTGCTGTTCTGCCTGTTTGCCGATGATACCAGCATTTTTGAGAAGGACACCTTTAAAGACTACTTGGAGCAGCGCACCCGCGAAGACGGCAGCGACCTCGGCATGGCCTTGGCGCAGTTCTTCCAAGTGCTGAACACGCCCACCGACAAGCGGCAGAAGAGCTTGGACGAACAACTGGCCGCCTTCCCTTATGTGAACGGAAGCCTGTTTGAGGAAATGCTGCCCATTGCCGCCTTTAACAGCACCATGCGCGAACTGCTTTTGCAGTGCTGCACCTTGGATTGGGGTAAAATATCGCCTGCCATTTTCGGTAGCATGTTCCAAAGTGTGATGAACCCTGAGGAACGTAGAAACCTTGGGGCGCACTACACCAGCGAAACGAACATCCTTAAACTCATTAAGCCGCTGTTCTTGGACGAACTGTGGGAGGAGTTTGAAAAGGTGAAGAAGAACACCAAGCAGTTGCAGGCCTTTCACCACAAGTTGGGAACGCTGAAGTTCCTTGACCCTGCGTGTGGTTGCGGCAACTTCTTGGTAATAACCTACCGCGAACTGCGGCTGTTGGAACTGGAAGTGCTGCGCACACTCTTTAAGAACCAACAGGTGATAGGCGTGGGCGAGGTGATCTGGGTGGATGTGGACCAGTTCTACGGCATTGAGTATGACGAATGGCCTGCGCGCATTGCCGAAGTAGCGCTGTGGCTTATGGACCACCAGATGAACATGCGCATCAGCGAGGAATTCGGGGAATATTTTGTGCGCCTGCCTTTGAAGAAGAGCGCCACCATTGTGCACGGCAATGCGCTGCGCATTGATTGGGAAAGCGTGGTACCGAAAACGGAGTTGAGTTATATACTGGGGAATCCGCCTTTTTTGGGGAAACAATACCAAAATACAGCACAAAAAGAAGACATGAAGAATGTCTTTAATGGCGTAAATGGAGCAGGGGTACTGGACTATGTCACTGCATGGTATGTCAGGGCCGCCCAGTATATTCAAAAGACGAGCATTCGATGTGCCTATGTTTCCACCAATTCAATTGCTCAGGGTGAACAAGTTGGCATTCTTTGGAATGAGATGTTCACTAAGTACCATGTGAAGATTCAATTCGCTCATCGTACATTCAATTGGAGTAACGAGGCAAAAGGTAAGGCTGCGGTTCACGTAGTAATCATTGGATTCGGATTGATAGACACACCGAGCAAAAGATTGTTTGACTACGAACATATTAAAGGTGAACCTCATGAGATAACGGTGAAGAACATCAACCCGTACTTGGTAGAAGGAGAAGATAGGTTTGTGAGCAAGAGAAGAAGTCCTATTTGTAATGTTCCTGAAATGGCATTTGGCAATATGCCTAATGATGGAGGACACTTGCTATTTTCAGAAGAGGAGAAGAACGAGTTTTTAAGAATTGAGCCAAGGGCAGAACCTTATTTTAAACACTTTATTGGATCAAGAGAGCTGTTAAATGGTAACTATCGCTGGTGTTTGTGGCTTGATGGTGTTGCTCCGAATGAATTTAAATCGCTTCCGCATGTTCTCGACAGAATCCAAAAGGTCAGAGAAACGCGTTTGGCAAGCAACAGGCCAACAACCCAAGCATTAGCATCCACTCCAGCAATTTTCGGAGAAATAAGACAGCCTGACTCGGACTACTTGGCTTTTCCAGAGGTATCTTCTGAGCGGAGAACGTATATACCGGTAAGTTACTTGTCTAAGGATATTATTACGAGCAATAAGAATTACACCATTTCAAATGGAGATAAATATGTCTTAGGCGTGTTGAGTTCATCTATGCATATGGCATGGATTCGGACTGTTGCAGGACGGATGAAAAGTGACTATTCATATTCGGCAGGCATGGTCTACAACAACTACCCATGGCCCAAGGAGCCCACTGCCGCGCAGAAGAAGGAAGTGGAAGAAAAGGCACAGGCGGTGTTGGATGTACGTGCCAACTACCCCAACAGCAGCTTGGCAGACCTGTATGACCCGCTTACCATGCCGCCCGACCTTGTAAAAGCCCACCAAGCATTGGACAAGGCGGTAGACAAGTGCTACCGCCCCAAGCCTTTTGCCAACGAAACGGAACGCATTGAGTTCCTTTTTGAGTTGTATAACCAATACACCGCTCCGCTATTGGAGGGGGAGAAGAAGAAAAAGAAGTGATGAAAAGGCGTGCAAACAACTTTGACGCACTTGTTGAAAATTTCACCAAAGAATTTTCCAAGGTGGAAAATTTCCACTTGATGACCGATGACCCGATTGGTCGTGAAGCCTTCGATATAATATCCTTCCGTTTAGCCGACATCAATTCATATAAGAATTTGGTTTGCAACGGTTTTATAAAATCGGCCAATCAGATGATTGTCACCACCAAGGATGACGTTAGAAAGTCGCACTACGGCAAACTGGTTAAAATCGATAATGAGCAATACAGGGAAACCCTCTATGATACTGTAAGGTTGTCATACATAGGCGTGTTTCATAAGATAGAAGCTTATGCGAAGGAGGTTGCTTACTTGACCGAACTAATTTTAAGGGAATCAGCAGGACCTGATTTTTCAATTATTGAGCATGTGCATCAGAATTTCGGGATAAAGAACATTACGAAGTGCTGGCAACAATTTGAAGCATTCAATACGGTGAATTGGGTTGCAAATGGGTCAAAGCACTGTGATGGGCGCCCGCACCCAAACATGGTTCCAATCAAATACTCATGCCTTCCCGAAGACGAGCGCATGAAATTGACTAAGGACAATTTCGTTGAGGATTGTCAAGCGGTAATTGATTTCTATCCGAAATTCTTAGAGTTGGTTTTTCGGATGGGTCAACATGCAATAGCTCAAAAACAATTGATCGAATACCCAACAAAGGATATGAGAGCGGCTCTTGTCACATTGACCCATGCATTGAAAATGCAGGTGATTCTGCTTAGGCCGAGAGTAGTGTCTAAGAATATGGAAGATTAAGCTCAAAAAGAAACGACCCGTTTGAGATGTTGCACGGAACGTAAATGCATTCAGGTAAGACACATTGGTCTGTTGAAAACCATGGGAATCATTGATAAACGAATACTTTATTCATAATAATTTAAAGCCGTGATTCGATTTAAGCTAACCCCCTTATCATCACTTACGAGTAGCATTGCTGAAATGCTGGCTTCCAATATTGACAAGGTTGATGGAAAGGTGCTTGCAGATTATCCTTCCCTCGCGGAAGTGATTGACACGTATCGGTCTTACGACCCGATCAGTTTTTTTTCGGGGTTTGAAGACAATGTATTACTGAAGTCGTTGACAGAACAACTCCGCCCAGACCTGAAAGCTGTGGTGGAATATCCTTATGTGGATAAGGTCTACCGCAACAGTTATTATAATCACCATTCGAGCAAGGTGAACCATTATCCAAGGGACTGTTTTAAGGTAAGTCTGTTCTCAAGTGAAATTACTGAAGGTGATTTCAGTGAAGGCGGTGACCCCGTCAAATTACAGTCGTGCTTTCTCGGTTTTTTCACACTTCGCCCCACTCCACCTTATCAGTTTATAGGCCGAAGCGTCATCAGTCCATTGGCGTATAAAGAAATAGATTTCGATTGCTGTACGGTTGATGTTCCCGTGTCGGTCTGGCATTTCAAACTTCGTGCAACGGGCTTCCCATTCAGCACACAGGACACGGAAACCATGTCGTGTGCTGAAACTTCCATTTGGGCGTTGATGGAGTATTTTGGAAATCGATATCCAGAATATAGGCCCATTTTACCTTCTGATATTCACACTGCATTAGCAGGCCAGTCGCATGAGAGGCAAGTTCCCTCTACAGGATTAGACATGAGCAGGATCTCATTCGCATTGCGAAGTTTTGGCTTTGGTACGAGGATATATGTCGATGACGTTGTCAAAGACAATTACCTTTTTGATCTGGTCTCAATCTATTTGGAAAGCGGAATACCAGTGTTGGCTGGCATTTCAAACGGCAGTGAGCACCATGCGTTTTTGATTGTTGGTAAAAGATCCAAAGGTGCAAGCAAAGCTGCGGTTACAACTGGTTTGAACGAATTATCAACTGATTGCGATGAGTTTGTCGTGATTGATGATAATCTGGCACCATACAGTTATATCACAAGAGCGGAACCCTCAAGAAATTATCCGACTTGGGCACCATGTAAATTGACAACTATAGTGGTTCCTCTTTATACCAGAATAAATTTAGAGGCTTATCAGGCTAAGGAGTATTTCTCGAAAATGCGAGGCAGGATTGCCTTTCTCGGAGATATTGCGAATGACTCTTCCTATAGAATGTTCTTGGCATCCAGTAGGTCTTATCGCGACTACGTTCAGCGAAATAAGGACATTGCAACCGAGCTGAAGGATATGCTGATGCACGTGATGATGGCGAAGTTCATTTGGGTATTTGAGATCCATGAACACCATTCGACTGACGTATCGGGACTAATGATTCTGGATGCAACCGAGCCAAACATAGAAGGAACACTTCCGCTCACTCTAGTTTATTGGAATGAAAGAGGAATAGTCAAAGATGGTAACATCTTTTGGCAATTTAACGTAGCTTCGCAGCCCTTTAAAGGGTTTAATAACCTTATCAAGTATAAAACAACCACGCCATGAGTACCAAAAAAACAACTGACACTTCAGTAGGCAAGTCTGACAAGCCAGCTCCAAATGTGGCTTGTCTTGCAACAAATATCCTGAGTGATGCTAAAGGATTTGCACAGGAAATGAGAAAGGTAAGAGAGGATTACGAGCGAATAGCTTCAGTTAGTTTGCGGTCGGCAAGAGATATTTATTTCAAATAGATGACGCCCAATATTTAAAGTAAAGCCCCCGAATCATCTAGTTCGGGGGCTTTTTATTTGACGCACCCTAGCTCGTGCTTTGAATTGGATCAGTGCAGGTCTCAAGAGGACGAAATGCTGATGGAGAGATTGCTTCTCTTCGACAAGCTCAGGGCAAGCCCTTCGTCAGCATGACAAGTGGGGGGATTGCTTCGTGCCCTTTGACAGGCTCAGGGCAGGCACTCGCAATGACGGGGAAAAGAAACGCCCCGTTCGGGGCGTCAGACCGGAGATACTATCTCTGGTGGGGTGCTATGAATGTAGAACTTAGGCAGTAAGAACCACAGAAGCGATAGCCTCCGCAGATTTCATTCTGCGTTCCTGTTCCTTCATTAAAAGACTCGGCAAAGTGCGCTTGAATCAGAGGCGTGCCGAGTTTGGTTGACACAAAGGTAATAAGTCAAATGAAAATATAAGTATATCCTCACATTTAAGAACGAAAAAGCCCGCCAAAATCAACATTTTGGCGGGCTTACCATTTGTCATAATTGGAGTTTTACTATCCGTCTTCCAAAGCTGCAGCTCCACCAACAATCTCGAGGATCTCGTTGGTAATAGAAGCCTGACGGGCCTTGTTGTAAGAGAGCTTCAATTCTTTAAGAAGTGCACCAGCGTTGTCCGTTGCCTTGTGCATAGCGGTCATTCGCGCACCGTGCTCAGAAGCATGGCTATCCAACGTTGCTTTGTAAAGCTGGGTCTTCAATGAACGAGGAATCAGGTCAAGAACGATCTCTTCCTTTTTCGGTTCAAAGATGTAATCGGTATCAGCCGTCTTGTCATCCGTCTTTTCTGGCGGGGCAACTGGCAGAAACTGCTCAGCCACACAAACCTGCGTTGCAGCATTCTTAAACTGGTTGTAAACAATATCAACGCGGTCGTATTCTCCAGCCACAAACGCAGCCATTGCTTTCTCGGCAATCGGAGCAATCACTTCGAAGTTCAGATCGTCATAAACGCTATCGTTGCGCTCAATAACGTTGAATCCTCTACGTTTCAGAAACTCACCGGATTTTTTACCGATGGAGATCACCGAAATGTCTTTACCCGCATACACATCGCTGGCAAGGCTCAATACCTTCTTATTGATATTGGAGTTGAAACCACCGCACAATCCTCTGTTAGAGGAAACCGCAATGATCAACACCTTCTCAATAGGACGCTC
>JACJZP010000023.1 GCA_020635535.1 Flavobacteriales bacterium | reverse complement strand
TGAAAATCAGATTAAAAATCTAGTGAGGCTTAGGCGGAAGTCTGATGACATTTGGTTTTCTTTTTTGACGGACTTCTTTGAACGTTCCTTTTATAAGAATACGCACGGAGAGCCATTGAGAGACGAGATAAATAGACATTCTATTTTACATGCACTAAATCCATCTTACCAATACACGTTGCAAGGCTACATTAAGGTTTACTTCGTTTTGAACTTTCTTACGTGGGCCTTCATTCAGTTGGAAAGAAAGAGTGGTTTGAGTACCATAGGTGGTTTTAGATTTTTAGAAAAGACATTGGCTTATCACTCAATCATTAAACATTCAGAAGAAATATCATTCAGCAAACATCTTCTACTGAAGGAGCACGAAGGATATGCCCCAGATTTAATTCAAACGAGAGCGCGACCTACTGGAGTTAAGCCTCTGCCGTGGACGAAACTGCTGAAATACCGATTTATGATTTACCTCCAAAAATCGATTTGGAAAAATGGTTTCCCTATTTGAGATTGCTTCGTCCTCCGTCTTCGCAATGACGTTTGCTACGGAGTGCCCGAGATTATTTCGGCAGCTTTTTCGGATTCAATGAAGTGTGGAAAGCAGCCATGATGTAAGCGGTTTCTTCCGTTTCGTCTAAATAATAAACGATGAGATAAGGGAATTTGCCTGTGGGTACTGCTCGGTAATCCTTGTAGCGTACTTGATAATGCGGGTTTTGAGAAATGGCTTGGAGGTAATGGTCAATGGTTGAACTGAAACGTTCTCCCAATCCTACCAATTGTTGTTCGTAATAGTCTATGCCATTTTGAATATCGGCAAGCGCCCGTGGTTCAACGACAACCTTGTAAGGCATCTTATTTCTTGCCGTATTTCAGTTGTTTCTTGGCTTCATTCCAAGGGATAAAATCTTCCTTTTTAGAAGTAGCTCTGCGCTGGTCGAGCACTTGTTTCTGCTCGTACGTGAGTTCTGGTTCTTGCACCAAAGAGTCCGTTTCGTCATCCAAAACCTGAATGCCCATTTCGCGGGCCACCTTCAGAAGGAGTTCAACCCGTTCTGGGTCATCACATGCCAATCGCACCGTTCGTGTCATAGGCTAAAGTTACAACGGAATTTTGGGTTATAGTTGCAGGTAGCGCGCGTTAGGGATTGCAGCGGTTACCCCGCAGCGAAGCGAGGAGTAAAAGCGGAAAGCCCGACCCGCAGGGGAACGCCCAAAAGAAGAAATTGGAAAAAGGGAAATTCGAAAAAAGTGTAGATTTCTCGGCTTCGTAAACTCCGCTCGAAATGACAGAATGGGTGTTTTTTGAAGCTGTTTTTAAGTGCTTGAAAATGAATTGGAAATAGGTGTTTTTATATTGAAAGGAAAGTCGCATATTTGCAGCCCCAAATTTTTAAACATTTAATTCGTCTACATGCCAACTAAAATCAGATTGCAGAGACATGGAAGAAAAGGTTATGCGTTTTTTCACATCGTAGCAGCCGATTCGCGTGCCCCACGGGATGGGAAGTTCATTGAGAAGTTGGGAGTTTACAATCCGAACACGAACCCAGCAACTATCGATATCGATTTCGATAGCGCTGTGAAGTGGTTGGAGAACGGAGCTCAGCCTACCGATACTTGCCGTGCCATCCTTTCATACAAAGGGGTATTGTACAAGAAACACCTACAAGGTGGTGTTAAGAAAGGTGCTTTTTCGCAGGAAGAAGCGGATGCCCGTTTTGACAAATGGATGAACGATAAGACTTCGCGCATTCAGCAAGGGGCTGACTCTATTGTGAAGGCTCAGGAGAAAGCGAAAGCTGACGCTCTGAAAGCTGAAGCTGCGAAGAACGAGGAAATTGCTGCGAAAGTGGCTGCCAAGAACTCTCCGCTTGCGGAAGAGGTTGAGGCAACTGCCGAGGCTGCCGAAGGTGAAGAAGTAGCTGCTGAAGCTGCTGAGGAGGCTCCGGTTGCAGAAGCTGAGGCTCCTGCTGCTGAAGAGGCTGCACCAGCTGAGGAAGCTGCGCCAGCAGAAGAAGCTTCTGAAGAAGAGAAGCCAGCTGAGTAAGCGTGAAGGATCTGAAGGTCCTTGGAACCGTTGTCAGGTCTCACGGACTGAAAGGTGCTTTTAAAGTAAACGTTCACGCTACAGGCGTTCCAGACATTGAAGAAGGAGAACCGGTCTTCATCCGATTACAGGGTGGGCCGGTTCCTTTTTTTGTGGAAGAATGCTCGGCCAATACCAGCGACCGCATGGTGCTGAAAGTGGAAGATGTGAACACACTGGAACAAGCAGAGAAACTCGTGGGTAGTGAGATTCTTTTGGAGTTGGAGCGTTTTGATGATGGAACGCCCGATACCTCGGAGGAGTTGATCGGCTTTACGGTGATCGATGCCGAGAAGGGAAACATCGGCACTGTTTCGGGATTCATGGATACGCCACAGCATCCGATCTTGGAAGTGGCTTACGAAGACAAGACGATTCTGATACCTTGGGTGGAGGAAATAGTAAAGGAAGTGGAAGTTGAAAAGAAGGTCATCAGCGTGGAGGCACCCGATGGCCTGATCGATCTGTACATCAATGGCTGAACCGTTTTTTCAGTTCAAAAAATTCAGAGTTTATCATTCGGCAGGCGGTTTCAAAGTAGGAACCGATGGTGTGCTCCTTGGAGCGTGGGCACCTGTGAATGATGGCGAACACGTTCTTGACATCGGTACGGGAACGGGGCTTATTTCACTTATGATCGCGCAGCGTGCCCGAGTGAAAATGGATGCGATTGAGATCAATCCGATCGCTGCCGAACAAGCCAAGCGCAATGTGGCGCATTCACCATTTACGGACATTACCGTTTATAATGCGGATGTTGCCGAATTCGTGAAGCACGGGAAGAAGTACGATTTGGTGGTTTGTAATCCACCGTTCTTTTCAAACGCACAGGCTCCTAAAGATCAATCGCTGCATTTGGCAAAGCACACGGTGAGTTTGAAGCCTGCTGATCTTTTCCATCACGTAAAGCAATTGCTGAAAACGGACGGACGATTTGCGGTGATCTTCCCGAAAACAGAATACGATACGTTCTGCAGTGCAGCCAAATCGCAAGGGTTTTACCCGAAAGAAGTTTTGGATGTATTTCCACAACCAGATTACCCGGAGATTCGATTGATGGTGAATTTCACGCACACAGAATTGGATAAGCCAAACAGACGTGATTTCTGCATTGCCCAATCCAACGAGCGCCACGATTATTCTGAGGAATACAAGAAACTGACAAAGGATTTCTTTCTGAGATTTTAGTCCTATTTCAAAGACATTTTTTAGCCACAGATGTACTGATTGACACGGATTTCTCAGATGAATTTTCTGTGTTTGATCTGTGAAAATCTGAGAATCAGTAGCTATTTCATGTTCTCGAAGAAACTGAAATGAACTCGGCCGTACTTGCGTGTTTGCGTGAGGGCGGGGAAGGAGCTGAGGTCAACCTCGGCTGGGTGTTCTACGATCAATAGGCCGTCTTCTCTTAAGAGTTTATTTTCCAGAATGGCGGTGATCAATTCAGGGTAATGAGGGTACGTGTATGGCGGATCCGCAAAGATCACATCCCATTTTTGACTGGTTGACAGTGCGAAACGCAACGCATCGCTTTTGTAGGTGGTGGCGGTTTTGTAACCGAGTTGCTCAAACGTTGATTTGACGAAACCCACACATTTCGGACTCGCATCAACCGAAGTAACCGAAGCAGCACCGCGACTGGCAAATTCAAGGCTGATGTTTCCCGTACCGCAGAAAAGGTCAAGCACATTTAGGTCTTCGAAATCGAGCAAGTTGTTCAGGATATTGAAGAGACCTTCCTTCGCCTTATCGGTGGTTGGTCGAACTGGGAGGTTCTTGGGCGGATGAATGTTCCGACCTCTGTATTGTCCGCTGATTATGCGCATGCGGCAGCAAGTATGAACGGAAACCGATGCTCAGCCATATGATTGAACGAATAACTGTAAGTCAGATTCTTAGGCCGTTTGATGAATGAGATTTTTGAGATGAATCGCGACAGCACCTTGAAGGTTTCATCGCCTTTCTCAACGAAACCGCCCATCAGCAATTCAATCTCAGAATGAAGAATATTCAGCGATTCCAATGTTGCCATCAGGAAATACAATACATCATCTTCTTTGGAAAATTGAAACCAGTTGGAGAAGATGAGTTTTCCATCTTTCAGAATGCTCAGTGAGAACTGTTTCTCATCCAAAACCAAGTAAACCTTTGTTCCAGAACTGTTGCCTAAAATGGAATCCGTCCAAGTAAGAAATGAAGAACTGACAGCTTCCTTCAAAACCTCTTTTACAGATTTTGGAATGCTGAAAAGCCCAACAGCATCTGTGTTGGTCAACTTCTGAGTAACGATTTCAGATTCTTCAGAACTATCGAATAGGAAATTGAAATACTTCTCTTTCTCCGTTTCAGAGAAAAGCGTTTCTGGAACAATTACTACTTGATTATCTGATATGGAGAACTTGGTTGAAGCAACCTCATTTAACTCACCGTTCTTTAAAATCTCAGCAATTCGTTCTGCCCAAACAGAATCTGTTGATGAATGCGGAAAACTCCAGGAAATGAATTCAATTGCTTTGAAGCTCGAATTGACTTTCAGCAGTTGAACACCGCTTCTCGACACATCTATAAAAGAGGAAAGGCGACCATTGGTCGCCTCTTGCTCGTTATCAGCTTTCAGATGAAACTCCTTTCTGATCAAAGAAGCCAATGATTATTCCCAGTTACCGCTGGTTGATGGGTCGGTCATGGATCCAACGTACAATCCTTCTTTCGGGTCATAATACTCAGGTACAATTCCATCGAAGATGTACATGTTCTTGGCTACAACTTCAAATACAGGAACTTTGACCTGACCTTTTTCAATGACTCCGCTTTCCATGGCAAATTCCTGTTGCTTGCTGAATGGAATGTACTTTACATCGGTAATGTTTCCTTCCAATTTGAACAGCGAATCTCGAACGCTTACCAGCACTGTATCACGGCTCACAATTCCCATTTCCACCGCTTGTTGCTCGGTCAAAGTATCTGGAACAGTACCCAATGCTTTTACCACTGGGAAAGAATCGGTATTGATGAAGGCAAACAAAGAGTCAAAAGTTGGGGCATATCCACGGTAAACCGATTTGTGAGCCAACTGCCAATCACGGATAAGCTTAAGCCGCTCCTCAACTTTTGCGTAACGCTTCTTTTTCAATTGATTGAACTCAATTGGGGCTTGAATAGAGCGATAAGCAAAATAAGCAGTGACCAAAGCTGCAGGAATAAACGCAAAGAACAACACTCGCTGAATCATGTTACTCAGCATTCCTAATTTCAGCAGGATGGAAACCAGACCCACTATAAGGATCAAGGAACCGCCCAAAAGCCAAAAACCATTCTGACCGCCAAAGAGTGATGACGAAAGAATAAGGAGTCCACCGATGACGAGAATTGTTGGGAAGATAAAGTCGCCTATGTTTTTACCTATGTTACTCATGAAAATAGTGCTAACTGATGGTCATTTTTTGCAATGCCTGCAAAGCTACATTTTTTTTAATACGGCCATTATTGGTTCTGTTGTGAACGATTCAATTAACATCGATCGTTCATAAAAACACCGAATCGGTCAATTTCGGGTCTTTGAGGTATACCTAAATTGCGGCCAAAATGAACTGTATGAGGTTGTTTACAATATTGTTGATGATCGCTGTTACGTTTAGCAATAGGATTGCTAACGCTCAGACCATTACGGGAAAGGTTAGCGATAAGGAATCTGGCGAAACTCTGGTAGGCGTTAACATATTCAATCAGGATAACGTGGGTACCACTACCAACCTTGATGGTGAATACAGCTTGAAATTGCCGGTCGGAGAGCACACCTTGACCTTTAAGTTCCTTGGTTTTCAGAATCTGACGAAGAAGTTCACTTTAGTTGAAGGTGAAACGTTGACATTCGATGCAAAGATGGCCACCGAAAGCAAGACCCTCGACCTAGTTGTAGTTACCGGAAGTCAGTTTGAGAAGAAGTTGGAAGAGGAGATGGTGACAGTAGATGTTGTAAGGAATTATCTTGTTCAAAATACTGCTACACCAGATCTCAAGGGTGCAGTTCAGAAAGTACCGGGAGTAACAATTTTAGATGGTCAGGTCTCTATTAGAGGAGGTAGCGGTTACAGTTATGGTGTTGGTAGCCGGGTGCAGTTGGTAATTGATGATGTCCCGTTACTCACTGGAGATTTGAAGGACATTCAATGGAGTGCCATACCTATGGAAACCGCTGAACAGATCGAGGTGGTAAAAGGGTCTTCAAGTTCTCTTTACGGATCTGGGGCTTTGAATGGAGTTATCCATGTTAGAACAGGATGGGCTAAGGAGAAGCCAGAAACAGAATTCAGAATCTATCACGGTCTTTATGGAACACCAGGCCTGAAAGAGGCAAGATGGTGGGAGGATACCTACAATCCCGTATTTACCGGTGTTTTCTTCTCGCACAGAAGAAAGGTGAAGAAGAACTTTGATCTGGTTGTTGGTGGGCATGCCAGTTCAGACATGACATATCTACAGCGTGGCCACCGTCAGGCTGTAAGGGTCAATCTTAAAACGAGATATCAGGATAAAAAGATAAAAGGTCTTTCCTATGGATTGAACGGAAATGTTCAATTCCAACAATCTGGCAGATTCATTCTTTGGAAAGACAATGCCGAGAATGCTTATGTGCCTTTAGATGGCACAAGCTCAACGGACAAGTACCTTTTTGCAAATGTTGATCCGTGGGCAATGTATTCATCTGATGTTGCTGGCCTGCATGCTGTGAGAATGCGCTATTTCCGAGTGGAACGGAGAAACGGAAGTTGGGAAGATCCATCGGCATCTAACGTGCTTTTTCTCGATTACCGCTTTCAAAACGAGTTCAAATACAATTTCCATTTGATTGCCGGTATTCAGTATCAGCATGTTTGGTCTTCCAGTTCACTTTATCCGGAAGCTGGAACAATTTATACACACAACCCTGCGGTATTTGCTCAGGTTGAGAAGAGTTTTTGGGATAAGAAGCTTACGTTGCTCTTCGGAATCCGAGATGAATGGAATGAAATTACGGAAGTAAGCAAAGAAACCTCCAATCCGATATTACGCGGGGGGCTTAATGCCAAACTTGCGAAGAAAACCAATCTTAGAGCCTCATTCGGACAGGCATTCCGGTTTCCAAGTATAGGTGAGAAGTACGTTAATGCAAGCTTAGGTGTAATTGAAATTCGACCCAATGAGAATCTGAAGGCAGAACGTGGTTGGTCTGCTGAATTAGGATTGAAGCAAGGGTTCAGAATTTCAAATTGGCATGCCAATGCAGACTTTGCGCTGTTCTGGTCTGAATACCGTGATATGATAGAGTATGGGCTTAATGTGGATACGAGCGGTATCTACTTCAAACCGCAAAATGTGAGCAAAGCCAGAGTAGCTGGTTTTGAGGTGGGACTTCAGGGAGATGGTAACATCGGTCCGATTCCAGTGCGGGTTTACATGGGTTACACTTTCAATTATCCGGCCGACCTCCAGAGCGATACCACCCAAGAGAATTTCGGTATTTACATGCAGAATCTCTTCACAAGCATTTCCAATCCTGATTCACTTTCCGACCTTAGTATTCTTAAGTATCGTATAGCAAATGTATTCAAGGCAGATATTGAATTTGATGTTTGGAAGTTCACTGCAGGATACACGGTAGAGTACACCAGTTATATGGATAGAATTGATGCCGAATTTGAGGCACTTCTTCCTGGGTTTTCTGAATACCGCCAGTTGCACAATAAGGGCATTTGGAGAATGGATGCTCGCTTGTTCGCAAACATTGGATCAAAGCACTCCGTGGGTTTTATTGTAAAGAACTTCCTGAATGAGTTTTACTCTGTAAGACCAGGTGTTATGGAGCCACCGAGGAATTTCACCATTCAGTACAAGCTGAAAATATAGTAGTAGAACTGAGCTTGAGCGAACGCCCAAGTATATTCAACAAAGGAATAGCAAAACTTATTGCTTTGCCTTACCTACTATTCTGAGTTTAGCGAATTTGAGTAGAAGCTGCTTATTGCCAGCGCCTTGAAATGCCACCGTAGCCTTAACGTTAGGTGGTTCTCCTTCCATGGCTACAACCTCACCCTTTCCGAATTTGTCGTGAATCACCTCGGTGCCAACAATAATGCGGCTCACATGCTCACTATTGCCCGAACCTGTGTCAAGAACACCTGGTTTACGGCTATCATTGTACTTGGTAAGATTTCTTTCTTTGATCATTTTTTGACTTCCAGCTCCTGTTGATTTTCTTTTGAAAACCGGAACATTACGACTTTCGACCTGCGAAGTTACAGAAATTTTGTTAGGCGCTGGTTTTGAGGGAATTAAGTCAAGGAATTGCTCTGGTATCTCCTCTATGAACCTACTGGGTTCACTGTAAACCATATTTCCCCATCTGAACCGGCTTACCGCATAACTTAGGCTAACCCGCTTCTCGGCCCTGGTCAAGGCAACATAAAATAGCCTTCTTTCTTCTTCCAGGTCGGGCCTTGAACTCAGTGAAAGTTGAGATGGGAAGAGATTTTCTTCCAATCCTACAATATATATATAGGGGAATTCCAATCCCTTAGAGGCATGCACCGTCATAAGGGTAACCTTGTCATTGTTCTGAGGATCGGTGTCTTTGTCTGCATCAGTCAGCAATGCAATGTCTTCTGTGAACTTTTCCAAGGTTTTCACCTCATTCTCATCGACCACTTCATCTTCGCCAGGCTTCTCTTCTACGAATTCCTTAAGGCCATTAAGCAGTTCTTGGATGTTCTCATATCTACTTACACCCTCAGGCGAGCGGTCTGAGTACAACTCTCCGATCAGACCTGATGAAGAAGCGATCTTAGATCCAAGCTCGTATGCATCGGTTGTCTTAAGTTCGGTCTGAAAGCTTCGAATGAGGTTCACAAAGACCTCAAGTTTCTTGGCAGTTCCAGCATTGAATTGTTCATTCAGCAGATCTGGGCTTCTAAGAATGCTCCAAATGTCCTGCTTCCAGTCGTTTGATAGAACAGTGAGCTTGTCGATTGTTGTTTTGCCAATACCTCTGGCCGGATAATTAATGATGCGTTTAAGCGCTTCTTCATCTTGCGGGTTGATGACAACACGGAAATAGGAAATTAGGTCTTTGATCTCTTTTCGTTGGTAGAAGCTCTGCCCGCCATATATTCTATACGGTATGTTCATTTTCCGCAAGGCTTCCTCAATGGCACGCGACTGGGCATTTGTTCGGTATAGCACCGCAAACTGTTTGTCTAAAGCCTGTTCATTCATCTTGGTCTCGAAAATGGAACGTGCTACAGACATTCCCTCTTCATTGTCGGTAAGATTCCGAATGACCTTGATCTTCTCGCCATCCATGTTACTGGTCCAAACCGTTTTTTTCAATCTGTCGCGATTGTTCTCAATAACATGGTTTGCAGCTCCCACAATATGTTTGGTGGACCTATAATTCTGCTCCAATTTGAAGGTCTTCACATCCGGATAGTCCTTTCGGAAATTCAGAATGTTCTGGATGTTAGCACCCCTGAACGCATAGATGGACTGCGCATCATCTCCGACCACGCAGATGTTCTCGAATTTCGCGGCCAATCGCTTTACAATTAGATACTGAGCGTAGTTGGTGTCCTGATACTCATCCACCATCACATACTTGAATCTGTTCTGGTACTTGTTAAGAACATCCGGGAAATCCCTTAACAACACATTTGTCCAATACAGAAGATCATCAAAATCCATTGCACCGGATCGGAATAGGCGTTCGGAGTATTTCTGATACACGATGCCAAGTTTAGGTTTGGCACTCATTCGGTCCTCAGTTAGCAGCTCATCATTACTCAGGTACTCATTGGCAGAGATCAAATTGGTTTTAGCTGCAGAAATCCGGTTGAGTACTAAGCTTGGCTTGTATGTCTTCTCATCCAGCTGTTCTTCCTTCAGAATGGCTTTAATAAGATTCTTCGAATCCGAAGTGTCGTAAATGGTAAAGTTTGACGGGTAGCCCAGCCGCTCGCACTCAAACCGAAGGATTTTGGCAAAGACGGAGTGGAATGTTCCCATCCATATGTTCTTAGCTTCAGTTCCCACCATTTGCTCAATTCTCGACCTCATTTCCCGAGCTGCTTTGTTTGTAAAAGTGAGGGCGAGAATATTGAATGGGTCAATTTCAGAGTTTATCAGGTGAGCAACTCGGTAAGTAAGAACACGTGTTTTACCAGACCCAGCGCCAGCAATGATCATTACTGGTCCGTTCAGTTGTTCAACAGCCTTGCGCTGTTCATCGTTAAGCTCGTTCAAAAAATCCATCACGGGGTAAAAATAGAAATCGATAGAGCCACTGAGGATTCAAACATTTGGAATATTGAAGGTTTATCAACACCATTGATGATGTCAAGTATCGGTAGGTCAATAATGTAATCCGAAAAATGATAGATTTGCTCTTTGGGTAACAACCCTTTTCAACAGGGTTTTATTTGATAGCATGAGAAAATTTTTACTGCTGATTATTTCGGTCATACTATTGTCGACCGCAGGTACAGATGTTTGGGCGCAATGTGGTACTACTCCTATATCTGGAGATTTGATCATATCATCCAATACATCGCTATCTGGTACTTATAACGTCTCTGGTCTATTCCGTGTAAATGCGGGTGTCGTCTGCTCGGTAACACCATATAGTAATGGAGGTTGCGGAGAGTTGGTTGTTAACGCAACGAACATAGAGGTTTTGGGCACCATCATCGCAGATGGCGCAGGATTCCCGGGTGGTAATGGTGGTGTTGGAGGTACTGGTGGCAACAATGCAGGAGCATTGACAGGATGTATTGACAAGGACAATTGTTTGGTGATCGATGTTCAGGCCGGTGGCGCAGGTGCAACTGGCTCAGGTCCCGGTGGAGGGTCACCTGGCAATCCTGGCTCAATTGGAATAGGGCCTAAGCAAGAATGCCAGAATTTTGGAGATGAGTACGGTTTTGTAGCTGGAGCAGGCGGTGGAGGTGCTGCTGGAGGTGGTAGTTATGGCGGAGTGGCCAACCAAGGTGGTGCAGGTGGTAACGGAGCACCTTACAATTCAGGAAACTTCTCAGGTATGAGCATAGCCGGCTGTGCAAGCCCTCAGGCTGGAAATGGTGGTACAGGAGGTATTGTTGGATCAACCTACGGTACCATTTCAGGAACCGATATAGACCTTGGTTCTGGTGGAGCCGGTGGCGGTGGCGGTGGTAAGAGTGCCGGTAACGGTATTACTGGTTCTGCAGGTGGTTCCGGTGGAGGTCTTATAGCCTTATATGCTAGCTCCAATATGATAATTGCCGGAACAATTTCTGCCAATGGGTCTGCTGGCGGCACTGGTGGCACAGGAGGTGCAGGCGGCACAACAACAGACTGCTGTTCAGATGCATGTAATGATTGTCCTGAAAGAACGTTCTCATCAGGTGCTGGTGGTGGCGGTGGCTCTGGCGGTGGCTCTGGTGGAGGTATTTTGCTTCAGGCCTATGGACAGCTGGATCTCAGTGGTACTCTCAGGGTTATTGGCGGAAATGGTGGTGTTGCTGGCGCTGGAGGTGCTGGAACGGCAGGTTGTACCTACAGTGATTTCTTTTGTGGTAGTAACAGTGGGTCAGCAAATGCGGGCTCTCCCGGAAATCTTGGTGGAGGTGGATCCGGTGGAAGAATCAAGGTATTCCAAAACCCTTGTCAATCAAACACGATCAGTGCAAGCGTCATACTTGATGGTGGAAATGGTTTCGGTGGAGCCGCTGCTGTAGGTACTTACAATCTTGGCGACATTGGAGTTATTCAGCCACCGACCATTACAAGTGTCTCAGATAGTGTTTCTTGCTACGGTCTTGCAAACGGCTCTGCATCAATCAGTATTTCTGGTGGTACTGCTCCGTTCACTTATTCGTGGTTTCCGTATGGCGGTAGTGGTACCTCTGCTACTGGTCTGGAAGCAGGAACCTATACAGTTACAGTTGTTGATTCTTTTGGTTGCGAGGTGGTTGAAACAATTGATGTATTTCAACCAGATACGCTCACAGCTCAAGTATTCGGAACAATTGCAGCTGACTGCTTTGGAGCCGCAACTGGTGAGGCTTCTGTAATGGGAATGGGCGGTACAGAACCTTATTCTTATGCTTGGAATGATCCAGGAAACCAGATAACTGAAACAGCCACGAATTTAGCCGCTGGCACCTACGTGGTAGAGATTACGGATTTTAACGGTTGTGTTGCTACAGATACTGCCATATTGGGACAGCCTCAGCCGTTTTTAGCCTCAGTAACCGTTGATCAGAATGTACTGTGCAATGGTCAAAGTAATGGTCAGGCAACGGTAACTGCCAGTGGTAATAATTTAACCTATTCTTGGAATACAGTTCCAGTTCAAGCTACCGCAACTGCAACAAACCTTCCCGCAGGTTCATACTCGGTCACGGTGGCCTCTTCTCAAACTTGCGATACCACACTAACAGTGGTAATAACTGAACCTGCTCCGTTAAGTGTTATTGCTGTGCAGAATCAGCAGGTTGCTTGTAATGGAGGTAGCGATGGAGTTGCGTTGGCCACAGCTCTTGGTGGAACAACGCCATATAGTTTTCAGTGGGACGACCCGAATCTTCAGACATCTTCCAGTGCTACTGGGCTTGCAATAGGAACTTATAATGTCATCGTTACCGATACGAATCAATGTACAGCTACTGCATCCGTAGAGATAACCCAACCGTCTGCCATATCCATTGCGGTGACTATTGATAGTGCTTCATGTAATGGTAGTTCAGATGCACAGATATTATGTACGCCTTCTGGTGGTACTCCTGGCTATACATTCGAGTGGAATCCGGGGTCTGTTGCTGGGAATCCGTTGACAGGTATTACTGCAGGTTCCTACTCGGTTACGGTTACTGATAACAACGGTTGCGAAGCTGAGTTGCAGAATATTCTTGTTCCAGAACCTACAGCCATTGTTCTCCAATTGATCGGACATGAGGATGTTTCATGTTTCGGTTTCGATGATGGTCAAGCCGAGATCAGTCCTACTGGTGGAACACCTCCATATTCTTACCTATGGAACGACCCAACGAACCAATCAACGGCATTAGCGGGTGGTTTGCCTCCAGGAACGTATAACGTGGTTGTAACGGATGCCAATGGTTGTTCGGCCCAGTGGCTCAATGTGGTCATTGATGAGCCAGATACATTAATAGTACAGGTCACTTCAACTACTCCAATTACTTGTGATTACACGGCAGATGGTATTGCTGAAACTCAAGTAACAGGCGGAATAGCGCCCTATGGTTATTCATGGAATGATTCTGATAATCAAACTGGAAGTACCGCAATTGGTCTTGATGCTGGACAGTATATGGTAACTGTTACAGATGCCAATGGTTGTGTTGCTACAGATATGGCAGTTATTGATCCGCCATTGAATGTTCTGATTGCCGATTTCACCCTTAGTCCGGATAGCGGCCTACAGCCGCTTGATGTCACGGTTACCAACCTGTCGGTTGGTGGAACGGCCTTTGAGTGGATATTCGGTGATGGTAACACGATCACAACTTTTGATACAACGGCATTCCAATATCTGTATGCAGATTCGGGAAGTTTCGATGTGACGTTGATTGCCTACAATGATGTTACAGGCTGTTCTGACACGCTGACCCTTGAGGGTGGTATGTTCATCATTCCTACATCAGAGTTGTTGGTTCCGAACGTGATAACACCGAATGGCGATGGATTCAATGACATGTTCCCTATAGATCCGATTGCCAACGATTTCTTCCCGTTCAAGATTCGTAACATCTACGATTTTAAGGGAGAGATATACAACCGTTGGGGAGAGAAGGTCTATGAATGGACTCAGCCACTTGGGGGTTGGGAAGGTCGTTCAACCAGCGGTTTGAACCTCAATGCCGGCACCTATTATTTTGTAATAACCGCCAAAGGGGTGGATGGAGATTCAGTTAAGGATTACGAAATCAAAGGTGACGTTACGTTGATCAAGTAATCACTCAAGTCTTAATCGGAATAGCCCCTTTTTTAGGGGCTTTTTTCGTTTTCAACAGCAGGAGAAAATCTGTTGGTAAAAAAAAGATTTGTCGATTCGTCTAAACCGTGTTGTTTTTCGGAAACAATTGTCTACCTTTGCCGACCCTTAAATAATGGGGTATTGAACTAAAAAATCAACGAAAGCCGCGCTATGCCTACGATACAGCAGCTTGTAAGGAAAGGAAGAAAGGCGATTACCAATAAGAGTAAATCGGCCGCATTGGACTCTTGTCCGCAAAGAAGAGGTGTTTGTGTACGTGTTTACACTACCACTCCTAAGAAGCCGAATTCAGCCATGAGAAAAGTGGCAAGGGTTCGACTTACTAACGGTAAAGAGATCAACGCATACATTGGTGGAGAAGGACACAACCTACAGGAGCACTCTATCGTGTTGGTGCGTGGTGGAAGGGTAAAAGACCTTCCAGGTGTTCGTTACCATATTGTAAGAGGTGCATTGGACACTGCCGGTGTTGGTGATAGAAAGCAAGGTAGGTCTAAATACGGTGCTAAGCGCCCTAAGGATAAGAAGTAAGCGTAAAAGACAATGAGAAAGTCGATTCCTAAAAAAAGAGAACTCGTTCCAGATCCTAAGTTCAAGGATACATTGGTTACGCGTTTCGTAAACAGCTTGATGGTTGATGGTAAGAAGAGCACAGCTCTGAAGGTGTTCTATGATGCTATCGAAATCGTTGATCAAAAGGCAGGTGAAGAAGAGAATGGTTTGGATGTTTGGAAAAGAGCATTGAACAATATCATGCCTCCTGTTGAAGTGAAAAGCCGTAGGGTAGGTGGTTCAACTTTCCAGATTCCTGTGGAGGTTCGACCAAAACGAAAGCTGGCTTTGGGAATCAAGTGGATGATAGACTACGCAAAGAAGCGTAACGATAAGAGCATGTCTCGTAAACTGGCTGCCGAAATTATTGCAGCAGCCAAAGAAGAGGGTGCTGCCTTCAAAAAGAAAGAAGATACATTGAGAATGGCTGAGGCCAACAAGGCATTCTCTCATTTCAAGTTTTAATCGGTAGATAAAGGAAGAATGGCAGACTTAAAGTATACACGGAACATTGGTATTGCAGCGCACATTGACGCTGGTAAAACAACTACCACTGAACGTATCCTTTTCTACGCTGGTGTAAACCACAAGATCGGTGAGGTGCACGATGGTGCAGCTACTATGGACTGGATGGAGCAGGAGCAAGAGCGTGGTATTACCATTACCTCTGCTGCAACTACTTGTTTTTGGAATTATAAAGATGACAAGTACAAGTTGAACATCATTGACACCCCAGGACACGTTGACTTCACGGTTGAGGTTAACCGTTCGCTTCGTGTGTTGGATGGTCTTGTATTCCTTTTCTCAGCTGTTGATGGTGTTGAGCCACAGTCTGAAACCAACTGGAGACTTGCTGATAATTACAACGTTACACGTCTTGGTTTTGTGAACAAGATGGACCGTCAAGGAGCTGACTTCCTTAATGTAGTGAAGCAGGTTCGTGAAATGTTGGGTGGTAACGCTGTTCCATTGCAATTGCCTATCGGTTCTGAAGAGAACTTCCGTGGTGTTGTTGATCTTGTGAATTTCCGAGGTATCGAGTGGAATGAAGATGATTATGGAATGACCTTCAAGGAGGTTGAGATTCCAGCGGACATGATGGATGAGGCAACGGAGTGGAGAGAAAAACTTCTTGAGTCTGTTGCTGAATTCGATGATACTTTGATGGAAAAGTATTTCGAAGATCCAAACTCAATTACTGAGGCTGAGATGTTGGCTGCCCTTCGTCAAGCATGTGTTGCCAATAAAGTTATTCCAATGCTTTGTGGTTCTGCATTCAAGAACAAAGGAGTTCAGACCATGCTCAACTACGTGATGGAGTTGATGCCAAGTCCACTTGATATGGACAACATCAAGGGTACGAACCCAGACACCGATGAAGTTATTTCTCGAAGACCAGATCCTTCTGAGCCATTCGCAGCCTTGGCATTCAAGATCGCGACTGACCCATTTGTAGGTCGTCTGTGTTTCTTCCGTGCATACTCAGGCCGTTTGGATGCTGGTTCTTATGTGTTCAATGCGCGTACAGAAAAGAAAGAGCGTATTTCACGTATCTTCCAAATGCACGCAAACAAGCAGAATTCCATCCCGTTCATTGAGGCTGGAGATATCGGTGCTGCTGTTGGTTTCAAGGACATTAAAACTGGAGACACGCTATGCGATGAAAAGCATCCAATTGTGCTTGAATCAATGAAGTTCCCAGATCCTGTTATCGGATTGGCCATTGAGCCTAAAACACAGGCCGATATGGATAAATTGGGTGTTGCTCTTGGTAAATTGGCTGAGGAGGATCCAACATTCCAGGTCAGGACAGATGAGGAAACTGGTCAGACTGTGATCTCTGGTATGGGTGAGCTTCACTTGGAGATTATTCTTGACCGATTGAAGAGAGAGTTCAAGGTTGAGTGTAACCAAGGAGCTCCACAGGTTACTTATAAGGAAACCGTTACCGCTACGGTCTCTCACCGTGAGACATACAAGAAGCAGACTGGTGGTCGAGGTAAGTTCGCTGATATCCAGTTCCAACTTGGTCCGGTTGATGAAGATTTCCAAGGAGAAGGTCTCCAGTTTGTCAACAATATTTCAGGTGGTAACATTCCTAAGGAATTCATTCCATCTGTAGAGAAAGGATTCAGGTCCGCCATGAACAATGGTGTTCTTGCTGGATTTAAGATGGATACGTTGAAAGTTTCATTGAATGATGGATCATTCCACGCGGTTGACTCAGATCAGCTATCATTTGAGGTTGCGGCCCAACTTGGATTCAAAGCGGCTGTTAAAATGGCCAAGCCAATCCTTCTTGAGCCTATCATGAAAGTTGAGGTTGTGACTCCTGAGGAGAACATGGGAGATGTTATGGGTGACCTTAACAGAAGACGTGGTCAGATGCAGGGTATGGATTCAAGAGGCGGTGCTCAAGTTGTTAAGGCATTGGTTCCACTTTCAGAGATGTTCGGTTATGTTACTCAGTTGAGAACAATTACTTCTGGCCGTGCAACGTCTACAATGGAGTTTGATCACTATTCAGAGTGTCCTAAGAACATTCAGGAAGATGTGATTGCAAAGGTTAAAGGAGAAAAAGTAAGCTAATAGTCTGTAAGAAAGATCATGTCACAGAGAATCAGAATAAAGCTCAAATCGTACGATCACAACTTGGTTGATAAAAGCGCTGAGAAGATCGTGAAGACCGTTAAGGCAACAGGTGCAATTGTAAGTGGGCCAATTCCACTTCCAACACACAAGAAGATCTACACGGTTCTTCGTTCAACTCACGTTAACAAGAAATCGAGAGAGCAGTTCCAATTCAGCTCTTACAAGAGACTGTTGGATATCTACAGTAGCACAGCAAAAACAGTTGATTCATTGATGAAGCTTGAGCTGCCAAGTGGTGTTGAAGTAGAGATCAAGGTTTAACGAATTTACGAAGAGGTATAACCATTAATAAATAGGTCATGTCTGGACTTATAGGAAAGAAAATAGGAATGACAAGCTTGTACAATGAGGCAGGCAAGAATATTCCATGTACCGTTCTTGAAATGGGACCATGTACCGTTACTCAGGTTAAAACTGTGGATAACGATGGGTATGAGGCTGTTCAGCTTGGTTTTGGTGAGCGAAAAGAAAAGCGAACCACAGCAGCAATGAACGGACACTTCAAGAAGGCGAAGTCTGATGCGAAGCAGAAACTGGTTGAGTTCAGAACTACCCACGGATACACTCCATTTAATGATGGAGCAGATTTGGGAGCTGAGTTAACAGTTTCCGACCTGTTTGAAGAAGGTGATTACGTTGATGTAATCGGAACTTCCAAGGGTAAAGGTTTTCAAGGTGTTGTTAAACGTCACAACTTCGGTGGTGTTGGTCAATCAACCCATGGACAGCATAACCGATTGCGTGCACCTGGTTCTATCGGGGCATGTTCTTATCCGGCCCGAGTTTTCAAAGGATTGAGAATGGCTGGTCAGACCGGTAACAAGAGAGTTAAAGTTCAGAACCTTCAGGTTGTTGCTATTGACACAGAAAAGAATCTTCTTGTGTTGAGCGGAGCGGTTCCTGGCGCAAAAGGTTCTTACATCGTTGTAGAAAAGTGATCTGAAATAGATATTGATCATGGAATTAGTAGTAGTAGATAAAAACGGTAAGGCAACTTCTAAGAAGGTGAAGTTGAATGATGCTGTATTCGGGGTTGAACCGAATGAGCACGCGATTTACCTTGACGTGAAGCAGTACTTGGCCAACCAAAGGCAAGGAACTCACAGTGCCAGAGAGCGTTCTGAAGTACGTGGTAGTACGCGTAAGATAAGAAAGCAAAAAGGTTCTGGAGGCGCACGATTCGGAGATATTAAGAGTCCGTTGTTGCGTGGTGGTGGCCGTGTTTTCGGTCCACGTCCAAAGACCTATGGTTTCAAGCTTAACAAGAAGCTGAAACAATTGGCAAGGCGTTCAGCTTTGTCTATGATGGCAACCGATAAGCTGATCACAGTAGTAGAGGATTTGAAATTCGATGGTGCGAAGACCAAGGATTACGCACAGTTCCTGAGCAATTTGAAGCTATCAGACAAAAAAACACTGCTAGTGCTTAGTGAGCTTGATAAAAATGTATATTTGTCGTCCCGAAATTTGAAGGGTGCGAATGTCGTAACTGTTTCAGAATTAAGCACTTACGGAATTCTAAACGCAAATAATCTCTTGCTTTCTGAGAGTTCAATTGCGACAATTGAGAAAAGTTTAAGCTAAGAAGTGATGGAAGTTCTGGTTAAACCACTTATTACTGAAAAGATGACGGATCTAGCTACAAAGCGAGGTCAGTATGGTTTTGTGGTCAATAGAAAAGCGAACAAGCTTGATGTTAAGAAAGCGGTTGAGCAGATGTATGGAGTTGAGGTTGAGTCGGTCAACACCATGGTAATCCCTGGTAAGAAGCGTTCTCGAAATACTAAGACCAAGTTCATCGTAGGAAGAACTTCCGCTGTAAAGAAGGCCATCGTCACTTTGGCAGAAGGACAGGCAATTGATTTTTATAGCAATATCTAAAGACAATGGCTGTAAGAAAACTAAAACCGACAACACCAGGGCAGCGCCATAAGGTTGCTAGCACTTTCGAGGAGATTACTGCTTCTAAGCCAGAGAAGTCTTTGGTAAAGGGTATAAAGAAGACCGGTGGTCGTAATAACACAGGTAAAATGACCATGCGCTACATTGGTGGTGGTCATAAACGCAAGTATCGTATCATCGATTTCAAAAGAAACAAGGATGGTGTTGATGCAACCGTTAAAACCATAGAATACGACCCGAACCGTAACGCACGTATTGCTCTTGTAGAGTACACTGATGGCGAAAAGCGTTACATCATTGCCCCAAAAGGTATTGAAGTAGGTCAGACGATTGTTTCAGGAAAGAAGGCTGCTCCTAACGTTGGAAATACACTTTTCTTGAGTGAAGTTCCATTGGGTACGCTGGTACACAACATTGAAATGCGACCTGGTCAAGGCGGTCTAATTGCGCGTAGTGCTGGTTCTTATGCTCAGCTTGTTGCTCGCGAAGGAAAGTACGCGACATTGAAGATGCCATCAAGCGAGATCAGAATGGTTCTTACTACTTGTAAAGCTACCATCGGTGTGGTTTCAAACAGTGACCACTCTCTTGAAGTAGGTGGTAAAGCTGGTCGCAGCCGTTGGTTGGGAAGACGTCCTCGTACTCGTCCCGTAGTAATGAACCCTGTGGATCACCCAATGGGTGGTGGTGAAGGCCGTGCAACCGGTGGACACCCACGTTCGAGAAAAGGAACTCCGGCCAAGGGCTACAAGACTCGATACAAGAAAAAGGCATCGAGCAAGTACATCGTTGAAAGAAGAAAGAAGTAATTAGGTAATGGCAAGATCACTTAAAAAAGGGCCGTTTGTAGATATCAAACTCGAGCAACGAGTTGTTGATGCCCAAGAAAACAGAAAGAAGACCGTGATCAAGACTTGGTCAAGAAGATCAATGATCACTCCGGATTTCGTTGGTCTCACAATTGCCGTACACAATGGGAATAAGTTCATTCCAGTGTATGTTACTGAGAATATGGTTGGTCACAAATTGGGTGAGTTCTCTCCTACAAGAACTTTCCGTGGTCACGCAAAAGGTAAGAAGTAAAAGACTGATCTCTAAGTGCAATAGCAATGGGAAAGAGAAAAAGAGAAATGGCAGATGCAATGAAGGAAGCGCGTAAATCGCAATACTTCGCTTCATTGAACAACTGTCCTACATCGCCAAGAAAAATGAGACTTGTTGCCGATATGGTAAGAGGTATGGATGTGGACAAGGCATTGTATGCTTTGAAACTACACCCGAAGGAAGCTTCTGCGCGAGTTGAGAAATTGTTGCTTTCAGCTCTTTCAAACTTTGAGCAGAAGAGCGAAGGCGGTGACACTGCGAACCTATACATCAAGGAGATTCAGGTTGATGGAGGTCGTCAGTTGAAGAGACTACAGACTGCCCCTCAAGGAAGAGCACACAGAATTAGAAAAAGATCAAACCACGTAACCCTTGTTTTAGGTAGCAAGAACGATTAACGCATGGGACAGAAAACAAATCCAATAGGTAATAGACTGGGCATCATCAGAGGTTGGGATTCCAACTGGTATGGTGGTAACGAAACACCAGCCAAGATCGAAGAGGACTACAAGATCCGTAAGTACTTGCGTGCCCGTTTGGCTAAAGCAAGTATCTCTAAGATCATTGTGGAGCGTACCCTGAAGTTGGTTACGGTTACGGTAAACACTGCACGTCCAGGTATCATCATTGGTAAAGGCGGTCAGGAAGTCGATAAATTGAAAGAAGAGTTGAAGAAGATCACCGGTAAGGAGGTTCAGATCAACATCTTCGAGATCAAACGACCTGAATTGGATGCAAGATTGGTGGCTGAGAGCGTTGCCCGTCAGTTGGAGGGGAGAATCTCTTTCCGTAGAGCGGTTAAAATGGCCGTAGCATCAACCATGAGAATGGGAGCTGAAGGAATCAAGGTTCAGGTGAGTGGTCGTTTGGGAGGTGCTGAAATGGCACGAACTGAAATGTATAAGGATGGTCGTACACCATTGCACACTTTCAGAGCAGATATTGATTACGCTCACGTTGAAGCGCACACCACTTACGGCCGTATCGGTATCAAGTGTTGGATCATGCTTGGTGAGGTGTATGGAAGAAGAGACCTGGCTCCAAATGCAAATCTTCAGAGCAAGAAGCCTGCAAGATTGGCAAGAAGAGAAAGAAAGAAGTAATTAGGTAGAACCGGAATAACAGCAAAGCTATGCTACAGCCAAAAAGGACGAAGTTCCGTAAAATGCACAAAATGAAAATGAAGGGCCTTGCCAATCGTGGCAGTCAGTTGGCCTATGGTTCATTTGGCATTAAAGCACTTGAAGGAGCTTGGATAACAGCAAGACAGATTGAAGCTGCCCGTATCGCCATTACACGATACATGAAAAGGGAAGGCCAGGTATGGATCAAGATCTTCCCAGACAAGCCGATAACCAAAAAGCCTGCAGAGGTTCGTATGGGTAAGGGAAAGGGTTCTCCAGAATATTGGGTAGCAGTTGTTAAGCCAGGTGCTATCATGTTTGAGATAGAAGGTGTTGACTCAGCTACGGCAAAAGAAGCATTGCGTCTTGGAGCGCAGAAGCTTCCGGTCAAAACCAAGTTCATGGTCAGAAGGTCTTACACAGGCGCTTAAGAATTAGAGGCAATGGAAAATGCAGTAATAAGAGAATTGTCAAGCGAGGAGCTAGAGGAAAGACTAGCAGACGAGCGCTTGAAACTCGCTAAGATGAAAATGAATCATGCGGTATCTCCAATTGAGAATCCGCAGGAGTTGAAACATTCAAGAAGGTTGATCGCTAGGTTGATGACCGAACGAACTTCAAGAAGCAAAGCAGAAGCTTAAGATGGAGAACACAGCAAGAAACCTCCGTAAGGAAAGAATCGGGATCGTTACCAGCGATAAGATGGATAAGACCATCACCGTAAGTGTTGAGCGTAAGGTGAAGCACCCGATCTATGGAAAATTCGTTAAGAAGACGAAGAAATTCCATGCACATGACGAGAACAATGAATGTGGTCAAGGAGATACAGTACGTATCATGGAAACACGTCCGTTGAGCAAGTCTAAGAACTGGAGATTGGTAGAAATCATTGAAAGAGCCAAGTAAGCCATGATACAAACAGAATCAAGACTTAAAGTAGCTGATAACAGCGGAGCGAAGGAAGTTCTTTGCATCAGGGTTCTTGGTGGAACCAGAAAGCGTTATGCTCGCATTGGCGACACCATCGTAGTAACTGTTAAGGATGCAGTTCCATCAGGCAATGCCAAGAAAGGAAGCGTTTCTAAGGCAGTGGTTGTCAGAACAAAGAAGGAGACAAGAAGACCAGACGGTTCTTACATCCGTTTTGACGACAACGCAGTAGTTCTTTTGAACGCTGGCGGAGAGATGAGAGGAACACGGATCTTCGGACCAGTTGCTCGTGAGCTGAGAGAGAAACAATACATGAAGATCGTATCACTAGCACCTGAGGTGCTTTGATCAAGAGAAGCAAAGCAATGGCAAAGTTTCACATTAAGAAAGACGACACCGTTAAGGTAATTGCTGGAGAATCCAAAGGAGAGGAAGGCAAAGTTCTGGAGGTATATCCTGATAAGAACAAAGCATTGGTAGAAGGAGTGAACATGGTAAAGCGTCATACCAAACCCAATGCAGCATACCCGAATGGTGGTATCGTTGAGAAAGAAGCACCTATTCACTTATCTAACCTAATGCTGGTTGATCCGAAAACGGGAGAAACCACACGCGTAGGAAGAAAAGAAGTGGATGGTAAGCTTGTAAGAATTTCAAAGAAAACCGGAGAAGTTATTAAGTGATGAGTACAACTACACCGACACTTAAGAAGAAGTACGTTGAGGAGATTGTTCCTGCTCTAAAGGAAAAATTCCAGTACAAGAGCGTTATGCAGGTTCCAAAATTGGAGAAGATCTGCTTGAATCAAGGTCTTGGTCAGGCTGTAGCCGACAAGAAGATCCTTGAGGCTGCTCTCAATGACATGTCAATGATCGCTGGTCAGAAGGCGGTTGCAGCAAAGTCTAAGAAAGACATCTCAAACTTCAAGTTGCGTAAAGGAATGCCTATTGGTGCCCGAGTAACGCTTCGTGGAGACAAGATGTACGAATTCTTGGAAAGATTGATTTCTGTTGCGCTTCCTCGAGTTCGCGATTTCCGAGGAATCAACCCTAAAGGATTTGATGGAAGAGGAAATTACAACCTCGGTATTACTGAGCAGATCATCTTCCCAGAGATCGATATTGATAAAGTGAACAAGATACTCGGTATGGACATCACTTTCGTGACCTCTGCCGAAACAAACGAAGAAGGACTCGCTCTATTGAAAGAGTTCGGAATGCCATTTAAAAAGTAAGAAAGGACATGGCCAAAGAATCAATGAAAGCAAGAGAGCGCAAGCGTGCAAAGCTTGTTGCCCGATACGCTGAAAAGAGAGCTAAACTGAAAGAAGAAGGTGACTATCAGGCATTGGCAAGAATGCCAAAGAACAGTGCCGCTATCAGAATGCACAACAGATGTAGTATCACTGGTCGTCCGAAAGGGTATATGAGAGACTTCGGAATCAGCAGGATTCAGTTCAGAGAAATGGCCAATGCTGGCCTTATCCCTGGAGTTAAAAAGGCAAGTTGGTAATCGATTTTATTCGAAAGAAATGACAGATCCAGTAGCAGATTATCTGACAAGAGTTAGAAACGCGATCCGCGCAAACCACAAGGTGGTAGATATTCCATCATCTAACCTGAAGAAGGCCATAACCAAGATTCTTTTTGAGAAAGGTTATATCCTCAACTACAAGTTCGAAGATGAAGGTGTACAAGGCAACATCAAAATTGCGCTGAAGTACAACCCGCACACTAAGGTCAATGCTATTCAAGGTTTGGTACGCGCAAGTAAGCCAGGTCTTAGAAAGTACTCAGGTGCAGGAGAGCTTCCACGTGTAAAGAATGGTTTGGGTGTAGCTGTGGTATCAACCTCTAAAGGGGTTATGACCGATAAAGAAGCAAGAACACAGAATGTTGGTGGAGAAGTTCTCTGCTACGTGTACTAAGAAACTGAAAGAACAGAAGTAATGTCAAGGATAGGATTAGCACCGATTGAAGTACCTCAGGGAGTTGAGATAACCGTTGGTGACGATAATACGGTAACAGTGAAAGGGCCTCTTGGTCAGTTGACTCAGACCGTGGACCCAGCCATCAAGATCGAGCAGAAGGATGGAACTTTGGAATTCGTTCGTCAGAATGAGGCAAAGCAGACCAAGGCCAACCACGGACTTTACCGTTCATTGGTAAACAACATGGTTGTTGGAGTGTCTAAAGGTTGGGAAAAGCAAATGGAACTTGTTGGTGTGGGTTACCGCGCCACAAACAAGGGTCAGGAGTTGGAGTTATCCTTGGGATTCTCACACAACGTGGTATTCCTTCTTCCAGAAGAGATCAAGGTAGAAACGGTTACGGAAAGAGGTAAGAACCCGCTTATCACACTTAAGTCTTACGACAAGCAGTTGATCGGTCAGGTTTCTGCAAAGATCCGTTCGCTAAGAAAACCTGAGCCTTATAAAGGAAAAGGTATCCGCTTCGTTGGAGAACAAATCAGAAGAAAAGCCGGTAAGTCGGCCGCTAAAAAATAAGTAGAAAGAAATGGCTACTAGTAATAGAAGACTTAAGATCAAAACACGAATCAGATCCAAAGTATCTGGTTCTGCAGACCGCCCAAGAATGTCTGTTTACCGCAGCAACAAGGACATCTATGTTCAGTTGGTTGACGACCTTGATGGGAAAACGCTTCTTGCAGCCTCATCAAGAGACAAGGGAATTGCCTCAGACAAAGGGAACAAGACAGAGATTGCCAACAAGGTGGGTAAGCTTATTGCTGAGCGTGCTAAAGAGGCTGGCATCGAGACCGTGGTTTTTGATAGAAACGGATATCTGTACCATGGAAGGGTTAAGGCTCTTGCGGATGGTGCCAGAGAAGAAGGTTTGAAATTCTAATTGCTGAATACAGGTAAAATGGATAATGTTAAATCAACAGATATTGAACTGAAAGACCGAGTGGTCGGTATTCAGCGAGTAACCAAAGTAACCAAGGGTGGTAGAACATTCAGTTTCTCAGCCATTGTGGTGGTTGGTGATGAAAATGGAGTTGTAGGTCACGGTCTTGGTAAAGCGAAAGAAGTTACCGAGGCCATCTCTAAGGGAATTGACGATGCGAAGAAAAACCTTATTCGAGTTCCGATCATCAACCAGACGATTCCTCATGACATTGAGGTGAAGTATGGCGGTGCGCAGGTGTTCATGAAGCCAGCATCTCTGGGTACAGGAGTTATTGCAGGTGGTGCTATGCGTGCGGTGCTTGAATCAGCTGGAGTTCATAATGTATTGGCAAAGTCTAAAGGTTCTTCCAACCCACACAATGTGGTAAAGGCTACGTTCAAAGCATTGAGCGAAATGAGAGATGCTATTCAGGTATCGAACCAAAGAGGAGTTAAACTAGATGTGGTATTCAACGGGTAACCGTTAATTGACAAGCAGAAATGGCTAAGATCAAGTTAAAGCAAGTTAGAAGCGCAATCAATCGTCCTGCAAGACAGAAGAAGACGCTTCAGGCATTGGGTCTGAGAAAACTGAACCAAGTGGTAGAGCACGAAGCTACACCTCAGGTGCTTGGCATGGTTGCCAAAGTAAGCCACATGGTTGAGGTAATTGAAAAGTAATTAGATAAGGATTTAGAACAATGGGTCTACATAATCTTAAACCAGCAGAAGGTTCTACCAAGAGTAGAAAGCGCATCGGACGAGGCGAAGGAAGCGGCCATGGAGGTACTTCTACACGAGGACACAAAGGGGCCAAGTCGCGCTCAGGCTATAAGAAGAAGGTCGGTTTTGAAGGTGGTCAGATGCCACTTCAGAGACGTGTTCCTAAGTTCGGATTCAAGAATCCTTTCAGAGTGGAATATCACGGTATCAACTTGGATACTTTGCAGAAACTGGCAGACGAGAAGAAAGTGAAGGAGGTAACTCCAGAGTTGCTTGTTGAGAACGGTCTTGCTAAGAAATCTGACAGAGTCAAGATCCTTGGTAGAGGAGAGCTTAAGGCAAAGCTTGATGTTAAGGCCCACGGATTTTCAAAAACAGCAGTAAGTGCAATTGAAGCAGCTGGAGGTACAGCTACTTCACTATAAGGGTAGATGAAGAATTTCTTAAATACACTTCAGAACATCTGGAAGATTGAAGACCTAAGGAACAGGATTCTGAACACCTTGGGATTCATTCTTATCTACAGAGTAGGTTCGTTTGTTGTGTTGCCAGGTTTGGATCCAGCTAAGCTGGGTGCACTTCAGGCTCAGACCTCAGACGGTATCCTTGGTCTGTTGAACATGTTCTCAGGAGGAGCTTTTTCAAACGCTTCCATATTTGCTTTGGGTATCATGCCTTACATCTCTGCATCTATTGTGTTGCAGTTGGCAGGCATGGCCATTCCGGCATTGCAGAAGCTTCAGAAGGAAGGAGAGAGTGGAAGAAAGAAGATCAATCAGTATACGCGTTATCTGACAATTCTTATTACGGCAGGTCAGGCACCTGGATACATTGCCAACTTGCAATCGCAGTTGCCAAACGATGCATTCCTTACATCGCCAAGTTTGTTCTGGTTCACTGCATGGATCATCCTTATTACAGGTACTGTATTCGTAATGTGGTTGGGAGAACGAATTACCGATAAAGGAATCGGAAATGGTATCTCTTTGCTGATCATGGTTGGTATCATTGCAAGATTGCCTTTCTCATTCGTAGCAGAATTCTTTTCTAAGGTTGAGCAGGCAGGTGGAGGACTTGTTATCTTCTTAATTGAGATGGTATTCCTTCTCTTGGTAATTGTGCTGTCAATTCTGTTGGTTCAAGGAACCAGAAGAATTCCAGTACAGGTTGCGCGTGCTGCGATTTCAGGACGTCAGGCACTTCCACAGGGCGGAACCCGTCAGTACATCCCACTTAAGGTCAATGCTGCTGGTGTTATGCCAATCATCTTTGCTCAGGCAATTATGTTTGTTCCGATTACTCTTGGCGGATTCGCTGGTGAAGGTGCGTCATGGTTTGTTACAGCATTCTCAGATTTCACTGGATTTTGGTACAACATTACCTTCTTCCTGTTGATCATCATCTTCACGTATTTCTACACTGCTATTACGATCAATCCGAATCAAATGGCTGAGGACATGAAGCGTAATGGTGGATTCATTCCAGGAGTTAAGCCAGGAAGAAAAACTGCAGAGTATATCGATACGATCATGTCAAGAATCACCCTTCCGGGATCAATATTCCTTGGCATTATTGCTATCCTTCCATCATTTGCCATGTTGTTCGGGGTAAACGCACAGTTTGCTCAGTTCTACGGTGGAACGTCATTGTTGATCATGGTGGGAGTGGTGCTGGATACACTGCAACAGATAGAAAGTCATTTGTTAATGCGTCATTATGACGGATTGATGAAATCAGGTAGAATCAAAGGACGCTCATCAATGAGCATGTCCGCTTAAAAAGAGGAGAAGGGAAGAGATAGTATGGCAAAACAGGCATCTATAAGTCAAGACGGTACCGTTGTGGAGGCACTTTCCAATGCAATGTTCCGTGTTGAACTTGAAAATGGCCACGTGATCACGGCTCACATTTCAGGAAAGATGCGGATGCACTACATAAAGATTCTACCGGGTGATAAAGTGAAAGTTGAAATGAGTCCTTACGATCTTTCGAAAGGGCGGATTACTTATCGATATAAATAACTGCGAGATGAAAGTCAGAGCATCAGTAAAGAAGAGAAGTGCAGATTGCAAGATCGTCAAGAGAAAAGGACGTGTCTATGTAATCAACAAAAAGAACCCACGATTCAAGCAAAGACAAGGGTAATACCTGCTTGTATTAAAGAATAGAAAGAAGAAAATGGCAAGAATTGCAGGAATAGATCTTCCAAAGAACAAGAGAGGTGAGATTGGTCTTACCTACATCTATGGTATCGGTAGAGTAACCGCTGGCCGCATCCTTGATGCAGCTAACATCAACCGCGATAAGAAGGTTGAGGAGTGGGATGACGATGAGCTTGCGGCTATACGTCAAGCTGTTGGTACTGTGAAAACAGAAGGTGAACTACGTTCTGAGACGCAGATGAACATCAAGCGTTTGATGGACATCGGTTGCTACAGAGGTATCCGTCACCGTGCTGGACTTCCGCTTCGAGGTCAGAAGACCAAGAACAACTCCAGAACCAGAAAAGGAAAGAGAAAAACTGTTGCCAACAAGAAGAAGGTAACCAAGTAATAATACACTTCGATAATTCGAGGAAATGGCGAAGACATCAAAAACAGCAAGAAAAAGAACCGTTAAGGTTGATGCAGTGGGAGAGGCGCATATCAATGCAACTTTCAACAACATCATCATCTCACTTACCAATAACAAAGGAGAGGTCATCTCATGGTCCTCTGCAGGTAAGCAGGGTTTCAGAGGTTCTAAGAAGAACACACCGTATGCTGCACAGACAGCTGCTGCAGATTGCGCAAAAGTTGCGTACGATGCAGGTCTGCGTAAAGTAAAGGTGTTTGTAAAAGGACCTGGTGGTGGTCGTGAGTCAGCTATCAGAAGCCTACATACCAGTGGTATTGAGGTAACCGAGATCGTTGATGTAACACCAGTTCCACACAACGGATGTCGTCCACCGAAGAAAAGAAGAGTTTAACAGCGGTTTAGAACGCATATTTAAAGCGAAATGGCCAGATATACAGGACCAAAATCAAAGATTGCAAGAAAGTTCGGAGAGGCTATCTACGGACCAGATAAGTACTTGGAGAAGAAGAATTACCCTCCAGGTTCTCACGGTGCCGATAAGAGAAGAAGAAAGAAATCTGACTACGGTGTTCAGCTTCAAGAGAAGCAAAAGGCCAAGTATACTTACGGTATGCTAGAGCGTCAGTTCGAGAACCTTTTCAAGAAGGCTTCTGCAAAGACGGGTATTACCGGTGAGTTGTTGCTTCAATTCTGCGAAGCGCGTTTGGATAATGTTGTATTCCGTTTAGGAGTAGCGAATTCCAGAGCTGGTGCACGTCAATTGGTTTCGCACCGTCACATCACCATTAATGGTGAGGTTTGTAATGTTCCATCATGTCAGGTTAAACCTGGTGATGTAATTGGTGTTCGCCAGAAGTCAAAATCATTGGAAGTGATCAGCGAATCGTTGGCTGCAAATTCTTGTGACAGTGCTTGGTTGAGCTGGAACCGTGATAACATGACCGGTGAGTTCATGCACTACCCAACCCGAGAAGAAATTCCAGAGAATATCAACGAACAGCTTATCGTTGAACTATACTCTAAGTAATAACTGCTAAAAGGCAACACAAAAAACCATGGCAATACTCGATTTCCAAAAACCTGATAAAGTCATCATGCTCAACTCTGACGAGCGTGTTGGAGAATTTGAATTCCGTCCGCTTGAGCCTGGTTATGGCATCACTATCGGAAATTCGTTGAGAAGAATTCTTCTTAACTCATTGGAAGGCTTTGCTATCACCTCGTTGAGAATTGATGGAGTAGAGCATGAGTTCTCTACCATTTCTGGAGTGGTTGAAGACGTTACTGAAATGGTTCTTAACCTTAAGCAGGTGCGTTTCAAGCGTCAGATCGACACACAAGAGAGCGAAAGAGCTACAGTAAGCGTTTCTGGTCAGGACAAGTTAACTGCCGGTGACCTTGGTAAATTCCTTACAGGATTCCAGGTGCTTAATCCTGATCTGGTTATCTGCCACATGGAAAAGTCAGTTAAACTGAACTTGGATATCACCATTGATAAAGGAAGAGGTTACGTAGCTGCCGAAGAGAACAAGCCAGCAAGCGCTCCAGTTGGAACAATTGCTATCGATGCAATCTTCACCCCGATCAAAAACGTGAAGTATTCAATTGAGAACTTCCGTGTTGAGCAGAAGACGGATTACGAGAAACTTCTTCTTGAGATCACTACTGATGGTTCAATCCATCCTAAAGAAGCATTGAAAGAAGCTGCCAAGATCTTGATTCATCACTTCATGCTTTTCTCTGATGAGAAAATTGCGTTGGAGACTGAGATCAAGAAGCCAACTGAGGAATTCGATGAGAACGCATTGCACATGCGTCAGTTGTTGAAGACCAAATTGGTAGACATGGATCTTTCTGTTCGTGCGTTGAACTGCTTGAAAGCAGCGGACGTAGAGACTTTGGGAGACCTCGTTTCTTACAACAAGAACGATCTATTGAAATTCAGAAACTTCGGTAAGAAGTCACTTACTGAGCTTGAAGATCTTGTTCATTCTAAGAACTTGACTTTTGGCATGAACGTTTCTAAATACAGACTGGACGAAGAATAAGATTTGAAAAAGCGGCTTTAGTTTGATTGAAGCCAGAAGCTTAGTAAGATGAGACACAAGAAATCATTTAATCATTTAGGTAGAAAGAAAGGCCACCGTACTGCCATGTTGGCAAATATGGCAAGTTCGCTTATCAAGCATAAGCGCATTACCACCACGGTTGCCAAGGCAAAGGCCCTACGCTCTTATGTTGAGCCACTTATCACCAAATCAAAGAGTGACGAGACGCACTCAAGAAGAGTTGTATTCAGCTACCTGAAGGATAAGGAGGCTACAACAGAACTTTTCAAAGAAGTGTCCCCAAAAGTTGCCGACCGACCAGGTGGTTACACTCGGATCATTAAGCTGCCAACCCGTTTGGGAGACAGTGCTGATATGGCAATGATCGAGTTGGTTGACTTCAACGAGCTTTTGGTTAAAGAATCTAAGCCTAAGAAAGCAAGAAGAAGCCGTAGAAGCGGAAGCGCTAAGAAAACCGAAGTTGCTGCACCTGCTACTGAGGCAAAAGTTGAAGAGCCAAAGGCTGAAGTTGCCGAAGAAGTAGTGGAAGCACCAGCAGCTGAAGAAGCACCGGTAGCAGAAGCTGAAGCACCAGCTGCTGAAGAAGCTCCTAAGGAGGAAGAAGGCGGAGAAGAAGACAAGAAGGAAGCTTGAGTTTCAAAACGTGTTTAAAAGTTGAGAAAAGGACGGACCAATGCAGGTCCGTCCTTTTTTAATTTTGCCCAAACCCAAAAGCAGATGAAATATCAGAACAGACCTGACGCCATACTACTCTTGCAGGACGGAACCGTTTTCAAAGGCAAAGCAGCAGGAAAAATAGGAACAACCACTGGCGAGATCTGCTTCAATACGGGAATGACCGGTTATCAGGAGATTTTCACAGACCCTTCTTATTTCGGGCAGATCATGGTTACAGCCCATGTTCATATTGGTAATTACGGAGTTTGCGATGAGGATGTGGAATCTGATGGAATGAAGATCAGTGGCCTGGTATGTAAATACTTCTCGCCTGTTTACAGTCGTCCAAGAGCTAAAGGGAATATTCAGAATTACTTCGAGGAAAATGGTGTTGTAGGAATCTCAGAGATTGACACACGAGCAGTTGTTCAGCACATAAGGGACAAAGGCGCAATGAACGCCATCATTTCTTCAGATGAGTTGAATATTGAGGTACTGAAGAAGAAGTTGGATGAAGTGCCTTCTATGGAAGGTTTGGAGCTTTCCTCAAAGGTCTGCACCAAAGAGTCTTATTTCTATGGAGATGAGAACGCTGACCATCGCGTTGCTGTGTTGGACATCGGTGTAAAGAAGAATATTCTTCGTTGCCTATCAGAAAGAGGGTGTTACCTGAAGGTATTTCCAATGGATACTTCTTTCGAGGAGATCAAGGAATGGAATCCTGATGGATTCATGATCTCAAACGGGCCGGGTGATCCAGCCGCAATGCCGCAGGTGAGTGAAACAGTAACCAAAATGATAGATTCAGGCATTCCGGTTTTTGGAATCTGTCTCGGACATCAGGTTATGGCCATCAGTCAGGGCATTGAGACCTACAAGATGCATAATGGCCACCGCGGCATTAATCATCCCATCAAGAATCTGATCACAGGAAAGTGCGAAGTGACTTCTCAGAATCACGGTTTTGTGGTGAGACGTGAAGATTGTGAAAGTCATCCTGAAATGGAGATCACGCATGTTCATCTGAACGACAACACCGTTGCTGGATTACGATTTAAAGGTCGCCCCGTATTCAGCGTGCAGTATCACCCAGAATCATCTCCTGGTCCGAACGATAGCCGTTATCTTTTCGACCAGTTTGTGGAAAGCATGAAAATGGTTCCAGCCTAATCAAGTAATTATCTAATTCGCTAATTGCCTATCAATGACTTACATCGCAAAAGTTAGTGCCCGCCAGATTTTGGATTCGCGTGGAAACCCGACCGTAGAGGTCGATGTCATCACTCAGAATGGTGTACTTGGAAGAGCTGCGGTTCCTTCAGGAGCATCAACAGGAGAGCACGAGGCAGTTGAACTTCGCGATGGAGACAAGGGTAAGTTCCTTGGAAAAGGAGTATTGAAGGCGGTTGAGAATGTCAATGGTCCCATTGCTGAGGCGATTGCAGGAGCATACGTGTTCGATCAGCATTTGATCGATAAGCGAATGATGGATTTGGACGGAACTCCGAACAAGGGAAATCTTGGTGCGAATGCTATTCTTGGTGTTTCGATGGCCGTTGCTAAAGCGGCTGCTGAAGAAGCTGGTCAGCCACTTTTCCGTTATGTAGGAGGGGTGAATTCCAACCTACTTCCAATACCGATGATGAATATCATCAATGGTGGTTCGCATGCCGATAACAGTATCGACTTTCAGGAGTTCATGATCATGCCAGCCGGTGCAGAATCGTTCTCAGAATGTCTGCGAATGGGAACAGAGGTATTCCATCATTTGAAGAAGGTACTCCACGACAAAGGTTATTCGACCAATGTTGGAGACGAAGGTGGATTTGCTCCAAATCTGAAGTCAAACGATGAGGCCGTTGAAGTTATTCTGAGAGCTATCGAGAACGCAGGATACCGACCAGGTGAGGATATTTTCATGGCAATGGACGCGGCTTCTTCTGAGTTCTATCTTAAAGATGAAAAGGTCTATCATTTGCACAAATCATCAGGCGAAAAGCTGAGTAATTCTGACATGGTTTCAATGTGGAAAGAGTGGACGCAGAAGTATCCGATCGTGTCCATTGAAGATGGTTTGGATGAGAATGATTGGGACGGTTGGAAGCAGTTGACAGACACTATTGGCGACAAGGTACAATTGGTTGGTGATGACCTATTTGTTACGAATGTTGAGCGTCTTGGCCGAGGAATTGAGAATGGTATTGCCAACTCCATCCTTGTAAAAGTGAATCAGATCGGTTCCCTTTCCGAAACCATTGATGCTGTTCGATTGGCAACTGCCAATAGATACACTTCTGTGATGAGCCATCGTTCTGGTGAAACGGAAGATGTGACCATTGCCGACCTTGCAGTTGCTCTTGGAACAGGTCAGATCAAAACGGGTTCAGCTTCAAGATCCGACCGTATTGCCAAGTACAATCAATTGTTGCGTATTGAGGAATTGCTTGGAGACGAAGCACAGTTCTTGGGTAAAACCATGAAGTTTATCAAGAATCGCTAAGCTTCTTTAGCGGGTAAACGGTAATTCCGTCTTTCTGAAAAATCGGTTCACCAAGGAATTGGCTGATACTTTCTTCTTGCTCCACAAAATCGGTGTTTGAGTAAAGGTATTTTGCGCCTCTGTCAATGTAATCTGACAGTTGAGAAGCATTCAGCCAGTTCTGCTCAAATGTCCAGCCTTTTTTACCCAGATGGTACAGGTAAACATGCGTTGAGGCGTCATTGCCAACTACAACAAGCTCATCGTTTGGAGTAAGCAGTTTCAACTCTTCCTTATTCGCCATTAAGGGTTTTTGATTTCCCATGGGAGTCCACCGTTGAAATGCCCGCAGATATGCTGTGGCAGGTAGAATGATCAAGCCAAGAACGCCAAGGTATTGAAGCCAAACCCTCTTGTTGGAAAGTACAGCATGCATACCAGCGGTTACTATCAAAAAGATGAACGGCACGAACGGAAAGAGATAATAGTCATGTTCCATTCCTATCATATTCACTTCATACAGATAAAATGCAATGACCGCAGCAAGAACCAACAATTCTGAAGCATACTTATCGAGTCGACCCTTGGTTTGGAAGAATACCGTAATTCCGAAAAGAAAGAACAGCACCGAACCATAGTTAATGAAGAGCTCTGGGAGCTGCGAATGGAAAACACCCCAAATGTTTTCAATTGCTTCCTGATAGTTGAATGAAGTTTCAGCACTGATTCCACCAATGAGGGCAGTATTCTTCCATTGCGGTATTACCCAAATATACCAAGCGGCAGTTGGGAGTAGATTGGCAACAATGATCAATGGATGAACCAAAAGACCCTTTAGAGCTGGACGTTGAAGATTGCGAAATAGGATTGGTAGATAAGCCGTTCCGAACAGGATGAATGGCAATTTAACCGCTGATGCCAATGCCAGCAGAATTGCAAATGCTGCAACCGATCGGGTAGAACCGCTCTGTTGATGTCGTTTCAAAAACCCGAAACTCCAAATGGCAAAGCATAAGGCCAAGTTGTCGGGCAACGGATTGACCGAATAGTAGAACAACAATGGAGACCAAGCAAAGCACCAGGCACCCAAAGCACTTGTGGACCTCGACAGCTCATAACACCTGAGAAGTCTGTAGAAGCCAAGAACGCTGAACAGCGAAATGATGAATGTGAGAACTCTTGCAATGGTGAGATGAGCTCCGAACCAACGGTAAAACCATGCAAAGACCCACTGCATTAATGGAAATTCCATTCGGAAAATACCATCGCCATCTCCCCTTGGATTGATTCGTGGATTGAGAATGTTCATATCCTCAAATGCAAAATTCTCAACTACAGACATGGTCTGGGTCTGTCTCCATGCATGAATGCCCATGATGTCGCGCGTCCAAATGTTCCAATGAAGCAGAACCTCAAGCACCAGAATGGAGACAAAAACATATTTGGGTCTGATTGAAATGAGCATCGAGCGAATTTAAACAAGTCGCGCTGCTTGTGGTTATTTTCGCACAGATGGGATACAGATCGCTTGAACATTGCATTATCGACCTTGAGAAGAACGGACACTTGGTTCGGGTAACCGAGCAAGTGGATCCGAATCTGGAGATGGCCGCCATTCATCTTCGGGTGTTTGAGAATAATGGCCCTGCGCTGCTGTTTGAGAACGTCAAAGGGTCGAAGTATCGTGCCGTATCCAATCTTTTCGGCTCTGTAGAACGCAGTCGTTTCATTTTTCGAGATTCTCTTGAAAGGGTAAAGCGGCTTATTCAATTGAAGTTTGACCCATCGCTGCTGATGAAGCATCCGAGTTGGGCAATTTCTGCTCTTGATGGAGCTATAGATGCACTGCCGTTTAAATGGCAGACCAAGTTTGATGAGGTGTCTATTTCAGACCTACCTCAGATCAAGTGTTGGCCACAGGATGGAGGCCCTTTTGTGACACTTCCGCAGGTCTACACGGAGGACTTTGACAAGCCTGGAATTTTGAATTCCAATCTTGGAATGTATCGTGTGCAGCTCGGTGGAAATGACTACATCCAAAATCAGGAAGTCGGTCTTCATTACCAGCTTCATAGAGGTATTGGAGTGCATCAGACCAAAAGCAATAAGGCCGGACAACCGCTTAAAGTGGCTGTTTTTGTCGGTGGACCACCATCTCATTCTTTTGCAGCGGTTATGCCATTGCCCGAAGGTTTGCCCGAGGTCAGTTTTGCTGGGGCATTGGGCGGTAGGAATTTCAGATACTTCAATCAAGATAGTTTCACGATTTCTTCAGATGCCGATTTCGTGATTCTTGGAGAGGTCTATCCAAAAGAAAACAAACCAGAAGGACCGTTTGGAGATCACTTGGGCTACTACAGCCTCAAGCACGATTTTCCACTCATGAGAGTGAAAAAGGTATTGGCCAAAAAGAATGGAATTTGGGCCTTTACGGTTGTTGGAAGGCCGCCTCAGGAAGATACCAGTTTTGGTGCGCTTATTCACGAAATAACAGGGGCAATTGTACCGAAGTCAATCCCTGGATTGCATGAAGTGAATGCGGTTGATGCGGCTGGGGTTCATCCTTTATTGTTGGCGGTAGGTAGCGAACGATATACACCTTATTTGGAAGTGCAGAGACCCCAAGAAATTCTCACTACTGCAAATGCCATTCTTGGGTTCAACCAGATGTCCTTGGCCAAATTCCTGTTCATTATTGCCAAAGAAGAGAACAGTCCGAGTGCCAAGGAAGAATCTGCATTCTTCAAATACCTGCTTCAGCGGATAGACCCTAAAAGAGACCTCCATTTTCAAACCAAAACAACAATCGATACACTGGATTACAGCGGAACGGATCTGAATGGCGGTTCCAAGTTGGTGGTTGCAGCAGTTGGGCCAAAAAGAAGAAGCCTTGAAACGGAAATTCCTGATCTGACGCTTCCGGATGGATTTAAGAATCCCAAAGTGGTATTTGATGGCGTATTGGCGATCCAAGCAGAAAAGTACTCAGATGGTGCTGACGCCAAAAACCTGTGTACTTTGCTTGAGCAGCAGCAACAGTTGCTGGAAGGATTCCCGATGATCGTAATGGTTGATGACAGCGATTTTACTTCCAGAACACTTAATAATTTCCTCTGGGTCACATTTACACGGACTAACCCTTCACATGATATTCATGGAGTGGGGGAGTTCACCGAAAACAAGCATTGGGGATGTACCGGTCCTATTGTTTTCGATGCACGTATCAAGCCTCATCATGCACCTCTATTGATAGCTGACCCTGATGTAGAAGCCAAGGTTGATAAACTCGGAACCAAGGGTTCATCGCTTCACGGAATCATTTGATTCTGCATAAATCAGCACTTCAAAATACGTGATTCACGTAGATGAATTTTACGTATTGGTCAATTTCTGGCGCTTTTTCTCTGTTTAAGGTTCAAACTGTAACCAAGCCATGTTGCGGTCGTTGCACACCATAACTTTAACAACTGTAAGTAATGAGAACGGAACAAAAGCAATGGACAGCCGAGGGTGGATGGCAAGAACTAAAAGGGTCTGGACTGGGCGATTCAGCTGATCTGGTTTTCGTATTCGGTTCACGAAGTCTTTTGGAGGATGCTTCTAAGTTCGATGAGATAAGATCTTTCTATCCGAAAGCCAATATCATACTTGGAAGTACTTCGGGAGAGATTGTTGAAGAGCTCGTTTATGATGATTCACTTGCTGTAACAGCAGTTGATTTTGAGAAGACCGAACTCAGGGTCGCCTCGCTAAATATCAATGATGCAAAAGATAGTTTTGACGCAGGAGTGCGCTTGGCCAAAGAATTGAAAGGTGACAAACTGGTTCACTTGTTTGTGCTTTCTGATGGCTTGCATGTGAATGGCAGTGAGATTGTTAAGGGAATCAATGCTACGCTTGCCGAAGAGGTTCCTTGTACGGGAGGTTTGGCCGGTGATGCTGCCAATTTTGAGAAGACATTGGTCGGTCTGAATACCGCACCAAAAGAGAATCAGATCGTTGCGGTTGGTTTTTATGGCGATAATCTTGAAGTAGGTTACGGTTCAGTAGGAGGTTGGGACAATTTCGGAGCTGAGCGTTTGGTTACCAGATCAGAAGGCAATGTGCTATATGAGTTAGATGGAGAATCTGCCCTTGACCTTTACAAGATGTATCTTGGAGATAAGGCTGCTGAATTGCCTGGCTCGGCATTGCTCTTCCCATTGGGTCTGAAGTTCGATGAAGATTCTGATACACTTGTAAGAACGGTTCTTGCCGTGGATGAAGACAACAACAGCATGACGTTTGCTGGTGATATTCCAGAAGGCTGCTACGTAAGATTGATGAAAGCCAACTTTGATAAGCTCATTGAAGGCGCCAACCTTGCGGCCGAACACACCACTCAGAAAGGAGGAGCATCAGGAGACAAATTGGCCGTTCTCATAAGCTGTGTTGGACGTAAATTGATTCTTGGTCAGCGAATTGACGAAGAAGTAGAAGCAGTACAAAGCGTGCTTGGAGACGGTGCCACTATAACAGGATTCTATTCCTATGGAGAGATTTCGCCAGTTGTGGAATCTGCCAGATGCGAACTCCATAACCAGACAATGACAATAACCACCTTTGCCGAGGTATAGAGTTGTACAATAAACTTCTTCATAGACAGATACGCAAGTACCTGAGAGGAGCCCCCATCACGAAAGAGATGGAGGGCCTTTTGGGTATTATAAGCGAGGCGTATGATCATTATGAGGAGAATCTTCAACTCATGCAAAGAGCCATTGAGCTCAGTTCTATTGAGTTGAATCAGGCTAAGAATAAGGTTCAGTATGCTCTGGCGCAGCTTAACGAAAAGAATGAGGACCTGGTAAGTAGTATTCATTACGCCAGATTGATTCAAGAGGCTATTCTACCATCTGAAGACCGATTCAGAAGTGCGTTGCCAGATTCGTTCGTATTTCATCGTCCGAGAGATATTGTAAGTGGTGACTTTTATTGGTTACAGGAATTTGATGATAAGGTTTTGATTGCTGCCGTAGATTGTACGGGTCATGGCGTGCCAGGTGCATTCATGTCAATTATTGGAAACAATGCCTTGAACGCGGCTGTGCGCGAAGAAGGTCTTACAACTCCATCTCTGATCTTAGACAGTCTCAATAGAGGAGTGAGTTCAACGCTAAGAAGTCAGGCTTCATCCACCAACGATACCATGGGTATTAAGGATGGAATGGATATAGCATTGGTGAGCGTTGATTATAAGAACATGAAGATCGAGTACGCGGGTGCCTATAACCCGCTTTACGTCATAAGGGATGGCAATTTGGTGGAAACCAAAGGGGATAAATTCCCAATTGGTCTGCCACTTGGAGACGAACTCAGGCTCTTTACCAATCACACATTCGATCTGAAAGAAGGAGATCAGGTATACATATTCTCAGATGGATACCCTGATCAGTTCGGTGGCCCGCAGGGCAAGAAATTCAAGTACGACAATTTCCGTTCGTTACTGTTCAAGATCCATCAGCTTAGTCCTCGCAAACAGCTCAAAATGATTCAGCAAGGCTTTGAAGATTGGAAGGGCGATCTTCCACAGCTTGATGATGTTCTGCTGATCGGGTTCCGTCTCTAACGGAACATGATTTCCATTTTCGATAGTTGCAAAACCTCTCCTTTGGGCGACCAAGGATAAACCTTCAATGTTCCCAAAGTATCCACATCATATCTGATGTCATAATGGAAAACACCCCATTCTGGAGAGCCTTCTGAAAATTGCCGATAGAATTGATCCGATTCCCATGCGTAGCCACCTGAAGAATTGGATTGGTCATAGACCATTTGAACTTCGCTTGATTCCGATAGCTGGGAGATTTCCACCAGAACGACTAAGGTGTTGACGCCTTCGCTTCTCAAGGTCTCAAGATCAGCGCTGAAAGTTGGTCCATAAGGACTTTCACTGTCAATAACAATACGATTGAAGCCCAACGAGTCAGTAAAAATCTTGTCAGGATTCAGGTTCCATTTTTCAGTCTTGGTGAACTGAAAGCTTTCATCTGCATCAGGATTTTCGCCTTTTCCAAACATCACAACTTCCGAGTTGAAATACTTTTCACGTTTCACTTCAGTTGGGTAATGAAATCTGATGATGTCCTCAACCTCGGGTGCTTGATTTACCGTTGACCATGAGTAAATGAGATAATCTGCCATAGATGTGTCAATGATAGCCTTCAGTTTAGCCATTCCCTTTTCATCCGTTACGCGGTACAAACTCATCTGAGTTGAATCAAGCTTGTTCAAGTAATAATCGATGTAGAATGGAGCATTGTAGTCTCCAATTAGAACCGCATTGTTTTTCGTCTCGGAATTCCACTCCGAAACGTAAGTTGCAAGTTCTTTGAACACTCCGAAATGGTTGGTGCGGAAGAAATTCTTTTCAGCAACAGTGCTCAAAGAAATGCTCAATAACAGGAAAATCGAAACAACCTTGGTAATCCCTTTTTTTGAGTCTTCCCAACCCGAAAAGATGAAGATCAAGAGGAAGGGAAACGAGAAAAGGAGTGTGCTGTTCTGAAGTACCGGGTTGATGTATTTGGAGTAAGCAAAACCGATCAGAAATGGCGAAATGAAGAGCAGTAATGGAAGTCCGTTTTCCAGAAACGATTTCTTGCTTTTGAAAAGACTGAATCCAGCAATACCCGCTCCAGTAACCAAAATGAGAACAAACACCGATTCATTCAAAGTGTAGCCGATATGCCGCCAAAGCCAATCATTTTCCGGAACTCCGAGCCATTGACCTACACCGCCTAAACTGAGTTGGTGCAAGAAGATCGGGATGTAAGGAAGAAACAACATGAAAGACCCGACCAAGGCAAACAGGTAGTTGCGGAGATTTCTTCCCTTGATGAGGAACGTTCCCGAAATGGCCAGCATGGCCGCCACAAATGCAGCGAAATAATGCGAGTAGGCACACAGGGCCAGACTCAGCGCAAGAAGGAAATAATCAGCGAGGCTATGTTTCTCCTTCACGATTCTGATCCAGAAGAAAGCGGCCATCAGCGCGAACAGCATTCCGAGCGCGTATGGTCGAGCAATTCTACTGTAAAGAACAGGGAAGATGAGCGTTGCGAACGTTGCCGAACTGAGCAGACCCGCTGAAGTGCTGATCCACTCTTTCGCTACGCGGAACATGAAATAGACAGAGGCGATTCCTGCCAGAACAAACGGCAATCGCACTACGAAAACGCTGTTTCCGAACCATTTGGTCATGTACCAGAGAACGACCTGCGCGGCTGGCGGATGACCATCGATGCGGACTCCTTCCATGATAAGGTCTCGGAACGAGCCGAAGTTCAATCGTGCTAAGGCACTCAATTCATCGTTGGAGAGCGAAAAATCCCAGAAATTGTAAATGCGAAGCGCGGCTGCAACTAACAGAATCAGAACGAGAATGATTTTCTCGCTTCTATCCATTTTTGGAAATCTGTCTTAACCGCTCAAATAACACAATTCCTGTAGCAACTGAAACATTCAACGAGCCAGTGTTTCCAGCCATCGGAATGCTAACGTGTTGCTGTGCAATTTCCATCAAGCCGTCACCAATTCCATCTTCTTCGGAACCCATAATGATAGCCAAAGGACCAGATAATTCAGCATGGTAAATGGACTTCTCTCCCTTTTCGGATACTGCGGTAACCATTAGGCCGCTCTCTGCAAGACTTCTTACCTCAGCCAGAAAATGATTTGTCCGGCAAATTGGCACATTGAAGATGGCTCCAGCTGAGCTCTTCACAGCAAAAGAATTGATCTGTGCGCTTCCTTTAGTGGGAATGAGAATGGCATCAACGCCCGCGCATTCTGCCGAACGGCAAATGGCTCCGAAATTCCCAACATCTGAAACTCTGTCAAGCACCAGGACAACTGGTTCTTTCCCTGCTTCAAAAGCCTGCTGTACTACCTGTCCGATTTCCTGATACTCAATGGGAGATAGGAGGGCCACAACTCCTTGATGGTTCTTTCTCGTTAACCGATTCAGTTTCTCTTGCGGAACCTCCTGGAACGGAACCCTGAGCTTCCGCATTTTATTCTTCAGTTCGATCAACGCATTGTTGTTTGAACCACGCTTAAGAAAAACCCTTTCAATCTCTTTGCCAGCGTCAATGGCCTCTTGAACAGGATGAACCCCAAAGACCATATTCTGGTCGGTATCGTTACGTTGCATATTGCGGTAATTGGCGGTGAAGATACAGCGATGACTTCGTTCAACAAGTTGACTTAGGCATGTAGCCTCTTGGTGACTAGGTCTTCTACTACTTCAAAAAGGCGGCTTGGGCTGAATGTTCGCCAATTGATGTCCTGAAACTGACCACCCAAATTGATGTAGTAATCGATCTGCGCCTGCTGCATTTCGCGTATCACATGATCTCGGAAATTGAGACCGATGATCCAACCGTCTTCCACCTCATCGAACCATTCAGAATAATATTCTTCATCCGAATAATGGAAGTTGAGGATGTTCTCGCCAATGAGAATGAACTTGTTGATGCCTTCGTACATCATGGCTTCGATGATGTCGCGTTTCAGCAACATGATGTCGTTGTACAGCAGGTCGTTCCATTCGCCAATGAACTCAATAATGGTATAACCTTGCTCGTAATCCGCATACAGCACTTTCAGGAAAAGCGTGGGCGAATCCATGTTGTCCCATTGCGGATGAAGTGCGAAATCGTAGATGTGATCCGTGAATTCAAACTCGCTGTACTCGCGACCATAGAATGGTGATCGCATGTCTTCCGCTGCTATGTAATAATCGCGCCAGCGATAATATGGTTCGATGGAATGCACTTTACAATTAGAAATGAGGAATTAGAAATTGGAAATTGGAAATGGAGAGAGTCGTTTAATGTTCGGATAGTCACTCTGTGTCTCTGTGTCTCTGCGCGAAAAGAAAATCTACCGCTTTGCGAACACTTCCATGCTCGTTCAGCAATTGCTCCGCGATGGTACGTTCCACACCTGTTTCGTCCATGATCATCCGAACGCCACGATCTACCAACTTGTTGTTGCTCAGTTGCATGTCAACCATTTTGTTTCCCTTCACACGGCCAAGCTTGACCATGGTGGTCGTAGTGATCATGTTCAACACAAGCTTCTGAGCGGTGCCTGCTTTCATGCGCGTGCTTCCCGTCACAAATTCTGGCCCTACAACAACTTCTACTGGAAAATCCGAAGCATCTGCCATCGGTGAATTCTTGTTGCATGAAATACAACCCGTTGTCACACCATTGGCCCGACATTCTTTCAATGCACCGATAACGTAAGGTGCAGTTCCCGAAGCACTGATGCCAACAACCACATCGTTCTCAGAAATTTCATGTTCTTGAAGGTCTTTCCAACCTTGCGTTTCGCTGTCTTCGGCAAACTCAACCGCTTTGCGAATGGCGGAATCTCCCCCAGCAATAATGCCGATTACCAATCCGTGCGGAACACCATACGTTGGCGGACATTCGGAGGCATCCACAATTCCCAACCGCCCGCTGGTTCCCGCTCCGATGTAGAACAGCCGTCCTCCATTTTGCATCTTGGAAATGACGGCAGATATCAGCTTTTCAATCTGTGGAATGGCCTTTTCAATAGCAAACGGAACAGTTTTGTCCTCACGGTTGATGTTGGTCAGCAACTCGCTGACAGACATGTGTTCCAAATTATCGTAGTTGGAACTTGATTCCGTTACACGTGTCTCCATGTTACCCGAAAATATTCGGAAATCTGTTCGGGTCGGCTTCACTCATGATGGCGTATGCAGCTTCAACCATATCTTCAATGCTTGGCTTGCTGAAGTAATCGCCATCCGTTCCGTAAGCTGTTCTGTGTGCCTGAGCAGTCAACGTTTTGGGTTCACTGTCTAAGTGGAAATAACCTTTCTGCTCTTCCACAATTTTCTGAAGGATGTAAGCCGAAGCGCCTCCAGGAACATCCTCATCAATTACCAACAAACGGTTGGTCTTCTTCAGTGATTCAACGATTGAATGATTCGTGTCGAACGGAAGCAAGGTTTGCACATCTATCAGCTCTGCTGAGATACCAGCGTCTGCCAGTTCTTCACATGCTTTGATTGCCAAATTCACGCAAGAACCATAAGTTACTACCGTGATGTCTGAACCTTCGCGAAGCACTTCAGGAGTTCCTAGAGGAGTTCGGAATTGACCAAGATTCGATGGTAATTTCTCCTTGGTTCTGTAACCATTCAGTGGCTCAATAATCAATCCTGGGTCGTCAGATGCCAAAAGCGTGTTGTAGAAACCTGCGGCTTGCGTCATGTTCCGTGGAACACAAACATGCACACCGCGCAATGCGTTGATAATCATTCCCATTGGAGAACCCGCATGCCAGATTCCTTCCAATCTGTGACCGCGTGTACGGATGATCATCGGACATTTCTGTCCGCCTTTTGTTCTGTATTGCAATGAAGCAAGGTCATCGCTCAAAGGTTGTAAGCCGTAAAGTAAGTAGTCCAAGTATTGGATTTCGGCAATCGGACGAAGGCCACGAAGCGCCATTCCGATCCCTTGCCCCATAATGCTGGCTTCACGAATACCGACATCAAAAATCCGGTGTTCTCCGAACTTCTTTTGGAGTCCCTCAAACCCCTGATTCACGCCACCAATTCCTCCAAGATCTTCACCGAAAGCCACAGCTTCTGGTCGTTCAGAGAAGATGGTATCGAAGTTCTGTAGCAACACTTCACGGCCATCGATCATTTTGGCATCCGAATCATATTCAGGTGCAATGGCTTCCAGTTTTGTAGCGCTGTTTGGCGTGTCGCTCAGAAGGAAACTATTGTAGCGTTCTTCGTTTAGTTGCTTCTGTGTGTCCAACCAAGATTTCAATTCAGTTCGAACCGAATCATCTTGATCCTTCAACTGTAGCAATGCTTTTCGCACGGTGCCAATCACCTCTTTTCTGCTTGGCGCAAAACCAGTATTCAGTCCTTTGGAAAGTTCTGAAAGACCGGCTTTCTCAAGCATTGCAATTACCTCATCGCGCTCTGATTCAATTTCAGAAATGAATGCTTTCCAAGCTGCGTTCTTTTGGTCGCGAGCGGTTTTGGCAGCTTCCTTCTCAATCTCATCGCATTCTTCAGCGGTAGCGATTCCCTTCTCGATTATGAACTCGCGAAGTTTCTTGATGCCATCAAATTCAGCTTCCCATTCCAGACGCTCTTTGCTCTTGTAGCGTTCGTGTGAACCAGAAGTCGAGTGGCCTTGCGGTTGTGTTACTTCCTCCACATGGATCAACACTGGAACGTGCTCCTTACGGCAGTAAGCAATCGCCTCTTCATAGGTCTTTACCAGGTGCGCATAATCCCAACCTTTGGTCTTGTAAATGCGGATTCCGGTCTCGGAATTCTCTTTCACAAATCCAGAAAGCGCTTCGGAAATGCTCTCCTTAACGGTCTGATATTTCTTTGGAACGGATATTCCGTAACCATCATCCCAAATGGAAATGGCCAACGGAACCTGTGTTACCGCTGCCGCATTCATGGTTTCCCAGAAATGCCCTTCAGACGTACTGGCATCGCCAATCGTACCAAAAGCAACTTCGTTTCCTTTGTTGGAGAACTGCGTGAATTGATGCAATTCCTTGTTCTCGCGGTAAATTTTTGAAGCATGTGCCAATCCCAACAGACGTGGCATTTGACCAGCCGTAGGAGATAGGTCAGAAGCGCTGTTTTTCTGCTCCATCAGGTTTCTCCAAGAACCATCTTCGTTGATGGAACGGGTAGAGAAGTGGCCATTCATGGAACGACCTGCTGACGATGGGTCGGCCTCCAGACTTGGGTGAGCGTAAAGCTGCGCGAAGAACTCTTGAATGGTGAGCAATCCGCAAGCCATCATGAAGGTCTGATCGCGGTAATATCCCGAACGGAAATCACCATTCTGAAAAACCTTTGCCATGGCAATCTGCGCAATCTCCTTCCCATCTCCGAAGATGCCGAACTTGGCCTTGCCGGTAAGAACCTCTTTCCGTCCGATCAAACTGGCCTGACGACTCTCGTTTGCCAAGCGGAAATCACTCAGCACCTCCTGCTTGAATTCGTCTTTACTCAGTGCCTTTTTTGAGTTCGTTTTTACGTCTTCTTCCGTCATTCCTACACCCGTTTTTAGGGCTTGCGAATATACGAAAAAGGCCGCCTCGTGCTTGACTGGCGGCCTTCTCGTAGGTGAAGCTCAGTTAAAGTCTCAACACCCTTTTGGTATCTACGTTACCGTTTGAAATGATGCTTACCGAGAAATATCCGGGTGGAAAATCATCCAATTCAATGGGGTAAATTCTACTTGAAAAGTTCTTGACCTTGTTGCGATAAACCATTTGCCCCATGCTGTTGTGTATCATCACTTCGAAATCCTCCCCTAAATCACTATTAAGGTCAAGAATGGTGTTTTCTGTGGTCGGGTTAGGGTAAGGCTCGAAAAAGTTTGTTGGAAGGTCCTCATCTACAGATAATGTGCTTTCGGGCGAAAAGATGGTGACTCCGTTATTGCCTGTTCCAATCCAAAGGTTACCCATGTGATCTTGTGAAATGCATCTGAGATTATTGGTCTGAAGACTTGAATTTTGCAATGTGTAGACCGTGTAATTGAATGATTCGAATTCAACAAGGCCGCCATCGGTTGCGAAGTAAAGGTGGCCATCTCCCACTTGAATGCCGTCATGAACAGTATGAATAGCATGACCAAGTTCCTGAGAGGTAAATACATCCCAATGTCCGCTTGGAGTCTTGCGCGCAAGACCATCATCTGTTCCAAACCAAACAATACCACTATGGTCGATAGTGATATCTCGAACATTATTGTTTGGCAATTCGCTGTTTGATGTGTTGTAAGTTGTCCATGTTTGGCCATCGAATTTGGATACGCCACCGTTGAAAGTTCCAACCCAGATATTTTGATCATTATCAACGGAAACTTCAAAAATTCCATTTGAAGGAATGTCTGAATTTTGTGTATCGAACAATTCCCAACTCTGGCCATCGAATGAGATGAGACCATTGCCCCAAGTTCCGAACCAAACGGTGTTATTGGCAGCTGTGGCAATACTTCTTATCTGATTTGATTGAATAGGTGAATTTGACATGTCGATGACTTCCCAACTGTTCAAATTGATCTTTAAAACTCCACTGTAAGTTGCTATCCATGTATTGCCTTGATTATCCTTATGAATGTCTTGAACGTGGTTGTTCGGGAGCTGCGATGTTTCACTTGTATAGACTTCCCAGTCGGTTCCGTTGAAGCGTACCAGTCCTTCATCAGTTCCAACCCAAGAGATGGCGCCATCGTTCAATGTGGCTGTAACTGAGTTGCTTGGAAGTGGTGAGTTGGATTGGTCATAATGCATCCAGCTGCTTGCAGATGCGCTAAGCGAGAATGCCCCAAAAAGTGATGTTAAAATGGCGAGTGCTTTCATGGCGGTTTATTTGGTGATTCAGTGCTGCCAAGGTCAGACAACGAGTTGTTAAAAACCGCCAATCGATGTTAACTAAGGTCAAGTATTGTTAAAATATAAGTCGCTGATAATCAATTATATGAAAAAGAAAAGGTCGCCCGAAAGCGACCCTCTCCAAACCAAATGAAAAGCGTTTAACCTGGGTAAGAAACCCGTACGGTACGATACAGTGTAGGGCTCACCTGGTAGGTGGCATTAATTACTCTTCTGAGCAGAATTTCCTGCGGTGCAGAAGATGCCTCTTCGGTTTCCTCGTCATCAGCTTCCACTTCGCGTTCCAACTGTTCTTTCAACTCCTCCATCTCACGCTCCAACTGCTCCTTTTTTCGCTCCAACTCCTCTTCCTTGTCTTCCAGTTGCTGACGAATGTTCACATCTACGTCCACATCAAAATGATGGTTGGTTGACTTTTTTGGTTTATCCAATCCTTGGCAGTCCACGCAAGCAAGGCCATCCGGTGTCATGATCCATCTTCGACCGACCATATCGCTATCATACGTGTTGGTGGTGTTGTCAATATCATAGATGATGCGCATCATCTCATCTGACAGGTAGATGGTGTAACCCACGGGAATCAGTAGTTCCAGCTCCACGTCCTGTGTTCTCCAAAGTTCATCTTCAGGAATGGTGAAGTAGCCGTTGAATAAAATTGAAGTATCTGTGGACGCGAACCCGTAATCGATCTTGCTTGCGCGCTCAACCGCTTCTTGCTTCTTATTGGCTCGGGCCAAGCGCTTTATGATCAACTTAGGACCACCTGTTTTGGCCATGTTGATGTCCAATTCCGGTTTGCCATAAAGCTCGTTTGAGTTGCTGGAAGCTACCAGGTCAAGATTGAAAATGCTTGTTTCCACTGTCGGTTCATCATCACCCAGTTCGTTGCTCATTCCAATGTGAATGACTTGATTCGGATCGGTTGAAAGGTTCAACTCAACTGTGTCAGTATCACTTCCTTCTGTAGAGAAGTCGCTGGCAATGGTCATTGTGAGGACTATAGACATGATGATACCAATAACCCAAAGTGATACGAATGCCAAACCGATACCGCGAGGACGTCTTCTCATGTTCAGTAGTAGTCGTGCGCCCAAGTAGGCCAAGGCTAACAATGGAACTCCGTAAACAAGTACTAGTGCAATGAAGATCCAGATCATCATACCGGTTCCACCTACAAGGTTGTGAAGGATGTCTTGAGCATCCATTGTGCTCAGAATGCCCTCACTGCTCAGGCTGATGATGGCGGGCATGCCAAATGGAATGGCCATAAGGCTTACGAACCCAAGGATTCCTGCTACTAAGAATGCGAACCCAATGATCTTGGCGAAGAACTTGACAAATAGAAGTACAAGATTTCCAACCAAGGTTACAGCTCTGTGAATTGCATCACCGACCCTTCTGCCACCGCGCGAATTGTTATGAAGATCGTTCCACTTGCCTTTGACCGTCTCCAACTCTTCATTTACTCGCTTTTCAATATTGGAAACGGTCACTGACTCCCCCCGCATTTGCAGTTTTTCGGCAGTTGTCTTTGCTTCTGGCATGATGATCCAAAGGATAAGGTAAAGGAGGATTCCAGTACCAAAGAACATCACAGAGATCACTAAGGCCAAACGCAGCCAGATCGGGTCATCTATTCCGAGATAGCTCGATACGCCTGAGCAAACCCCACCAATGACACGGTTGTCCGGGTCGCGGAACAGTCTGCGTGGACCAGCTGTTTTTGAGTTGTTCTTTTCGCTCCAACTTGCTGTTTCGGGGTCATCTTCCAGGAAGGCTTCCGGTTGTCCCATGATCTGGATCACGTG
>JACJZP010000022.1 GCA_020635535.1 Flavobacteriales bacterium | reverse complement strand
AATTCCCTTGAAAGTTGTAGACATCTTCACCATCCCAACGGTCAGAGAAGTCGCTGCTTGTCAGTTCTATTCCATCGATGGGTTTTGGAAAAGTGTTGAATCCAGGGTCAAAGAAAAGAGGAAAAGAGAGCCGATCTTTTACTGAGGTGTTCCTTACACGGTGGGGCGTTGATCTGAACAGGCCTCCTGTCATTCTATCCAGCATATCGCCAATATTGCAAACAAAGGTGTTTTCAATTGGCGGAGCATCTATCCACCGTCCATTGGATCTCACCTGAAGTCCACCGATCTGATCCTGTTTTAAGATGGTGAGCAAACCATAATCGGTATGTTCTCCAACCCCCCATGTTTCGGTTCCCAATTGGGTTGCCGGATAGTGAAATATTCGGAACAGAATGAAAGGGTCGCTACAGATCGTTTCCAGTGGATTGTTTTCTGGCAGATTCAAACTCAGCGCAATAGCACGGATAAGCTGATGACCAAGTGCCGTAACCTCATCCATGTACTCAAGCACAGTCTGTTTCAGTTCTGAAGGCGTTGTTGGAAATAGATTTTGGCCATGCAGCGGTGTTTGAGAAATGACCATTGGATGATCATTGTTCAATTCAGTACCGAAATAGATTCCTTCTTTTTGGTCTGGTTTTCCAGAGGTCAGTTCGCCTCCAATTGGAAAATAACCTCGCCATGCTTTCCCACCCAATTCCATTCGGATGCGCATTTTTTCATCATGCGGTAATGAGAAGAATTCCCTGCTCAGAGTTTCCAATCGGGCTTGAAGGGTAATGGATATTCCATGGTTGGATACGTAGAAGAATCCATGATCCAAACATGCTTTGCGAATTTGCCGAGCAGTTTCACGCATACCAGATTCCTGCTGCTTCAGGAAAGGAGAAATATCAACGATCGGAATGTTCATGCTTCCTGCGGCTTGTCTTTGAATTTGAGGTTGAGGATAACTCCAGCCAGGATCATTACTATTCCGAGAAGGCTGACCACATCATATTTTTCACCAAACAGAAAATAACCATAAAATAGGGCGTAGAGCGACCCAAGATATTTCAGACTTGCTACCAGATTGGCTTTTTCAGCTTGTAATGCTTTGGTCATGAAAACCTGACCGATCTGCGTAAAGATTCCCAGAAGAAGCAAAAGGAGCCAATCCCAGCCCAGCGGAGTAACCCAATCGTAGTAACTGAGAAAAAGCATTATTGGTGTTGCCACCAAAGGGAAATAGAAAACCACTACCAGAGGGTGGTCGGTATCTTTAACCAAACGGATGCAGTTGTAAGCGGCCCCCGCAAAGAAAGAGGAGAGAAGCCCGAGCGCGAGATACCAAAGCGAGACGCGTTCGTCAAAACCTTTCAGGATGGCAACACCGATAAAAGCAACAAGAAAAAACAGCCATTGAGATTTTCTCATCTTTTCGCCAAGAACGAATATGGCAATGACAGCCGTGAAGATCGGTGAGAGATATTGAATCGTTACAGCGCTTGCCAGTGGAATGTTCTGTAATGTGATGAAGAACAGACTCAAGGCCGAGACTCCAAAAACGCCACGAAGAAGCAGGAACTTTCTATTGTTTCCCAACGGGTTGATACCCTTTGGAAGCAAGTATACCAAGCTGAGGAACAATGAGATGCCGCTTCTGAAAAGAATCAGTTCATGGGTGGGAATGTGGTGTAGAAACTTGACGCACAGTTGCATGAGCGAGAATGCAAATGTGCTTATGAGCATGAATCCGATTCCTTTGGACATGATCGGCAAATGTGGCGATAAAGTGAATAGGGAATCAACATCATTATTGAAACCTGCATGAAAGAATGTGCAACAGACTTGGTAAATTTTCGAGATAGGTCGTAAGGATATTTGCAGCAGACTTAAAAATTGGCTAACTATGGCTAAGTTGGTCACAAGCATGGTGAGGGTTTTCCTAACATTCGTATTGGTTCAGGTTTGGCTCATCACCAATGGTCAGAATCTTAAACTTGAACACATCAGAACATTTCATGGTCATGATCATGGTGTTCGGAAGGTTGTTTTTTCTCCAGACGAACTTCATTTTGCAAGTGGAGGTACCAGAGGAGAGCTACTCATTTGGACGATTGACGGAGAAGGCGCAGTAAAGCGTTTGGAAGGGCATTATGGTGCCATTTCCGATCTGCGATATTCAGATGATGGCAAGTTCATCATAACGGCTGGAGATGATGGTCAGATCAAGGTGTGGGATGCTGAATCCGGTTATTGTCTTCAGCGAATTGTGGCCGCCAGCGCTTCTGATACGCCAGTGAACAAGGTGAAATTCGCCTTGCTGAACAGTAAGACCAACATGGTTTACTTCGGTGGAACCAATCGGAATTTGGAGCAGGTCAGGTTCAAAGGGAGTGAGGACCCAGAAGTGATCTACTCCGATCTTGAGAGTACAATTCAATGTGGCGCAGTGAATCCATCGGGTACAGAATTGGTTTTTGCTGCTGGAAAATATCTCATGGCCCTTGATCTTAATTCTGGTGAAATTGTGAGAGAGTACAACACAGGGTCTTGTAAGGTAAATGCGTTGGAATACAGTAGTGATGGGAAACGCATTCTTACATGGTGTAGCAATTCGAGGGTTGATGTCCGTGATCCATCCAGTTTTTTCCTGGTAACCAGTTTCCGTTCAGGCACTGGCAGTAGGAAATTCAGCAATCTGGCTTTCACAGATGACCAGAAGTATGTGGTTACTGGTGATCACGCCAGCCGTTTCAACGTTTGGGATCTTGACAAGAAGCAGTTGGTTCTCGATCAGTGGGCTGAACAGGGAACCATAATGACCTTTGATGTGGAGAATAGTCCGAACTATCTGCTTTCGGGTAGTTTGGATAAGAGTATCAAATTATGGCAGATCGTTCCGGAAGAAGAGGAGGAAGAAAAGCCAAAAAAGAAAAAGGCCAAGGAAGAAGAGGAAGTTGAGGCAGAACCGGACGTGGAAATTGTACAGTATGTAGAACCTGTTGAAGATGTACCTCAAACCGTAGAAGAGCACCGGAAACCTGCGAACATCAATGTTCAACTAAAAAAGGAGGAACCCGTGGTTGAGTACCAGCCTGTGGTAGCAACCCCTAAACACAGCATTGAAAGTGAGCTGCCAGAAACGCTGTTGAACAGGCATGTAAAGCCGATCAGGAAGGAGCACAGATTGGAACTATCTGGAGGTCAACTGACCTTTGAAATTTGGGATGCTCAGGTAATTGATGGCGATATCGTCTCAATTTATATTGGTGATTCTTGCATTGTCAAGGAATACAGTATTACAGCAACCAAGAAGAAAGTAAGCTTTGATGCTTCTGATTACAAGCGCGTGTATGTTTTCCTACACGCGCACAACTTGGGCACACTTCCACCCAATACGGTTACTATGACGGTTTCTGATGGCAAGGTCACTCATCAGGTTGAGTTGCGTTCTGATCTGACGGGATCTTCCGCTCTTGAACTCACTTTTGTTGAAGAATCGCCCGATTCTGAGTAAACTCCCTTAGAAAGGTCTTCTTTTGCGCTTACCACTTGGTGGTTTGGAACCATGACGTTTGCCACTGCTTCCAGGTCTATCTTTCTTGAAACGGTCTTTTAGCTTGTCTTTGGTCTTTCTGCCACTTGGCATTGGCCCAGTGCTTTTGGCTTCGGTAAGCGAAATCGGTTTGCCATTGTGCTCGGCATTTCTGGCTTCCTGAAGCATTTTCTGCGCATAAGCGCTATCAAGCTCAAAGAAACTGAAGGTGTTCAATACTTCGATTTTACCGATCTCCACATCCCGCTTGCGCAATTGCTCATTCACAAAACCCATCAACGTGGCTGGGTTGACGCCATCTCTTTTACCAATGTTGATATGAAAACGGGTAAAACGGTCTGCGTCATCGTACTTACGACCTCGAGGCCCTCTGTCTGAATGTTCTCCACGTTCACCGCGGTCACCTCGGTTTCCACGGTCTTCACGGTCGCGTCTTTCACCGCGTTCCGGTCTGTCATTCCTATCACGCGATCCACGGTCGTTGGCGTTCAGGTCACGCGCGTTCTTGTAGTACTCTAAGAACTTATTGAACTCAAAGCTCACCAATCGTTTGATCAGATCCTCCTTGTCGAGATGACCTATCTGCTGCATGATCTGTGGTAGAAAAGGAGCAATCTGCTTCTCGTTCACCTCCATCTTACTTAGACGCGATACGATGGCATACAATTGCTTTTCGCAGATTTCTTGTCCGGTTGGGACTTGCTGAAGAATGAACTCCTTCTTCAGTTTGCGTTCAATATCTCGCAGCTTGCCCTTCTCTCGGCCGTGGATAATAGCAATGGAAATACCCTTGTTTCCTGCTCGTCCGGTTCGGCCGCTTCGGTGAATGTACACCTCGTCTTCGTCAGGCAGATTGTAATTGATAACGTGTGTCAGTTCATCCACATCCAAACCACGCGCTGCCACATCCGTAGCAACAAGAAGCTGAAGTTGATGATTACGGAAACGGCCCATTACCGTATCGCGCTGAGCTTGAGAAAGATCGCCATGAAGTGCATCGGCATTGTAGCCATCCTGAACCAACTTATTGGCAATTTCCTGCGTTTCTCTTCGCGTTCTACAGAATACAATACCGTACACGTTCGGATTCATGTCAGCCAAACGCTTCAGGCATTCGTACTTATCGCGGGCATTTACCAGATAGTAATGATGCTCAACGTTCTTAGAACCCTCATTCCTTCCACCAACGGCAACCTCTACTGGGTTGTTCATATAGCTTTTGGTGATGTTCTTTATGGCAGTTGGCATGGTGGCTGAGAAAAGCAGCGTTTGCTTTTCCTGAGGTGTTTCGGCCAAAATGGTCTCCAGATCATCCTGAAAGCCCATGGTCAGCATTTCGTCCGCCTCATCAAGTACCACATAGTTTACGGTCTGCAATCTGAGAACCCTTCGATTGATCAGATCAACCGTCCTCCCTGGTGTACCAATGATTATCTGCGCACCACGTTTAATGGCTCGGATCTGTGTTTCAATGCTTGCGCCACCGTAAACGGCTACCGTATTCACATTCATGTATTTGGCAAAATCCTGAATGTCATTGGTTATCTGCAAGCAAAGTTCGCGGGTGGGGCAGAGCACAATGCACTGAATGTCATTGCTTGTGTCATCCAACTGCTGCAATACAGGCAAGCTGAATGCGGCTGTTTTACCGGTTCCTGTTTGCGCTAAGGCAATGAGATCTGTCTTGGAATCGAGTACCTGCGGTATGGCTTTCTCTTGAATAGGTGTTGGGTTTTCAAACCCGAGGTCGTCCAGCGCCTGAACGATTTCGGCCCGAAGGCCTAATTCTTTAAAAGTGGGCATCTATGTGCTTTTGGTTCTTTCAACCGTCCAATAAATGCGCCTTGCAACCTATTTGAGGAAGGATGAAATCTGGCGCGAAGGTAGACATTGCTTTTGGTTATAACGGGTAGGCCATATTTATTCCGTCTCACTTACCATAGTTTGATGTCTCGCATCGATAGTAGACAATGGACAAATGTTGCATTCATGCGGTAATTTGAATTTCCATCGCAATTCTGTAATAATAATCGATGGTTCACTTGGGTTCTTGTAGTACCTCATCAACCAAAAACGACTGAACCATGAATGCGAAAAACCTCCTCAACGTTGCGTGCATTGTAGGCGCAACAACCGTATCGGCTCAAGAACGTGTAGGACTGGCCAACAGTAATTATGCAGGAACCACGGGCATGCCGCTGAACCCATCGAGCATGGTGGATAGTAAGGCATGGTTGGACATCAATCTCGTTGGTGCCGATGTTTTTGCTTGGAACAACTTTGTCTACTTGGGTAAGAAGGATTTCTACGTTTGGGATGATGTGTTCAGTGGCAATATTCCTACTTCTCTTTACCGAACTAATGGAAAGGAAAAGCATGCAGCTGGCAACATCCGTATAGACGGGCCCAGCTTTACACTTTCGCAAGGCAAGAATGCCTTTGGTTTTCATACCGCTGCACGGACGTTCATTTCTGCCGAAGACCTGACAGAACCTACGGCTCTGTTCATTAGGGAAGGTTTGGATTACAACCCACAACGCAACATTTCTTACGACCAACAGAAAATGGGGGCGTATGCTACGGCTTGGGCTGAAATTGGCCTCAGTTACGGACGCATTGTCTACCAACGTGGCAGAAACATGATCAATGTAGGTATTACTGCCAAGTACCTAATGGGAATTGGCCATATGAGTTTGTATCTGGATGATATCAACCATCAGGTAGTAAGCGATGAGGATTGGGATATTGCCAACGTAACGGGGCAATATGCCATGACCGAACCTGGATTCGCTAACGGCCATGGCTTTGGTGTTGATCTTGGTTTTACGTACAAGCGTATGTTGGAAGAGGTGGATGATTACAAACCACACACCGCCCAAAGCGATTGCGGAACAATCGATTACCGCTACAGGATCGGAGTTTCGCTGCTCGACCTTGGTGGCATTAATTTCAACAAGAATTCGCTTATCCGTAAGTTCAATAACTCCACATTTACATGGAATGATTACCCGAATGCCGATGTAAATAGCATGAGCGATATTGATGCGCTGATCGCTTCTCAATTTGCCTCAGATGCGGGTAGTATGACCAGCGGTTCGCGATACGGAACTTCTCTGCCAAGTGCGGTCTCCGTTCAGTTCGATTACAACTTGGGAAAGAACTTCTACGCTAATGCAACGTGGGTGCAAGGTTTCAAAATCGGGAAACGTACCACGGGCATCCGAAGAAGTCTGTTGGCCATTACGCCTCGTTATGAGCACAAATGGTTCGAAGCATCGCTGCCAATTTCATTGTACGATTACCGTTCGCCACAGGTCGGTCTGGCGCTGCGATTCTACAGCATTACAATTGGGTCAGATAATCTACTTCCGTTCATCATTCCAATGAACATCTATTCAGCTAACATCTACGCCAGCGTGAAGATCACGCTGTTCAAGAATCCTTTCTGCGGTAAGAGTAGAGCAGGGAAGAAGTCGAAGAAGAACGGAAGGCTGAAACCCGGTAGTGCAGTGGATTGTCCTGCGTTTATGTGAAGTCGAAGATCACCTTACCGAGCGTGATGATACCTGTTAGTAGAATCAGCACAAGAACTGTTGTTTTAAACTGTTCTTGAGAAACACGTTCCAATACCTTCTTGCCGATGTAGGTACCGAGAATACTTACAACCAATAGAATAGGAATAAGGTAGAGGTCGTGTGCGTGGACATACCCGTTGAGGGTGTAGACAGCGCTTCGGCTGGCATCAATACCAAGGTCAATAATGGCCGAAGTTGCAATGAATACTTCGGTCTTCATGTTGAATGCGGTCAATACAATTCCGCGTATGGCACCACCAGTTCCAAGAATACCGGCAATGAGGCCTGATAGTATTCCGCCACCAACGGAATTGGCAACGGTTGGTTTTACTTCTAAATTTTTGAAGATGAGGAATGTAAGACTGGTTACTATAAGGAATACTGCCAGTGCTATTTCCAGAACGTCAGTAGCCAAGTACTTGCTGATGAAGGCCCCAACTATGACGAACAATACAGCTGGTATTCCCAATGACAGAATGACTTTCTTATCGAACCCTTGTCGGAAGAAAGCAATCTTCGTGATATTGCTGGAAACATGGAAAAGTGCGGTGATTCCAAGTACAGAATGGAAGTCGAGAAAGTAGCTGGCTATTGGAACAAAGAACAGAGATGAGCCGAATCCACCAACTGTCCCCAATATCTCTGCTAAAAGAGCCAGCAGAATGAAAACTGGTAGGTATTCGATGTAGTTCACAGATATGCCAAAAGTGAGTTTATAGAAGAAATCCGTCCTGTGGTTGTAGTGGTTCTGGAATGTCAGTGTCGTTGATCATTTCGCGTAGGTCAATCTCAATACCTCGGGAAATGGCCGTAATCGGCACATCGTTGTAAGTTCCTTCAAACGGATTTTCAGAGTAATCTCCAATTTTTTCCATTAGAAAGAAGATCCAAGTTACCAACCCTGTTATCAATGGGCACATCCAAAACAGCCAACCCGTGTAATTGTGGAATACATCCATGATACCAAATGGCAAAAGGATACAAAAGACCACGGTAAGCCATAGCGCAGTGGAAGCGTATTGGCGCGGAAAAGGGAAGTTCTTAATACGTTCTGATTTGCCTTGGTCCTCGTAAAAAGCAGTAATGAGATGCACGAGTTCCATATGACGGAAATCCTCATAATAACCTTGGTCTTTCAGTTCTTGTAGCCGTTTAGACTGATCCGCAAGAATGTGGGTCGCTGAATTCCCGAAATGCTCGTATCGCTTCAGATCATCATCAGAAATGAATTTGGTGACATCGATTTTCAACTTATTGTGATAATCCTCGCAAACGGTTGGTGCATATTTCGATTTCAATCGCTCTTCCGTATGTTCCCATTCTCTGGCCAAACGAAGCTGGTATCGTAGTGCGGTCAACCATGCAATGTGGCGATATATGAGTTCCTTTTTTACCCTTTCGGCATCATCTCCCTGAACAAAGGATATGACCTGAGCTCCGAACGAGCGACTGTTGTTTACAATGCTTCCCCAGATCTTCCGTGCTTCCCAGGTACGGTCGTATGAACTGTTGTTCTTAAATCCGAGATAGAATGCCACGGCAATACCGATAACACTTATCGGCTGCCAAGGCAGTACTATGTGTACATCGAAAATCAGATGAAAAAGGCAAAGAGCAATTCCATAAAGTACTCCTAAGAGGAATGGTTTGTATGACCAAGAAAAGGTCATGCCGAAGCTATAATTGCGTTTTACGTACATGTTTTACTTTATGGTTGAAGTTTTGTTCTATGGTTCAGTCCTAATGTTGAATTACCAGTTTGTGTTGGGAAATTCCTTTATCTGATTGGAGCTTTAAACTGTAAACACCTTGAGATAGTGATCTGAGATTCAATGTGAAGTGAGGTGATGAAAGTAAATCCTCGAAAACCAGTTTTCCGTTAACATCATAAACCAGAATCGTTGTATTCTCGAATGAACCAGTCGTGATTTCGAATAAGCCTTCAGATGGATTCGGGTAAATCTGAACAGCCGAGCCAAAGGATTCCTCCAACCCGGTTACTGTAACGTTGATGCAATCGCTGGTATCAATGCAGCCAATTTCATTGGCAATAATTACCCGATAAGTGCCTGATTGAGTAGGTTCGTAAACAGAAGTTGTGTGAAGCGGGTCTGGAGTTGGTGCACAGCCTATCCAGGTGTAAGCGTAATTCAGGCCAGTTGGTTGGGCCCAAAGTTGATTTCCCACCTGAATGGCTGATGCCTCGAAGGAGACACAGGTGGTGTCGTAAGCACAGAATTCGAACTCAGCACCTTCTTCACTATTGTATCCGAACACACGCAGATAAACCGTTTGTCCTGCAAGCGTTGGTTCATTGATCTCCATTTCACTGCTCAACTGGGCGCAACTTATCACGTTACTGAAGTTTCCACAAGTACCTTCATACAGGGCAAACTGAGCGTTTCCTGATAAGTTTTGACGTTCGATGTGAAGTTGCCCCGTAACAGGAACTTCTAGTGTAAACCACACATCACCACCCTGATAGAAACCACATCCTGGGTTGGGCGCAGTTCCTACAGTATCGGTTGTTGCATATCTACCTGAGAAGGCTGAGAAAACACACGAATCACCAACAGGTAATTCAATTGCATTGGCACAAAGGTCATTTACTGGAATCGGTGGGTCCCAAAGACAGATGGCAAACTCTGCACCTTCTTCAGAATTATAGCCCCATACACGGAGGTAAAGCGTCTGACCAGCTTGGTCTGGAAGTATGAGGGTGGTTTCGCCATCTAACTGAGCGCAATCTAAAACCGAAAAGTTTCCACAGGTTCCATCATATACCGCATACTGGGCGTTTCCGCTAATATTCTCTCTCTCAATTCTCAATTCTCCTGAAGCAGGTAGGTCAAACGTGAACCACACATCACCTCCCTGATAAAAACCGCACCCTGGGTTTGGTGTATTTGGAGTAGTGTCTGCGGTAGCATAAACGCACGTGAAGGTGTCAAGATCACATTCCATATTCACTGTTAGTTGAATAGCATCTGCGCAGTAGTTGTTAACTGGAATTTCAGGTTCCCAAACGCATAGATCAAATGTTCCTCCATTGGCAGTGTTGTAACCCCAAACCCTTATGTAAACTTCCTGTCCTGCAAGTTCGGGCCGATGAATGGTTCGAGCCCCATCAAGCTGAGCACAGGAAATCACTTCCATGTTACCACAGGTTCCACTGTAAATTGCAAACTGCGCGTTTATAGACCCATTGGTTCGCTCAACTCGCAACGCACCAGAAGCAGGCATAACAGCTCTGAACCAGACATCGCTTCCTTGAAAGAAACCACACCCTGGATTTGGAGCGGGTTGAGTGGTCTCAGCTGTTTGAAACTGACTATCGAATGATTGCATGGAACAGCTTGAACCAACGGTTAGAAGTGTGGCGTTGGCGCAGTCATCATTGTCAGGAACAGCAAGTGTTATCGATTGACATGAGGAATCGGTGCCACAGTCGTTTGTAACTGTCAAGCAAGTAGTATAAGTGCCATTCTGAGGGAAAGAATGTGTTGGATTCTGCTGTGTAGAGATATTTCCATCTCCAAAATCCCATAACCAAAATGTTGGGGAATAAAGGCTTTCATCGGTGAACGATACAGCAAACCCGTTTGAAGATGTTGAGAAAGCAGATTCAGCGTCAGGACAAGTTACCGTAACCGCCTGACATGTGGAATCCGACCCGCAGTTGTCAGTCCCAGTAAGACAAACAGTATAGGTTCCTCCGGCAGCATAAGTGTGTTGCGGATTTTCCTGGAAATTGGTGGCGCCATCACCAAAATCCCATAGTTGACCAGATAGATTGTCAACAGTTGTGTTCGTGAAATCAACCGCAAGATTATTTGCAGACGTAGTAAATTCAATTTCTGGCAGCGAACAGGGGTCAACCGTAATTGTTCCAACCATCCCTAATCCTACATGTGGATCGCACTGATAGTTGTAATTACCAACGGTATTGAAAACATGGTAATAGGTCCATGTGGCAGGTGCTACAGAGTTGCCAAAACTTTCGGGATTGGAAGGATAAGTAGCCGTGGTTCCGTTCACGTTATGCGAACCCTGAGAACAGGTCCATTCCACCGTGTCGCCAACCTCGATGGTTATGTTGGCAGGAGTGAAAACATTATTGGTAACCGTTACCTGATAGGTGGTCTGGGCTTGAACCAAATTCAGAAAAGAAAATAGGATAGGTGCGAGTAGAAGCTTTTTCATGCCTCTAAAATAGTCTGTTGGTACGTGTTATCTTAAAACCGACACGTATCCCTTCAGGTTGTATTCATTTTGGAATCTATCGCGGTAAGCAATGACCCAATAATAGACCCCATCCGGAACATTCAGTCCTGTCTTGTTTTCACCAGACCATTCAAAATAGGTGTCATTAGATCGGTAGATGAGGCGACCCCAGCGGTTGTAGATTCTTGCGTCTACAGATTCCGGCTCAAGAAGATAGGGGCGAAAGGTATCGTTCAGTCCATCTCCATTTGGGGTGAATACGGTTGGTATGGTGGTCTGATTTTCTGAGAGTATTACCGACACATCGTCTATATAATAATATGCCCAAGGACAGAATTGATGGTCTTTTATATCGGTCTCCTCATTACTCCTGAAATTCCCGATGGTCAGGTACTTCCATGGTTCGCTTGCCAGCACAACGGTGTCTATTTCTACCCAATCCACATCATTTCCAATGATTTGTTTTACCTCAACCTGTGGTGTATATGGTAGAGTTGACGTATTGGTGGATTCAAAACGGTCGGTAGAGAAATAAACGCCAATGTTGTTGGAAGAGATGGCGGAATTATCTGCAAGCGAGACATAAAACTGAACAGAATAAAGCTTGCCCGGGATCATTGGTTCAAGTAGTTCATTTCTGACGTACTCGCGCCATTCGCTGGAATCGTTGGTGGTGATGAAACCTACCATGACAGAACCTGTTCTTGGCAATTGCGACCCAGGTTGACAACTTGCATTTCCATCATACTCGCTTCCATCTGCGTAAGCCCAACAACTATCTGCCACCAATAGCGAATGCATATCTGGAGATGCTGCGTTGGCGCTTTCCCAATGGGCTATTGAATGACCAATAGGAAATGAAACACTTGACCAACTGCAGTTGGGCTTGTAGACTTCCTCGAAACTGGGGTTGGCAACCAAATTCTGCCCTTGGGCCAAGGGGCCAAAAAGCATGAAGAACACCATTACGAATACCGACATCAAGTCAACAACGTTTTCGAAAAAGCAAGTTAGGCGGAATCCGGATCTTAGAAAGTGACATTCGTCCTAACGCTCAGATTCCAACCAAGGTCATCGGCAAAATAGCGCTGCCTATTGAGGTAGTCTCGGTATCTGGTATTCAAGAGGTTCTCCCCGTTAAGGGAAAGCCGAAGTGTAGCCTTTTTCAATTTGAAAGACATACCTGCTGATGCACCAAGCAGGAAATAACCATTCGGTGGAGGAAGGAGATCCTGATCAGCGTTCAGGTTCGTTTGTTTGAAAACGTACCGACCGTTTACTGAAACGCTGGTGTTCTTACGTTTTTCTCCGTCCTTGATAGAGTAGGAGAACGACCCGAAAAGGTTATTGCTGGGCATGTAAACCAATGGTTGTTCGTTAGAAATATCATCGCCTTGCAGGAATGAGTATTTGGCTAAAAGGCGAATGCTTTCAATCGGTTCGTAGCTTACCAATAGATCTGCACCAGCAATGGTTGCATCGGTCTGATTATAGGTGAACAGTGGGAATGCTCCGCGAATAGTTAAACGGAATTCATCTTCGGGCTGGAGGTAAATGAAATTCTTGATGTATTGATAATAACCAAGCGCCTGAACGAACAATTTGTTCTTCACATTCCAATCGAGACTCAATACGGTTTTGATGGAGCGTTCGTTTTTCAGGTTGCGATTTCCTTCTTCAATTCCTGCAACGCCTTGATGCAGACCTTGGCTGTACAATTCGTTCACTTGTGGCGACCGTAGAACATGGCCAGCATCAAAGTTCAGTTTCAAGTTGCGGAGTAATTCATATCGGAAGCCAGCAGAAAGACTGTAGTTATGGAAATTATGGTCGAAGCGTTCAATTTTTCGTGGCAATGAACTGGAGATGGTTACAGCTTGCAAATGCGTGAAATCGTACCGTGCACCGAACTCATAAAAGGCACGTTTCTCTTCTTTCTGATAGATTGCAAATGCAGCAGTTTGGTAACTTCTGTAATCGGGTATAAGCGGTAGAATACCTGTTTCTGGATTGTTGGTGTTGTCTACAAACTTGAATTGGGCGCCTGTTTTTAGTCGACTACCGTGGTCAAAGAAATGGCGGTAAAGCACTTCTCCGAATTGATCCCATTGAGAAAGACTCAAGGCTGGAATGTCAGTGCGTTCGCCACGTCTTATGTCAAACTCCTTCCGGTTATTCAGCTGGCCCCCATAACGGATATGTAGACTCTGATGCTCATTGAAAATGTGGTTGCTCTCCAGTTTGAGTAAGTGATGCTGCACCTGTTGTTTGGGTGCGTTGATGGAGTAGGAGAAATGGTCTTCCGTAAAGAATGGTTCATCTCTGCCAATGGCTTGTTCAAGATCGGTGAGGTTACCAATATGCGAACCACGCAGTACACCGATTTCCGTAAAGAACTCGCTGTAGTACAGCTTCATGTTCCATTTGGAAGAGAATTTCTTTTCCAATTGCAGTGCACCATTGAACTCGCGCTTTCCGGTATTGGTGAGGTAATAACTTGGAGCCGTGTGGTCACCAAACACCTTGGCAGTTCCGGAAATGCGCCAAGCAGCCCACTTATCGTGCTTCTCCAACTTGGCGTTGACGGTGTGGCCTAAACCATTGGTCTGGAAAATGTAGTTGACATCGCCATGCAAGTGTGGGTCGTTGCCAATGTCTGCCGGCTCAACCAATACAACTCCGCCCAAAGAGCTGCCCATGTAGGCCAAAGCGCCCGCACCTTTGATCACCGAAAGGTGATCTGCCACATAGGGGTCGATCTCTGGCGCATGGTCGTTTCCCCATTGCTGACCACTTTGCGCAATGCCGTTGTTCAGAATGGTAACCCGATTGCCGGATAAACCGTGAATAACAGGTTTTGAAATGCCCGCACCCGTTTTAATGGCACTCACACCCGTCATGCTTTCCAGCATTTCAGAAAGGTCTTTATTGGCTATTTCGCTTATCTGTTCTTTTTGAATTGAAACACTGGCCTGTGCGCCATGGTCGTCATGTGCTTCATGTATCACTACCTCATCCACCAGTTCATCATGGTGGTGCATTCTTACATTGATGGTGGTGTCCTTTCTCAGGTCAACGAAAATTGTTTTGGCCTCGCAGCCAATATGCCTGTATTGAATATGATATGAACTCGCACACAGATTGGGAATGCTGTAATTTCCAGAACTATCTGCAGCCACACCGGCCTGTACTTCTTCCACATAAACCGTGGCGTATGCCATCGGTATTCCCGTTCCTTCATCGGTTAGTTTTCCCTGAATTTTCAACGTGCAGTTCTGGCCAATTCCCAATAGCGGGAAAAGGAAAAACGGGAAAAGGAAAAACGTACGAAATGAAGACATGTAGAAATGAGCTCCGCCCGGCATTTGCCGGGCGGAGCTTTGAGCATTTATTGAATAGTTACGTCAAACGTCACTTCAATGTCGGTTTCACCGCCAGCGTTGGTAATGTCGCCATCAGATACGCCCGAAGCCGTTTTGTTCGGCTCGTGACGCAGCGTGATGGTCAGCATGGTTGTGAGGGGAGTTCCAGTTGCAAACGTGGTCAGAAGCCCAACTGGGTTTCCATTCCCATCTGCATCAGCATAATCAAACCCACCGCTGAACGATTGATTGGAGAACTGATAAAAGAACTGATGCTCTTCGGCCTCTTCTTCAACCTCTTCAGAAATAACCTCGGCAGGTGTTTCTGTTTCATTCAAGAGTGTAATTACTCCTGAATAAGTGGTGTTTGCTGCCAATGTTCCGTTGGTTATAACAGGTGCATCACCGCCATCACCATCCAGATCGGTGAAACGGAACTCAACCGCGTTTCCACCGCCTTCTGGTGTTAAGGTGTAAATGAGCGTGGTTATCAGTTCCTCTTCGTTAGGAATTTCAGGGTCGTTTTTATCGCATGAGGTAAGCGATATGATTGCGAATAGGGGCAATGCCCACAAAAGTTTCAATGTGTTTTTCATGATTTCTTGATTCAATAAATTGTGCTGGTTGAGTATTTACCCACCAGCCGATTTTGACCTGTTAGGCCAAGGAATTATAGGAGGATCAAGAAAGTGCGGGTGGACCGCGAGGTGCGTATGCCAGCGAAAAATCGTAACCAAAAACCTTTGTGCTGGCAGGCTTATCGAATTTATAATGAGAAGGCTTTTCTAAAGCCTTTTCTGCAATGGTATTGAAGTAAAATCGAGAAACGGTGACCTTGCAGAGTTCACAGTCGTTCTCCGTTTTGCTGATGTGACCTTTGTGCTCGCAATCATGCGAAACCTCCCCGTGGTAAATGGCCCTATGACAGGCATCTGCCTCGGCTGCTGCCGTGTGGAGCTCTGCGTGATGATGATGGTGAACAGCTTGGTGGAAGCTTTCGAACGAGACCACATTCAACAGATATCCCGCAAGGAATACCAATGAGAAGACTCTCAAAATGTGCTGTTTTGTGCTTACCATTTCTGCAAATGTGGCGAATAATCGGCCAAATTGTGTGACTACGGGAAGAACTTGTTCATCAACATATAGTCTATGTTGTTTGCCTGCGAGTGACAACCGGTGCAAATGGCACCTTTATCAATGGCCGTGGTGGCCACATTTCCGTCTGCAAATACATAACCCCAAACCCAACCGTTGGCATCGGCATGTTCATGGTTCGACATTTTGTAGAGAATAGCGTACAGATCTGCACTGGTTCCATTGCTCAGTTCCTTCACAACTAAGGAACCGTCAGGGAAACTTGCATTGGAACGCACTTTTCCACCTGCATCCAATTGTGTGGCAGCGGTGGCGTTGTAACGTGTTCTCAGGCCAGAGTAATTGTGGCCACTGCCCGAACTCTTATCCAACCAAGCGTCTGAATTCTTGTACCAAGTGAAACCGCTGGTTTCTTTGGCCATGTTCAGAAGTTCAAGGTCAATTCCTACTGCAGGTTCATCTTTCTTACATGCCTGTAAAGTGATGGCAACAATGGCCATGCTGAATGCGGCCCAAATGATGGCTTGTTTTTTCATGTTAAGGTTTTGGTTGACCCGAAGATAACCGATAGCGGTAACCATTGTTCAGAATGAACATGGGATTGAGAACGGTTACAGCCACCGCCTCGTACCATTTGAGGCCGTTCTTGGCCATTTTCATGGTTCCAAAATGAATCAATTCGCCAAGCGCTATTCCAGCTATTGGGGTAACAATAAGGTCTTGAATGCTGGGTTGTTCCAAACCTGCTTCAATGACATATTCCCAAACAAAAACCTGACCTACGCAGAACAGTGAAGACTGCCAGATAGTGGCATTCTGAGACCGTACGGCATTGTAGAACATGGTGCCTTGGTAGGGGTGGCCTATGTAGTTGATGTACCATTTGTCGTGGTCGAAAACAGGTGGTTTTGACCAAGCGCGTTTCATGTTGGCACCATAATCATTGAAAACGCCCGGTTGCCAACCACTTATATCGGAAGGGAGTGCGGCCAAAATTCCATAGCCAATGGCTTCAGATCCATGAACAAAAAGACCGCCCCGCCACATTTTACGCGCAAAGGGAGCTTGCGCATTTCTTGGAATGAAAGTGCCATCTTCAAGCAAGCGTGGTTTTAACGTACGGGTAGAGTCCGTTTGTGCCATACAGTGTTGCACATGCGATGAAAAAAGGAGAATTAAAATGGCAAGCAGCCGATTGCGCATGTCTCAGGGTACGCGTTGAATGGTCACTTCCATGGTTCCGCTGTTATTGCCGAAATACCCTTTGGCATCATTCGGAAATAGATAGAGTTTGCCTGACCGTTTCATCTTTACCATGGTTGAATTGCCAATAGGGAATTTCCAACCTTCCACCTTGCCGCACAGCTTCATGTAGGGTTCTCCGGGTAGGGGTTTAAGCAACATGCCAAAGAACATTGGGGCATTCATTCCTTTAAAGCCATCTGCATCAGATGGTGTGTAACCGGCATCCTGCCATTCTCCGGTGGCCGTTATCTGGTACGTTTCACCATCGTAAACAGTGATCATTGATGCAGTGAGTTCGTGATTGGCCTGAACGGTTGCTTTGAAACTGGCGCTGTCTGCCAAATGGATCTGCGCAGTGGCATGCATGCCAAAGCATGTACATATTGTAAGGATGAACAGGGGTCTCACCTTGCAAAGATGAGAAAGAACTTCAGTTCAGATTCTATTCAGAACCAGAACAAGGTTCAAAGCTTCAGGATTCTGAAACGCTTGCTGCTGTTGTCATTCAGCTCAATTTGCAAGGTGTAGATTCCGGGCGATGAGGGCATGTCATACTTCAGATGGGTTACGTTCTGTGTTTGCATCTGATGCACCAACTGACCGTAAGAATTGTACAGGCTTAATTGAATGTTGCCATACGACTTTCCGAAATTGAAGTAGACCTCATCCGTGGTCGGATTCGGATAGGGAAGAAGGTGCTCAAGCTCATCTACTTGCTGCACAGAAACGGTCAGGTCGCATGGTGTCTGTGTATTCGGATAGTAAGTTGTGCCATTCAATGCAAAACACTGGAACGTGTAGCCGCATTCCAGGTAATCTGGAAAGGGTTCTAAGAAACCTTCATTATGGCCAATGCCTTCTGCCAAGAACTGGTCGCCAACCTCAAACACTTTTCTGTATTGGCCATTTACCAATGCGCTGTCAACTCCGGTTACCACAAGGTTATCGTTCCACTGAATAGGGGTTTGCGGTAGGGTGTCTCCCAATTCCAGGTCAAAATCGTAGAGCAATTCTTCGGTGTTCCCATCAAACCGCCATATCTTCTTGCCATCCTGCCTAAGCTTGGCCACTTCATGATCTAATGTCCAATTACCACCACATTGACCAGCCGGAGGAGGAGCCATCCACATCTGTTCTACATCTGCCAGTTTATGAATTCTGTGGTAAGTGTAATTGTTGATCACCGTATCAGAATGCACGTAGTAAATGAACTCCTGATTCTCTACGCAAGGATAGGAGACCTGACACATGGAAGACTGCCGCCACTGCGGGTTATTGGCAAAGTAATCTACCTGTTGGGCAAAGCTTGTTCCAAGAAGTAGAACAAGAAGAAGTGTGGTTAAAGCTCTCATGGTTGAATGATCTGCTCTAAGCTACATCTTCTAAAGCATTGCTTTACGTCTTTTGCGTAACTGTTCTATAATATGTCACCAACGGTAGGTTCACGAACCTGAAATGCGAATGGCAAAACCCACTTCAAGGTCGGTTTTACCTGCCGCGTTGGTCAGGTCTCCTTGTGCAACGCCTACAGCCCGTTTGTTCGGTAGGTGTTTGATAATGAGAAGCAATTCTCCGTTAGATGGGCTACCGGTGGTAATGGTAGAATGGAATCCGACAGGCAGGCCGTTGGCATCCAGATCGGAATAAGCTGTACTTATTTGTAGACCATTCTGAGGTAGAAAGAACACTTGGTGCAGTTCGGGGTGCTGGGTAACGGAAGTGCTATCAATGAGGTGCTTTCCAAGGGTGTTGATCTGCAGCTGGCACTGGTAGGTTGTTTCGGGTTTCAGCAAACCGCTGTTCACCATTGCAGGCCTACCGCCTTGGCCATCTCTATCTAAATATTGCAGAATAACAGCATTTCCAGTATCGGGGGTAAGAATGGCGAACAGAGAAGTTATTGGCTCCTCATACACCTCATCATGAGGCGTTTCGCAAGCTGAAATGCCGAGTATCAATGATCCGAGTAAGAAAAGGGCTGGTCTGAGCATGGCCATTGGTTTGAATGAGAACGACCCGGTGGCGGTTTAAGTATTCGAGATACACAACATGAACCGAAACACTTCCATTTTAACTGCATATGACCTACCTAGAACTGAAGAAGGGCTACAGCAAACTGAAGAAGGGCTACAGCAAACTGAAGATGGGCTACGGTAAACTGAAGATGGGTTACGGTAAACTGAGGATGGGTTAGGTTCAACGTGAATTAAAAGTGCGCTTTATGCACACTGAACTGCTGTTAATGTTCCGGTTGCCGATTTAGCTTGAGCACGTGTTACAAAAGCGCACTAGCGGGATTTATTTGTATTGAAACAATTCCGATTTGAACTGTCTCAGTAAACTATCCTTCGTCATCATCACGAATTACACCACCACAGATTATCTCATTCTCTGGATCTATGAGCTCGTAGGTTCCAGCAACTCCCTCCCTTAGATAGGAAGTCGTTTCATAGTTCAATTTTTCAAACATATCCGTTTCAGCATCACTTCCCTTTGCTTTGAAAAATTCGTAGCGTTCTAAATAGCAGTGAACGATATACAAAATACAATCATCAGGAAGTTTTTCTTTACGCAAATCCGCGATTTGGTCAAAACTGATGCTAACTATGCTGTATATCTTCCATATTTCTTCGTCAGATAGTAAGCAAGTAGGAGAGTTGTCAAAGCGTTTTCCCATATCTCGGAAGCCTTCAAGAATTGTTCGGTACTTCCTACGCATAAAAAATCTCCATCTTTTCTGATCTGGATTGCTGCGAAGTAATTTGACGAACGCATTCATACGTCAAAAATAAAGTAAAGCTTTAGCTGAGTCGTTAAACTTTGACTCTATGTCTAATCACGTTTCCTGATTATGACCTCATACTTTGACGACAAGTACGCTAACGAAACCAATATCCCCAAAACAAGATGCAATTTTTTAAATGATACCAGACTTATAATAAATCGTAAATGTAAAACTTCCGAAATGATTAGGTTTGAACGATCGCCATGTAGTACTGTCCAAGTAGTTTCTTCGACAGGGATTTACCTGCGTATCTCATTTGGAGAAGTGCCCTCTTAAATGTTAGGTGTGTTAATAATAAAATTTGGGTTTTCTGAACCAATAGAGATCGAATCAGATCAAAATAGTGTATCCGTTGCAAAGTTTAGTTCGTCAAGTGAAGGAATAGGTGTCGAAAGAAAGATTGTCCCATTCACCCGTTATGTCTTCCGCAAAAAACACAACTGTTGTATCGGCATTATTAACCGGAATAAACCTCATTTCAACCGAAGTAACTGGGTCGGGACGATAAAGCCAAGCTGGTGATTCGTCTTTCTGACATGCAGAAATGAGAAGAGCTAAAACGAGGAACGCAAAACGTGTGTTTGTTTTCGTCATTCTATAAGCTTTTGAGTTCAGCAACTAACTCCGTAAGCGCCTTCTTGGCATCGCCAAAGAGCATGCTGGTCTTGTCGCGGTAAAAGAGATCGTTGTCAATGCCCGCGTAGCCAACGCTCATGCTGCGCTTGTTCACCACGGTGTGTTTGGCGTCTTCCACATTCAGAATAGGCATACCGTAGATAGGCGAGGAGGGGTCTTCCTTGGCGGCAGGGTTCACCACATCGTTGGCACCCAGCACCAGCACCACATCGGTGGTGGCAAACTCAGGGTTCACGTCCTCCATTTCCACCAGTTTGTCGTACTCCACGTTGCTTTCTGCCAGCAGCACGTTCATGTGTCCCGGCATACGTCCTGCCACAGGGTGAATGGCGTATTTCACTTCCACACCACGGCTTTCGAGCAGTTGTTCCATCTCGTGCACCACGTGCTGCGCCTGCGCCACGGCCAAACCGTAACCAGGAACAATGATGACCTTGCTGGAGTAGTTCAGTAGTACAGCAAGGTCAGAAGGGTTGGTCTGTTTGTACGATTTCTGTTCACCACTCGCAGCAGTTGCAGTAGCACCGCCAGTACCGAATGCACCGAATATTACAGCGGTCAGAGAGCGGTTCATGGCGTTACACATCACAACGGTCAGGATGGTTCCAGCCGAACCGACAAGGATACCACCCGTCAGCATGGCCATATTCCCATAAAGGAAGCCACCGAAGGCAGCCGCCATTCCTGTAAAGGAATTCAAAAGTGAGATGACCACAGGCATATCCGCACCACCAATTGGCAACACGAAGAGGATACCGTAAGCCAAACTCAACCCAAGTAGCATATAAACCCATAGCTCGGGGTTGCTGTGAATGTGTCCACCAGCTAAGCATACCGTCAATCCCAACGTGACCACAATAAGCAGCGTGTTGATGATATTGTAGAAAGGCAGTCGGATGTCCTTGTTCAGGTTGCCGTTCAGCTTCAGAAAAGCGACCATACTACCAGCAAACGATACGCTACCGATCACCAATCCTGCGAAAATGGTGGCCAGAATAAGCCAATCGCCATTGTGCAGGTAATGCGGGAATTCGATCAATCCGATGATGGCTGCACACGCACCGCCCATTCCATTGAATAGCGAAACCATCTGTGGCATGGCGGTCATTTCCACGCGCTTGGCAATTATCCATCCGATTACCGAACCAATGGCAATTCCTGCACCTATCCAAGGCAGGTTGTGTAGGTGGTTTCCGCTTTCATCCGTGTAGAGGAAAATGGTGGCAATGATGGCAACCGTCATACCTGCCGCTGCCCACAGGTTTCCGCTTCGGGCGGTCTTCGGACCGCTCATCATTTTCAATCCCAGAATGTAGAGTACCGATGCAATGAGGTACGCGATCTCTAAAATGTAATCTCCCATCATCAGTCTTTCTTAGCTGGTTTCTTCTTGAACATGTCCAACATGCGGTCGGTGACCACAAAGCCGCCTACTACGTTCAGCGTGCCGAGTATCACGGCCAAAAAGCCAAGGATCAACGCAATGATGTTGTCAGGCGATGCGGTTCCCATCACAATGATGGCACCGACTATCACCACTCCATGGATGGCGTTGGCACCGCTCATCAGCGGGGTGTGCAGTACGGCCGGCACACTTTCTATGACTTCAATTCCGAGAATGATGGACAGGATGACGATGTAGATCATGTCCATATGCTCGTAGGCAAATGCGAGTAGTTGTTCCATTTAGTTTTTAGTGATTAGTGAATAGCGACCAGTGAACAGTTGGCAAAGAAAGACCCCCTCCCCGCTGCGCGGTACTCCCCCTTGCAAGGGGGAGAGTTCGTGCATTTCTCCAAAGTTAATTCGGAGAGATAACTCCCCTCCTAGGAAGGAGGGGTTGGGGGAGGTCAAAAATTCCATGTGCGCTTTCAAGAGTGAGCGGTTTCTTTGGGTAAGACAGAGAGGTGAACCAGTTTTCCATCTCTGATAATGAGCGAACCAGCGGTGATCTCATCTTCCATGTTCCAGTTGAACTGATTGTCGGTGGTAAGATGAAGCAGGAAGTTCGAAACGTTCTTGGCGAAGAGTTCGCTGGCATTCATCGGTAGGGTAGCAGGGAGGTTTCCTTCTCCAATGATGGTTACGCCACCAATGCGTACAGTTTCATTGAGTTTACTTCCAGCCACATTTCCGCCTTGCGAAACGGCCATGTCCACGATAACTGCTCCCGGTTTCATCTTTCCGAGCATTTCATCGGTAATAAGCAATGGCGCTTTTCTTCCAGGAATAAGAGCTGTGGTAATGACAAGATCAGCCTCCGCAACTTTAGCAGTTACAACTTCCTGTTGCTTCTTCAAGAACTCGGGCGAAACGTTGGTCACATAGCCACCGGCCATGCTTACGCTCTCGTCTCCTTCCACTTCAATGAACTTCCCACCAAGTGATTGCACCTGCTCCTTCGTCTCTGGACGGATGTCCGAAACCCACACATTGGCACCCAATCGTTTGGCGGTAGCAATGGCTTGCAAACCTGCAACACCCGCACCGAAAATGACAACGGTAGAAGGTTTTATGGTTCCTGCAGAGGTCATCAGCATCGGGAATATCTTGCCCATTTCAGCACCACCAAGCAACACAGCTTTGTAGCCGGCTAGGTTCGCCTGCGAACTCAGTACGTCCATACTCTGCGCCAGCGATGTTCTCGGAATGGCATCCAGCGAATAGGCATTCACGCCTTGCTCGGCCAATACCTTCACCACATCTGGATTAGTAGCTGCGAACAACAACGAGATAAGCGTTGAGCCCGCTTTAAGCTGCTTGGCCTCATCCACTGTAGGTGGATTGATCTTGGCAACGATATCGCAGTCAAATGCGTTCGCTTTGGCACCGATAACGGCACCGGCCTGGGTGTAATCGCCATCAGAAAAGAACGAACCGTCTCCAGCTCCACTTTCTACGATGATCTCAAATCCTTTGGCTTTCAGTTGCTTCGCGATGGTTGGCGTAATAGCCACCCTTGTTTCGCGTGCTTGGGTCTCCTTGGGTACTCCTATTTTCATGCAATCAAATGTATACGTTTTGAGGTAGGATTATTCTTCGGTTGCAGCCGAATTGGATTGTTCGGTCAAACGGTCAAAGATTTCCAGTTCCTCATCATTCAATGTCATTTCCTTAATGGCCAAAATAAGCTGTCGCGATGACTGGATGAACGCTCTGTTCACCAGAAGTAGATGCGAAATGTCCATGTCCTGCAAAGTTCCTTTGGAAGTTTGTTCTGCGATTGACCGTACAAACTGCTCATCTTCTTTGGTCAGATGCTTCAGCGTCTTGCCCAATTTGGAAGCAACTTCCGCATGGCGTCTTTCTTCAAAAAGACCTGCGAGTTTCAGATATAATTCAATGAGCCGTTTTCGGAATTCCGCGTTGGTCTCAAGCACAAATGCACTTTCTGAAGCGTCAAAATCATCGAAATTGTGGCGTACATCTTTAATGGACTTGGCCGAATGCAACGCCATACGTGCAGCGTGCAGCTGTCGGTTAACCAGTGCTGTTTCTTCCTTGTCCATTTCGGATGAGAGCATGGTTGCTGCAAAAGAGAAGATCTCTGCTTGAAGCAGGTTCAATTTCTCATAATGGTCTTCGAGCGTAAGCTTGCTTGATTTTCGTTCTCCTGATAGCACCAGCGACACGTCTATCCGCAGCGTTTTCAGATTGTACTCCATCGTTTCTCTTATAAGATGCATGATCTCGTTCTGAAGCCCCGCCATTGCAGCATCACTCACGTTAGGAGAAGCATTCTGCAGAAATTCAGTAACCTGCGTTACCTTATCAGGAAATGCTCTAATAAGCAATTTGGCAAATAACCCGATGAACGGTAGGAAGACCAAAACCCCGATTACATTGAAAAGTGTGTGGTAAAGCGCTACACCGATAACCGCATTCTCGTTTGGCGAACCAACCATACGCGTGATTATCCAGACCAACACGGGCAACATGGCAAGGCCAATGATGGCCGATATGAGATTAAAACAAAGATGACTCAAAGCCACGCGCTTTTTTATTTGAGAACCACCAATGGCACCGAGAATGACGGTGGATGTCGTTCCTACGTTGGCACCCACCACCATGGCTGTGGCCATGTTGAAATCAAGTACATGGGCATGTAGCGCTGTAAGGACGATGGCAATGGTTGCCGAACTGCTTTGCATGGTAGCAGTGAGCAACAGTCCGACCAGCGCGTATACCATTATTCCGTAATCGGGTAGCGAAGCAATGTCGAACATTTCTGTCAGTTCCGTCACACTTTGCTTCATGTAATCCAGTCCCATGAAAAGGAATCCGAAACCCACCAGTAGTTTGCTCAGGTTGGAGTAGCGTTCAGATTTACCAAGAAAAATGAGCCCAAGTCCGCCAATGCCGATCAACGGAAGCGAAAACGATTCAATGTCGATCTTAAATCCGAAGTAGGCTACGATCCAAGCGGTAACAGTCGTACCGATGTTCGAACCTAGTATAACACCAATGGCGTTGTCCATGGCCATAATACCGGCACCGACAAACGCCAATACCATCAACGAAACTGCCGAACTACTCTGTAGTACAGCTGTAACGGAGGCACCGGAAATGATTGAACGGATTCTACCTGTTGTAGATGTGCGGATGAACTTTTTGAAAGAACGGCCAGCAAGGTTCTTTACGGCCTCTTCCATCAAGAACATCCCGAAAAGGAAGATGCCCAGACCAGCCAAAAGTTTCCAAATGTCAAAAGCGTCAGACATTACGTCAATGTTAAGGATTTGACGATAATCAAAGCTGACAATTAGCCGTATGTAAACAAAAAAAGCACCGAGCTATTCGGTGCTTTCGCGTTTGATCGTTCTAGTATCAATGATGGTGATGACCACCAGGGCCGTGGGCATGTCCGTGATCCAACTCTTCGTGGGTTGCATCGCGCACATCAACTACTTCAACTTCAAAATGAAGCGTTTCTCCTGAAAGCGGATGATTGAGATCGAGTGTAACGTGCTCGCCATCTATCTTGGTTACCTCAGCCAACGTTACACCGGCATTGGTTTCTACACGCACCTGCATACCAACTTCCAATTTCTCATCGCCATCTGGCTGAAAACTGGCCAAAGGCACAACATGAACATTCTCTTCACTTCGAAGGCCATAACCCTTCTCTGGGCTAACGGAGGTAATGATCTTGTCACCGATCACTTTTCCTTCTAAAGCCTCTTCCAACCCTTCAACCAGATTTCCTATTCCATGGATATAGGCCAATGGGTCATGTCCTTCAGATGAATCAAGAACTTCCCCTAAATCATCTTTCAAGGTGTAATGGATGAGAGCTACTTTATGTTTTGTAATGTTCATGAGAATAAGTTTGGGGCAAACTTAGGGAAACAAATGGGCTTAGATAATGCCCATGGCCAAAAGCACCGAGAGCACAAGTATCATAATGGCAACCGTCCACTGAACGAAGTTCAGCGTGACCTTTTTCAGAAGCTTCTGCCCGAAGTAGGCTCCAATAAATGCTGCAACAACCGCAGTGGATAGGATGGGCAGGTTATCTGTAATGCTTATGCTTTTCATTCGAGAGAAATACATGCCCAAGCGTGTTATGTCGATAAAGCTGGCAATGACAATTCCCGAGGCAATGAAAACTTCTTTACTCAAGCCATAACGAATGAGAAAAGCGCTTCGCAATGCACCCTGATGTCCACTCAACCCGCCAAAGAAACCGCTTATTGCCCCGCCAATAATGAGTTTGTTCTTATTGAACTGGAGTTGTTTCAACACAGGAACCAATTCGAATATGGCGAAGAATGCCATCAACGAAGCAACAATCAGATTGACGGATTTAATATGCATGGTCTTACCAAGCAATTCGTAGCTGTAGATCGGGTTTCCTTCCGAGAATTGGAGAAGCGCATAAGCTCCAACTGCAGCACCAATTACCGCTGGCACTCCGAAACGGAGCACAACACCCCAGTTCGCTTTCAAACCTACCAGTCCCATTTTGAACAGGTTATTGAGCAAATGCACAATTCCTGTTAAGGCTATTGCAACTTCAATGGGGAAGAAAAGCATGAAGGCCGGAGTGAGGATGGTTCCCAAACCAAAGCCCGAAAAGAAGGTGAGCAGAGAGGCAAAGACCGCAACAAGTCCAATGACCAGATATTCCATCAGGCCAGTTTCTTTTTGCGCTGCTTCCACATGTGTCCGTACAGTTTCGGGAAGAAAACGAAGTAAGAAAGCGCAATTCCTGCCAGTATGATATTGATCGGGTCAATTGCAAACTCTCTCCATTTCCAGAAAGCGTACATCACAAGAAATTCTCCTGTAACGCCCATTGGGTAAAGCAGAATGAAGAAGGTGTAGCGAGAGAATGTAATGGCCTTGATCTCTTTCTTGAAAAGATCCGTGAGATAGTACAGTGCTCTTACAATTTCGGTTATGCTCCAAGCAATGCTGATGAGGGCAAAACCCGTAACTGGAAGGGTGGAGTCAATTTCAACAAGGGTTTCAAACGGAATAAAGAGTAGGAGACCGGCAATTAGAAACCTTGAGAAGACCTGCATGGCTGTTAACAACCAATTTGCTCCCGCAATGCCGATAACGGCATTCATCACTTCAAAAATGGCCAGACCTTGGGCCAGCGCCAGCATATAAAGACTTTGCGCATCAACCTGTAATCCGTGGAGAGCTGCATGAAAGAAGAACAGTGCCCAAGCAATGAGGGTGATGATATTGAACGATATGAGCCACGCTTTTTTCATGTCTGAAGTCTATAATCCTAATTACCAGACTTCTTGATAACTGCAACCCAGCCGCCACCAGAGGCCATGGAAACAACATACTGCATGGCAGCACTTATTGATTCTTCCTTATAGTATTCGTAGCTGGTTCCGTCTTCATGTGTCTTGTCACCATCTCGCCAAACGTCCATCTTATATGTTCCATTTCCAAGGAATGAAAAGTCGATGGAAATGGTTTGACCAAGTTGACCGGTCATTCCGCCAATGTACCATGTGTCGCCCTTTCTTCTGGCAATAAGAATATGTTCGCCCACTTCGGCATCGAGCACAACGGTTTCATCCCAAGTAGACGGAACCTCACTCAAGAACTTCATGCATTCTTCTTCTTTTTCATAAGCTGTCGGTTCATCGCAAAGCATCTGCAACGGACTTTCAAACACCACATATTTGGCAAGCTCATGGCATCGGGTTCCAAGACCTTTCGGGTGCTTGAAGTTCATGTGGTGCTTCTTTGCATTGCTGATGTTTTCCATGGCTCCCGGAGTGTAATCCATTGGCCCGGCCAGCATGCGGGTAAATGGCAAGGTCACATCATGCTCAGGGGTTATCACACTGCTCCATTTGTTCCACTCCATGCCTCGAACTCCTTCGTAGCTCAGAACATTCGGGTAAGTGCGTTGCAATCCTTTAGGGCAATGGCTGCCGTGGAAATCCACCAGCATCATGCGGTCAGCAGCTTCTTTGGCAACCTTCTCATAGAAGGCCACCATTTTCTGATCCCTGCGCATCATGAAATCCATTTTAATGCCTGCAATTCCCCAATCTGAAAACTGCTGGAAAGCTTCAACGAACTGCTTGTCAAGCGTTTTCCAGACCACCCATAGAATGATTCCCACATTCTTTTCCTTCGCGTAGCGGATAAGTTCCGGCATATCGATCTCCTTCTTCACTTTGGTAAGATCACCAAGCTTGTACCAGCCCTCATCCAGAATCACGTATTCCAAGTTGTTCTTAGCGGCAAAATCAATGTAATACTTGTAGGTCTGGGTGTTCAATCCGGGTTTGAAATCCACACCTTCCAATTGGAGGGCGTTCCACCAATCCCAAGCCACTTTTCCGGGTTTGATCCAATCGGTGGTGGTTAATTCCGTTTCGGCAGAAAGAAGATAAGGGAGTTGCGAATTGATCAGGTCTTCTTCTGAATCTGCAATGGTGAAGATCCGCCATGGATATGAACGGGTTCCCTGTGTTTTGGCAATGAATGTTTTCGTGAATCCGACCATCTCAAAACGGTCGAAGAATTTAGCGGTGGTTGCAGGGTATTTAGGATGAACAGCTTTGTACCCGCCAAGTCCATCGGTTTTCAGGTACATGCCCGGATAATCTCTGAGGTCGGTTTCGGTGAACATGACAAACGGGCCTTTTTCCCATTTCCAAAGCACTGGTAGGCTTGCCTTTTCGTTCGGTTTCAGCGAAAGACTTGGTCTGCGTTCGTATTTGCGTTCGTTGCTTGAATAAAAGGAGGTTTCCTTCGGGAACCAGACATCTGGACTTGTAGTGAGTTCAAATCCCATACGTTCTTCCTTAATCGTAATATCCTGGTCAAAAGACGTTCTGAGCCGATAGGCCAATCCTTCATTATAGCATCTGAAGTCTATTCCCAATCCCGAACCAAAATCCAATGAAAGTTGGTTGTAGTTCTCATTGATCTCTGAACTTCGGTAAGATACAACAGGGTTCACGGTTCGGCTAACCGAGCTGGTTCCCGTAGTGGGTTCATATTCCTTATAGCCCAGTTTGTTCTTTTTGCCAACGGTAAGTCCGAGCGGTTTGCCATGCATAATGAGTTTACCTCTGTGGTAGATGCGGTAAACCGTGTTTGCACTTACCAGAACTTCCACCTTAATCTCCTGATCTGGAGACTGTAGCAGAAACTCCTGAGCAAACAGCAGATTTGAACTTATGGTGAGAAGAATGATCAGAAAATGTCTCATCTAAATAATTTGAAGCGGCAAGTTGTTCAATTGTTCTGAACTGAGCCAATATGAGTTGTACAATTTCCTCAGTGGTAGGTGTTAATTCGATTTTGGTCGTTTGCAGAAGCCTTACAGAACTACGGTTGATCTATCTTCGGCACCCATGAATAGAATTCTTCTCTCATTCCTAATGCTGATTTCCATGCACGTTTCTGCGCAGGTAAGCATGAACATGGATTCGTTGTTCAATTGGCAGGATCCGAACCTGATCCCTTCAAGTGCCCATCACAACACTTATAATGAGATATGGGGCTATGCCAAAGCAGGGAAGGAGTATGCCATCATCGGTTCAACTGCGGGAACGCACATTTTTGATGTTACAGAACCTGCAAATTCGGCTCAGGTTGGGTTCATTGCTGGAGCTGTTACGGGCTCTCAAGTAGTGCACAGGGATTTCCATGATCATGACGATTACCTGTATATGGTTTGCGATGAAGGTCCAAGCACACTACAGATCGCGGACCTTCGGTTTCTGCCAGATTCTGCGCCTGTTGTGTATGACAGTAATGCACTTTTCCCTCGAAGCCATAACATCTTTATAGATACTTCGAGTGCAAGAATGTACGTGTGTGGCGGAACGGTTCAGTATGCAGTTTATTCATTGGAAGATCCCACTAACCCCACACTGCTGGTCAATTGTCCGTCTGAGCTTCCTTTTTGGACTTCAATCGGATATGTTCATGACACGTACGTAAGAGGAGATACAGCGTACATCAATGCAGGTGAACGTGGACTTTTTGTGGTTGATTTTTCCGATTTGAACAACATCACCATGCTCGGCTCATTGGATGTGTATCCGCAGTCGGGTTATAACCACAGCGGTTGGCTTATGGCCGATCAACCCTATTATGCCTTGGCAGATGAGACACATGGAAAGGACATTAAGATCTTGAACGTGGCCGACCTTTCCGATATAGAAGTTACAGACACCATCAGCTCCAATGTGGATGTGAACTCTATTCCGCATAACCTTATATACCGCGACAACATTCTTTACGTGTCTTACTACTTTGATGGTGTTTATGCATTCAATTGCGAAAACCCTGCACATCCAGTGCTGGCGGGTTTCTACGATACCTCAAACGAAGTTCATCAGAACGGGGTTTATCGCGGTTGTTGGGGAGTTTATCCGCTATTGCCATCTGGAAACATTTTAGCTTCAGATATGCAGACTGGATTATGGATTTTGAGGCCATCGTTTCCATCAGGAATTGAAGATGTTTCAGCGGAAAGGAAAATCAATGTTTATCCCAATCCAACGGATGGACAGCTGTTCTTGCCAGCCGAATGCGTAGGTATGAGTTTCCAGATTCTTGACTTGAGTGGCCGTTCGGTTCAGTGTGGTGCGGTGAGCAGTTCGCTTGTGGATGTTTCGGCACTTCCATCAGGGTCATATCTGATCCGTCTATTGAATGATGAGATCAGCCATACGGTTCGTTTCATCAGAAAGTAGAAACAGACGATTATCAGTTTTTGAACCGACCGATGTCAAGGTCGGTGCTTTCCTGTTGCTCTTACTTCGCTCTCAGTAATTAACCATCCAAAACAAAAAAGATGAGCACAACAGCAACACCTAAGAAACACATTGACGAACTACATTTTGAGCATCGTGTATGGATCAATAGCATGAATTTCTACTATGATGAGGTCAAGACATTTGAATCTCGATTGGAAGAATTGATTCAGCGTAACTCAAAGACTGAAGTAACTTCTCAGATTGAGCATTTTCAGAATCAGTTCATCCGCCAGAAAGAGGTTGCAGAGCAGATCATCAGCAAGTGCAGAGATCACGATAAGTTCTTGGCAAATCAATCAAAAGACCATCCAATTGCTATAGATCACGTGTTGTTTGCCGATCATACCAAACTTCGTGATGAGGTAGAAACCTACGAGAAGATCTACCGTGATCTTAAGGCTGAGTTCATGGCTTTTCTAGTCAAGTGGATGTAAAACCAACTAAACGGAAGAATCATGAAACTGCATATTAACGATGCACTTACCATAAGTGAGATTCAAGAGGAATTCGGTAAAGTTTTCCCTTACTTGAAGATTGAGTTTTTCAAAAAGCCGCATGAAACGGGAGAGACTTCGCCTAAAAGTGAAATGTTGCCCTCTGATGCAACATTGGCCAAATGGCGCACAGTACACAATGAAGGAGACCTGACAGTTACTGCTGAAACCACAGTTGAGGAAGTAGAAACAGGTTGTCAGAATAAGTTCGGAATCTCTGCTCAGGTATTCAGGAAGTCGGGTGATATCTGGTTGGAGACATCAGCAACCGATCATTGGACACTGAAAGAACAGAATGAACAAGGAGAGTTCATGGCACAGGAAGTTGGTGAATAACCAATTGAACGTTTGAGGTTGGATGGTGCCTCGCGTTCTGCCCCCTTTCGAATAGGAAGGGGGTTTCTTTTTGTCTTGAAGTATGAATTGGGGATTATTGGCAGAGGTCTGGCCAATCGGTTTTAGCTCGGCTATAGCCAAGATCCAAAGATCTTCGGAGGTCAGAACAACCGCCACCGTTGTCTTCCATGAAACGCTTCAAATGACCGCGGTGATATAGTGCTTCGGCCAAACGTGTTTTCATGTAATCGGCCTTGCTTCCTTCAATTTTGGCACCTTCATAATCGGCCAAAACGTTTTTGATGGAGGCCTTGTACTCATGCATTTCCACCAAGTTCTCTGCAATTTCTACGGCACGGTTATAATCCTCCATGGCTGCTGGGAACTCAATTTTCTGAAACTTGATTCCGCCCCGGCCAACGTAGGCTTCAACAAAATTAGGGTCAATCTCAATGGCCTTGTCATATTCGGCCTGCGCCTCATCGTAAAGACGGTCTTCCTTTAGCCCATTGGCTTTGTCGAAGCTCCGAGCTGCTTCTTCGTAAGGGGTCATTTTAGGGGCGGCACTGGCCGTGTCGCCAGCTGCTCTGGCCTTTGCCTTGGCTGCAGCAATCTTATCTTCCTTAGACATGCCAGCACTTTCTCCCGATGCATTTCCAGCATCTTGGGCAAGAACGGACACAGAAAACAGCAGGAAAAGGAGGGTTGTGAAAGGCTTCATCAATTTTCCAATTGCCGTGCAAGATAATACTATTGACATTATCAGAGGTCGATCACGTCAACTGGTCGGCTACAATTTTGCACAACGGATTTTTAATAATTCTGTAGTGTCTATTTTGAATCGGAATGCTGCTTTTGTTGCTCGAACACCCGTTGCTTGTTTAGAATGGCCACGGTAAGCTCATAATCGCTGAACCGATAGATCTGCTCTTCAGAGAAATCACAGAAATCCATGAACTCCAAGAGTTTTTCCCCTTCGTAGCCCGTTACATGGTTCACTACTTTCTCGTTGAATTTCTGGTAGTTGTACTTGTGCTTATCGCGCTCGGCTTCCAAGCGGTGCAGTTCTTGCCGTGCCTTGGCATCCTTGCTCAAATTACCGTAAATGAAAGATGCAGGACTTGCCAGATACTTGGCTTTTTTTATCTCATTGGCATCTTCGGTTACAGGAATAGTGCGTGGGTCTTTAGGTGGTGCCTTGATGCCGATTATCTGAACCGTGCCATCATCAACCTCCAATTCCATAAATCGTTCTCTGAACTGTTCTTTGGTCCCAAACGGATTCACTTCAACCTCACCGAGTTGATAATCGCGCTGAATCATCTTCACCTGAATCAACTCGGCTGTGATTTCTTTCTCGCCAATTATCAATGCCTTATGGCTGTAACCAATGGAACTGAATACCAAACTGTCGCCAACATGAACCGGTATCTTGAAGAGGCCTTCTGGCGATGAAATGGTGGCCAGAGAATCAGTAAGGTTTAGCACGTGGGCAGCAGCAACGGGCTCTCCTGTTAGCTGATTAGTGATGATTCCACCCATGAGAACACGGTTCTGAGCAACCGTGGAACCGACAAACAGCAGGCACATTATGCTAAGAAAGTATCTCATTGGTTCGGCACAAAGAACGGGTTTTGGTGGCAGGAATTATCGTGCCAATAACCATCATGATGTCAATTCTTGTTAAAAACGTTGGCATTTTGCAATTTCGACTGCTAACCCTAAATCAATTTTCAATTGTTCACAGTACTTCCAAAAGGCGATAGTTCCAAGCAGGCTTTGCTTGATCGCGTATCTGTAGAAAAGACGGAGCTTAAGAATGAGTTGCTCAAGAATGGAGCAATTATGTTCAGAGGCTATGAACTCCGTACACCAGAAGATTTTGAAGATGTAGCCTTGGCCATGGAGCCTGGACTTCAGAACAATTATGCTGGTACTTCGCCCCGCAATAGTAGAACAAAGTTTGTGCATTCGGCCAGCGAGCTGCCAGGTCATTATCCTATTATGCAGCACTGCGAGATGAGTTTTTTGCCTACCGCACCGCGTTTTCTTTTCTTTTTCTGTTATGTAGAACCGAAGGATGGTGGGGAAACACCTGTATGCGATTTCCGCAAGGTGTATGAGCAGATGGACCCGAAGATTCGCGAGGAATTTGAAAAGCGTGGTGTTAAACTCATCAGAAACTATTCTGGCCCAAAGTCAAAATCGAGTAGCGATATATATCAGCTGAAGCGTTGGGATGAACTTTTCAAGACCACGGATCACGGTGTAGTGGAGGAGGAGTGCAAAAAGAACGACCTCACGCCAACCTGGTTGGAAGATGATAGGCTTAAGTTGGTCAACACACGGCCTGCAATGCAGAAGCATCCAGATACCGGAGAAATGGTGTGGTTCAATCACCTGCAGGTATTCCATCGTGAAGCTGCGGCCATTGAATACAAGCACATTCATAAGAGACGTGGAGATTTCTTTTCGTTGAAGTATCTGGTGGCACTGAATGCCATTACGCTTTTCAAGCGCATGTTCAAGAAACCGACCGATGAGGCCATGCATATGGTATTTGCTGACGATGATTCAGAGATCCCAAAATCGTATGTAGAGCATGTGGAACAACTGATCTGGAACAACTTGGAAGCTGTTCCTTGGCGATTGGGAGATGTGATGATGATCGACAACTTCAGCACATCGCACGGACGGTTACCTTACCAAGGCCCGCGTGATATTCTGGTTGCTTGGAGCGCCTAGTTTGATGCGATTTAGCAGTAAATCTTTTAGTTGATGGAGGAGAGGATTGCCATCAACTTTGATCCCAACAGCCAAATGGCGCTCAACTTTCTGTTGGCGTTCATCATGTTCGGGGTTTCGTTGGATCTGAAATGGTCTGATATTTCAAGGGCGTTCAGAAAACCGAAACCCACCTTGCTCGGTCTGTTCTCGCAGTTTATTCTGTTGCCGGCACTCACATTCGTACTCGCTTATCTCTGGCATCCGATACCTGGTTTGGCATTGGGAATGTTTCTGGTAGCGGCCTGTCCAGGTGGAACGGTTTCCAATTTCATGAGTTCCATGGCCAAGGCCGATCTTGGGCTTTCGGTTACCCTCACGGCCATTTCAACTTTACTGTGTCTGTTCTTTACACCATTCAATTTTGAACTGTGGAGTGGTCTGTACCCCGAAACTGGCGACCTGTTGAAATCGGTGAGTTTGGATGCGGTTGAACTCTTTAAAACCGTGTTTCTCTTCCTTATTCTGCCCGTTTTCGTTGGCATGTATGTTGGTGCAAAGAAGCCCGTGCTCACCGCCAAGATGCTGAAACCCGTCCGCTGGGCATCCATGCTCATTTTCATGGCCTTTATTGTGGTTGCGTTCCTCAAAAACAAGGACAACTTCATTACCTATGCCGAACTGGCCTTGGCACTGGTTATAGTTCATAATCTGATAGCGCTGGTTTCAGGTTATCTGGTGGGGAAGGTTGGCAGATTGGGCGAACCTGCTTCACGTTCGCTTGCCATCGAAACCGGAATTCAGAATTCAGCCTTAGGACTGGTCATTTGCTTTAAGTTCTTTCCAGAAATAGGAGAGATGGCCCTGCTTTGCGCCATGTGGGGAATTTGGCATATCATTTCGGGTCTAAGCATTTCTGCGGTTTGGAGCCGTTCTAATTCTTGAAGTAATCTACCAGCCCGTAAAACACGGCCAACCAGATCAGGCCTTTTACCAGAAAGAACAGGAAACCTGCAATTCCGATTCTCTTCAGCCATTGCTTCATTACTTCCCTTCGCGTTTTGGAACGGGGTCGTAACCGTGTCCGCCCCAAGGGTGGCAGGATGAAATGCGTTTTACGGCCAGCCAAAGTCCTTTAATAGGTCCCCAAACCTGAATAGCTTCAATGGCATAGCTTGAACACGTGGGTGTGTACCTACAGGTTGGCGGCAACCAAGGCGAAATGGCTCCGCGATAGAATTTGATCGGCAGAATCAGCAGAAACGAGAAGAGTTTCCGTAACATCTATTTGATGCCAAGCTTCTTTTTGATGTCTTTCGGAACGGCATCCTTGTGCAAGAAAATATTCATGGTCTTGTACCGCGCGTAGGCTTCGGATGCGTAGAAATAACCATCGCAGTCGTTGTATTTCAAACCCCACGAATTCTTGACAATGAAGTACTTATTGTCATTCTGATCTTTGACCAGTCCTGTTACGTGCATACCGTGGTCATCGGTGGTTTCAAAATTGTCGAATGCCTCTTGACGCTCTTCCTGCGTTACCCATCGCTGTTCAACCGGTTCTTCAAATGCGTTACTTGACTTTTCTGCACCGCCATCATTGTAATACTTGCTGTCCTTACCCTTTTTCTTAATGGTAGACTCATCTTTGGGAAGAATGGCAAGCCCTTCGCGGAACGCAAAACCATCTTCAGAAACATCAGCTCCCCACGCAAAGGTGTAACCGTTCATCACGGCATACTCCATAACCTCCATCAATTCATCCAACGGAACATTGTAGCACATGCCAAATGCCCAGTTATCTGGAATTTCCAACACGAATTTCGAATAGAACGGATGGTGCGTGTAGGAAGTAATGGCCACATAATCATCCATATTCAGACCCAACTCATCAGCGTATGATCGAGGTGTGTATTTCTTGCCATTGTATGTAAATTCCTTCGGATCTTCGCCCAGATAGGCATCAAGTACACCACTCACGGCCTTCTTCCAAGATGGTGTCAATTTCTTCTGCGGATTCTCCTTGATGACCTTCACCGTAGCAGTTAGAATACCATCCAACTCTTCGTGGTTGTGCTCTTCCGAGCCATAGGCCAATCCTTTATAGGCATCAAGAGGAACAATTCCATAGTGTCTTATAACCCAAGGAATATCATGGAAGGCACCGCCTGGACCAAAATTGTGATAACCGTGCATGCGTACGTAATTCTCAGCCTTGCCTTCGTAAGCTTTCCGAACGATATACATCTCTGAAAGTCGTTGGTCGCCTTTTCCCATTCGCATCAGTTCCGATTCAAAGTAGGAGAGGGTTGAAAAGCTCCAACAGGTCCCAGTATTGTTCTGGTTTTCGATAGGAGTGGCATCGTAACGTTTGATCAGATCAAAGACATACTTGCTGCCTTTCTTATTGGTGAGAGTGTCCTGCGCAAGGATGTGAGTGGTCATCCCGAAGATCAGGAAAGCCACAATTGTATTCAATTTGTTCATGGAATGATGATTCGTTCAGTAAACGACAGCTCCTTAGACTGCATCCTGCAAATATAATTGCCAGAATAAAGTCCAATTGAACTCAGAACGACTGTTTGCGCACCTTTTGGCTGCATTCCCTCAAGCACGGTATAAACCACACGCCCACTCATGTCTATCACATCCATCGAAACTTCCTGATTGTTAGACAGGTCAAACTGTACTACAGGAAACCCAGCATTGTAATGGATGGTATAGGCATCAAAGGTTTCTTCTTCAATACCTACCGCGCTGGTTTCAAACCCGACAAACAGAACCTGATTTCCTCCGGGTATGGCCAATGTGTCTGTTTCAGGTGCGTAGCAGATATCGGCAGGGCTGCTGATTCCAGGAACGGTTATTACCTCAGATATACTAAAGTCATTGTTGTACTTGGTAATTCTTGCCGGGCTCCAAGATGAGATGAACCAGTTGCCATCACCATCCTTGTCAATCCCATCTATATTGCCCACACCTGTGTTACTTACTACATCTGTTACGTTGTAAGAAGTAAGATCCATGGCTTTGATAGGCGCATTAGAACCCCATCCGACAATCAGAATGCGATTGTTGTCCCCGTCATAAACGATTCCGTTCGGTTTGTTGGTGGTTCCAATATCTGTTTGGTCGGCAACCATATTGTAGGAAGGAGAGCTCAGGTTGGTCACATCGATCTCGTAAATGCTATAACCATTGAAGTCACTCACCCAAAGTTTATCTGTGCCGTTGCTGCCCATTCCATTGAGGAATTGCGCGCCAGAAATGGTCATGCTCATAACCTCGGTTTCAGAGTTCAGATCGTAGCCTTTGATTGAGGTTCCTGTAATAGCGAAAAGGGTTCCGTTCATTACTTCCATGCCGTAATCTGCTGCGGTACCCGAACCAAAGTAGCTAAGACCTCCGTTGGGCGCTATGGCCACAATGGAGGAACCGTCTGAAGATGCCAAATAGCGGTTGTTAATGGGGTCGTATTCCACACTTTCAACACCTGAAAGAGATTGAGCCGAAAGGTTTGAATTGATCACAAAGAGAGCGATGAGAGGTAATAATTTGTTCATGCGGATGATTAAGGCAGCACGAAGCTATTAGAATAGCTGTACCTCAACTGTTGATATCGGTTGAAGTAATCAAGAGTTGTTAACACCTTGTAATTTCATCTTTGTGAGAGTAGCCATTTCACAGCCTCGTCCTCATTTGTAAACGATTTGAATGGAAATACGGGCTGATGCAAACGGTCAAGTAGACTATAAAGGATTCCGTTACTTAATGAATTTGTAACAACGGCCTCAGCTCTAATGAGCTCCTTTGCCTTTTCGTATTCATTGAAAAAGTTGCGAGCCTCCTTTGTCATGAGAAACTGATGCTCGTTGAGTAACATCATTATAAGCAGCGGATTGCCCTTAGTAGCAGTTTCCATTAGGTCCAAAATGGCCTTAAGGTCTGAAATATCGTTCATCTCATCTGCGGTGGCCCTGTAATAGACAATGCCGTTCCCATCCAAGCTGATGATTCCTGATTTGTGCGTGTAGGTGGTGGTCACAATTGATAATGGTTATTGGAAAACTTGAACAGTGAATCTACGTGTTTCTGACAAAAATGGTTTGTGATAACTTTAGCGGAATTAACAGAGAGCTATGAAAGAATATAAAGCCGATGCGGTAATCGTTGGTGGCGGAATTGCAGGTATTGCCGCTGCCATCGAATTGATGAATGAAGGGCAGAAAGTGTTGGTCATAGACCGAGACGTGGAAGAAGAGCTGGGTGGACTGGCCAAGTGGAGTTTTGGAGGAATGTTCTTCGTGGATTCTCCACTACAGCGCAGAGCTGGCATGAAGGATAACGTTGATCTTGCCCTAAGTGATTGGCTTTCGGTTGCAGACTTTGGAGAGAACGATGTGCTGCCAAGGCAGTGGGCAGAGCAGTATGTAAATATGTGTACGGATCATATTTACCGTTGGCTAACCAAGGAGCACGGAACCAAGTTCTTTCCTGTAGTGCATTGGGTGGAGCGCGGACTTTACAAGCCAGGTAACTCTTACCCGCGCTTTCATATGGTTTGGGGAACAGGCAAAGGGTTGACCGATGACCTTATCCGCAGCATGCGAAATCATTCAAAGGCATCAACCCATCTTCAAATGGTCTATCGCCATAAGGCCGAAGAGTTGATCATTGAAGGAGGAAGAGTTGTAGGTGTAACGGGGAAAGATGAAGCAGCGGATATACCGTTTGTTGCCAAAGGCGAAAATGTGCTGGTAGCCACAGGCGGAATGGGAGGCAACATTCAGCGAGTAAAGGAAACGTGGTACAAGCCATGGGGAGAGCCACCAGAAGTGATTCTCAATGGCTCTCATCCTTACGCATTGGGTGATATGCATGATGCCGTGGAGCGTATTGAGGGTAACGTTACCAATCTGGACTGGCATTGGCACTATGCGGCAGGGGTTCGTCATCCACGTCCAAAATGGAAAGACCATGGGCTAAGTCTTGTTCCGCCTAAATCAGCGCTTTGGTTGGATTATACAGGTAAACGTTTCGGGCCAAATCCATTGATCACAGCTTATGATACCCGCTGGACGGTGGAGGAAATATGCAAGCAGGAGAAGAAGTACAGTTGGCAGATCCTGAACATGAAGATCATGATCAAGGAGTTCGCCATAAGTGGTTCTGAAAGCAATGAGTCCATTCGCGATAAGAACCTGGTCGGGTTCCTGAAGGACATTCTGCTTGGAAACACCAAACTGGTTAACGATATGATCAACAGCCCCGATTTTGTAACGGCCAACTCGTTGGAGGAACTGGTGCAGAAGATGAACGCTCTTCAGGGAACGGATGATGTGAAGCTGCAGCATGTGAAGGATAGCGTGCTTCCTTATGATGCCATGATAGACCGTGGCCCAAGTTTCCATGATGATGAGCAGCTAAGAAGAATTGCTCACGCTCGTCAGTACCGTGGAGATAAGGTTCGTACCTGTAAGTTTCAGAAAATCGTTGACCCTAAAGCAATGCCTCTTGTAGCAATCAGAGAATCTATTCTGTCGCGTAAGACGCTTGGCGGAATACAGACCGACCTTGGAGGTAGGGTAATGAGTAAACCTGTGAATGGCCGATCGGAACCTATACCTGGCTTGTACGCCATTGGCGAAGCTGCCGGCTTCGGGGGCGGAGGTTCGCACGGAAAGGGAGCCTTAGAAGGAACGTTCCTTGGTGGCTGCGTTTTGACTGCGCGCATTGCGGCCAAAACGATAGTAGATAAGAAACTGTAAGTTCTGATTTGAACGTAGAAGACCTAACCTTAATAAGTTTTAGTGTCTTCAGGCTACGTCTTTCATTTTCGACAACTCTTGCTGTTTGGCAGCGGCCATTTGCTGACGGACCCAGAACTCAGCCCTAACGGGGGAGTCGAAGTATTTGACAGGGAATCTGCTTGGGCTTCCCAACGAGATGAACAGATTACCGATGGTCTTTCCTAAGAATGTATCTGAAAGTAATGCCACGGCAGCTACGGTACCTTTAACATCATTGCCTTCGGCCAAGTATTCTCTAGCATCTGGATGAATGTATGCGATTTTGGAAAGGTCGTAAACTCCACCCCTGAAATGGGTGCTATCATCCATCATTTGGTTGGTTGCTCTCATTAGGCGCTGTGCCGACTCAAGGGTCACCTCTGAACCTGGCTTTACAACAACATGGAAAAAGTTACCAGGAAATTTTTCTATCCACGCAATATCTATCTCACTCGTTTTCATCCTTCATTCACTGTGTGGGTGATAAAATTCAAATGCTTTTCTACAAACGTTAGCCTCTACGGTAGAGCTGATAAAAATGTTTACGTGAACCACGTAGTTTTCGACAATTGGGAAGATTTGTCGGTTAACCGGGGCTTAATATATTACTAAGCGGCCTTTCGGATATGCTTCTCGTACTCGTCCTTGGCCCAGTGCTGCGCCTCTAGAGAGTCTTTGAATACTTTTACCGGAAAGCTTGGTTTGTTAACTGAAAGGAAAAAATTAGCCAACATTCGAGAAGTGAAAGTGGTTGAGATCAATGCCACGGCAATGGTTCTTCCCCACGCAGAACTGGTCTCTTGAAGATGCTTTCTGGCAGCTGGACTAATGGCAGACACTCCAGACAGATCAATAACCGTACAATGAGGTTCGCTATTGGTAAGATATGCTACAAGATGGTGATAGGTCTTGGCCTTTTCAATATCAATTTCAACGCCATTAATTGTCTTGGCAAGCACTATGCCTTCCTGCCGAATACTAACCTCTCCAAAATCTGACCTTACAGTGCGTTTCTGCATCGTGCGCAATTGAATTTCTAATGTACCCAATGCGTACGTGAAAAACGTATTTGCAAAGACATCTGTAGTAAAATATCAGGCTTCAATAAACCGAAAAATTAAACTTCCGATATGCGTCAATTCGCATATTTCATTTTTGCATCTGTAATTTCCTCAGGTCTGTATTTCAGGTTCTTGCCTAAGGTGCCCGCAAAGCGTTTCCAGAATCCTTCTCGCTCAGGCAACGCCACAAAATTGTCAACCTCTGCCCAAGTAGGGTCTATGCTTGCTTGAAGACCATCATAGTACGTGTGGATAGTATCGAAAATGGCCGGAACATAATATAGATCGAGTTTCTTCCTTTTTGCAAACGACTTTACCATTTTGGTCTGGAAAGGGTCTGTGGCCAATGCAACATTTCTGAATCCGAGGTCTTTTGCCATGTAGTAAGAATAGAACACGTTTTCTGTGCTGTGTTCTGCACGCTCTTCTGTGAAAATATTTGCTTCTGGAATTCCCAATGTTCTAGCGTATTCTGCCATTATTCTAGACTCAACGTAAGGCGTGTAAACGGCACTTCCTGAGAAAATGATGTTCTTGGCATATCCATGGTTGTAGAGGTGGTAGCTCCAGAGAACTCTGGCGCGCATAATGTCGCTCCAAGCGGAGTCAAACGGCACCCCGGGAACAATTACAGCATCGAACGGCATTTGAGGTTCAACTTTCTCGAAAGCAGATCGCGTGCTTCCGCAAGATGCGATACTGATAACGGCAACTGCAACGAGATGGTAGGCGAGGAGATGGAGTAGGCGTTTCATGGTAGGTTAACGTGATGTTCTGCAAATGATTGTCAATGGTTTCCTATTTCAGTTGCGAACGACAATTCTACACACTCTGATGGTTTCCAAAGGTGACCATGCGTACCGAGTTTTCGTGTGTCTTTGTCTTTTCGTTCAACTAATGGCGTAAACTCAGATCGGAAAGCCAGACCATGGTCTATCTCAAATTCAAACGACTTCCAATAACGGTTTACGATAGAGAATTTGGCTGGTAGAAAATCCACGTCAGACAGGTTATGGCCGTGCAGATGACCTATCATTTGAATCATTCCTGCTTGCCACATGTCTGTTGCCACCGCAACTTTTTCAAACCCATACTTTTTGGCTATTTCCATGGAATAGAATACGTTTTCCATGCTATGTTCTGCATTGCGTTCTAAGATGAGCACATCTGCTGGTACGCCCATCTTAATAAGGTAAAGCGCAAAGATCTCTGCCTCCACATATGGTGTATGCACTGCACCTCCAGAAAGAATGATGTGTGCTGTACGACCTTGAACGTAAAGCTCGTATGCCCAAGCCAGACGCATTCTGTATATAGCGCTCATTTTTCCATCCGGTTCAAACGGAAAGCCAGGAATGATAACCGCATCATAGGTTTCTGCTGGCTCTTTTGCCGTTGCCACGTTCGTATATGAAAGTACCGATGTCAGTAGGAAGAAAATTGAAATTGCTCGTTTCATTGTAGTGTTATTGGTTAGGCATTAAACGGTTTTGTTTAATATTTGTTTAATGAAATAGTTAAAAAGTTAAACAATAAAATCTTGAAAGACCCAAGGCGGAGCGTTTTGCAGATGGCCCGTAGCCAACTGTTCTCCAGCCTCGGGTCAAGGTCTATTTCTTGCGTATCAGGTTTACATTCCATCCTAATCCAAAGGAAAGTCTGAACTCATCAAGTGCATAGTTGGTGCCCCATTCTGTAGGATGATTGGCATGGACGTAGCTCAGTTTTCCTAAAAAGTGGAGGTACTTCCACACGTACAGGTTGAATCCTGTAACTACTGATATGGCCGGTGAAACCTTCATCACCGATTCTGGAATGGCCACGTTGATCTCAGGTGTTCCCGTATCTGGATTGCGCATCTGAATGAGGCTGGCTCCAGGATGCAGTCCAATGTAAGGGTCGAACCGCTTGTAGGGGAAATGATAGTTGGCTCCAAAGAATAGGCTGTGGTCATGCATTAGCAGACTGCTGCCCTGCGTATCTAAGAAGTAATGGATGTCGCCTTTAATGGAGATCTTCCTGGTGATATAATATTCCAGATCCGCCTGAAGGAAAATGTTGGTGGTCTTCTGCCCAATGGCCCATCCGGGCGCAATGGTCATTTGGGCGGCCACCAATCCCTTACGGATGATGTCATCCCCCTCAGGTTCTGGTTTGTTCCAATTTTTCTGCCCGAATGAATAACTGGACAGTAACACCAGTATAGATAGTACCGTCATTCCGACCGTAGCGGAGGAATCTTTGAACACTCCGATCAGATTTTTGGACTCGTTACTCGCTTGAAACAGCAAGGGAGCGTTTTTTTGGGGGCTGATGGTTACCATAGGTCTGCGATTTTATAGTTGATACCGACTGTAAATAGGAGATGACCTTCCAGGCTCAGGCCTCCGTGTTCGTGAATGGCAAAGGATCCTTCTTCTTCGTGCGCCTCAATATGCTTTCCCAAATGGAACATGTATTGTGCTATAAGTGTGAGGTCGAAATGCTCTGTAAGGTTGAAGTGATTGCCCATTCCACACTGTATGGCTGAGCTCCAACGTTCCATACTGTTGCTTGGGTTGGCATTCTCAGAAACATTGGTATAATCGAAACAATGCCCCATTATGAGGTAAGGTTTCATCAGTTTCTTGAAGGTCTTGTCCTTCAGTGGATAGTACATTACCGACCATCCAATGTGTGCATCTTTCCGATTACCGGAAGAACCTATCTTGGATGTCAGATAGTCGGCAAACCATTCGGTATTGATGCGGTCGTGAATCTGAAGACGGAACTGACCGCCAACACCTGTACCTACATCTTGCCAACTGCCATGGTTAAAGGTGCTGATGGTGGTTCTCATTCCTAAAGAGAAGAGGCCGCCATGGTGGTTTTTGATCTTCAATTCCTGCTGTGCGCTGGCCAGAAACGGTAGGCTAAGCAAGAAAACTATGGGGAGTTTCCGTAGCATGGTATGGGGATTTGGTTTGGGGCTTAAACTGAGGATTACAACTTGAAATTGTACCCGTTAACGAATGTTAAAGCTTTTGCAACGCGGGCAACTGATTGCCTCCATCGATAGGGTTGGCCCTAACTGTTTTCAGAGTTTTGAAATATTAATTGAAAGGTGCAGTCAAGCTCAAGATATTCTCAGCATCTTCACATTACCGCGCTACATGTTCAGACATCAAGGCAAAGACAGAACCGTAAAGCACAATATGCAGATAGCTATTGTGCTGTCTTTTGTGGCAGGTATTGTCAATGCAGCTGGTTTTCTGGCCATCCGGCAACTCACCACCAATGTTACTGGGCATTTTGCGCTATTCATCAGCGATCTGTCAGATTTCCAATTTTGGAAAGGAACCATCTATTTTCTCTACATTCTGTCGTTCCTGCTTGGGGCTTTCGCATCGGGTCTACTTATTGAACTATTTCGCGAGAACAGGAAACTCAACGTTTATGTACTACCCACCATTATTGAATCGGTATTACTGATGGCTGTTGCATTGCTAAGCAACGTTGAGGGCTTGCTTCATCAGGATATGATTGCCTGCTTGCTTCTGTTTGCCATGGGATTGCAGAACTCATTTGTTACAAAAATTTCAGATGCCGTTGTCCGTACCACCCATCTTACAGGGTTGTTTACCGACCTGGGAATAGAACTGTCTCAGTTGTTCTTTCCGAACTCACATCCCGATAGGGAACACCTTAAATCGACCATCAGGCTAAGGATATACATCATCACCTTCTTCTTTGCAGGTGGCCTTGTGGGAGGGCTTTTCTATTCTCGTTTTGGCTTTGGACTTAACACATTGCTTTTAGCAGTAGCGGTACTTATTGGTAGCCTGTTCTTTGACGATCTTCGGTTTCGGTTCACTTCTCAGAAGCGGAAATTAGATGGCGGCAAATCTTGAAGGATAAGGCACAATTGACCAATTCGTAGGCGTGTTTCATGCACCCTCCATAATCTTGCTATATGCAATTGGAGGAAGTAACAACGGAAGCAAGTGAGAATGAGTGGATTGAGTTTCCTGTTAAGCTTTATGCCAACGATGCCAATTACATCCGCCCAATAGACCAAGAAGTGCGCGATGTGTTCAATCCGGCCGTGAACCGTGTTTACACCGAGCAGGGCAGCGAAGCCATCCGTTGGTTGCTGAGGCGCGATGGAAAGGTGATCGGTCGTATTGCAGCTTTTGTCAATGGAAGAACAGCCTTTAAGGAACAGCAACCAACGGGCGGCTGTGGCTTTTTCGACTGCATTGATGATCAGGAAGCAGCCAACATGCTTTTCGATGCTGCAAAGCACTGGCTGCAGCAGCGCGGTATGGAAGCAATGGATGGCCCAGTGAACTTTGGCGAACGCGATAAGTTCTGGGGCGTGCTTATTGACGGGTTCGAACAGCAGAACTACGGCATGTTCTACAACGCACCTTATTACCAGAAGCTGTTCGAGAATTACGGCTTTCGGTTGTACTTCAAGCAGTTCACCTACGCACGCGACATCCGCAAGACCAAGGATTTTGAACCACGCTTCTACGAGCGTGCGCAGCAAAGCCTCGACAATCCTGACCTTGCGTTTCGCCACCTCACCAAAAAGGACCTTCCGAAAGCTGCAGCCTATTTTCATGAAGTTTACAACAAGGCTTGGGGAGGTCATTCGGGGGTAAAACCCATGACCATGGATCAGTGTGAGAAACTGTTCAAGAAGCTGAAACCCGTGCTGGATCTACGGTTGCTTTATTTTGGATTTTACAAGGAACAGCCGATCGCTTTTTTCATTTCCATACCAGAGCTCAACCAGTTGTTCAAGCACGTGAATGGGAAAATGGATCTACTGGGCAAACTCAAATTCGTGTATCACAAAACCAAGGGCTCATGTAATAAGGCTTTGGGACTTGTTTTCGGGGTGGTTCCAGAATGGCACGGAAAAGGAGTAGAGGCAGCCATTGTCATCGCGTTCAGCAAACTGGCCTGGGGCGAGGGTTTGCCCTACGAGACCATTGAAATGAACTGGTGTGGCGATTTCAACCCTAAGATGATGCGTGTATGCGAACAGTTGGGTGGCGAGATCATTAAGACCCATGCCACATACCGTTACCTCTTTGATAGGGAAAAACCCTTTGAACGGTGTCCAGTAATTGGAGAGAACACCAAGTAGCCCTTATTCCCAGATCTTCTTCCAAGTTTTGGCCGCTTCAAGTTGATAGGCAATGTCCAGTAGCATGGCTTCCTGTCCTAGGTTGGCAGAAAGTAGCATACCCATAGGCAGGTCTTCTTCTACATAGTGTTGTACGGGCAGCGAAATAGACGGTCCGCCTGTGGCATTGTGATAAGGTGTAAAGCACGCCCATTTCTGTATGCGGTCGAACAGTTCCTCATATGGCAATGTCATGCTCAAATAGCCAATGGCTGGCGGAACATGCGATGTGGTAGGCGTAAGGATCATGTCCAGTCCGGAACTATTGAACATTCTGCGGTACTGCCGGAATGAGTTGCGCAATCGAACAATGGATGCAGCGGTTTTGGCCTTGTTCTGGCGAAAGTGTTCAGATAGCCCTTTGGTAAGCCCAGAAAGTTGGGCAGGCTCGTAGGTTTCTCCGAACACCTTTTTGCCGTAGCGTTCGAAATAGAATCCGCCAACACTCCACAGATTGGCAAAATCATCTATGAATCGGTCTTTCACCGGCAATGCAAACGGCACGATCTCATGACCTAACGAGGCCAGCAACTTGGCCGTTTCGTTCACACCATTGGCTGTCTCAGCATCGGCTCCCATTCCTTTGATGGAATCGGCCGTAAATCCAATTCGGTACTTACGTTTCGATGGTCCTTCAATCAAGCCAATGTCTGGTAATCTTCTGTTCTTGTAGTATTTCTCCGCCTCGGCATAGAAATGCGCTGTATCGCGCACCGAACGGCTTACAATTCCGTCAATGGCAATCTCCACTGGTTGTCGTTTGAACTTGGCTGCTTTCAGCAATCGCCCACGACTGGCTTTCAGGCCAACCAAACCGCAAGCTCCTGCAGGAATACGGATGGAACCACCTCCATCTGCAGCATGAGCTATTGGTACAACGCCCGCTGCCACCAACGCAGCCGAACCACCCGAAGAACCTCCTGCCGAATGATCCGTGTTCCAAGGGTTACGTGTGGCATCGCCATCTGGGAATTCCGTAGAGGCCGTAAACCCGAATTCGGGCATGGTGCTCATTCCCAGACTCACAAATCCTTGCGCAAAGATCTGCTGAGCAATTGGGTCTGTGGTAGTGGCGGCCTTAGGAGTTTCCTTGTATGCTCTGGTTCCATGATGAACTGGAACACCTTGTACGTTCAGCATGTCTTTCAAGAACATAGGTACTCCTGAAAATGGTCCTGCAACTACACTTTCCGACTCTTTCAGAGCACGGTCGTATAGTTCAGTTACAATGGCATTGATGCTCGGATTGGCATCTTTTGCCCGTTCTATGGCCGCAGCCACCGCCTCTTTCGGGGTTATCTCCTTTTTACTTATCCGTTCAGCGATGCCTACAGCATCCAATTCACCAAGGGCATCGTCCCTGAAGACATGCACTTTCTTACTCTTTCCACTCATTTGATTGTTCGGGGTTAAGACTGCTATAATAAGCTTTTGCCCGATTTATTGTTCAGGAAATGGATGAACGTCCGATTATTTTCTCTTGAAAACCGCAGGCGTGCCAATGGGCGCATACACCTCGTTCCATCGGCCTCCCATGAATTCGGTTCCAGTAATATAATGCACCCAGGTTCCTTCGGGGAAATAGCCTCGGACCTTTGTCTGGCCGCGTTCGGTTACGGGAATCACCAGCAGGTCATCGCCAACGAAAAACTGATAATCGGTTTCGAGACAGTTTGAATCATTGGGACAAACCAACCACGGATGACGAATGACAGGAACGCCAGTTTCGGAAGCTTCTTTGATGAGCTTTTGGAAGTAGCGTTTCAGTTCCTTGTGGATCTTCCCGAAGCGGGCAAAGAATTCCTGCGTTTCATCATCGGTGTAATACTGAACCATATCGTTGGGAAGCAACCCTTCATGTGTTCTGAAAATAGGAGTGAAGGCCTCGAACTCTATCCAACGGAACAATACCTCTTTATCCCGGAGATAATTCTTAAAGAATGGAAACTTGAGAGCCGTGTAACCACCAATGTCGGAATGGTTAATCGCCATACCGCTCAAACCCGATGATATCATCGCATTGATGGCAGAACCCAAACCATCATTCTCTCCAAAGTCAACCATCTGATCACCCGCCCAAAAGAGTGTGGAAATGCCTGAAGAGCCCGTAAATCCCGAACGGGAAAAGAAGACCACTTCGCCCAATTTCCCTGCTTCTTCAATGGCCTCTCGGTTCACTTTGGCCCAATCGGCTGCAAAACGGTTGTGGTAATCTTTCGGGTCTTCGCCCGAATGCAGTTTGCAGTCAAATGGTAGCCACTCGGCAAAATCGGCCATCCAACCGCTAAGTCCGTTGCCGATCATGTTGGTTTTGATAATGTCTTTGATCCATTCCCGAGCTTGCGGATTACTCAGGTCGATGATGTAGCCTTTAAAACCACCGAACGGAATGAGATAAGGTGAGCCGTCTTTTTCATAAACGATATAGCCGTTTTTCAAGGCTTCATTGGTCATGTCTGTACCATCCAACAGAAATGGGTTGATGTAGCCCATCACCTTGATGTTCCGGGTGTGCATTTCCGCACAGAATTCCATGAATTTGGGATAGGTGGTTTCGTCCGGTTTCCATTCCCATCGCAAGCGTGACCCAATGCTGGTCTGTTTCTTGCCAACCCAATCCTGAATCCAAATGGCCGAAACTGGATTGCCGTGTTCCTTGGCATCCTTCACCAACTGCCGCACACGTTCTGCGCCTCCCTGAATTCCCAAAATGGTTCCGTAGGTCCAATCGGGTAGTTGAGGCATTCGACCTGTGTGTTCAGTTACCTTTTGAATGAGTTCCTTCGGAGAATCGGCTTCGAAAATTTTCAGTCTCAGTTCATCATCATGAACAATGAAGGTTATTTCGCCTGGAATGCTAAGGTCGATCTCCGAGTAACAATCATTCAGGATCAAATAGGCCTTGTTCTCCGTTGAAAGCACCAATGGAATAGGGCAGTAGGTACTCCATTCGTGGCCACCAGCACCCACGAGGTTGGCGGTACGAGTGGCAGGTTTGTCACCGCGGCCAATGCCATTTTCCTCTACCAGAAATGGGACTTTCTTTCCAGTCAGCTCCACATGACTGAACTGCTCACCACCACCGAAAAAACGGACATTCTTACCAACATTTAACGTCAGTTCCGTGATGCCAATTTCTTCCGTATCTGAAGCTGAAACGATCAGTATGCTTTCATCATTCGGGTCTTTGCAGATGTTGCTTACTGCGCCAGAAAGTGCTTTGCCCTTACGCTTTACCTTGTATGAGCCAAGTTTTCCGTTGAATTGGAATGTGCCGTCACGGAAGGTCACGTTGTACGTCTGTCCGAAGGAATAAGACAGAAACCGGGACAGAAAAAGTATGACTAGGAGACTTCGGGTCAATCGATTTCTTGTTTTTTGATCGATGAAGATAAAAGCGATTAAATTCTACTGCTCAATCCGAAGGATGGATTTCTGAACTTTAGAATTTCCTTACTGAATGATTGTTGGTGGTTGAGGTACCATTCGGAAACAGAACCATGTGTTTCAGAAAATTTGTATTTGACAACAGGAGTTTCTTTCTCAGGCGTTTGTGCCATAAACAATAACTACGTCCATCGGATTAAGTAATTCGTATTGGTCATTACATTCAACACATGTTTTCTCGTTTTCGATCAGTCATCTTATTACTTC
>JACJZP010000021.1 GCA_020635535.1 Flavobacteriales bacterium | reverse complement strand
GTGCTGGAAAAACCACCCTCATCAAGCAATTCTGTCAGTTTTTGGGAATTGAAGATGAAGTGAGCAGCCCCACCTTCTCGCTGGTCAACGAATACGAAAGCAATATCGGGCCCGTTTACCACTTCGACCTTTATCGCATCCGATCTGTGGAAGAACTCTACGACATCGGTTACGAAGACTACTTCTTTAGTGGGTATCTTTGTTTAGTGGAATGGCCGGAGATGGCTTCGGAGATCATTCCTGAAAACCATATCTCGGTAAGGATCCGAGTTGAAAATTACCAGCGAATTATTACTGTAACTCATTGACCATGACCCAAAAAGAAGGCAGCTTTTTCACACTAACCGCTTCTGGCGGACTGATGCCCCAAGAAGAAATGTTGGAAGTGGCCAAAAGCCAACAACAACTGTTCATTGGTATTCCAAAAGAGTGTACTCTACAGGAAAACCGTGTAGCCTTGGTGCCAGATGCCGTTGCAAGATTGATCAATAATGGCCATCGTGTTGTGATTGAAACCGAAGCTGGAAAGGGTGCGCATTACGAAGACAGGGATTTCAGCGAAGCGGGTGCCAAAATAGCCTACGATAAAAAGGAGGTTTTTGAAGCAGACATCATCATAAAGGTGGATCCGCCCAGTTTGGAAGAGATCGATCTTATGAAATCGAAGCAATGCATCATCTCTGCATTGCAACTTTCTGTACACCCAGAGAATTACCTCAAGAAGCTTCTGAAAAAACAGGTAACAGCCTTAGCGGTAGACTTCATTAAAGGTGACGATGGAGGCTACCCGTTCGTTCGTTCCATGAGCGAGATTGCAGGAAACACCGTGATACTGATTGCAGCTGAGTACCTGAGTAACGTTAATGCGGGTAAAGGTCTGATGATGGGCGGAGTTACAGGTGTTGCTCCAACCGAAACTGTGATTCTTGGCGCTGGAACCGTAGGCGAATTTGCAGCGCGAGCTGCGCTCGGACTTGGTTCTTCTGTTAAGGTCTTCGACAACTCATTGCAGAAACTGAGTCGTTTGCAGAACGATATCGGTACACGGCTCTATACAAGTACCATTCATCCGGATGTTTTGGCTGACGCGTTGGAAAATGCTGATGTTGTCATTGGTGCCATCCGCTCCAACAAGGGCCGAGCACCAATTTTGGTAACGGAAGAAATGGTAAGCAACATGAAGTTCGGTTCGGTTATTATTGACGTTTGCATTGATCAGGGCGGTTGCATTGAGACATCTGAAGTAACCACGCATGCAGAACCGATCTTCAGCAAATACGGGGTCATTCATTACTGTGTGCCGAATATTGCATCGCGCGTTGCGCAAACAGCAAGTATGGCGCTGAGCAACATTTTCTCTCCAATGATGTTAGAAATGGCGGAGGTTGGCGGTCTTCAGAATATGATGCGTTTCCACCAAGGTTTCAGAAATGGTGTTTACACTTTTAACGGTGCGGTAACCAACGAATATCTGGCCAAGACTTTCGGCCTGCCATTTAAGGATATGAACTTGATAATGGCTGCGTTTTAAGAACGATTTGAAGAGAAGGAATTAAATGTCGTATCAACAGATAAGGCCTGGCGGCTACAACCTTTTACCTCCAGTTGTAAAGAATCTGCTCATCATCAATGGGTTGTTCTTCTTAGGAACGTACGCCTTTGGCAGTTTAGGTATTGACCTTGTCAAATTACTTGGTCTGTTCACGCCTCAATCAGAGTATTTCCGGCCGCATCAGTTGGTCTCTTACATCTTTATGCACGGCAGTTTTGAGCACATCTTCTTCAACATGTTCGCGCTATGGATGTTTGGAAACAGCATTGAGAATGTGTGGGGAGGAAAACGATTCCTGATCTACTATATGGTAACAGGACTTGGTGCCGGCCTCATTCATCTAGGTGTTCTCGAATGGCAATATTTCTCCGTTATAGGAGATATTTCTGCGGACTCTGTTCAGATGATCAAGCAGGAAGGAATGAGCGTGATTGAGTCTGGTAGAAATTATGCCGACCAGAATCTGGCCACGCTTAACTCCGTATTGAATGTTCCTACTGTTGGCGCCTCAGGTGCGGTATTCGGCCTTTTGCTGGCTTTTGGTATGATGTTCCCAAATGCCGAGATCTATCTGTACTTCCTATTCCCCATTAAAGCCAAGTATTTCGTTATTGGCTACGGACTGCTTGAATTGTTCTCTGGTGTGAGCAACAGACCTGGCGACAATGTGGCGCATTTTGCTCACTTGGGTGGAATGGTGTTCGGATTCATACTCATTAAGTACTGGCAGAAGCACCGTACACGTTTCTAACACATGGCACTTTGGGATGACATAAAATTCCAGTTCAAGACGGGAAATATCCTCATGCAATTGATTTACGTGAATGGGGCCGTTTTCCTGCTCATGATGGTACTTCGCGTGTTGTTCTATCTCACGGGAAGCATTGGTACTTACAACCTCATTTCGCATTTCCTCACCCTACCGGCATCACCAAAACTGTTGCTATTCCGCCCTTGGACCGTGATAACACATATGTTCGTCCATGACGGTTTTCTACACGTTCTTTTCAATATGATGTGGCTGTATTTTGGAGGCTCACTCTTCCTTACATTTCACGACAGTAAAAAGTTACTCAGCACCTATTTGCTTGGTGGTTTTTCTGGGGCATTGCTTTTCATTTTAGCAATGAATCTTCTACCCATATTCAAAGATTCAATTGCCTTTGCGGTTGGCGCATCTGCCGCAGTATTGGCCATTGTGGTGGCTGTTGCTACAACCGCCCCGAACTACGTAGTAAGACTTACCCTAATCGGTCCGGTAAAGCTCAAATACATCGCCATCGTTTCTGTATTGCTCGATGTTTTACTAATCCCGCAAGGAAATGCCGGTGGACACATCGCACATTTGGGCGGTGCATTTTTCGGATTCGTTTTCGCTTCGCAGCTAAAACGAGGAAACGATATAACGGTAGATTTTCTCAAACCCATATTCTGGCTTCGCGATAGAATTCCAACGGGTGGGAATCGTATAAAAGTGGTTCACAGCAAGCCAAAATCGCGCTACGAATACAACGAAGACAAGGCCAGCAAGCAGGAACAGATCGATGCAATTCTTGACAAGATCAAGCGTTCGGGTTACGATAGTCTTTCTAAAAAGGAGAAGGAGATTCTGTTCCAGGCAAGCAAAGAGATATGAGTGGAGAACGAGAAAAGAAGCAACCGTTTTTTGAGCGGCTCATGCGTTTTCTCAATGTGCTTGCCATTTTGGCGCTTCTTTGTTCTTATGCTGGCGGAAGCATTTCTCCAGAACGGTTTTGGCCACTGGCATTTTTCGCAATGGCCTATCCGTTGATTCTCATTTCACTTTTCGTCTTCTCAGCTTATTGGCTACTTAAGCGCAGATGGTTTCTATTTATCAATATTGCTTTGCTGCTTATCAAGTGGGATTATGTTCAAGCCACCGTTCAATTCCCGAAAGATGATGGACAAAAACTAGATGGCGGAATTAATGTGATGAGTTTCAATGTTCGACTGTTCGATTATTACCGATGGGCAGATGACGGAAATACTCGAAAAAATTCTTTCGAATACATCTATCGGAATCAGCCCAATGTTCTCTGTATTCAAGAGTTCTACATTGACTCTAATGATGATTTCAAGGTGATGGACACCCTTCTCAATACAAACACCATCAAGTACTCACATCTCGAGAATTATAGTAAAACACAAACGGCAGACCGGAAATGGGGAATGGCCACTTTTTCCAGTTATCCTATCGTCAATAAGGGGGTTATTGATTTCGACTCGACCTTCGGAAACCTCTGTCTGTACACAGACATCAAGATGAATGAAGACACGATTCGCGTTTATAACCTTCATCTTCAGAGTGTTCGGATCGGCAACGACCAGTACCTGTTCATTGATCAGCTCATGCTAAACAAGAGTATGAAAGGTGTGCCGGCAATCAAGTTGCTTGGCGACTTTAAGCTTTTGGTGTACCGTATGGTCCATGCATTCATTGAACGTGGCAAACAGGCACAAAAAGTAAAGACCCATCTCAACCAGAGTCCCTACCCTACAGTTCTATGTGGTGATTTTAACGACACCCCAAACTCATATGCTTACAATGTGCTGCGCAAAGACCTGAAAGACACATTTGTGGAGAACGGTTCGGGATTCGGAAACACATTTGTGCGTGTCCCATTCTTCAGAATTGATAATATCTTATACAGCCCTGAATTCGAATGTAGAACACATGAAGTTGAAGATGATGCGATTCTATCAGACCACTACCCAATTCTTGCAAACCTCAGTTTGAAAAATCGGTCTTCTTAACAGTCTTCAAACTCAATCCGTTCATAGAATTGGTTGAAAGACCAGAAACGTTCTTGTGTGTGAATCTTAGCACTTGATCATAATACAACACCACAACTGGGGCTTCTTCCACAATAATGCTGTCCATTTGGGCATAAATGCGATAACGCAAACTGTCGCTTGTTGTGGAAAGTGAAGATTCGTAAAGTTTGTCGAACGATTCGTTCTGAAATAGGGTGTAGTTCGGTCCGTCTGGTGTGTGGTTTTTCGAATAGAACAATGAGAGGTAATTCTCCGCATCCGCATAATCTGCAATCCAAGATTTACGGAAAAACGGAACTTGCGAATTGGCCACCAAAGCCCCGTGCGTACCTCCCGGATTCACCTCAATTGTAAGCTTGATACCGATTTCCTGCAATTGATGCTGCATGTATTCGCACAGATCCAAATACTGCGAAGTTGTGAACAGCTGGATTTCCGGAAGTCCTTCACCGTTCGGATAACCTGCTTCTGCTAAAAGTGCTTTTCCTTTTTGAGGATCGTACTCATATCCATCAACCCGAAATTCTTCTCCTGGCAAACCAGTTGGAAGAAAACCATGCACACCTGGAGAACCGATGTTGTTGCGGATGTAACGCATCATTTTCCTTCTATCGAAACCGAAGTTGATAGCCTGACGAATTCGCTTGTCCGAAAGCGGATTCCACTTTCCATCAACCGAATCCTTCATCAGAAAACCCAAGTATTCTGTATTGAGAAACGGCTCAGAATACATGACCAGTTTTTCAGCCATTTCAGGTTGGAGCTTTCCATTGAGAGTTATGAGCGCATCCTTGTAACTACCATCTTCCAAACCTGAAAGCATATCAAGGTTTCCTTTCATGAATTCAAGAAAAATGGACTGTGCATCAGGAATGAACGAAATACCAATGGCATCTAAATATGGCAGCTGAATTCCTTCAGAATCTGATTCGAAGTAATCTTCATTCTTGTGCAAAACAAGTTTGATTCCCTCGTACCAATCCCAGTACTTGAATGGTCCAGTTCCAATTGGGTTACGACCAAAATCTTTTCCCAGTTCTTCAACCACTTCTTTCGGAACAACCGAACAATATTGCATGGAAAGGATTCCAAGAAATGGCGGAAAACTCTGCTTCAGGTAGATCTCGAAAACCGAATCATTCAGAGCTTTGAAGCCACCTTCCTTCTCAGTATCAACAGAATTGAAGATCCACCTGCCTGGCGATAGTGTCTTCTCATCGAGAATACGTTTGAAGCTATACTCAAAATCGGAAGCTAGCACACCCCTTCCCTTTCCATTTGGAAATGCTTCATGGGCGTGAAAAAAGACATCATCGCGCAGCATAAAGCGATAAGTCAAACCATCTTGGCTAATCGTCCAATGCTTGGCAATACACGGCTCAACTTCCATTTTATCGTTGAGTTGAACCAACCCGTTGAACAACTGCGTTGTAGCCCAAATGTTCCCCATGGTTCGCGCTTGCGCGGGATCCAGCGAAGTGATTCCCTTGCTCTCGTTGTATCTGAAAACGGTCTTATCAGAATGCTGATTCTGATCGGAACAACCCAATAGAAATAGCGTCAGAACCAGAATTGTGACAACCGAAAAGCGCATGCGGACAAATATAGACGGCTCTTTTTCTCGTGTGCCATTTATGCCAATATTTGAAGCATGACCGATGCGGAGATCAAACAGCTGTTGGATGAGAAGTACGAGGAATACTGCTCGGTTGATTTCATAGAATCGGACCCAATATCCATTCCTCACCTATTTGAAGAAAAACAAGACATTGAGATAAGCGGTTTGATTGCAGCCACCATTGCGTGGGGGCAACGGCCAACCATTATCAAAAACGCAAATAAGGCCATGCGTTTGATGGGAAATGAGCCTTTTCGGTTTGTGATGGAACATTCGGAGAATGACCTAAGAAACCTAGATGGATTTGTACACAGAACATTCAACGCAGAAGACCTAAAGCATTTCATTCGAAGTCTAAACAGCATCTATTACAAGCATGATTCTTTGGAAGATGTTTTCCTTTTAGGGATTGAGGAAGGTGATTCCAACCTCATGAATTCGATTCATCAATTCAAGAAGGAGTTCTTTGCCATTTCTCATGAAAAACGAACCCAGAAACATGTAGCGGACCCAATGAAAGGTTCTTCAGCCAAGAGAATTAATATGTATTTGCGGTGGATGTGCCGACCGAATGACAAAGGTGTTGATTTCGGGTTATGGAATCGGATTCCGACTTCCATTCTTTCTTGTCCGCTGGATGTACATTCTGGTAGAAATGCCAGGCAACTCGGATTACTGAATCGAACTCAAAACGACTGGAAATCGGTTGAAGAGTTGGATGCTTCCCTAAGAAAATTCGATGCTGAGGATCCTGTAAAATATGACTACGCCTTATTTGGGTTGGGCGTCTTCACTTGACCAACCGCAATTAACATTGATATGTGGGCAACCGATGAGTTGCTGACTGAATTCACCGTCTTCCCTGCGATAATTTCATTGCATGGAAATCTTCTTGCAGTCAGAATCGTGGATTGCGTTGCTCACGCTCACATTCCTTGAAATTGTCCTTGGAATCGACAATATCATTTTCATTTCCATTGTAACGGGAAAACTTCCCGAACAACAACAGGCAAAAGGCAGGAACATAGGTCTTGGGCTTGCGCTCATTTTCCGTATCGGATTGCTACTTGGAATAACCTGGATAATCGGTTTCACGCAGCCACTATTCACACTTTTTGAGCACGATTTCAGCGGGCGTGACCTGATTCTGTTGGCTGGAGGTTTGTTCCTTCTGGGAAAAAGTACATCAGAAATTCACCACAAACTGGAAGGTGTTGATGAGAATCAGGAACCCAAAGACAAAAAAGCTTTGACGTTAGGCAGTGCTTTAGTGCAGATTGTAGCTCTGGACATGGTTTTCAGTTTCGACTCCATCCTTACGGCCATCGGGTTAACCGAGCATGTTTTACTGATGATCGTTGCAGTTATTCTCTCCATGATTGTGATGATGCTGTTCTCTGGAGCCATCAGCAAGTTCATCAACAACCGGCCTACGCTTCAGATTCTGGCTCTCGCATTTCTTATCCTGATCGGATTCATGCTAATGGTAGAGGCGGTCGGGTATCACGTACCAAAAGGCTACATCTACTTCGCAGTTGCATTTTCACTTATCGTGGAAATGATCAACATGCGTATGCGCAAAAAATCAAAACCTGTAAGTCTCAAAAAACACATGACCCAAGATGAAAACCCTTAACCTGCTCTTAGTTCTTCTGCTTCTGAATGTGGGATTTACAACCGCAAAAGACAGCACACCACTTGATCAGGCCAAGCTTTTGGTGGCCACCAACAAGACACGTGATGCTATTCCTGTTCTGGAAAAACTGATAGCAGCCGAGCCTGAATCCGCACCGCACAATTATTTCCTTGGCATGTGCCTTATAAAGGAGGGAATAAGGATTGAGGAAGCCGTAAAGTATTTGGAAAAAGCCGCTGTGGATTACAGCTCCACAGACCTCGACCCCGGAATGGGCGAGCCTGAATTCGTTTGGTATTATATGGTAATCGGCTATAGCCGAATGAAAGAATGCGAGAAAGCGAAAGAGCGTTACGACAAGTTCGTTCAGGTATATTCCAAAGGAGACCCATTTTACACCAACGAAGCAGTGAAATGGATTGAGCTTTGCCACGAGCCTATGCGCATGGCTCAAGAGATCAAGACCAGAAGCTACATCAATGCACACACATACCTTAAAGACCGATTGGTAACGGCTGCACCAGAAGATGAAATTTCTACCCGTGAGGTGAACTTCACCACGCAATCCGTTCTATACGGAGTTCAGGTAGGTGCGGCTATCAAGCCTACTTACACAACAGAATTCAAAGGGTTGAAGAACGTTGGTGTTTACGTGGATGAGAACAAGGTTTACCGCTATGTGATCGGTAATTTGGGTTTCCGTTCGCAAGCAGAAGAATTATTGGAAGAAGTAAAAGCCAAGGGCTACCCTGATGCGTTTATTGTGGATATCAACCAGCCCGAAACCTACGGAGAGGAAGTCACAAGTTTGAATAACGTAAGCATTGCTCCTCAATTGAGAGGTAAGGTTGAATTCCGTGTTCAAATAGGAGCATTTGCCGAAACTTTGCCTAAAGACCTCCGCAAATTCTACTTTGAGGTGGATCAACTGAAAACTGCCCGCGAAGGTGATCTAACGATTATGACCGCTGGAAAATTCGACACCTATGAAGAAGCACAGGCGCAACGCGACCTACTTCAGAATCAGGGTCTGGCCGATTGCTTTGTGACTGCCTTCAACAAAAGGAATAGAATTCCAGTAAAGGTTGCATTGGACTTCCTGAACGAAAACCAGAACACTGAAATAGTGCCGCAAAAACGCGGTAAGAAGTAAGAAGAACAGAATTCCGATCAAGTTGTTAGGAGTGAACAAGCGCTGTTTGTCAGCCTGATATTAAATTCGTGACCAACAACCCCGTTTTGGATTCATTCTTACATCAACTCTACCTCCAGCATCAAGAATCTGGAAAGTGCATTTCGCCAGAAGAAGTAGCGAAGTGGCTCAATGATATATTCGGTCTCCTCTACCCTGAAAGAAGCACGCAGACGTTTATCAACGAAGTAGCTTTCATGAAACATTTCGAGCATCTGCGGGCGCAATTGAATCACATCCTAAGCTCTTGCAATGACTCAAGTGCTGATGACCTTGTAGACCGATTTTTCGATTCACTTCCTGAGATCAAAGCCAAGCTCGATAAGGACTTGGAAGCCACATTCCTTGGTGACCCGGCTGCCAAAACCAAGCAGGTGGTCATTCGGTCATATCCAGGGTTTTATGCCATTGCCGCTTACCGTTTGGCCAATGCGTTGGATAAGTTGGGAACGCTCCTCATTCCGCGTGCGCTCACAGAACACGCTCATGTGATGACAGGCATTGACATTCACCCTTCTGCGACCATCGGAGAGTATTTCTGCATTGATCACGGAACTGGAATTGTGGTTGGAGAAACCACTGTTATCGGAAATCATGTAAAACTGTATCAAGGCGTAACACTTGGTGCCCTAAGTGTAGATAAGAAGGATGCTACCACCAAACGCCACCCGACCATTGAGGATGAAGTGGTGATCTACGCTGGTGCTACTATTCTTGGCGGAAATACCGTTGTAGGTAAAGGGTCTGTAATTGGTGGAAATGTTTGGCTTACGCGAAGCGTGCCAGAAGGTAGCAAAGTCTATTACAGCGCCAGCATGAGCGATGAAAGCGGGGAAACGGATCGAATCACTATCAAATCATAGTTTATGGGAATTGAAAGTCTTATCGGAAACACCCCATTGGTAGAGATCACAGGTCTTAACCCGAACCCCAATGTTCGTGTTTACTGCAAATTGGAAGGCAACAATCCAGGTGGAAGCGTAAAAGATCGTGCAGCTTATGGCATGATAACCGAAGCGCTGAAGCGTGGCGACATCAAACCTGGCGATAAACTCGTTGAGGCTACCAGCGGAAATACTGGAATTGCCCTTGCGATGATCGCTCAGTTGAAGGGTGTTAAGATGTATCTCATTATGCCCGACAATTCTACCGAGGAAAGGATTCAGACCATGAAAGCCTACGGAGCAGAAGTGATTCTAACACCAGCGGCAAGAACAATCGAATATTCGCGGCAGTTGGCAGAGGAAATGGCCGCCACAGGTGAATACTTTATGCTGAATCAATTTGCCAACCCCGATAACTGGGGACAGCATTATAGAACCACTGGCCCAGAGATCTGGAAGGATACGAATGGCGAGATCACACATTTCGTATCGGCCATGGGAACCACTGGAACCATCATGGGTGTTTCGCGCTACTTGAAGGAGCAGAATCCGAACGTACAGATCGTGGGAACACAACCCACAGATGGCTCCAGCATTCCAGGTATCAGAAGATGGTCGCCAGAATTTCTGCCTAAGATCTTTGAAGCTGAACGCGTTGACCGCATTGTGGATGTGAGTCAGGATGAGGCAACCGAAACCACCCGCAGAATGGCGCGTGAAGAAGGAATCCTTGCAGGAATGAGCAGTGGCGGGGCGCTTTTCGCTGCACTGAAAGTGGCTTCAGAGATTGAAAGCGGCACCATCGTTTGCATTACTTGCGACCGTGGTGATCGTTACTTGAGCTCGGATCTCTTTAACTTCTAAAGCACTTCGCGCACGCGAACCACTTTCTCGAGAATTGCTTCCAGTTTATCCATTGGAAGCATGCTTGCCACATCGCTTTTGGCTGAGCTTGGGTCAGGATGCGTTTCAATGAAAAGTCCATCAGCACCCGTTGCAATGGCCGATAACGCCAAGGTCTCAATCATTTCAGGGTCTCCACCGGTAACGCCCTCTCCCCTGTTTGGCTTCTGAGTTGCATGTGTGCAATCCATGATCACCTTGGCTCCGAGCTTTTTCATGCGTGCAATGGAAGTAGCATCGACAATAAGATCGTTATAACCGAAGGTTGTTCCGCGTTCGCATAACCAAACATCTTTACAACCAGTGCTTTTCACCTTTTCCAACGGAAACTGCATAGCTTCTGGAGAAAGAAACTGACCCTTTTTGATGTTCACGGCTTTAGCTTCGTTTCCAGCTGCTAGCAGCAGATCAGTTTGGCGGCATAGGAACGCAGGTATCTGCAGGTGATCTACATACTGCGTTGCCAATTTCGGCTCGTGGCTCTCGTGCACATCAGTTATCGTTTCGACCCCATATTTCTTCCCAACCTCCGCCAATATTTGCAGAGCCGCTTCATTGCCAATTCCCATAAAACTGTTCAGGTTGGTTCTATTCGCCTTGCGATAAGAACCTTTGAAGATCAACCGCAGGTTGAACTTATCCGCAAGCGATTTCAAATGCTCGGCAATTACGAATGGGTCGTGGTCGTTTTCAATCAGACACGGACCAGCTATGAGGATCAACTTATCCATTGCCGCGCGATTTTTTTCCGAGATAACCACTATGGTGTCGCTTCGCGTATTCCTCTTTTGTAAAGCCTATCTTCTTCATCAGGGTTACCACCAACAGATCACCGATAACGGTCATTACAGTTGTAGAGGTTGTAGGCGTTAGACCCAACGGACATATTTCATCAGGACGACCAGTGATCAATGAGACATCTGCCATCTCATGAAGCTTTCCGCTCCTATCTCCTGTCAGGCTGATAATACTGATACCAGAATGCAGATTCTTCGCAAGTTCAGCCAAGGTCAAAACCTCATCCGTAATTCCAGAATTGGATATCAACATCAGCACATCATTGGACTGCAAAACCCCAATATCACCATGCTGCGCTTCTCCAGGATGTATGAAAATGGCAGGCGTTCCCGTAGAACTCAATGTTGTGGCCATGTTCATCCCGATCTGACCCGCTTTGCCCATTCCAGCAATCACCACTTTGCCATTCAGATCATGAACTTTTGAATGAATCAGGTTCACGGCTTCCATCAACGAATCATCCAAAGGGATATTCTTAATCGCCTCTACCTCTTTATCAATCAGTGATCTGAGCTCTGACACTTCCAAATTTTTCACGAGGCCAAATTACGGCTTTCCGTATTTCCGATGTTCATCCCAACAGCGCCATTCTACCGACACGCACAACAACTCAACTATCTATATTTGGCGCTGTATTCAAAACGGATAAAAATGGCCCATCAAGACGCATTTGAAGAATTTGCAACGCACAACATCAAGTTGCTGGTTTTGGATGTGGATGGTGTACTGACCGATGGTGGCATGTATTACACCGAAAGTGGCGACCAGTTCAGAAAATTCAATGTAAAAGATGGCATGGCCATTAAAATTGCATTGAACAGAGGATATAAAGTAGCTTTTCTGAGTGCTGGAACTGCAGACACCATCATACATAACCGAGCCAAAACTCTTGGCGTTGAGCGGGTTTACGTGGGTGCCAGACCAAAATTGGAGGTACTGCAAGAATGGTGTAGTGAACTCGGACTTACCATGCAGAATGTAGCTTACATTGGTGATGACATCAACGATATTGCGGTGATTGAAGCTGTCGGTTTTTCTGGCTGTCCAGCTGATGCAGTGGAATCAGTTAAGCGCAAAGCAAATGTGGTACTGAACCGAACGGGTGGCAATGCCTGTGTGCGCGAATTTGTGGATGAACATCTGCTCGATGATTGAGCCATGAGGGAAGTGGCAACCTTCCTTAGAACGCTGCAACAATGGTTGAAAAAGCAATTCGATGCCTTTGTAAAGTGGCGACTTGAGCATATCTCGCACCGCAATTTCGTGCTCATACTGAGCGTGTTTGTCGGGTTTTCATCCGGCCTCGTGGCGGTTACAATGAAGAACGTGGTTCACGTTCTACAAATGCTTTTGCTGAGCAAGTACATTCACCCGATTGAGCAGTATCTGTACTTCATTCTTCCAGCCATCGGTATTCTCATCACTTACTTCATCATCCATCGTATCATTCGCAAAGGAGTTGGAGAAGGGGTGCCGCTTATCCTCTACTCCCTGAGCAAAGAGCGCGGATTCATTCCATTTTATCATACGTTCGCTTCCCTTATCACTGCTCCGTTCACCGTTGCGTTCGGAGGTTCTGTAGGACTGGAAGGTCCTACCGTGATCACGGGTTCGGCCATTGGCTCCAACCTCGGCAAGATCTTCCATCTCGACTTCAAAATGCGAACGCTACTTATCGGTTGTGCTGCAGCTGGTACGGTATCTTCCATTTTCAATGCGCCAATTGCCGGTATTGTATTCGCCCTGGAAGTGATCATGATCGATCTGAACACGGCTTCGCTCATACCGCTTTTAATGGCCTCTGCTTCAGCATCAGTCACATCACGCCTCTTTCTGGATGATGACACGCTCTTTCACTTTCCACTTGTGCAAGGGCTGCACCCTTCAGATGTGCCCTTCTACATGCTTCTTGGCATAGTGGCTGGAATTTTCTCCGTGTATTTTACCGTTACCTTTCTTTCCATAGGCAAGATCACTCAGCGCAAGATGAACCCTTACGTTCGAATTGTTTTCGGTGGCGCGCTTTTGGGTCTATTGGTATTCCTATTTCCACCACTTTACGGTGAAGGATTCGAACTCATTAACTCACTCATTGATGGGCATTATGCCAACATCTTCAGCAATACGCTATTCGAGGGTTTGGAAGCACAGCTCCCACTCATGCTTCTCTTTTTAGCGGGTGTGGCAATTTTCAAGGCCGTGGCCACTTCTGTAACTATCGGTATTGGCGGTGTGGGTGGCATCTTTGCTCCCACACTGTTCATGGGCAGCACCATCGGTTTTGTGGTAGCTAAAGTGCTTATCATGCTCGGATTCGAGAATGTATCTGTGGTCAATTTTACCATGGTAGGTATGGCCGCATTAATGGGTGGGAACATGCGTGCGCCACTTACAGCCATTTTTCTCATCGCGGAGATAACCAATGGTTATTCGCTTTTTGTGCCACTGATGATTGCAGTTTCCATGTCCTTTCTGGTGTCACGCTACATGTTTACACATTCGGTTTACAATTTCCGTTTGGCATCGCGTGGCGAATTGCTGACACATCATGCCGACCGCAACGTACTGACCCTGATGCGCATGGAACAATTGCTCGAAAAGAATCTCGTGTGCATCAAACCTCAAATGAGTCTTGGCCAATTGGTACAGGTGATCAAATCATCTACCCGCAACATATTTCCAGTGGTTGACGAAGAAGAGAACTTCTTGGGCATTATCTTCTTGGATGATGTGCGCGACATCATGTTCGACACATCCAAATATGACCGAGTTCGGGTAGAGGAACTTATGCGGGCTCCTCTCGGCAAAGTGGAAGTAACCGACAGTATGGAAAAGGTGGTGAACACGTTCAAAGATGTGAATGCTTGGAACCTCCCAGTACTGGAAAATGGCAAGTATCGAGGCTACATAAGCCGGTCACAACTTTTTACCGAATACCGAAAACTGCTTATGGAGTTCTCGGAGGATTGATTCTTCCGAGCATCAACTTTATGGTAATTGTTCAGAATTAATACTATCACTATTCCGTTTATTTAGCTTGCGCGAATGAAAGTTCCCTTCATACTGACCATTCTGTTTTGCATGTCTTCCATATCAATGGGACAGACATTTTCAGGAATCATTACAGATAAAGACAATAGAGGCGTGCCAAATGCTCATGTAACTTCCAATTCTGGGGCGCATTCACACTCCGATCGAGATGGAAAATTCACCATTGATGGTGTTAAATTGAATGACACGCTTATCGTCACCCACATCAGTTTCAAACCGCAGTCGTTTGTCATTTCAGACCTTTCGAAACCCATTACGGTTGTATTGGATGAAAGCTCATTCGAATTAGCACAAGTAGAGGTTAGACACAGCATTACCGCCATCAGCAGCATTACGGAAGTGGATGTGAGTGTTACCCCTGTTACCACCTCACAAGATCTGATGCGCAAAGTGCCTGGAATTGTAATTGGGCAGCATGCCGGAGGTGGAAAAGCCGAACAGATCTTCCTCAGAGGATTTGATATTGACCACGGAACTGATGTTGCGGTATCTGTTGATGGCATTCCTGTGAACATGGTATCGCACGCACACGGACAAGGTTATGCCGATCTTCATTTCGTCATACCAGAAACTGTAGAGAACATCGACTTTGGGAAAGGGCCTTACTACGCAGACAAGGGCAATCTCTGCACCGCAGGCTATGTGGGATTCAAAACGAAAGACAAGCTTGATGGAAGTCTTGTGTCTTTGGAATACGGCCAGTTTAACACGCTTCGGGCAGTGGGCATGTTCGACCTGCTGAAAAAGAAACCAGATCAGGATGCTTATGTAGCGGCAGAATACCTGATGACAGACGGACCATTCGATTCTCCTCAGGATTTCAACCGACTGAACGTGATGGCAAAATATCATGCTTCCATTGACAAACGGCAGTTCCTGACCTTGCAGGCTTCATATTTCAACAGTAAATGGAATGCAAGTGGCCAAATACCAGATCGAGCCGTTGAGAGCGGTCTTATCGGTCGTTTCGGTTCTATTGATGATACCGAAGGGGGAAACACTTCGCGCATCAATGCCCTCATAAACCACACGGCCATACTTGGCGAACATACTTCCGTAAAAAGCAAAGTCTATTACAGCCGATACGGGTTTGAGCTTTACAGCAACTTTACCTTCTTCCTGAATGATTCTGCCAATGGAGATCAGATAAAGCAATTTGAACAACGCAATCTGGCGGGTTTTGAAAGTGTGGTAGACCATCATTACCATGTTGGCAACGGAACAATCGGAATCAATGGCGGGCTGGGCTTAAGATATGATGATGTGAACGGAGTAGAATTGTCTCACACCATGAACCGTGATTCTCTTCTTGTGCCACTGGCATTAGGAAACGTTGACGAGTCTAACATGTATGGCTTTGTGGGAGCCGACATGGAATTTGGAAAATTCCTGATCAACCCGGCAATACGTTTGGATTACTTCAAATTCGACTACATCAATAAATTGGATAGTGTATTCAATAATCGGTCAGCACAGAGTTTTAAGCCGAGTCCAAAGTTGAACATCGTCTATTCGCCCAACAAACGTTGGCAACTATACCTGAAATCAGGGATGGGTTTTCACAGCAACGACACCCGGGTAGTGGTTGCCCAGAAGGGTAAACAAACACTACCTACCGCCTATGGTGCGGACCTCGGTGCCATCATGAAACCGATTGAGAACCTGATAATTAATGTGGCCGGATGGTATCTATTCCTTGAGCAGGAATTCGTGTATGTAGGTGATGAGGCCGTGGTGGAACCAAGCGGAAAAACACAACGTTTGGGAGCCGATGTAAGTGTGCGTTACCAGCCGCTGAAATGGCTATTCATCTATGCAGATTTCAACTATGCCTATGCTCGAGCTGTGGACGAACCTGCTGGTGCAGATCATATTCCTTTGGCCGTTCCGTTGACTTCGGTAGGCGGTGTTTCCGTCAATCATCCCATTGGCGTAAAGGGTGGTATCAACTACCGTTGGATCGGAGATCGCCCGGCAAATGAGGACAATTCCATTGTAGCCAAGGGTTACATTGTTTGCGATGCGAACCTAAGCTACACATGGCGCAAGTGGACTGCCGGGGTTGTGATTCAAAACCTGTTCAATACCAAATGGAACGAAACGCAGTTCGCTACAGAATCGCGCTTACAGAACGAGGAGCAAAGTGTTGAGGAAATTCACTTCACACCAGGAACACCATTTTTTATCAGAGGTAAATTGAGTGTGAAGTTCTAAAGCTGATCAACTATTTGCCTGAAAACGTGGCGCCAGCTAACGTTCCTAATTGAAATCAGGATTGCTTAGCATCAAGTGGCTTACCTTAGCAACTCAATCACGCACATGAAGAAGCACACGCCCTATTCCGATTTCATTCAGCAGATACCGCAACTTGGCAATGAGTTCGAGGACGACAAATTCCTAATAGATTACTTGGAAACATATTTGCCTGCGGAAACACTTTCAGAGATCAAACCCGATCTGATGCAGTTCGGTGGACGTGTGGGAAAGGAATTCCTTGTTTGGGCGCGCGATGCGGAAGTTAACGAACCGACCTTGATGCAGTTTGACGCGTGGGGAAATCGCGTAGATGAGATCAAAGTGGCAGATGGCTGGAAACAGTTGGAGCGTGTGGCTGCGGAAGATGGCCTGGTGGCAATCGGTTACGAGCGCAAGCAAGGCGAGTATTCTCGGATGTACCAGTTCGTGAAGTTGTACATGTACACAGCTTCTTCGGCCATTTACACCTGTCCATTGGCGATGACGGACGGTGCAGCGCGATTGATTGAGATTCACGGAAATGAATTCCTGAAAGGCGCACCGTTTGAAGGTTTGACCTCACGAAACCCTGAGAAATTCAAAACCAGCGGACAATGGATGACCGAAAGAACGGGCGGTTCGGATGTTTCGCGTTCAATGACTTTCGCTTACCCCGATGGCGACAACTTTGAATTGAAAGGTCACAAGTGGTTTACATCAGCCATTACGGCTGATATGGCGTTTACGCTTGCTTCCACAGAACAGCCTGAGAACGGCAAGCGTGCTCCATTGACAGTTTTCTACTTGCCGATCAGAAATGAAGATGGTTCGTTGAACGGCATTCAAGTGGAGGCTTTGAAAGACAAGCTCGGAACGAAAGCGTTACCAACAGCACAGTTGGAGTTGATAGGTGCAAAAGCGCGCTTGGTGGGTGAAAAAGGAAAAGGCGTCAAGACCATTTCCACCCTGTTCAACATCACACGTATTTACAACACCATCAGCGCGACCTCTTACATGCGCAGAGCGTATTCGTTTCCGAAAGCGTACTCGGATATGCGCGAAGCTTTTGGACAAAAGATCGGAAAGCATGTGTTGTATGAAAAGAGCTTGAAGCACCTGGAAATCACGTATCAATCGAATTTGATGTTGGCACTTTTCCTGACGCGGTTGCTGGGTAAGGAAGAATGCCACTTGGCTTCAGAAACAGAACAATCGTTACTGCGCTTGTTGACGCCTGTTGCGAAGCTTTACACTGCGAAACAGGCCATTGCTTCTGCTTCAGAGTGTATTGAAATGTTCGGTGGATTGGGTTACTTGGAAGACAGCGGCATTCCATCCATTTTGCGTGACAGTCAAGTATTGAGCATTTGGGAAGGGACAACTAACGTGCTTTCGTTGGATATGCTTCGGGCAGCTGAAAAGGAGAACGGATTGAACGCGTTTGCAGTCTATTCCAAAGAACTGATGAAGCAGGATTATCCTGCTTCGCTGAAAGACTTTCACGCAAAAGTTGGCGCTAAGTTGAATACATTCCTTGGATTTGTTTCCAGCGTAAAATCTGCTGAGGACATGGTGGCTTATTCTCGTGATGTGGCGTTCTACTTGGCCGAACTGACCATTGCATTACTTTGGTTGGACTTCCTTCGGTTGAATCCCGAAAAAGAGGAATACGCACAAACCCTCAACTACTGGCTGACCTACAAAATGAATGATGCTTCGCTGAAGGAAGCTGAGGTTCTGGGGTTGGTTGAGAAGGAGGCTGTAAGGTCTTAACCGCAAAGACGCAAAGATTTCGCTAAGAACGCGAAGGTCATTAATACAAAGGGCGCAGAGGTTTTTCTCTGCGCCCTTTGCGTTTGCTCCGCGACTTAGCGGTAAGGGATTACCCCATAATGGTTCCAAGCTTCATCGCTACGCTCATGTCGCCTTTTACTTTCAATTTGCCTGACATGAACGCGTTCATCGGGTTCAATTCTCCGTTGATCATTGCCAATAGGTCGGCCAAGGCCACATCTACCGTGCAATCTGCTTCCTCACCGTGATCCTCGTGCACAACGTTTGCATCTCCTTTTCCATCGATGGTGATGTTCTTGTCACCGAAGTGGAACTTCAACGTGTTTCCCAATGGCTTGGCAGCGGCCGCCTTTTCCTGAATTGCCGCAAGTGTAGTTTCAAAACTCATTTCTGATTGTTTTTGTGTATTTGAATTAGAATTTATTTCCTTTTTCTGTTGGGGTGCTTCCGCTTGCTTGCGGGGCGATGAAGGTACTGATCCTGCCCGTTGATACGAAGTATCGTCTATGACCATTTTGGCAATGATCTCGCGCATGATCTCGCTGGTTCCGCCACCGATGGTTCCCACGCGGCAATCGCGGTAGGCCCGGGCCATTTTGTACTCTTCCATGAAGCCATAGCCGCCAAAGCTCTGAAGACATTGCGTCATGACTTTCTCAGCCAATTCGCTGGAAAGCAGTTTCGCCATGGAGCACTCTTTTACGATATATTCTCCAGCGGCATGCTGACGGCAGCAGTGGTAAACGAACTGCTTGTTGGCCTCTACTTCGGAAATGAGCTGCGCCATTCGATGACGAAGCACTTGGAACTTGTTGATCGGTCTTCCGAACGCATTTCGCTCGCTCATGTATTTGAGTGTGTAATCGATGGCCCATTCGCATGAAGCGAAACCTGCAATGGAACCGACCAAACGCTCCAATTGCAATCCGCCCATCAGGTAATAGAAACCTTGACCTTCATCTCCGATAAGGTTCTCAACGGGAACTTTCACATTATCGAAATGCAGTTCGGCCGTGTCCGATGCATGCCAACCGAGTTTCTTCAATTTGTTTCGGGTAACGCCTTCGGAATTGAGGTCGATGACCAGCAAGCTCACCCCAGCTGCACCCAATTCTGGATTGGTCTTCACAACGGCCACAATGAAATCGCCATAAACGCCATTCGTTATAAATGTCTTGGAACCGTTCACTACATAATGGCCGTCTTCCAAAATGGCTTTGGTCTGAATGTTCGCAACGTCCGAACCAGCTCCTGGTTCTGAAATTCCGATGCAGCAGATCCATTCGCCCGAGATCACTTTGGTCAGGTATTTCTCCTTCAAAAACTCCGAACCGTGCTTGTAGATGTAAGGCGATGACATGTACTGCTGAACGGCAGGAAGGATCATAAAACCGCCACTCTCGCACTTCGAGATCTCTTCCATGAAGATGACGGAATACAGGAAATCCGCATCAATTCCTCCATACTTCTCAGGGTAGTTCAACCCGAAATAGCCCATCTCCCCGAACTTCGGCCAAAGGTCCTTCGGCATGCGCTGCTCCTCTTCCCATTTATCGATGTTGGGCATTACCTCACGGTCGAGGAAATCCCGCAAACCCTGTCTGAAAATCTTGTGTTCTTCTGTAAACATTTATTTAGGTGTTTAGCTTATTAGGCAATTAGGTTTTTAGTTCAATTTATTTGGGCGTTCCCCTACGGGTCGGGCTTTCCGCTTTTACTCCTCGCTACGCTGCGGGGTAATCGCTTCAATCCCTAACGCGGGCAGCCTCATCACTTCATTTCATCATCCAGGTCCCATTCCATCTCTGAATATGATTGCCATGCTAACTTGAAATAGAATAATAGAGGTAACTGCGGCCAAAAGCAACCCAACAATTACCCTTTTCCACTTGGCCCAGTCGGTCAATTTCCAAACAATCGGAACCGTAACCAGCGGTGTTAAGAACATTGAAATCCAAGTTATTTTACCAATCAAATCCATTTTCAAAACACATTTGCTAATCCGCTAATTTCCTAATCAACTAATTAGCTATATCTCACATCATCAATCGCCATTTTGGCAATGATCTCTTTCATTATTTCACTTGTGCCGCCACCAATTTGTCCTAGGCGACTATCACGGAACATTCTAGCGGCCTGGTATTCTTCCATGTAGCCGTAACCACCAAGGAATTGCATCACTTCAAACGCCACTTTATCCGACAATTGCGTGCAAAGCAACTTCGCCATGGCAGCTTCTTTCACGATGTATTCGCCTTTGTCGAAACGGCTGGCGAGGTAATACACAAACTGTTTCTGCTGCTCAATCTCCGCAGCCAATTGTGCCACACGATGCCGCAGTTCCTGAAACTTGGTCAGCGGACGGCCGAACGCTTCCCGTTCCTGCATGTACTTGAGCGCGTATTCCAACGCGTATTCCGAACCCGCGTAACCGCCCACAGCCATGATGATGCGTTCCAGCGCAAACTGCTGCATGATGTAGTAAAAACCTTGGTTCTCCTGCCCCATCAATGCCGAAGCGGACACGCGCACATTATCGAAAGCAATCTCGCCCGTATCGGAAGCGCGCCAACCCAGTTTATCCAACTTGGTGGCTGAAAGTCCGGGTGTATCACGATCGATCACAAACATGCTGATGCCCGCTTGTTTCAGTTCAGGTTCTGTTTTGGCGGCAACCACCAAGAAATCACTCAGAACACCATTCGTAATGAACGTCTTGCTTCCGTTGATTACCCACTCGTTTCCATCTCTTACTGCCGTTGTGCGCATGGCCGCTACATCCGAACCACCGAACGGTTCTGTAACCGCCATACAGCCGAATTTATCGCCAGCAATTCCTGCGCGCAGGTAGTTTTCCTTCTGCTCTTCGGTGCCTTCGTTGTTCATGTGTGCCAGAGACAGATAAGCGTGCGCTCCCAAGGCCGCAGCCGTTCCGCCCGAATTGACGCGCGCCAACTCTTCCAAGAAGATGACCGTGTAGAAGAAATCGAGGTCGAGACCGCCATATTTCTCAGGATACTTCAACCCGAAATAGCCCATGTCGCCAAATTTCTTCCAAATCTCGCGAGGCGGATTTCCAACCTTCTCCCACTCATCCACAAACGGCACCACTTCCCGTTGCAGGAAATCGCGCAGCGACTGTCGGAATTGAATATGGTCTTCGGTGAAGTAGCTCATTTATTTAGCCATCAGGTTTGAGGTATGAGGTTTGAGCGATTAACGAGCCAACCTGCTCACCGCTCACACCTCATTGCTCACTGCTATTTTTTCAAAGGAATATTCAGCATTTCCCTCGCCTCCGCAATACTCGCCACTTCACGACCAAGCATTCTTGTCAACTGCGCAGCCGCACCGATCAACTCGCCATTACTTTTCGCCATTTCGCCTTCGGGTAGGTAGAAGTTGTCTTCCAATCCAGCACGGATGTTCCCGCCAATGGTTATCGAAGCCGCCAAACTCGCCCATTGCTTGCGACCGATACCGATTACCTGCCAGTCCGAACCCTCAGGTACGCTGCGGCTCTGATGCAGAATATTGGCCGTGCTGTGCGGAATTCCACCCAACACACCCATCACAAAACTGAAGCAGTACGGCTTTTCCAGCAGTCCCATATCGATCAGCGGATTGGCGTTATTGATGTGCCCATTATCGAACACCTCCATCTCGGGGCGCGTGCCCGCCTCCTTCATCTTCTCCAAATAAAACTGGATGTCCTTGAACGGGTTCTGGAACACGAAATCGTGATAAAACTGCTTCGCCTTGGGCGAATAAATACCATAGTTCATGCTGCCCATATTCAGCGCAGCCATGTCGGGTTTCAGAGCCGTAATGTGCGCAATCCGCTCCTCGCGGCTAATATGAATGGCGCCCGTGCTGTAGTTGATGATCGCATCTGGCGTACGCTTCTTCACCTCCTCATGGATCCGCGCATACGTCTCCACATCGTACGCAGGCGTGCCATCGTCATTCCGCGCATGGATGTGCAAAATGCTCGCCCCGGCCTCCACCGCCCTGCGGCCCTCCTCGGCAATTTCCTCGGGCGTGTAAGGGATGTACGGACATTGCTTTCGGTTGGCCAGCACGCCTGTCAGCGATGCGCTTATGATTACTTTCTTTCCCATTTTAGTTGTCGGTTTACAGTTTCTAGTTTACAGTTAGTGACCAGTGAATAGCGACCAGCGAACAGTCGGTCAAAACACCTCATCACTTCAAATTTTCATTTCTTCATCACTTCTTTTTGGGCGTTCCCAGCCTCAGGCTAGTCGGGCTTTCCGCGCTGCACGGCAGCTTGCTCCAATCCCTAACGCGAGCGCTTCGTAGCCAACGTCATTGCGAGGCCGCAGGCCGAAGCAATCTAAATCAGAATGAGATTGCCACGCTCGTTCCTCACTCGCAATGACGCATTCTGATATCTGAAATCTCAATTCTGACATCCCATTACTCGCATTACCCATATTCGCATATTCGTACCCATTCGTAATTCGTAATAGCCGCGTCATTCCCCACTCCATTTAGGCGCACGTTTATCCCGAAAAGCGGCAATGCCTTCCTGCGCATCCTTGGTCTGCACCGTTTTCATCAACATGCCCTGCAAATAGCGGTGTTGCGATTTCGTATCGTCACTTCTAATGTGCTGGTAAGCCTCCAATCCCATGCGAATAGCGGTTGGCGAATTCGCCAAAATTGTCTCCAGCAATTCCTGAACCGCATCGGCCACTTTCCCCCTTTCTGCGAGGTGGGTTACCAATCCCCAATCAGCGGCTTTCTGTGCATCCAAGTTGTAGCCCCGAATACACCAATCCAACACCTTCCGTTCTGGCATTACTTGCAGCAAAGAAGCCATCACCTGATACGGGAACAGGCCGCGTTTCACTTCAGGTAATCCGAATTTCACATCATTGGCGGCTACCACGTGGGTACAACCTGCCAACAGCAGAAAAGCTCCTGCAAACGCATCGCCTTCCACCTGCGCAATGCACGGTTTGTGCAGTTCGTTGAACAGCTCTCCGATCAAAATCTCCCCTTCTGCTTTCGGGACAGTGCTATCGGTTTCTCCCCCACCCGTCATGAACGCTTGCAGGTCGGCACCCGCGCAGAACACATCTCCGTTGGCCTTGATCACCACCGCCCAAACGTCCTTGTTATGCTTGGCGTAGGTCAGCGCAAACGCCAACTCATTGGCGGTTACAGGATGCAACGCATTCTTCTTCTCCGCACGATCCAGCGTAATCGTCAACACCTTTTCGCTGTGCTCCACTTCCAAAAACGCGAAAGTGAAATCGTTGAGTTTATTGAGGTCTTCTTGGTTGAACATTTATGGTTACGAATTACGAATGGTGTATGAATATGCGAATGGATGGAACACGGATGACACGGATCGGACTGATTTACACGGATTTGTAATTGTATACGCGGTGCGTATAGAATTCAGAATTGAACTGAGCTTGTTTTGATATAGCGACTTCTGTTTCATTCTCTGTTTTCAATGCGCGTTCTTTCCTGCTCAAGGATGCGGTGCAGCTTCTCTTCCAGCAGTTTCTTGGGCGGCAGTTCGGTCATGTATTCCGAAACGCGGATGTTGCTCCTGTCGAGTTCCAGCAGTTCGATGTGTTCGCTGTTCTTACCCGTGCAGAGGATCAGCCCGATCGGAGTGTTCTCACCCTCAACCATATCATGCTTGGCAAGGTAACGCAGATAGAGTTCCATCTGCCCTTTGAAAGCCGCCTCAAACTCACCCAGTTTCAGGTCAATGGCGACCAGTCGCTTCAACCTGCGGTGATAGAACAGTAGGTCGATGTAATAATCGCGATTGTCGATGGTGATGCGTTTCTGCCGCGCAAGGAAGGCGAAATCGGTTCCGAGTTCGGTAATGAACCGCTGCAACTCGTTGAGAATGGCGGTTTCGAGGTCTTTCTCCGAGTACGTGTCCTTCAATCCGAGAAAATCCAGCACGTACGGATCGCGGAACACCAGATCAGTGGAAAGTCCATCGCCATCCTTCAACTGTTTCAGTTCCTTAGAGATGGTCTCATCAGGTTTCTTGGAAATGGCGGTGCGCTCGTAAAGCAGGGAATTGATGCGTTCTTTGAGTTGACGCGAACTCCACTTTTCGAGCTTCGTCATTTCAATATAGAACTCGCGTTTCAGCGGATCCTCTATATAAATGATATGCCTGATATGTGTCCATGTCAATTCCCTACGCAGTGCGTAGGAAATTTGAGGATCAGGAAAAACAGATGCAAATCTTACGCAATGCCCAAGCTGCGCAACACTCCATCCCCCTCCATACTCATCAGTAAGCTGGGCCGAAAGATCAATGAGTATCTGCTTACCATACTCTGCACGCTGATGGTTCAGAACCTCTTCGTTGATGCGCCTGCCCACCTCCCAATAAAGCATGGTGAGACCAGCGTTAACGGCTACCGATACCGATCTGCGCGTTTCCTCAATCAGTTGTCTGATGTCGGAAAAGACCTGTTGGTTATGTTGGGGCGAACTGCTCATTTTATTGGAACACGGATGAAACGGATCGGACTGATTTACACGGGTTTGTAATTGTGTACGCACCACGTACGGAATTGAAATCTGAATTCTCTCCACAGTGTGGAGAGAATTTATCCAACAGCCCGTTGGACTTTTTCGCTTCCAAAAACGCGAAAGTGTAATCGTTGGGTTTATTGAGGTCTTCTCGGTTGAACATTAATCATTGTTTTTACTTTCCTCCGTTTCTTTCTGTATTACACCATGAAGCTTCTTGAACAACTCTGTTGTATCACCCACTTGCTCCATTGAAGCATCAAAGTATCCTATGTGTTTAAAGTAGCAACCAGTTCGCTGAACTCTAATTAGCATAGGATCCAAATCATTGGGTTCAATATCCATCTGTTTAAGAATTTCGTCCTTGAACTCTTCCCAATAAGAGATTGTCTTTTTATAAGGATTAGCATCCGATAAATCAGGGTTCTTTTCAGCCGCTAATTCGTATTTATACTTAACAGACAGAATTGCAAATTCTCGATCAGACAGCTCGTTGATAATAGCCGCGTAGTCTTCAAACCAATCAATGTCCACTTTTTGGGAATACCAGCTTTTCAGAACTATTCCGAACCTCTTTATCTTTTCATCTGTGCGAGTTTTGAGCACATACTCAGCCGTGGAAAAGTAAGCGTGTAAGAAATCGTTTTGTGCAATTATATCTTCAGTTAATTCAACATCCCCAGAATTCAATTCATCAAAAAACACTCGAAGTCGCTCAGCTCGGATTTTGGTAACCAATGTTCCTAAGACAGTATCAGGAACGCTCCCAATTGGCCCTAACAATTGAATTAAGGCTTTGATCTGCGGACTATTCTCATAAGTCTCGTAAAGAAGTGCCAGTTGAGAATTCACTTGATTTTTCAGATTAACTAAATCCATTTGGTATTATTCAGTTCCCTTCATTTTAAGCAGCAATTTACCAGCTTCCACATCGTCTTCCGCAGCTACGAAAACCTCCTCCACGGTTCCATCTTCATCCGCACAGATGGTGTTCTCCATTTTCATGGAAAGCAGCACCAGCAGGCCGTCTCCGCTTTTCACTTCCTGTCCAGGTTCAACCAGCACTTTTATCACCTTACCAGGCATCGGACTGATGTAACCGCCTTTTACTTTCTCGGCTTCCTTCAGCGGGAAACGTTCTTTTCTTTTCAGGTTGACCGTTCCATTCTGCGCGTGCTGAACGAAGTAATCGTTTCCGCTTTTCACAACCGTGAACCGTTCTTGAATGCCGTTCAATTCCAACAGAATTTCATCTTCCAAAATCTCAGCAACTTGAACTGAGAACTGGTTTTCACCGATTGAGTAATAAACTGACCCCCTCCCCGCTTCGCGGTACTCCCCCTTTGCAGGGGGAGAGCTAGCACGCTGATCCAACGTTTCATCAGCATGAGAACTCCCCTCCTTTGAAAGGAGGGGCTGGGGGTGGTCAGAATATTTAACCAAAACTTCTTCCTCTCCATTCAAGAAAGTCTCTTGCTGTGGCTGATAGAAGTTGTTTCTCCAACCACTTGGTACATTCTGCAGAATGGTTCGTTTGCTTTCGCGTTCAGCCTTATCAAAAGCAGAAGCGGCAATCGTTGCCACCTCAATCGCTTCTTGCGATTGCGCCTTTTCGTAGCTGAATTGTTTCTGTAAGAAATGCGTGTCGTATTTCCCAGCTTGGAAATCGGCATTTGCCAAAATGGCCTTCAGAAAATCCTGATTGGTGGTCAGTCCGAGGCAATTCAAATTGCTCAAAGCCGCACTCATCTTCCGCTGACCTTCTGCCCTATCCTTTCCGTGGGTGATCAGCTTCGCAATCATCGGGTCATAATGCGTTGAAATGACCGAACCGCTTTCTACACCTGTTTCAATGCGCAAACCGTCAATCGCTGGCGTTGACCACTTCAAGATCTTGCCTGTTGCAGGCATGAAATTGTTGGCCGCATCTTCCGCGTACAATCGGCATTCTATGGCGTAACCGTTGCTTTTTATGTCTTCCTGCGTAACCGAAAGCGGACGACCTTCCGCAACTTCAATTTGCATTTGGACAAGGTCGAACCCTGTGATTTCCTCCGTTACGGGATGCTCAACTTGCAAGCGCGTATTCACTTCCAAGAAGAAGAATTCGTTCTTATCCGAAAGGATGAACTCGACCGTTCCAGCATTGTCGTATTTCAACGACTTTGCCGCTCGGACAGCCGCTGCACCCATTTCATTTCGAAGTGCATCACTCAACGCTGGCGATGGACTTTCCTCAATGATCTTCTGGTACCGTCTCTGAATGGAACACTCGCGCTCCAACACATGGATTGCGTTTCCGTGCTTGTCTCCAAAAATCTGGAACTCAATATGTCGTGAGCTTGGAAAATACTTCTCGATGATGAGCTCATCATCTCCAAAAGCAGAAGCAGCTTCTCGTTTTGCCGCATCGATGGAAGCTTTTAGTTCCTTCTCTGCTTCCACAATCCGCATTCCTTTGCCGCCACCACCCGCAGCCGCTTTCAGCAATACCGGAAATCCGATTTTAACAGCTTTTTCAGAAAGTGTTTCAATGCTCTGGTCATCTCCTTGATAACCAGGAATTACTGGCACTTCGTGCTGGCGCATAATGTCCTTCGCCTTCGACTTGGAACCCATGGCTTCAATAGCCTCAGGCCGTGGTCCGATGAACGTGAGACCCGCGTCCTGCACCTTCTTGGCGAAGCCCGCATTCTCAGAAAGAAACCCGAACCCTGGATGGATGGCATTAGCACTAACCTTATGAGCTGTGGCAATGATCTTGTCCTGATCCAAGTAAGAAGTAGCCAACTCATTCCCACCAATATGGACAGCCTGATCGGCTTCTCTTGTGTATGGTGTTCCTCGGTCGGCATCAGAATAAATGGCCACACTTCGGATGCCCATTTTCTTGCACGTTCGAATAATGCGCGAGGCAATCTCGCCTCGGTTGGCGATAAGTATTGAGTTAATCGTTTTCATTTGGAAATAAGCGAATTAGGGTAATTAGCTAATGAATAAAATCCCCCGTCTCGTTCCTCGACACCCCCTTTGAAAGTGGGAACGGCTTCGAGACAGCTATTCGTCATATTCGTATTCAATTCGTAATTCGTATCCATTTCACATTCTGAAAATCCCATAACTGTCGGTGCCTTTGATCGGTGCGTTATTAACCACCGCCAAGCACATTCCCAGATAGTTCCGTGTCTGTCGCGGATCAATGACACCATCATCCCAAATCTGGCCAGATGAATACCACGCATCCGACTGTTTAACAGCTTCTTGTATCATGTAATCGCGCATCATCTTCGCTTGGTTCTCATCGAATTCGTTGCCCGCTTTTTTGGCCGCTTGCCGTTGGATGATCTCCATTACACCAGCTAACTGCTCTGGCCCCATAACCGCAATTCGTGAATTCGGATAAGAAAACAAGAACCGTGGTTGATAGGCCCGACCCATCATGGCGTAATTGCCAGCTCCGTAACTCGCTCCCATCATAATGGTGATGGCGGGAACTTCGGAGTTGGAAACAGCATTGATCAGCTTGGCTCCGTGCTTGATGATGCCACCTTGCTCATAGTCCTTTCCGACCATAAAACCAGTGATGTTCTGGAAGAAAAGAAGTGGCACATCATTCTTGTTGCACAGTTGAATGAAGTGCGTTCCCTTATTGGCGCTTTCCGAGAAAAGCACGCCATTGTTGCCGAGAATTCCCACGGGATAACCGTGGATCTTGGCCCAACCGCAGACAAGCGTTTCGCCATGATCAGGTTTGAATTCGGTAAATTCCGAACCATCGACCGTTCGGGCAATCACCTCACGGATATCGAAAGGTATTTTGACATCGGGCGGAACAATTCCGAGCAATTCCTCTTCCGCATAAGTTGGTTCTTCAGCTAATCCTTCGGGCTGGAAATGCGTTTTGGCTGGACGAAGCGTGGCGACCAATTCACGCGCAATGCGAATACCGTCCAATTCATCTTCAGCCAAGTAATCGGAAACACCCGAAATCTTGGTGTGCATTTCCGCCCCACCGAGGGTTTCGTCATCAACCACCTCGTTGGTGGCCATTTTCACCAATGGCGGACCAGCGAGAAACACCTTCGCCTGTTCCTTCACGAAGATGGAATAGTCCGACATTCCAGGAATGTAAGCGCCACCAGCCGTGGCGTTTCCAAACACTACCGAAATGGATGGAATTCCTTTTTTGGAACGTCTGGTGATGTCACGGAAGTTGGTTCCTCCGAGGTTGAAGATCTTGGCCTGCTCAGGAAGATTTGCCCCAGAGCTCTCAACCAAACTGATGCAAGGCAATTCGTTTTCGTCAGCAATCTCGTTCAAGCGCATAGCTTTTTGCAGTGTTGCGAAATCAATAGAACCGCTCTTGTTCGTCCCCACATTGGAAATGACCATGACCAATCGGCCAGAAACGATGCCAATGCCACCAACCGATGTTCCACCCGTTCCGAAACCTTTGCCACCCAAACCGGCCAATGGCAAAAGTTCGAGGAATGGACTGTCTTGATCGAGGAGCAGTTCGATGCGCTCCCGTGCCAAGAATTTTCCCTTTGAACGAGCACGTTCAATATGCTTTTCCTGTCCTTGAAAACGGCTATCCTCGTAATGCTTTTCAAGTTTTTCGAGCAGTTTGAGCATGCCTTCACGATTGGAGGCGTACTGCTGCGTTTTCGTATTGACCTTGGATGTGAGTTTCATTGGTAACTTAATTACGAATAGGTGCGAATATTCGAATGACGTGAACCGCAAAGGCGCGGAGATAACGCAAAGAGCGCGAAGAATTTATTGAGCCACAGAAACACAGAATGCACAGAGGGTTTCACTGAAAATAATTTCAATTCTTCTGTGAAAATCTGTGTTTCTGTGGCTAAAACCATGTCTTTACTCTGCATTTTGAACTTCTTCTGTGAAATCGATCTTATTGAAGTTGGCGAGACCTTTCTCCGTCAGCAATGGAATGGTCAAATTCCAAATGGCACTTCGTGCTTGATTGTATAGATTTCCCTTCTGGTCACGTAACTCGCGTTGCGCCAACCAAAAGGTAATGATCATCCAAACTGTTTCGGCCAGTTGCTGATACTGCCCAAGCCGTGCTTCCGGCTTCATGTTCCCTGAGCCAACCGAGTAATCGATAATCGCTTTGATGTATCTGATCTGGTTTTTGAATTGTCCGCGCATGACCTCTGCTAAATGCGGATACGCGCGGCTCACTTCCAAAATATCTTGCTGCAAAAACCTATAACGCTCGTACAATTGTAGCAGTGGCACCATCTGTCGGTGAATGTTCTCAATGGAAGGAATCATCTGCACCGATTCGAGCATCACGTTCCGCTCTTCAATGATGCGGTCGTGAATGGCCTCCATCAACTCTTCCTTCTTTTTGAAGTGATACGTGAGGTTTCCGAGGCTCATGTCCAACTCATTGGCAAGGTCGCGCATGGTCACGCTCACGAACCCTTTCGCATTGAAAAGCTCTACAGCAGTTGTGATGATACGCTCTTTGGTAGTTGACATTAGTACAGAAACACCATAATGGAATGCAATAATAGTACATTTGTACTAATAATTTTCAATCCGTTGAAAACTTGTTTTTAGAACTTTGGCGAATGAAGAATCTACTCCTATTTCTGAGTACTGCCACTTTTCTGGCCGGATGCTCCAACAAGCTTTTCGAAAGCAATTGGAAACAGCCAGCTACAGAATCGAACGCATTCCGCTTTTACGATGCTGATTCAAAGATCAGGTACAACATCGAGAATGATTCCGAACATCTATACTTTTCGTTTGATGTCATGGATCAACTCACGATTCAGAAAATCCTAACCACAGGACTGCGTGTTTTTATTGATCCAACCGCCAAGAACAAACAGAAGAATGAGATTCAGTTTCCCATCTATTCTGATAAGGTTCCAATCTCGGAATTGGAAGAATATGGAAACCAATACGACCAAAGTATGCAACTAGGAAAGCAAACTTTAGATCAGATGATACCCACTGACGGTTACCTTAAACTTGGGGACGCAACCACTGCAATATTCAATAATGCCGAATCTAAGGGAGTTACTGTAAGACTTCAGTTTGACGACACGCGATCGCTTGTCTACCATGCAATTATTCCGTTAAAGTTGGTAGGGGTAGAATCCGACATTCTGGCATTAGGTATTGAGACCGGTGGTTATGAGATGCCTCAGCAAGATGTTGCTAACCCAAACACGAGTGTGGTAGACCCAAACCAGCTCACTGCTGGCGATAGAGCAATGGGTCGTACTGCAAATGACCCTTATGGACTTAACACGCCTCAAGCAAGTACAGCCGCAGGAACTGCTTTACGTTCCTCAACTGCTTACAATAAGTTTGCAGAACCCATTAGGTTTTGGGTTAAAGTGAAATTGGCTGAGCGATAAATCCTAAACCATATCGTTTAGAACAGCGTCATAATAGCAAGCTATGCTCCTCCAATCATAGCGTTCCACAAAACTCTGGGTCTGCTGCTTTCTGAGAACAGAAACATCTTTTATCCAACACTGAAGTTTATTCACAAGTTCACCGTCTTCGTAAAAGAACGCGTGATGCAGGTAAGACGGAATGTGCTCAGGATATGCCAACCTATTGGGTAACAATGGATTGACATTGCAATACATTGCTTCAACAATGCTTCCTCCAAAGAAGTCTTGATAAGAGGTTACCGGAAGGATGTCAGATTCCCACAACCACTTTGCGTATTCTCTTCTGTCATTGACAAACCCCCAGTGCAGAATTCTGTCTGCCAAAATCTCCTTAGCTTCCTTAAATACCTTGGGTGAGTTCTTGAATTGCTCACCAAGAACTATCAAGTTGAACTCCAAGCCCCTTCGCTGAATCGCGTACAATGCCTCAAAGAATTCTCTTGGATTCTTGTCATATTCCCAACGGTGATTCCAAAGTACCGTTGCACGTTTTCTTCGTTCTGAATGTTTTGGGTATTCATCATCCAAACTTCTCAGATCCATCCCTAAGTATGCTACCAAAGATTTGTTCTCAATTTCTGCCATTGTGCTCAAATTCTGATGATCGGGAAATTTTGAGAGAAATGCTGGCAAGGCCAACATGAACGATTTCCGGTGATAGTCTGAATTGAAAAAAACACGATCGGCCACCAAGGCAGATGTGTAGTTGATAAAGGCGTAGTGATTATCTCTACCCAATTCCGTATCCGAATCTGCGGTTGACCATGGATAGGTAAGCTGATTCTCGTGGAAATACAATGCACACGGGATGTTTCTCATTTTACTCGCAATCAATCCCTTGAATGTTGCCAGATCAAGCATGTCTGAGGCAATTATCAGATCTGGGCAGAAATCCAGATTCCTGAACTCTTGAGCAAGGGTTACTGCGGCTCCGTGCATTCTCCATTTCCAGTGCCTTCCGGGCAAGCTGAGAATCACCACCTCATGAGAACTGAATTTCTGAAATCCTTGTGCCCATTGTTTATGAGAACCAGCAGCAAATGGTTCAACCAAAAGAATTTTAAGCCTTTTGTGCATGCTATAGGGTCAAATTTTATTGATGAAAGTTAAAAACCTCAGTAGGTGGTGAACAGGTAAACAATACTGATTAATCATTTTACCTAATTTTGAATGTCATGCGTATAATGTTATATATCCTCATACTCTTCTTGGGCTTAGAGTTTGCTACTGCCCAAACTGCTGAAGAGTATTATCGGAAAGCAGAAACAAAGGTTACGCTACAGGATTTTAGAGGAGCTTTAGAGGACCTCAATAAAGCCATTGAAATTGACCCAAGGTTTATTAAGGCTTTCAATTTTAGAGGTTACGTCAAAGATGAAATGGACAATTACTATGGCGCGTTGCAGGATTACAATATTGCCATTGCTCTAAAATCTGACTATAGCGATGCTTATGCCAACCGCGGAAAAGCCAAGAGAAAGCTTAATGATCTCAATGGTGCTATAAGCGATTACACCACCGCAATTGCACTGAATCCTTCAGAAAAAGAAGCTTATTTGGGAAGAGGTTTGGCTCTGAAAGAGGTTAAAGATTACAAGCTTGCCATTAAAGACCTGGATGCTGCCATTAAATTAGACCCAAATTATGCCAAGACTTACACTCTTAGGGGCGAGGTAAAGTATCTGAGCGGTGACATTACAGGTGCCTGCAATGACATTGAAACTGCCCAGAAACTCGGGTACATGGTAGCCATGGTGTCTTTCTCTGAATATTGTGAAGACTGACCGATAAGTCAATTTCTTTACCTGCCCATTTGGTCTGAATAGTATTTTTGGCGCACTCAACATAAACGTTAAATGCCAAGACTACTTTTTATACTAATGATTGCCTTGTGTGTGCAGTCGTCATTTGGTCAAACCGCCAAAGAATTCTACGAACAAGCCCTTGAACAACTGGACTCCAAAAACTACTCGGAAGCGATTGACCTTCTTGGCAAGGCACTTGCAGAAGACAAGAACAATACGGATTACTTGCTAAAGCGAGGAGAGGCTAAGTACAATTCGGGCAAGGGTATTCTGGCCATTCAAGATTTCAACAAGGTCATTTCATTGGATGCAGATAACAGCATGGCATATGCATTTCGCAGTGCAGTATATGTTGACCTCAAAGATTATAAAGGTGCTATTGAAGACTGTAAAAAGGCCTTAGAGCTGAATCCCAACAACGAAATTGCATACATCAGAATGGGCGACTCATATTTCTCTATGAGCACTCCTGACTACATAGAAGCAATGAAGGCTTACAACTACGCAATAAATCTCAACGAAAAGAACAAAACTGCTCTGCACAACAGAGGTTTTGCCAAAAAGGAACTGAAGGATTACCATGGTGCAATTGACGATTTTAATAAAGCCATAATCATTGATGCGGAGTATGCTTCAGCCTACATGAACCGCGGTATTTGTAAAAGTCTGTTGGGAGATACACCAGGCGCATGCATAGATTGGTACTTGGCCGGAGAGTTGGGAGAATCAGAGGCAGCGGATTATATCGCTTCGCGTTGCAATCAATAGACGTATGAAAAGTGCTGAGGATCTCATAGCTGATGGTGATCTGAAATTCGAAAGCAAGGATTTTGAAGGTGCTGTGGATGATTATTCAAAAGCATTGGAACAGCAACCCCAAAATGCCGACATATTATATAATAGAGGGCTGGCACATGTTTTCTTGAACAACATAAGTGTTGCGTACGAAGATTTCAGTTCGGCCATTCTGATAAACCCAAAGCATGAGGACGCTCTATTTAACCGAGCAAGGATTGCAAGCATGTTGGGTTCCTATGAAAAAGCCTTGGAAGATTACAACAGGGCAATTGAGCTCAACCGGGAAGATGAAGAACTCTTTACAAACAGAGGTGCTGTTAAAGTACAATTGAAAGATTTTCAGGGAGCGGTTTCTGACTTCACTACAGCCTTGGACATCAATCCTTCAGACGGTAAAGCATTCTACAATAGAGCAATGGTATTCCTCAGTATCCATCGGAAGGATCTGGCAATGCATGATCTTGCCATGGCGTACCAAAATGGAGTCATTCAGGCAAAGGAAACTTTACTTTCACTACAAAATTGATTGCTATGCGATTTAGGAAGCTGGCCGTACCATTGAACCTGATCATTTACTTGGCAATCACCCTCGGAGTAACTGCTCAAACATCTAAAGACACATTTGTACAAGGTTTGCTCAGAACCAATGAAGGAAAAGATGCTGAGGCAATTCCGTATTTCAATCGTGCAATTGAATTGAAACCAGATTATCTGGAAGCTTACATGATGCGTGGTTCGAGTTATATGAGAATGGGCGATCATATGAACGCCATCATAGATTTTGACAAGGCAATTGAACTCGACCCCGAATTGATAAAGGCGTACAATTATCGTGGGTTCTGTTATGTTGAACGCAAGGATCTTAGAAGAGCGGTAAACGACTTCAGTAAAGTGATTGAAATGAAGCCGGATTATGCAAATGCCTACGAAAGCAGAGGGTATGCAAAGAGCCTAATGAACAAGTATGAGGAAGCTTTGCAGGACTATGACCAGGCCATTTCCATGAATCCATCCATGCACGAAGCCTATAACCATAGGGCTTGGAGTAGAATTGCCTTAGGAGATACAACTGAGGCGATCAGTGATTTTCTGAAAGCCATAGAACTCAACGAGTCCAATGCTATTTACCACGATGACCTTGGAATGGTTTATATGAAGCTCAAAGACCATGGCGAGGCAATGAAATATTTCAATAAAGCCACCAAATTGAATGATAAGATGGATCTGGCGTTTCTACATCGTGGTCAACTAAAATTGGAGATGGGAAAAACCAAGCCCAGCTGCAAGGATCTTGAAGCTGCTTCAATTCTTGGAAACAAGGAAGCCGCCAAGCTTTTCAATGAAAGCTGCGTTGAGACCTCGGAAACCGAATCTTCCGAGAATGATAAGAAATCTGAGTAATCTTACTGCGTCATGAACACGCAGATGCCTTTGGCAGAAAAACTAAGGCCACAAACTTTAGACGATTATGTGGGACAGGAACACTTGGTGGGTGCAGGTTCCGTTCTAAGAAATGCAATTGAATCAGGTCAGATTCCATCCATGATTCTATGGGGACCACCAGGAACAGGGAAGACCACTTTGGCCCATATCATTTCGCAATCCCTGAATCGGCCCTTCTACAACTTAAGCGCGATCAACTCAGGGGTCAAAGAGGTTAGAGAGGTACTCGAAAAGGCCAAGGATCAAAACCTATTCTCTAACAAAGGCCGACCTATTCTCTTCATTGATGAGATACACAGATTCAGCAAATCGCAGCAGGACTCACTGCTTGGAGCAGTTGAAAAAGGTTCAGTTACTCTCATTGGGGCAACTACTGAAAATCCGTCATTCGAAGTAATATCGGCACTTCTATCAAGATGTCAGGTTTACATTCTAAAAGGATTGGACCGTACAAACTTGGAACTCCTCTTAGAAAAGGGAAGGCAAGAACTTGAAAATGAAACCGGTAGATCAATTGACATTCAAGAGAATGAGCTAATGCTACGTTTCAGTGGAGGTGATGCCAGAAAGCTTCTTAATAATCTTCAGTTGGTTGTCCAAGGAATTGATGAGAAAAAATGCGTCATAACAAATGAATCAGTAGAAAGAATTCTTCAGAATTCTTTGGCAACGTATGACAAAGGTGGAGAGAACCATTACGACATTATTTCAGCCTTCATCAAATCAATGCGTGGTTCTGATCCCAATGCGGCAGTCTATTGGCTTGCGAGGATGATAGTTGGTGGAGAAGATGTAAAATTCATTGCAAGAAGAATGTTGATTCTTGCATCAGAAGATATTGGTGCTGCAAATCCGACCGCTCTGGTCATAGCCAATAATTGTTTTCAGGCTGTGGCAGTAATTGGGTTTCCTGAATCTGAGATAATCCTCTCGCAAACCGCTGTCTATCTGGCCAATTCACCCAAGAGTAATTCTACCTACAAAGCAATAAAGAACGCTAAGCAACTGGTTAATGAATCAGGTGATCTACCTGTTCCATTGCATCTCCGGAACGCACCAACTAAACTGATGAAGGAAATCGGTTATGGAAAGGAATATGACTATGCACATGACCACCCAGATAATTTCGTTGACCAAGAATTCTTGCCCGAAGAACTGAGTGGAACCAAACTATATGACCCGCAAAAAAACGCCCGCGAATCTGCGGACCGCGAGCGTTTACAAAAGTTTTGGAAAGGCCGATATGACTATTAGGCCAATCTGAAAAATGCCCATTTGTGAATATCGGTAACACTGATTATCGCGGCAAGGATACCGCCTGAACCATATTCAACCACCCTGCTACTCATGCCGCTAAGCAGTACAGATAAGGAGTCCGTGTAAATATCATAGATGTTCAATGCAAAGACCGAAATCATGAAATTCATCACTCCCAAAATTGCAGCAGTTGCAACCCCCTTTGTCAATGGAGAAGCATGTGAGCCACCGAAATAAAAGAACCAATGAAGAATTGCGTTGGCAACCAGAATATGAGCCAACTGAATCATCATCATAATCTCAATTGAGATTTCCCCAATATTGGTATGCATACCCTTCCCTGTGGTTCCCGCAATACTGATTGCTGCTGAAACCAAAAAAATCACTAACGAGGTGATCAGATAAGAAATGAAAATCTTCTTTAAGGTTACCTTCTCCATGTGGCAAATATTTGAGTGTTAATACTGTTAACGTTTACGTCAATTGCTGAACGAAGTTTCAATATACAAAACTCTCGGAATTCAACAAAGAAGCAACGATAAAAAACAATGCCAACCATCAGGCCGTTTTCATACATTAGTAGCACTTTGAGGATTCCATCACATCTGCTCATATTGGGTTTAATAATGAGCCTGTTGACTACAGGTTGCAAACAAGATGTTGGTAACGCGAACTGGGATGTAGATATACTCGCCCCTGTCATCCATACCAAGCTCAACATGGCTGATCTGATAGCAGATTCGCTTTTAACATCAAGTGCAGATGGTGGACTTCGGCTTAAGGTGAGCAGACCTTTGATAGACCTTCCTTTGGATTCCATTCTGAAGATTCCGGATACTACCATTCAGAAGGGTTTCAGCGCGCAATTTGCGTTCAATAATATCCCACCCGGATTCACCCTTCCGAGCCTTTCTGATGAAACGCAGTATGACCTTGGACAACTGGCCTTGAAATATGTTAAGGTTAGAAGTGGTCAACTTAAATTGAAGGTGAAAAGCGTTGTTCAAACTGAGCTTGACTTTGAATACCGAATTCCGTTGGCCACCAAATTCGGCAACATGTTTATCAGTACAGGAAGCATTGCTCGAGGAAGTATTGGTGATACAGCAACGGCAGAGTATGTGTTCGACCTTCGCGACTATCGGATTGATCTTCGCGGATTCAGCGGAACAAGTCTTAACACCTTGGCAACCGCGTTTACGGTCAACACATCATTCAGTGGAGACACAGTTTCCATTCCAATTGGCACCACATACCTGATCCTGGAATACGGATTCCAAAACATTATACCCGACTACGGAGCAGGTTATTTCGGTCAAGAATCCAGTGATTCAGAAAATGAAACTTCAGAATTGGATGTTCTGAACCGAATTACCGATGGTCAGATGTTCTTAGACTCCGTGAATATTGGTCTGCATGTTATCAATGGTGTTGGAGCTGATGTGCGTTTCAATTTGGATCAACTGGCATCTATAAACACAAGAACAGGTTCAACCGTTGACTTGAACCACAGCATAATTGGCAACACGATACTGCTTACACGGGCTCAAGATGTTTCGGGCAATGCCGAGGATGTGATTCCATACGTTGTTGATTTTAATTTAAATAACGGAAACTCAAACATTAAGAACTTCATTGAAAACCTGCCCGATCAGCTTGGTTACACATTTGGATTTGACCTTAATCCTCTTGGAAACATATCTGGTGGAAACGACTTCTTCTACTATGATAGGCCGTTTCAGGCCTTGATGGATATTGATATCCCGCTACGTACCTCACTTAATAATCTGACATTGGTTGATACAGTTGACTGGAATCTGAGTTCAACTGGATTTATCGAATCTGTAAACAGTGGAACATTTACGCTAAAGGCTATAAATGGCCTTCCGCTCGAAGGTCAGGTAGAGATCACGATGATGGACGATAATCTTGTAGGCCTTGGAACGCTGGTGGCGCCATCGACCATTGCAGCACCACCGCTTAACGCAGAAAATCGAGTGATATCTCCATTGGAAACGATTATCAATATCCCTATTCCAGAGTCGTTGGCAGATGTGCTCCCGCAGACCAAGAAAGTTCATATCAAGGTTCGTTTCAACACTCCGAATCAGCCCGACCTCATTGAGCTTTATGACACCTATGGCATTGACCTCAAGCTTATAGGGAATTTCAACATCAACTTCGGGACATCAGTATTTTGAAAAAACTGCTGACACTTATATCGATTCTCTATGCTGTAAACACGAGTGCTCAGTTCAGACACCCTGTATTTTCGGACACTGAACCAGGATACTCCGTTGGGGTTTACGGAAGATATCAGTTGGCAAGCAATGCACTATCATCCAACTTATTGTGGGCGGCTTATCAGGGAAAACACATCGACCGAAAGATCTTGAACCAGGCCAGTGATCGCTCATTCAAACTGAATAGAGTTGGGGTTGACCTTGACTATGGCATCTACGCCCGCCATCTGCCCGATAGCTCAAAAGGAATCGGATGGTACATCAACATTGCAGACCGAACTCATGCTAACGCCACGTATAGCAAAGACCTTTTTGACCTTGCCATGTTCGGCAATGCCATGTTTGCTGGTAAAACAGCTGATCTTTCCAACATCAAGGCCAACTTCATATCGTACAAACAATGGGAGGTCGGTATTCTGAAAAACGTTGGAACAAGCAAGGGAAAATGGCTTATCGGTTTCGGACTTGGACTGCTTACTGGAAACCGTAACCTGAATGTTGACATTTCTGAAGCTGAACTTTTTACCGATGAGGATGGAGATTATCTGGAGGGCTCAATACACGGTGAAGCCCGTTCTTCATCGCTTAACGCCACACAGTTTATTGATGCCAATGGACTTGGAATGAGCGCTGCAATGACCTTTGCCTATGAAGGCGAAAAATTCGGAATCCGTTTTGACGCTCACGATCTGGGTTTTATCCGCTGGTCAACGGGATTGAGACATACTGAATTTGATTCTGTTTTTCATTTTGAGGGTGTTGACATAAACCTGTTCGGAACTGGAGGCGCTGGCTTCTCTTCTGTCAGTTTGGATACGGTAGTGGATGGATTTGTAAGCAAGTTGGATGCAACTCCATACACCATTGCTACTCCTGCAAGGATGAGATTAGAGGGCTTTTACAGATTGAAATCTGAAGGCCTACGTATTTATGCTGGAGTTCAATATCGCATTGCCAGCGGATACGTTCCACTCGGTTATGTTGGAGTAAGTTCTCCACTTCCAAAACAATTCTACATAGATGGACGCTTTGCCTATGGCGGATTTGGAAGTTGGAGCATTGGCCTCGAATTGAGAAAAAAGTTCGGGCAAGTTCTGGAAGTACGCTTAGGATCCAACAACCTGGAAGGGTTTGTGCTTCCTATGGTTGGCACTTCTCAAAGTGCCTACTTGAGCATAGCTGGGTATTTCTGATCTTTATTGGTCAAGCTTCACCAACTTGCCAGTCGCAAGTAACTGATCTCCTACTTTAAGCTGGTAGAATAGAATTCCTGGAGCAACTTCAACTGCATTGACCTCTTGAGTCGAGGAATTTACCTGCATTCGAATTACCAACTTTCCCAACGCATCATACACAGCCAACATTAGAGGTTCATTATATGTCCGTTGAATCGCATCAAAGCCATCAATCATCATTCTGCTATGATCCCCTATCGGATTCGGAGCAAATCGAACACGGTAAGTCTCGTCATCCGTCTCAGTCTGATCCACTCCTAACTCTGGACCAACTGTAAGCCCCGAACTGTTGGTCTTAACCAAGAAAACATCATCAAAACGATTCAGAAAGCCATCGGTTTTACCAACAAGAATGTATCCATTATCGGTAGTGCGTTTGATGTCATAGACTTCATCGGTTGATTCTGACCCATGAGATTTGGCTACACCATTCCAAATTCCATCTGCACCATAACGTAAAATTCTACCGTCCTTTCCTCCAAAATCTCCTGGGGCCACTACCCCAATTACTGTGACATTCTGGGTAGACGGTTCTACCAACAGGTCTGTTACGTAGCTGTCTTCCGGGTGCGATTCACTGTTCATCCACTGCTGAGAACCTCCTTCCTTGTATAAAATCAGGTCAAGTTTATCTGGTGACTGATTGTACGTGCCACCGCCTATCACGTAACCACCATCGGCAGTTGCCGCTATGGCGTAGGCCATGTCATCTTCCACGCCTCCGATGGTCTTTGTCCATAGGGTATCACCGCTGGCATCGGTTCTTACCACGTACATATCGTAACCACCTGCACCAAAGCTGCTGGTATAACCGCCAAGAAAGAAACCTCCATCATTTGCCAGTGAAATGGACTCACCATACTCATCTCCCGACCCTCCATAAGTTCTTGTCCAAAGCGTATCACCACTGTCATTGATCCTAATCAGATAGAAGTCTCCCTCGCCTGCCCCACTACTGTAAGTTTGACCAAACAATGCCGCACCCCCAGTTGGAATTGCTACTGCTTGTTTGCAAAAATCCCATTCAGAACCGCCATACTTTCGCGACCAAAGCGTATCTCCAGCCAAGGTGACCTTCAATGCAAGGAACTGATAACTGTTCTCAACCGTTTCGGTGAAGCCAGAGATCAGAAGATTGCCATCCGCAGTTTCAACCATGGACTCTGCCTGATCCGCAAACTGACCGCCATAGGTCTTTCGCCATTCCTCGTAGCCATTTGGGTCTGTTTTAAATAGAAGGATCTGAGAACTAAGTCCTTCTGTGAAGCTACTTGACTGTCCTGCTACAAGGTAGCCCCCGTCTGTAGTCTGTATCACCTCCACACCGAAATCGTAACCGCCACCTCCGTAAACTCTGGTAAACTGCGATTGGGCAAATGCGTCTTGCCTCAGCAGTAAGAACAAACTCAGAAACAACAGAAAACCGTACCTCATCATCACAAAGAACCGATTTTATTCGCAATCTACTTTAGATCGAAGGAATGGAATTCGCCACTGGTAAGGTGTCCGTAAACATGGCATTTCACCACCCCTGATTCCATAAGGTCCAAACGCATGAAACCATAGTTTCTATCGTCCATGAACTTTGCCCCATACCGATCTCCTTTCAAGGACGAGATCTTACTTCCTGCACCGCTGATCAGATAATGATTACCCCCATTCTCGAGATACTGCAAATTGTGGTCATGGCCAGAAACATAAATGATGTTCCTGTATTTATTCAGAACCGCCAGAATCTTCTTCTGAATTCGTCTGTAACGTGGTTGCGGAATATCCTGAACCAATGCACGGTTCAACCCCATCAGTCCGAACAAGGGAAAAGGCGGAACCCAGTTGAATATGAACCTCCAAGGCTGTTTGCTTGCACCATGATGTCCGTTGCTGAACATGGGATGGTGCGCTGCCAATATTGTTTTCCTTCCGCTTCTTGTTGAACGGGCAAGAAGGCTATCCAGACGTTCGAGAAACAGGTCTTCCATTTTTCTTTTGGTAAAGCCTATTTCTGTAGGCACGCGATGAAAGAACTGATCCTGTAACCACCACTGCACATCAATGGCAATAAGGTCGTAACCGTGTTCAGAAACAGTGGTCAGATGCGGCCCTGGAAAACCGTCTTTCGGAAAAAAGACCATTCCAGAATCATTCTTTATGGTCTTTTGTTTGGAATAATATTCCTCAACGAAATCAGCTTCCAACTGAACAAGCCAGTCTCCTTGCCATCTTCCAGCCTTCCAATCATGATTTCCCGGAATCCAGAAAACATAACCTTGGTGCTCATCTGTTGTCTCCAATTGTGATAACAACTTGAGTTCAGATAGGTGTTTCTTTTTTGCACCTTCTTTTCCTGCAAGCCCAGCAGGGTAAATATTGTCACCAAGAAAAATGACCGTGCTGGTGGAATCTCTTTTCAGTTCACTCTCCAGCATTTGCAAAGCTGGACCAGCCATGGTGTCTTTCCCAGCATCTCCAATCAGATAGATGGAATGCGCTACCTCCTGTGAATTGGCAATTGCTGAAGTACAAAGAAAAAGGAGAGTCAGTAGTCTATTCACCATTCAAGACCTTGAATTCCGTTCTTCTATTATTAGCCCGACCTTCTGGTGTTTCATTCGTATCAATTGGCTGTTCCTCTCCGTAGCCTTTGTACTGAATTCTATCGGCAACAATTCCATGGTCAATGAGATAAGCACGTACCGATCTTGAACGGTTTTCTGATAGAAGTTGATTATCCTCTGGCTTACCAACATTATCCGTATGTCCACCAATCTCTATTCGAATGGTCGGATTATTATTCATGAACGCCACCAACTTATCAAGCTCAACCCTTGATTCTGGAAGAAGCTCGTAAGAAGCCGTTTCGAAGAAGATATTTTTCAGAACAACCTTTTCTCCGAATTTGATCGGTTGGAGCTTAACATCCATCCGATAGGGTTTAGACATATCGTGCTGCGCAGGAAGCGAAAAATGTTCTGAATAGAACAGGTATTTATCCTTTGATATGTTCAGCGCGTAATCATGGTTAACCGGTAGAGTGACCAGGAAACTACCATTCACAGCATCGGAGGTTGATTCCACCACTACTTCGGATGTCTCCACGTCTATGAGTTCAAATCTTGCAGCCAGCGGATCTCCTGTAAGCTTGTCGGTAACCTTTCCCTTAACATAGGTTACCTGAGTTGGCCTTGCATCTGGGTAAAGCTCAAAGGAGTAGAGGTCGAGCTTGCCCGCTCCTCCATCTCGGTCTGAACTGAAATAAGCCGTTTTTCCGCTCGCCACAACAAACAGACCCTGCTCATCTTTCCAAGTGTTTATCGGATAACCAAGGTTTACTGGAGTGCTCCAATTTCCAACCGAATCCATTCGGGTAACAAAAATGTCCTTGCCTCCCATTCCAACATGTCCGTTGGATGTGAAATAGAGTGTTTTCCCATCTGGATGTATGAAGGGAGTCTCCTCAGAAAATGGTGTGTTAATAATATCACCAAGATTTCTTGGAACGCTCCATTCTCCATTCGGTGCCAGCCGTGTAACCCAAATGTCCATACCTCCAAGGCCACCAGAGCGGTTACTCACAAAGTACAGTGTCTTACCATCCGCAGAAATACTTGGCTGACTTTCCCATTTGGACGAATTCACAGGAGCTCCGAGATTCTCAGGAATTCCCCACTTGTCGCCATTTCTCATTGAACGATAAATGTCACAACTTCCTAAACCGGTTTGCTTTCTATTACAACCAATAAAGAACAGCTGCTTTCCATCAGCGGTTATGGTTTGTGCACCTTCATTATCATCCGTATTTATCGGACTCCCAAGATTCCTTGATGTTGTCCAACCATCATCTCCTGCAAAGCTTACATAGAAGTCTTCCTGATAATCAAGCCCTCCGTTTCTTCTCTTGTTTCGTGTAAATACCAATGTCTGCTCATCCGCAGTAAGCACCGGGAAATACTCAAAATCTTCCGTATTCACATTGGAACCAAGATTCTTGGGTTCAAACGGAACCGGCTTCTTCTTGGCCTCAGCACCGAACTCCGCATTTTTAAGGCTGCGCTCGGCCTGCTCCATTATTTTAGGATTGACCCTCTTCTTGGTCAGAAATATCTTGTAATTCTCTGCTGAGCTTTCATAATCACCCGTCATAAATTGCACATCGGCCAATTGCTTGTATGAAGTAGCCATGAAATCAGGATTCAACTCCACAACCTTCTTGTAATTGGCAATTGCCTTATCGAAGTCTCCAAGATCGGCATAGCAATCTCCAGAAACAGAATAAGCCTCTACAAATCTTTCATCGGCCTTAATGGCCTTCTGTAGATACTCCAGCGCTTCTGCATTACGTTTGGAACTATAATACTTGAGCGCCTCTTCAAAATTACTGATGGCCTTTTTTGAATTGGTACTGTAATCGCGTTGCGCAAAGCTGGAAGTTGAGACCACCAGCGCAAGTAGTAGCATTATGTATCTGAAAACCTTCACTACGGAATATTCATGTATTTATGGCTTTGCAACGAAACGTTCCATTCTGGGTTCTCCATCACAAAATCTACTATTAAGGGCATCATTTCATCTCTTTTACTCCACTCAGGTTGAAGAAAAAGCCTGCACTTGTCACTTACCTTAAGTGCGTGTTCCTTAGCCCACTCAAAATCGTGCCGATTGTAAACGATAACCTTCAGTTCATCAGCCTTCTCGTAATATTCACTCTTGGGTGGCGAGTTTTTCTTTGGAGATAGACAGACCCAATCAAAGGTTCCCGAGAAATTATGAGCCCCTGATGTTTCTATGTGAACGCTGATGCCGCGTTTCTTTAATTGCTGCGTGATGTAATTCAGATTGAAGGTCATTGGCTCTCCACCGGTTATCACCACGGTTTTTGCTGTTTGCGCGGCCGCATGCTCAACCACCTTATCAACACTCTTCAAAGGGTGTATGGAAGCATCCCAGCTCTCTTTCACATCACACCAATGACATCCTACATCGCATCCTCCAATTCTAATGAAGTAGGCGGGCTTGCCAGTATGATGCCCCTCTCCCTGTATGGTATAGAACTCCTCCATAATAGGTAGCATTCTGCCTTTATCCAGTTCCTCCAATTGTATTTGGTCTAACTCAGGGAGTTTCATGTCGCTAAAGTATCCATTAAGGTCGAGTGAAAATTTATGACTCATTATAACCTTGATACGCATTTCCCGTAGGAAGCGTATCCTAACCACTATAAATTAGGCCTTTGTCTAGAGTTGACCAGTATGTTGATATAGACCGGATGATGTCCGAAAACGAGCTGCTGCTCGCCTATCGCGATCACATCAGTGAGGAAACGGTTCAGCAACTTCTGTCAATAACTGAATTAAAACTGGTACAGACCGGAGAAGAAAAGAAACTCCGAAAAAGGGTGTTCAACATCTTGGTTGAGTGTCTTCAGAACATTGTCAAACACTCGGCAACCGGCAAGGCAAATGAAGAAGTGGCCAGCATCTTGCTACTGGGGCGGCACGAAGATGATTTCTTCATCATAACCGGAAATCGTATTGACAATTCCAACATTGATGCACTGAAAGCCAAGATCAACGAGATCAACAGTTGGGAACATCGGAACATGCGAGAGATATACAGCGACAGACTCGACAAATCTGAGTATTCTGCCAAGGGTGGAGCCGGACTCGGGCTATTGGACATCTATAGGAAGAGCGGCAAAAAACTGAATTACCACATTCATCCAATTGATGATAGGGTGAGTTTCTTCAGTCTTCACATTACCATCGATAGTGACGCAGAATAAAAGAAAACGCCCGTTCAAATTAGCTGAACGGGCGTTTTTTCTCATAACTCACTTTCAAGAACGATCACACTTCATTGAGACTACCTGTCTCACCGAAAAGCTCTCTCGATTTCTTGTTGTATGCCTTTGCAGCTTCTTCAGCAGTGTCATAGAAGCCAAGGTTGAATGCCTTGCGCTCATGATAAATCACTGCGCGATAGCGATTCTTCTCCTTAGTAACTCCACGATAACCGGTCTTACTCTTGAAGTTTTTCATTTCTCTTCTGAGGGTATTCATGGTTACCCATTCCAGATTCTCCAACTGGCAATTCAACACATCACCATCAATGAACCGAACGAACAATTTTCTATCGCTCTTCGGCTTTTTGATGAATTTCTCGGCAATGTACTTGTGCAAATAGATGGTCTCGTAAACAGGACCTTTCTTGGTGGTGATGCATCGCTGGAATACACCATATCCATTTGAGTGGGCTCTTAGATTGTCTAGGAACTTAACAGAAGACAAGTATTTATCGGCCTGGATTGCCTCATGTACCTTGTCATCTAATACTGCGTACTTATCCTCGCGGTTCTTTAGTTTGATTTTAACTGACATGATTATGTAATTTACTGGGTTTAACGTTATTGAGTCTTGCTTGCAAGGTATTCTGCAACAAAGCTGTTATAGTGGTTCTTCCAACACCTCCTGGAACAGGGGTAATGAACGAAGCCTTCTTCTCGATTTCATCAAATGCAACATCACCCTTAAGCACATAGCCTCTTGGGTTGGTTGAATCTTCCACACGCGTAATTCCAACATCAATGACCACTGCCCCCTCCTTCACCATATCTGCTGTAACGAACTCAGGTCTGCCAAGTGCAACTATTAAAATATCGGCTGAACGAGTGTAAGATACTAAGTCTTTCGTTCTGCTGTGACAAAGGGTAACCGTGCAATTTCCTGGATAGCTGTTACGGCTCATAAGATTTGCCATGGGTGTTCCTACTATATTGCTTCTACCTAGAACTACACAGTGCTTTCCGCTTGTTTCTATGTCATATCGCTTCAACATCTCCATGATTCCTTTTGGAGTGGCCGAAACGAACGTTGGCAAGCCCAACACCAGCTTGCCCACATTTACAGGATGAAAGCCATCTACATCTTTCTCTGGAATGACACGCTCTGTTACTTTCTGCTCATCAATATGTTTTGGTAATGGTAGCTGAACTATCAGGCCATCGATTTCGTCATTCGCATTGATTGAGTCGATCTCATGTAGAAGCTGCTCCTCAGAAACGTCCGCAGGAAGTCGCACCAGTGTAGAGCCGAATCCGATCGTCTCGCACGATTTGACCTTGCTTGCCACATACGTTTCACTCGCTCCATCGTTTCCAACGAGAATGGCAGCCAAATGTGGTGGTCTTTGACCATTGGCAGCAAGTAACCGAACCTCATTGGCCAACTCTGCTTTGATTTCCTCCGCTATCTTTTTTCCGTTTAATATCATCACAAGACAATACAAGTATAACACTAAATCAACAATTAAATACGTGAATCACGTAGCTAATTGCGACTATAGTCACTTTCGCGACTCAATTCTCAGAAATCCTCCAATTCTGGTCTTCGCTATCTCCTTCCAAGCGGATTATTGCGCATCATATTTTTCATGGCTCCTTTGTTCGAGAACATGCGCATCATCTTTCTGCTTTCCTCAAACTGCTTGAGCAGTCGATTTACATCCTGAATGGTTGAACCGCTACCTAAAGCTATCCTTTTTCTTCGAGAACCATCTATCAATTGCGGGTTTGAACGTTCTTGAGGTGTCATCGACCCGATAATGGCCTCAACCTGCTTGAAGGCATCATCGTCAATATCCACATCCTTCAAAGCCTTGCCCATTCCGGGAATCATGCCCATCAGATCCTTGATGTTTCCCATCTTCTTGATCTGATTGATCTGATCCAAGAAGTCATTGAAATCGAAGGTGTTCTTAGCGATCTTCTTCTGAAGTCTGCGGGCCTGTTCTTCATCGAACTGCTCTTGCGCACGCTCAACGAGTGAGACCACGTCACCCATGCCGAGAATACGGTCGGCCATACGGTCTGGGTGGAAAATATCGAGCGCTTCGAGCTTTTCTCCAATACCGACAAACTTGATCGGCTTATTTACCACCGAACGGATGGAAAGAGCCGCACCACCGCGCGTATCACCATCCAACTTCGTTAGGACAACACCATCGAAATCCAATCGGTCGTTGAAGGCTTTGGCGGTGTTCACCGCATCCTGACCCGTCATGGAATCGACCACGAAAAGCGTTTCCTGTGGTTTGATGGCCTTGTGAACGCGATCGATCTCGTTCATCATTTCCTCATCCACCGCCAAACGACCTGCGGTATCCACGATCACCACATTATGGCCATTCGCCTTGGCGTAGTTGATGGATGCTTCAGCAATCGCTACCGGATTTTTATTGCCTTCTTCCTTATAAACCTTAACGCCAACTTGTTCTCCGAGCACGGTCAACTGATCGATGGCCGCTGGACGATACACGTCACACGCCACCAACAATGGATTCTTTTGCTTTTTCGACTTTAAGAATTTGGCAAGCTTACCTGAGAAAGTGGTTTTACCCGAACCTTGCAGACCCGCAATCAGAATGACCGCAGGTTTGCCATCGAGGTTCACCTCCACGGTTGAGCCGCCCATCAACGTGGTAAGCTCGTCTTTGGTGATCTTCACCATCAACTGACCTGGCTTCACGGCCGTCAGTACGTCCTGCCCAAGTGCCTTTTGCTTGACGGTGTCGGTGAAATCTTTCGCGATCTTGTAGTTAACGTCCGCATCGAGCAGCGCACGTCTCACTTCTTTCATGGTTTCGGCCACGTTGATCTCCGTGATTTTTCCCTCACCTTTCAGCGTCTGAAACGCCTTGTCAAATTTCTCCGTTAAGTTCTCGAACATGTGCTCTTTCGGTTTAAGCGTGCAAAGGTAATGTTACCGAATGCGTTTGTCAATCTACATTCTTCCTCTCCAAATGCTTGTCGAATGAAAAGACATTTTTTAGCCACAGAGACACAGATTTTCACAGATTTCTCAGAGACAAATGAAATTCCTTCTGTGAAAACCTCTGTGCTTTCTGTGTCTCTGTGGCTGTTCCATTTAGATAGTTGAATTACATTCTTTCGGGCACCTGAACGCCCAACAATTTCATGGCCGAAGCAATGACATCAGCCGTCATGGCCGAAATTGCCAAGCGCAATTCTTTCACGTTGGCATCTTCCTCGATAAGGATCGGACATTCGTGATAGAACGTGTTGTATTCCTTGGCGAGTTCGTAGGTATAATTGGCGATCACCGCTGGACTGTACTCATCTCCCGCCTGAATGATCACCTCTGGATATTGGCTCAACAATCGAATCAATGAACGTTCGTGTTCGTTGATCTCATTCAACTTTGGTGTTGAAGCCTGTGTAACCTCAGCCTTTCGCAAAACAGACTTGATACGGGCATGCGTGTATTGAATGAACGGTCCCGTGTTGCCCTGCATGTCAATACTTTCAGCAGGATTGAAAAGCATACGCTTCTTCGGGTCCACCTTCAGCATGAAATACTTGAGGGCACCCAGACCAAGCACTGAGAAAAGTTCCTCTGCCTCCTCGTTGGTCATTCCTTCGAGCTTGCCTTTTTCCTCAGTCTGTGCTTTGGCCGTGGAGACCATCTCGTCCATAAGGTCATCGGCATCAACTACTGTTCCTTCGCGGGATTTCATCTTTCCTGAAGGAAGATCGACCATACCATAAGATAAATGGTAGCAGTTCTGGGCCCAATCGAAACCAAGCTTGCCGAGAATGAGGAACAGCACTTTGAAGTGGTAATCCTGCTCGTTGCCTACCGTATATATCAATTGATTGAGCGCAGGCCAATCGTCATAACGCAGTTTGGCGGTGCCGAGGTCCTGCGTCATGTAAACAGCCGTTCCGTCCTTACGAAGAAGCAGTTTCTGGTCGAGGCCATCTTCGGTGAGGTCGCACCAGATAGAGCCATCTTGCCGCTTTTGGAAAATCCCATCCTCTACTCCACGCTCCACCAACTCCTTACCTATTAAATAGGTGTTGCTTTCATAATAGAGCTTGTCGAAGTCAACGCCCAAGCGGTTGTAAGTCTCATCGAAACCATCATACACCCAGCCGTTCATCTTCTCCCAAAGCTGACGCACCTCGGCATCGTCTGCCTCCCATTTCAGAAGCATTTCGCGCGCCTCTATTATTATAGGTGCTTCGGCCTCGGCCTCTTCCTTGGTCTTTCCTGCTTCTACCAGCTGCGCGATCTGGGCCTTGTAATGCTTATCGAACTCCACATAATACTTGCCAACCAGCTTATCGCCTTTGAGGCCCGATGACTGTGGCGTTTCGTCATTGCCGAACTTCTGCCACGCCAACATGCTTTTGCAGATGTGGATACCACGGTCGTTGATCACCTGCACTTTCTGCACCGCGTGACCGTTGGCCTTCAGGATCTCGGAGACCGAATAACCGAGCAGATTATTTCGGATGTGCCCCAAGTGCAACGGCTTATTGGTATTGGGCGATGAATACTCGACCATGATGTTGCGGCTGTGCGCACCTTTCTGACGGAAACCATAGTTCTCGGTCTTAACGATATCCGCCAACTGCGAGACCCAGTAACCAGCCGAGAATGATAGGTTGAGGAAACCCTTCACCACGTTGAACCCTGCTACATGATCTACCTTGGCCACGAGCGCATTGCCGATGTCTTCGCCCGTCTGCTCAGGAGATTTCTTGGAAACGCGCAGCAGCGGAAACGCCACCAGCGTTACATCACCTTCAAAATCCTTGCGGGTTTTTTGAAGCTGAATCTGTTCTACTGCAACTTCCTGTCCGTAGAGTTCCTTTAGAACTTCCTGAATACTTGATACGAGCACGTTCGACACCTTCTGTAATTTGCTGCAAAACTATAAATAGGCGGTTCAAAGTTCGGGGTTCAATGTTCAAAGTTCGGCCACCTCGAACCTTGAACGTCACACCTTGAACTAAACCCAAGTGCTAACTTCGCCCTCAAATCTCAGGTTATGAGCAAGAACATCAAGGTTTCGTCAGAGGTCGGTACGTTGAAGCGGCTGATCATTCACAGTCCAGATGCGGGTATCGGCAAAATTGCCCCGCGCATGATGGAGGAACTGCTTTACGATGACATCGTTTACCTCGACAACATGCGCAAGGAGTACAATGAGTACCTGAGCGTGCTGTTGTGGTTCCTCGACCCGGAAGTGATGCGCAATCGCGATAAGAGCGATTCCGATTTCTTCAAACCGACCAAGGAAGGTTATCTGAAGTCGGATAAAGTGCTGGATGCCGAGCACCTGCTGATGCAAGTTCTGAAGAACGACCTCGCGAAGCAGCTATTGGTTTCTGCGGTATGCGCGATGGAAAAGTGCGACTTCGAAACGCAGATGCTGCTCATGAAAATGGATGCAGAGCAACTGACCCGCACTCTTATTTCGGGCGTTTGGATGTACGAAGGCGAGGAAGATTACCTCTTTGCTCCGCTGCCCAACTTCATCTTTACACGCGACATCGGTATTGTGATCAACGACCACCTGCTCCTGATAAAGGCCGCAGAGAAAGGTCGCACTCGCGAAGCACTCCTTATTAAATACATCGCCTATTTCTACCTGTTCGGTGATGAGGCCAATTGGGACAAATATCAGTTTACCGACCGCGTGATCGAGCTGGAGGATAACGAATACTACTTCCTTACTGATGCGCTCACGCGGGAGAAACAGGAAGTAAGCATTGAAGGTGGTGATGTGATGATGATCAGTCCGCGGCATTTGTTAGTTGGACAGAGCGCCAGAACCACGCAGAACGCCATTCACCAATTGACGACCCAACTCTTCAGTCGAAATCTGGTGGATAAAGTTTCAGTGGTGCACATCCCAGCCGAGCGTGCGTACATGCACATCGACACCATATTTACGATGGTAAAGCGCGATACGTGGGTGGTTTATGCGCCATTCACCAAAGATGCCATCACGCTTTCCAAAGAAGAGATTGACTTTAGAAGAATGCTGGATGATGAGATGGAAACGCCCGAAGAGCAGGTGTACGTCACGCAGTTCATCCGACAAACAAAGGGCGATGGATTTAAGGTTAAGAAGAAGGAATTCGACTTCTTGGATGACCTATTGAAAGAGGTAAGTCTGGAAGATTTCGGTTGTAAAAAGGCGAATATCGTTCCGAACGGAGGTTCCATTTTCCCGTTCACCGAACGCGAGCAATGGACCGATAGCTGCAACTTTTTGGCCATCCGCGAAGGTGTGATCATCGGCTACGATAGAAACGTGTACACGAACGAAACCCTCCGAAAACGAGGTTTTAAGTTGATAAAAGCAGAGGATTTCAATGCACAGATGGATGCTGGCGCCAAGTTGGAAGACCTCATTAAAGGTGATACGCTCATCACACTTCAATCGGCTGAGCTTTCGCGCGCCCGTGGCGGCACGCATTGCATGAGTATGCCACTGCAACGCGAAGACATTTGAGTATGGCGGCACAGACCACATCCAACATATTGATGATACGGCCAGTGGCATTTGCCATGAATGCCGAAACGGCCAAGGACAATCATTATCAGAATCAGCAAGCAGGCATTTCCGCGACCAAAGCTCAAGAAGAAGCACTGAAAGAATTCGATGAATTTGTGGT